>NZ_JBTXLQ010000006.1:0-190804 GCF_054871705.1 Brucella sp. LJL56
CATTTTATATTTCATCATCTGGCTTTTAATGCCCGATTGTCGCCACATAATGATTATTGTCCGGTCAATACTGCGTCGATCAAGGTTTTTTGCTGTTGTAAACAATCCGACAACCTGAACCGATTTTCGACAGTCCGGCGCGCTGCGGCACGCATCTGCAAACACGCGTCAGGGTCGCGCAGAACATTCATGATCACTTCCGCCAACACATCCGTATCAAAAAATGGCACAAGCAGGCCGTTCTGCCCCGAGCGGATCACTTCCCGCACAGGCGGCGTATCCGAACCGATGATAAGCGCGCCGCAAGCCATCGCTTCCACAACCGACCAGGACAAGACGAACGGATAAGTCAGATAGATATGAGCGGTCGATATCTGATAGAGTTTGCGCAACTGGGCATGCGGAATTGTGCCTGGGAACACGATGCGATCGGGCGGAAGATCGAAATTCTTGACGAGATGTTCCCGCCAGGAACCGCCGCCCGGCGGCGGCGTTCCATAGCTGACGCCATCGCCCCCGACAAAAACGAAGATCGCATCATCGTTCTGTCGAATGACCTTGGCGGCAGCTTCCAACGCTTGCGGAAATCCACGATATGGCTCGAGATCGCGGGCGACGAATGTAATGACGCGCGATTCCCCTGCCTTCAGCGTCCGCCCATCCGGTAATTGAATTGCTGCGTGGCGATCCGGATAGAAGAGTTTTGTATCCACCCCCTCATGCACCACGGCAATGCGATTCTGCACGGAACGCGGGTAAAGGCTTTTCTGCCAATGCGTTGGACTAAACCCGCCATCAATTCCCTCAAGTGTGACGAGCTGTGCCATGTTGCGCAGGCGCAAGCGCTTGCGGGTCTCGATGTCCGGTTTGTCGTCAGGAGCAAAGCCCACATCCGCGCCATTGGAGCGATAGAAAAACTCACAGTAACCAAGAGCGGCAGATGAGGGCAGCACGTCCTTGACGAACATCATGCTGCCCCAACCTATATGACCGACGACGATATCGGGTGCTTGACCGTGACGGGCCATGGATTCCAGGGTTTCGGCCACACGGTACCCGATCCTCGTGTGATGATCGGGTACTTCAAGATATCTGGCCATCGCACCGCCGGTGCGAGGACCAGATTCTACTCTGTGACGGATGACACGGACCGCTGGGAGGCGACGGTCCACTGTCTCGCAAATCAGGCTTACATCATGTCCACTGGTAGCCAGATTCTCGGCTAACGCAGCAAACTGACCGAAACCACGCCGGTGCACAAATGCTATACGCATGTTACAAAACGTGCTCGGCTAGCGGCCAAAAATCGTCGCAACACATCAAATGCCAAATCGTGCGGCATTACCCCACACGAGTTCCAGTCTATGCAGGGTCTGATAGGCAATCTCAAGATTTCTGAGATCGTCATCATCCCGGGTAAGGATATGGTTGTAGGCCCTGCTTGCATTGCGCAAGCTTGCACACAGCCGTTCACCCTTATCCGTCAGTCGAATACGTGCGGACCGCTTGTCTCTCTGCGAGGCAACGCGATCGACATACCCACCATCTGTAAGCTGTTTGAGATAATAGGAAATGTTTGAACCGACGTAATGTCCGCGATCCAATAGTTCACCCACAGTGAGCTCGACATCGCCGATAGCCATCAGAACCAAGGTCTGGGCCGGACCGATATCCTCCACGCCTAATTTCGTCAGCTCGGTTTTCAGCAAGCTCACAAAGCGGCGATTCACTCGTTCTATCATCCGGGCCAGTTCGAAATGCGTGATAACGACTGTATGCACCGGATGTCTGCGTTCCTGTTTTTCGGCGGTAACTTCAGGAAAATCAACGGCAGTAAAGCCATCGACTGATGTTTCGACTTCCACTCCCTCGTGTAGAAGTTTTTGCATCTTTTGCTCTCCATTTTCAATTTTACTTCAAATTTTGAAGAAATTTGCAGTTATATTTTCTTTGCTCCTTTCGCATTTCCCCGCCGTAAGAACCTTTTTTCTGTCACATTCTCTGCAGTATTACTTTACTGAACTTGAGAACTAGCACACAGTTTTTAGGGATATCCGCCACCTGTGACCATTCCAAGGCAGATAGCGTATGAATGATACTCGCGAAATCAAATCGATTGGCAAGAGCCCCACGCACAAAAAGGGGCAAGACGATTCGGTAACTACGCCCAAAGGCCTGATTTTCAAGGCCCGCCGCGTTTTCCTATCGGGACTACTTTATGCGGTACTGCTGAGTGCCTGTATCAATTTGCTACAACTCACTGTACCACTCTATATGTTGCAGGTGCATGATAGGGTCCTGAACAGCCGAAGCATGGACACGCTCACCATGCTGACTGTGCTCGCTATCGGTGCCATGCTGGTGTTCGGCGTGCTGGAATATATCCGCTCGCTGTCGTTCCAGGCCATGGGCAGTGCGCTCGTGCGTCGCCTGAACCTCGCGGTTCTGACAGCGGCAGTGCAAGCCTCTGTGAATCAGGGCATGCCGAAAGCGACGCAGACACTTCGCGATCTCAACGAATTGCGCAGCTTCCTTACATCCCCCGCCATCAATGCTCCGCTTGATGCGGCATGGTCGCCGATCTTCCTCGGCGTGCTGTTCCTGTTACACCCTATGCTGGGCGTGATCGGCCTCGTCGCCGTCATTATTCTTATCGCATGCGGCGTGCTGACGGACCTCCTGACCCGCAATCTGATTCAGGAGGCGAATCAAGCCAACATCGAATCGGTTTCAAAGATCGGCAGCAGTTTGCGCCATGCCGAAGTCATCGAAGCCATGGGCATGCTCCCGGCACTCGCTCGCCGCTGGCGCACGATGCAGCTCAATTCGCTCGAAGCGCTTGACCTTGGCGGAACCCGCGCCCGCGCCCTTTCCTCGATTGCCCGCACGGCCCGCTTTATCATCCAGATAGGATCGCTCGGTATAGGCACACTCCTCGCCATGCAGCAGGAGATCACGCCTGGCGCAATGATCGCGACCAGCATCATCATCGGTCGTTTGCTGATGCCATTCGATCGCATTGTGGAAAACTGGCGTCAGTGGGTAAGTGCAATCGCGAGCTGGAAGCGCGTTCAGTCATTGCTGTCGGAAAATCTGGCCGTGCGCCAGACGATGCCGACGCCGAGGCCCAATGGCGACCTCGTAATCGACAAGCTGATCTATGCCGCTCCCGGCGTGGATGTCCCAATCATCAAGGGTATCTCTTTCTCGATTTCACCGGGTGAAGTGCTGGGCGTCGTTGGCCCTTCGGCTGCGGGTAAATCGACCCTGGCCCGATTGCTGATCGGCATTGTGAAACCATCGTCAGGCGGCGTTTTTCTCGACGGTAACAACGTTTATCTCTGGGAGCGTGGCTCGTTCGGCGAGATTGCCGGTTACCTGCCGCAGTCTGTCTCCCTGCTTGACGGAACGATCAAGGACAACATCGCCCGCATGGGTGACAGCGACCCACACCGTGTGCTGGAAGCCGCACGCCTTGCCGATGTCCATGAAATGATCGGGCGCATGCCGCTCGGCTATGATACGCCGGTCGGCGACGGTCGCCTGACGCTGTCCGGTGGTCAGCGCCAGAGAATCGGGCTGGCCCGGTGCCTCTACAACCGCCCTCGCCTGATCGTTCTCGATGAACCGAATTCAAATCTCGATGCCGTTGGCGAACGTGCGCTGATCCGTGCCGTCGAACACGCCCGTGACGATGGCGCCATTGTCATCATGATCGCACATCGACCATCTATCATGCAGGTCGCCGACAAGCTGCTCGTGCTCGAAAACGGGCGCATCTCGCAGTTCGGCCCACGCACCGATGTCGTCGCTTCACTGACACCTGCCAGCAACGGCTCGCAAATGGGAGCAGCAACCGCATGATGGGTAAATCTGTTATTCCTCGTCGTGTTTCCAGCCTGCTCGCGCCGCGTGCAGAATCGTCGGATCACAAGACACTCACCCGTTTCGGCAGCGTCAAACCTGAATGGGCGTTGGATCTGGAACGAGAGGATTCGAGATCGCCTTTGCGCGGCCTCATCATTGCAGGTCTCGCCACCATCGGGGTCGCTTTCGGTGGTTTCTTCGCCTGGGCCTATTCTGCCAATCTGGGAAGCGCGGCGGTCGCAATGGGTACGGTGATTGTCGATTCCAAACGCAAGACGATCAGTCATCTCGAAGGCGGCATTCTTGATCGCCTGCTCGTGCAGGAAGGTGATGTCGTCAAGGTCGGCCAGCCACTCCTCCGGCTTAACGACACCAAAGCCCGCTCCGATCTCCAGTCACTGGAAAGCAGACGCGTCGGCTTGATTGCTAAACTGGCTCGCCTGCGCGCCGAGCAATCGGGCGAGAAAGAAATCAGCTTTCCGGATGGCTTTGCAGACGACGGTGAGAACGCACAAAATGCCATCCGCGCCGAAAACATCTTTTTCCAGAAGCGGCTTGCGCAGAAACTGAGCAAGATCGATATCCAGCAGAAGACCATCGAGCAATATACCGAGCAGGCAAAGGCTTCCACATCGCAGATAGCTGCCACAGACCGGCAGATCGAACTCATCAGCGATCAGCGCAAAGCCATCGCCAGTCTTGTAGCAAAAGGCTTTGCCCAGAAATCGAAACTCACAGAAATCGATACACGTCTCAGCCAGCTTGCAGGTGATCGTGGTGAATATGCCGGTGACAAGGCAAAGGCCGAGCAGGCAAAAGCCGGAGCGGAATTCGCCCTGACGGGAATCGAAAGCGACCTCCAGTCCGAAATCGCCGGCGAAATCACGTCAAGCCAGGTCGAACTTTCGGACGCACAGGAGCGTATCGTTGCAGCCAAGGATGTGATGCGGCGTGTGGAGGTTCGTTCGCCGCAGGATGGCATCGTCGCAAATATCCGGCTACGCACACCGGGCGGCGTTATCGCGCCGGGCGAAGCGATCATGGACATCGTTCCCGAAAACGAACCTCTCGTGGTCGAAATGAAAATCAGCCCGCGCGATATCGACAGTATTTCGGTTGGTGCGGGCGCACAGATCCGGTTGACTGCCTATAATCAGCGCTCCATGGCACCGCTCGACGGCAAACTGACCTATATCGCTGCGGATCAATCACTCGACGAGAAGACGGATACTGCATTTTTCGTGGCGCGTGCCGAAATTACTCCGGCATCACTTGCTGCAAATCCGACTGCCCGACTTTATCCTGGTATGCCCGCTGAAATAATTATCGTGCACAAGGAACGTCGCGCTATCGATTACTTGGTTTCACCTATCACAGATAGTTTGAACCGGGCATTCCGCGAGGATTAATAACAATAGTATTTTATAGTAGAACTCATACCTGGGTTGAAATTTCAGAAAACAGGAGCGCCGCGCATGATTTCTCATGTGCGGCGTCATCTATTTGAAATAAAGTCATATTTTTTCAAAATTATCCTGCATTTCAAATTTTGAAATAAATTCATTCAAAATACAATGTAAATAGAAATTATTATAATGATAAATACATTTCATATTTGTGTTTACATAACTGTAATATAAATTAATGGTAATAATTTGTTACTTATCGCTGCCCAAATTATACCAATTACCAATGTTGCAATTCCAGTTAATGCAGAGCAGACTACTAAGAGCATAATGGTCGGAGCATTCCGGCTTGTGGAAACCCCATACAGGAACACAAGGAGAAGCAGATGGCCACTTTAGAAGGCGGCGCCTACGACGACGTGTTGTTCGGCTCCCGCTTTGACGATTTCATCCGCGCCCATGGCGGTGATGATCTCGTATTCGGAGGCGATGGTAACGACACTGTCTTCGGCGGCAACGGGAGTGACATCCTTTTCGGCGGCACGGGTAACGATACCCTGTTCGGCGAAAACGGGAACGACATTCTCTTCGGTAATGAAGGAAACGACGTCCTGAGCGGCGGTAATGGCAGCGACGTGCTGTTTGGCGGCAATGGAGATGACATTCTCCAGGGCGGCAACGGCTCCGACCTGCTCTATGGCGGCGCACATAATGACATTCTCTACGGTGGGAACGGCAACGACATCCTCGATGGCGGCGCTGGAAATGATGTTCTCATCGGCGGAAATGGCAGCGATACATTCCTGTTCAATGGTGGCGGCGGAAACGACGTCATTCTCGACTTCAATCCCGGTGAAGACATTCTGCAGATTCAGAAGGGCATCAATGGCCTTGATATCTCTTCCGCAGACGATCTTGCCGATCGTGTCACGCAGGTTGGTGGCAATGTCCTTGTCGATCTCGGCAATGGCGACACCGTTACCCTCGTGAACACAAATGCAGACGACGTACAGGCTCATCCGGACCAGTACTTCACTGTTCACTAATTGAACAATTGAGAGCATGCCCGGCAATCCTCCCGCCGGGCATGTTTTGTCTTCACCGGGCACGCATCTTCCCCATTTTTGCGTGCCCGGACCTTCCGGCAAGCCGGATCTTCCTGCAAGAATGAAAGGGCCTCACATTGAATCTCGACCATTCGGCGGACACTGAAAGCAAAACCGAGAACCTCTCCATTTGTCGTCTTTGCGCCGATGTCGCTGTGATCATCTGGGATATCCCGGGCCCGGCTCGCACGACCACCAAATGCACATTTGAAATGCCGGTTCAGCCGGTTCCCCTGCTAAGCGTTGGCATTCCGCTCGAAAATGGTGGCCTACGCATGTTCTGGGCGATGCGTACAAGCAATGAGCCGGTTGAACTTTCGCTCTCCGCAGGCTCGCTTGGCCCGACGGCTCAGGCTATCGTGTATCCGGCCAACGAACTTGCTCCCTTCGACGTTGAATATGTCGTGAGCGAACTCACCCTGCCCGGACATATCAAGCTTCTCACAAATATTCTGACCACGTGGCGCGGCGCTTTCCGTCTTTCGCGAAACCAGACTTTCGCATCCCTCGTGCGTGACCTGACTTTCGCTTTGACGCCGGAACCGCGCGAGGCCCAGCATTGCGGCGAACCGGTTCAGGGACATCATCTCCTTGAAACAGCGGTCGACCCGATGCTGGGCGAGATTTCTGCCATCTACGGCATCACTTCCGGCAGCGTCATGGCCATTCCACCGAGATTTGTGGTGGGCAAACAGGCCCGTAACGCCTGGCAGCCTTGTCACTTTTTACTGGAATCGGCACAGAATCTGCCATCACCGCTGTTGCTGGTGCTCACCGGTCCGAAAGGCGTTGCCGTTCGCAAGCTTGCCACGACAAGCGGCGAACAAACAGATTTTGCCAAGTGGTGGACCAAATGGCAGGGCAATGGCGCGTTGCGGGAATTTCTTGTTCGCCAGCTTGGTAAGCTAAGTCCCGCCGGTGCGGCGGTCGCCATAGACCTGCAAACACGCACGCCGCTGCCTGTTCGCCAGATCGCGCAGTCCGCCACACACCCGGCGGCGGAAATCGATCTCGCTCTGGCGCTTGACGGCGGATTGATCGTGGGCGGATGGATGCACGATCCGGCCACCATGCTTGCAGATATCGAATATCTACCGGAAGGCGGCAGTGCATTGTCGCTAAAGCCCAACTTTCATAAATTTCCTGGCAAAATCGCGAAACGGGAAGATGCACCACAACAGGATGTGACAGGCTTTGTCGCCTGGCTTCCCTCGGTGCAGAATCTTGGCCCTCTCTTGCAGCCGCGATTTCAGATGCGTCTTGCGTCCGGCACGACCGCACCCCTGATACCCGCACCACAGCCCTTCGAGCCATCGGCGCAGCGTAACCGCATTTTGCGGTCTGTACCGCCCCAACAGGCTAGGCCGCAAGTCTTCTCGCATATTCTGGGGCCGGCTCTCACCGAAGTTGAGAAGAAGCTCGCTACAACGGTGCGTATATCCGAGGTGAAGGATTACGGAAAGACGCCGTCCTCCCCGCTCGCATCCATCGTCATTCCACTTTATCGCAATCTTGACTTCCTGCGTTTCCAGTTCTCATCCATGGCTACGGACCCTTGGCTGATGGAAAACGCAGAGTTCATCTTCGTGCTGGATTCGCCCGAGATTCAGGACGACACCGAACATATGCTGGGCGGATTGCACATTCTACACGACATGCCGTTCAAGCTCGCAATCATGAACCGCAATGGCGGCTATGCGCGTGCTTGCAATGCCGGTGCCAGCATTGCGACAGGAACAACCATCGTGATGCTGAATTCCGACGTTGTGCCCGCCGAATATGGCTGGCTGCAACAACTCATCCAGCCTTTGTTTGATCAGCCTAAGCTCGGAGCCATCGGTCCTCGCCTTCTGTTCGAGGATGGTTCGCTTCAGCATGCAGGGCTTTATTTCGCCCGAGACCGCCAAGGCATCTGGCTGAATCACCACTATTACAAGGGCATGCCGGGCAACTATCCGCCAGCGCTCAGGCCGCGAGAAGTGCCAGGCGTCACCGGTGCCTGCCTGATAACGCGCAAGGATATCTTCGATCTCGTCGGTGGTTATACGGAAGACTATGTCATCGGCGACTATGAGGATAGCGATCTGTGCCTGAAGATTAGACAACTCGGCTTCCAAATATTCTATGAGCCTTCCGTAACACTTTACCATTTCGAGCGCCGCTCGATCCGTCGTAGTGCGGATTATATGCGCGGCCTCGCCAGCCAATATAATTCCTGGCTCCACACACAGCGCTGGGATGATGACATTACTGAATTGATGGTCGCACCACAGGAACAGGAAGGCACTGCCGATCTGTCGAATGTGATTATGACCAAATCTGAAAGGAGCGCCGCTTGACGGACGTGGTAGCGCTGAAACAGCCAGAACCTGAAGCCAAACCAGCAATACCGGATGCGCAGATCGACTGGTTGATGCAGTCGGTTCTGAAGAACCGCTTTCTGCCTTCACCCGATCCGAACAATGTGTTCGTCGGCGACGGTGATTATCGTGCGGTGGGTGCCGAGTTTCTCGGTCATTTCATTCGCAAGGGTGGGCTTCGTCCTGACGCGCGCGTGCTCGATATCGGTTCGGGGATCGGTCGCATGGCGGTGCCGCTGACGCAGTATCTCGATCCGGCGGAGACACGTTATTCTGGTATCGACCCCGTGGCAGGTGGCGTGAACTGGTGCCGCCAGAACATAACATCGCGCTATCCGAACTTCGAGTTCCATCACATCGATATCGCCCACGACCTCTATAATCCCAAAGGTTCGGTCAGCGGGCTTAATCTTGTCCTGCCGTTCGCGGACAAGAGCTTCGATTTCGTCATCATGACGTCAGTGGTCACGCATCTGCCGTCAGATGAAGTCAAAACCTATCTCGATCAGGTTTCTCGTGTTCTCGCTCCCGGTGGAAAGCTGTTCATGACGGCTTTCGTGGTGGATGACGTGGCCGCGCGTGACCGCTACGGCAAGCGCGACAAGCGACTTGCATTTGAACGCCACGGCAGCGGACCGTGCTGGTTTGTTCCCGAATTGCCACCGCTTGCGGCTGTGGGATTTGAAAACGGCTTTCTGGATCGCGCGCTTGCCGGTGCAAAACTGACGCTCGACGCCAAATCCTTCGGCCACTGGCGTGGCATTGAGGCCGATCACTATCAGGATATTTTCATCGCCTCGCGAGGTGCTGTCTGATGGCGCCGCGCGTCCTTATAGCAGCCCACAACCACCCGTCACTGCATCCCGGTGGAACGGAGATTTTCGCACACGACCTGTTTCGGGCCTATCAGCGCGCCGGTTGCGAAGCCATGTTTATGGGGGCTACCAACAAGGTGCATCGTGAGGCCCGCCCCGGCACAAGCTTTCAGAGCATCGGCAATGGCGGCGATGAAATCCTGCTCTGGTCTGGCCATTTCGACCGCTTCTACATGAGTCAGATCGACCTTTACGGGATCGTTCCCGACATTGTCGAGCTATTGCAAGACTTCCGGCCCGATGTCGTCCATCTGCACCATCTGCTTTTGCTCGGCGCCGAATTTCCACATATCGTGCGTCGCACTTTACCCGATTGCCGTATCGTTCTGACTTTGCACGACTATTACCCCATCTGCCACCATGATGGATTGATGGTCCGCACCAGTGGCAAGGAACTGTGCCATGGGGCGAGTCCCGACCGCTGTCACGCTTGTTTCAAGGACATTGCGCTGGATAAGTTTGTACTGCGCGAACGGCATATCAAATCGCTCCTCAGCGCCGTCGATGCATTCGTTTCTCCGAGCGAATTTCTCAAGCAACGCTATGTCGAATGGGGCCTTGCTGAAGAGCTGATCAGCGTCATACCCAACGGCCAGCCGGAACGGCCTGCGGTCGATCTAAAGCCAGTGGAACGCAGCAAACCGGTCTTCGGCTATTTCGGCAATCTCAATCCGTGGAAGGGCGCAACAGTCCTGCTTGAAGCTGCACAGCAGCTTATTTCAGAGGGTTTCGATTTCGAACTGCGCGTGCATGGTGCAGCACCATTTCAAAGCGAGAGCTTCGTCAATGAAATCGAGCGGCTCTTTGCCGAGACATACCCCTCCGTCCAGCGTCGGGGTGCTTATCGCCGGGAGGACATTGCCCAACTGATCCAGGCCGTCGATTGCGCGATCATGCCGTCGATATGGTGGGAAAATGCCCCGCTCGTCATTCAGGAAGCACAGGGACAAAACCGTCCTGTCATATGTAGCAATATCGGCGGAATGGCCGAGATGATTGAAAATGAGGTGAATGGCCTCACCGTTCCGCCAAATGATCCGCTCGCGCTCGCCCAGGCGATGCGTCGAATGGCGGAAAACCCGGATTTGCGCCAGTCACTCAGCGAGAATGCGCGTCATCCGGATACCATCGACACTACCGCCGCACGCTATCTCGATCTGATCGGGACATTGCGTATCGCACGTGTCGAGGCAGCATAAGAGGTAAATCATGAACATCGCGACCAAAGTTCCATCCGAGGGGGAAACAAAGCAGGCAGCAGCACCCAATGCCGCAGCCGGACCTCAAAGGACCGAAGCCATGAAAGGACGCGTTGACGCCATCGAGGAAGGCCGTCTCTATGGTTGGGCCTTCGATCCATCCGTTCCGACAGAACGGCTTCTGATCCGCGTTCTACTGGACGACAAGCCTATTGCTGAAGCGCCCGCCGACAAGGATCGTCCTGACCTGAAGCGCAACGGTATCGGCGACGGCAAGCACGCTTTTGAAGTGATGCTACCGCAATTCGCAGCCGCTCGGGCTGGCGAACTCGTGGTGGTCGCGGCCAATGCCTCCGGCACGGAGCAGAAGCTGCGCGTGCCGAAGCCCGACGAACAGGCAGCCGAAGCGCTTATCGCCGCTCCGATGACGCGCATTCTGGACAAGCTCGACATGTTGATGGCGGCGCAGCGCCAGTTGCAAGTCAATCAGCGTTCGCTGCAGCGCGTCGCGCCTACTCTTGACGCATCCGGCAATGCCGCCCCGGCAGAACTGCTCGACATTGCAAGTTCCGTCGACGGCCTGCGCACTGATCTCCATCAGCGCATGACCGAACTTGACGTGCACATAATGCGCATGGACGGCGTTGTTGCGGGACTGGAACAACGCATCGATGACGTTCGCAAGCGCAGCGGCGGTGACCTCAAGTTCCTGTTCTTGCTGGCTGCCGTTTTGGCCGGTTTCGTCGCTGGCGCCCTGCTGACCCTTGCGGTTATGCCCTGAGGAAACATCTCATGGCGCAAGACGAAAGACCCTTTACGCAACAGCCGACCGCACGGCCGACCCGGTCACCGGATCGTCCTCCCATGATGATGGAGGGCGAGATGGTCGTCGGCAGCGTGATCGAAGACACGCTGGTGCTGGTGCTCGGCATAGGCAGTGCCGCAAACGATCAGGTAACAGCTTTTCTCAATGGCGACCCCGCCATGAGCGTGAAGACAAGTCTGATTACATGGTCGCTCAAAGAACCTTCGCCTGCCGGGACGCATGGCTTTGTCGCCATCGTGCCAACAGGTGCTTTGCGCCGCGGCACCCTCAAGACGATCATGTTCCAGCACCGCGCAAAAGTCGCTCGCTATAATTTCGCATCGCGCTCTGCTTCCATTGCCGATTTTGTCGCTATGATCGGCGATCTAGCCGGACCGAGCTTGCCGGGCGTCATTGATGAACTGGTCGAAGGCCTGATTTCCGGCCCTATCAGCCGGAAGAAACTTTCGGCCATTACCGTTCTGCTGCAGGCGGGAGCCCGCTCCGACGGCTGTATCGAGCTCATCGGCGGCAGCGATGAAGGCGAGATTTTTGTGCAGGGCTGGGCACAGGATCTGACGCCCGCGGTTACCCGCCTGTTGATCAGCGGTAAAAACCCTTCGCTTGCTGAATGTGCAGTCAGTGTTTTTGCGCGGCCTGATCTCAATGATGAAGCTTCCGGATTCGCCGGTCTTCTGCTTGCCAATGAGCCGGTCGAACCCACCGATATCGAACGGCTTTTGTTTCGCGGGCGACGGGGGTGGCGTTTTACCGAAGTCTACGACCGCAGGCTATTGTCCGGCTCGCGTGAGACGCCGAGCCATATCCGGGCTATCCTGCCACGGGTACGCAGCTCGACGGACATTCTTCTGCGTATGCGTTCCGCCGCAAACCGTTTCGACGGTGCAGATACAGTGTCCAGCCTTCCCTTTCCTGTCCGGATGGGCGTAGACAACGTCTTCCGGGTCGAAGGGAGTGGAATGCTGATTTCCGGCTGGCTGCTCGATCCCGATAACCATGTGGAAAGCGTGAAACTGCGCCGTCATCGCGGTGAAATTCAGATCGATACCACCTGGACTCGTATCGACCGACCGGACGTCACGCGAGAATTCGATAATCAGCCGCCATTCAATGCAGGTCTCGACCCCAACCGTCACGCCCATGGTTTCGTCGCCTTCGCGCCGGAACTCGCCGGCGACAGCACCTCGCCGTTCTATCTGGAACTTGCGATCAGCGACGGACGGCGCGCCTTCTTTCCGTTGACCCCTACCCGCGTGACCTCGCGTGACGCCATCGTCCGGCAAATCCGGGCGACCGATCCGAATGCATGGGCTTTGCGCCATATCGTCGATCAGCAGCTCGTGCCATTACTGCGCGGCGTCAACCGGCCCGCGCCGGAAGTCTTTGGCGTGGTCGATCTCGGCCCCTTCGAAGATGCGATCGGACCTGCGATCATCATCGGTATCGACGAGCGCGTCGAGGAAATCGAACCTTTGCTGGCGCTTCTTGCGCTCGATCCCGAAACCCGCATTGCGCCGATTGTGATCGCGGCTGCGACCGAGATCATCGACCGTATCGGCGTACAAATCAGACGTCTCGCGGATTTCTACCGCCTGCGCATCCGTCTCGTTTCCGCCACAGGCTCGGAAGACCTCTACGATGCGCTCGAAGTCGGCGCCCGCACAGTTTCAACGGATCAGGTGATATTTCTGGCCGGCTCACTGCTGCCGCGCCGCTCCGGATGGCTTAACAAGCTCGTCAGCGCCTATGAAGCGCACAAGGACTGCGTTCTCTCTCCTACCCTTGCCTATGAGGATGATTCAATTCGCTGGGCCGGAACCTGGGTTGCTGGACCGCAATCCGGCATGTCGGCAGATCGCGCTCTGATCAGTCGATATGCTGGTTACCCCATCGACGCCGTTTCGGGCATGTCATTGACAGAAGTGGCAACGGCAACATTCGAGTGCTGCATCCTTCCGCGTGAAGCCCTGTTTTCCGTCGGTGGCTTCACGCGCGGCTATCTCGGCACCCATGAAAAGGGATTGGATCTCGGATTGAAACTGAAACAATCGGGCTTGCGCTCCTACTGGTTGCCTTCAGCACAGATGCTTGGAGCTGACGACACATCCGTAACCGACAGGGCATCGACCATTGCCCTCATTGAACGCATTGACCGGCAGGTCTTCGATGCACGCTGGTCCTCCATTCTCGCTGGCAGACGCAAGGTAGAGACGGAGGAACCCGCATGAGCGATAAACTCCGTGTTCTCGTCATCTCACATGCTCACCCTTCGATCTCGCTCGGTGGCGGTGAAATCGCTTCCTACAATTTGCACAAGGGGTTGAACACCGTTCCCGGTGTGCAATCGGTCTATCTGGCACGGGCCGCTCACCCGATCCCACGACATGGCACGACGGCGCTCATGAGCATGCGGCGCGCCAGCGACGAAATCCTGTTCCATGCGGATGAGTACGATCACTTCTATCTGTCCAACAAGAACACCGATGAAATCCGCCGCGACCTGCTGCGCTTCGTTCGCGACTTCGATCCGGATATCGTGCATTTCCATCATGTTCTAGGCCTCGGGCTTGAAACGCTCTATGCCATCCGCGAGGCGCTGCCGGATCGCATCATTCTGGTGACGTTTCACGAGTTTCTGTCCATCTGCAATAATGACGGCCAGATGGTGAAAGCTGGCACTTCCAAGCTCTGTAACGAGGCATCGCCCATTGATTGCCACGCCTGTTTTCCGCAGATACCGCCAGCGCGTTTCCTCAAGCGAGAACGCTTTGTGCGCGGCATGCTGGAATTGGCCGACGCCTTCGTCTCGCCGAGCAAGTTTCTCGCCAATCGCTATCTCGAATGGGGTCTCAATCCAGACAAGATGGCAGTCATCGAAAACGGCATCGCCATCCGTGATGTTACCCCTCCGCGTGAGCTGACGGGTCCGAACCCACGTCGCAGCCGCTTTGCCTTTTTCGGTCAGATCAACCCGTTCAAGGGTATAGATGTGCTGGTCGATGCCGTATCGCGTGTACCGGAACAGGTCTGGGGCGAGGATTCCCGGTTGATGATCTTCGGCGGCAATCTGGAAAAGCAGCCGCCCGCTTTTCAGGAGCGCATGCAGAAGCTGATTGAAGAGGCTGGCCCGCGCGTGCGTTTCTACGGTGCTTACCAGAATGCTGAAATGCCACGCCTCATGCAGTCGGTCGACTGGGTGGTCATGCCTTCGATCTGGTGGGAAAACTCACCCATTGTCATTCAGGAGGCACTGCATCATCGCCGCCCGGTCATCTGCTCCAACATCGGCGGCATGGCTGAAAAGATTCGCGACGGCGAAGACGGCCTGCATTTCCGTGTTCGCAGCGCTGAGGATCTGGCCGACCGCTTTACAGAAGTGCTGAGCGCGCCGAGCATATGGGACAGGTTGCATCATTCGATCCGCAATCCGGTCCATTATGTCGACTGCGCCAAGGACCATCTCGATCTTTACAAAAGGCTGCGTGAATCAAAACCGCGCAGACAGAAACCGGCAGTTACGCAAACTGCTCTTTCTCAGGCAAGCTGAGCCTGGCTTGACCTTAGTGAAACAGAAGGAAGACCGTATGGCACGCGCCCTCGTCATGATCCCTGCGGGAGAAGTGTACGATCACGACAATGTCCGCTGGTATCGTCACACCGACGTTCAGGGCAGCATCAATCATTATCATAACATCGGCGATGCCTTCGTCTTCGAGTCATCGTTGAAGCTAATGAATTACGAGAAGGCTTCCGAACTCCCGATCACCAATTTCTCACCCGAGAAGATCGATCGGCTGCGTGAAGAATATGATTATGTGATCTTGCGCGGCTCGAACTATATCAACAAGGATATGAACTGGCGTGACACGATCCCGGTATTACAACGGCTGAAACTGCCGGTCATCGCATTCGGCGTCGGAGCGCAAGCGCCGGTCAGAGGGGAAATCCAGCTTTCCGAAGAGACCAAGGCGGTCCTGCGCATTATTGCAGATTCCACGACGTCCATCGGTGTGCGCGGCGCTTACACGGCCCAGGTGCTGAACGATATCGGCATTCGCAATGTGCGCATCGTCGGTTGCCCAACCGCGTTTCGTCGCAACAACCAGCATCTGCGCATCAAGTTGCCGCCGCTGGAAAACGTTACGCAAGTCGGCGTTACGGTTCGCCGCGAGGTTTCACCTGCCTATGCGCAAGACATAGGGCAATATCTGACCCGTCACCGCGACCTCATCAAATCCATGGCCGGACGTTTCGATGTCACATTGATGGCGCAGGGCGAGATTGATGAAAAGAAAATGGTCTTCGGCACAGCGGAGCAGAAGGAGGAGGCTATCGCAGCGCTGAAGAGCCATCGCTGGACGGCGGACTGGTATTTCGACGAGACGATAGAAAATCTCTATCGTCATCGCATGTTCTATTCTGATGTCGTCGCCGATTACGAGGAACTGGTGCGCAGGCAACAGCTCGTCCTTGGTTATCGCCTGCACGGCAATCTGATGGCGCTGGCCAATGGCGTGCCGTCCATCTATTTCACCTATGACAGCCGCACGGCTGAATTCGCTGAGACCTACAAGATACCGAGCTATGATGTCTTCAGCGAAAAACCTTTCCGACTGGAAGACTATTGGGATCAGTCGCTGTTCGACAAATACAATCGGGCATGGTTCGAGACTTACGCCGAGATGAAGCAGTTTCTCGATGAAAACGGCGTCGACAACAAGATGACCGAAACCGGACTTCCCATCGCCGAACTGAAAGTCGCCTGAAGATCTAGTCTTTTGGCAGTTGCGCAGAACCCTTGCTCTTCTGCTCTTCTGCCAGAAGCGACCAGGCGGCAATGAACATCGCGGCAATCAGCGGGCCGACCACAAAACCGTTGATCCCGATCAGCGAAATACCACCGACTGTAGAGATCAGAACGACGTAATCGGGCATGCGAGTTCCCTTTCCGACAAGCGGCGGACGTAGGAGGTTATCGACCAGCCCGATCACGAATACGCCGACGAAAACCAGAATGCCTCCGCCGATCCATTCCCCGCTTGCAAAAAACCAAGCTGCCGCCGGCACCCAGACAAGTGCAGCACCAACAGCCGGCAGCATGGAAAGAAATGTCATCATAACGCCCCAGAGCAAGGCCGCTTCCACTCCTAGAAGCCAAAATGTCACGCCGCCAATCGTGCCCTGAATGATGGCGATGATGATATTGCCCTTTACAGTCGCACGGATGACGGCGGTAAACTTTTCCAGAAACTGCCGCGTATAGTCATCGTTAAGCGGAATGGCCTGCCTGATCTTTCGTCCAAGATCCGCACCGTCGCGAAACAGAAAAAACAGCAGATAAAGCATGATGCCGAAGCCAATGAAGAATTGCAGCGTGTTCTGGCCGAAGCTGACGAGTTTTCCGGCAAAAAGCTGACTGCCTTGCATGATCGCAGACGATATGCGCGAGCGCCATTCGGCAAAATTACCCAGTTCAAACCGGGTCAGCCACTCCTCCAGTGAATCCGGCAAAGCGCTGAGAATACGTGAAATATAGCTGTTCAGATCGAACTCGCGACTGCTCAGGCGTTGATAGAGAGAGTTCCCCTCCTGTACCAGCGAGCCGAAAATCGCGAGCATCGGAATGATGACCAGACAGATGCACATCAGCACGGAAAGCAGAGCGGCAATATTCTTCCGACCGCCGAGCAGACGCTCAAGGCGCTGCTGTACCGGCGAGAAAACCACGGCGAGGATAACTGCCCAGAGAACCGCCGAATAATAAGGCAACAGCAACCACGCAAAAGCGATGGTGACCAGTGCCAGTAGAATATAGAAGCTCGCACGCTGGACGGACATAATCACCTGCTGAAGATTTCCGGGCTGGAAAACCCTGCCCGGAAAATCGTTCTAATTCAATAGCGCAGCGTAGGCCAGCAGGTTATGCCGCTTTCAGAGGCACCAGTTTTTCACTGGGTAGAGAACGGGCAAGCGTGCTCAGAAGATCGCTCTGTGACACCAAGCCGATGATACGGCGCATTTCATCGACGATCACGACGGCATGCGTCAACCCGTCGGTCATGCTGGGCAAAAGGCTCATGACCGGATCGGCCTGCGACGCGGTTGGAGCCTCCACGATATAGTTTCTGAAATCGTCGCCCGGATGCATCAATTCACGTAAACCGACTACACCCTTCAGGCGCCCATCGAGAGCACGTACTGGCAAGGTCATGAGATTGTGCCGCAAGATCAGGTCTCGAGCTTGGCTTGCCGTCGCATCTTCATCGATGCTGACGACATCGCGCGACATGATATCGGCACATGTCAGGTCGCCATGTGAACGAATGGACACTTCAAGCTCCACTTGTCGCAACAAACGTCCAAGATCGTTGCGATCAATATCGAAACTTTCGTCCAGAGCAAGCAACGCCCGGTCGATGTCTTCCTCACGGATACCCATACGGATCGAAGGCGGCAGATCAACTGTGCTGTGTTTGTTGATGGGAGCAGTGGCAGCCACATGCGGGTATTTCCTGCGTGAAAGTTTGTGAAACAGGATACCCACCCCTACGAGAAGGCACGAATTCAGCGCGACCGGTACAAGTGGAAAAAGGAAACCCCACTTGGCAACCGCCGAGCCACCCAGAACAGCAGTCAGTGCCGCCGCGCCGCCTGGTGGATGAAGGCTGCGGGTAACAGACATCGCCGCGATGGCGAGAGCAACACCAAGACCGATTGCCAAAGCTGGATCGTCGACAAACTGAATCACGGCCAAGCCCACAAAAGCTGAAATCGTATTGCCGCCGATGATCGACCATGGCTGAGCCAGCGGACTTGTCGGAACTGCGAAGAGCAAAACCGCCGACGCGCCGATTGGTGCAACGATCAAAGGCAGATGGGGACCACTTCCCAGCAGAAAACTCGATATGAAGCCGGTCAGCGCAATACCTACCAAGGCGCCGAGGCAGGCAATCGAACGTTCTCGTAACGTTGCTCCGGCAAGAACCGGTTTGAACAGTCGCAATGCAAGCGACCGGTGTTGTTCAGGATTTCTCTGGGTCATTCATTCAATCAGGCCGATAATAGGGGAGCTCAGCGAAATCCCGCTGAAGCAAAAGACTGTTCCCATGGGGGTGAGACAATATCCTGCCCTTGCCGGATTCGAACAAGAAAGCAAATCCGTATCGGCCTGCCGGAACGGAAAAAACTTTCTCCCGTCATCAACTCATCGAGAACAACGGTCTCAAGGCCATCTCAAGGCCAAGAATCATGAGACCGATCAGAAACCATTGGCGGAAGTTTTCCGGCCTGATCCTGCGACGACAAACCTGCCCCAGGAACATGCCGACCAGCGACGGAACGATGGCCAGAACAGATACCAGCAGAAGTTCGCCAGAATAAGCCTGCCTGCTCGATAGTCCGACCGCAAGCGCGGCTGTCGAGATGGTGAAGGAAAGCCCGAGTGATTGCACAAGATCGTCTTTTCGCAGACCCAGCGCCTGCAGGTAGGGCACAGCCGGGATGACGAATACGCCTGTCGCGCCTGCGATCAAGCCGGTCAACAATCCGGTAACCGGAGACAGCAGACGCTCAAGTCTTGCAGGCACCTGAAGCTGGCGAGCGAACAGTGTATAGGTCGCATAGATAACAAGCGAGAGACCCAGCATCGACGTGGTGATTGCAATACTCCCGCCGACCAGGACCGCAGTCCCCGCGATGGTCCCGACCGCAATGGCCAGCATCATGCTCCAAAGACGAATGACAAGCTTACCGAAACTGGGCCCTGCCAGAAGCTGCCAAAGATTGGTAATGAAGGACGGAACAATCAACAGGCTTGCCGCTGCAAGGGGAGATATCAGCGCCCCCAATATGCCCATTGCGACCGTAGGCAGTCCCATTCCGGTCACGCCTTTGACAAAACCGGCACCGAGGAACGTAATTGCAATCGTCAGGATCAAGCAGAATGAATAAGTCATGCTTCTCCTTTAACGACATGATTGTCAGACGGAATACGGAAGTTCCTTATAGAGCCTTCGGCTTTTCCATAGGCAGAATTCGCGCTACTATCGCTTATGCGTTTTGATCTCACGGACCTCCGCCTGTTTCTCGCCGTAGCCGACGCCGGCAGCATCACGCATGGCGCGGCCGAAGTCGGCCTGTCGCTTCCCGCTGCGAGCGAACGCCTGCGTGACATGGAAGCCGTAGGCCAGGTGTCGCTTCTGGAACGAGGGCGACGCGGCGTTGCCCTCACGGAAGCTGGCGAAGCGCTCCTCCATCATGCGAGGGTTGTGATGTGGCAAATGGCCGACATGCATACCGAATTGGGCCTGCATGCCAAAGCGATGCGCACGACTATTCGCGTCGCAGCCAATACCGCCGCCGCCACCGAATATCTTCCGGCACGGCTTGCAGCCTGGATGGCGGAAAATCCCCGAATTGATGTGGAATTGAAGGAACGACAGAGTAACGACATCGCTCGCGCTGTTTTGCGCGGTTTCGTTGAAATCGGGATTTTATCGGATGCGGCAGAAACCGCGGGACTGGAACTGGTTCCGTTTGCGAAGGATCAGTTGGCGCTGATCACGGCCAGACATCATCCACTGGCCGAACATAAGCGTGTGAGCTTCTCCGATCTTCTGCAGGAACAATTCATAGGCCTTTCCGCTGGCGCTTTGCAGGAGCACCTCGAAGTTCAAGCAACCCGGATGGGCGGTAGGCTTAGAATCAGAACGAGGCTCCGCACTTTCGAAGGGGTTGGCAATATGGTTGCTGCCAATGTGGGCATTGCGATCATTCCGCAAACGGCTGCCCGACGTCTCAGAAAGACACTCCCCGTTGCGACTGCAACGCTTGCTGACGCATGGGCGAGAAGAAACCTGGTGATCGCTGTGCGATCCCTGGATGACTTAACCACACCGGCCAGAAGTCTTGTCAATCACCTCACCTTGAACGATCAACCTCTCGCAAACAAGGTTGCGAGAGGTTGACCTACGGCGCTCTTACGAATTGAGATCGGCAAGCAGATCGTCATAGACCTTGCATGCGCCGTCGAGATCACTCGTTGCCTGCGTCTGGGCACCGCTCATTTTCTGCGCGATTTCGTGAGCTTTCTGGGGATTGGAAGCGGCAACTTCCTGCATTTTCGTGGCGACTTCCATAGCCTTTGCCTGGACTTCCTCAGCCGTGCAGGCGAAGGACGGGGTTGCCAGAACAACGAACAAAGCGCCTAGAAGATACTTCTTCATATTAGTCCTCTCCTAATCTAATTCTCATAAATGCGCTTCGCATCTAGCAAAATTTCAGATTTAGCTCCAGCTAAAACAACAATTGACGAAAATACTTCACAGAATAGCAATATACCTTGATCGACATACTTTTGGAGAGGTCCAGGATTAGCGCCGATATCCATCAGCGCGCGCCGTCAGAATACGCCTATCAAACGATGCGTTGCCGTGCCGCTCAAATATGATGAGTGAGCTACCCAGACTTTGGTAGTATAAACGCTTTCCTTGAAGCTCAGGCATTGGCAATCCGCCGGGATGCATCTACATTCTTTTTCACGAGCATCCGATAATCATGCCAATTCAAGAGCAATTTCGGTGTCGGAACACTTTATCCAGTGACTGGATAATAACGAATCAGATTGCCCGAAACGCCCGAAGAGGCGTGGGGAGCTAAATTTTGAATACGGGTTTGCCCGTCGCAACATAGTCTGGGAGGACGCTATGATGAAACTTATCGCCGCTCTGGCGACGACACTTGCTGTTTCCACTGCCGCTTTCACCGCACAGGCACAGAATTATCCGGAACGGACGATCACAATGGTCGTGCCTTTCGCAGCAGGTGGGCCTACCGACACCGTAACGCGGCTTGTTGCGGAATCCATGTCCAAAGATCTCGGACAACAAGTTATTGTCGAAAATGTCGGTGGCGCAGGTGGAACGCTGGGCGCGGGACGCGTCGCATCCGCCGATCCAGATGGCTATACGCTACTGCTTCATCATATCGGCATGGCCACAAGTGCAACGCTCTACCGCAAACTTGCATATGACACGCTGAATGCATTCGAATATGTCGGCCTCGTCACAGAGGTTCCGATGACCATCGTTGCCCGCAAGGACCTTGAGCCGACCGATCTCAAGGGGTTGGTCGAATATGCCAAGGCCAACAAGGATACAGTGACAGTCGCCAATGCCGGTATCGGCGCGGCCTCGCATCTTTGTGGCATGCTGTTCATGAGTGCGATTGAAACTCCGCTTGTCACAGTTCCCTACAAGGGAACCGGCCCGGCTATGACCGATCTTCTCGGCGGCCAGGTCGACATCATGTGCGACCAGACCACCAATACGACCAAGCAGATTCAGGCAGGCACGATCAAGGCTTATGCCGTTACCTCGCCCGAACGCCTGGACGTGCTGAAAGACCTTCCGACCACGAAGGAAGCCGGTCTGGATGGCATGGAAGTGGGTATCTGGCACGGCATCTACGCATCCAAGGGAACCCCAGCGGAAATCACCGAACGTCTGTCGAAGTCGCTTCAGGTTGCACTGAAAGACCAGAACGTGGTTGCCCGTTTTGCCGAACTCGGAACAAAGCCTTCATCGGAAGCTGACGCGACACCGGCGGCGCTGAAAGCCAAGCTGGAATCGGAAGTTACACGCTGGAAGCCGATCATCGAGGCCGCCGGACAATACGCCGACTGATCGTATAGCAAGCAATCAGGGTGCGTCATCCGACATGCCCTGATTGTCTCCCTTTCAGCAGCTCGCAAACGCCACAGCCGATGGAATACGCGACTGACCTCACTTGCCAGAACACCGGCATAGCCCTTTCAACGGCAAATCCGAAAGACGATTGGCCCATGAATGAGCCCTCCAATAAATTCAAAATAGATCCGACCAACGGATTGTGCGGTGCGCTTCTCGCATTGACCGGCGCTTTTTTCGCCTATCAATCACTGGGTCTGGACCTTGGCACCTCACTGCGCATGGGACCGGGATACTTCCCGCTTGTCCTGTCCGGCGTTCTGATCCTGCTTGGACTGGTCATCCTTGTACAGGCGACCCGTGTCTCCGGCGAACCGATAGGTCCGATCGCGTGGCGCGGTCTGTTCTTCATTCTGCCAGCCCCGATATTCTTCGGCCTGACCGTGCGCGGGCTCGGCTTCGTGCCGTCACTTTTCCTCACCTGCCTCATCGCCTCTTTCGCCTCGATGCGTATGAAGCCCCTCGCGGCGCTTGTTCTGGCCGCTGCGGTTACCGTTTTCTCCGTCATTGTTTTCAGCTATGCGCTCGCGCTGCCATATCAGCGTTTCGGGCCCTGGTGGCCATTCTAGGGAGCGCGGATATGGATCTTTTCAGCAATCTTGCGCTTGGTTTCTCGACCGCATCGACGCTCGCAAATCTCGGCTTTTGCCTGATCGGCGTGTTGCTTGGCACATTGATCGGCGTCCTGCCCGGCATCGGCGCCACGGCAACCATCGCCATGCTTCTGCCGATCACGTTCCAGATTGGTGACCCGGTCTCCGCGCTGATCATGCTTGCGGGTATCTATTACGGCGCCCAATATGGCGGCTCGACGACCGCAATTCTCATCAACATGCCGGGAGAATCCTCCTCCGCCGTGACGGCCATCGACGGTTATCAGATGGCACGTCGCGGGCGCGCCGGTGCAGCACTTGCAATCGCGGCAATCGGTTCGTTCTTTGCCGGTACCGTCTCGACCTTTCTGGTCGCAATCTTTGCTCCCCCACTCACGGAAATCGCCCTCAAATTCGGCTCAGCCGAGTATTTCTCTTTGATGGTCGTCGGGCTCGTATCCTCCGTGGCGTTGGCGCACGGTTCGATCATCAAGGCTCTGGCGATGGTTGTGTTGGGACTTCTGCTAGGGCTCGTCGGCACCGATATCTATACCGGCACACCACGCTTTACGCTCGGCATCACGGAATATGCAGACGGCCTCAATTTCGTCGCCGTTGCGGTTGGTGTGTTCGGCATCGCCGAAATTCTGCGCAACCTTGAAAGCGAGCATTCGCGCGAGGTGCTGATGGCGAAGGTCACGGGACTGATGCCGACGCGAGATGATTTCAAACGTATGACAGCGCCAATCCTGCGCGGAACTGCCATCGGCTCGGCCCTGGGTATTCTGCCCGGCGGCGGGGCCATTCTTGCATCCTTCGCGTCCTACACAGTGGAAAAGCGCATTTCCAAGACACCCGAGGAATTTGGCAAGGGTGCGATTGCAGGTGTTGCAGGGCCGGAATCCGCCAATAATGCGGGAGCGCAGACATCCTTCATTCCCATGCTGACGCTTGGCATTCCTGCCAATCCGGTCATGGCATTGATGATCGGCGCCATGATCATTCAGGGTATCGTGCCGGGCCCAAATGTAGCAACGGAACAGCCTGCATTATTCTGGGGTGTGATCGCGTCGATGTGGATCGGCAATCTCATGCTTATCATCCTGAATCTGCCGCTGATCGGCCTATGGGTGAAGCTCCTTACCGTGCCTTACTATGTGTTGTTCCCGATCATCATGACCTTCTGTTCAATCGGTGTTTATAGCGTCAACTCCAATGTCTACGATCTCTTCGCGGTCGCCTTCTTCGGTTTCATCGGCTATCTGCTGGCCAAACTGCGTTGCGAACCCGCTCCCTTGCTGCTGGGTTTCGTTCTCGGTCCATTGCTGGAAGAACATCTGCGTCGCGCCATGATCCTGTCTCGCGGTGATCCGGCAACGTTCGTCACCCGGCCGATCAGCGCCACTCTGCTTGCCCTGGCGGCAGCCGTTCTCGTAGTCGTGCTGCTTCCATCGGTGCGCAAGAAGCGCGACGAGGTGTTCGTCGAGGAGAATTAATCTAGGTTAAGCCGAAAGATGACGTCGGGACATTGACGTGCTATAGAAACCGGGGGCTTGGATTGTCGTTTGAATCGCCAGCACAGAGGGAGGTGTCATGGCGGACGAACAGCGTCGAAGCTTTCGGCAGCGGCTGGCTGCCATCGTCATTGCGGGTATCGGCACGGCCGCCGCAAGCGTATTTTCCTATGCAACAGCAATCTACGAAGCGGCTAATCCCAACCCGATGCGGGAAGTAAGCGCAGGCGAAACGGTCGACACCGGACGCTGGCATGTGGCTGTGACCGGCGCGCGCTTCGGCTCTGTACCACCGACCGGCGTGAAACCTTACGAGCCTAAAAACTATCTCATGGTCGACATCAGTTTAGATAATCGATCGGCATCTTCAGCCCATGCATCGCGAGGGCTTCTGACCCTCGACCCGCCAAACCCGGCCTTGAAAGATCCGACCATTTACATCGTAAAAGACAAGTGGATTGCGGGTCGGGTCAATCCGGGCATGCCTGAAAAGCTGACGGTAGTGTGGGAATGGCCCAAAGGCGAAGCTCCACCACAGGAAATCCGTCTCCTCATTGGCAGCGAAATCTACAAGAAGCGGGATAATCTCTATGGGGCTTCTACATGGCTCGATCGAGACCCGATCGCCGTCATTCAATTGCCGGTACATATGTCATCCGCCGGGGGCGAAGGATGATGGGGTGGCTCAAAAGCGCCGTCATGCTGTGTGTGGCCATCGCAGCACTTTACGGCATGCAGCATTCCACCCCTTATTACAGCAATATCTTTTCCCCGGTCACCGTTGAAGGAAAGCAGGGAAAGCCCGTCGAAACCAGCCGTTTCGTCGTAGGCATCGTGAATGCCTATCGGACCCGACAAGTAACTATACCCGGCATCGGAAGCACCCGCACTTATGATACGGACGGAGAGTGGCTGGTTATCGAGGCCGCAGCGAAAGCAAAGATAGAAAGCCTTGGGCTTGCGTCTGTCGAATGGCTTGGACCGAACGGTATCCGCTATGCCATGAGCGGCCGTCCGACCCTTGCACCTGGTATAGTAGGCTCCGAACGGCTGGAGCCCGGGATACCACGTCCTATCCTGATAGTGTTTGAATTGCCGCGTGACCAGATCGCAGGCGGAAAGCTGCTCATTGCCGAATCTTCACTGACTCCCCTTTCAGAACAGATGCAGATCAGCATGAATTCCACGGCACAGGACAATGTCAGCCGGTCAATCGCGATCAAACGCATGGGGACCATCATGCCCTGGCAATTGGAGGTCAGCCAATGAGCGAAACTACCTCTTCTAGCGAGCGGAAATCCTTCTGGGTATGCCTTGCTCTCCTGATTATCGCCCTACCTCTTGCCGCCTTTGTCGGTTCCGATGGCGGTCTGTTGCGATGGATCGAGCAGAACCTGCAAGAGCCGATGGTCGTGCCGCGCGGCAATGTGCAGGCTTATGGGGGCGGCAACTGGAAACTGGTTGCGCTGGACAGATTTCCAGGCACATTGCCGGAGACAAATATTGTGCTTGCCGAAGTCGACGTGACTATTCAGGACGCCGATCAGTTGAAACAGTTGATACCCTGTTTCATGACCGTGACGGACGCTGAGGGCCGTCGCTGGTCGACCCTGTATGTATCGACGCAAACCATCCGGAAGCTGAAGCCGGAGGCTACCGACAAGTCAAAATGTTACGATCTCGCCAATGAAAACGGCAGCGGCCCGGTGCGCCTTGTCGAGAGCTTCCTTGTTCCTGCAGATGCCGGAGAGCTTTCATTATTGCTTACTATGCTTGGGAAACAGCCCGAGCATCTGGTTCTGAAATAACTCTGCTCTTCTGGCTCACCAACGCATATTCGAGGACCGCCGCCAGAAGTGCGATACGTATTGCATCAAGCAGAATACCGCCATCAAGCTCCGTCGGACTGCCGATAAGAATAACCAGAACACTGGCAATACGCTGCCAGATTTCAATGTCGTATGGTCCAAGATAATGGGTCGTGCTGTACCAGATCCACGCACCAATCCAGCTTATCGCGCGGTAGAGAACGATAAACGACAGCAGGGTTCCGAGTCCTGCTCCGGCGACCAGTTTCAGGCAAGCCCAGACTGGCCGGTAACGGCTGCGGTAACCGCCCAGATAATGCGCGGTAAAGTCGCTCAACCATTTCTTGAAGGTCGTTCGGCGGGATGGGGCCGGGGGAACCGACGCTTTCTTCGCCGACAGATCATAGCCGTAGATGATTGCAGCCATCACCAGCCAGACCATCGGCAACAGCGCATAAAAGAACAGATTTTGCGCCTGCACCGAAAAGCTCGGTTGATGGAACTCCACAGGTACAAAATTTTCGGCTGCATAAGCACTTATCGAAAACCATGTGGCGCTGACATCGAAACTGTCGAGCAGAGACCCAGCACCGATCCAGCGGATCAGATCGTCCTTCCACTTATCGAGTGCGAACAGGCCGATGAATATCCAGCTTGCGTCCGCAGCGACAATGAGCAACCGAAGCCACGGAGAATGGACTTTTTCATTGGCCCGTTTGGCAATCCAGCGGATCAGCCAGCAGACAAAAATAGCCGCGATCAGACTACCGGAGCGCACAAGGTCGAATATGTGCATCCTCTCGCCAAAGGCAGTGCGCTCGAAAGCAAGCCGCGAATATTCGCGGACCGTATCGCCGAGAAAGCCCCATGCAGCGTAATAGGCAAAGAACGGCAGGATGACGGCTGCCGTCACCATCAACATACGATCAGCCCTGCGATTGTCAGGCGAGAACGCAGCACCTCCCGTAGCGGTTTGACGCAAGGTGGCAAGGGCAGGCAATCCGGGGCGCAAAGTAGCGAACATCATCACCACGACGAGCAGCTTGACCAGCACGACCAGCGAAAGAACGACCATCCCGGCAAGGGGGAAATATCCGCCGGCGCGTACCGCAGCATCAAGCAACAGGTCGCGCGCAATAAAGCCCAGCGTACCGATAAGCAGCAGTTGGGGCCAGAACCGAGCCAGAAGGCGGGCTGTCAGGGCGAGCAGACCGCCGATATCCTTGAGCATCGTCATGGTCACAGTTTAGCCAACTGATTGGTAGGGCTCAATATATTTTATTTATCTAATATATAGGACTGCACTTATCCGCGCCGCGTGCCGGAAGATACGATGTCGAGATAAACGGCCAGAACAAGAATGCTGCCCTTGATGATCTGCTGCCAGAACGTATCGACGCCCAGCATGGACATACCATTGTCGAGGCTCGACATGATGAGCGCGCCAACCAGTGCACCGAGCACCGAGCCTACGCCGCCACGCATGGAAGTGCCACCGATGAAGCAGGAGGCAATGGCGTCGAGTTCGCCGCCCATGCCTGCCGATGGCGTACCTGCCGCGAGGCGAGAGGTTGTCGTCAGGCCAGCCACCGCCGCCATCAGTCCCATAAGCGCGAAGACCGCCATCTTCACGAAGTTGACATTCACGCCTGAAAAGCGGGTTGCTTCGGTATTCGAGCCGACTGCATAGATGTGACGACCGAACACGGTCTGTTTTGCGATCACGGTGAAAACACCGAGGATCACCAGCAGGATCAGGACCGGAACCGGCACACCCTGATAGCTGTTGAGGATCAGGATGAAGCCAAGGATCAGAATACCGATACCGAGAAGCCTTGAGACTTCCATCCCGGAAGAAAGCGTCTGGAGATTATGCTTGCGCTTGCTTGCCCGTGTACGCAGCGTCATCAGGATCAGCACACCGAACAGCGCAATGGCACAGAGATTACCAAGCCAACCCGGTAGATAGCCTTGCCCGATATATTTGAACCCCGGCGATATCGGCGCGATGGTGACGCCGCCCATGATGCCCAGCACGATTCCGCGAAAAACCAGTTGGCCGCCGAGCGTGACGATGAAGGACGGGATGCCGAGATAGGCGGTCAGCCAGCCGTTAAAGGCACCAAGCGCCACACCGAGAACCAGAACCGTGCTGATCGTCGCCCATAGCGGCCATCCGTAGATCACGTCGAGAACAGCGGCGATGCCGCCCAAAAGCCCTAACAGCGCGCCGACCGAAAGGTCGATTTCGCCGGCAACGATGACGAACACCATCGCGGATGCGAGCATTCCGGTAATGGCCATCTGGCGCAGGAGATTGGAGAAATTGCGCGCGGTCAGGAACTGCGAACGCCCCATTTCCGGATCATAGGTAAGGATCGCAAACAATGCCCAGATGAGCGCAACCACAATCAGCAGTGCGACAATCTTATAATCCGCCAGAAACTTCCTAAGGCTTTTGCCCGTCAATGTCATATCATGCACCGGTCAAATTTGAGCATTTCCAGCAAAGATGTGAAACGGTTTTGCATGAGGAAAATGCGTGACAACAACAAGTTATTCGAGGATCAGGCCGCGTTGGTGATCGGTTTGCCGATTGCAGCGGCAAGTACCTTCTCCTGGGTGAGATTTTCATTGGGGAAATCGCCGCGCAGCCTGCCCTCGCCGATCACGAGAACACGGTCGCTGATGCCGAGAACTTCCGGCATTTCGGAAGAGACCATCAGCACAGCAACGCCCTGTTTCGCGAGCGCGAAGATCAGTTTGTAGATTTCATATTTCGCGCCAACATCGACGCCCCGCGTCGGCTCGTCCAGAATGAGCACCTTAGGGTCTGGCAGCATCATCTTCGACAGCACCGCCTTCTGCTGGTTTCCGCCCGACAGGGAAGCGATTTCCAGCATTGGGTCTGCCGTCTTGACCTTGAGACGCAGAATTTCACGCTGGATCGTGGCCAGCTCCGCTTCCTTGTCGAGCAGTCCGCGCAAGGAAAACCGGTCCAGCACCGAGACCGTCATATTGTACCCAACCGGCATGATAGGCAGGATGCCATCCTTTTTGCGATCTTCCGGCACCATACAGATGCCTTGTCGAACCGCATCGCGCGGTGTGCGGATTTTCAGTTCTTTGCCTTCCAGAAAAACCTGCCCCTCATGTGCTCCGGGCCAGACACCGAACAGGCTGGACACCAGTTCCGTCCGTCCCGCGCCAACAAGCCCGGCAATGCCGAGGATTTCCCCGCGACGAAGCGCAAACGAAACATTATCGACCACCTTGCGATCGGGATTGGTCACATCCCAGCAATTGATGTTGCGCGCCTCGAAAATGACCTCGCCAATATCGTGTGGTTCACGCGGAAACAGGTTCTTCATCTCGCGGCCCACCATCATGGTGATAATAGCTGGCGTGGTAAGCTCCGCCATCGGTTTCGTGCCGATATGTGTCCCGTCGCGAATGACCGTCACCGTGTCGGAAATTTCGGCCACTTCATCCAGCTTGTGGGAAATGTAGACGCAGGCCATGCCTTGCGCCTTGAAATCCTTGATGAGGTCGAGAAGGACACGCGTTTCAGATGCCGTCAGCGCTGATGTCGGCTCATCCAGAATGAGCAGCTTCGCATTCTTGTTGATGGCCTTTGCAATCTCGATAAGCTGCTGCTTGCCGCCCGGATAATGATAGACCGGAAGCGCGACATTGATGTCGTGTATCTTGAGGCGCGCTAGAAGTTCCGTCGCACGCGCATTCATCTGGTCATAGTCAATGAAGCCGCCGCTTGTCGGCTCCGATCCCAGAAAGATGTTCTCCGCAACCGACAGATGCGGCACCATCATCAGTTCCTGATGGATAATGACGATCCCCGCGGCCTCGGTATCGCGAATGCCCGCCGCCTTCAGCTCCTGTCCTTCCCAGAAAATCTCGCCGGTCCAGGTGCCATGGGGATAAACGCCGGAAAGCACTTTCATCAGTGTGGATTTGCCCGCGCCGTTCTCGCCGCAAAGGCCGACACACTCGCCCGCGCGCACCTTCAGGTAAATACCGTCAAGCGCTTTCACGCCATTGAAGTCCTTACCGATATTACGCATCTCTAGAAGATATTCGGACATCGCATATGACCTTGCGGTAATGCTACAGACAGCGCTGTCAGCAGCAGTCTCAACAGTTCGGCAGGGCCAGAAGCCGGACTATGATTTCCAGACTTCCGGCCCCACTATTCTTAACGTTCTATCGCCGAGATCATGCCCGGCAATGCCCGTCATGATGGCTTACTTCCCTTCAATCTGTTCCTTGGTGTAGAAGCCGTCCTGAACGTAAATGTCGATATTGTCCTTGGTCACGGCAGTCGGCGTCAGCAGAAGCGTGTCGACCTGCTTGCCACCATTGTCCAGCTTGGAATTGAACTCAGGCGTTTCGCCCTTGACCATCTGAACGGTGAGCTTTGCGGCTTCCGACGCGATGAGCTTCAGCGGCTTGTAGACCGTTACGGTCTGCGTACCGTCGATCAAACGCTTGACGGCGGCAAGATCGCTGTCCTGACCGGAAACAGCAGTCTTTCCAGCCAGCCCCTGTGCAGCAAGTGCCTGAATAGCGCCACCGGCGGTGCCGTCGTTTGATGCCACAACGGCATCGATCTTGTTCTGCGCAGCCGTCAAGGCATTTTCCATGATGGAAAGCGCTTCAGTCGGGCTCCATTCCTTCACCCACTGCGAGCCAATGACCTTCACCTTGCCGGAATCGATAGCTTCTTTCAGAGCCTTTTCCTGACCGGCGCGGAGAAGCTTGGCGTTATTATCCGTCGGCGAACCGCCGAGGAGATAATAATTGCCTTCCGGCTTGGCCTTCAGGACGGCTTCCGCCTGCATGAAGCCGACGCGCTCATTATCGAACGAGATATAGGCATCGATATCCGCATTGAGGATCAGGCGATCATAGGAAAGAACCTTGATACCGGATGCCTTGGCATCAGCCACAACCGCGTCGAAAACCTTGGAGTTCATCGGCACGATGACGATGGCGTCCACGCCCTGCGCAATCAGGTTTTCAACCTGTTTGACTTGCTTTTCCTCGTTACCGTCAGCCGACTGCACATTGACCTTGGCGCCCAGTTTTTCTGCCGCTTCAATGAAATAGTCGCGGTCACGCGCCCAGCGCTCGACACGAAGATCGTCAATGGAAAAGCCGATGACCGGATTTTCCGGCGAAGCATAGACCGGCGTAGACGCCATGGCGCCAATGCCCAAAGCTGCGGCAACCAGCGCGCCGGTCAGAAAATTACGACGTTTCATGCAAATCTCCTCCAAACAACACCGGCTTGCTACCGGCTGATACCAAACCGCGCCCCCGAACGTATTCCGCCCCCGGAGTTCGGCACGACAAAACAGCCCACTTTGGAGCTGCTTATTCCTTGAATGGCTGATCCTCCCAAAGGCGTTTTGCGCCAAGATCACTCCATCGGGACAGTATGCAAAAGACACACCGCCCCATCCTCGGAGACCATTGATACGTGAAGAAAAATGAATAGCAAGCATTTTTTGATTTACGTACCTCATTTTTGATCCTATGGTCCGCGTCGAGGAGCGAGGATGAAACCTACAGTCCATGATATAGCCAGAACAGCGGGCGTCAGTCTTGCCACAGTCGACCGTGTGTTGAACGAACGTCCCGGTGTCAGAGCCAAGACGCGCGACCGGGTTATGGCCGCGATGAACACGCTCGGCTATGTGCGCGATGTGGGCGCCGCCAACCTTGCACGTGGCAGGCTTTATCAGTTTGATTTTATTTTGCCGGACAATGAAAATACCTTCATGCTAAGCTTGCGCGCGGAACTGCAATCCGCGACCGAGCGGGCCTTGGCCGAGCGTATTCTGGTCAATGTCGTTCTTGTCCCCGCCTTCGATGAAGCAGCACTTGTCGCAGCACTGGACGATTGCGCCACACGCAAACCTGACGGCGTTGCATTTGTGGCGGTCGACACCGATCCTGTACGCGAGGCCTGCGTCCGACTGGATGAACAAGGCATTCATGCTGTTACGCTCGTATCCGATCTCGGACAATCAACACGAACGCATTATGTCGGCGTCGACAACGGTGCAGCCGGGCGCACGGCAGCGCGGCTTCTGGGGCTCTTCGCCAATGGAACGGAGGGCGCGCTAGCGGTCGTCGCCGGTTCGTTGAAGGTTCGCGATCATCAGGAACGTTTCGACGGTTTTACAGCGGCCATGAAAGCAGACTTTCCGGGCCGCGAGATATTGCCCGTTCTGGAAGGTTTCGATGAAGGCCCGCGTGTGGAAAACCTTGTCGACAAGCTGCTTGACGAGCGTAGTGACATCGCCGGAATCTACAGCCTTGGCGCAGGCAATAGCGGTCTGGTGAACGCACTCGCAAAGCACAATTCCTATCGACCGCTCGTCATCGCGCATGAACGCGACAACGTGACCTCGAAAGCACTGACAGACGGCATCATCCATGCGGTGCTGGCGCAGGATGCAGGCCATGAAATCCGCAGCGCCATCCGGGTTCTCAAAGCATCTGCGGATCGTCTGGCCATCGTTCCGGGACAAGAACACATCCGCATCGAAATTTTCCTCAAAGACAACCTGCCGCATTTCGATTGATACGCGGGTAACAATACCTTTCCAACAGGAGCAAATATGTATCTCGGGCTCGATCTAGGAACCTCCGGTGTCAAGGCGCTGTTGATCGACGACGTGCAGACTGTGATCGGTTCGGCCCATGGCGAACTGGATGTTTCACGCCCCCATCCCGGCTGGAGCGAACAGGACCCGGCCCAGTGGATCAAGGCCTGCCGCACGGCGATTGACGGCCTGCGCACTGCACATCCGAAAGAATTTTCGGCGATTGTCGGCATCGGCCTTTCCGGCCAGATGCATGGTGCTACCCTGTTGGACGAACAGGATCAAGTGCTTCGCCCTTGTATTCTCTGGAACGACACCCGCAGCTATCGCGAAGCCGCCCAGCTCGATGCTGATCCGGCATTTCGCGCCATCACCGGCAATATCGTCTTTCCGGGCTTTACCGCGCCCAAGCTCGTCTGGGTTGCCAATAACGAACCCGATATTTTCGCACGTACCCGCAAGGTGTTGCTGCCGAAGGACTATCTGCGCCTCTGGCTGACGGGTGAATATGTTTCCGACATGTCGGATTCAGCGGGCACAAGCTGGCTCGATACCGGTGCACGCCGCTGGTCGCGCGAACTTCTGGACAAGACCAACCTCGATGAGAACCAGATGCCCCGCCTTGCCGAAGGCACGGACGCAACCGGACGGCTGAGGACCGAACTTGTCGCCGAATGGGGCATTGCCGGTCAACCGGTCGTGGCGGGCGGTGCTGGCGACAATGCGGCGTCGGCCTGCGGCATGGGCACGGTCAAGCCCGGCCATGCCTTCGTTTCACTCGGTACATCAGGCGTGCTCTTTGCAGCAAATGGTGCCTATCAGCCAAAGCCTGAAAGTGCAGTTCATGCCTTCTGCCACGCCCTGCCCGACACATGGCACCAGATGGGTGTCATCCTATCTGCGGCAAGTGCGCTCGACTGGTATGCACGGCTTGTCGGCAAAACGGCACATGAGCTTGATGAGGAACTCGGCGACACGCTGAATGCACCGGGCAGCGCGACGTTCCTGCCTTATCTCTCCGGTGAACGCACCCCGTATAACGATGCGAAGATACGCGGCGTGTTTTCAGGTCTGGAGCATGAATCCGATCAGCTTACATTGACGCAAGCTGTCTTGGAAGGCGTCGCCTTCGCAATCCGCGACAACCTCGCCGCGCTGCAATCGGCTGGTACCGATATCAAGTCGCTGACCGCCGTCGGCGGCGGCTCGCGTTCTACCTATTGGCTGAAGGCAATCGCGACTGCGTTGAATGTACCGATTGCCTTGCCGGAAGAAGGCGACTTCGGCGGCGCTTATGGTGCCGCGCGACTGGGCCTCATTGCGGCAACCGGCGCCGATCCGTTTGCCATCTGCACGCCGCCGCGCACGGAACGCACGATAGAGCCGGAAACCGCCCTGCTCCCTGCCTATGAGGAAGCCTATCAGCGCTATCACGCCCTTTATCCGGCACTTCACGCCCTCGCCGGTTAGTGACGCTGCCGCAAACAATCAGACATGACGACATTCGAACGGGAGGACACAATGAGCACCGGATTTTTTGGCGATATTCAGAAGGTTAAATATGAGGGACTGGACAGCGATAACCCGCTGGCTTTCCGCCACTATAATCCGGATGAAATCGTACTGGGCAAGCGCATGGAAGACCATCTGCGCTTTGCAGTCGCCTACTGGCACAGCTTTGCCTGGGAGGGTGGCGACCCGTTCGGCGGACGCACCTTCGACCGCCCCTGGTATTCCAACGAGCTGGATGCGGCAAAGCTCAAGGCTGACGTGGCCTTCGAGTTTTTCTCCCTGCTTGGCGCGCCCTATTATTGCTTCCACGATGCAGATGTGCGGCCCGAAGGTCGCAACTTTGCAGAAAACACGCGATATCTCAACGAAATCGTCGATATTTTCGAGAAGAAGCAGGCCGAAACCGGCGTAAAGCTTCTTTGGGGTACAGCCAACCTGTTCTCCAATCGCCGCTATATGGGCGGTGCCGCGACCAATCCAGATCCCGATGTGTTCGCCTTTGCCGCAGCGACCGTGAAAAGCTGCATCGACGCGACGAAACGGCTGGGTGGTGAGAACTACGTGCTCTGGGGTGGCCGCGAAGGCTATGAAACGCTGCTCAATACCGATCTTGGGCGCGAACTCGACCAGATGGGGCGGTTCCTCAATCTGGTGGTCGAATACAAGCACAAGATCGGCTTCAAGGGTACGATCCTGATCGAACCGAAGCCGCAGGAGCCAACCAAGCATCAATATGACTACGATGTCGCGACAGTCTATGGCTTCTTGAAGCGCTATGGTCTCGAAAACGAAGTAAAGCTTAACATCGAGCAGGGTCACGCCATTCTGGCCGGTCACTCGTTCGAACACGAATTGGCGCTCGCCCGTGCGCTCGGCATTTTCGGTTCCATCGACATGAACCGCAACGATTATCAATCGGGATGGGATACGGACCAATTCCCGAACAATGTGCCTGAAATGGCGCTTGCCTATTATCAAGTTCTGCTTGCAGGTGGCTTCACGACCGGCGGCACGAACTTCGACGCCAAGCTGCGCCGTCAGTCGCTCGATCCGCAGGATCTGCTGATCGGCCATATCGGTGGCATGGATTGCTGTGCACGCGGGCTGAAAGCAGCCGCCGGAATGCTCGAAGACAGCGCATTGTCCAAGCCGCTCGATGAACGTTATGCAGGCTGGAACGGCGATTTCGGCAAGAAGCTTTTGACTGGCCTCTCGCTGGACCAGATCACGGCTGAAGTCGAAACGAAGAACATCAATCCGCAGCCGAAATCCGGTCGTCAAGAATATCTCGAAAACATCGTCAATCGCTACGTTTGAAGTCATTAAATCGACGGATACAAAAAAGGGCGCCACCGGCGCCCTTTCTTTTAATCCATGTCAATTTCTAAAGCTTGATCCAGCCGCCATTCTTCTGTGAAGAGCGCACGCAGGCATCGATGAAAGCAACGCCCTTCAAACCGTCATCGACGGTTGGATAAATCACGGCGCTATCCGGCTTTTTGCCGTTGCGATGAGCTTCGATGGCGTTGGCGGCTTCCGAATAAATCGTGGCAAAAGCTTCCAGATAACCTTCAGGATGCCCAGCCGGTACGCGGGTCACGCGGGCGCTCGCAGAGCCAGTACCGGCACCGCCCCGTGTGATAAGCCGCTTCTGCTCGCCAAAAGGCGTGAACCAGAGATAGTTCGGGGCTTCCTGTGCCCATTCAATGCCGCCCTTCGTGCCATAGACGCGCAGGCGCAGCGCGTTTTCATTGCCGGGCGCAACCTGGCTGCACCAGAGCATGCCCTTGGCACCGCCTGCAAAACGCAGCATCACATGAGCATTGTCGTCCAGGCGACGTCCCTCGACAAAACTGTCGAGATCAGCCGCAAGGCTGTCGAGCGTCAATCCGGTCACGAACGAGGCGAGATTAAACGCGTGCGTGCCGATATCGCCGGTCGCGCCGCCTAGCCCCGATTGCGCCGGATCGGTGCGCCAGACAGCACCCTTGGCACCTGTCGCTTCCACCGCTTCTGTCAGCCAGTCCTGCGCATATTCCACCTGTACGACACGAAGATGGCCAAGATCGCCATTGGCGATCATTTCGCGCGCCTGCCGCACCATCGGATAGCCTGTGTAATTATGCGTCAGAACAAACAAGGCTCCGCTTTCATCGGCGACCTTTTTCAGCTTCTTCGCATCGGCAAGTGTCGAGGTCAGCGGCTTGTCGCAGACGACGTGGATGCCGCGTCGCAGAAACTCCTTAGCAGCTTCATAGTGAACGTGGTTTGGCGTCACGATGGAAACGGCTTCGATCCCGTTTTTCAGCCGCGCCTCACGAATGGCCATATCCTTGTAGCTGGAATAGATGCGATCTTCGGCCAGCCCCAGTTCACGCCCCGAGGCCTGCGCCTTTTCCGCCGATGAGGACAAAGCGCCTGCCACCAGTTCAAACCGGTTGTCGAGCCGCGCCGCCATGCGGTGCACGCCGCCGATAAACGCACCAGCCCCACCGCCCACCATGCCGAGGCGGATACGGGGAGCTGCTGTTTCCGTGGTTTTAGCTTCGATGGTCATGTCGATCCCTATGTCTTACAAGCCAAGCATACGGCGATTGGCAGCGTCATCGGTGCCGCCGGATGCGAAATCGTCAAACGCCTTGTCGGTGACGCGGATGATATGCGCCTTGACGAATTCGGCACCTTCGCGCGCGCCGTCTTCAGGATGCTTCAGGGCGCATTCCCATTCGACCACAGCCCAGCCATCAAAGTCGTTCGCGGCCATTTTGGAGAATACCGCGCCGAAATCCACCTGCCCGTCACCGAGCGAGCGGAAGCGGCCTGCACGGTTGACCCAGCCCTGATATCCGCCATAGACGCCCTGTCGCCCGGTCGGATTGAACTCCGCATCCTTGACGTGGAACATCTTGATGCGGTCCTTATAGATGTCGATATTGTCGAGATAATCGAGGCACTGCAGGACATAATGCGACGGGTCGTAAAGCATGTTGGCCCGCGGATGATTTTTGACCTGCTCCAGAAACATCTCGAAGGTCACACCGTCGTGCAGGTCTTCGCCCGGATGGATTTCATAGCAGATATCGACGCCATGTTCGTCGGCATGATCAAGGATCGGCTTCCAGCGTCGGGCAAGTTCCTCGAACGCCGTTTCCACCAGACCGGCAGGACGCTGCGGCCATGGGTAGACAAAGGGCCAGGCCAGCGCACCGGAGAAGGTTGCATGCGCGCCGATACCGAGATTGCGCGATGCGCGGATCGCCATCTTTACCTGCTCGACCGCCCAGGCCTGACGCGCCTTGGGATTGCCACGCACTTCCGGCACCGCGAAACCGTCGAAAGCTTCGTCATAGGTCGGGTGTACCGCAACAAGCTGGCCCTGCAGATGGGTTGAAAGCTCCGTGACTTCGACGCCGTTCTGGCGTGCTACACCGGCGAATTCGTCGCAATAATCCTTCGATTCAGAAGCCTTTTTCAGATCGATCAACTGGCTGGCCCATGTGGGAACCTGCACCCCGGCATAGCCTTTTTCGGCAGCCCATTTGGTGATGCCATCCCATGTGTTGAACGGCGCTTCATCGCCTGCGAACTGCCCAAGAAAAATCCCGGGACCCTTGATCGTCTTCATCAAATTTCTCCTGAATATGCTCGGACCCCGCCATCAACCGGCATCGAGCAATTTGAGAGCGCGCATCGCGCTGCATATCGGGAATGAAAAGAAAAGCCGTGCGCCTGCTCAGACAGGCGCACGGTAGTCAAGCACCTTAGAACGGCGAATCCGGGAAATAGAAATCCTTCGCATTGTCCTTGGTGACGAGCGTTGCATCGAGGATGTAGCTGCCGCTCACCGGAATCTGGTCATAGAAATGACCGGCGGCGAGTTCCATGGCAGTCGAAACCATTGCCGGCGGATAGAGAACGTCAACCGGCACAAGCTTGTCGCCATCCATCACCTTCTTGATCATATCCTTGGAGCCTGCACCGCCCACGACATACTGAATGTCGCTGCGGTTCGCCTGCTTGATGGCTTCGAGAACGCCGACGAGCATGTCGTCATCCTGTGCCCAGACCACATCGATCTTCGGGTACTTGGTCAGGAAGTCCTGCATGACGCGGAAAGCATCGTCGCGGTTCCAGTTGCCATACTGGCGGTCCAGAACCTTCACGTTGGAGCCTTCAATGCCCTTGTCGAAACCGTCCTGACGCTGCTGATCGATCGGGATCGGCAGACCACGAATGACGACGACCTGTGCATCGGGCGTGGTCTTCTTGATATATTCGCCAGCCACCTGTCCGAGTGCCGGGTTGTTACCCGCCACGTAGAGATCGCGGATGGAATTGTCGTTACTGCTCGGCGCACGGTCGACCAGAGCGACAAAGGTTCCCTTGTCCTTGATTTCCTTGATGGCGTTGACGAGTGGATCAGGATCGGTCGGCAGAACAACCAGCCCGTCGAGACCCTGTACGGCCAGATCCTGCAACGCATTGGCCTGCGATGCCGCATCGGGCGACGTCTTGACGATGACGTTGAGGCCCGGATGCTCAGCCATCAGAAGCTTCGCCACGCGTTCAGCGTGATAAACGACGCCTGCCGTCCAGCCGTGATCGGCAGCCGGGATCGACACGCCGATCGTCACTTTCTTGTCCTGTGCGCTTGCAGCGCTGCCAAAGGCAAGCGCACCCGCCGTCAAAGCGGCGAAAGCAAGCTTCATCAAATTCCCTCGCATAGTCTTCCTCCCAGTAAACGCGGGGCTCTCATTCCTCTCTGGCTGGAATCGCCCCAACAATTCCGCCAATCCGTAAACTATCGCCGTGACAGCGAACGCTGCACCAGCATGGCGATAATGATGATCGCGCCCTGAATTGCCCCGAGCAGATACTCGCTGACAAAGTTCGACAGGATCATGATGTTTCCGATGATCTCCAGAATGAACGCGCCGCAGATCGTGCCCCAGATACGGCCCACCCCGCCTCGTAAGGCTGTGCCGCCGACAACGACGGCGGTGATCGCCTGCAATTCCCACATCAGGCCGGTCGTGGCCGAGGTCGAACCAAGCCGGGGCACATAGAGAAGCACGGCAACGGCGACGCAAAGGCCCTGAATGATGAAGGCGATAGTGCGCACCTTCTTGACCGAAATACCGGAATAGCGCGCCACGTCTTCGTTCGATCCCACCGCAATGACATGGCGGCCATAGCGTGTCCGATAGAGGACGAATGCCGCAAGCGCTGCCGTCACGAAGATCACGATAACCGGTACCGGCACGCCAAGAATGGAACCGAAATAAGCCGGGCGATAAAGCGCCTGAATGTCCGGGTTGCGCAAGGTGATCGCGCCGCCCTGTGACAGCCACGTAGTGAGACCACGATAGATGCCCATGGTGCCGAGCGTAGCGATAAAAGGCTCGATGCCGCCAACAGTCGTTATCAGGCCGTTCAACAGGCCGCAGGCCGCACCGACAATCAGTGCCAGCATCACGGCGGCAATCAGCATCATCACCGGATCGGCAATCACCCCGCTATTCATGAACAGGATCATGATACTGGCGACGAAAGCCACCATTGCGCCCACGGACAGGTCCAGCCCGCCGGACGAGATCACATAGGTAGCACCGAGCGCGATAATGGCGATGAAAGCGCTTCGCGTTGCGACGTTGAGAAGGTTATCGATACTGATGAAGTTCGGGTTGGCAATCGTGCCCAGAACAAGCAACAAGGCGAGTGCTATGAACGGGGCAACTGCCCGCAGATCCCAATCCTTGGACGTCCTCGGCACTCTGCTTTTATCGGTCGCAACCTGTGTCATCTACTTCCCACTTTATTGTTTTTATGCGGCATTTTCGGCTTCAACGCCGGTTGCAAGCACGACGATGTCATGTTCGGTCATACGGTCGCCTGTTACCTCACCGGCAACCCGCCCTTCCCGCATCACGACGATGCGGTCGCAGATACCGATCAGTTCCGGCATTTCCGACGAAACGACGATGATCGATTTCCCCTCATCGGCCAGATTGGCGATGAACTGGTAGATTTGCTCTTTCGTGCCGACATCGATGCCGCGTGTCGGTTCATCGATGATGACGATGGACGGATCGAGCATCATCATCTTGGCGAGCAAGAGCTTCTGCTGGTTGCCGCCGGAAAGCTGGCCCGCCAGAATATCCTTGCGGCCAGTACGAATATCGAATTCGCGGATCGCATCATCGAGTGCGGTACGTTCCCGGTTGCGGTCGATCTGCAAACCGCTCACGAATTTCGTCAGCGAGGCGAGTGTCAGATTTACACCCAGGTCCTTGGACAGCAGCAGCCCTTTGCCCTTCCGGTCCTCGCTGAGATAAACGATCCCCGCCTTCTGGCTTTCATGCGCATTGCGGAAATGAACCGGCTTGCCATTGTGGCGCGCATCGCCCTTGCCAGGTCGCAGACCAACAATGCCTTCCATCAGTTCCGTGCGTCCCGCACCGACGAGACCGGCGAAGCCGAGTATCTCGCCCCGGTTCAGATGGAAGCTGGCATTCTGCACATAGCCGGGTACGCTGAAGTTATCGATTTCAAGAATGGCAGCGTTGTCATGCCTGCTTGCGCGGTCAGGATAAAGCTTTGCAACATCGCGACCGACCATCAGGCGGGCCATGTCGGACGGCTGCAATTCCGAAGACAAATGCGCTGAAACAAGCTTGCCGTCGCGAAGCACAGTCACACGATCGGATATTTCTTTCACTTCTGGCAGGCGGTGCGAGATATAGAGAACAGCGACACCCTTCGCGCGAATATCCCGGATGACTTTCAGCAACGCTTCCGTCTCAAACGGTGTCAGCGAAGCAGTCGGTTCGTCAAAAATCACTACACGATGCGGCACCAGCAGCACGCGGGCAATCTGGACCAGTTGGCGCTGCGCAATCGACAGGGTGCCTACGACCGCATCGGGGTCGATATCGGCACCGAGATCACGGATAGCCTTGCGTGCACCTTCGCGCATCGACTTGTCGTCGACGACCAGTCCACGGTTGAGCTCGCGACCGAGATAAATATTCTGTGCGACAGTCAGATCGGGTGCGAGGAGAATTTCCTGATGCACCAGCACTATGCCCTGGGCTTCGGCCTCCACCGGCCCCGAGAAGGACACAGGCTTGCCGTCGATGCGGATTTCCCCGCTCGTAGGGCGCTCATTGCCTGCGAGCAGCTTCATCAGCGTCGATTTCCCAGCGCCATTCTCGCCGATGATCGCATGAACTTCGCCGCCGAAAATGCGCAGATCAATAGTCTTCAGAACCTGGACGGGACCGAATGATTTGGAAAGCGACACAGCCTCCAGCAGTGCAGTCCTGTCATCTTTTTCGGGCGCACTCATTGGCAACCGCCAACAGCGAACTGCCGCGTCTGGCGTTTCTTAAATATGCTCTTTCCCGATGCTTTCACCGATACTTCTGGCTGCACGTGAACTCCTCCCAAAGCGTCACAATAAAAGCTTAGCTTTCGTTTTGAGGTACGTAAAGCAAAATATGCATTCTATCCCATCATCAAACCGGAGAAGCCCCGTTCATGCAAGGCTTCCCTCTATTGACGGGCAGCTCTCGATCAATCGTCCTGATGAATCGGTTCATCGACAAATGTTCCGCCCTGATAAACAGCGAGTGCGGAATCCGGCGCTGGTCGCGGTGTTGTCTTCTCGAGCCCGGCCCGGAAACGTTCGGCATTGTCCTTTGGGTGCCAGCCGAGAAAACGGGCCGGACTGTTGTCCCACCACATCGAATCATTGTTCGAAACACCCCAGATCACAGGGCATCCCAGCATGGGCGCCCGGAAAACGCACTCGATTAGGCTGGCAAAATCGTCATACGACATCCAGGTGGAGAGCATGCGATGATTGCGCGGCTCTTCGAAACAGGAGCCTATGCGGACGATTGCCGTCTCCTGCCCGAATTTGTCGTGATACAGGCTGGCGATGGACTCACCGAAGCATTTGGAAACACCATAAAGACCGTCGGGCCGCGTTGGCACCATTGCGTCGATATGCTCGTCCTGCCGATAAAAGCCGATTGTGTGGTTTGAGCTGGCGAAAATAATGCGCGGATGGCCGTGCGCCCGCGCAGCCTCGTAGAGATTATACATCCCGACGATATTCGCGTTGAGTATCTTGCTGAAAGACGCCTCGGTTGAAATGCCGCCAAGATGCAGAATACCGTCACAGCCCTCGACAAGACCCATGACCGCGTCCAGATCGCCGAGATCGCATTGAACAAGCTCTTCATTGGGTTTGGCTTTGCCCAGATCGGCAACGTCGGAAAGGCGCAGCAGCTCGGCCTGCCCGACCAGTTTTTCGCGCATCACGCGCCCCAGTCCACCCGCAGCACCGGTAATCAGAAGTCGTTTCACGAAAAATCTCCATTCGGACGGGATAGGGCAAAATTCGACCGTTCAGCTTGCAGGCGTCAGCCCTTGTCAACGGTTATCCTATGGATGGAAAGCAGCGTCCCCTCCCAGGTATGTCGCCGCAACAGGCATCATACATGTCCGAAGTTGACGGTCAACGCCGGCACGATCCTCAGCCTATCCTTTGCGCCCCAAGGCCCAGGTGAGATAGGGCGCGCCGACAAGCGCCGCGAAAAGACCAAGAGGCAGTTCATAAGGGAATGTCGCATTGCGCGCGCCAAGGTCGGCTATGGTCATCAACAACGCACCCAGGACTGCTGAGGCCAGTACGTGGCTTGCTGCGCGGTCGAACCCCATGCGCCGCGTCATATGTGGCGCCATCAGGCCAACGAAACTCAACGGGCCGACGAGCAGCGAAGCGGCAGCGCTTGCAATACATGCGACCACGATGGTCGACACACGCGCCACGCCAACCGGAAGCCCCAACGCCACCGGGGTGGTCTGACCAAGTGGCAGAATCGTCAGCCAGCGTGACAAGAGCAATGCCACGAGCGTAATGCAGACACTCAAAACTGCTAGAAAAATGGCCATATCAGGCGTTGCGGACGCCGACGAACCGCCGAGCCATGCAAGAATTTTCCATGAACGTTGATCGCCAATGGCGAGAAAAACACTCAGTACGGCAGACGCGAATGAGCTAACGGAAATACCTGCCAGCAGAAGACGATTGGGCGAAAGATGCCTCTGGCTTGCAAAACTGAGGACGACGATCATCGCCATAAATGCGCCGATCGCAGCACATAGCAACAATTGAAAATTGTTCGGTGCGGCAAAGAGTGTCAGAGCAATTGCGAAACCGATACCCGCGCCACCGCTGACGCCGACGACTTCCGGGCTTGCCAGCGGATTGCCGGTCAGACGCTGGAGAATGGCACCTGCCATCGCCAGAAGACTTCCGGCAGCCGCTGCTGCCAGCAGACGCGGCCAGCGCAGAGGCAAAAGTTCGGCAAAATCCCGGCCCGTCAACAATGACCAGCCATCGGGAGTCTGCACCAGAGAAAGCGTGAGGAAAGCAGCAACAGCGAGCAATGCCAGCAACACTATTGCTTTGGTGACCGAAGCACGCGTGATTGGTGTTCCCCCACTTCCGGCCGATACAGAAGACTGAACACGCGGGATAAGCCACAAAAGGAGCGGTCCACCGATCAAAGCCGTCACCGCACCGGTCGGGAATGTCTCACCGAGACTGGAACCGAGCAATTGCACACCGCCGTCGCATAGCCAGAGCAGAATTGCGCCAGCGAGGGGGGCCGCAACCAACACCGCACCGGGCTTACGGACGCCGAGCCCCCGCACGATTGCGGGTGCGGCAAGGCCGATGAAACTGACAAGCCCGACATTCGCAGCAACACCTGCGGTCAACGCCACAGCAACCACCACGACCGCAACACGTAGCCATGCCAGCGGCACGCCGAGCGCCCGCGCGCTGCTATCGCCAAGCCCCACCAGCGTTAGCGGGCGGCTCAACGTGATCGCCGCAACCAGACCTATCAAAAACTGCACCGCCAGCACTTTTGCTGCGGACCAATCCTGCTGGCTGAGCGAACCGCCATTCCATGTCACCAGCGACATCAGATATTCGCCTTGCGAGAGCGTCATGGCGGCGGAAACCGCGCTGCAAGTTACGCCGACAAGCAGGCCAGAGATTACTATCGTCACCGGCTCGAGGCGGCTTCGCCATCCGAGCAGAAAGACGATAGCGGTCGCCAGCCCGGCCCCTGCAAGCGCCACAGCCCAGCGAAACTCATCGAGCATCGCCGGGAAAAACAATGTCGCCGTGACGATGGCAAGCTGCGCGCCGGACGAGACGCCAAGCGTCGATGGATCGGCAATCGGATTGCTCAAAAGCCTTTGCAGAAGCGCACCGGCAAGTCCCAGGGCAGCACCGGCAAAAATTGCGACAGCGGCACGCGGCAGCACTGCATAGGCGAGAATAACCTGTTGCGTATTCATGCCATCTGGATTGAACGGAACGGACGGCCATTGCGCAAATGGCAGAAAAGCGCTTGCATTCCAGAGGCATAGCGCAAGTGCGACCACGATGCCTATCACAGCCGCAACGGCAAATTTCGTTTGCGTCACCGGCTACCCTCCGGCTGTTCCAGCAGGGCATTTTTCAAAAGGCGTGCGAAGCGCAATCCGGCGGTGATGCCGCCATAAGGATTGACGTTACCCAACAGATGAACGCGCCCGTCACGGACGGGCTGGAGCGAGCGCCAGATCAGGCTATTGCGAAGGCTGTTGCGGGCTTCGACCGGAATATCGGAAATAATAACGATCCGCGCCTCCGGCTTTTCTGCAAGCGTTTCCAGCGGCACCGGAGCTGCAAACGTAAAGCGCGAATGGTCCGTCCACGCGTTGGGAAGTCCGAGCCTCGCCAAAATATCGCCGAACATGCTGTCATCGCCGAAGGCACGAAAATGGCGTGCATCGCCGATATTGACCAGATATGTCGGGCGATCCACGAAAGGCTTCAGCGCCCCCGCGATTTGATTGAGAAAATCTTCCTGCTCGCGCAAAACGGCTTCGGCTTTCGCTTCAAGCCCCAGTTTGCGGCCCAGCTCCGATACCGCCGCAAGCGCCTTCTGGTAAGGCGGCTCTCCCTGCACATAAAGCGGCATGGATAAAACCGGTGCGATAGCCGTCAGCGCTGCTTCATGCTGCGTGTAGAATGGCGAACTCAAAATGAGATCGGGCTTCAAAAGATAGAGAAGTTCAAAATTCGGCGAGCCTCGAAGACCTAGATCAGTGACCGATTCCGGGATGGCGGGTTCGACAGCAGCTTTCCGAAACTGAATCAGTTCCGTTGCGGCAATCGGCGTGACTCCAAGCGCCATCACCGTTTCGAGCATCGCCCAGTCGATGGCTGCTATGCGCAGCGCCGGATTGGCGCGTGCGGCCTGCGGCAAAGCCAAAGCCGCCAGAAGGCCCAAGGCCTTCCGACGGCTGATCTTAAGGGACGAGAAACCCGCCCCACATCGCGGGTATTCTACCATGAAACGGTCAGTGTACTCATATAGGTTCTGCCGTCACCATAGTTACATCCGAAAGAACTTCAACGTATGACGTGTCCCTATCCGCAATATTCTTGATAGTGAGTGTCTTCTTTTACACATCCTTCTGGACAAGGGCGGCTGTGCCCTCCGACGCCACGCTTTTCGCGGCTACGATCACGGATCCGGCAACAGGCTTATCAGATTATCGATCAGCGGCGAGCGGTTGTTCTTCATCGATACCAGCCCCAACCGCGCCAGAAGGGGCTCGCCTTCGATGGGTCTGTACGTGACACCGGCCAGTTTAATCTGCGCAATGGCGGTCGGAACAATCGAGACTCCCAGATCGGCTGCAACCAGATTGACGACGGACGGCATCTGCGGTGCTTCCTGCGCCACAATCATTTCAAAGCCCGCATTCCGGCAAGCCTCAACCACATCGTCATAAAGGCTGAGCCCCACAATGCGCGGAAAAAGCACAAATGCCTCGTTTGCCAAGGCCGCAATCGGCAGTTTTGGGTGAACCGCAAGCGGATGATGGCTCGGCAGGGCGATCAGCATCGGTTCATCTGCCAGCCGCTTCATGCGCACATCCTTGGGATTCTCCAGACCGGGCCGAATAAAGGCAGCGTCCACTTCTCCCCTGACCAGCTTTTCCATGAGAAGATGACTGTTCATCTCAGTCAGGGTCAGCCGGACATCGGGCCATCTGGCCCGAAACTTGCGGATCGTACCGCTAACGGTGGGATTGAATGCAGACGATGCGGTAAAACCCAGAGCGAGCCTGCCGGTTTCTCCCCGCGCCGCGCCTTGCGCTGCCAGCCTCGCCTTTTCAGCGGCAGAAAGCGAAGCCTTCGCCTCACCAAGAAAAGCCGTGCCTGCTGCGGTCAGCTCTGCGCCATGCGGCACGCGATGAAACAGCGCTACACCAATCTCATTTTCGAGATCGCGTATCTGCTGGCTGAGCGGCGGCTGGCCGATCCCGAGCTTCGCAGCCGCGCGGGTAAAATTGCCTTCTTCGGCAACCGCCAGAAAATAACGCAGATGACGCAGTTCCATCGTTATATCCAAAAGCTATTATAATCGTCACTTCCATATATTGGACAAATGGAGCACCTTTGACTAGATCAAAAAGTGGGAGGTTTTGAAAAGGCAAAGTCATGTCACGCCTCGCGGAACGCAGTCTCGACAGCGTCAGAACACCGGAAAACCAGCTCAAGCTCGTTTCAGCTCCCACGGCACCCGAACAACAACACTATCTCGTCAAGGACACACCGGCATTTCGCAATGCGAGCATTGCACTGTTCCTGTCCGGCTTCGCGACCTTCTCGCTGCTTTACTGCGTCCAGCCGCTGATGCCGCTTTTCGCGCATGATTTTAACATAACGCCTGCGGCCAGTTCCCTGTCGCTTTCCGTTTCAACTGGTTTTCTTGCCTTTGCAATCTTCTGCGCCGCCGCCGTATCGGAGCGTTTTGGACGCCGGACATTGATGTTCGTTTCGCTTCTCGGCTCTGCACTGTGCACAATAGCCAGCGCATTGGTGCCTGACTGGCATATGCTACTCGCCATTCGCGCCTTGCAAGGTTTGTTGCTGGGCGGAGTTCCGGCGGTCGCCATGACCTATCTGGCGGAAGAAATCGACCCGCGCGGCCTTGGTGCATCGATGGGGCTCTATATTGCTGGCAACGCGTTCGGGGGCATGGCAGGCCGTGTCATTGCCGGAACACTCGCAGAATATTTCTCCTGGCGCGTCGGGCTGGCCGGCATGGGCCTGCTCGGGCTGGCGGCATCCATCGGTTTCCTTTTTTTGCTGCCCGCCTCTCAGAACTTCGTCCCACGTCCCGGCTTCAATGCACGGTTTCACCTCGGCGCATGGATCGGCCACATCCGCAATCCGGCCCTGCCACTGCTCTTTGCCATTGGCTTTCTCGTGATGGGTTCGTTCGTCACCATCTATAACTATATCGGTTTCCGCCTCATAGCGGCGCCTTATAGCCTCAGCCAAACCGCACTCGGAGCCATTTTTACGGTTTACCTGTTCGGCATCGCCGCTTCCTGGCTCGCCGGAAGGATGGGCGACAGGCTCGGCTATTTTACCGTCCTTCCCATCGGCCTCGCCATACAGGCTGCGGGCTGTCTTCTGACCCTGTTTGCACCACTGCCTGTCATCGTCCTGGGTATCATCCTCGTGACTGTCGGCTTCTTCGTCAGCCATTCGGTCGCCAGCGCTCTGGTCGGACGCCTGGCGCTCCACAGCAAGGGACATGCATCGTCGCTCTATCTGCTCGCCTACTATCTCGGTTCCAGCGTTGCCGGTGCGGCGGGCGGCTATTTCTGGGTTGCTGATGGATGGTCTGCAGTTGCCGAATTCACCTTCGTCATGCTCGCCATTGCTTTCGCAGCATCATTGGGAGCAGCCCGTCTGTCGAGCAGGACCGGAGAGCGTTTTGCATCTATCAGTTCACCCACCAAGAGCGGGTTTGGGGATTGATATCCCCCTGAAAATTGCCTAGAGCGCATCTTGATCAGATTAAATCAGATCAGCGCTCTAACCCTCTGTTTTGACGCGCATCTTGTCCGAAAACCACTTCGCAATTTTCGGGATGTGCTTTAGCTGCTTGACAGGGGCGAGGCAATTGACGGAGGTTCGGACATGAGCGAATTGGCCGATTGGTTATCGGATACACATCCGATCACACGCAAGAATGCGGCGGAAGTCGTATTCGATGATATTCGTTCGGCCATCACATCCGGTCGCCTTGCAGTTGGCACCCGACTGCCGTCGGAAGCTCAACTCGCTGGTCGGTTCGGCGTCAGCCGTCCGATCGTGCGCGAAGCGCTGCGATCGCTACAGACGCTGGGGCTCACCCAGACCCGCACAGGCAGCGGCACCTATGTCTTGAATGTTTCCCCTGCGAGCGAACTGAGTTATGACGGCTACTCAGCGCGCGATCTCATTGAGGCGCGTCCCTTTATCGAAGTACCGGCAGCAGGCTGGGCTGCCCTTCGTCGCAGCAACGGGCAACTCGCCCATATGATCGAACTTTGCGACAAGATGGACCGGCAGATGGATCCCGAGAAATGGGAACTGCTCGATTCAGAATTTCACTGCGCCATTGCCGAGGCCTCTGGAAATACGGTCTTTACCAAGATCGTCGCTGATGCCCGCGAGGCACTGATCCAGCAATCCGAACTCGTCAATCTGATGTCCGGTCGTCGCGAAGCGTCGAATGTCGAACATCGCCGCATCATCGAAGCCATTGAGGCGGGATCGGAATCCGACGCCCGTGCGGCAATGGAATCCCATCTGAGCAAGGTCAAGACAGCCGTGGCGACAATCATCGGCAAGGATGAGGCCTGACATGATAGGCGCAAGGCGGCTGGTTTGCACAGGTTCACTGAGATTACTCATGCCGATCCAGCTTGGCGCAGCATTTTCATGCCAGAGAAGCACAAGCCGGTAACACCCTATTCCTGCTGATATTTTCCCTGCCAGCCTATTCCCGAACGGCGTGCAAAGTCTCTCATTTGAAGCTGAATACTTGACGTGCGTTCTGCGATATGCGTTAAAACCGCCTCCAAAATCTGTCATGCAGCTTTACAGAATACCCATCAAATGGGGATGAATTCCATCGCCTCATTGAATGACCGGCGGCGTGCCCTAATTGGCCTTTCACGCCGAATGATTGCCTGTCGAAACCGCGCTCTCAGGGAGGAGCAATGCCAATCGAAACCATCAAAGCCACGCCAGCCGAACGCGAAGTGTTCATTGAAGAAGATCGCGGCTATCACAAGGCGCTGAAACCGAGGCAGATCCAGATGATCGCAATCGGTGGGGCGATCGGAACCGGGCTATTCCTCGGCGCAGGCGGACGTCTGGCACTGGCAGGTCCTGCTCTGGTCTTCGTCTATGCCTTGTGCGGCTTCTTTGCATTTCTGGTTCTGCGCGCCTTGGGCGAGCTCATCATGCATCGCCCAAGCTCCGGCTCCTTCGTCTCCTATGCCCGCGAGTTCTACGGCGAAAAGCTGGCTTTCGTGGCAGGCTGGATGTACTGGCTCAACTGGGCCATGACGTCGGTAGCCGACGTGACAGCAGTTGCGCTCTATATGAATTTCTTCAAGCACTATGTCCCGTGGCTGCAGGGCATCGACCAATGGGTGTTTGCCCTGACCGCGCTTGTCATCGTTCTGGCGATGAACCTCATGTCGGTGAAAGTGTTCGGCGAGCTGGAATTCTGGTTCAGCCTCGTCAAGGTCATCGCGCTCGTAACGTTTCTGGTCGTCGGCATTTACTTTGTCGTTTCAGGCACGCCGATTGACGGCCACCCGGCGGGATTCAGCATCATTACAGATAGTGGTGGCTTGTTTCCGAACGGCATATTGCCTGCTTTCATCATCATACAGGGTGTGGTTTTCGCCTATGCATCCATCGAGTTGCTGGGCACTACCGCTGGAGAGACCGAAGATCCGCGCAAGGTCATGCCTCGCGCAATCCGCACGGTGGTCTTCCGCCTGCTCGTCTTTTATGTGGGCTCGGTTCTGCTGCTCTCGCTGCTTCTCCCCTACACCGCCTATTCCGCTGGCGAGAGCCCGTTTGTGACCTTCTTCAGCAAGATCGGCGTCGAAGGTGCGGATATCATCATGAACCTCGTTGTTCTGACAGCCGTTCTGTCTTCGCTGAATGCCGGGCTCTATTCCACCGGGCGCATCCTGCATTCCATGGCTGTATCGGGTTCGGCCCCTGCCTCTCTGGCCAAGATGAACAAGAACGGCGTGCCCTATATGGGCATTGCAGTTACCGCCGTCGTCACCGTTATCGGCGTCATCCTCAATGCCGTCGTGCCAGCGGCAGCGTTCGAAATTGCGCTCAATCTCTCCGCACTGGGCATCATCACGGCATGGGGCGTCATCGTCCTTTGCCAGTTGAAATTGTGGCATCTTGCGCGTCGCGGCGAAATCGTGCGTCCAGATTTCCGCATGTTCGGTGCACCCTACACCGGTATCCTCACACTCGCATTCCTGCTTGGCGTGCTTGTCCTGATGGCACTCGACTATCCGGTCGGCACCTGGACCATTGCTTCGCTGGCGATTATCGGCCCTGCCCTCATCCTCGGCTGGTATCTGATGCGCGAACGCATCCATCGACTTACTGCCGAACGTGCTGTAGACGCCAGCATTTCTGGTAAGTGAGAGGATTCGTAAATATGTCGCTTGCAAAGCCTTCCATAGTGCTGATCGCCACTGGCGGCACCATCGCCAGCAAGCGCGGGGAAGACGGAGCGAGCACACCGGTCCTGTCCGGTGAGGATTTGCTCGGCTTCGTGCCGGGCCTTGAAGCGGAGCTTCGTCCTGTCGACCTGATGGCGAAGGATTCCGCAAGCCTCACCCTTTCCGACATGCAGCGCATCAGCGATGCCGTCGCCTCCGGTCTCAAGGATGGTGAAATCGATGGCATCGTCGTCCTGCACGGCACGGATGCCATGGAAGAAACGGCGCTGCTGGTGCATCTGCAACACCGTATCGCCAAGCCGGTGATTTTCACCGGCGCGCAATTTACCGCCGACCACCCACAAGCGGACGGACCGGAAAACCTCGCTACCGCCATTCGGCTTGCCTGTGATCCGGCCAATGCCGACAAAGGTGTCCTTATTGCCTTCGGCAGGCGGATCGTTCCTGCCTGGGGTGCCTATAAGTTCAGCAGCGACAGTGCTGATGCTTTCCGTTCCTCACGGCCAATCCAGACCCAAAGCCCAGCACTCCCGGCCCCGGTCGGCGATCGCCGCATCGACACGATTGCCATTTATCCGGGTTGCGACGCTGTTCATATCGAAGCGAGCATTGCAGCCGGTGCCAGCGGCATTGTCCTCGCAGCGCTCGGTTCGGGCAACACCACACCGTGCGTTGTCGAAGCTGTCCGCGAATGCTCACGCCGCAATATTCCTGTTGTCGTTTCAAGCCGCGTACCGGAAGGCTTGCTGACGCCTGGTTATGGCGGCGGCGGCGGCGGACATGATCTTGGCGAGGCCGGAGCCGTTCACGCGCATACGCTTCGTCCCGGTCAGGCTCGCATCCTGCTTGCCGCACTGATTGCTGGCGGCAGCTCCAGGGATGCGACAGTCCGCGCTTTCAGCGACGACCGATAAGCGGATCAGCTCGGAAACTGGCGATAGCATTCTTCCGCCACCTGCCGCAGCCGCTCGCGCGATATCTCACCGCTCACCGCATAACCAAGATCGTTGTCGATCCAGTAAAAGGTTTCGATACCGTCGCTTGAGGCAAACCGGAAGCTCGTGTCGCGGTTATCCGGATTGCGCCCCACGATCACCGAAAGCCGCTTTCCTGCTTCGTCCTCATACATGAAGAAAGCGCCCGCCTTGCCGTCGACCGGCAACAGGCGACCGCCGACGAGCTGGAAGCCAAGCGAGCGGAGATCGGGAACGCGGAGATCGGGTATGTTGAGCCTTTTGCCAAGCCATGTTGCCAGATGAGCCTCCTCGTTGGAGAAGACCTCGACCGGATGCCGTACTTCGCTGGCATAGATAAGATAAGCCGCCTGAGCCTGCTGTGGCAGGGTTTGCGCAATCGCCATTTGCGGCTCGGCTTCCGCAAGCAGGCGCGAACCTGCAAAACCACCCGCCCCGCCAATCACCAAGGCCGCGAGAACCGCCGCTGCAACGGCTCCCCGATAGCTTTTCGTTCGGTATCCTTCCGCTGACCGGATCATTCCAGGATCGTCGCTCTTTGCCTGCGCATAACCGGAAAAGAGTTGCCTGATACCCTCATTCTGTCGGCGCCATTCTTCGGCCAGCGCCACCTGTTCGGGATCGCTCTCAAGAAGCCCGACGATGCGCGCATGCTCTTCCTCGGACAACTGCCCATCGACATAGGCGTGTAGTTCCGCTTCGGTTAGTGGAGAATTGTGTTCAGTCATCGGTTTCTCCGAAGAGTTACGATATTCGAACCGCTCATATATTCGGCGAGGCGGTGTCTTGCCCGCGACAGTCTCGACATGACCGTTCCGACAGGTATGCCCAGCATGTCTGCCGCTTCGCCATAGCTGTAGCCTTCGACGACGATGAGCATCAGTACTGCGCGGTTATCTTCCGGCAGCGTATTGATCGCCTCTTCTAGCTGTTGCAGTTGAAACGGATCGGTTTCCGTCGCCGCGAAACTGACATTTTCCGCAGCGTCGAGCGTTTCATGCCGGGTACGAGCCCGACTTTTATAGCCATTGCGATAAAGGTTGGTCATCATCGTGAGTATCCACCCACGCAGATTGAGCCCACGCCACTGGCCGCGCCGTGCCAATGCCTTCGCCACACAGTCCTGCAGAAGGTCCTCGCCTTCGGCGTCGGACTTTGCAAGGCTGCGCGAGTAACGCCGCATGACCGGCAGGAGGGCCAGAAGCTGGCCCTCGAAACTTTCAGGAGCGGGATGGCTCACATCAGCCTCATGGCTTTGCGGCGTGCCAGACTCCATTAACGCCATCTCCGGTCACATCGCCGGGCTTCTTGTCCTTCACCCAGTAATAGAGCGGCATTCCGTCTTTTGCCCATTGCTCGCTGCCATCCTTGCGCTTGACCAGCGTATATGCACCAGAAGCTTTCGCGCCTTTCATCGCCATGAAGGGCGGCCAGTTCTTGGCGCAAGTATCATAGCAGTTGGATTCGTCCTTGCTATCCTTGTCGAAAGTATAGAGCGTCATATCCTTGGCGCCCGCCAGAACCTGCCCTTTCGAGCTTTCCATCGTCTTGACGGATGGCGCTGCCAGAACGGCTGACGCCGCCACTGTTGCGATTGCCAGTACGGACATAAAACCAAACGTTTTCATGATCTGCCTCACAGGGTTCCAATCGCGACATGCGATATGGAGGTAAGACAATCGGTGATCGCGATTTATTCCCCACTCCGTAATTTTTTTCAATTCCTGCTTCTGACGACCGTCGTGACCATTGATTAGCAGGCCCTAAACATTATATATATAGCTACACATATAATAGATAGCTATACAATGTCCCAGTCAAAACACGATCTCGAAGCGGCCTTCACGATGGAACTTTCCACAGCCGCGCGCAAAATGCGCAACCTGTTCGATTCCCGCGTCCGTGAGCGCGGGCTGACGCTGGCACGCGCCCGTGTGCTCGTGCTTCTCACCCAGCAGCGCGACTGGAACCAGCGCGAGCTGGCGGATGCTCTGGAGATCGAGCATCCTTCGGTGGTGCGTCTTCTGGATGGCCTTGAAAAGCAGGGATTGATCTATCGCAGCACGGTTGAAGGCGACCGCCGTGCGAAACGCATTGAACTGACGGATGAAGCACAGGCGCAAGTGCGCGAGCTGCAGGAAATCACCCGCCGCATGCGATCCGAACTGCTGCAGCGCGTAGACAGACAGTCGCTGGAAACGGCGCTATCGGTGCTTCAGGAAGTCAGCCAGACAGTAGAAGCGACCCTCGCGGGCAAAGACCGCTAAAACCATGTCGGAAGAAGGTAAAGATCGGCAGGGACAAGAGGCTGCGCCGACGCAGGCTGCAACGCCTTCGGTTCCGCATATGCCGGTTTACATGTCGGCCATCTATATCACCGCGTCTGTCCTCATGTGGTCGACACGCGGCCTCAGCATGTATTTCATCTCGGCCAATACGCAGCAGATACAGGGATCACTCGGCGCGACGCTGACGGAAACCTCCTGGCTGGTAGCGGCTTATATGGCGCCTTACGCCAGCCTGACGATCCTTCTCGTCAAGATCCGCACGCAGTTCGGCCTGCGCCGTTTTGCGGAAATTGCGATCGCCGTCTTCCTGATTTCTTCCCTGCTGCATCTGCTTGTCTATGACATCTGGTCGGCGATCCCGATCCGTTTCATAGCGGGCGCCGCCGCAGCACCGGTATCGACCATCGGCTTCCTGTATATGCTCGAAGCCTTTCCACCCGCCAAGAAGATGACATGGGGCCTCAGCCTCGCGCTGACCTGTTCGGCTGCAGCAGGCCCGCTCGCCCGCGTCATCTCACCGATGCTGTTCGACATTGGGCAATGGCAACAGCTCTATATGGTCGAGATCGGCCTGTCGCTCGCAGCCTTCGCCGTCGTCTATGTCTTGCCGTTAACGCAGGCGCCGCGCGCGAAAGTGCTGCACTGGCTGGATTTCGTCGCTTACGGACTGATTGCCATCGGTTTCGGCCTTCTTGCGGTTATTCTGGTTCAGGGAAAGAATTACTGGTGGTTCGAAGCCCCATGGATCGGCGTGTGCCTTGCAATTTCAATCGCCGCCCTCGCCTGCGCCGCCGCCATCGAACTCAACCGCGAACAGCCGCTGATGAACCTGCACTGGCTGTTCTCGCCGGAAATTCTGCGCTTCACGCTGATACTCTTCGTCTTCCGCATCGTGCTTGCCGAACAGACGACCGGCGCGGTCGGCCTCTTCCAGGCGTTCGGCCTGCAGGATGGCCAGAGCCGCGGCCTCTATCTGGTCATCCTCGCCGCGTCGCTGGCGGGCGGCATTGCCTGCGGCATGTGGATGAAACTGGAACGTGTTTCGATCATCTTCGGGCTGGCACTGGTCTTCATCGCGGTCGGGGCCTTCTTGGACAGCCATGCAACGAACCTGACCCGTCCGCATGACGCCTATCTCAGCCAGGCTCTGATCGCCTTTGGCGGTGCCCTATTTCTGCCTCCGGCCATGTTGGCGGGCATTACCAAGGCGTTGAAACAGGGGCCAACCTATATGACGAGTTTCATCGTCATCTTCCTGTTCACGCAGAACATTGGCGGTCTTATCGGCTCTGCCGTGTTCAGCACATTCATCGCGATCCGCGAAAAGTACCATTCCGCCTATCTGGTGGAACAACTGGTCATGTCCAATCCCGTGGTCGCCCAGCGCGTTCAGGCACTATCCGGCACCTATGCGAAGGTTCTGGCTGATCAGGGACTGACGAAGGCCGAAGGGCTGGCGCTTCTTGGACAACAGGTCACCAAGGAAGCGACGGTGCTGTCCTATAACGATGCTTTTCTCGCGATCTCCGTCATTGCGGTCCTCTCGCTCGCCTGCCTGATCGCCTATCGCCTCTATGAAAACATGCACGCCCGCCGCCATAGTGCTGCGGTTGCTGGTTAAATCGACGAGTATTTGAAAATGTCAGTTGGAAAACAATATATTCGCGGCGGCCTTGCCCTCATCATCGGCCTTGCAGGCGTTCTGATGGTGCTGTGGGCGTGGCAGTTGCCGCCTTTCAAACACAGCGTCGAGACCACCGATAACGCCTACGTTCGTGGACAGGTGACGGTTATCAGTCCGCAGGTCGCTGGCTATGTCACCAAGGTCAACGTTATCGACTATCAAACGGTGAAGCAGGGCGACCTCCTGTTCGAGATCGACAACCGCAGCTATCAGCAGAAGCTGGATCAGGCGCTTGCATCACTCAACAGCAAGAAAGCAGCGCTCGCCAATTCAGAACAGAGCCAGCACTCGGCTGAAGCGACGATCCAGTCGCGGCAGGCTCAGATTTCCGGCGCCAAGGCGGCGCTCGAAGTGGCCGAGGCCAATGCGAAGCGCGTCGAAGCCTTGCTGCCGCGCGGCGTGACGACGCAAAGCTCTGCCGATACAGCACACGGCACCCTGCTTCAGGCACAAGCTTCTGTTGACGAAGCCCAAGCCGCACTAGCCGTTGCCCAACAGGACCTGCAATCCATCATCGTCAATCGCGACAGCCTCAATGCCGATATCGCCAATGCGGAAGCAACCGTTGAGCTGGCGCGGATCGACCTGCAGAACACCCGCATCATCGCCCCACGCGACGGTACGCTCGGCGAAGTGGGCGTCCGGCTCGGCCAATATGTGACGGCGGGAACGCAGCTCGTTTCCGTCGTACCGAAGACCAAATGGGTAATGGCGAATTTCAAGGAAACACAGCTCTACGGCATGAAGGTCGGCCAGCCGGTCACTTTCACCGTTGATGCGCTGCGTCATGCACAGCTAACAGGCCGCATAGAAGCCTTCGCACCCGCCGCGGGCTCCGAATTCAGCGTCATCAAGTCCGACAATGCGACTGGTAACTTCACCAAGATCACGCAACGTCTTTCCGTTCGCATCGCCATCGATGAAGATCAACCGGACGCCGCACATCTGTCGCCCGGCATGTCGGTCGTCGTCCGTGTCGACACCAATGCGGAACCGATTAAAAATTAGAAAAGCCGCAGCTTACGGGCATGGAAAGCCTCGGCGTAAGTCTCGGGCGCGCGGCATTCCATGCCGCGTAGCCGGGCAAGACCGCGAAAGGTTTCCGGGTCGAACCAGTCCTTCGAGCGTTGCGTGCCGAAGTGCTTCATCAACAGTTCGATCTTGCGATCCATGATTAGAGCGGGCAGAGCAGAATAGGCGTTGGGCTGACCCAGATCGCCATCCCATTTCGGAATTTCATATTCAAGGATCACCTGATCCCGAAACAGGTTCCATGTCAGCTCGTTGACGGTGCGGTGATCCTGATGAGCATCGCCATGGCGATGAGTGAAAACCATATCCGGTAGCCCTCGCCCGCGCTGTTCAATCAGCCATTCCTTGATCGCGCGGCTCTGCGCCGGAAAATAGCTATCCTCGAAAGAGGCCAGATGAATGTTGAAACTGTCTATCCCACGTAGAAAATCGCGCGCGGAAGCCTCCGCCTCCACACGCCTTTCCTCATTTCCAGACAGGACGCACCACTCGACATGCAGTGGCGTACCGCTCTCGATCAGGCTCAGAAGCGTGCCGCCGCAACCGATCTCGATATCATCGGAATGCGCGCCCAGACAAAGCACCTGAAGCGGACGGCTGTGATTTGCGAGCGAACGCAGATCGATCATAGCGCTATCGCAACATTGGTGGCCCGCCGTTCGGCCTCCTCCGCCTTATGCCTCTTCCAGGGCATGTCGCCTTTTTCGACCATATCCTCAAGCGTCTGCCAGTCACGCAGCGTATCCATGGAGCGCCAGAAGCCCTCATACTTATAGGCCATCAACTGGTTTTCAGCGATGAGACGACCGAAGGGCTCCAGCACCAGTTCTTCGCCTTCGCGCATATAGTCGAAGATTTCCTTGCGGAAGAGGAAATAGCCGCCATTGATCCAGATATCGGACGTGTTCGACGTCCGGAAAGCCCGTACATCGCCGCCTTCGGCAATATCGGCAAGGTGATAGGTCAGCGGCGGACGGACGGCGAGAAAGCAGGCAATCTTGCCGCTGGCGCGGAAACGTTCCGTCATGTCGTCAAGATCAACATCGCTGAGACCGTCGCTGTAATTGGCGAGGAACATATCCTCATTCGCCACATGCGATCGGGCGCTCCAGAGCCTCTCGCCAATATTGCGCCAAATCCCCGTGTCAAGCAGCGTAACGCTCCAGTCGCGGTCCACTTCCTCAAGCAGTTGCACATTGCGCCCGCCATCCGAAACCACACAGTCCGCGAAGGTCTGCGGGCGGATCGTCAGGAAGAAATCCTTCACGACATTGGCCTTGTAGCCCAGGCACAGAACAAAGTCGTTATGCCCGTAATCGCTGTAATATTCCATGACGTGATGCAGGATCGGCTGATGGCCGAGCGGGATCATCGGTTTCGGTATATTCTCCGAATATTCGCGGATTCTGGTTCCAAGACCGCCGCAGAACAGAACGACTTTCATGACTACCGCTCCTCTGTGAGTAGTGCCGGGTCAATCAACGTGACGTGCGGGATGGGAATGATGAACTTCGCACCCCATTCGACCACGTGCTGCATCTGCCGGATGATCTCGTCCTTGAAGTTCCACGGCAGAATGAGGATGTAATCGGGCCGGTATTTGTCGATTGCCGACACATCGTAGATCGGAATGTGCATGCCCGGCGTGAAACGCCCGTGCTTGTAAGGGTTGCGGTCGACCGTGAAGTCCAGGAAATCTGTGCCGATGCCGCAATAGTTCAGAAGCGTATTGCCCTTGCCCGGCGCGCCGTAACCGCAGATACGTTTGCCGGCATTCTTGGCCGCGATCAGGAAGGATAGAAGATCGCGCTTGGTCCGCCGGGTCTTTTCGGCGAACTGCTCATAGGTCGAAATCTCGTTGAGGCCGAAGCTTTCTTCGCGCTTCAGAAGTGCAGCGACACGCGGCCCCGCCTTCCGCTTGCTGCTGTTATGCGCAAGATACACACGCAGTGACCCGCCATGGGTTGGCAATTCCTCCACGTCGATGACCTTGAGGTGATGGCGATGCGCCATATACCGGATCGTCAGCAACGAGAAATACGAGAAATGCTCGTGATAGATCGTGTCGAACTGGTTCTGCTCGATCAGATTGGCGAGATGCGGAAACTCGAGCGTGATCACGCCTTCCGGCTTCAACAGCAGTTGCAAGCCACGCACAAAGTCATTGAGATCAGGGACTTGTGCCAGAACGTTGTTACCGATCAGGAGGTCGGCCTTCCGCCCCGCGCCGACCAGTTCGGCTGCAAGCGTCGAACCGAAGAAATCCACGCGTGTCGGCACACCCTTGGCAATTGCCGCCTCCGCCACATTGGCGGCCGGTTCGATGCCGAGGATCGGGATGCCCTTCGGTAGAAAATGCTGCAGCAGATAGCCGTCATTGCTGGCGATTTCGACCACGAAGCTGTTTTCATTCAGCTCCAGCCTCTCGGTGATCTCGTCACAATAGGTCTTTGCGTGGCTGACCCAGCTCGTGGCGAAGGACGAGAAATAGGCATACTCAGTGAAAATCTCGGCAGGTGAGAAATACTCCTTCAATTGCACCAGATAACAATGATCGCAGACGAGCGCATAAAGCGGATAATAAGGCTCCATGCGGTCGAGGCGATCCGCCGTGATGAAACTCTCGCAAGGCGGTGACATCCCAAGATCAACGAAGGTGTGTTTGAGTAGTTTACCGCACAGGCGACAGCCGGTCTGCTCTTGCGCCATGCTCGTGCTCCGCGAAATATCCGGCGTCTGGATGGTCATATGTCATTCCTCGCCTTTGAACCTATATGGCCGGTCCTTGATGGGGTTGAATTCCGATCCGCGTCGGATGACCCAAACTACTAAGTGGCCTAAAAATTGCCGAGACTGTCATCAGGGGCGAGCCGTACATACGATCGGGCGCGACATTCACCGGACGGACTATGAGGAGTAGATACCCAATCTTCACCCTATGACGGCGGGGGCGTAGAGGCCTACCTCATTCGGACAGGTTGGCCTCATCCGGATGGCCCTTCGGCTGCATCGAAGAAAGTTCTTTCGCCGGGGCGCCCTGCTGTCAGAATGCACATGCACGGCAATCGGGGCAAAAACATGCAGTTTACTTCGCTCATTATCGATGGCGCCTGGTCGATCGAGCCGGAAAGGCTTGAAGACGAGCGCGGCTGGTTCGCGCGGGTCTATTGCGAGGCCGCCTTCGCCGAACGGCAGATGGAAACGCATTTCCCGCAGCACAGCCTGTCCTTTTCGCGCGAGGAAGGAACGTTGCGCGGCCTTCATTACCAGAACGAGCCGCATTCGGAGACCAAGCTCGTCACCTGCCTGCAGGGCGTGATCTGGGATGTTCTGGTCGATCTGCGCCCGCATTCGCCAACCTATCGGCGCTGGACCGGCGTGGAGCTTTCTGCGGAAAACGGCGTCCATCTCTATATCCCCGAAGGATGCGCGCACGGCTTCCAGACCCTGACGCCCGATGTGCTCGTGCGCTACATGATCTCGAAGCCCTATGCGCCTGATTATGCAACGGGTTTGCGTTATGACGATCCATCACTCGGCATACCCTGGCCGAACAGGCCGAGCGTCATTTCCGACAAGGATCTGGCCTGGCCACTTCTATGAGCAATTCCGCATCGCGGAGCCGGTCGGCGGCGGCGGCAAGGGTTGCGAAAGGCAGTTTCGCCCGTTCAGCCATATCGAGAATGGAATGATGGCCATCCGCCAGATTCAGCACCCAGAGCAGTGCCATGGCGTTTTGCGCAGCACGGCTGTCACCGCCCATGCTTCCGTAGAGGCCGCGCCGCCCAAGCTGCGGCTCTCCCTTTGGCGATGTATTGAGCGGGAGCCAGTTTCGTTCAGCGATTTCAATAGCCTGCAAGACCATGTTGAAAGACTGTTCGAGATAATCCGGCTTGATGAAATCGAGATTGTCAGCCGATGTGTGATATTCCGGAAACGTGCCATAAAGGCTGCGCTGGAACATGCCGACCGGCAGGTTGAATCCCGGTGAACAGAACTGGCGCTCGTCATAGCCATAGGGCCAGAAATCATGAACCGTCGCATTGGTGGTCCCGGCGAGCACGTGACCCATGATGCGATCGATCTCCGCATCGCTGCGACGGCTGCGCTTGTAGTTCGGCCCGCCAGCATCGCCGACACAGGACAAGACCAGTCCGTGGCGGACCAGCCCCAGTTGCGCCTCGTTATGCCTGAGCCACGCAAGAGCGCCGAAAGTCGCCGGGCCGAAAAGCAGCCGATAGGTCAGGCGCGTGCGCCGTGATTGCAGCACGTCGCCAAGCCGGGCCAGCAGCGCCAGCCCGGAACAATTGTCGTTGGCCAGCGACGGATGGCAGAGATGGGCCGACAGGATGAATGTCTCGTCGGTTTCCCCTTCGTGAATGAACTCGCCGAAGGTCAGGAAACCGTCGCGGCGCTCCGCATCGATCACAACGTCATAATCACCGTCCTGCATTAACAGAAACGCATTATGTGTCATGCAGAAGCCCCAGCCCTCCGCGTGATAGCAGGTGCGATAGGGAATGAGGTCTGGCTGGTCGGGCAGCGTATGAATATGTTCTTTCAGCGCGCTGAGCGGCATTCGTGCCCGCACGGGCACACTGAAATTCACCACATGCAGATTGTGCCGGGCAAAGTCGATGACGCGATTGCCGTTCATATCAGCTATATAAGCTTCGCGGATGATCCATTCCTGCGGCGCTTTCCAGTCGTAAAGCGGTGTACCCGTCGGGACCCGATGAATGGTGAGCGGCAGATGTTCCCCGATGATGGCAAGCGTTTCGCGCACGCCATCACCGGCGAGACTGCGACATAGCGGATAGAGCCGGGCAGCAAGGTCGTAGATAGCCATCCCGTTCGCTACCGGCGGAATGGCTGTTTCCATGCCTTTGCGGCCTGGCCCCGTATCCATCACGCCGTTGCCCGAAGCGGTTGCGGTTCATCGTCAGCGCGACGCAGATCGGCATCCAAGACCCCTTCCGCAATCAGCTTGCGGATATGCGCGATGCGCTGGAAGCGCGGTCCCTCGAATTCCTCCAGCGTCAGCGTCGAGCGGCTATAGGCTGCAAGCAGTTCGAGCGCACCGGCAACGGCATCCCATTCCGGTTTTGCTTCCGGCAGCACGCGCGCCAGCTTTTCAAAACTGACGCGGTAGGAGCGCGTATCGGGCCCGGCATCGTCCGCATATTCGATACGGCAATCGGGAACATTGTCGGCGACGATGCCCGCTATATCCCGAATGCGGTAGTTGTGCTCCGTTGATCCGACATTGAAGGCCTCGTTCCAGACTTTTTCGCGCGGGGCTTCCATGGCGGCCATGAAGGCGCGGGAAATATCGCGGATGTGGACGATGGGTCGCCAGGGCGTGCCGTCGGACTTGAGATAAATCAGCCCTTTCGTCACTGCCCAGGCCACGAGATTGTTGAGCACGATATCGAAACGCAGGAACGGCGAAACGCCGTAAGCCGTGGCGGGCCGAAGATACACGGGACAGAAACTTGCATCGGCCAGTTCCCGGATTTCCTGTTCTGCCCGCACCTTGGACCGGCCATAGGCCGTCACCGGCTTCAGTTCGCCGGTCTCATCGATCAGATCGGCATCGCTGATACCGTAATTGCTGCACGATGAAGCAAACAGGAAACGCCCCACCCCGGCCCGCTTCGCGGCCTTCGCCATCGCGACGCTCGCCCGATGATTGATGTCGTAAGTCAGTTCCTCATTGAGATTGCCAAGCGGATCATTGGAGAGTGCGGCAAGATGAATGACCGCATCAAACCCCTCCAGATCGCGTGGCGACACATCGCGCACGTCCTTTCGGATGGTCGGCACATTCATCACGGCGCCGCCCTCTTCAAAACGGCAATGTTCGTAAAGGCCAATGTCATAGCCGGACACTTCATGCCCCGCATTTGTGAGGACCGGCACCATGACCGACCCGATATAGCCCTGATTGCCCGTAACCAGTACTTTCATGTCCGACTCCTCAAGCTTTGATAAATGCATGTTAGCCAGAGGGGGCAGGAGCGACGACTTGACCGAAGGCATGTCCGGTTAGGACAAGCGTTTATGAAAAGCGTGAAAGGGCGTATCGCCTACCTCTTTTGGATGTCCTGCAGGCGCCTGGCGTTGCCGATCAGCAGAAGCCAGTCAGTTCCGCCACCGGCATTTTGCGCCTGCTTGGGTGTGTAGGTCGCAACCGATCCCTCAAGCTTTGGTTGGCCCGCATCCACGAACGTGCCGGAAACCGGGTCGTACCAGACAGCCTGCCAGCCTTGTTTGACAATAGCTTTCTGCACCGCAAAACCACCGGCATCGCCATAGATAACCGACAAGGTGCCGTCAGGCAGTGATGCGGCATAGTTTCCCGCGCCTGCCGAAATGACTCTACTGCTATCGGGTTGGAGCTGCGACCATGGCAGTTTGTCGAAGAGTTTCTTTAATACCGTCATTGACCGCGCGCCGGCACTGTCGAGGGCTTCCTGCCAGCTTCGATCAGCAGTGGAGATCCCCGGTCCCGTGAAATGCCAAATCGGGTTGTTACCAAAGAACTGCCCGGCAGCACCCGCCAACAGCGCGCCATAGGCATTACGGCGGATCATCCGCGTAGTCGTCCCCCGCTCGAACTCATAGCCCGCTTCCAGTAAAATGACAGGCATTTCAGCCGCTTTTCGCCGTTGAAAAACCGCTGCATGAACATCGTCATATGTATAAACCGTATCGAAACTCAACCAGGGCCGGTCGCCCCAGAGTTCGGCCGTATTGCTATTGCGACCCGAATGTACCGTTATAAGAGCGCCGGGAACAATACTTGAGATTCCATCGGCCAGACTGGAAACCAGCCGTCGATCAGGATCATCAAAATCCCCGCCCAAGACCCAGACAACATTCTGAAATTCCGCAAATCGCTGAGCTATCGTCTGGCCATAGACACGCATTTTCTCCGGACCGGCAGCCTGCGCCTTGGAGAACCAACCCTGGTTGCCGCCGTTCACCCCAAGGTAGGCGGGCGCGAGAAAAACGACGAAGCCGAGTTCTTCCGCCCTCCCGATCACCCAGGCGGCGTGATCGAAATATTTCGGATTGAGTTCACCGAAGGCATCGCTGTTGAACGGCTTCTCGCCATAGGCATTGGCGGGCGGGTGACTGGAGAAGTAGTGTTCGACCAGACTGACCAGAATAGCGTTGAAGCCGCGTTTCCTGCGATCTTGCAGATAGGTTTCGACACCTTCGCGCTTCAGTTCCGCAATCAGCGACCATGCAGTATCACCCTGCAACAGAAGCGGCCTGCCCGTTGCATCCTCGAATACGCGCCGTTCCTGACCAACCGTGATTGGAAACAGATCGGCGGCATATGTCGGCTTCACTGCCCACAACAGCAGGGTTGCGGCGATCAGGACCGCTGCGAAGTGCTTCATCGCATCGTTGGCGGGTAGGTCGGCGCTTCGTTGAAGCGGCGATAGACCACCTGCGAAGGACGGCCTGTCAGATAGGAATTCACGCCGTCGTTCAATGCCCGGACATAAATGCCGAGCGCACCGTCGATCGCATCCACCGTGCGCGCAATATCGGTATCGCTGTGGGTATAGCTCACGACCAGCGACGGCATGAGCACGCCGCGCCGGATCGTTTCCTGCAGGAACAATGTACGAAATGCCTGCGAGGGCTGGCCTTTCTCATCAAGCGTTCCATAAGCGAGACAACATGGACGCCCGAAGAGCCGGACATGGTTTTGCAGGCCATGACTGGCAATCGCCGCATTCACACCCTCTGCCAGCTTGGAGCCTTGCTCGTGAAGCCTTTCGATCACAGGTTCATCGCGATAGATCGTCATGGTGGCAATCGCCGCAGCCAAGGCATGAGTTTCCGCGCCATGTGTGGTCGAAAGCAGGAATACGCGTGGATGATCAGTCTGGGTCAGACCACCAAGCTGCATATATTCCGCCTTGCCTGCGAGTGCTGAAACCGCAAAACCGTTACCCAGCGCCTTGCCGAAGCAGGAAAGATCAGGCTCGACATTATAAAGCTTCTGCGCTCCGCGCATGTGCCATCGAAAGCCGGTAATCATCTCGTCCAGAATGAACAACGCGCCGTTTTCATGGGCGATGCGCTTTGTTTCCTGCAAGAAATTATTCTGCGGTTCATCGGCACGTGCCGGTTCGAGGATGATGGCCGCGATGCGCCCCGGATAATCCTCGAACAAGGCTTGCACGCTCGCAATGTCGTTGTAGCGGAACGTCGCCGTCAAAGCCGAAACCGATGCCGGAATGCCCGCATTCATCTTCGTCGTTCCGATGAACCAATCGTCGGTAGAAAAGAACGGATGATCGGCGCAGCAGGCAATCATGTCGCGCCCTGTATAGGCGCGCGCAAGTCGTACCGCGCCCGAAGTCGCGTCCGAGCCGTCCTTGCAGAACTTCACCATTTCCGCTCCGTCGACCAGTTCCAGAAAGCTTTCCGCGCATTCGACTTCGATGGCGCTTGGCCGCGTGAAATTGCATCCGTCCTGCAAGGCGTCACGCACAGCGCGCACGACAGGCGGATAGGCGTGACCCAGCCCGACGGCACGATTGCCCATACCGTATTCGATATATTCATGGCCATCGACGTCGAAGACATGCGAGCCGGAACCGCGCTGGATGAAGCCGGGCGCCAGAACCGGGTACTGGTCGTCGCCCTTGGCATAGGTGTGACAGCCGCCCGGAATAAGCGCGTGCGCCTTGCTGGCAAGCAATTGAGAATTGCGGAACTGCGATGTGAAAAGGTTCATGCCCCTTCTCCTTTGTTATTCACGGTTCATGCTGCCGACCATCTGGTATGCAAACGCTCGCGCACTTGGCGCAGCCAGTTCTTCACCGGCTTCGGCAGGCGACTGCGCAGACTGGAATGAAGTGCGTTCGGCATCGCCCATTGCGAAAGCGCCAGCGGCGCAGCAATGACGGGGCGATCCTCGGCCAGATTCTCAAGAAGGCCCGCATAAGCGCGCCCGGCAATATCATTATCAAAGACCGTTTCAACTTTCCGCTGAGCGGCACCTGCCATGCCAGCCAGCAGTCCGCGGTCATGTGCAAGCCTGTTGATGTGACGGGCCGCCTGACGGAAATCGCCCACGGGGAACAGAAGCCCATCTTCGCCATCGGTGACGATAGTATCGGTCACACCGGCGATCTTCGACACAACGGCCGGGCATCCCTGGCTCATCGCCTCTATGAGCGTCAGACCGAACCCTTCAAAGCGCGACGGCATGACCATGACGTCATGCTGGCTGACCAGCCAGGGCACATCGGCAGGAGCAACCCAGCCGCTGAAACTAACTTTGTCGCCGAAGGGCGCAAGGCGATGGCGCAACTCTTCCAGATCGGGGCCATTTCCGGCGACGGTCAGGTGATAACGGCAATCGAGCCCGCGCAGAATGTTCGGCAACCAGAAAATGCCCTTCGAATTATCCTCCATCCGTCCCAGGTAAAGCAGCCTTAGCGGGCTGCGCTCATCCTGCCGTGCAGCATTGCGAGACAGATGAATGTCCCGGTTCAGCCCGTGCGGAATGACCAGCGTGCGCGCCGCATCGAAACCGTGCTGACGCACCAGATCGTCGCGGCAGCGTTTCGAAACACCGACGGTCGCATGAACATGATCGCGGATTGCTCTTGCCGCCGCATAGGTACCGGGCGTGATGTTATGCACGATCATGACACGTAGAATATCGGCGGGCAGATAGCGCGCCAGATTGGTTTCGAAACGGTTCGCAAGCACATTGACGAAAACGGCGTCGAAATGGTTTTCGCGCAGGAAGCTGATCATATGCCTTGCGCGGGTTTCTTCATCCAGCACACCCATGCGGTCGATGGCATCGCCCTTGCGAAGCGCATCATCAAGCCCCTGCCCCGTCGGCACGCTGATGGTGTCGCCGGCTGCGCCCGCGGCAAGCCAGCGAAGCTCTATACCCGACTGGCCAAGCGAAGAGCGCAGGCGTGTGAAAACCGAATAAGTCCCGCCGATGTGGGGACGGACAAAGTAAGCACATTTCATCGCCAGAACCTTGTTACCACAGGGACGTTTCAAGGGAGACAAGACTTCGAGGGAACAACTCCCTCGAAGCCTTACTCCGGTATATCGGGGGGCAATGGATATACCGCTGGCCAGTGTATCGAAATTGCGATGACGCGCATTTCGGCTATGAGGGGTACCCCCCCTCCTACAATAGAGGATGGTGTTCACCCTTCTGCCAGTTTTCCTGACGAGGCGTCGGGCATTAGCCTGTCGCTGTAATGGGAGAAACGTATATGAGAATAGGTCTTCTCGGGCAATTTGGCTCCGGCAACACCGGTAATGACGGTTCGCTGGAAGCCATGCTGCAACTCTTGAAGCGCAGATGTCCCGATGCTCAACTCGTTTGCATCTGCTCAAAGCCAGACGTCGTCACACAGACCTTCGATGTTCCGGCCGAGCCCGTCGCCCAGCCTGATCCGTCAAACTGGCTACTCAGGATAATCAACAAGGCGCTGTTGCATTTTCCCCGCCGAATAGTCGGCTTTTGCTGCGCGCTTCTGCTTGCGTCTCAGCTCGATCTCATTGTTGTGCCGGGCACCGGTATACTGGATGATTTCAACGAGAACCCCTTCGGCTGGCCCTTCGCAATGTTACGGTGGTCCCTGGCGGCAAAACTTGCCAGCACGCGTCTGATTTTTGTGTCGATCGGTGCCGGACCAGTCGCACATCCATTGAGCCGGGTCTTCATTCGTTGGGCTTCCGTACTGGCGGCTTTCCGTTCCTATCGAGATCAGGTTTCCCATGACTTTATGAAACATCTGGACGTAAACCCTGCTCAGGATTTCGTCAGCGCAGACATCGCCTTTGCGCTACCAACGGTTCCGGATGAACACCGGGGCAGCTCGGATCAATGCGTGGGTATCGGCGTGATGATCTATCGCGGATGGAGAAAGGATGAGCAGGACGGTGATGCCATCTACGGTGAATACCTCGCCAAAATGACAACGCTGGTAAAAAAGCTGTCGGCTGACGGTCGTCAAGTCCGTCTGCTGATCGGGGGCAAGGGCGATATAGAGGCGGCACGCGATATACTGGAGCGACTTTCCCCGGCGGAAGCGGATAATGTCGTGTTTGAACCGATCGCATCCCTGCATGAGCTCATGCAGCAGATCGCCAGAACAGATGTCGTTATCGCCAGTCGCTACCATAATGTCGTCTGCGCTCTGGCTATGAAACGTCCAACAATCTCGTTGGCTTATGCGAGCAAGAACGATGCATTGTTGCGCGATACCGGGCTTGAGGCATTCTGCCACCAGATCGAAAGCTTCGACCCTGCAACCATCCTCTCGCAGGTCGATATTGCTTTCGAGCAACGCGCTACATTGATCGGAAAAGTGGACGCCGGAGTGGAGGGTTATCACAACCGGCTGGCGAAGCAGGAAGAAATTCTCGACGCCACTTTTCTCGAAACTGCCCGGAGAGCGGCTGAACCCACAATTCAGCCACCGCGTGCGGTTCGCCAGGCGGATCGTTTCAACAAGTAATCGAAGGGTGGCATAACTGCCAGCAATGGCTCTCGCTTCAGCGCGAACGCCATCAGCGAACCCGCCACCTTCGGCCGCCGTGCCAGATTGGAGATCGCAGACCAATAGGCGCGCTTCGTCAGGCAGTCCTGAACCATTGCAAACAACCGCTGCTGCTGCGGCAGGCAAGCGCCCTCATGATCGAAAAATGATCGAAAGCCAGCCTCGAATTCCCGATTCCAGGACAGAATACCATTCACCGTCGCCGATTGGTTATGGGGGTGCGAACGCGCAAAAGCCTGGGTCTGGCTGGTTGAAGCGATGGAACCGCGCATGGCGATGCGCAGCCACATTTCCAGATCGTCCGTGTGAGAAAGCGACGTGCGGTAATAACCCACCTCTTTCTGGATCGCGGTTCGTACAACCGCTGTCGGGCCCGTAATGGGATTGAACGCATGTCGGCAGGCAAATTCTATGAACTCCTCCCCAGACCATCTCCTCCAATCGCCTGACGTGGGCGCGGCGGCGGTCAGGCGTGGTTCGCTGTCTTCGGCTTTTATCCGGCCTGTCGCACCATGCGCGAGATGAACGTCCGCATATTGCGACAGCACGCCTGTCGCCCTCTCCAAAGCGCCCTGCGCCAATAAATCATCCGAACACAGGATCAGGAAATATTCGGATGCGGCCCAGTCTATGCCCTCGTTGAATGAAGCATGTGGCCCCATATTTTTCGGACGGAGCAGCAACTCGACACGGTTATCGCTGGCCGCAAGCCCCTTTGCTACCTCAACACTATTGTCGGTAGAGGCATTGTCGATGATGAGCAGCCGGACATTGACACCCGATTGCAGCAATACGCTTTTGGCGCAGGCGGAAAGATAGCGACCGTAATTGAAGTTGGGAATGACAACGTCGATGGTCGGCTGTTCCAGTTTGCATTTGTCCATGACAAGCCGTCCTATTCTGCAGGGGTCGAGGCCGACGAGTGCACACGCCGCACCCAGAGCTTTCCGAAAATCCAGCCCAGCAGCGGTGTGAGCTCAGCGGCGAAGGGATGCCGCACCAGGAACACCGCGCCCAGCCAACTGAACGCCGCGATGAAGCCCATCGAAACGCCCGTGGTCCAAGGAATTTCCAGCGAGAAACCATTCACTGCAACCATTGCCAGCGGTATGGCCAGCGTGAACAGGGTAACCAGTCCGCTCTTCAGCAACGCCCGTCCAAGCACGGCGTAGGAGAAGGCTACATGCCTGCGCACAAATACGATGGCTATGACCATCTGTATCGGCAGGCTGATGAACTGACCAAGGGCAACGGCAAGCAGACCATAAAATGCAGCGGTACTGATAACGGTGAGCGCAACCAATCGCGAGATCAAATTGGACAGGAAAGCCTCACGGTTGGCACCCAGTGCCATCAGCAAGGGATAGGTCAGGATTGCCGGGAACCAGAAAAGACAAGCAAGGCTCAGGATCGCTACGATCGGAGCCGCTTCGGACCAGCCGGGACCAAGAATGATGTGCACCGCCGGATATGCAAGCAGCGCGAGCAATGCCTGTGCTGGCCAGTAAGCGACGGTAATATAGGACAAAGCGCGGATATAGGACTGGCTGATGTCCGCGCCGGAGCGGACCTGCGCCGACAGCATCGGGAATGCGACAGTAAAAACAGCCGAGAGGATGATGCGATCCGGCAAACCGCTCAGCGTATCGGCCCGGTTGTAGATTCCGACTGCCGATATGGGCATGAAGCGCCCGAGCAGCAGTTGCGGAAGCGTCATGCAGATCTTGTTCAGCCCAGCATTGCCGCCAAGATAAATCCCGAACCGCCAGGCCGTGTCGAAACTGGCCAGTGATGGACGCAACAGGCTTCCCAAAGGATGAATCGCGACAGCCAGCCCCGTCGTCATCAGCGCGCTTGCCAGCAGCCCGAAGGCAAAACACATATGCCCGAAACCAAAGAAGGCCATGGCAATGGTTACCAGTGCACCCAAACCGGATCCTGCCGTGCGGATGCGCGCCAATGTTCCAAAGGCCATTTCACGCCGCAGCAACGCGACCACCGGCAAGGACAGGCTTTCGACCAATGCTGCGACAATCGTGATGCTAAGAAACAGCTTCAGTTTCGGATCATTATAAGACTCTGCGAAATAGCCAAGCGTACAATAGAGGACCAGCGACAGCAGAACCGTCACGCCCATCAGAAACGTCAGGGACGTCTGGACGTCCTGATCGCGCACCTTGTCGATCTTTATCAGGAACTCGGGACTGGCGAATTCGCGCAGTGAAAACACTATTGCCGTAAGGCTCAAGCCGATTACGCCCATTCCGGTTTCGGCTGGCCCCAGAATACGAGATACAGCAGCGACAGTCACAAAGTTGAAGAGCAGTCCTGCATACTGCTCAAGCGCCGCCATGAGAAACCCTCTGCGACTGCCATTCATGATCCGCTCCAACGCGTATTCTCAGGCACGGTCAACGTCTTCCGCATCACCAATTTGTCCCCCATTCACAGCAGCAGGGCAAAAGCGTCCGCAGGCGCAATTTTCCAGACCGCGTTCAGAATAGTCCTTTGTCACCGGCACGAAATGTCGCCCTTGGTGTTAGCACCTGACCTGAAAGGAGTATGCGGCACGCTCTAAAGCCAAGTCGTGGACAGCAGCGTCAGTGCGTAAAAATTTCCAGAGTTTGATCTTTGTGAACGCGCCTTGGAGGAGACATGACGAGTCTTTCCTGGATAACGCTTCTGGCCTTCGCTCTTTCCGTTGCTTTCTGCCTCGGTTTTCGCGGGCTGGCACGCGAATGGTATCTCATCGACATCCCGGATGCCCGCAAGAGACATGATGGAAACGTGCCCCTTTGCGGCGGCATCGCCATTTTTCTCTCGTTTTCCGTCGCCGCGTTTCTAACGCTCGGCATTTCAGGCCATGCGAATGCCATGACCCTCGTACCGGGCCTTGTGCTTATCCTCGTCACCGGCGTTCTCGACGACCGTTTCAACCTGCCCGTCGCCCCGCGCCTCGCAATCCAGTTGCTTGCAGCCTTCCTGATGATAGGCATTGCCGGCGTCCGGCAGATCTATCTCGGACTTGCATCCGAAGGCATCGAGCCATCTGTAACGCCCGCCCCGGAAATGCTGATGCAGGTTCTGACCGGGCCACTTTTCCTGATTATCGCGCTTGCCTTCATTGTCGGCCTCGTCAACGCGGTCAATATGAGCGACGGCGTTGATGGACTGGCGGGCTCGGCAAGCGCTGCCGCCTTCTTCTGGCTGGCCGTCATCGGTTTCGGTGTTGGCGAGCATCGCATCGGGTTGCAGGCGCTTGCCCTTGCAGCCGCATGCCTCGGCTTTCTCGTCTTCAACATGCGGCATCGATGGCGCGCAAAGGCAAGCCTCTTCCTGGGTGACGGCGGCAGCACATTTCTCGGTGCGGCCCTTGCGGGTTTTATCCTCATTCTTGCGAGCGGACACGCCAATGTCGCCTTCCCCATCCTGATCTGGATCGTCATCGTTCCCGTCATCGATACGCTTAGCCTGATCGTGCGTCGCATGTCCGCACGCAGGAGCCCGTTTTCACCAGACAGACAGCATCTGCATCATCTGCTGATGGATGCGGGACTCTCCTGCGGACAAACAGCCGTAGCTATTATGGCGCTCAATCTCATGGCCGGAGCCATCGCCTATATCGCCATCCGACTCGACGTGCCGGTCTGGCCGATGCTTCTGGCGCTGGCGATCCCGGCCGCAATGCACACATTTTTCGTACTGCGCATGACCAGAGGTCCGCGTCAGGCCGTTGCGGCTTCCATGGTTGAGGGCAATTCGAACACCAAACCGAACATCACTTATCCCGGGGCAACTTCATGAACGTTTCCGTACTTATCATGACGCTGAACGAAGAGGTCAACCTGCCTGCCTGCCTGGCTTCGCTGGACTGGTGCGACGATATCGTCATCCTCGATTCCTACAGCAGCGACCGCACGGTCGAAATCGCAAAGGCGGCGGGCGCTCGCGTTTTCCAGCGTGCCTACGACACAGAAGATCGCCAGCGCATGTATGGCATCACGGAAATCAAGTTCAAGCATGACTGGGTTTACACCCCGGATGCCGACGAGATCACACCGCCGGACCTGCGCGATGAAATGCTGGCAATCGCCTCCGACCCCAAACGGCCTGAAGTCTTCTTCAAGGCGCGTTACAAGAACATGTTCATGGGGCGGTGGATCCGCCATGCAAGCCTCTACCCAACCTGGATTACCCGACTGGTAAGACCCGACCGGGTACGGTTTGAACGCTCGGTACATTCACGCGCCAGCGGCGGGCCGGAAGGTGCCTTGCAGGCCCATTTCATCCATTACAGCTTCAACAAGGGCCTTGAGGCCTGGTACGACAAGCACAACCGCTATTCTTCCGCCGAGGCTGACCTATCCGCTTCGCGCCTGCTCGAACGCAAGATCGACTGGGGCGGCATTCTCTCTACGATCCCGGAACGGCGGCGGCGCGCATTGAAATCGCTCTCCTATCACATGCCGTTCAGGCCGGGCTTGCGCTTCCTCTATATGTATCTGCTGCGCGGCGGCTTTCTCGACGGCAAGCCGGGTTATCTCTATTGCCGTCTGCTTTCGGCTTACGAATTTATGATTATCGTCAAGACGGAAGAACAACGCCAGCGTCAGTCCGCGCTCCACGGAAACATCCCGTCCGCGAGGCACTCTCTGGAAGCCGAAGCACCGGAACGGCGTTTGACATGATGATGTTCATCATTCTGCCTTGTGCCGTTCTGTTCGGGATTGCCGCGATGTTCTTCTCGGAGCCGGTTTTGACCTTGCAGGATGATGGCGGCAGAGCGGATGTGATCGTCGTCCCCGGCGGGGACGGCCCGCCCCGCGCGGCACAAGCTGCCCGCCTCTGGAAGGAAGGCCGCTCGCCCGTGATCCTCGTCACCGGCGACGGTGACTGCCTCTTCAACAAGCGGATCATGATACGTAAAGGCGTGAAGCCGTCGGCGATTTTCGTGGAATGTCAGTCAGGCAGCACGTGGCAGAATGCCCGATTTTCAGCACCCGTCCTGCGCGAAATAAAGGCCAGAAGCGCCCTGATTGTGACCAACTGGTATCATTCGCGCCGCGCCATAGCGAGCTTCCGCGCCGCCTGCCCGCAGATGCGCTTCATCTCGTCTCCCATCGGCGGCGATGACGGTCGCCCCGGTTTTCCGGCGACACAGGCAGATATGGAGCTGGTCGCCAAAGAATATGTAAAGCTCGGCTGGTATCTGCTTTCAGGCCGCATCTTCCCGCACGATCTATCCACGAGCGAACCGGCGCCTGATCTTTCAGATATATGCGCCGCAGCGGGAGTTACCCAATGAATCTTTCGCTCACCTGGATTTTCACAGGCTTCGTCCTCTGCTTTCTGGCTGGCGGCCTCTTCTTCCGTCCAGAACGAATGTATCAGTTTCCGTTCCTTGCTGGCGTGATGACCTTCGGTTTCCTGCTGCCGCAATTGCCTGCCCTCGTATATGATCAGTTTCTGCCTTCCGGCGCCTATGCCAAGACGATGATCATGGGCATTCTGTCATTTGCAATGCTGGCGCTCGGTTGGCGGATGGCGAAAAAGCCTATCGGATTTCTCAGCGTAAGCTTCAGCGAGCGCAGGTTGATATGGGCAGCAGCCGGCCTGTCGGCTTTCGGTGCCGTGTTCTACTTTCTCTTGAGCCGCCTGCCCGGTGATGTTTCCATCGGCATGCAGATGACCGGTATGCCGGTCGTCTATCTCTTCTTCGCGCAGCTCATGCCTTATGGCCTGGCCATTGCAGTGCTTTGCTTTGTGCGTCGACCCTCATGGTTTGCGCTGGCAGTCATCCTGTTCGACCTGGTCTTCTATTTCGACCGTATTCTCGTTACCGGAAAACGCGCAGAGGCCATCCAGCTTGTCCTCATGTTCCTTCTGCCCCTCTGGTTCTACCGACGCATTGTCATACCGCGGACAGTCATGGCAATCGGCATTCTGGCTGGCACATTCCTGATGACCAGCATGGGAGATTATCGTCAGATAACGCGCACGGATGCGAGCTTCGTTCTCGATGAGATTCTGGAGATCGACTATGCAGCCAATTTTCGCAGCACCCTGGAGCGCGGCGGCCCGGAAATGCGCAATGCCGTGCAACGTATTGATGAAATTGATCGGCGGCTGGAGTTCGACTACGGCAAGTATCACTGGAACCGTATCATCTTCACATTCATTCCCGCGCAACTCGTGGGTGGCGATATCAAGGAAGCGCTCTATCTCGATGTCCCCGAACCCGGCCGGGATTATAATCCGCTGACGGGCACGACAGAAACGGGACTGGTCGATGCATTCTCGTCATTCTGGTATTTCGGCGCCCTGAAGTTTCTACTGCTTGCCTGGGTCATGCGCAGGCTTTGGGAAACCGCGATGGCGGGCGAGATGCTGGGACAACTGGTCTACATGCTGTCCATCGTTCCGGCCATGCATTCCATTTCACACCACACGGATTGGGTGGTGCCGGTCTGGATTCACATGTCATTATTCCTCATTCCCATCCTGTCGTTCTGCGTAATCCGCAATCGGTCGATACACCTTCCGCTTCCGCCGTCACAAAGTGGTTCCATGATGATCCGGGGCCCCAACCTTCAGAAAGGATGGCCATCATGACCGTGACGTCGGACAGCAAGATGCCGCTCGCCGGAGAAAATAGCCATTCTTGCCAACAAGAAGGCATTACCGGCAGAATGAGCGCGTCACGCCCGCTTGAGGGCGGCGCAACCTTCACATTGGGACACCGCATCCAGCGTCTGTGCTGGCAGGCGAGCTGGCTCGTGCTGGCGGCGTGGACGCCATCCTTTCTATGGCGCTGGCGCGGCGCGGTGCTGCGCATCTTCGGCGCGAATGTTCACAGAACAGCTATCGTGCGCGGCAGCGCGCACATCTGGTGGCCGGGCAATCTGACCATGGGCGCGCATTCGTCACTCGGACCGGGCGCGCTTTGCTACAACGTGGCCCATGTGACGCTTGCGCCCTTCGCCATTGTCTCGCAACGCGCGCATCTTTGCACGGCGGGACACAATATCGATCAGGCCGATTTTCCGCTGACGGCAGCGCCCATTCATATCGGGCCTTATGGCTGGGTTGCGGCTGAAGCCTTCGTGGGACCGGGCGTCACCATTGGCGAGGGAGCGGTTCTCGGCGCCCGCGGGGTCAGCTTCCGTGATATGGACCCATGGATGGTTTATGCGGGCAATCCCGCCAAGCCGGTGCGGCCACGGCGAAAGCCTTGATTATCAGCTTGCCGGAACGGACCGGAGCGCCTTGCGCCTTGCAACGGCGTCGGTCTTTTGTGGCTGAAAGCTCTGATAGGCCGCAATCGTCTGAAGTGCAATACGCTGCCAGGTATAATTATCCCGCACGAGTTTGGCACCGGCCATACCCATTCGTTTCGCACGATCCGGGTCTTCGAGAATCCGTTCAAGCGCTGAAGCCACGGCCATCGGATCGAGCGAACAGACCACACCCGCACCGGCTTCGGCAACTTCCGGGAAATGGCATGCATCCGTAATAGCCACCGGCACACCACAGGCGAGCGCCTCGGTTATGGCAACGCTGAAGCCTTCCTGACGGCTCGGCAGGCAGAAGCATGCCGATTGCTTCAGAGCGGCGATCTTGGCCGGACCGTAGAGCCCGCCTGTCATGTGCACCCGCGCATCAAGTCCGTATTGATGAATACGCTGGCGGAATTCTTCCTCGGCCCCACCGTCGGGGCCCGCGACCACCAGATCCACATCCGGAAACAAAAGTGCAACCCGACGAAAGGCATCGGCAAGGATGTCGAGCCCTTTCTTGTAATGAAGCCGCGACAGAAACAGCACATATCGCCGCTTCGGCAAACCGCGAACGACGATAGTCCCGTCACCCTCGACTTCACTGAGAAAAATACCGTTCGGGATAATCATCGACGGCGGCTTCAGGCCAAGCGGCCGCATCAAGTCGATCTCGTCTCCATTCAGCGCGTGAATAAAGGCCGCGCCGTCAAGCATCCGTCGGAAACCGAGCTTCAGGGCTAGCTTTTTCTTCCATGCGCTCTGCTGCATGCTCCATTTATCGAGCATGCCGCAACAGCATATGCAGTAGGGTACGCGATAGCGACGGCATAACACGGATGCACGGAGGAGGTTCGTCTCCCATACGCCATGCAGATGCACAAAATCCGCATCACGGATCAGACCGGGCATCGCCTGCGCAGCACGATAGCCGAGCAGCATCTCAGCCGTATCGGGCATGGGCAGAAGCAGTGTCTGCACCATCTCGAAACCGGGAATTGATGCCGTCGCGGTTATGGCTCGTCGATTGATTTCATCATCGCTGTAACTGACGATCGTCACGTCATGGCCAAGCGAGGCCTGCGCCGCCGCCAACCGCACAACCACGGCCTGCGGGCCGCCTTTGGCCGGATCATAAGAACCGATGACGTGGATGATGTTCATACCGGCTTTTCCTGAAAGATTGCTGATACCAGCCGTTCGCCATAACGCGCTAAAGTAAAGTCAGCCGCGCGTTCGCGCGCATTTTCCCCCATCCGCTCCAGCATCACGGGGTCGCCTGCCAGTTCCTGCAGGATTTCGGTTGTCTCCCTGACATCACGGATGGGCACGATGTAGCCATCGACACCGTTGCGAACGACACTGCCTGTATTTTCGGTACAAATGACCGGTAGCCCAGCGGCCAGCGCTTCATAAACGGAGATCGCCGACCCCTCGCACAAAGATGGCAGCAGAAAAACATCGGCCCATTCGAATTGCTGGCGCATCTCACTGCGCGGAATGGGGCCCGTCAATTCGACCGAAGCCGCAAGTCTGGCCTGTGCTTCTGGCAGCAAATCCAGCGGGCCGACCATCCGGAACTCTACCTTCCCGGCCAACTGGCGGGAAACCTCGCCGACATATGGCGAGCCTTTGCGCAATCCGACAGCCCCCACTGTCAGCACGCGCAATTTACCCGGAGCCCGTGCTTTCCGCTCGATTTGAAAGCGCGTGTCGACCCCTGTCGGAACCATGACGACCTTTTCCGGTGCGCAGCCTTCTTCAATCACGTGACGGGCAACAAAGGGCGACGGGCACACGACCACATCGGCCAACTGCCATTCGGATCGTTCACGCTCGGCAAAAGCCTCTGCATACCCGTCGTTTTCCGCCGGCAACTGCCAGCCCGGATTCAACAATTCCTCTTCATACCCAAGCTGTTCGACGATAGTGCGCGGCGCAATCACCTGATCGACGGCCGTCCAGAGCCCCATTTTTCGTGCCGCCGACAGCACTTCCATAGCCTCACCGCTGAAAGCATATATCCCGCCTGCCCCATGAAATCCGCCTCCGGCCACCAACCGCCCAAACGTCTCCCCCGCCCATATCGCATTGGCGGTGGATTTCGGCCCGGTCTGGTTGGCCAGCCTGCGCACTGCTGAATGCAATCCGAACCCTGGGAAACTCGTCATCTGTTCCAGCGGGATGCCCTGGGGCCTGCGTCCAACCAGTCTCCGCACAGAGGATGGCAATGCCGTAGGAGGCAAATTGCTGAGAAAACGCGGCCATCCCTGAAAAGCGCATATATCCGTATAGAAATGCGCCAGTTTCTGATTGCTCGCAAAAATACGCGGGACTGCATAGTGCCGCCGCGCACCCAACTGGCTGACGACAACCGACCCGTCCATCACAGTTCCCTCGGTTGGAATTGCCGATCGAGAACCGGCATGGCTGCGGGTGCGACCTTTTCCTCAAGCCGCGAAACGGCGGATTGCCAAACGGCTGCACCATATTCGCGCGAATAAGCCGTTTCCATCAGGTAGCGGGCATTATTGCCCATCGACATGCGTCCCACGGGTGAATGACGCAGATGAAGGATCGCATCGACCAGCGCGTCGACATCGCCCGGCCTCAGCGCCACGCCGCATTGAAAATCGCGGACAATCGTGCCGATTTCGCCCTGTGTATCGCCAATGAAGATGGTCGGCCGGGCGGCGGCAAGCACGCCATAGAACTTGCTGGGCACGATGCAATGTTCCAGCTCCGGCTTCAGGGAAACCAGGTGCACATTGGCCGCACCAAGGCTTTCGGAAAGCTTCTCCACGGGCTGGAACGGTTTCATCATCACATTGCTCAGTCGCCGCCGTTTGACTTCGCTTTCGACGAAGCCTCGCTGCTGCCCCTCGCCTATCATCAGAAAGACGATGCTTTTCATATGCTGTAGCCGTTCGGCAGCATCGAGAACCGTCTTGAACTCATGCGCGCGTCCGAAATTGCCTGAATAACCGATGACGAATTTCCGACCGAGCCCCCAGGCACGGCGCAGAGGATTTTGCCCCGGTTCTACCGGAACGATTTCGTTGCGGTCGGCCCAGTGGTGAACCACACTCATGCTTTCCGCCGGTATGTCCCTTGTTGAAAGATAATGGGCCATGCGCTCTATCGGACAGATGGTCAGTGCGGATTGGCGCATCGACCAGTTGCGCAGGATCATGGCGAGCTTGCCGGAAACGGTGTCGGACTTGATGAGACCAAGTTCCATCGCTGTTTCAGGGAAAAGATCCATCACCCAGTTGACCAGCTTTGCCCGGCGCATACGGATCGGCAGCGCCGCCGAAACAGACAGAAGCGGCGGATCGGTACAGACCACGCAGACATCATCCTTGCGGGCATTGGACGCGAACCAGGCCGCGGCGGACAGATGGAAGGTCCCATAATCGACCGCGCGCCCAACAAGCTTGCCGCGACCGAAGCCCGAGGTCCATATCCGATGCACGTCGATGCCGTCGATAGTCTCGCGTGCAGGCAAGACGTCCTTTCGCTTGTCGTGATAGCTGCGGCTTGCGAGCACTGTCGTTTCGATGCCTTCACGCACCAGCGTCTGGGCAAGGCTCGTCACCATCCGGCTGGTGGCCGACTGGTCCGGGTAGAAGTAACGATTGGCAAGCACCACACGCATGATTTCGCTTCCTATTGCTTGATCCCGTTGAAACGAGCATCGCAACTACGCAACAGATAGCGCAAGGAACACAAAGGCATGGCTTGCACCGACAGCGGGCGAACCGCCTACCTCTTTGGGTGAAACCGGCCATAGCGGGTGCTCTTCAAGCTTCATCCGAAGAGGGATGTTCCGGCTCGCAATTGCCGTTTTGGAGCCGTTCTGCCTGCGCGGGAAATCGTTAACATGGTTTCATCAAAACTCTGGTCAGGCGAAAAATCGCCTCGGCTGGCGACATACGAACGGCTTCGACAGTCTCGTTACCGAGATCGTCGACTGAGATTTGCGCAACATCATGCGGGAGGTTGGACGCAATGACTTCTACGGCTGAAATCACGCCTGCCCCACTCTATTCGCTTGACGGCAAGAAAGTATTCATTGCCGGTCACACAGGAATGGTCGGTTCGGCCATCCTGCGTCGCCTGCAGGGCACGGATTGCGACATCATCACCGCAGCGCATAGCGCCCTCGATCTGACCCGGCAGGGCCCGACGGAAAATTTCATCAGCGGGCGCAAACCGGATGTCATCATCATCGCTGCCGCCCGCGTTGGCGGCATCCTTGCCAACTCTCATTATCCGGCGGATTTTCTCTATGATAATCTTGCCATTGGCATGAACATCATTCGTGCCGCCCACCAGAATGGCGTCGAGCGCCTGCTGTGGCTTGGCTCAAGTTGCATTTATCCGCGCGATGCGGCCCAGCCTCTAACAGAGGAAGCCCTGTTGACGGGGCCTCTGGAAGCTACCAACGAAGCTTATGCCATCGCCAAGATTGCAGGGCTGAAATATGCACAGGCCTGTGCACGCCAATATGGCAACCATTTCATGACCGCGATGCCGACCAACCTTTATGGTCCAAACGACAATTTTGATCCCAACAGCTCGCATGTCCTGCCAGCACTGATCCGAAGAATCCACGAGGCCAAGGTGCGAGGGATCGACCATGTCACGCTTTGGGGCAGCGGCAAGCCCTTGCGGGAGTTCCTCCATGTGGACGACCTTGCTGATGCCTGCCTGCACATGCTGCGCTTCTACGACGGCATTGAGCCGATGAATATCGGGACTGGTGACGAAATATCCATCAAGGATCTGGCGCTGACCGTCGCCGCAGTTGTCGGTTACGAAGGTCGTTTCGAGCATGATCTCAGCAAACCCGACGGCACCCCGCGCAAGCTCCTCGATACTTCGCGGATGCGGGCGCTCGGCTGGAAATCACAAATTCGTCTGGAGGACGGCCTGCGTGAAGTCTATCGTGATTGGTTGGAGGAAACCGCCGATCCTGTCGCGGCTTAAGCCGCGACGTTTCCCCCTGCATCTTCAATCCTGGACAAGTCTCCTCAGCATCCCTCATGCTGGGGAGACGCGCAGTCCTTTCCTAACTTCTTTTGAAGATTCTAAACCTATGACGGCGAGCCGCCGCCGATCCTGCTCATATCAAGCTCGACGCGCAGGATGTCGCCCGGTTTAATTTCCGTACGTTCGTTAGCAACGATATCCTGAAAGTTGCCATTGACGTTACGGCTGATCGAGAAGACCAGTTTCTGGCGCAGCGTGGCTGAGGAGATATCGCCGGAAGACTTGGCAATTTCAGCCATGGCCTGCAATTGGGCATTGCTGCGACGTTCCATGCGGGCCATGTTGAGGTCAATATCCTGCAAGCTGGTGGCCGCATCGCTTCGGCGGATTTCGTCCAGATTGGCAATACGCTGCTGCACGGCAAGCTGGTTCTGCCTCGCCCGGGCCAGAAAGGACCCCTGCTCCAGCGCGGCGCGCCGGGTCGCCGACAAATCCCGCTCCAGATCGCGAAGGCTGGACTTTGCAGCAAGGCCGCGGTCCACCAGCGACTTGCTGGAATCCACATTCTCCTGCAATAATCCGATTTCGGTATCGTGCAGCTTGATGCTCTGCTGCAAGGTCTGGATTTCGTCGCCATAGCTTGCAACCTGTGCTTCAAGCGCCCGGCGCTCGGAAGCAAGATTGTTGCGGCGAACATCGAACAATGTCTTCTCGCCATCAAGCATGTGTTGCTGCAGAACCGCTGTTTCCTTGGTCGCTGGCGTTTGTTCCGGCAGAGTATAGGTAAAATCCGTGCCGTTCAGTTCCGCCTCGAAACGAGCGCGTTTGATCGCCATTGCGGTAATTTGCAACTGCAGATCGGCGTATTCCTGCTGGGCAGCGATCAACTGCACGCCTGCAGTGACCGCCGGAGACTCGGCCTTTCCTACCCCGCCGCCGAGCGCTGTCAACTCGAGCGCCACCATGCCGGGCCGGAACTGGTACTTCCCCGGTGCCCTTACATCACCGACGACAAATACCGGCGCATACTGATTGACCGTTGCAGTGACCGTCAAACCCGGAATGTGCTGGGATAGTGATCCCGCAATCTTCTCGCTGATCTCATTTGTGGTCAGCCCGTTTACCGGGATATTGCCCACAACCGGGTAGCCGATATTGCCGTCCACATCGACGGGATAGAGCCCTGTGAGAGACGGCTGCCCGTAGACGGTTACCTGAAGCACATCATTGGCGCTAACGCGATAGGGTTGCCCATCCGCAAGCACCCCGAAACTTCCGCCAAAGAACAGAAGCCCCGTAAGCACTGTTGCGCGAAGATATTTGCCACGACCGCTGATCGCTTTATTTGACATGACCTGTGCCCCTTTAAGCCTGTTCTTGTGCGCCGTCCGCAGCCGGTTTACGCCGCCGCGAGAACATGGCGCCTATGCCCTGTCGTGCCTTCTGCAAGCCCAGCCCGCAAAGCGCTATAGGGAGCGTTATCCAGCCGCGATAGGAAGAAGAGTTCTGATTGACCACCGCAAGCGCGGGCTTGCGCCCGAAAGATGCCATCGTCTGTATCAGTGCATTGGCCGCATTCTGGTCCTGGCGATCAGACTGCACCACGAGAAGCGCCGTATCCGTTGCCCGTGACAGGAGAACCGAACGCTTGTCTTCCATGACTGCCGGAAGATCCACGAGGATGATCTTGTGATCGGCACGCAACTGGGCAATCAGTTCGGCCAGCCAGTCTCCCTGACGCATCTGTCTGTTGGGTGTGATGATATCGATCCCCGAACCATGGTCGTGCACGAGCGTTGCGCCGGCAAGCGGACGCCCGGTAGACACGACGCTGTAATCACTTTGCGGAACCCCGAAGGCTTCAGACAGGCCCGACCGCTTGTTCGTCGCATCGATGACTGCAACCGTTACACCGGTCGCGGCGATCTGCTGTGCGAGCGCGGTAATCAGCAAGGTCTTTCCCTCTCCATCGGACAAGGAAACGACGGAGAGCGCGAGTGAATCGCGACCGCGTGTCAGCACCCGCAAACGCTCATGAACGGACTTGATTGCGCGACCGAAAGGGCTTGCCGGATCGAGGCCGCGATTGACGAGAAGCGGCACGGTGAGTTGCGACGAAACCGGAAGCAGTGTTGCCGCCGGAATGCCGGGCAGCACGAGAGATGCCGTCTGCGCAGGCCTGATCTTGTCGAGTGTTTCCTTCAGCATGGTGCCCATAAGCGCAACCAGCCCGCCCAACCCCAGACCAAGCAGCAGCCAGTTCGCGAGGTTCGGGCTTGCCTTGGCCATTGCCGGTTCAGCCGGGGAAATCATCTGTGCTTCGGCCGCTGCGATGCCGTCCTGTTCGATGAGCTGCTTGTAACGCGTGAGATAGCTTTCGTAGACCGTGCGGCTGGCATTGGCCTCGCGATCGAGCTGTCCGGCCTTGACTTGCGCCTGATTGGCTTCGGCAAGGTCGGCTTCCGCACTCTTCAACGCATTTTCCAGGCCGCTACGGCGCTGGCGCGCAATCTGGATTTCATTGCCGAGACTCTTGATGATTTCTCCGACCTGGCTCGAAATCTGCTGCTTCAACGCTTCCTGTTCAGCCTTCAGCACCGGAATTTCGGCGCTCTTCAGCGCGCCATTGGACTGCAACTCGTCAAGCTGGCGCTCGACACGTGCAGCTTCGCTGCGTAGGGTCTGGATCGCTGGCGAAGCCAGGACTTCGGCCAGCGCAGACGCTTCATTATTGTTTTTCAGTTCTTCCGCCGTGCGCAGTCGCGCTTCGGCCAGCGAAACCGCTCCCGTCGCGGCAACGATCTCGTTGTTCAGTGCCGCCACCCGCTGGGCCTGAAAACTGATCTGTCCCTGATCACCGGCAAGCCTCGATTTCTGTCGGAACTCTTCCGCAGCTCTTTCGGCGCTTTCAAGATCGCTGCGCAAGGTAACCAGCTTCTCGCCAAGCCATTCGCTGATACGTCGCGTGGCTGACTGCTGCACGTCGATCTGGTGATCGAGATAGGCGGTGGCAAAGGCGTTGGCGACCTGAGCCGCATAAACCCTGTCGGAAGCGCGGTATGAGATGAAGATCGTATAGGAACGTCCGTCATTGGTGACCCGCAGCCGCGAAAGAAGAAGATCGATCTGCTGGCGTTCCCGCATGGCAGGGTCGACATCGCGTGCGCCTTTTGCCTGCGAGCCTGCATCAGGAGCGGACGACAATACCGTGCGCGAACGGAATTCCGTTGGCACGACAATGTTTTCCGCTTGCAGGATGTCGATGACCTTGCGCGCCATCATGCGTGAATTGATGATGTCGAGTTCGGAGCGCAGAACCGGGCTGTCCTGCGGCAGCGGCGTGATCGCACTTTCATTCGGAAGTGCCTGCAATCGCCGCATGTCCAGCACCAGCACGGACTCCGAAACATAACTGACCGGCGCGGTAAGATAGCCTGCGAAGCCGACGCCAATGCCTGCAAGCACCGGCACGATCAGCATCATTCTTCTACGTTTTATAGTGTCGAGCAGGTCAGCAACCGGCTGCCGCCCGTTTGCTGATGAAACGTCGGAGATAATCACCAAAATTCTCCTTTACGGAATAATTCAATCCGCCGGCCGGCGGCTCCCGCCAAAGCATTTCCAGTTTTCCCGAAACATTCAAAATGCTCTATCTATTCGCTTTCGCGCATGTCTTGGCCCCAAGATCGGTTCCCAATTTTGGGAGACATGCGCTGATCCCCGTTCCGCCCTACTGCAAATCGGAAAAGGATGTTTCCGATGGGAACAGCTCGTTGATGATACAAGCCACCTCGGTGCGGTTGGATGCCTTCAGCTTCTTCATGATGTTGCGGATATGAACCTTCACGGTGCTTTCCCGCAGCTTCAGTTCATAAGCGATGATCTTGTTCGCCTTGCCCCGGCGCAGCGCATTGACCACTTCGGCCTGACGCTGGGTGAACATGCCGCCAAGAGGTTGCAGGCGCTGCGAATTCGGATCGGTGGCGTGACGCAGAGCGAGCACACTGCTGGCCGGAACAAAGGTTCCTCCCGCCATGGCGAGACGCAACGCTTCAACGCAGACATTTACATTCACGGATGTTGGAATATACCCCTTCACGCCATGGTCGAGCGCCTTGAGCACCTGTGAGATTTCCTCCTTGTCAGCCAGAAGAATGACAGGCGCCGGAGCGCAATCGGTGACGATGCGATTGAGGTAATTGCCGACAGTCGGGTCCGAAACCTTCTGACCGCCAATGTTGAAAAGTACCGCGCCCGCCGTGCGGCCACGACGCTGATGCTGCCACTGCTCGAACGAGCTGAATGTGGCAATCGCCATTTCGATGCTGTGGTTCGTCAGTCCATGTGCGAGGCATTCGCGATCCAACGCACGGTTGTCTATGATGACCAGTAGCGGCAGCATGCTTTCGCTCGGCTGTTCAGGTTTAAAGGAAGCGTCTTTTGATACCCCAAAGCCGTTATTCTTTAATTCGCTCGTCCTGCTACTGAATTGTGGAGAAATGTTCATTTGTTCGCCCTCTAATCCGACTTATGCGCACGACCCCATTGCTTGCACGTCACAATCAATGAAGCGCATCGTTTGCCTGTTTTATTTATCTTCATGAGATCTAGATAAAACCCCGGAAGCAATTCTTGTTTTTGTTCTTAATTTGATAAAAAGACTGCCCGAAAATTCTTTGAGTGTCATTAACCTAGATTAAGGGGTTCGGCAAAATATGGTTTAGGCGAAGCTAAGATATATACCCAATTAGTGGTAGAAATTACTACCTTGCCAAAACAATTGCCCTCGCTGAAACTCTTTTGAAGCCCAATCTCTTGGGGGAAGAGCTGGGGAAACGAATCGCGGGGGGCCAGACTTAAAACTTATCTTCTCTTGTGCTGAGCGAAACGGCAGGTAGGCTCTATGGTGGTAAATGCCGACGAAGCAAGAACGCTGCGCCATTTCCTGGAAAGCGCGCCCATTGGCGCGGTTTTCGATGAAAGCGATCTTGGCGTGCTCGCCGTTTTGCCAATTTCCTCCAAAACCTACGCGCCGCACACGGTGGTGAGCAGTCAGGGAGACTGGGCCAACTCGGTTCATATTATAAAGAACGGCTGGGGCTGCATCTATCGTGATCTCCCCGAAGGCGATCGCCAGATCCTCGATTTTCCGATGAAGGGCGACTTCCTGGGTTTCCGAACGGGGCTCGGCTTCAACTACTATACCCTGATCTCGGTTACGGAGCTTTCCGTCCTAGAAATCTCCCTGGACCATCTTACCGAAAGCCTGCTCAAATCGCCCCGCCTCGCCATGACATTTATGGAACTGATGGCACGGCAGCGAGCCATCCTGATCGAGCATCTCATCAGCATCGGCCGTCGGAGTGCGCTTGTACGCATTGCCCACCTTCTGCTCGAACTGGGCCACAGGGCCCGGATCAATGGAACCGGCGATGAAAACAGCTTTTTCTGCCCGTTGACGCAGAGCGAACTTGCAGATGCTCTGGGGCTGACGCCAATCCACATCAACCGAATGCTGCGCGAACTTCGCGAGGACGATCTTCTGATATTCCGCAACAATGAAGTCGAATTTCTGAACCGCTCGGCGCTCGTTCATATATCGAGCTTCGACGAGCATTATCTGACCATGGAAATTTTCCCGCGCGTTCGGATCAGCCGCTGAGTTAACTCGCCAGAATGCGACACCTACCAACGACTTGCTTTAACAAATATCTTGCTCCAACTCCCCTTTGTGCATTTCGGGTACCGCCCGGTTTACGCACTTACAATCACGGATTGTTAAAGATGAATACAATCGGCGATATTAGAATAAAACTCTCATACGGAAAGTATTATTCATATATAATTACATTACCGATACGGGCGCCGCGTAGAGAAATAAAGTGCCTGTCGCCGAGCCGCGAATATCGGGAAGCATCAATTGTTATTATTTATGCGCCGTGTATTTAATAGAAAGTTGCAGCTAGTTTCCGCTCCACCATCACGCCCGGAAGGTCTGCATTGAGGAGGAGGTTCAACGATGCAAGGCAATCTCGTCGATTCCGCCGTCGGCAAGGCGACTAAGCGACTTTTACCATTTCTGGCAATCATGCTGATCCCCGAAGACCGGCTGGCTCTCCGGCGTGTCATCGCAAACTGATCGAAAATGCTGTCGAATACGGCGAAAACGCTCATGTCACCGTGTCGGCCTGACCATGAATCGGGAGTGGCCTGGGCCGCGCTGCCACGACCGTGGTGATGCGGCAGATTCAAGGCTATTGCTACGCTCGGCCCGGTTGAATATTTTGATCGCGTCAAAGTCCACTTGAGGGTCCTGATGGCTACGCCACCTATCATTGCTGATTTTGCTTCCGTAGTACAAACATCTCTTGCCCCTGTCTTTCTATTAGCGGGCACGGCAGGCTTCGTGAATATCTACACCACGCGTCTTGGGAGAGTATCGGATCGCCTGAATGAAGTTGCTGACAGGTTGGAGCAGAGCGAAACATCACGCGCGCAGCTCGCCTATCTACGGCGACGGACGCTTGCCCTTGAGATTGCCGTGGCGCTAGGGGTCATCGCGGGCGTCTGCACGGGCGCAGCAACATTGAATCTTCTCGCTGGAGCCCTCTCGTTCGGACTCCGCCACGAAAATCTCTTCTGGTTCTTTGGAGGCGCCATCGTCTCGCTCATATTGTCTCTCGTTGCATTCCTGTTTGAGTTGCTTCTCGCAGGACGGAACATGTTACGGCAGATTCGAATAAATCGAGCTGGATAATGAGACAATCGTTTCTGGTGCGAACCGCATAGGAAACGTTGCGATATCTTCTCGCGTTCGCATGTATCTATGCGAAATTTCAATCGCATTGTTCAGCCCTTATGCGCTCGATGTTCAGTGCATATTCAACGTGCCGACAGGCTGAAAATAGAACTGTTTTACTCCCGTGATTGGAAGGCCACCACGGTCGAGCAGTTTATCAGGGATAATTGATGCATAGGTTCAATGGTACAACGAGAAGCGCATCAGTTTCCGGCGAGCATCTTTGCAAGCATGAAGCCCGAGCCGGCACCCGTGCCGGCACCGGGCCAGGTGGAGGCGCCGCACATATAAAGCGACCGGATGGGCGTCTTGTAGCGCGAATAGCCCGCAATGGGGCGGAACAGGAAGTTTTGGTCGAGATGGTGTGATCCGCTTAGATTGTCACCACCGATAAGATTGGCATTCTCACGTTCAAGGTCTGCAGGCGAAAAGACCGAGCGAGCCCGGATCATGTCGTTAATCCCAGGTGCATAACGCTCGAGGATTCCGATGACCCTATCGGCATAGGCATCCTTCACACTGTTCCAATCCCTACCGGCAATCTCGCCGATGGCGTCACCCTTGATCTCTGCTGGGAGGACCCGCACCTGTACCCAAAGAACATGCTTGCCGTCCGGGGCACGGGATGGATCGACGGCCGTTGGCTGACCAACGACAAGTGCTGGCTCTCCAGGCAGCAATCCATCCATAGCTTCCGAGTAGACGCGCGCCATCATGGCGAGGTCCGGGGCAACATGGACATAAGCGAAACGCTTGAGCTCATCGCCCGCAGTCCAGTTTGGCAGCTCGTCCATGGCAAGATGGATCATCATTGTGCCGGGTCCGGCACGAAAAGCTTTTGTCGCCTTATGAACCTTCTGCGGGATGGCTGACTGGGACAGCATGTCACCGCCGAACAGCACTTTGGGATTGAGATTGGCAATCACCGCCCGTTTCGCATTCAAGGCGCGTCCATCGGACAGAACTACACCCGTTGCCTTTCCGGCCTTGTCGAGGCTGATCTTTTCGACCTGTTGACCAAGAATAAGCTGTCCACCCTTCTTCTGCAGGAGCCCCACCATCGCGCGAATGATCGTATCGGCTCCTCCCTTGCCGATGACCATGCCGAACGCCTGGTTGGCCATTGACTCAAGATAGGGAAACAGCGCTCCGCCTGCGACGTCAGGCGCGAAGTCGAGATGCAACCCCCAAGCCGCCATCATGGCTTTGAGTTTGGAATTTTCGAAATTGGCGTCAAGAAAATCACGTGGCGTCGCCAGCAGAAGCTGCGCGATGCGCCAGAGATTATCCATGCCGAGCGCTCGGTAAGCTTTCCACGCTGTCTTTGCTGCGGCCAATGACGGCATCGGCGAGCCAAGCAAGCCGAAAATATGCGGCGCATTGCGCTCGAAATCAGACAGCATTTCCGCCCACGCCTTGGCATCGGCAGGCGACAGTTCTGCAATCTTGGCGTTCGTTACGGTCACGTCGCTGGACACGCCCAGATGCGTGCCGTCGCGAAAGACACTGGCAAAACAATTTTGAGCGGGTACGAACTCGAGACCTTGCGCAGCCAGCTCTGCGGCGTAGGTTGCGTGAAATGCTGATCCAGCGAACATCGACAAGTTCATGGCAGCCCAATCATGACGGAAGCCCGGCTCCGTCAACTCCAGGGTCTTCACCGCCCCGCCGGGAGACGCCGCTGCCTCCACAACAGCAACGCGCCAGCCTTTTGACGCCAGGTGCACCGCCGCAGCAAGGCCGTTATGCCCTGCACCTATGACGACAGCATCGAACTCCGAGTCGTGTCCACCCATCTTGCCCCCCAATTATCCTCAAATGCATATAACTGCGTAAGTCTATAGCGGTAGCATCTCTGACGTCTCAGACCTAAATCAAGCAATCACCGCGTATTTTGAAGGCAAGGAAAGTCAGGATACGTCGGAAAGTTCAACTTTGAGCGCAGGCATTTCGTTGCATTCACATATGGTTTCTTTTAAGCTTCAAGGAAATTCATATCAAGCTTTTTTCAAGAAGCAAACGAGGGGAAGTCCATGTCAGAGAATCCTTTGCCGGACTTCAGGGAACAGGCCTACCGATACTCGTACTGTTGACGAAGTAATCGACACGAGGCCAGCGTGGCGGGGCCTACCAGCCATTTTCAGGGGAGCGACGAGACATGGCAGCATATGACTATATCGTGGTCGGCAGCGGCATTAATGCACTGGTGGCGGCTGCCATGCTTGGCAAAAAGGGCAAGAAGGTACTGCTGCTTGAGCGCAACGACCAGCTCGGCGGCTGCCTGCGTACTGAAGAGATCACTGTACCGGGCTTCCGCCACGATGTCATGGCAACCACTATGGTGCTGTTCCTGACCTCGCCCGCCTATGGCGCGCTTGGCAAGGATCTGGAGGCCCGAGGTCTCGAATTCGCCCATAGCGACCTGCCGACGGGCGTTGTGCTGGCCGACGGCAGACATGCGATCCTCGCCAAAGACCGCAAAGCCAATATCGCAGCCTTCGACGCGCTGGCTGACGGCGACGGCATGGCCTTCGCCCGCGAGATGGACCGAATGGGTGCCGATGCGCCGTTCATGTTCTCGCTGCTTGGCGGCTCGCTCTGGTCCGGTGGCATATTCAAGACCATGCTGAAGGAGGCGTGGAAGCGCGGCCCCCGCAATCTCGCCGCTTGGTTCGGCGAGGCGCTCGTCAACGGCCGCCATCATCTCGAAACCACCTATCGGTCCGATGTGATGCGCGGGCTCTTTGCACCCTGGGTGCTCCATTGCGGCCTCAATCCGGAAAGCACCTATTCTGCGGCAATGCTCCGGGTCATCGGCTTTGCCATCGAACTTGCAGGCTGCCCGATTGTCAAAGGCGGCGCCGACAATCTCGTCAAGGCGTTCGCGCAACTCATCACGGACCAGGGTGGCACCATCCGCACCGGCGCGGATGTGGAGACAATAGTCGAAGACCACAACGGCCAGGCCACAGGTGTCCGGCTTGCCAGTGGCGAGGTTCTGCAGGCGAGCAAGGGCGTCATTGCCTCTGTCACGCCCAGCCAGCTCTATGGCCGCCTTCTGAAGAACTCCGACAAACCGCTGCCCTCGGCCGTTGCGGATGGACTACAAACCTATCGCTATGGCAAAGGCAACATGCAGGTTCACTACGCACTGAAGTCTCCACCACGCTGGAAGGGCGGCGAGGACCTGTCGAAAGTTGCGTTATTGCATCTCACGCCCGGCCTTAACGGCGTATCCCGCGCGGCCAATGAGTGTGATCGCGGCATGTTGCCAGCGGTGCCAACCATTTGTGTCGGTCAGCCGACCGCGCTTGACCCCTCCCGCGCACCTGAAGGTCAGGCGATCCTCTGGCTGCAATTGCCCGAAACCCCGCGACACATCGAAGGCGATGCTGCAGGAGCACTCACCACGCCCGACGATGGGCGATGGACTGACGAATTGCGCGAACAATATGCCGACCGTATCGAGCGCATCCTCGCCCAGCACATAGACGGCTTTGCCGAAACGGTTATCGCCCGCAAGACCTATTCGCCAGCCGACCTTGAAGCGATGAATATGAACCTCGTCGGCGGCGACCCCTATGGTGGGTTTTGCGGCGTCGATCAATTCTTCATTTGGCGTCCATTCAAGTCGTCGGTGAATCACCGCACCCACGTGCCCGGTCTTTATCATATCGGCGCGTCGACCCATCCCGGCCCGGGGTTGGGAGGCGGCTCCGGCATGCTGCTCGCGTCCTCGCTGAAATAGGATTGCGATATGACGGATGGCTAGTTGGGGCATGTGAAAACCACATCTAAGACTGCATCGCTGAACACATGCAGAATCATATTTCTTTGTCTACATATGCCTCAGATCGCATTTATGGGCATTTCAAGCCCGCGCTCACGCGAGCCTGCGCGTAATGCCGACAAAGAAGCAATATGCATAGGCATATATTTCGCCTTAAAATTGCTGTCGGAATGTACAATTCACTTGCCAGCCAATCGGCGCTATTTTAAGATTAAAGTATTCCGAACAATAAATATCCTGGCGAGTGGGGGAACACTCAAAAAAAGCCGGGATCAGGGGAACGCGGAGCAAATCATGACTGAATTCACCCGTCGCCAGACGCTGGGTATGGGCGCTGCTGCCTTTTTTTCAAGCATCCTGGCAGGACGCGTGCCGGTGCAGGCAGCAGAAACCGACACGCTTACCATCGCTTTCAACGTCAATCTCCCATCCTTCGACCCGACCGTCGGTCCGTCGGCGGTCAATCCGACCATCCAGGCAATTTACCGCTCGATCTTCGACCAGTATATCGGCCAGGATCCCGACCTCAAATTTGTTCCGGGCTTGCTGACCGCCTGGGGCTGGAACGACGACAAGACCAAGGTCTGGATGGATGTTCGCGAAGGCGTGACCTGGCATGATGGCTCGCCGTTTACCCCGGAAGACGTGGTATGGGCGCTGGAGCGCGCCGCCAACGACAAGACCGGCAACCCGATCCAGTTCGTCTGGTCCACAGCCGGCAACTACAAGATCGAAGGCAACAAGATCACCGGCGACGTGCTGCGCTTTGAACCCACCTATTTCATGTGGATGGCTTTCCTCACCGGGTACATCCTGCCCAAAGCCTATTACGAGAAGGTCGGAGCAGAAGGTTTTGAGAAGAAGCCCATTGGCACCGGCCCCTACATGGTTGACGCCTATGAAGGCAACGCCTTCCTGCGCCTCAAGGCCAATCCCAGCTATTGGGGCGGCAAGCCAGCTTTCGAGACAGTCATCTTCAAGTTTGTGCCCGATGGCACCAGCCGGGTTGCCGAGATCGAGTCCGGCTCGTCCGACGTCACGCTGGAAATCCCCTATGAGGAGTTCGACCGCCTGAAGGAAAAGGCAGGTCTGGCAGGCGTTGCGACTCCGATCTCCGATATCGGTATGATCTTCCTGAACAATATTGAAGTTATGGAAGACAAGAATGTGCGCCTGGCCGCCTGTCACGCCGTCGACAAGCAAGCCATCGTCAAGCGGCTGCTGCGCGGCTATGGCGTACCGATCGATACGCTCGAAGCGCCGGAATATTCGGCCTACGATCCGTCTATCAAGGTTCCCTACGATCCCGAGCTTGCCAAGAAGCTGCTGGCCGACTCCGGCTATTCGACCGACAAACCAGTGAAGTTCAAGATCCAGACCACGCGGGGCCTGAAGCCGAAGGACTACGAAATGGTTCAGGCCATCGTGGGCATGTGGCGCAAGGTCGGCATCGAAGCCGAGATCGAGGTCTACGAGATCGCCAAGCATTATGAGCTGCGCGCCGCCGACCAACTTGCGCCCGCTGCCTTCTACAATTGGGGCAATGCAATCGGCGACCCGACCACCTCAACAGGGTTTGCCATGTTTGGTCCTTCCCCGCACTCGGTATGGAACACAGATGACCTTGATGGCATGATCGCACCGCTATGGGGTGAGAAAGACGAGGCCAAGCGCATCGCCGGTTGGAAAGCTGTCTGCAAATATATTGCGGAGCAGGGTTACGTGCTGCCATTGCTGCAATACGCACAGCCTATCGTCTACAAGTCGACGCTGAAGGCCATTCCGAACGTTTCGGGTGCGCTGCAGCCGACTCTCATATCGAGGGCCTGATTGCACGTTGGCGGGGCACCCAGTGTCCCGACCTTCCACTGCTAGATTGTGTCCGGCTTATTCAGCCGGACATGCTCGCATAGCGTCTTTGTCTGCCTGCGTAAGGCTCCATACCCATGCAACTGCTTGCTCTTTCAATCCTGAACCGTCTGGTTCTCGCGGCAGTGACCCTGTTTGGGGTCGCGGTCGTGGTTTTTGTCCTGCTACGCGTCGTTCCAGGCGACCCTATCGCTATGATGATTTCGCCGGGGGCTACCCCCGAACAGATCGCACAGCTTCGCGCAAATTATGGACTCGATGGCAGTATCTTCAGCCAGTTCCATATCTGGCTCACGTCACTGCTTTCAGGCGATTTCGGCACCTCCATTTCGCTGCGCCGCAATGTTCTGGAATTGCTTTCAGAACGCCTGCCGGCAACCCTTGAGCTCGCCTTCGCCGCACTGGTCTTCGCCATATTGCTCGGCACCGCCGTAGCCATTGCCGGTACTCTCGCACGCCGCACGCCGGTCGAACCGGTCATCGATACCGTCAACGGTGTGGTGCTGGCTGTACCCGACTTTGTCTGGGCACTGGCGCTTGTGCTGTTGCTGGGCGTGTTCTTCCCCATATTGCCTTTGTCCGGGCGCATCGATCCGAGCGTACAAAGCAATTTTGCTACCCCCTTCTATCTGTTCGAAAGCTTGCTGCGCCTGCGCTTTGCCCAGTTCGCCGACATCGCCTCCCATATGACCATGCCGGTTCTCGCACTTGGCTTGCCGCTCGCGGCGATTATCGCCCGCGTGCTGAAGGAGGCGCTGCTTGAAGCCATGGTGCAGGACTATATCCTGCTCGCCAAGCTCAAGGGCATGTCCTCGCTACGGCTGGTGTTGCAGGAAGCATTGCGCAATGCCGTTGGCCCGACCATCGCACTGACCGGTGTCCAGTTCACCTTCCTGATCGGCGGCACCGTCATCGTCGAGCGTATCTTCGCCTATCCCGGCATCGGCAATATGGCTATCGACGCCGTCATCAACCGCGACTTGCCGCTCATTCAAGGACTTGTCCTGGTCTTCGGCGCGCTGTTCATCGTCATCAATATCCTGGTTGACGCGCTCGTCGCCGCATTCAATCCGAGGCTGCGCCATGGCTAAGTCACTGCGTGCGACGCTTTCACAACCCAAGGTAATCCTCGGCGGCGGCTTTATCCTCTGCCTGATACTGGTCGCCATCTTCGCGCCCTGGCTCGCACCAAAGGACCCGCTCGAACAGGACCTGGTGCTCGCCACCCTGCCTCCCGCAGGCTATGCCGGCACCGAACCCGGCTACTGGTTCGGCACCGACGATCTCGGCCGCGACGTGCTTTCGCGCCTGATCCACGGCACGCGCATCGCCCTGCTCGTCGCCTTCATTGCCGCGGGTCTTGCAGCACTGGTCGGCACCACGCTTGGACTACTCGCCGGCTGGTATCGCGGCTGGGTGGATGCCGTCATCTCGCGCCTCGTCGACATCTGGATGGCCTTCCCGCCGGTCCTGCTATCAATCCTGCTGGTCGCGGTCTTCGGCGCAGGCGTTCATTCCATCATCGCGGCCATCGTCATCATCGACTGGACGCGTTTCTGTCGCGTCGTCCGTTCGGAAACCATGGCGCAGGCGCAGATGGACTACGTGACGGCAGCGAAAGTTCTCGGCTTCTCCCGCTTCAAGATCCTGATCGGCCAGATCCTGCCAAATGTCGGTCCGGTCCTGATCGCGCTCATCAGCCTGGAAATGGGCATCGCCGTAATCGTCGAAGCCATTCTTTCCTTCGTCGGCCTTTCCGTCTCCTCCGACACGCCAACATGGGGTGGTATGATCGCGCAGGGTCGGCAGATCATCTATCAGGGATGGTGGGTGCTGGTGGCACCTCTCATAATGCTTTTCCTGACCGTTCTTGCTTTCAACCAGCTCGGCGATGGCCTGCGCCGCGCCCTTGACCCGATGATGCGCCGATGACTGCACCCCTTCTCTCCATCAACAACCTGTCGGCGGTCTCGGATCGGGACGGCGGCGTGCCCGTTCTTCGCGACGTCGCCTTGACGCTCGAGCGTGGCGAGGTCCGAGGCCTCGTCGGGGAAAGCGGCGCCGGTAAGTCGACCATCGCCAAGGCACTGCTTGGCATCCTGCCGCGCACGGTCCGCATTACCAGCGGCGCCATCGATTTCGAGGGCCGTGACCTGCTGACCATGCCTGCACCGCAATTGCGCCAGATCATGGGCAGCGAGATATCGCTGATCCCGCAAGATCCCCAGACGGCACTCAATCCGGGCCGTCGCATCGGGGCACAGCTCACCGATGGCTTGCGCCTCAAGCGCGGCCTGTCGAACAAGGCTGCCCGTGAACGCGCGCTGACTTTGCTCGAGGAAGTGCATATCCGCGATCCCGAGCGCGTTCTGCGCGCTTATCCCCACGAACTGTCGGGCGGCATGCGCCAGCGCGTGCTGATTGCCTCTGCCTTTGCGCTCGAACCCAAGCTCGTGATCGCGGACGAGCCGACGACTGCGCTCGACGTTACTGTGCAAAAGCAGATCCTGCGTCTTATTCGCGGCATGCAGCGCGCTCATGGCACGGGCGTGATATTCGTGACGCACGATCTCGGCGTCGTCGCCCAGATATGTGACAGCGTAACGCTGCTCTACTCCGGCAAGGTGATCGAGCAGGGCAGCACCGCCGACGTCCTGCAGCGCCCCAAACACATCTACACAAAAGCCCTTATGGCAGCCGGCCCGCGCTACGACCGCCCCGATGCTGGTCTCGAGCCGGTACCGCAATCGGTGTTCGAGCAACTGCGCGCAGAGATCGGAATAACTTGATGAGCAACATGCTTCTCACAGCCCGCGGCATCGAGGTTGCTTACGGTGCAGGTGGATTTTTCAGCAAGTCTGCTGGCCACAAGGTGCTGCATGGCGTCGATATCGACATCGAACGCGGCGAGACGATCGGCATTGTCGGCGAGTCCGGCTCGGGGAAGACGACACTTGGCCAGGCGCTGCTCCGTCTCGTCGATACCTCCTCCGGTGAGATTTGGTTCGACGGACGGGATATAACCCGTCTGCCCGATAGCAGGATGCGGCCGTTGCGTCGGCGCATGCAGATGATCTTCCAGGATCCCATGGCGTCGCTCAATCCACGCCACTCCATCCGCCGTATCCTGGTAGAGCCAATGCTGCTGCACGGCTTGGCCGCCAGCGCAACCGAGGCTGAGGCGAAGGTACTCAGGATTCTCGACCGCTTTACCCTGCCCAATGCCGTGCTCGGTCGCAACGCCCACGAACTCTCGGGCGGCCAGCGCCAGCGAGTGGGCATTGCCCGCGCCGCCCTTCTCGAACCGGACTTTGTTCTGGCCGACGAAATCGTCTCGGGCCTCGACGTCTCCACCCAAGCGCAGGTTCTCAACCTGATGAAAGACCTGTCACGCGATATGGGCCTGTCCATGGCTTTCATCAGTCACGATCTGAGCGTCATCAGGGCCATCTGCGACCGCGTCTATGTGCTTCGTTTCGGCAAGGTAGTGGAGGCAGGGCCCTGCGAACAGGTATTCGCCAATCCGAAGTCAGCCTATACACGCGCGCTGCTCGATGCGATTCCGCTGCCGGAAATCAACCCGGAATGGCTAGGGTCAGAACCTATTAGAGCATAATCCGACCGGAGTGAAACGAGGATAGATAAGATTATGCTTGAAATAGAAGAAGTTAGAGCGCCGATCTGATCCAATCAGATCGAAACGCGCTCTAATGTGGTGACAATGGTGTGAAGTCATCCGTTTGGATACGAGGAGAAAAGGTGAAGGAAATGTGGTTCATTTTCCAACCTTTTCGACGCTGTAGCCAAGCGGATGGACCACATTCTTCGGACACCGAAATAACTGGCGATCTGTCGCGTCGGGTCACTCGCCAAGATGGGACTTGGGGAAACACCCCGTTCTTCGCGTCTCTCCTTGCATATACAGAAACCCCGTTCCGGCAGGGGCGCTTTTTCAGTTCGCTGAACCAATCGGGCCTTATAACAGGGCGCTGAGATGCTAACGCATCACACCCTGAAAATGCTCAATCGCCGCACAGGCTAATACCAAATTTCCTTCTTCAACAGTTCGTCAACTACCCCGCACTGGAATAGTTGCTTCCTTCGTCCTAGATTCAGGATACGCATCAAGGGAGCGCACATCATGACCTACAAAAAGAATCCGGAAGCGATTGCGAAGCTCACGCCGGAGCAATATCGCATCACGCAGGAAAGCGGCACCGAGCGCCCCGGAACCGGTGAGTATCTCTATAACAAGGAGCCGGGGATCTACGTCGATATTGTTTCTGGAGAACCGCTGTTCGCCTCCGCCGACAAATACGAGTCTCATTGTGGCTGGCCCAGCTTCACCAAGCCGATTGAACCTGCCAATGTCGCGGAACTGAGCGATGTCTCACATGGCATGGTGCGAACGGAAGTGCGCTCGGCGCATGGCGACAGCCATCTGGGACATGTCTTCCCCGATGGCCCGGTCGACCGTGGCGGCCTCCGCTACTGCATCAATTCGGCATCGCTCCGTTTCGTTCCGAAAGAACGGATGGAGGCGGAAGGATATGGTCAATATCTCGATCAGGTCGAAGATATCGGCTGATGTCCGCTTCATGTCCGTTTCAGGCCCGGACCGGTTTCGGGTCTGAATGCTCTTCAAAGATAAAGGCGATTTTGGCAGAAGAAACAAAAAGCTCCGTTTGTATTCTCAACCACGAAAATGTCGCGCCACCCATAGCAGCCTATTCTCATCTGACCGTCATCGCCGGATCGGCGCGATCAGAGTTCAAGGTCGAGATCGAAGGCACGGCGGCACGAAGTATTTGAAATAAAATACATGCGATATAAAATCAATTTACATTCAAATTAACTGATCCACAGCCATTCCGCAGGGCAAATAAGTAAGACTTCTTTCTGTCGCAATGATCACTAATCTGATCCGGCGCACCGCTTCGGCGGAATCAGGCAAATGCGCAGCCTCGGTATGATTATGCTATCACCACACATACCGGGGCTTTCCGGGGCTTTTGACCAGCACACGCCGCATAGACCACTCCATTCCGGACCGCTTTCCTGCTCGACTAGGTAAATCACCTGACATTACGGTTGTAATCGGTGCATGAATTCTATTGCAAATAGCGGGCAATTATACTCAATATACTGTCCAGCTATTATAGGAAGACCGATTTCGATCACGCAACGTTTTGGGAGGCGGCTTGGACAGCGCGGTTGGAGCCTACCGGATCTATTCCGAGAAGGAGTGCGCGGAAGCACCGGCACTCGACTGGCCCTATATTTGCGCGCTGTATCTGCTCCGCAAACCCGTCGAAAACGCTATTTCTGAATTTCTCGCTTTCGTCGGCAATGCATCGCAGGCTGACCGGGCATGGATGATCGAATATGCGCCTGATCTTCTGCGGTTTCGCAATACGCATGAATGGTGCAAAGGCGAAACGACGGCCTATGTTTCCGAACTTCAGGAATCTCCCACCACATTGATTGCTTGGCTGCATCGCTATCTGACCGAGGGACAAGCCGTCGCCGTCCATGATGTCAGAGGTCTGCCGCGCACTGCACGCCCCATTCAGGCGGAATTCCTGCGGCAGGGAAATCAGAGCATTTTGAGCATACCGGTCTTTTACCAGGACCGGTTGCGAGGGATCATGGGCTTCGACACGACGGTGGAAGCCAGACGCTGGTCACGCGCTGAAATCAAAGCCATGTTCCAGTGCTCCAGTCTGATTGCCCAGGCCAAATATGCGACGCTCTATAATGAACCGGTGTCGGACGAAGAAACCGACCCGACATCGGTACTTTATGTCAACAAACGCGGGGTGATGCGCGGAATTTCACCTGAAGAAATCGTTGGAGTGCGTTCGGCGGGCAATTACAGCGAGATATGGCTTGGCGACGGTTCCACGGTTTTCGACTCCCGCCCGCTCGGCATATGGGCAGGTATTCTGCCAGCAAGCACCTTTTCCCGTATTCACCGCACGACGTTCATAAATGTCCTGCACGTCTTGGACATAGACCGAAGCATGACGGACAAATGGCTGGTCAGGATGCGTGGCATTGATCAATCCTGGCCAGTCTCGCGATCCTGTCGGAAAGCACTGCGAGAGCGCCTGGGCTTCTAGCCTTTATTTCGCCTCATTTTTGTCCGTCCGTCGCCACAAAATATGATGCGAAATGCGCGTACTCTCGCCCCGCAATTCCCGTTTCGTCGCCAAACAGGTTCAAATTCCGGATTTGCCTCAATTTGAAAACGGTGCTCACGACAAGTCGAGATGTGCCTTGAGCGGCATGTCGTCATGAATGGAAACCGTCTGCCTTTCGATCATGCGATGAACGAGCGGCGGCTTGTCTCCCTTGTGCAGGGAAAGCAGTCGTTCCGACACTTCCGCATCGGCCTGAGTCCGGCGCTGGTTGTGGCGGACATACTCGACCCAGGTCGGCACGTGATAACTTTCCGTCCAGGTTTCCGGGTTCTCCAGATCACGCAGCAATGCCCATTGCCGGGCACCGTCACGGATACGCATGCGGCGGCGCAAGGCCATGGCGGAAAGGAACGACGGAACATCTTCCTGCGCGATCTTGTAGTCGACCATGATCATGATCGGACCACTACGCGAACGCAGATCCAGCCGAAGCTGCGGCTCGCTGAAACGGTTGAGCGGATCGAGATTGAGGGATTCAAATTCAGGCTGCGGCAGGAGCAGACCGATCAGCGCGCCGAACATCAGCACGACAGCGGCGGCCAGAAGCGCGCCCGGCACGCCATATTCATCCGCGACAGCACCCCAAAGCCAGCTACCCGCTGCCATCCCGCCAAAGGTTGCGGTCTGATAAAGTGCCAGAGCACGTCCCACCACCCAGCGCGGTGTGGAAAGCTGCACGGTGACGTTGAACAGCGACAGCGCCAGAACCCAGGAAACACCGGCAGGCAGCAGGAAAATGCAGCTCAGCCACATATTTCGGCCGATCGACAGCAGGGCACAACTGATTGCAAAGGCCACAAAAGCACCACGCACCAGCCATTCATTTCCGAGAATCTCGCGAAGCCGGGCGCTAAGCAACGCGCCGCCAATAGCACCCAGTCCGAAGAAACCCAGCATGATACCGTAGGTAAGTGCTGTTCCATGGACGAGATCGCGCGCGACCAGTGGCAAAAGCGCCAGAATGACAATAGCGGACAGGCCGAACAGAAAGCCCCGGAACATCACTTTCAGAAGGTTCGGCGACATGGCGACATAACGCAGCCCCGCCACCATGGCTGGCCCCAGCGTTTCACGCGGCAGAGTGGACTTGACCGTCTCCGGCTTCCACCGCCACAGCGCCAGAATGAGCGCACAATAGCTGAACGCATTGAAAATGAAGGCAAAAGCAGCACCAGCCGCCGCAACGATGATGCCGCCGATAGCCGGGCCGATACTGCGCATGAGGTTGAAGCTCATGCTGTTGAGCGCCACGGCTGCAGGCAGATCTGTGCGGGGAACGATGTCCCCCATCGACGCCTGCCATGACGGATTGTGCAATGCCCCGCCGCAACCGATCAGGAAGGTGAAGCTGAGCAGCATCCACGGCGTGAGAATGCCAAGATAGGCAAAAGCCGCCAGTGCGACCGAAATGATCAGCAGCAGAACCTGCGCGGTCAGCATGATGCGGCGGCGGTCGAAATTATCGGCCAAGGCCCCTGCCGCAACTGAAAAGATCATCACTGGCAAGGTGGTCGAAGCCTGCACCAATGCAACCATATCGTCCGAATGGGCGATGGTTGCCATCATCCAGCCAGCACCGACCGTCTGCACCAGACCGCCAAGGTTGGAAACCAATGTAGCTGACCAGAGCGCCCGAAATGTTTTGTATTGGAAAGGCGCCAGGGGGGAAAGTCTCTGCGGCACCGGACGACCTCCCGTTCCATCTGCCTAACTAAGCGGATACGTGAATCTCTCCCTAGGGACAAGGGGTTAAAACCAAAACCAGCGGAGAACTTCTCCTCCATTGAGGCTTCCAAACAGTTTTTCTTCCGCAATTGACTCCGCCTCTCAGATAGGTAGACTGGTCTACCTAATCATTCAGGCAAAATAAAATGAGCGATCCTGCGACTCCAAGTTCAAGACCGGCACGTGAACGGCTTTTAGAAGCAGCGGCGGAACTGTTTTACGACGAAGGCATTTCGGCAACCGGGATCGATGCGATCATCCAGCGCGCAGGCGTGGCGAAACAGAGCCTCTACAACAACTTCGCATCCAAGGCGGAACTAGTGGCCACCTATCTGGAGCATCGTCATGCCGAATGGCTGGGCCTCTATGAAAAGCGCATGGAAAAGGCATCCACCCCGATGAACGGGATACTGGCGGTCTTCGACGCTTATCGCGACCATGCGGAATTTGCCTACGAACATGGATTTCGCGGTTGCGGCCTGCTGAATGCGGCAGCAGAGCTGCCCGCTGGCGATCCGGGCCGCGAGGCGGTGAGAAAACACAAGGAAGAGGTCGAGGGCCTGCTTGTGACACATCTCACCGGCTTGATCCCCGACGATCCTCCTCGGGTCAGCCAACTGGCCGTGCAGCTCTCCTTCATTCTCGAAGGAGCAATCATGCGGGCTGGCCTTGAAGGCAACAGTGCGCGTCTTGGCGAAGCCAAGGCGATGGTCGCTACGATTTTGAAACCGGCATAAAATGCAATCATCGAAAAGCTATCTTCTGGGAGTGACAGCCATCATCGTCGCTTCCACCATCTGGGGCACGACCGGCACCGCCGCAACCTTCGCGCCCGAGGTCGGCGCGGCTGCGATCGGCGCCGCAGCCATGGGCCTTGGCGGACTGGCGCAAGCCGCCATCGCCTGGCGCGGGCTGATCGCCTCGCGAAAGGCGCTCGTCGGTCAATGGCGTATCCTCATACTGGGCGCGATCTGTGTCGCGATCTATCCCCTCGCCTTCTATGGCTCCATGCGGATGGCCGGTGTGACCATCGGAACGGTCATTTCACTCGGTTCCGCCCCGCTTCTGTCGGCAGGCATCGAGTATCGACAAAGCGGCTTTCGCCCTTCGTTGCGCTGGCTGGCAGGTGCCACGGTCGGCATTGTCGGCATGGTCCTGCTCAGCATGTCGGAGGACGGCGGCCATGCTGCGTCTGCAGAAGGCTCCACGCTCATGGGCGCGCTGGTCGGGTTGGTGGCAGGCTTCACTTATGCGCTTTATTCCTCATGCGCGCGCCAGCTCATGCAGGGCGGCATATCATCGACAACTGCAATGGGCGCGACGTTCGGCATAGGCGGTCTTCTGCTGATGCCGGTTCTGATCGCAACCGGTGGGCCGTTTCTCGCCTCATGGAACAATGCGGCTGTGGGTCTATACATGGCCTTCGTGCCAATGTTCCTCGGCTATGTCTGTTTCGGCTACGGGTTGAGCCGTGTTGAAACAAGCGTGGCGACGACGATCACGCTGTTCGAACCGGTTGTCGCCGCGTTTTTCGCGGTGGTGATTGTCGGCGAGCGCCTTTCCGCCCTCGGCTGGTTTGGTGTTCTTCTGGTCGTCATCTGCCTTGTCTGCATCACCATACCAACCCGCAGTCAAAAGACTGAGATAGAAGTGCCCGAACCATCAACCTGATGCGCCTTTTCACATTTACGCGCATCTTAGTCCGAAAACCGTTTCACACTTTTCGGGATGCGCTTTTTAACCAGGCTTTGACCGCCTCAACAGATTCCGGATGGCGCGGCTTTCGAAGGGAAACCGCATAGAAATCTGCGCCCACCCGCAAGTCTGTGGCCAGCGCCTGAACGAGGCTGCCTGCGGCAACTTCCTTCTCCACGAAGAAACGGCTTGCCAGCGCCAGCCCCTGCCCGGCAATCGCCGCATCAATGGCAAGTGACGTCTGGTTGAAGCGAATATTCTTCGGCGAAATCGACACGCCGTCCGGAAAAGCCTTTTCCAGATAGCGCGGCCAGAAATTATGCCCATCGTGCAGCAGCGGATAGTGCTCCAGATTTTCCGGCATCACCGGATCACCAAGCCTTTCGACCAGCACCGGGCTTGCAACCGCGACGATCACATGCTCGAAAAGCAGCTCCGCATTCAGCCCCGGACCGAATGGCGGCTCGCCGTAGCGCACCGCCAGATCGACGGCATCGGTCTGGAAATTTGCGACCTTGTCGCTGGCGACAATGCGCAATTCTATATCGGGATGTGCACGCGTGAACTCCGCCAGGCGTGGGATCAGCCACTTCGATGCGAAGGTCGGCGTCACGCTGATCGTCAGATGCTGCGGTTCAGGCCGCAGCATTTCGGTCGCTTCCGAAAGCAGGTCGAACGCGCGCCGCACATTGGCAATATATGCACGGGCCGGTTCGGTCATGACCAGCGTACGGGGTTGGCGTTCGAAGAGTTTCAGTCCAAGCTCCGCCTCGAGCCCGCGTATCTGTTGGGCCACCGCCGCCTGCGTCACGCCAAGCTCTTCCGCCGCCAGCCGGAAATTCAAATGCCGCGTGACGACTTCGAACACACGCAGACCATTGAGCGAGGGAAGTCTTTTCATAAATCAAAACTCGATAGATTTTCTACTGATTAGTGTTACGCATTCTCGTTCGTAAGGATAGTGGATTTCCGCTATAACGTCAAAAAATGGCCGTCGATAGTTGCCGCCTGGCGCAACACTCTGAAAAAAGGAACGCATCATGACAATAGAAAAAGTAGCGATTGTAACGGCCGGCGGAAGCGGTATGGGCGCCGCCGCCGCGCGCAGACTGGCGCAGGACGGTTTCAAGGTTGCAATCCTCTCATCTTCCGGCAAGGGCGAAGCGCTGGCCGAGGAACTGGGCGGCATCGGCATCACCGGTTCGAACCAGTCGAATGACGATCTGAAGCGCCTTGTGGATGAGGTTCTGGCAAAATGGGGCCGTATTGACGTGCTGGTGAACAGCGCAGGCCACGGCCCGCGCGCGCCGATCCTCGAAATTACCGATGAAGACTGGCACAAGGGAATGGACACCTATTTCCTGAATGCGGTTCGCCCGGCCCGTCTCGTTGTGCCGACGATGCAGAAGCAGAAATCGGGTGTGATCATCAATATATCGACGGCATGGGCATTCGAGCCGAGTGCCATGTTCCCGACTTCGGCGGTGTTCCGCGCCGGGCTTGCCTCTTTCACCAAGATTTTCGCCGACACCTATGCAGCCGACAATATCCGCATGAACAATGTTCTTCCGGGCTGGATCGACAGCCTGCCGAAGGTGGAAGAGCGCCGGGCAAGCGTTCCGTTGCAGCGCTATGGCACGAGTGAGGAAATCGCCGCGACGATCTCCTTCCTCGCATCGGATGGCGCCGCCTATATCACTGGCCAGAACCTGCGCGTGGATGGCGGCCTGACCCGCGCAGTTTAAACTATGACTCGACGGTGAGCCGCCGCATGGCGGCTGCCGTTTCCTCATTGGCAGGGAAGAAGGTTTCGATCACCACTTCCGACAGCGTGATATCGACGGCGGTGCCGAATACCGTCGTCGCGCTCAAAAACTCCAGCGGGCCTTCGCGGCTATCAATCCTGAGCGGAATGGCGACCGGATTATCGGTGACAGTTCCCCCGCCCGAAGAGGCGGCGCGCGGAGGGACCGGATAAGATTTCAACTCATCGAGAAGTGCTGCCAGACGCGGATCAGCGGAGTTGTCCGCATCGCGGGCAAGGCGCGCAAGAATATGGCTGCGCCACTGCCTGAAATTCAGGATGCGCGGCGCCAGCCCTTCCGGATGCAGGCTGAGGCGAAGCGCGTTTACCTCCCCTTGCAGAAGATGTTCTGCCACGCCCTCGGTAAGAACGCCCACTGCCCTGTTCGCCAAAAGCAGGGTCCAATGCCTGTCTATGGCAAGGGCAGGATGTGGGTTGTGTCCGTGCAGCAGAGCTTCGATCACGGTTCGCGCGGCGGCAAATTCCGGTGCTTCCAGCCCTCGTTCGCTGTGAATCGGGGCATATCCGGCAGCGACAAGTATCCGGTTGCGCTCCCGCAGCGGTACGTCCAGATGCTCGACCAGACGCAGAACCATGTCGCGACTGGGCGCAGAACGCCCGGATTCCAGAAAACTCAGATGACGCTGCGAAATCTCGGCCTCCACCGCCAAGGAGAGCTGGCTGAAACGGCGACGCTGCCGCCATTCCCTGAGAAGCGACCCGACTGTCTGTTGTGTTTCGGTCATAAGCCTGTCCGATCCCTCCGACAATTTGCTCTGCGCGTCACGGCTGGCAGATGCATTCTGGAATGCACCGCAAAATTCATAGCAACAATTACCTCTCACGTAATCGATCCCATAACGCAACAGCGCAAATATGCAGCCGGCCCGAAGAACGGGACGCCAAAATGAAAGGTCGATAGGATGAAAACCGCACAAACCGTATTTGCTCTCAAGCCACTTGTCGCCATCGACGCCATCACCTGCGCCGCGATGGGTGTCGCCCTTGTCGCAGCCTCAGCACCGATGGGCGAACTGACTGGAATTCCAGCGTCGTTGCTTTACTGGGCAGGCGTACTGCTGCTGCCGACAGCGGCCTTCATGGCCTGGGTATCGCAGAGCGCAAGTCCACCGGCATGGGCGGTGAACTTCATCATTCTCGGCAATGGCGCATGGGTAGCAGCCAGCCTTTTCCTGCCTGTTGCGGGGATGATTATCCCCAATCTGTTCGGCTGGATCTTTCTCGTTGGTCAGGCGGCAGCAGTGACAGCGCTTACCGGGCTCGAAATTCGCGCCAGCCGTACGCTTCAAGCTGCATTCTGATCGAACGGAGATATCAAATGACCGCTTATGCAATCGCACAGCTTCGCAATGTCCGGGTCAATCAGGGCATTGTCGATTATCTGAAAGCAATCGATGGAACTCTGGCACCCTTCGACGGACACTTCATCATTCACGGCGGGCCGAAGGATGAACTGGAAGGTCTATCGCCGGACGATCTGATCGTCATCGCTTTTCCCGATCTAACTACAGCGCGCAACTGGTATGCCTCGCCCGCCTATCAGGCGATTATCGAGTGGCGTCGGCAGGGATCGGAGGGAGAGGTATTCCTGATCGACGGCGTCGATAAAGATCACCGCGCCGCCGATATTCTGTGACCAAACCAATCCGGCGACGGCATGAAAACTGTCGCCGGATTTTCCGGTCAGGCCGAATAACGTTTGGTGCCATCCATCCACGTTTCGCTGACCTTGATCTTGCCGATCTTCACATCCGGCGTGGTCGGATCTTCTTCCAGAATGGCGAAGTCTGCGAACTTTCCGGTTTCCAGCGAGCCGATCTGATCTTCCATATGGCACTGCCAGGCAGCATCGATGGTGACGGCGCGCAGCGCTGCGTCCACCGGGATACGTTCTTCAGGGAAGAACACCTCGCCACCTTCGTTCATCACACGAGTGACGGCATCCTCGACGTAACGAAGCGGTTCGATCGGCGTCACGTTCCAGTCGGAATGAAGCGAGATCTTGAGGCCCGCCGCCAGAGCCGACGCACATGGATCGTAGAAGCGCGCACGCTCCGGTCCCAGAAGACGGTCGCGGAATGCCTTGCCCCACCAGCGCACATGGCCGATCAGGAAGGATGGTGAAACGCCCATGTCCTTCATGCGCACCATTTGTTCCGGATGGAAAACGCTGCAATGCTCGATACGATGACGCAGATCGCTGTTCGAGGTTTTTCCAAGAACGGCCTCGTAAGCATCCAGAACCATATCGATTGCCGCATCGCCATTGGCGTGGACGCCAACCTGCCAGCCGCCTTCGTGCGCCCGGCGGATAACTTCCGTTACCTGCTCAAGGCTGTAATTCAGGGCACCACGCGCATCGGTGCCCAGATAATTCTCGCGCTGATAGCCGGTCTGCGCCTGATTGGACCCATCCGCCCACGCCTTGATACCATCGACGCGGAAAAGATCGTTGCCGCGACCGGGCTTGATCCCTTCCTTTTCCCATTCGTCCATGATCGTCGACACAAGCATGCCGCGATAACGCACCGGGGCCTTGCCTTCGCCCAGAACCGCATCGAGGATTTTCAGGTCCTGCGCACCGGCCATAATGCCAATGCCGCAATCGTGCAGCATGGTGCAGCCGACAGAACTTGCGTGATCCAGAAAACGCTGGACGCGCCCGACCATATCCGCCGCTGTCGGAGACGGCATAGCGCCAAGAAACATTTGTTGTGCCGCCATCTCTTCAAGGCGTCCGGTCAGGTTGCCATTGGCATCCTTCACAAAGCGCGCACCGGAAGGATCGGGCGTCTCGCGGGTGATGCCCGCCGCCTTGAACGCCGCGCTGTTGGCATAGGCTATATGGCCGTTGCTTTCCTGCATGAAGAACGGATTGTTGGGCGCAAGCGCATCCAGTTCGGCCAGTGTCGGAATTTTGGCGTCCTTCGTGATGCTGGCATCGAACTGCTGCGCGCGCACCCATTCGCCCGGCTTGGCATCCGCCACGCCTTTCTGCAACTTCGACCAGACGGTCGCGTAATCCGGCGTCGTGATCGGGCTGACGTCGATCCAGTCCTCGAAAGCCGTGAACACGAAATGCATATGCGGATCGATCAGGCCCGGCATCAGGGTGCGGCCCTGAAGGTCCACCACCTGCGCGCCGGAACTGACAGCCGACTGAACATCATCCAGCTTGCCGACGGCCAATATCTTGTTGCCGCGGATGCCGATCGCTTCGGCACGCGGTGCCTTGTCATTCATGGTGAGGATCGTTCCACCCTTGAAAATGATATCGCCAGCAGGGGCTGCAGCCTGCTGCGCAAACGCCATACCCGGCGACGAACAGGCAAAGGCCGAAGTCGCAGCGGCAGCGCCGAGATATTTGAGAAAATCACGCCTGGAGGCCGTGGACCGCAGGAACGCCACCATACCAGGATTACAGGCTATACACATCCGAATACCCTTCGTTATCGCCGCAGCAAAAAGATCATCGCTCTAACGATGAATAATTTTCTGATTGGAACGATAATGATGCAGTATTACAATTTATTAAACAGAAATTATTCTTGCATTAATTAGGATTTGCTAAAATAAATATTACCAACAAAGAAAAACCACTGACGATAATCATAAACCTGGATATATGTTTTGACGCACGAAACAATCCGACGAAGACCGACGGATTTCACAGAAATGCCTGCAATTTCCTGATGCTTTGTCAGCCGCGTTTGGCTTTTTTCCGTGTCTGCTTCGCCTCGTTATGCGCTATGGCGGCATGAACGAGCGCGATGAAGGCATCCTCGTTGACCTCTTCACCCTCACTTATATCCAGCGCGCGGCGCGTATTGCCTTCAAGACTGGAATTAAAGATGCGCGCCGGATCATCCAGCGCTGCGCCATTGGCAAAGGTCAGCTTCACAACCTTCTTGTAGGTCTCGCCGGTGCAGATGATGCCGTCATGCGACCAAACCGGAACGCCGCGCCATTTCCATTCCTCGATCACGTCTGGATCAGCCTTCTTTATCAGCGCACGCATTCTGGCAAGTGTCTCGCCACGCCAGTCGCCAAGTTCGGCAATCCGCCCATCAATCAGCTTTGAAGCCTCATTATCGTCTGCCATGAAATCCTTCCTCCCAGAGCACGTTTCGATCTGCGCTCTAACCTACATTTTCTCACCCGGCATCTGGCTTGCTTGCCTGATCCAGTCCGCGAGCTGCGCTTCATCCACATCGTCCTGCTCGTGAATATGGAAGTAGCGCGTATCCTGGCTCTTGGATTCGACCGGCGGCATCGGCTTCAGCTTTGCGCCGCGAAAGAACGCCACTTTTATATATTTGTCGAAACAATGATAGCTGAGGAACCAGCCCTCTCCCTTCATGCCATAGAAGGGCGAATTCCATTTGACCGCCTTGTGCACATCGGGAACGGTTCGCACGACAAGAGCATCGAGGCGGCGACCTGCTTCGCTTTTCCATCCCGGCATGGCGGCAATATAGGCCTGAACCGGCGTATCCCCTTCCCCTTTTGCAATCTGGGGATTGCCGCCCGACAAAAGCACCGGACCGTCAGGTTTTTTATCGGTCATCACGTTTCCTCCACTGATCACCTTCCGCCGGGGCCCCTCGTCGAGGTGACCATAACATCTCAACTGGTTTGCGACCAAGCTTGGATGACAGGAAAGAACAACTCCCGTTTCGGCCACGCCTCGTGTAAGCAAAGCTGACCACATCAAACAAGCAGATGGCGATGAGACGATTTTTCAACCCTGTGGTACTCGGAACTGCTCTGGCATTTCTACCCCTGAGCCAGATGAATCTTGCGCATGCGGAAGAAAATCTGCCTCGCCTCCTGCCAGAACCCGGCGTGAGCGCGCATATCGAGAGACACAAAGAGGGTTATGTTCTGATCCAGCCCGATGGATCGAATCTCGTTTTGCTGGATTCCGACTGGCTCACCGGGTTGGACGGACCGGTTGGCTTCGAAATCGCCGACTATGATTTCGATGGATACAGCGATTTCGCCTTAAGCGCCCGTGAAGCGGGAAGCCTTGACGTCGGCGTTGCCGTTTATCTCTACAATCCGAAGGTCAAAGCCTTTTCTCCTCTAATAATCGAAGACGAACTTAGCGGGAAACTGAACTGCGGCGAGCTATGGAATGTCGGGCGCATCCCGGAGCGAAAGCTCATCAAAAGCAGTTGCAGTCTGGACGGGCATTATAGCCGGGTAGACATCCTGTCGATCGATCACGACCAGACGGTGCGGCTTGTGGAACAATCGCGCCCGGAAGAGCAGATGTCCGGCTGGCCCTACTTGATAAAACCCATGCGCATGGTGATCTATGACCCGCAGGGAAACAGCATTCTCGAAACGCCCATAGCCCCGGATGAAACGGAACAGGGCTGGGAAGTTCCTATTGAAAAGCTGACCCTATACAGCAATCCTGACCAGCAAAGCGCCACAAACGTCTATCTGAGCAAGGACGACAAGGTGCGCAAGCTTGCCTATGCCGGTGACGACTGGATGAAGATCGCCTATCAGGGCAAAGCCGGACCGCTGGAGGGTTGGATATCCCTGAAAGAAGCCTATGATCTTGCGGTATGGCAGGCCGAAAACGGACAAAAGCCGCAATCCTTGCAGCTCGGCCTCGCAGATTACGGCGGCGTCGACAAGGATCAGGATTACTACAAGCACCTGTTCACACTGTCGCTGGCCAATGAAAGTCGCGAAGCCATAGAACTCAACTACGGTGAATTGCACCTGATTTTCACATCTGTGGACGGCCGGCAGGCCACGCACAAGCTCTATGACCTCTTCAACAAGACGCTTGAACCGGGAATGAGCGAAACGCTCGACGACAATCCCGTGCAAAAGCGGGGCGGACAGTATGTGATTTATCACCCGGTCAACGATGAAGACGCCTATTCATCATTCTTCCCCGAAGGACTGGCGGTCGGGAAATACAAGATCCGCCCCGTTGTGACTGGCCCCAACCTCAAGAACCCCATTTACGGTCTCGACGAAATCGAGATGGATTACCCGCCCAAACTACCGGACAGCCTGATCGAGCCGTGAGCCGGCACTTGATCGCGCAAGAGCATCCAGAGCCATATTCATCGGCAAAGCCGATGCAAACAGGAAGCCCTGCCCGCTGTTGCAGCCGAGTTTACAAAGAGTGTCGCGGTCTTCCTCCGTTTCGATCCCTTCGGCGGTGACCTTGATCCCGAGGGCGTCTCCCAGCTCCACCATGGCGCGCACGATGTGCTGATCGCCTTCGGATTCGGCGATTCCCCGTACAAATACCTTGTCGATCTTGATCTTGGTGATGAGCCCCTTCTTCAATGAAGCAAAGGTGGCAAAGCCGGTACCAAAATCGTCAAGTGCAATGGAAACACCCGCGTCCGACAGGGCGCCGAGGCTATCGCTCATCCCGCGCTGATCGAAGGGAGCCTCCTCGGTAATCTCGATTTCAAGCATGGAAATCGACAGATCGCGTCTTTCCATCTGGGACAGGATTTCATGCGGAATGCGCCCGCCTGCCAGTTCACGAGGGGAAAGGTTCATTGCAACTGTCAGATCATTGCGCCCGCCCTCGGTGAGCTTGTCGATCATCTCGCAACAATTGAAGAGCACATTGTGCGTGAGCTGTCGCACCACGCCCACCTCACAGGCAACGTCGATGATTTCCGGTGGAGGGATTGCGCCATGCTGTGGATGATCCCAGCGCAGCAGAGCCTCGAAACCAATCATACGCCCGCTGGAAAGTTCGACCACCGGTTGGAAGTAAGTTTGTATCTGTCCGGTTTCGATCGCGATACGCAGATCACGCTCGATGCTCTGTTTACGCTCCCACTCATGCTGAAGGCGCTTCTCGAAAAAGTAATACTCGTTGCGGCCGCGCTTTTTGGCCGCGTAAAGTGCGAAATCGGCCCGCAGCAGCATTTCAACCGGATCAAGACGCTCAAGCCGGCAGATGCCGACACAAGCACCGATTTCGACCGACAGAATACCCTGATAATGGGCGGTCAAACTACCGATAATGCGCGCGGCCACCAGTCCAGCCTCGATCTTCGCCGCCGGCTCGGGATAAAGAAGTATGAACTCATCGCCACCAATGCGCGCCAAAACGGATCGCTCGGGCGAAACCTGCCGGATGCGCTGCGCAATGGCGACAAGGAGATCATCGCCTATCTTGTGGCCGTAGGTATCGTTGACGGATTTGAAACCGTCGAGATCGATCAGCATGACGATGAACGGGCCGTCCTTCACCGGAAACAGGCGAATGGACGTTTCAAGACCACGTCGGTTGAAGAGCCCCGTCAGCGGATCTTCCTGGGACTTGAGCGCCATTTCATCAGCCGTCTGCTTGGCCTCGTGCTTCAGTCGGCTGGTTTCGATAAACCTGTGCTGCCCAAGGAGGGCGCCGCGGGTAATCCCGAACCAGAAAAGAACGACCGAAAAAGCAAGCACGCCATGCTGGAGATCGGCCTGCAAAGCCAGGCAAACTGCCGTCACGACAAGCGGTAGCGTTATGAAATTGATTGCCACGGCAGCATAGGAGGAGCCGTAGGTAACGGCGCCCGCGCAAATACCGGCAAGAATGACCAGATATACCGACGATTGCGGGTCCGTGTATCCATGGGAAAGAACGGCCAGGCCGGCCCATAGCAGGCCCGACAAGGCCGCGAGCAACTGGAACCGAGTGAGCTGGCGCTGTAAAACAGCAACATCTTCAACAGGCGCAGCCGAACTCCGGTAGTAGGCTATTGCATCGATGAATCGCAGCGCGTTGATGATATTGACCAGCGCAAACCAGACAATGGATACCCAGAAGTACCCTTCCGCCACCTGAACCAGCAAAATGAGCATCGACAGAATCGTGCTGATGGGCATCGAGAAGCGCGTGCCCTCGCAAATGTCCCTGAGCTGGTCCGCGAGTATCTTGTCGGTTATCGGGCTGTTCTGCCTGCCATATGCCGACCTGGCCAGTTGAAGCCAGTATGCTGTCCTCGACCCCATTTATACGCCACCATCGGCCAGAGCACGTTCAGCTTTTTCCAATCGGGAACGCCCCTCCAGTTCCTGGCCGAAAAGGAATGGCAGCAAACCTGCCCCCCGACTTGCAAGTATAACATGCATACAATCTAAAATGCCAATAGCGTAATGGTTCAATCAATACGATACTTCGGCCAGTACGATACTTCTGCGGAAGCGGCACATCGCCCGACGTGCCGCTTTCAGAGCATTTTCAATAATCCAGACAAAACCGGAACGGCTCTCGCGAAAAATTATTCGGTCTGCGAGACTTCCGCAGTCAGCAGCAGCTTGTCGATCCGGCGTCCGTCGAGATCGACAATTTCGAACACCCAACCGTTCTTGGTGAAGGTTTCACCCACATCCGGCAGATGCTTCATCTCCTCAAGCGCCAGCCCGGCAACTGTATTGTATTCCGCATCCTCATCGATAGGGAAACGCAGGAATTCCGAAAACTCGTCAATCGGCATCCAGCCCGAGACGAGGTAAGAACCATCCGCCCGGCGCACGATGGCTTTCTCCTCGACATGGTCCTCCTGCATGGCGCCGATGATCGCTTCCATCACATCGCCTGCGGTGACCACTCCTTCGAAATGGCCATATTCATCATAGACGAGCACCATATGGGTGGGCGTGCCGCGAATAGCCTCCACCACGTCAAGCGCATCGGAAAAATCCGACACGACCGGAACGTCCCTGACAATCTCGCGCAGATTGACACTGCCCTTGGAGGATAGCTGGTTGAAGAAGTCGCGCACTTGCAAGACACCGATCACTTCGTCGGAATTCTCGCCGCGCACCGGAAGACGGGAGCGACCGGTATTCCGCAGTTGCTCGCGGATTTGCTCGAAACTGTCGTCTACATCGATCATTTCGACATCCATGCGCGGCGTCATCAGCCCGCGCGCCGTTCTGTCGGCCAGACGCATCACGCCCGCAATCATGCGGGATTCCCCGGTTTCAATCACACCTGCGCTATGGGCCTCGGCCAGGACGGACTTGATCTCTTCATCGGTCACGCCGTCGCTCGACTTGCCCGACTGACCAAGCAGCTTCAGGACCAGACGTCCCGACATATCCAGAAGCCAGACCAGAGGGGCGGCAGCCTTGGACAGCAGCGCCATCGTCGGGGCAACGCGGCTTGCAACCGCTTCCGGTTCACGCAGCGCGATCTGCTTCGGTACGAGTTCGCCGACGATCAGCGACAGATACGTGATGACCACGACAACCGAACCGACGCCGAGCGCATCGGCGAGAGCAGGCGAAAAACCCTGACCCAGAAGCCAGCCGGAAAGGCGAGCGCCCAGCGTTGCGCCGGAAAACGCACCCGACAGGATGCCTACCAGTGTGATGCCGATCTGGACGGTGGACAGAAAACGACCGGGATTATCGGCAAGCTCCATGGCCATGCGGGCACCCCGGCTACCCTTGTCGGCCATTACCCTCAGTCGTGCAGGGCGGGAGGACACCACTGCGAGCTCCGACATGGCGAGAACACCATTGAGGATGGTCAACAGCACGACCGTAATTATTTCAAAATACAAAACTGCCCCTCAGGATCAGATATTCGGAATATAATGATAGAAAGGAACCGCCCCTCTTTCCAGAGGCAGCCGCATAAAATACTGCGATACTGTGAGATTTGCAGTAGTGATGCGCTCTTTTCTAGAGCATCTCCAGCAAAAGTGCGAAGCGCCTACGCGGGGAAATCAGTCCACTGGACTGATTTCTGATCCCGCTTCGATGCGTAGGATAATGCGACGAAACCAATAGCTAGAACGGTTCCCACGACTCCGTTTTAACCGGAACCGCTCTAGCCGTTGGCAAAAGGCTTTTCTCTTCGCTTCAGTAAATGATTCACAATGCAGGTAAAACTGTAGAATCGCCGTTTGGTCAGGCCAATTGCGTTCCATCGCAGAAAATCCGCAGATTCCAATCGCCGTTGCATGATATTTTTGCCGCCTGCATAAAACTGGCTTGACCAGAAACCGGCAGCCTTCTACTCCTTCATTCATAGGTGACGAAACTTTGCGCGAGGGAGGAAGCGCGATGGGAGGATTGCCGTCAGCGACAGCGCACGCGGATACCGCGCCTATATTGCTGAAGCTGGATTCAGTGTCCAAGGAGTTTCCCGGCGTCAAAGCCTTGTCGAATGTCAGCTTTGAATTGCGGGCGGGTGAAGTCCATGCCGTCTGCGGCGAGAATGGTGCTGGCAAATCGACCTTGATGAAGATCGTCAGCGGCGTTTATCAGCCGGATGGCGGGACGATCTATTATCGTGACCAGCCTGTTCGCTTTGCTTCCACGCTTGAATCGGAAGCGGCAGGCATCGCCATCATCCATCAGGAACTGAACCTCGTTCCGCATTTGAGCGTTGCCGAGAACATCTATCTCGCCCGCGAGCCGAAACGTGGCTTCTTTGTCGACCGCCGCAAGCTGAAGGAAGATGCACAGCGCTGCCTCGACCGGCTTGGCGTCAAGATTGATCCGTCGGCACAGGTGCTGAACCTGTCGGTCGCCCAATGCCAGATGGTCGAAATCGCCAAGGCGCTCTCGCTCAATGCTTCCGTCCTCATCATGGACGAACCGACTTCCTCGCTGACCGAGCAGGAAGCACAGCTTCTGTTCAAGGTTATCCGTGAACTGAAAGCGCGAGGCACCGGCATCGTCTATATTTCGCATCGTCTCGATGAAATGGCGGAGATCGTCGACCGTGTCACCATCCTGCGCGACGGGCGCTATGTCTGGACCAAAGACTTTGACGCCGTCACCGTCGATGAGATCGTGGCCGGAATGGTCGGGCGCTCGCTTGATGAAAAGTTTCCGGAACCGACAAGAAAACCAACGGAAGAAGTCATTTTCTCGGTTGCGGGGCTCACACGGAGCGGCGTCTTCGAGAATATCGGCTTTGAACTTCGGCGCGGAGAAATCCTTGGCTTTGCCGGGTTGATGGGCGCGGGGCGTACGGAAGTGGCGCGCGCGATCTTCGGCGCCGATCCACACGATGCCGGAACCATTGTGCTTGAAGGCGAGACGCTGTCCATCTCCAGCCCGCGCGACGCCATCGAGGCAGGCATTGCCTATCTGTCGGAAGACCGCAAGGCGCAAGGACTGGCCGTCAAGATGCCGGTCGATGCCAATCTCACGCTCGCCAATATGGAAGCGGTCAGCAGTTCATATGGCGTGATCGATTTCGAACGACAGCGGCAGGCGAGCCAGCGCTACGTCGATCTTCTGAACATCAAGACGCCGGGACTGGCCCAGCCCGTTCGGCTGCTGTCGGGCGGCAACCAGCAGAAGATCATCATCGGCAAATGGCTGTTCCGCGAGCCGCGCATCATGTTCTTCGACGAACCGACGCGCGGCATCGATGTCGGTGCAAAATTTGCGATCTACCAGATCATGGACGAACTGGCCGCAAGGGGTATCGGCATTGTACTGATCAGCTCGGAGCTGCCGGAAATTCTCGGGCTTTCGGACCGCGTGGCGGTCTTTCACGAGGGACGCATCACCGCTGTCCTGAACACGGCTGCGACATCGCAGGAAGAAATCATGACCTATGCCTCCGGTCGGGGGCGGCAGGACAAATGAGGACGCAGTAATGGCCGAAATCACTACGGACAAGCCCCAGCAAACGGCAAAATCCAAAGGGCTCAGCGACCGTCAGAAGGATATCATCCAGAAATTTGCGGCTGTCGGCAGCCTTATCATTCTGGCGGCGATCTTTTCCGTCACCAGCAGCGCCTTCATGACCGTCAACAATGCGATGACCATCGCCTTGCAGGTGACGTCAATTGCGTTTCTCGGCATCGGTGCAACCTATGTCATCATAACCGGCGGCATCGATCTTTCGGTCGGCTCGGTTCTGGCGCTTGCCGGTGTGGTGGCGGCCCTTGCCGTCAAGGACCTTTCGATGCCCATCCCGCTCGCCATGCTGCTCGGCATATTGACGGGATCACTCTGCGGCCTCATCAACGGCGTCGTCATCACAAAACTCAAGCTGCCGCCCTTCATCGCCACGCTCGGCATGATGCTGATTGCGCGCGGTGTGGCGCTTCAGATCACCGGCGCGCGCGCCGTTTCCAGCCTTGGCGAATCCTTCGGCGTGCTGGGCAACGGCTCGCTGTTTCGCATCGAGAGCATCGACGAACAGGGCTTTCCGGTCGTCACCTTTCCCGGCATCCCCTACCCGGTGGTGCTGATGATCGTGATCGCGATTGCGGCAGCACTCGTCTTGAACCGCACCGTGCTTGGCCGCCACATCTATGCCATCGGATCGAATGCCGAGGCTGCACGGCTTTCCGGTGTCAATGTCGCCCGCGTGACGGCCTTCACCTATGTCGTTTCGGGAACACTGGCTGGTCTGACGGGCTGCGTTCTCATGTCCCGCCTCGTGACTGCACAGCCCAATGAAGGCGTCGCCTATGAGCTCGACGCCATTGCGAGCGCGGTTATCGGCGGCACGTCGCTGATCGGCGGCGTCGGCACGATTTCGGGCACGTTCATCGGCTCGTTCGTCATCGGAATCCTGCGGAATGGCCTCAATATGAACGGCATTTCCGCTTTCACACAGCAGATCATCATCGGCCTCGTCATTCTGGTCACGGTATGGATCGACCAGATGCGCAACCGCCGATGAGAGGGGAGACGGAATGCGTCAGGCATTCCGGAAAAGGGTAGAGCCAAGAGCTCGATAACAGGAGGAAAACATGCGTAAACTGGTTTCTGCATTGATGGCTTCGGCCTTTGTGCTTGCGGGGGCGGCAGGCGCTTCGGCGGGCGAAATCGCCGTTATCGTGAAGACCGTGAACTCGACTTTCTGGCAGAACGTCCAGAAGGGTGCCGAAGCTGCGATCAAGGATTCCAAGGATCACACCATGACCTTCCAGGGTCCGGCGGCTGAATCGGCCATCGCCGATCAGGTGAACATGGTGGAAAATGCCGTAAACCGCAAAGTGGATGCAATCCTGCTTGCCCCGTCCGACCCGGACGCGCTGACGCCTGCCGTGAAGAAGGCATGGGAAGCCCGCATTCCGGTCGTCATCATTGACTCGCAGCTCGCCGATGGCAGCGACAAATACTACCAGTCGTTCCTCGCCACCGATAACCGCAAGGCCGGTGAAGCCGCAGCCAAGGCCCTGATCGACAAGGCAGGCACGACCGGCAAGATCGCCGTCATGTCCTATGTTGCGGGCGCTGGCTCGGAAATCGGCCGCGTCGGCGGCTTCGTGGACTACATCAAGGCCAATTCCAAGCTGGAAATCGTCGGCCCCTACTATTCGCAGTCGCAGATGGCGACGGCCCTGAACCAGACCACCGACGTTCTGGCGGCCAATGGCGATCTCGTCGGCATCTTCGGCGCCAACGAGCCGACCGCTATCGGCATGGGCCGCGCGATCAAGCAGGCAGGCAAATCCGGCAAGCTGACCGCCATCGGCTTTGACGGCAATCAGGACCTGCAGGAATTCGTCAAGGACGGCACGCTCAACGCCATCGTCGTTCAGGGTTCCTACCAGATGGGCGAAAAGGGCATTGAAACCCTGTTGAAGGTGCTGAACAAGGAAAAGGTCGAGAAGGTTGTCGATACGGGCGCCGTTGTCGTGACCAAGGACAATATCGACCAGCCGGAAGCCAAGAACGTGCTTTACTAAAGCACGGTAACAAAGCTGCATGAAAAAGGGAGGCGCAACGCCTCCCTTTGATTATCAACGGCCCTTCTGCTCGCGCCATTTCTGGAACTTGCGCTCGGTCTCTTCCTTCGTGCACGGATAGAGGCCGACAATGGTGGCGCCGTTCAGCACTTCTTCCAGCACGAAATCCTCATAGGTTTCCATGCCTATGCATTCGGTGGCGATTTCATCGGCAAGATGAGCCGGAATGACCATCACACCATCGGCATCTCCCACCAGCACATCACCCGGAAACACCGCCGCATCGCCACAGGCTATCGGCACATTGATATCCACCGCCTCATGCAGCGTCAGATTGGTCGGTGCAGAAGGCTTTGCGCAATAGGCTGGCATATCGAGCTCGCCGATCCCGCTGACATCGCGAAAGCCGCCGTCTGAAACAATGCCCGCCACACCGCGCAAGGCGAGCCTTGTCACGAGGATCGACCCAGCCGTCGCCGCACGCGCATCCTTGCGTGCATCCATCACCAGCACGCAACCGGGCGGACATGCCTCTATCGCAACACGCTGCTTATGATCCGGATTGCGAAAAACCGTGATGGGATTACGGTCCTCACGCGCCGGTATATAGCGCAGCGTGAAGGCCTGACCGACCATATTCTCCCGCTTTCGCGCCACCGGCAGCACGCCTTGAATGAACTGGTTGCGCAGGCCGCGCTTATAAAGCGCCGTTGCAACGGACGCCGTCGAAACCGTCTTCAGCTTCGCCCGCGTTTCCTCGGAAAGCACATAATCTGACATTGAAGCCGCCTCTCAATAAATGACCGGTTCGTCGACAGGACGGCCGAAATCGGTTTTCAGGAAGTCGAAATCGCAGCCCTTGTCGGCCTGTTCGACATGCTTGGAAAAGACAAAGCCGTAGCCGCGCTCATATTTGGGCTGCGGCGTCTGCCAGGCCGCGCGTCGTGCCGCCAGTTCTTCGTCGGAAACCAGCATGTTGAGACTGCGGGCTGGAATATCGAGTTCGACCATGTCGCCGGTCTTCAGCAGGGCAAGCGGGCCGCCGATGAAGGATTCCGGCGCAACATGCAGAACACAGGCACCGAAACTCGTTCCCGACATGCGCGCATCCGAAATCCGCACCATGTCGCGCAGCCCCAACTTCAAAAGCGCTTTCGGCATGGGGATCATGCCCCATTCCGGCATGCCCGGCCCTCCCTGCGGGCCGGCATTGCGCAGCACCAGAACCGTATCCGGCGTCATCGGATAATCCGGGTCGTCTATGATCTTCTTCAGGTCCGGGTAGCTGTCCGCAACAAGCGCCGGGCCTTTGTGGCGGTGAAAGCGCGGATCACAGGCTGCGGGCTTTATCACCGCGCCATCGGGACAGAGATTGCCTTTCAGCACCGCAAGCGAACCCTCGTGATAGACGGGGTTGGAAAGCGGACGGATCACGTCCTCGTTCCAGATGTGAGCCTCTTCCAGACCGTCGGTCAGGGGCTTGCCGGTCACGGTCACGGCGGAAGGATCGAGCTTGTCTCCAAGCTGCTTCATCAGCGCCCGCAACCCGCCTGCATAATAGAAATCCTCCATCAGATAGGTGGTACCGGAAGGCCGGATATTGGCGATCACAGGCGTCGTGCGCCCGATACGGTCGAGATCATCCAGTTCCAGCGGCACGCCCGCCCGACGCGCCATCGCGATCAGATGGATGATGGCATTTGTCGAACAACCCGTCGCCATTGCGACAGTGACCGCATTGGTTATCGCGGCGGGGGTCATGATCTTTTCCGGCGTCAAATCTTCCCAGACCATCTCGACGATGCGGCGACCACATTGCGTGGACATGCGTTGATGATTGGCATCCGCAGCCGGGATCGATGACGCGCCGGGAAGCGTCAGCCCCATGGCTTCGGCAATCGCGGTCATGGTCGATGCGGTTCCCATGGTCATGCAATGACCGTAGGACCGGGCGATGCCGCCTTCGATCCCCTGCCATTCCTCCTTGGAAATGGTGCCTGCGCGGCGCTCGTCCCAATATTTGAAGCCATCCGTGCCGGAACCCAGATATTTGCCGGCATAATTGCCGCGCAACATCGGCCCGGCAGGCAGGAAGATGAATGGCAGTCCCATACTGACTGCGCCCATGACAAGGCCCGGCGTGGTCTTGTCACAGCCGCCCATCAGCACCGCGCCGTCGATCGGATGCGAGCGCAAAAGCTCCTCGGTCTCCATCGCCAGCAGGTTGCGATAGAGCATAGTTGTCGGCTTCACAAAATTCTCCGACAGCGACAATGCAGGCAGTTCCATCGGGAAGCCGCCGGCTTGCAGGATGCCACGCTTGACCCATTCCACCCGATCCTTGAAATGCATGTGGCAAGGCTGGGCCTCCGACCATGTATTTATGATGGCGATGATCGGACGACCCTCCCAGTCGACCGGATCGTATCCCATCTGCATGGTGCGCGAACGATGGCCGAACGAGCGTTGGTCATCGGGCAGCATCCAGCGCGCCGAGCGCAGGTCACCATAGGTCTTTCTTGTCATTTCCCTACCTTCCCGATCAGAGCGTATTCCAAAGGGGGCGAAACAGCCTTCGGAAAAAATGCAATTCAAAACAAATATTTAGGAGGAGATTAGCGACCACGCTACGCTCCCCTCATCCGGGTCACCGGGGCCCCGGCAACTGACGCCTGCGCCAGAAACACACCGCCCGACCGGGGGGCCGCCTCCAGAGCCGCTTCCGGCAACTGGCGATGCGAGGTGATGGCCAGAAGCGTCAGATCAGACCCGCAAAAGCAGGGCATTGTCGGAGCCGGAACCGGTACCGGAACCTTTTCAAGCAGATTGCCCTCGCAGTCGAAGCGGTTCAGGACACCCGCAGATACGCCCGCGCTCCAATAAGCGCCCTCGGCATCGCAGGCACCGCCGTCCGGCCTGCCGCTCTGTTCATCGAGATCGCGAATGCGCTTGCGCCCGCTTATGTCACCGGTCTCAGGGTCGAAGTCGTAACGGTCGATCCACGGTCCGCGTGAATCCGTGTGGAACATGGTTCTGCCATCTGCCGTCCACGCCAGACCATTCGAAATCTCGAAACCCTCAGCCTTCACGGATGCATTGCCGTCGCCGGTCACCCGATAGAGCCGCGAGATGGCTTCGCGCTGCGGACGGCCATCCATACTACCGATCCAGAAGGCACCGTCGGGGCCAACCTTGCCATCGTTGAGGCGGGAGGTGGCGGGCTCGTCATAGGCGGACCACAGCGGTTCCTCGCTACCCGTTTCAGGATCAAACAGAATGAGTTGACGCGAAAGCGCCACCACGAGACGTCCGCTTTCGGTCAATCCAAGGCTTGCCACCTGGCTTGCAAAAGACCATTCACGAAGCACGCCCCGACCGGTATCTATGTCGGCGTCAATGTCGATTTCATATATGCGGCGCCCGTATATATCGCAGGCGAAAAGTGTTCCCCTGTGGTCATCCCAGACCGGACTTTCCATCAATTGCCCGCGCAGATCGGCTATGCAGCGAAATGGTCCCATCATTCAGTCTCTGTTTTCCGCCGGATGACATCGGGATGATCGAGCACGAAATCGGAGAGTTCCAGCCCGAGACCTGCCCCCTCGAACGGGTAGATCACGCCGTTCTCGATACGCGGCATCACAGTCACCAGATCGCGATACCAGGACGTGTAATAGGCGCGGACGGATTCCTGATAGATCGCATTCGGAGCATTGAGCGACAGGTGAATGGAAGCCGCAAAAACCACCGGACCGGTACAGTCGTGCGGCGCAATGGGGCGCTGGAATGCCTCGGCCATGGTGGCGATCTTTTTCGCCTCCGAAAGCCCGCCGCACCATGAAATATCGAGCATGACATAATCGGAAGCATCAGCGCGCAGGACATCCAGAAATTGCGCGCGCGTGGCCATGGTTTCGCTGGCGCAGACCGGAATGCCGGACTGGCGCGCATAAACGGCCAGCGCCTGCGGGTTCATCATCTTGATCGGGTCTTCCGACCAGAAAGGCCGGAAGGCTTTCAATTCGCGCGCGATGGCCAGAGCCGACGTCAAATCCCACATGGAATGGAACTCGACCATGATTTCCATCCGGTCGCCAACCGCATCGCGTATCTGGCGAAACGGTTCCAGCGCCTTGTCGAGATCGCCAGCATGGATAAAGTTTCCGCCGGATGCGACGGCGAACGGGTCAAAGGGCCAGATTTTCATGGCCGTGATGCCCTCCGACAAAAGGCTTTCAGCGAGTGCGCCTGCATCCCTGTGAAAGGCAAGCTGGTCCTCGTAGGGCCCTTCCTTCGCCTCGTCGGCATCACCAATATATCGGCGTGCACCGCTCTTGTTATAGGTGTAACCGGCGCAGGTGTTGTAGGTGCGGATCGATTGCCGCGACAAGCCGCCGAGCAACTGGTGGATCGGCTGGCCGGTCACCTTGCCAAAAATATCCCAGAGCGCGATGTCTATCGCCGAGGCGGCGCGGATTTCCACGCCCGACGACCGAAAGCCGACATAGGGCTCCAGCAGCAGCTTGGAGATACGGTCGATCTCCAGCGGATTCTGGCCAAGAAGCAGCGGCGCTATATCGCTATGGATATAGGCTGCGACCGCATTTGCGCCGCGGAAGGTCTCGCCAAGCCCGACGATGCCTTCGTCGGTGTGGACCTGCACCCACACTATGTTGTTGAGGTGCGGAAGCTGCACCGTTTCGATAGCCGTGATTTTCATTCTGTTGTGCCTCAATGCGCGGACGGTTGACGGTTGCGCGCAACGATCTGCGTCGGATTGACGAAGCGCAGTGCCAGAAGCAGCCACACCAGCGAGGTGACCATGTAAATGACCGCCATGGCGTCGATGGACTGGACGGAGCGAACCCCGGCAGCAAACACCGAGTAATAAAGCGCAACCACGAGCGTCTGCGACGTCGGCCCTGCGGTCAGGAAGGTCAGTTCAAACATCGCGACCGTGCGCACCAGAACCAGAAGCATGGCCGCGAGTACGCCCGGCATCAGCATTGGCAGAAGCACATGGATGAAGAGCTTGAACGTGCCTGCCCCGAACACGCGCGCCGCAGCCTCGACCTTCGGGTCGATCTGCTCGATGAAGGGGATCATCACCAGAATGACGAAGGGGACTGTCGGCACGAGATTGGCGAGAACGACGCCCCAGAACGTGCCACCCACGCCGAACTTGTAAAGCACGGTCGCCAGCGGAATGCCGAAGGTTATCGGCGGCACCAGAAGCGGCAGCAGGAAGATCAGAAGCACAAGCTTCTTGCCCGGAAAATCGCGGCGCGCCATGGCATAAGCTGCCGTCACCCCCAGGATACCCGACAGGATCACCACCGCAAAGACGACCTGAAACGTGACCAGAAGCACCTGATCAAGCTGGAATTCAGCCCAGGCCGCCGCATACCAGCGTGTGGTAAAAGCATCCGGCAGCCATGTGCCGAGCCAGCGCGTGCCGAAACTCGAAACCACCACAGCCGTGATGACCGCCAGAACATTCAGCACGAAGAACCCGGTCACAAGCCAGACGAGCGTGATCCAGAGCTTGGAAAGGATGGAAGTATCGCGGATCATGACCTATCCTTTTCCGCCGGCGGTGGAACCGCGATAGAAGAGCGAACGCACGCCCAGAAGCGCACCGACCACGAGCAATTGCACCGCTGCCATGATCATGGCGATGGATGAAGCCATGGAGTCGTCATATTGCTCGAAGGCCGCCTGCGCTGCGGCAATCGAGATCACGCGCGTCGGCCCGGATGGCGCGCCCAACAGGACGGCAGATGGAAACACGGCAAAGGCCTGCACGAAGGTGAGGCAGGCCGCGACGACCAGTCCCGGCACCAGCAGGGGCAGCATGACATGGCGGAAGCGCTGCCAGCTATTGGCGCCGTGGGTGGCGGCGGCGCGTTCAAGCGCCGGATCGATGCCGGTTATGTAGGAAAGCGTCAGCAGAAAGGTGAACGGAAACACCGTGATGACCAGCGACGCAAAGACACCCCAGTAATTGTTGGTGAGCTTCAACGGGCTGTCGATCAGGCCGATGGTAATGAGCGTACGGCTGAACCAGCCCTGCGGCCCCAGATAGTTCAGCAGACCTTCCGCTATCAAAACAGTACCAAGCGTCACCGGCAGAACGAGGATCGTCGTCAGCAGGCGCTGGCGCGGCATCAGGCGCACGCGCATGGCAATGGGAACCGCGAAAAGCACACTGATGATGGTGACGGGAACCGCCAGCCACAGCGTCGCGCCGATGGTCTTGTAGAGATAGGGATCGGAGAAGAACTTGCGGTAATTGGCCAGCGCCCCGCCGCCATCGAGCGGATTGAACGACAGAACCAACCCGTAAAGAAACGGATAGATGAAGACGCCCACCACAAAAAGCAGCGCGGGCAGGATCAGAAGGGTAACGCCGTCGAAGCCGCGATTGGCGAGGCGTTGTCGCAAACCGGGCCGCAAGCCGGACTTGAGCGGCGCATCTGCATAAGTTTCTACCGCCATTGGTCAGCCCTCCGCCGGGAAAACCAGCGCATGGCCAGCATCGACGCCCAGTACAATGCGACTGCCGGGCTCCACGCCCTGCGGCCCGTGGAAGACGAGCTCCATCCCGGTTTCGGTGCGGGCCGTGCCAACATATTCGCGCCCGCGATATTCGATGGTTTCGACGGTCGCCTGCAGATCGTTGCGGTGGCCTGAACCCGACACGACATCATCGCCGCGCGCCATCAGCACGGCATCGCCGCCCGGCTTAAGTTCATCCATCGCACGGCCAGCGAGTTCGCTTCCCGCGACTGAAATAATGGCCTGCCCGTTCTCGATACGCACAATCTTGCCTGGCAGGGCGTTGCGAAACCCCATGAAAGCGGCGACATCGCGATAGCGCGGCTCTTCATAAAGTTCGTGGGGCTTGCCGACCTGGCGGATTTCACCATCGCGCAGGACCACGATGCGGTCGGCGAGCGACAGGGCTTCGTCCTGATCGTGGGTCACATAGATCGTCGTGGAGCCGAGCTGGTTATGAATGCGGCGGATTTCGGCCCGCATCTCAAGACGCAGCTTCGCGTCGAGATTGGAAAGCGGCTCGTCCATGAGAACCACCGGCGGTTCGATGACGATGGCGCGGGCAATCGCCACGCGCTGCTGCTGGCCACCGGAAAGCTGTCCGGGCAACTTATCTTCCTGTCCCTGCAGGCGCACCAGAGCCAATGCGGCCCGCGCACGTTTTTCGATCTCGCTTTTTGCCAGACCGCGCATCTTGAGGCCAAAACCGACATTCTGCAGAACATTCATATGCGGAAACAGCGCATAATTCTGGAAGACCATACCGAAACCGCGATCTTCCGGCTTTAGCTGGTCCACACGACGATTATCGATAAAGATACCACCAGCCGTCGTACCAAGAAGACCGGCAATGCAATTGAGAGCCGTCGATTTTCCGCAGCCGGAAGGGCCGAGAAGCGCGATGAACTCGCCTTTCCGGATGGTGAGGTTGATTTCCCTCAGCGCGTTGAAAGTTCCGAATGATCGGCTCATCCGGTCTAGCCGGAGTTCTTGAAAGGACATTGACGCAAACACCATGATTTAGAATTGGCGACCATCAGCGGCCAATGGCGAGCCGTTCACGGCTCGCCACCCACCCGGCCTTGGTCAATCAGCCAGCGGCGACGTCTTCGTCCCAGCGACGGAATGCAGCGACCAGCGCCTCCGGTTCGAGCGGCAGCTCAATCGGATTATTGGCAATCCAGTCGGCATATTCTGGACGGCCAAACTCCGCGATGATGTTCTGGCTTTCCTTCGGCGCCATTTCGATGGTGACATCCTTCACCGCAGGGCCCGGATAGAAATAGCCGGCATCGTAGGAATAGGCCTGCTGGTCGGGCTTGAGCGAGAACTTAATGAACTCCATCAACACCGCGATCTTTTCCTCGGACACGCCCTTGGGAATGGCGAAATAATGCGCATCGCAAACCCAGTGGAAGCCTTCCAGCTTGCTGACACCCATCTCCTTCGGCACCACGCCAAGCGCGCGCGGATTGATGTCCCAGCCGGTGGTCGTCACCGTCATGTCGCGCGTGCCCTCGCCCAGTTCCTTCATGAGCGCGCCCGTGCCTGCCGGGTAATATTCGATATTCTTGTGCAGTTCCTTCAGATAGGCCCAGGTCTTGTCCCAGCCCTTGACCGGGTCCTTTGGATCGCTGTCGCCCAGAAGATAGGGAAGCCCCATCAGGAAGGTGCGCCCAGGACCGGAATTGGCCGGGCGGGCATAGATGAACTTGTTTGGATTTTCCTTCGCCCAGGCCAGCAGTTCTTCAGCGGTCTTGGGCGGCGTCTTCACCTTGTCGGGGTGAAATTCAAGCAAGGGACCGGATGGATAATAGGACACCACGACGCCCTTGCCCTTCGACATTTCCTGCATGCGCCATGCGGGTTCCAGATAGATATCCTGAAGTTTCGGCAGACCATTATCTGGCAGCGCAATAATGTCGGTCCATATATCGTCGGCAAGTCCTGCGGAAAGCGCATCAGGCCCGACGATCACCATATCGATATCGATCCGATTGGCGCGCTGCTGCGCCTTGATCTTCCCCGGCAGTTCGGGTGCCGGTGCCTTATTGAAGGTGAAGCGCGAAACAAGCGCCTTTTGCTCGGCGGCGAAATTGTCGAAAATCGGCTGGGTCAGAGCCAGATTGCCTGCCGCATCGATGACGTTGAGCGCCACCGGCGAAGACGGCAGTTTCGCCGACTGTGCCCACGCACCTTTCGGCAGCATGATACCCATACCGGTCGCAATCCCGGCCCCCGCCATGAATGTGCGGCGTGAAATTCCCTTACTCATGTTCTCCTCCACTTTTTGGTTTTCCGGTGCGCCCCTCTTCTCCCTGTCAGGACGCCCAGGTTTCATTTGTCAGACGATGCCATCGCTCTCCCAGCCCGAAACGATCTTCTGGAGCGTCTCTCGGTCATTCGTTTCAAGCTGCGGCAATCCGGGAAGTCGTACTTTGCCGACCTCAAATCCCTGAATTTGCAATGCTTCCTTAACAACGGTCACATTGGCGCCGTTGCGGTATTTGGTGCGCATGGTCTCGAAATCGGCGATGCTCTCGACCACTGCCCGCGCTTTTGCGAAATCTCCTGCCTCCAGCGCATTCCAGACAGCAAGCGAGCGTTTCGGCGCGACGTTGACGAGGCCCGAGGTGAACCCGCGCCCACCAAGGGCATAGAATGGCAACGCCCAGCTTTCCGCCAGACCGCATATCCAGGTCGCGTCCATGCCCTTTGTCGCCCGGCAGCACTCGAAGAAAAGCATCGTGTTCTGCGATGCAAACTTGACGCCCGCGACCTTCGGATGGGTGGCAAGGCGCACCATCTCATCGAGCGGGATCAGGTCCGACCGGATATAGGCGACGATGGGCAGGTCGATGGCTTCGGCAATTGCGATGAAATAGTCCACCTGCGCATGGGGCGCAGCGAAGGGATCGAGCGGATGATGGATCATCACGCCATCGGCTCCGCCTTTGCCTGCCGCCTGCGCGACTTTGATCGCCTCGCGCACCGAACGCCCGGCGGCAGCCGTTACAGCGGCTTTTCCATCGACCGCCGCAATGGCAATCGCCTGCAGGCGAATGACTTCTTCCTCAGTGAGGCTGTAGAATTCGCCGGTATTCCCGCCAGTGACGATATTATGAACACCCGCTTCGGCGATGCGTCCGACGATTTTACCCGTCAGTCCGGCATCGATCTCACCCTTTGCGTCATAGGCAGTCGCATGGACGCCGGAAATGCCCCGAAGGACCCGGCGGTAGCCAGCTAAATCCATTATTTCCTCCCAATATACCGGTCAGAAGACCAGTTCGATATGCGTATCTCCCGCTTTCACGATATGCTCGCGCATCAGGCGCTCGGCCAGATCGCCGTTGCGCGCCGTGATTGCCTGCATGATTGCTTCATGCTCATTGAATGACTGGCGACGCACGTCCTCGCGTGACAGGACAGTCACCCTTGCGGCGTGGTCGTACATGCGCTGCGCATTCTGCAACCGGCGCAGATATTCGCATCCCGATGCCTCATGGATGCCATCGTGGAACTTTTCGTTCAGTTCGATCAACTGATCGACATTGCCCGCCTCGACCGCAGCCCGCATTTCCTCGATCACTGCGCGAAGAAAGCCGAACGCCTCCTCGTCGCCATGCTTGGCCGCCTGCCGCGCAATGATGCTTTCCAGCGCTGCACGTGCGAGTGTCATCTCTTCAGCCTGCCGCGCACTGAACGAAACAAATGTCCCGCGACGCGCCTCCGTTCTGACCAGCCCCTCCCCTTCCAGTTGACGCAGAGCCTCTTTCAAAGGGCTGGTGCTGATACCGAGATCGGATGCCAATTGCCTCTCGTTCAGCTTTTCACCGGACTTGATCCGACCGGAAATAATCGCCTCCCGCAGATTGTCATGCACATGGTCTCTGAGGCTCTTCACCTTGATCGGAGAAAGGGGGGAAACGTTATCACCCAAGGCAACACCTGTTTGTCACGGAATTAACACGACGATCCTGAAACAGCGAAACTGATATGTCAATATCTGATACATCAGATATCAAATGATTTTTTCACCCATGACAGACAACAAAAAAAGACGGCCAAAGGCCGCCTCTACTAAGCGTATCTGATATGAAATCGGCCTATTCCGCCGCTGAATAATGCCCCTGATCCAGACTGGCCTGTGCAATATGCAGGCGCTTGTAGCGTCCGTCCTTCATGGCCAGCAGCTCGGCATGACTGCCCTGTTCGGCAATTCGCCCGCCTTCCACCACCAGAATGCGGTCGGCATTGACGATGGTTGCAAGGCGATGGGCGATCACCAGCGTCGTGCGTCCCTGCGAAAGCTCCGCGAGCGATTGCTGGATGGCGCGTTCGGTTTCCGTATCGAGCGCGGAAGTCGCTTCATCGAGGATTAGGATAGGCGGGTTCTTCAGGAAGATGCGCGCAATGGCCATGCGCTGCTTCTGCCCGCCGGAAAGCTTCACGCCACGTTCACCGATAACCGTGTCGTAACCTTCCGGCAGATTGGCGATCACGCCATCAAGTCGCGCGCGGCGCGCAGCCTCGATGATTTCCGCGTCGGTCGCATCAAGACGGCCATAGGCGATGTTTTCCCGGATCGTTCCGGCGAACAGGAACACATCCTGACTGACGATGCCGATATTCGACCGCAGAGACTTCAGGGTCATGTCGCGAATGTCGATACCGTCGGCAAGAATCGCGCCCTGCGTCACATCATAGAAGCGCGGCAGCAGCGAGCAGATCGTCGTCTTACCCGCACCGGAAGGACCAACGAAGGCAATCGTTTCACCAGCATGAATGGAAATATCGAGACCATCGACAATGGGGCGCTCGACACTGTAGCCAAAGCTCACATCGCGATATTCAATGTCGCCGGTCAGACGGGCAACGGTCTGCGCATCGGAGCGGTCTGCAATATCTGGGCGCGTGTCGAGAAACTCCGTATAACGCTGAAAACCGGCAATCCCCTTGGGATAGGTTTCGATGACCGAATTGATCTTTTCAATCGGGCGGAAGAACACATTGACCAGCAGCAGGAAGCCGACAAACCCGCCAGCCGTCAGTTCGCCGCGCACCACGAACCATGCACCTGCCAGCATCACCACGACCTGCACGAAGCGCATCGACAGATAGGACAGCGACATCGATGCCGCCATGATCTTATAGGCGGCGAGTTTGGTGGTCAGATATTTGTCGTTGCTCTCCGCGAAAAGCTGGCGTTCGTGATCTTCGTTCGTAAAGGCCTGAACGACGCGGATGCCGCCGACATTTTCCTCGATCCGGGCATTGAAATCGCCAACACGCCGGTAAAGCGCATGCCAGGTGTGCGTCATGCGCCCACCGTAGCGGGTGGTAACATAGGCCGACAGCGGAACGATGAACGCAGTGATCAGCGCCAGAGGTTCATGCACCCACAGCATCAAGATGAACGCGCCGATCAGGGTCATGATCGCAATGAAGACATCTTCGGGTCCGTGATGCGCCACTTCGCCGATCTCTTCCAGATCCTTGGTCAGCCGCGCCACAAGATGGCCCGTCTTCTGATTGTCGAAGAAGCCAAAAGAGAGTTTCTGCAGGTGATCGAAGGCCTTGCGGCGCATCTCGGTCTCGATCTTGATCCCGAGCATATGCCCCCAATAGGTCACGATGACCTGCAGGAAGGCATTGACGACATAAATGGCGAGCAGACCGACCGCAGCAACGGCGATCACGCCAAGCTGACCCGTCGGCAGCAGCTTGTCGATGAAAAGCGTAACCGCGACCGGAAAGGCAAGCTCAAGCAAGCCAGATGCCACCGCACTGGAAAAATCCAGCGCGAACAGCCCGCGATGCGGACGATAATATCCGGCAAAGCGTTTCAGCAATCCAGCCATGGCGGGGCTCCCTCGAGATTATTCACAGGGTGCCTAACTCATTCATCTCCCTATTAAAAGGGTAATTTGACCAAAGAGTTCAAGATTTGAATGCTTCTGCTGTCATTTGTCCGGAATTTCGCTAACCGGAATGTTTTTCCTATGAAGACTTCGTCATAATACGATCGTGGAAAATCATTCCCATAACCATCATCGCAACAAACAGCCAGACCTGCGGCAGCCCCATGGAAAGTGCGGACACGACAGGACCGGGACAGAACCCCGCCAGTCCCCAGCCCGCGCCGAAGATGGCAGAACCTATAATCAGCCGCCGGTCGATTTCGGTCTTTTCCGGCAGATGGAAAGACTGGTCCAGCACGGGCCGCACCATGCGCCGCTGCAGCATTACGCCGGGGATAGCCACCAGGAGAGCGCCGCCCAGCACGAAGGCAAGGCTCGGGTCCCAATGGCCGCTGGTAACATTCAGGAAGCCCGTCACGCGCGACGGATCGATCATGCCGGATAGAGACAGTCCGAAGCCGAAAATCGCACCTGCAAGTAGCGTCATGGCGAGACGCGCATATGCCGACTGTTTCATAGCAATGCTCCCGAAATGCTGGCCACCAGAATGCCGGTTAAGAGAAAGGTGAGCGTTGCGGCTATCGAACGCTTGGAAAACCGCGCCATACCAAGAATGCCGTGGCCGGATGTGCAGCCCGACCCCATGCGGGTGCCGATACCGACCAGAAGCCCTGCAACAACGATAACAGGCCATGACATGGCCATCGTCACCGGTGGAAAGGAACCGTAAATCGCTGCATAGATAACCGGTCCGAGAACGAGGCCGATGACAAAGACCGCATTGGCCGGTATCTGTTTGCCACCCAGAAGCCACCCGACAATGCCGCTGATACCGGCGATGCGTCCGTTGAACACGAGAAGCAGGACTGCGGAAAGGCCAAGCAGCATGCCGCCCGCCAGCGATTGCAGATAAGTTGCGATCATGACCGGGCCTCCGGTGCGCAGAAAATGCCGTAGAGTGCCTCGATCAGTTGTGCGGCCTTGGCTTCCGTCAGTCGATAGAAAATCTGCTTCGCTTCGCGACGGGTTTCCACGATGCCTGCTTCACGCAGCACGCCCAACTGCTGCGACAGCGTTGGCTGGTGAATGCCAAGCGCTTCCTCCAGCGCTCCGACCGAATATTCCCGTTCCGCAAGGGTACAAGCCAGCATGAGGCGTGCCGGATGCGACAGCGTCTTGAGGAGTTCGGCAACTTCGGTTGCCCGCCCCTCCATTTCCGCCCGCGTCATCTTGTTTTCATGGACGGGCGCGCCGCCCGAAATCAAATCCATATCGTCACCTCATCATCAATATACAATTAAGTATAATATATATTGATTTTTGCAAGGGGATCAGATTTAAAAAGCCGCCATTCAAAACTAAACGGCGGCTTTGAGCTTAATTTTGGAGAAATGACTGAACGGCGGTCAGTTCCGTCTGGCGCAATTCGTGAGCGCCCGGATGCCAGACAAGCTGGACATCGGCTTTCTGGCGCTCGAAATAATGTGCAAGCGCTTCTGTCTGATCCGGAGGACAGATCGGGTCCATCCGCCCGGCAGTCATCAGAATTTTCGCGCCTTCGAGCGCCGGATTGTCCTTGGGCCTGAACGGCACCAGCGGATGCAGAAGTGCTGCCTTGTCGAACACTCTGCCTTTCTCGATCAGCAGGTTCGCCATGATGTTGGCGCCATTCGAATAGCCGAGCCCGATCACTTCGGACGGACTGTACTCAGCCACAAGCCTAGCAATGAAACCGGCCATCTTGTCGGTGGCGCGAGCAAGGTCTTCCATATCGTAGACGCCCTCGCCCGTGCGGCGGAAGAAGCGTGCAGCACCAAATTCCGAAACGTCACCACGCGGCGATACGATGGTCGCATCCGGCAAAAGCTGTTCCGCCAAGCCGAAAAACTGGTTCTCGTCGCCGCCGGTGCCGTGAAACACGATGAAGAGCGGTGCCCGGCTCGCACCGGCCTTCAGCCGGTGCTCATAGGTTTGGATGGTCATGTTTGATCTCCTGTCCCGACGTCTTCAGATCTTGTCCAGATGCTCTTCGAGATAGCCGCGCAGATGCTGGTGCTGTTCTGGCAGCTTCAGCGCTTCGCCAAGATGGGCCGTATCCTCGTCACGGTTGAAACCGGGTTCATTGGTGGCCACCTCGAACAGCACACCGCCTGGCGTGCGGAAGTAGATTGCCCAGAAGTAATCGCGGTCGATGACCGGCGTGACGTGATAGCCTGTATCCATCAGCGCCTTGCGCACTTCCAACTGCTTCTCGCGATTTTCGACGGCGAATGCCACGTGATGCACGGAACCGGCGCCCTGCTGGTTGCGACCGACAGCAGGCAGAGTTTCCAGATCGATGACGCCCGCACCATTGCCTTCCGGCATGATGAGACGGCTGATGCCATCTTTCACATCAACCTTTTGGTAGCCCATATATTTCAGCAGTTCGGCTGTCGCACCTTCATCGCGAAGCCGCATCGAGACCGAGTGAAAGCCACGGATGGCGTGGTCTGCATCGATCCCTTCATGCGCCCACGGCGCACGCGGGTCGTCCTTCACTTCAACCAGGGCAAAGCTATCACCGTCCGGCCCACGGATATGGATACGCTTTTCACCGAACGCCTCGTCTTCGGATTCAACCTTGACGGCGGACTGTTCGAAGCGATCCTTCCAGAAACCGAGTGAACCTTGCGGTACGGCAAAAACCGTGGTCCCCACTTCACCTGTACCGTCGCGCCCGCGCGGCATGCCGGGAAACGGGAAATAGGTCATGACGGTGCCGGGCGTACCCACTTCATCACCATAATAGAGATGATAGACACTCGGTTCATCGAAATTGACCGTCTTCTTGACGCGGCGCAGTCCCAGTACATCTGTGAAGAACCGGTTGTTGGAACGCGCATCGGCGGCAAGCGAGGTAACGTGGTGGAGGCCCTTGATCTGATTAAGCATGGCGATCTCTCCTGTTGTGTTACCGTCAATATAACCATCGGCATGATCTTTGAAATATTGACAATCATGCACAGATTGTATCGATTCCAGATACAGTCACAGGGAATGAATATTTCTATCTAGACGTAGTGCCCATTCAAAGTTTAGCTACCTGCAACAGCAACATAGAAAGGTTCCCCATGGCGTCCGGCTTGTTCGCACTTCTCGATGATGTGGCAGCCATCGCGAAAATGGCGGCAGCCTCGCTTGATGACGTTGCAGGACAGACGGCAAAGGCCAGCGCCAAGGCGGCAGGCATCGTCATCGACGATACAGCCGTCACGCCGAAATATGTCGTAGGGCTGAAGCCGGAGCGGGAGCTGCCGGTCATCTGGAAAATCACCAAAGGGTCGCTGCGCAACAAGCTCATCTTCCTGCTGCCGCTGGCGCTCATTCTCGGCTATTTCGCCCCCTCTTTCATCATGCCGCTTTTGATGATCGGCGGTGTTTACCTGGCCTTCGAAGGGACCGAAAAACTGGTGGAGTTCTTCATCCCGCACAAGGAAGAGGAACATGAGGAGAGCAAGGGCGCGACGCCTAAGGAGATCGAGCAAACGACCGTCAACGGTGCGATCCGCACGGACTTCATCCTGTCTGCCGAAATCATGGCGCTGACGCTGGCGGGACTTGCCCCGTCAAGCATCTATACGCAGGCGGCCATCCTCGCCGCCGTTGGCATATTGATCACCTTCGCCGTTTATGGCGTGGTCGGTATCATCGTGAAGCTCGATGATATGGGCGTTGCGCTTGTGCGCAACAGCCATACGGCTTTTGGCAGGCAGCTCGGCAAGGGGCTGGTTGCGGGCATGCCCATCATATTGAAGGTTCTAAGCACTGTCGGCACCATCGCCATGCTCTGGGTCGGCGGCAGCATCATCGTTCATGGACTGGATTCAATCGGCATCCACAGCGTTGAAGCCTTCATCCATTCCATCGTCTCGCACCTGCCAACCGAAGGCACCCGGTTTTCAGCCGCCTTCGAATGGGTCGCCACATCTTTCCTGCAGGCCGTGCTTGCCGTCCTGATCGGCATTGTCGTGGTGATAGCCGTCAACATCTTCAAGTCGTTAAAGGCCAAGGCCTGACTTCAGGCCAGATAGCGCTTGAACCATTCGATGGTTCGATCCCATGCGAGCTTCGCCGCCGCTTCGTCGTAACGCGGTGTGGAATCGTTATGGAAGCCGTGATTGACGCCCGGATAGATGTAAGCCTCGTAAGTCTTGCCGTTCTTTTTCAAAGCCTCCTCATAGGCGGGCCAGCCTTCATTAATGCGCGTGTCGAGTTCGGCATAGTGCAACAGGATAGGCGCTTTGATGCGCGGCACTTCATCCGCCGGGGCTTGCCTGCCATAAAAGGGTACGGCTGCTGCCAACTCTGGAAAGGCAGCCGCCGCCGCATTGGCAACACCACCGCCATAGCAGAAGCCGGTAATGCCAACTTTTCCGGTTGTCAGATCACTTTTCATCATGAAATCGACCGCCGCAAAGAAGTCGTTCATCAGCTTGGTCGGATCGACCTGCTGCTGCAATTCGCGGCCCTTGTCGTCATTGCCCGGATAACCACCAACCGAAGTGAGGCCATCAGGCGCAAGCGCAATGAAACCTGCCTTTGCAACGCGGCGGGCAACGTCTTCGATATAGGGATTGAGACCCCGATTTTCATGCACCACCACGACGGCTGGCAGCTTGCCCTGCAGCTTGGCCGGCCGCACCAGATAAGCACGGACCTCACCATTTCCTTCCGGTGAGGGATAAGTGATGTATTCGGGATGGATATCGGGATCGGTGAATTCGACCTGCTGCGCCATCGCATAATCGGGACTGAGCGATGCCAGTATGGTTGTTGCCGTCATGGTGCCGACCGCAAATTTCGCGGCCCGGTCCAGAAACTCGCGTTTGGTTATCCGGCCATGGGCGTAGAAATCATAAAGTTCGAGAAGTTCTTGCGGGAAATCCTTCGCCGTCAGACGTGTCATGGTCAGCCCTTCCTCTCAAAGAAGGGTAGTTTAGCACAAGGCGAAACAGCGTAAACGCCGGATGTCCCGCACCCCGAAAGGTGCGGGACCGGAACAATCAGCGATAGACGATACCGCCATCCGTCAGGATGGCCTGACCGGTGATGTAGTCGGAATCCGGACTGGAAAGAAACGACACAAGTGCCGCCACATCGTCCGGCGTCTGGGCGCGGCCAAGCGCGATCCCTTCCACATATTTCTTGTAGGTCTCACCTTTCGGCGCACCGGTGATTTCCGAGAAACGCTCGTCGATCTCAACCCACATATCGGTGCCGACAATGCCGGGGCAATAGGCGTTCACCGTGATCCCGGCGCTCGCATATTCCTTGGCCGCAGCCTGGGTCAGCGCGCGCACGGCGAATTTGGTCGCGGAATAGACGCCCAGCATCGCAAATCCGTCGTGGCCCGCAATGGAAGAGGCATTGATGATCTTGCCCTTCTGCTTGCGCGCCTTGAACTTGGCCGCAGCCGCCTGAATGCCCCACAGAACGCCATCGACATTGATGCGGAAAATCCGTTCGACTTCTTCAGGCTTGACGTCGGCGATTGGCTGAACTTGCGCAATACCGGCATTGTTGACGATGACATCGAAACCGCCAAGCGTCTTCTCTGCATGGTCAATCGCGGCGTAAACATCGTCACGCTTGCTGACATCTGCGGAAAAAGTGGATGCCTTGCGACCCAGCGCTTCGACTTCCTGCTTGACCGCATCAAGCTTGTCGGCCTTCAGGTCGACCAGTGCGATATCGAAACCGTCCCTGGCCAGCCGCAACGCAATGCCGCGCCCAATGCCCTGTGCCGCGCCCGTAACAAGAGCAACCTTACCGCTTGCCGACATGATTCATCCTTTCCTGCGTGATTGGTGAATGACAACGCAACGCATCCCACAAGCGATATGGAACACGCGCCTGCCCCATCAACCCATATCCGGGCCGGATTTCATTGATTGCGATCAACTTTACTAAATTAGCTTGTCTATTGAAGTATCAGCTTCCGTCTGCTGCTTGCAGCAATCCCAGCGCGAGCTTGCGCGCCTCGGCGGAAATATCCGGATTGAAAATCAGCCAATACCCCTTGTCGCTTGTCTGCGACACCTCGCAGGCATGGACAAGCTGTCCGCGCTGCACGGCCCCGTCGATCAGCCCTGCCCAGCCGAGCGCCACACCCTGATCGGCAATGGCTGCCTCGATCACCAGATTATAGGTGTTGAAGACCAGCCCGTAATTGCCGTCCTCAATGTCCTCACCGATAGCACCGAGCCATGACTGCCACGTGAACCAGCGATCGCCCTGCAGTGTATCGAGATGCAGCAGCGAGGCCGCACCGAGCCGTTTCCCATCCGGAAACGGACCATGCGCAGCAAGATAGGCCGGGGAACAGACCGGCACTACCTTTTCGCCGATGAAGGCGATGGCATCCTTCGGAAAATCCTCCCGACCGCCGAACAGGATCGAAATATCAGCGTCACGACGGTCGAGCGGCTGAAGCATGGATGATGCCGTGATGCGGACATCCACCTCCGGATGTTTGGGGCGAAACTGCGCGACGCGCGGCATCAGCCAGAACGTCGCGAAGCCATAGTCGGTCGCGATCCGCAGTCCCGGCGCGCGCTGGCGGCGTTTTATCTGCTGCACGGCCTCCTCGATTCCATCGAGACCGGAGCGCACGGCCTCATAAAGAATGCGGCCCTCCGGCAATATCTCGACGCCACGCGCCCGCCGGGCGAACAATGCAACGCCCAGGCGCTCCTCGATGCGCTTTATCTGATAGCTGACCGCCGGTTGCGTCATGCCGAGTTCGCGCGCTGCAAGGGTCAGATTTTCCAATCGTCCCACCGCTTCGAAAACGCCAAGACTGCCAAGGTCCCAGGATGGAGAAACCATAAATATTCTCTATAGCTTCGATAAAAAATGAATGGGTTTTTCCTTAGCCTAAATGATGTTCTCCTTAAAGTAGGAATACGAGACATAACCGGTTTTAATTAATCAGAGGGGTCATCAAATGGGCTATTTGAAGATTGCGGCACTGGCTTTCACGGCACTGGCGGGGCTTTCGGGAACGGCATCCGCTGCCGATCCCGCGGCTTGCGAAACCATTCGGCTGTCCGATCCGGGCTGGACCGACATCACCTCCACCAACTCCGTCGCCAGCGTGCTGCTGGATGGTCTCGGATATAAGCCCGACGTGAAAACCATGTCCGTGCCGATCGGCTATGAGGCGCTCAAGACCGGTAATCTTGACGTCTTCCTCGGCAACTGGATGCCCGCACAGCAGAAGTTCCGCGACGATCTCGACAAGGCGAAGGCCGCCGAAGTCATCGTCAAAAACCTTGAAGGAGCGAAGTTCACGCTGGCCGTCCCGGATTATGTGGCAAGCGAAGGCGTAAAGGACTTTGCCGACCTTGCCGCCCATGCAGACAAATTCGGCAAGGAGATTTACGGCATCGAGCCGGGTGCCCCTGCCAACCAGAACATCCAGAAGATCATCGAGGACCAGAAATTCAAGCTCGACGGCTGGAAGCTGGTGGAATCGAGCGAGCAGGCCATGCTCGCGCAGGTGGACCGCAAGAACAAGGACAAGGCTTGGGTCGTGTTCCTGGCCTGGGCGCCGCATCCGATGAACAACAAGCTCAAGATCGAGTATCTCGCGGGCGGCGATGACTATTTCGGCCCGAATTTCGGCGGCGCGGAAGTTTACACGCTTGGCCGCACCGGCTGGGCCGCACAGTGCCCGAATGCCGCAACGTTCTTCAAGAACCTCACTTTCACCGTCGATATCGAGAACGAGCTCATGGGCAAGATTCTGGATGAAGGCATGGAAGGCCCTGCAGCCGCCAAGGAATGGCTGAAGGCGCATCCGGAACAGATCGACAAGTGGCTTGCGGGCGTCACCACCTTCAAGGGTGAACCGGGCGCGGAAGCCGTCAAGGCAAGCCTCGGTCTCTGACCGCTAACAACGAGACTTAAAAGGCGGGCGTTCCAGCGCCCGCCGTTTCGCGTTCCCACACTTGCCAACGGTCCTGCACAATGAAAAAGCCGAATATCCTCGTTCTCATGGTCGACCAACTTAACGGCACCTTCTTCCCGGATGGCCCGGCCGAATTCCTGCATGTCCCAAATCTGAGAAAACTGGCCCAACGCTCAATCCGTTTTGCAAATTGCTACACGGCAAGCCCGCTTTGCGCACCGGCGCGCGCGTCGTTCATGTCGGGCCAGTTGCCGTTTCGGACCGGTGTTTATGACAATGCAGCAGAATTTTCGTCTGAAATCCCGACCTATGCGCATCACCTTCGCAATGCCGGCTACCAGACAGCACTTTCCGGCAAGATGCACTTCGTCGGGCCAGATCAACTGCACGGCTTCGAACAGCGCCTCACCACCGACATATATCCGGCCGATTTCGGCTGGACGCCAGATTATCGCAAGCCCGGCGAGCGCATCGACTGGTGGTATCACAATCTCGGTTCGATCACCGGAGCGGGTTCCGCCGAAATCACCAATCAGCTCGAATATGACGATGAGGTTGCCTATCAGGCCGAAGCAAAGCTCTACGACCTTGCGCGCGGCCACGACGAGCGGCCATGGTGCCTGACAGTCAGCTTCACTCATCCGCACGATCCCTACGTGGCGCGCAAGCGCTTCTTCGATCTCTATGCGGACATTCCCGAACTTGATCCCAAAATCGCGCCGCTGGCTGAAAGCGAGATCGACCCGCATACGGAACGCCTGTTGCGGGCCTGCAAGTCAGAGGATTACGACCTGACCCGTGAACAGGTTCGCACGGCACGGCAAGCCTATTTCGCCAATATCTCCTATGTGGATGAAAAGATCGGCACCCTGCTTGACGTGATCGAACGCTGCGGGATGGCGGAGGACACGAATGTCGTCTTCACCTCCGATCACGGCGATATGCTCGGCGAACGCGGCCTGTGGTTCAAGATGAGCTTCTTCGATGGCTCTGCTCGCGTGCCATTGATGATCGCCGCACCGCAATTGCAGGCGGGCCGCGTGGATGCGCCCGTCTCGACGCTCGACGTTTTACCCACACTGGCCGACCTTGCCGGGATCGACCTCAAGGGCATCATGCCGTGGACCGACGGCGTTTCACTGACAGGTATTGCATCAGGTTCCGCCAAACGCGGACCGGTTCCGGTCGAATATGCCGCCGAGGGCACCATAGCACCGATGATCTCGCTGCGTGATGGCGACTGGAAGCTCAACCTTTGCCGCGCCGACCCGCCACAATTGTTCAACCTTGCCGACGATCCGGACGAGCTGCACAATCTGGCGGAAAAACCGGAATTCAAAGCGGCTCTGGATGATCTTTTGGCCAAGGCGGAAAAGCGCTGGAACCTGGACCGCTACGATGCCGATATCCGGGCCAGTCAGGCGCGCCGTCACGTCGTTTATCCGGCATTGCGCAACGGCGCCTATTATCCATGGGACTACCAGCCGCTGCAAAAGGCGTCCGAGCGCTATATGCGCAACCACATGGACCTGAACGTGCTGGAAGAAAACCAGCGCTTTCCGCGCTGATTAGCAAAGTGGGGCCTCACAGCCCCGCCTGTTCAAATTCTTACTGTTCGGAAAATTCCAGAACCGTGCCGCTGGCATTTTCCGGCAGCACGGCGATGCCCGCAGATGTCTTCACGTGGGAAATTCCGTTGGTATCGAGAACGCCGCGCGCCTTATCCAGCGAAGCGACCCGGATGCGCAGAACGGCGAAAGCCTTGCCCGGTATCCGGGCAAAATCCACACCGGGATAGATTGCAGCGGCTTTCTCCTCACTCACAACCCATATGTCTGCCGAACGTGAGCCTGTCGAAACCTTCCAGCCACCATCCTGTGCCTCTGCCTTGCCATTGGCGTACAGGCGGGCAAAACCATTGGCAGCAGCTTCCGGATTGGATGAGATGGCAACAATGGCGGAAAGGCCATTTGCACCATTTGCATGTTCGATCAGTTCCGGTAGCCAGACCGTTTCGCGGGTCTTGTGCTGGCACATGAAGACCATACCTTGCGGCACTTCACTTTCCGCGAAAGACACAGTTTCAAAAGCCGCGACACCCTCGCCACCGCCCGGCAGTTCTACGGGACGCTGAAACGCACCAACCTCGCCTGTCTTGATACCAAGTGCGTCCAGTTCCGCCTTGGCATCGCGCGCATTGTCGATGCGGCAGGCAATGGCATGGAGGCCTTCGCCCTGCGCTGCCAGTTTCTCACGCTGATGCAGATTGCCCGGCGTCTCGGCGACGATGCCGAGCAGCTCGAAATAATCTTCCGGAAACATGATGGTGTAGTTGCCGGTACCCTTTTCCTTGCTGTGGAGGCCACGTGGGCTCAGCGTAAATCCGAAACGGCGATATTGTTCGGCACTTTTCTCCAGATCGCCGACCAGCAGGAAAATATGATCGACGCCTTTGACCGGATGAGACATACAAAACTTCCTTTTCTATTTCTTGGTCGGAGCCAGAACGATCTCGTGGATCGTAACCTTGGGATTCATATTGGCAACATAGAGCGCGGTTTCAGCCATATCCTCGGGCTGGATGACATCATCCATGCGAGAGAGATCGAAGCCCGGACGACGCGCCAGAAGCGGCGTCGCCACCTCACCGGGGCATAGCACCGTCGACCGGATGCCGTTTGGTCCTTCCTGCGCATTCAGGCTGGCGCTCAGATCGTTGAGCGCATGTTTGGACGCACCATAGGGGACGCCGCCGCCGGGCGACGAGAACCGTCCTGCCCAGGACGATGTATGGATCATCAACCCACCACCCTGCGTACGCATAGGCGTCAGGGCAGCGGCAATCACATTGATCGCCCCCTTGATGTTGATGTCGATGACATCGTCCCATGAATCGAAATCAATATCCGCCCAGCTACGGCGCGGAATATTGAGACCGGCATTGTTGCAGAGCACATCAAGACGACCTGCCCATTCGACGATAGCTCCGGCAGTAGCGGCAACTGCCTCCCGGTCGAGAACATCCGCCGGAAATATCTGCGCCTCGCCACCATTGGAGACGATCTCCTCGGCAATCGCTGCAAGTGCATCCGCCTTGCGGCCCGTCAGCGCGACGCGCCAGCCTTCACGCGCGAACCGTCGTGCCATGGCAGCGCCGATGCCCGACCCGGCACCGGTTATCCAGACCGCACCACGCTCGTTCTTGCCCGAATTTGCGTTCTGCTCGGGGGAATTCTGGCTCATCAACAAACTCCGTCGTAGAAAATCGACACTTATTAACGCAGGCTGGTCGAGAAATTTTACCAATTTTGCCAGACATATTAGTTTATCTTGACAATATCGCCACGGATTCTAGCATATCAATGCTTGCATACAATAAAGACCCCCTGAAGTAGCATTTTGTTGCGATTTCAGGGGCTTGAACAATATTGGGACGTGCGGGAAAAGAGGCTCGAAAGCCCTCCCTCAACGTCCTTCAGGGGAACAGAGAATGCATATCAAAAAAGTTGGCCTTGGCCTGTTTCTTGCGGCGTTTTCGCTTGCGACAGCGCCTTCGCACGCCGAAGACGTAAAGCGCGGCGGTACTGTCATCGTCCATATGAACACCGAGCAGGGTGTGCTTAACCCTGCTCTGCGCGCCTCCACTGGCGTCTATCAGATCACGGGCCGCATCATGGAGCCTCTGATCGACCGCACCTATGAGGGCTATGTGCCTGTTCTGGCCACAAGCTGGTCGTCCTCGGAAGACGGCAAGGCCATCACCTTCAAGCTGCGCGAGAATGTGCGCTGGCATGACGGTCAGCCCTTCACCTGCGATGACGTTTCGTACAGCGCCATGAACCTCTGGAAGAAGCTCCTCAACTATTCGACCACGCTTCAGGCCAATCTCGAAGCCGTCGACTGCACCGATCCGCATACGGCTGTGTTCCGCTATTCCAAGCCGATGCCGCTGGAACTGCTCGTCGCCGCCATGCCTGATCTCGGCCATCCGGTGCCGAAGCATCTTTATGAAGGCACGGATATTCTCAAGAACAAGTACAACGCCGCGCCGGTGGGCACGGGACCGTTCAAGTTCGTCGAATATGAGCGCGGCCAGCACATCATTGCCGAGCGTAATGACGACTACTGGCGCGGCAAGGAATATCCTTATCTCGATCGCGTGGTCTGGCGCTTCATGCCGGACAAGGCCGCTGCTGCCGCAGCGCTTGAAGCGGGTGAAATGATGGAAACCGCCTTCAACGGCATTTCCATGTCGGATACCGAGCGCCTCCAGAAGGATGGCCGCTTCGACACCGGCACCAAGGGCTTCGAAAACAACGTCGCGCACTCGACCATCGAGTTCAACCTGCGCAATCCGATCCTTGCCAATCTCAAGGTTCGTCAGGCGATCTATCACGCGCTCGACATCGATTTCGCTATCAAGACGATCATGCGCGGCTATGCCAAGCCGGGCCGTGGTCCGATCCCGAGCGCCGGCGGTGCCAACTATACGGATCAGGTCCAGACTTACCCGTATGATGTTGAAAAGGCCAAGAAGCTGCTCGATGAAGCCGGTTATCCGGCTGGTCCGGACGGCATCCGCTTCAAGCTGCGCCATCGCCCGGCACCATGGGGTGAATATACGCAGCTCTGGGCCGAGTATTATGCTCAGGCGATGAAGGAAGTCGGCATCGACGTCGAAATCCTGACCAATGATGCGCCGGGCTTCCTGAACGGCGTCTACCGCGATCACGACTTCGACACGGCAAGCGGCTGGCATCAGTTCCGCTCCGATCCGGCTGTCTCCACCACCGTCTGGCTGCGCTCCGGCGCTCCTGTCGGCACAGCATGGTCCAACCAGTTTGACTACAAGTCCGACGAAATGGACAGCCTGATCGACAAGGCTGCGAGCGAGCTCGACCCGGCCAAGCGCGCCGATCTCTATCACCAGATCCAGCAGCTTGAGATGAAGGACCTGCCGGTCATCTTCGCCATCGAACATCCGTTCGTCGGCGTGACCAACAAGGTTCTCAAGAACCACCACAACACGCCGCGCTGGGATTCATCGAGCTGGTACGACCTCTGGATCGACCAATAAGCGATACACAACCGCTGCCGGGCTCTCCGGCAGCGGTTCCTCTCTTCCCTGAATGCTGAAATGAATATCTTGCAGGATAATCCGCAATGCCCCTGCCCCCGATCCTGACTTTTGCGCTGCGGCGCATCTTGCAGGCGATCCCCGTCATTCTTCTCATCATGATCGGGGCGTTCCTGCTGATCAAGCTTGCGCCCGGCGACACGGTTGACGCGCTTGTTGGCGACATGGGTGGCGCAGACCCGCAATTCGTCGCCAATCTGCGCGCCGAATACGGCCTCGATCAGCCAGTCTGGACGCAGCTCTGGATTTACATGACCAAGCTGGCACGGTTCGATTTTGGCTGGTCCTATGTCTATGAGCTGCCTGTGCTGGACGTGCTGATGGCCCGCCTCGTGCCAACGCTCCTGCTGATGGTTTCGTCCCTGTCGGTGGCGTTCATTTTTGGCATCACGCTCGGGGCTTTCGCTGCGCGCAAGGCTTATTCGCTGACCGACAATGTCATCTCCACACTCGGTCTCGTCTTCTACGCCATGCCGAGCTTCTTCCTCAGCCTCATTTTGATGTTCATCTTTTCCGTCAAGCTCGGCTGGCTGCCGGTTGGCGGTTACAAGACGATTGCCGGGTTTTATACCGGCTGGAAGAATGTCTGGGATATTGCCGTCCACCTTGTTATGCCGACAACGGCGCTTTCGCTCATCTATCTCGCCTTCTACATGCGCCTGATGCGCACCAGCGTGCTGGAAGTGGCCGACCTCGATTATGTCCGCACAGCCCGCGCCAAGGGTGCCAGCGGCGCAAGGCTGATGTTTCATCACATCATGCGCAACGCCTTCCTGCCTGTCGTTACGCTGCTCGGACTGCAGTTCTCAACTGTGCTTGGCGGCTCTGTTGTGATCGAGACGATCTTCTCGCTGCCCGGCCTTGGCCAACTCGCCTACACCTCCGTGATCAAGCGCGACCTCAACACGCTCATGGGCATCATCTTCCTGTGCTCGGTGCTGGTGGTGATCGTGAATTTCATCACCGATCTCATCTATGCGCGGCTTGATTCCAGGATCGAACTGTCATGACCTCCCAGGACCTCTCCCTCACCCGCCCGCAGGTCTCCCGCACGAAAATTCTGTGGAAACGCTTCAGCCGTAACCGCGCCGCCGTGCTGGGCCTTATCCTCTTCATCGCCGTGGTCCTGATTGCGCTGCTGGCCGATGTCATTACGCCCGGCGACCCGCTGCGGCGTGCTGGCGATCCGCTCGTCTGGCCATTCGTCAACGCTGCAACGCCGCTTGGCACCGACCAGCTCGGCCGCGATATCATGGCAGGCATCTTCCATGGTGCGCGCATTTCGCTGCTGATCGGCGTGGTGGCCACCCTGATTTCCATCGTGATCGGCATCATTATCGGCGCTCTTGCCGGCTATTATGGCGGCTGGGTGGATGACGTTTTGATGCGCATAACCGAGGCTTTCCAGACCGTTCCGAGCTTCGTGCTGCTTCTGACACTGGTGGCGATCTTCGGTTCCTCCATCGAGAATATCATCATCTGCATCGGCATCGTTTCATGGACCGCGCCTGCCCGCATGGTGCGCGCCGAATTTCTGGCGCTGCGCAAGCGCGAATTCATCGATGCGGCGCGCAATCTGGGCGTCGGCAACATGTCGATCATCTTCCGCGAAATCCTGCCAAATGCCCTCCCGCCGGTAATCGTCTTCGCATCCGTGGTGATGGCCACGTCCATCCTGATGGAAAGCGCGCTCGCCTTCCTCGGACTTGGCGATCCGAACTATGCAAGCTGGGGCAACATGATCGGCCAGGGTCGCGCCGTGCTGCGCACCGACTGGTTCTGCTCGGTCATTCCCGGCATCGCCATTCTGCTCACCGTTCTTTCCTTCAGTCTACTCGGCGAAGGACTGAACGACGCGCTTAATCCGAGGCAGAAGAAATAATGACCGCCGCACCCGTTCTTGAAATCAAAAACCTGCAGATCGCGCTGCCCAAAGGCGCCGACCGTCCCTATGCCTTGCAGGACCTCACACTCACCATCAATCCCGGTGAAATCGTCTGCCTTGTCGGTGAAAGCGGCTCCGGTAAATCGCTTTCGGCAGGCGCGATCATGCGCCTTCTGCCGGAACCGCATGTGCATGTGACCCACGGCACGATCAGGCTTGAAGGCACCGATCTTTATTCGCTCAGCGAAGCCGACATGAAGAAGCTGCGCGGCGACCGCATCGGCATGATCTTTCAGGAACCGATGACAGCGCTCAACCCGCAGAAGACAGTCGGCTGGCAGATCGATGAAGTGTTGCGCCTGCACACGAAGCTCGGTCGTAAGGAACGCCGTGCCGCCGTGCTGGACATGCTGGCAGAGGTGAAAATTCCGGACCCGGAATCCGCCTATAACGCCTATCCGCACCAGATTTCGGGCGGTCAGCGCCAGCGTGTCATGATTGCCATGGCGCTGATCCTGAAACCGCGCCTCATCATCGCCGACGAGCCGACCACGGCGCTCGACGTGACCACGCAGGCGCAAATCCTGAAACTGATCCGCGACCTGCAACGCGAACACAATACCGGCATTCTGTTCATCACGCATGACTTCGGCGTGGTGGCGGAAATTGCCGACCGCGTGGCCGTGCTGCGGCTTGGCGAACTGGTTGAGGAAGGCCCGGCAAACGAAGTGCTGAACCATCCGCAGCACGCTTACACAAAGGCGCTGATTGCATCGGTTCCAGCCCTCACTCCGCCCGAACCCAAGCCATCGGTGGATGCCCAGCCGGTCATTCTCAAGGCCAGCGCTTTACGCAAAACCTTCAAGGCGCGCGGCGGTTTGCTCACCGGTAAAAGAAGTGCCGTTCCGGCCGTGAAGGACCTTTCATTCGAATTGCGTCAGGGCGAAACGCTGGGCGTCGTCGGCGAAAGCGGCTCCGGCAAGACAACTGTTTCGCGCATCATCACCCGTCTGCTGGAAGCCGATAGCGGCAAGGTCGATGTGAATGGCAGGGATTTTCTGAGCGCCAGCCCACGGGAAGTGCGGGCCATGCGCAAGGACATCCAGATGGTCTTTCAGGACCCGATGGCCTCGCTCAACCCGCGCCGCCGCGTCGTGGACCTGATTGCACAGGGACCTATCGTCCATGGCGTGCCGAAGGAACAGGCCCATGCGAAAGCACGCGAATTGCTGGAGCTGGTCGAGCTTTCGCCCGCTGCCGCCGACCGCTTTCCGCACGAGTTTTCCGGTGGGCAGCGCCAGCGCATCGGCATCGCCCGCGCGCTGGCTCTGGAGCCGCGCATCATCGTCGCGGATGAACCGGTCTCCGCGCTCGATGTCTCCGTGCAGGCGCAGGTTCTACGTCTTCTTGCCGACCTCCGCGAACGGCTCAACCTGTCGCTGCTTTTCGTAACGCACGATTTGCGTGTGGCAGCCCAGCTCTGCGACCGCATCATCGTCATGTCGAAGGGCGAGATCGCCGAAACCGGTCTGACGGCGCAAGTCTTCGCCAACCCGCAACATGAATATACACAGCGCCTGCTTGCCTCCATTCCCGGCAAGGGCTGGACACCGCCTCGTTTGGAAAATGCGTGAAGCCATGCAGAACATAGAATTTCCACCCTCCATCTGGGCTGCCACCGCCCCTGCCCGCACACCTGCAAAGCCGCTGACCAATGACGCGGAAGCCGATGTCGCCATTGTCGGTGGGGGTTTTACGGGGCTTTCGGCAGCACTCCATCTGGCAAAACGCGGCAAGCGTGTCATCCTGCTGGAAGGCAATGCCGTCGGCTGGGGTGCGTCCGGGCGCAACAATGGACAGGTCATACCGACCATGACTTCCGCCGAGCCCGATGCAATCGCCAAACGCTATGGCGCATCGGGTGAACGTTTTGCCAGACTGATCGGCAATAGTGCCGACATTCTGTTTTCCATCGTGCGCGATGAAAACATCGAGGCCGAGGCCGAGCAGAACGGCTGGTTCCAGCCCGCCCATTCGCCGGGCCGGGTGAAGCTTTCGCAAACCCGTGTGGATGCATGGAAACGCTTCGGCTTCCCGGCAGAGTTTTTCGACCGCGCCGCCACATCGCGGCTGTTGGGGAGCGATTTCTGGTATGGCGGCATGTTCAACCCGACCGGAGGCCATATCAACCCGCTGGCTTTCGCGCGCGGGCTTGCAGCCGCTGCCGAACGCCACGGCGCGATCATTCACGAGCAAAGCCCGGTCATCTCCTATGCCCAGGTGGGCGACCACTGGGAGGTCAAGACCGCCAGCGCCACGGTGCGCGCCAAGGGCTTTCTGCTGGCAACCAATGCCTATACCGGCGAGCTGCGCGAGGGGCTTGCCCCACGCCTCGCCCGCACCATCGTGCCGGTACTCTCGTGGCAGATGGCAACCGCGCCAGTCAGTGACAATCTGCGCGCAACGATTTTGCCCGGAAGGCAGGCCGTATCCGATACACGCGGCGACCTGCGCTTCTTCCGCTACGATGCCCGCAACCGGCTTATTACCGGCGGCGTGGTGATGGGCGATTTCAACATTGCCGAACGCGTCAAGCGCAAGACGGCGCGCAACATGGCGGAAGCTTTCCCTGCACTTGGCGAGCCGGAAATCACCCATGTGTGGAGCGGTTATATCGGCATGACATGGGATCGCTTTCCCCGCGTTCATCAGCTCGGCCCCAATGGCTGGGCGTGGATCGGCTGCAACGGGCGTGGGGTCGCTCTGGGCACATCGCTAGGCCGGGAATTCGCGCGCGCGCTGGACGGCGAGTCGGTACAGGAGCTTGCCCTGCCCGTCTCGGAACCGGCACCACTACCTTTTCATAAAGTCGCGCGCAAGATTGCTCCTTTTTATCTCGCATGGCTTCGGCGCAAGGATCTCTCCGAGCCAAATCCCTAACGCATCTCATCTAACGTTCATGTGAAAGGTCAGGTCCATGAATCAAATGTCAATTCTCGAACGTCGCCGCATCGAAGCGCTGGTTCTCAAGAATGTTTACGAAGTTATTCGTGAACGTTCCGGTGAGGAAGAAGCGCAGGCAGCAATCGGCGAAGCAGTCAGCCGTTCGGCCATCGAACAGGGCAAGAGCTTTGCCGACGAGCTGGGCCACACGCCGACGATACAGGACTTTGCCGATATCCAGCCGCTTTGGACGAAGGAAAACGCGCTGGAGATCGACGTGATTTCGCAGGGCGAAGATCATTTCGATTTCAACGTTACGCGCTGCCGCTATTCGGAAATGTACCGCGAGATGGGCCTTGGCCATATCGGTCACCTGCTTTCCTGCAATCGCGATGGCGATTTCTGCATCGGCTACAATCCCGAAATGAAGCTGGAACGCACGCAGACCATCATGAAGGGCGCAAGCCACTGCGATTTCCGCTACCGCCTCGACAAGACTGAAGACAACACAAAAGGAGCCTGACATGCCGGTTGAAAACTGGACGTCGAACCAGCTTGACGAACTCGTCGCGTTCCGCCGTGACTTGCACGAAAACCCCGAGCTGCTTTACGATGTAAACCGGACGGCGGAAAAAGTCGCCGAAGCACTGCGTGCTGCTGGCGTCGATGAGGTCGTGGCCGGCATCGGACGCACCGGCGTCGTCGGCGTCATTCGTGGTCAGTCGAACCGCTCGGGTCGTGCCATCGGCCTGCGCGCCGACATGGATGCACTGCCGATCCTCGAAGAAACCGGCGCTGAATGGTCGTCAAAAGTGCCAGGCCAGATGCATGCCTGCGGCCATGACGGTCACACGACGATGCTTCTGGGTGCTGCCCGCGAACTGGCGCAAAGCCGCGCCTTCGACGGCACAGTCATCGTGATTTTCCAGCCTGCCGAGGAAGGTGGTGCAGGCGCCAAGGCGATGATCGACGACGGTCTGTTCAAGCGCTGGCCGGTCAATGAAGTTTACGGCATGCACAACCGGCCAAACCTCGCAGTCGGGCATTTCACCATCAATTCCGGCCCGATCATGGGATCGGTTGATGTTCTCGACATCACCATTGAGGGCGTTGGCGGACATGCCGCTTCGCCGCACCAGACCATCGACCCCATTCCCGTCACGGCAGCGCTCATTCAGGCGATCCAGACTCTAACGGCGCGCACCATCGACCCGCTGGATTCCGCAGTGATTTCGATCACCACCATTCAGGGTGGCGATGCCTTCAACGTCATTCCGCAGAAAATCCGGCTGACCGGAACTGTCCGTACGCTTCGCGAGGAAGTGCGTGACCATATCGAGCAAAAGCTGACCCGCGCCGTGCAGGGCATAGCCGATGCTTTCGGGGCCAAGGCCACGCTCGATTATCAGCGCAGCTATCCGGTCACCGTCAATCACGAGCGCGAAACCGAACTGGCCGCAATCGCAGCCGACGCCGTTGCGGGCGCCAACCGTGTGACGCGCGACATGCCGGCGACACTCGGCGGTGAAGATTTTGCCTTCATGCTGAACGAGGTGCCAGGCGCAATGATCAATATCGGCAATGGCCCGAGCGCCAATCTCCATCATCCCAAATATGACTTCAACGACGAAGTCATTGCCTGGGGGTGCTCCTACTGGACTACGCTGGTTCGCCACCGTCTGCCGGTCGAGAACTGATTGCTGCCGACATATAAAAGGGGCGGCTCTCATAAGGAGCTGCCCTTTTTCGCCTTACATAAAAGCGAAGTTTTTAAACAATAAAACCTCTAGTTTATCCAAGCTTCTCGTAATATAACGCGCTCCCAACAATCCATCGCGGCTTTTCCCGATGGGAAAAGCGAATCCGGTTTGGACGCATATCCTGAATGGGGAATGCGGGAAGCCAATGGTAGAGCGGGAAATCCATGAATATCGAGTCTGCCTTGAGCGACAGCGCCAATATTTTTGACCTTGCGCCAATTTCCCTGTGGCTTGAGGATTATAGCGGCCTGCGCAAGCAGTTCGAAGAATGGCGTGCGCTTGGCATTACCGATCTTCGGGCATTCCTGCACGAAGACACAACCCGGCTGCGCATCTGCACCAGCCATATCCGGGTCCTGAAGGTTAATCGCAAGACGCTTTCGCTTTTCGAGGCGGACAGCGTCAGTCATCTGATCGACAATCTCGAACGCGTGTTTCGCGACGACATGCTGGACCCGCATATCGACGAGATGGTACAGCTATGGAACGGCGGTAATGCTTTCTCAAGCGACACTATCAACTATTCGCTCGGCGGCAAGCGGCTGGATATTCAGCTCAAGGGTGTCGTGCTGCCCGGCTATGAGCACACCTGGGAGCGCGTTCTGCTTTCCATCGAAGATGTGACCGCACGCGAAAATGCCCGCCGCGAAGAGGACCGGCACAAGCAGCACGCGCAGGGACTTTTCGAGCATTCGCCGGTCTCGCTCTGGGTTGAGGATTTCAGCCGCATCAAACAACTGATGGACGATGTGCGTCAGCGCGGCATCGTTGATTTTCGAGTGTTTACCGACGTGCATCCGGAATTCGTGCGTCAGTGCATGAGCGAAATCCGGGTTCTTGAAATCAACACCGAGACGACTGCCCTCTTCCTTGCGCCTGACAAGAAGGCGCTGCTGCAGAACCTGCCGCTCGTCTTCAAGGACGAAATGGAATCATCGTTCCGCGAACAGTTGATCGATCTGTGGAACGGTGTCTTGTTCCAGCGACGCGAAGTGGTGAACTATGCACTCGACGGCTCCGAGCGGCATGTTCTTCTGCAGCTCTCGGTTCTGCCGGGGCATGAAACGGACTGGTCACTGGTGCAGATCGCGCTTACCGACATCACCGCGCGCAAGAAGGCCGAAGCGTATCTGGAATATCTGGGCAAACATGACGTACTGACCAAGCTTCACAATCGCGCCTATTATGTCGATGAGCTGAACCGGCTTGAACGGAAGGCCCATACGCCCGTTTCGGTCATCATCATCGATCTCAACGGCCTCAAGGCCGCCAATGACCAATGGGGTCATGCGACAGGCGATGGATTGCTGCGGCGCATTGGCGAAGTGCTGAATGAAGCCGTGAAGCAGCCGGGGCACGCGGCTCGCATCGGTGGCGACGAATTCGCGGTTGTGCTGCCTTATGTGGATGAGCGCGGTGCGGAAGCCATGGTCGAGGACATTCAGCGACTGGTCGATATCAACAACCAGTATTATTCCCAGCTCAAGCTCAATCTTTCCATCGGCTCTGCAACCAGCATGCCAGGCGAAAAGCTGGAAACTGTCGCCAAGCGCGCCGACCTGCTGATGTATGAGAACAAGCGCCAGCAATATACGAGCGGTACGATCTAGTCATCAAATGCGATAATCGTCTTGCCGCGCGTCAGATCGGTAACGAGGCGGGATAGTTCATCCCGCATGGCAATGGGCATGGTGCCCGCGATCTCCACGCCGGTGCCGGTGAAGTTCTTTTGCGCGATGGCAAGGTTTTCCACCGCTGTCAGACGGGCTTTCAGCAGCGCATGATCTGAAAAATCGCAGGCAAACTGAAATCCGACCAGCGGAATAACTTCTGTTTTCTCCGCCTGTCGCAGACAGGTTGCAGCCGTGCCGCCATAAGCGCGCATCAGGCCGCCGCTGCCCAGCAAAATACCGCCGAACCAGCGCGTGACCACGACTGCAATATTGTCCAGTTGCTGGCCATCGATTGCCTGCAGGATCGGCTTTCCTGCCGTTCCGCTTGGCTCTCCGTCATCGCTGAAACGATAATTCTGTCCTATGCGCCAGGCCCAGCAATTATGACTCGCCGACAGATCGGAATGCTCGCTCAAAAAATCCTTCGCCGCCTGCTCACTCGCGACAGGCGCGGCAATAGCCAGAAACCGACTTTTCCTGATCTCCTGACTAAAGGTTTCGACGCGACTAATCGTGAACATGGCAATCCTGCAAAGATGATTTCAGGGCCTAGCATTTTCCATTGAGGATGACGACCCCTTCCACCTTCCCCCGGCATTGCGCCCACCAGATATAGGGTATAAGGCAATTGGAAAATGAGCCCTTCTTTTTGGGCTCTGTTCTTGCATATCCAGATGAAAGGTCCCGCCAATGTTCGATTTGATCGTGAGAAACGCCAATCTCCCCGACGGTCGCGAGAAGCAGGACATTTTGGTCAAGGACGGCAAGATTGCCGATATCGTGCCGTCCAAGGGTGAGCATCAGGCGGCTCAGGAAATCGATGCAACCGACCGGCTCGTAACCCCACCTTTCGTCGATCCGCATTTCCACATGGATGCCACCCTGTCGCTCGGCCTGCCGCGCCTCAACCGTTCCGGTACCCTTCTTGAAGGTATCGCGCTGTGGGGCGAACTAAAGCCGATACTGACCGTTGAAGCCATGGTCGAGCGCGCGCTGCGTTATTGCGATCTGGCCGTTTCGCAAGGGTTGCTCGCCATTCGCAGCCATGTCGATGTCAGCGACCCGCGCCTCTTCACCGCTGAAGCGATGATCGAAGTGCGCGAGAAGGTGAAACCCTATATCGACCTGCAACTGGTAGCCTTTCCGCAGGATGGCTATTACCGTTCGCCGGGCGCGGTCGATCTCGTCAACCGCTCGCTCGATATGGGTCTCGACGTCGTCGGCGGCATCCCGCATTTTGAGCGCACCATGGCCGATGGCGCAGCCTCGCTGGAAGAACTGTGCCGCATTGCCGCCGAACGCGGCCTGCCGGTCGATATCCATTGCGACGAAAGCGACGATCCAATGTCGCGCCATGTCGAAACGCTGGCAGCGCAGACAATGCGCTTCGGCTTGCAGGGTCGCGTTTCCGGCTCACACCTGACCTCCATGCATTCCATGGATAATTATTACGTCTCGAAGCTTATTCCGCTGATTGCGGAAGCAAAGATGAATGCCATTCCGAACCCGCTCATCAACATCACGCTTCAGGGCCGCGCCGATACCTATCCGAAGCGTCGCGGCATGACGCGCGTGCCGGAACTGATGGCTGCTGGCATCAATGTCGCGTTCGGCCATGACTGCGTGATGGACCCCTGGTACTCGATGGGTTCCGGCGACATGCTGGAAGTCGGCCACATGGCGATCCATGTCGCACAGATGACCTCCATCGAAGGCAAGAAACAGGTTTTCGACGCGCTCACCGTCAATTCCGCCAAGGCGCTGGGCCTTGAAGGCTATGGCCTTGCAAAAGGCTGCAATGCCGACTTCGTGGTACTGCAGGCACGCGACCCGATTGAAGCGCTGCGGCTGAAGGCAAACCGTCTCAAGGTCGTGAAGCGCGGCAAGGTCATTGCCGAAACCCCGCAGCGCATAAGCCGCATTAACCTCGAAGGCCGTCCGTCTTCGGTTGACGGGGCTGACTACGCGCCAGTCGGCCAGCTTTAGAATCTTCTTGAATTAAAGGTGGTTTGGGCAATGATGGAAATCGTTGCTCATGAAATCCGCACGTCAAAACGAAGCAACCGGCTGCGCGCACCCACGCGCCGAAAACACACATGAGGGGTCCCTGACCAAATGACAAAAATCATCAAAACACCGAACTTTACCCGTCGCGACATTCTCGCAATGTCTGCAGCACTGGGCGCATCGGCAATGACCACCCGGGTCTTCGCTGCCGATGAAAAGCTGAAAGTAGCAGGCATCCACGCCTCGCCAGTCGAAAACGCGTGGAATTCGCGTCTCCACGATGCACTGAAGCAGGCCAATGACGAAGGCGTCATCGAATATGTCTTCTCCGAAGGCGTTTCGGCGAGCGACTATCCCCGCGCCATGCGCGAATATGCCGAACAGGGCATCAAGCTGATCGTCGGCGAATCCTATGCCGTCGAACGCGAAGCGCGCCAGGTGGCAGGCGATTATCCGAAGACGGCTTTCGTCATGGGCTCCTCCGGCAAGCCGCAAGGCGATAATTTCGGTGTTTTCGGCACCTGGAACTTCGAGGCTGCTTATCTCGCAGGCATGCTGGCAGGCGCGATGAGCAAGTCCGGCACCTTCGGCTCGGTCGGTGCCGTGCCGATCCCGGAAGTCAATATGCTCATCAATGCCTTTCAGGACGGCGTGAAGGAAACCCGGCCTGACGCGAAGTTTATCGCGTCGTTCATCGGCACTTTCTTCGACCCGCCGAAAGCACGTGAAGCCGGTCTTGCCCAGATCGACTCTGGCGCGGACATCCTGTTCGGCGAGCGTATCGGTACGGCAGACGCCGCCAAGGAACGCGGCATCAAGGCCATCGGCTCGCTGATCGACTATACGCCGCGCTACCCCGATACGGTCTTTGCCAATGCGATCTGGAATTTCCGCCCGATCCTCAATGCGGCTATCGCCGACGTGAAGGCCAGCCAGGCAACCGGCAAGGATTACACGCCATTCAGCCTGATGAAGGAAGGCGGCAACGACATCATCTACGTCAAGGGCATTGCCCCTGCCGAAGCAGAAGCCAAGATGGAAGCCCGTCGTGTGGAACTGAAGGAAGGCAAGTTCGAGTACAAGCCGAACCCGGCCGAACCAAAGTAAAACGGGCAGATATTCCGTGGCAATCGACATGAACCGGCAGGATGCAACCGCGCTCGCGCAGGCGATTGCGGAAGGAATCCTTACGGCAGAAGAAGCCATGAACGCCGCTCTTGACGCTGCAGAAAAATGGCGCCCTATGGGCGCCATTGCACATGTCGATCGCGATCTGGGCCGTGCCGGCGCCATTGCATTCGATGCCGCGCCATCCAGGGCGGTATTTGCTGGCGTGCCTTCCCTGTTCAAGGATCTGGGCGGCCCCTATGCCGGCCTGCCGATCCGGCTCGGCTCGCAGGCATTCCTCAATGCCTCATCGCAGATGGATTCCGAACTCAGCCGCCGGTTGCGTGCAGCCGGGCTAAATTTCTTCGGCACCACCACCGTACCCGAATTCGGTCTGGCGCTTGCGAGCGAGCCAGCGGGAGCACCGCCTGCACGCCATCCCTTCGATGAAACGCTTTCACCCGGCGGGTCATCCGGCGGAGCGGCAGCAGCCGTCGCAGCCGGGATCGTCGCAATTGCGCACGCCACCGACGCTGGCGGTTCCATTCGTGTGCCCGCTGCAACCTGTGGACTCGTCGGTCTGAAACCAAGCCGGGGCGCCATGCCAGCGGGTCCACATTTCGGCAATTATCTTGCAGGCATTGCGAGCGAATTTGCACTTTGTCGTTCCGTGCGCGACGCAAAAGCGCTTCTACCGCTTGTCGAAGGCAACACGGAAGGCTTTCTGCCCGACCCAGCAATGCAGACAGGTGATTTGCCGAACCGCCTTCGTGTGGGCATCGTGACGGGCGATCTTGCAAACTATCCAATCACATCAGAATGTTTGCAGGTTGTGGCAGATGCAGCACGTTTCCTTGAAGCGCAGGGGCACGCAATTCGCGAAATCCCCGCTTCGGAATTCAGCCCGCTGATCGCTTCCAGCGCGCGCGCGTTCGACCGCATCATTTCCGTCAATCTCGCTGCTGCAATCGATTTTCTGGCCCTTGACGAAGACAGGCTTGAACCGCTTACCCGTGTGGTTGCGGAGCGCGGGCGGCGCATGGAAGCGACCGCGCTTTATCGCGCCATGAACGGAGCCGTCAGCGCCGCACATATGTTGTGGCAGATTTTCCGCGACATCGACGTATTGATAACGCCGATGCTGTCGCGCGGGCCGATGCCGCTCGGTTCCTTTCCGATGGATCACGGCGACGTGGATGCGCATTGGCAGAAGATGAATGCCTTCGCGCCTTATGCAGCACTTGCCAATATTTCCGGTTTCCCGGCACTCTCGCTTCCCTTTGGAACCGACGCTAACGACATGCCGGTCGCCTTGCAGCTCGTTGCACCAATGGGCGCTGACCGGCTGCTTTTGAACCTTGGCCAGCGTCTGGAGGAGGATCAGCGCTGGCAGCATAGATTTCCCGTTGCGGGGTTGAACATATGACGACGACCGTTCTTGAACTACAGAACATCACCAAGCGATTTGGCCAGCTTACCGCCAATGACACTATTTCGCTGAAGCTTGAGCGCGGCGAAATCCTCGCTTTTCTTGGCGAGAATGGTGCAGGCAAAACCACGCTGATGAACATCCTGTTCGGCCATTATGTGCCGGATGAAGGCCGCGTCTTCGTCAAGGGCGAGGAAATCCCGCAAGGCAAGCCCCGCGCTGCCATTGATGCGGGCGTAGGCATGGTGCACCAGCATTTCACGCTCGCGCCCAACCTCACAGTGCTTGAAAATATCATCACCGGCACTGAAAGCCTCTGGAAGCTTAAATCGGCACATGGACCCGCGCGCACCAAGATTGCCGACATCGCCGGACGCTTCGGCCTGCAGGTCGATCCCGATGCACGGCTTGGCGATCTTTCTGTCGGCGAACAACAGCGCGTTGAAATCCTGAAAGCGCTTTATAACGACGCCGACATTCTGATCCTCGACGAGCCGACCGCCGTTCTGACCACGCAGGAAGCCGAAAACCTGTTCGCTACACTGAAAGAGATGGCGCGTCAGGGCCTGTCGCTGATCTTCATCTCGCACAAGCTGCATGAAGTCATGTCGGCAGCCGACCGCGTTGTCGTCCTGCGCGGCGGCAAGGTTGTGGCGGAGCGCAAGGCTTCCGAAACCTCGAAAGAGGAACTCGCCGAACTGATGGTCGGCCGTCGCGTTTCGCGCCCTTCGCGCGCTGCGGCCACGCCCGGCGAAACCTTGCTGGAAGCGAAGAATGTAACGGTCGTGGAAGATGGCGCAACCCGCCTCAGCGATCTCGACTTTCACCTCCGCGCTGGCGAAACGCTGGGCATCATTGGCGTGTCAGGGAATGGGCAGGCAGCGCTTGGACGTCTCGTTTCCGGCCTCAGCCAACCGGCAAACGGCGAACTTGTCATGTTCGGGCAGACCGTCACCAAATTCGACCCGCGCCAGTTTGTGGCGGAAGGTGTTGGCCGTATTCCGGAAGATCGCAATGCGGAAGGCGCAATCGGTGACCTGACACTTTGGGAAAATGCTGTACTGGAACGCGTGCGTGATCCGCAGTTCTCCAATGGTCTTCTGGTCAACCGGACGGCTGCGCGGGAATTTACCGACCACATCATCAAGGATTTCGATGTGCGCGGCGGCACGCCTGATAGCCGCATTCGCCTGCTTTCCGGCGGGAATATGCAGAAGCTCATTCTGGGTCGTAATCTGGAAACCGCCCCGCGTATCCTGATCGCGGCACAGCCGACGCGTGGCCTCGACGAAGGTGCCGTCGCGGCCATCCATGCCCGCATTTTGGAAGCACGCGCCAAGGGAGCTGCCGTACTGCTGATCTCGGAAGACCTCGATGAAATTATCGGCCTTGCCGACCGGGTTCAGGCCATCGTCAAAGGCAGGCTATCGCCGCCCATCGACGCGGAAGAAGCCGATGCACAACGGCTGGGCCTGATGATGGCTGGCGAGTGGCAGACAAATACCACGAAGGGGCTGAACTGATGCGTATTGAACGACGCGAAACACGGCCCATGGCGCTGGTAGCAACCGCGCCGGTTCTCGCCGTCCTGACCGCCTTCGTGCTTGCCGGACTGCTGATAGCCGCCGCCGGTGCGCCGGTTCTCGAATCCTTCCGCCAGATCGCCATTGGTGCTTTCGGCAACAAACTCTCAATCACCGAAACGCTCACCCGCGCAACGCCGCTGATGCTGACCGGCCTTGCCGCTGCCGTCGCCTTTCGCTCAAAACTCTGGAATATCGGTGCCGAAGGCCAGTTCTATATGGGGGCTCTCGCGGTCGTCGCCTGTGGCACGCAATTGCAGCTTCCGGCTCCCATACTTATTCCACTGCTGCTCATCGTCGGTGCGATTGCAGGCATGATTTTCCTGCTTATTCCGCTCGGCCTTCGCCTGCGCTTCGGTGTCGATGAAGTGGTGACGACGCTGCTTTTGAACTTCGTTGCGGTGCTCATCGTCTCGATGATGATCGAAGGGCCGATGAAAGACCCTCTCGCTTTTGGCTGGCCGCAATCCGAGCCGGTGCCGGATGCGGCGGTGCTGCCAAAAATCATGGCTGGTATGCGACTGCATATCGGTATCATCATCGCCATCGCTCTGGCTCTCATCCTCGCCTATGTGCAAAAGCGCACCGTGTTTGGGCTTGAAACCAAGGCTGCAGGTCTTAATCCGCAAGCCGCGCGCTTTGCAGGCGTTCCGCTTGGCAAGACGCTGGTGAAAGTCGCCTGCATTTCCGGTGGCCTTGCAGGCCTCGCAGGTGCGATACAGGTCATGGGTGTAAAAGGCTATGTCACAACCGATCTTTCGCCCGGCTTCGGCTATTCCGGCATCATCGTCGCCATGCTGGCCAATCTTAATCCCATTGGCGCGATCTTCTCGGCACTTTTTGCAGCCGCCATGTTTGTCGGGGCCGACGGTATGAGCCGCGCCATCGGCATTCCAAGCTTCATCGCCGATGTTACCGTGGCGCTGTCACTTCTGACCATGCTGGTTGCTCTGTTCTTCACCCAATACAGGATCGCCCGATGAACGAGTTGATGGATATCCTGCTGTCCGCAGGCCTCTGGGTTTCGGTCCTGCGCATTGCAACGCCGCTGATCTTCGGTACGCTCGGCGCGCTTTATTGCGAGCGTGCGGGCGTGCTCAATCTCGGCATAGAAGGCATCATGACCTTCGGCGCGATGATCGGCTGGCTGACGGTCTTTAACGGGGCTGACCTTTGGGTGGGCGTGCTTGCAGCAGCAGCATCCGGCGCCTTGTTCGGCCTACTGCATGCAGCGCTTACCGTGCCGCTTGGCTTGTCGCAGCACGTAGTCGGCCTCGGCATTACGCTTTTCGCGTCGAGCCTCAGCTATTTCCTGTTCAGGCTACTGGTGCCGCTTTCCTCAACCCCGCCGACGATCACACCATTCCAGCCGGTCAATCCGTCCTGGCTTGCGGATATTCCGTTTATCGGGCAGGTGCTTGGCACGCAGACGGCGCTGACATGGATCGCCATTCCACTGGCGCTGCTGCTCGGTTACGTGCTCTTTCGCACACCGCTTGGCCTTGCCATCCGTATGACGGGCGAAAACCCGCATGCCGCCGAAGCGCAGGGCATCAATCCGATCCGCATGCGCATCTTCACGATCATGTTCGGCAGCGCGCTTATGGCTGTCGGCGGTGCATTCCTCACGCTCTCCGCCTTCAACTCGTTCTTCCCGACGATGATGCAGGGGCGCGGCTGGGTCTGTATCGCGCTTGTCGTCTTCGCCTCGTGGAATCCTGCCCGCGCACTTCTGGGCGCGCTTCTATTTGCGCTGTTCGACGCGTTCCAGCTACGCCTGCAGACGGTCTACGGCAAGGTCGTGCCTTACCAGCTTTTCCTGATGATCCCTTACATCATGTCGATTGTGGCGCTGATCGTCATGGCGCGCCGCGCACGTGTCCCGCAGGCGCTGATGCAGCCCTATCGTCGCGGCGAGCGATAAGCATACAAACAAAAACGGCGCCCGAAGGCGCCGTTTCCTTTTATGCTGTCGAACTTATGCAGCGCTTGACTTGCCGCTCTTTTCGAAGCGCTTGCGCTCATTCGGATCGAGGTAGAGCTTGCGAAGGCGGATCGACTTCGGCGTCACTTCAACCAGCTCGTCGTCCTGAATCCACGACAGAGCGCGTTCCAGCGTCATCTTGATCGGTGGCGTCAGCTTCACGGCTTCATCCTTGCCCGAAGCGCGAACGTTCGTGAGCTTCTTGCCCTTCAGGACGTTGACTTCAAGGTCGTTGTCGCGCGAGTGGATGCCAATCAGCATACCCTGATAAACCTTGACGCCTGCGTCGATAATCATCGGGCCGCGATCTTCGAGATTGAAGAGCGCGTAAGCAACAGACTCGCCCTGATCGTTGGAAATCAGAACGCCATTGTTACGGCCCGAGATTTCACCCTTGTAAGGCTGATAATCATGGAACAGGCGGTTCATGATCGCCGTGCCGCGCGTATCGGTCAGAAGCTCCGACTGATAGCCGATGAGACCACGGGTCGGCGCATAGAAAACCATACGGACGCGATTACCGCCCGAAGGGCGCAGTTCGACCATCTCGGCCTTGCGCTCGGACATCTTCTGCACAACCGTGCCGGAATATTCTTCATCGACGTCGATGACGACTTCTTCCACCGGCTCCAGCTTTTCGCCGTTCTCGCCGTCTTTCATGACGACGCGCGGACGCGAAACGCCAAGCTCAAAGCCTTCGCGGCGCATGTTTTCGATCAGAACTGCAAGCTGCAATTCACCACGACCAGAAACGAAGAACGAATCCTTTTCGTTCGATTCCTCGATTTTGAGTGCAACGTTGCCTTCAGCTTCCTTGAGCAGACGGTCACGGATAACGCGGCTCGTCACCTTGTCGCCTTCGGTGCCCGCATATGGACTGTCATTGACGATGAAGGACATGGTCACGGTCGGAGGATCGATTGGCTGCGCTTCAAGCGGAACACTTACCGATGGATCGCAGAACGTGTCGGCGACGGTGCCCTTGGAGAGACCGGCAATTGCAACGATGTCGCCTGCCTGTGCTTCGTCAATGGCCTGGCGCTCGATACCCCGGAAAGCAAGGATCTTGGAAATACGGCCGGTTTCGAGCAGCGTACCGTCCTGACCCAGAACCTTGACGGCCTGGTTCGACTTGATCGAGCCCGAATGAATACGACCGGTGATGATGCGGCCGAGGAATGGATCGGCTTCAAGGATCGTGCCGATCATGCTGAACGGACCTTCGGCAACCTTCGGCGCCGGAACGTGCTTGAGAACCAGATCGAAAAGCGGAGCCAGACCTTCGTCCTGCGGACCTTCTGGGTTCAGCGCCATCCAGCCGTTGCGGCCTGAACCGTAAAGGATCGGGAAGTCGAGCTGTTCGTCGGTCGCGTCGAGATTGGCGAAGAGGTCGAACACTTCATTGATGACCTCTTCATGACGGCCATCGGGACGGTCGATCTTGTTGATCGCAACGATCGGACGAAGACCAACCTTCAGCGCCTTGCCAACGACGAACTTCGTCTGCGGCATCGGGCCTTCAGCAGCGTCAACGAGAACGATAGCGCCGTCCACCATCGACAGGATACGCTCGACTTCGCCGCCGAAATCGGCGTGGCCAGGCGTGTCGACGATGTTTATGCGCGTGTTTTTCCAGACAACTGAAGTGGCCTTCGCGAGAATGGTGATCCCGCGTTCCTTTTCGATGTCGTTGGAATCCATCATGCGTTCTGCAACGCGCTGGTTGTCGCGGAACGAGCCGGACTGCTTCAGGAGTTCATCGACCAGTGTTGTTTTGCCATGATCGACGTGTGCGATAATAGCGATATTACGCAATTCCATATGGAGATCACTTCTATATGAGTTGGGAGCCGCGCCAACATGACCCGCGCGGAAAAACAATGCGGCGCTCTTACAGGTTTTTTTGCATTTTTGAAAGGGGCAGCGCGAAACTGCCCCGTATTTAAGACAAAAAGCCCAGTTTTCAATGGGCTTTTACACCGTCAATCTGTCAGTTTTTTGTCAGTCAGACCTACAACAGTGTGCCGGAGAGGATCACCAGCGCAACGCTGAAATAGATCACAAGGCCCGTCACATCGACCAGAGTGGCAACGAAAGGCGCCGATGCGCTGGCCGGATCGAATCCGAGCCTTTGCAGGATAAACGGCAGCATGGACCCGGTCAGCGATCCGAACGTCACGATGCAAACCAGCGCCATGCCGATGGTTGCAGCCACCAGAATCCAGTGTTCACCATAGTCGTAGATGCCAAGCGTCTGCCATATGGCAATGCGTATGATACCGATGATGCCGAGGAAACTGCCGAGCGCCAGTCCCGTTGGCAATTCACGCAGGGCAACACGCCACCAGTCCTTGAGCTTGATTTCCTGCAAGGCAAGCGCGCGGATGATCAGCGACGTTGCCTGCGAGCCGGAATTACCACCCGAAGACATGATCAGCGGGATGAACAGCGTCAGCACCAATGCCTTTTCCAACTCCAGCTCGAAATGCTGCATGGCGCTCGCGGTCAGCATCTCGCCGAGAAAAAGGATACCGAGCCAGCCGGCGCGCTTCTTCAGCATCTCGCCGAATCCTATGCGCATATAAGGCCTGTCCAGCGCCTCCATGCCGCCGAAACGATAAGCGTCCTCGCTTGCCTCTTCCGTCATGGCATCGAGCACGTCGTCGACAGTCACAATGCCGATGATGTGGCGGCTTTCGTCCACGACAGGCACGGCCAGAAGATCGTGCTTGCGGAACAGGCGCGCCACTTCCTCACGGCTTGCCAGCGGCGAAATGGTGATCGGCTCATCATCGCGAGCAATAGACAGGATCGGCTCGTCCGGCTGGCGGATAATGAGGCGGCGCAAACTGACCACGCCCAATAGAACGCGGCTGACCGGATCGACGACATAGATGGCATAAACCGTTTCGCGCGTGCGTTCGACCTTGCGGATATGCTCCAGCGTCTGGCCAACATTCCAGTTGGAAGGCACAGCGATGAATTCGATGGTCATGAGCGAACCAGCCGTATTCGGCGGATAGCCCATCAGCTTCTTCAGTGCGACCTTGGTTTCAGGCGCGAGAATGGGAAACAGGCGCGCACGGTCGTCGTCTTCCAGTTCCTGAAAAACGTCTGTTGCACGGTCCGCCGACATGCCGTCGAGCAAGAGACTTGCGAGGCCGGGCGGGAGGGTCGCGATGATTTCGGTAGCGCGATGCAGTTCCGGCTGGTCGAGCAGGCGGATAGCATCTTCATGCGAGAGCTGAGCGATGACGGCGACCGCATCATCGGCATCGAGTTCGTTAACGAGTTCCACTGCGTCGCCAGTACGCATGTCCGCAATGCGGCTTGCGATGGCTGCAGCAGGGAGGTCGGCAACATCGAGTACTTCCGGGAAGAAGTTGTTGTCGGTCATGGGCTTGCCTTTCTGTCGATCCGCCGTCGAAGGCAGACCGTGCAAGCCGACCGCAAGCGATCAGATCACGAACTGCCTTGACGGCTGAAACAATCGACTGTGACTGTCGCTTGGCATAAGAGAATAAAACTCCGGTTGAAATTGCTGCCGCAGAAATCCGGCTGCGGGCGTGATGTGCGCTTGGTCGCCAACAAAGTCAAGCCCTTCGAGACAATGTCGAACGCTTTTTCGTCCCGTCATCAGACTGCGTGCGGCAAACGCCGCCAGAGCAGAAAGGAACCGGTGGCGATAAAACCCATGGTGGGGATGAGCGTCGCAAAAGCGACCAGCGGGTCCCCCATCAAGGCAGCAACGGCTCCCCCGACAAGACCACCGCCCATCTGGAAAAAACCCATCAATGCCGAAGCGGCACCGGCCATGCCCGGAAACGGGGCCATGCCTGCCGATGTCATCACCGGCATGACCAAGGCGATCCCGAAGGCAAAGAGTGCCAATGGCACCATGACCAGAAGATAAGACGGTTCAAAGGAGCTCAGCAATACGATGATGCCGATGCTGGCACCCACAATCGCCAGATAGCCCGCCATGGCGAGCTGTCGCGGATTATAGAACCTCATCAGACGGCGAAACAGCAATCCACCGGCAAGATAGCTGCTTGTCTGCAACAGAAGACCCACTCCGAAATGAGTAGCCGACATGCCGATCCTCCCCATCAAAATGAAAGGTAGAATGGTTGCAGCCGTATAGAGCGCTCCCGTGGTGCCACCCACGCCGAGACTCGCATAGACAAAATGACGACTCGTCAGCAGGATTCGGTAAGAACGAACCAGTTCACGCGGGCGGATGCGACTGAGGTCGCGCGCCACAGTTTCCTTGATGACGAACAGCGCCATCAGCACGACCAGCAATCCAAGGATCACCATGACCACGAAAATGGCGTGCCAGCCGAAGAACTCCATGGTGAAGCCGCCGAGCGTTGGTGAAATTGCCGGGCCGATCGCGATCACAATACCAATGAGGTTCATCACGCGAGCGGAGGCTTCATGCGTGAAAAGATCGCGCACGATGGCGCGCGAAACCGTTACACCGACCGCAGAACCGATTCCTTGCAAAAAGCGTGCGGCGAGAAGAACCTCTATCGATGCCGAAAACAGCGCCAGGATACTGGCGGCCAGATAGATGCCCATGAACGCAATGGTGATGGGCCTGCGCCCAAAGCCATCGGATAGAGGGCCGCAGACGAGTTGGGCAAAACAGAACCCAGCGAAGTAGATCGAGAGTGTGAGCTTGACCAGCGCGTCCGTTGTACCGAAGGCATGAACGATCTCGGTCATAGCAGGTGTATAAAGCGACATCGACATCGGGCCGATGGCGGCGAGCAATCCGCCCACTATACCAACGCGCAGCTCGCTCATTACCGGACGCTGGTTTTCCTGTTCCGGGCGATGCTGCGACTGGGCGTTCATGAATGAAATGCTCGAATGTCGACCGTCAAGGGTCTGCGGGAAAATATTGCCCGCGATATTGGCGATCCGCGCGCAGGCAATCCTTATTCGCAGTACGGAACAGGGTCAAGCAAACGCCACTTCTCCATTTATTTGACTGTTCAGACCCTTGCTCCACTGACAACTAAATCCTAAGTCTGGTTCACCTCGAATGCATCTGAACCGGAGTTTCATCATGTCCGACAAGACCGCCCACAATCACGCGCTGACCGAATGGAATGGACCGCTGGGCCTGCCGGATTTCACCGCTTTCACGGATGATGATTTTGCGTCTGCGTTCGACGTCGCATTGGCTGCGGATCTCGCAGAAGTGGAAGCCATAGCCAAGGCGACCGATGAAGCAACCATCGACAACACGCTCAAGGCGCTGCAACTGACGGGCAAGGCGCTCGACCGCGTATCGGCGATTTTCTGGATGCGTGCCGGCGCGCACAGCAATGACACGATCCAGGCACTGGAACGCGAGATTGCGCCGAAAATGTCGCGCCATTATTCGCGCATCATGATGGACCCAGCGCTGTTCGCCCGCATCGACGCGCTTTATGAAAACCGCGATATGCTGGACCTCGATACCGAGACCAAACGTGTTCTGGAAAAGACGTGGAAAGGTTTTGTCCGGTCTGGCGCGAAGCTTGATGAAGCGGGCAAGACGGAGCTTGCAGGCATCAATGAAAAGCTCGCCGGACTTGGCGCGCGCTTTGGTCAGAACGTGCTGAAGGATGAGTCGAGCTGGGCCCTGTTCATCACGAATGACGCCGACCTCGCCGGCCTCCCCGATTTCCTGAAAAATGCCATGCAGAATGCCGCGGCGGAACGCGGCAAGACGGATGCCTGGGCGGTTACGCTGTCACGCTCTATCGTCGAGCCGTTCCTGTCATTCTCCGAAAATCGTGAACTGCGCGAACGGGCGTTCAACGCCTGGGCAAAGCGCGGTGAGAATGGCGGCGAAAGCGACAATCGTGACATCGTGCGCGAAATGGTGGAACTGCGCGAACGCAAGGCGCATCTGCTCGGTTACGCCAATTTTGCCGCCTACAAACTCGACGACACCATGGCCAAGACGCCGAAGGCGGTCATGGACCTGCTGGAGCCGGTATGGGACAAGGCACGCGCCAAGGCCCACGAAGAAGAGGTTGAACTGGAGCGCCTGATCGCAGCCGATGGCGGCAATCACAAGGTTGCGCCATGGGATTGGCGTTTCTATGCCGAAAAGCTGCGCGCCGAACGCTTCGCTTTCGATGAAGCGGAACTGAAGCCCTATCTTCAGCTCGAAAAGATCATCGAAGCCGCTTTCGACGTCGCAGGCCGCCTGTTCGGCATCCGCTTCGAGGAAAAGAATGGCATCGCTGCGTGGCATCCGGATGTGCGGGTGTTTCAGGTGTTCAATGCGGATGGCAGTGAGCGCGGCTTGTTCCTCGGTGACTATTTCGCCCGCACCTCGAAGCGCTCGGGCGCCTGGATGAGTTCCCTGCAATCAAGCCACAAGCTGGGTGATGGTCAGAAGCCGATCATCTATAATGTGATGAACTTTGCAAAGCCAAAGGCCGGTGAACCTGCCCTGCTCTCGCTGGACGACGCACGCACGCTGTTCCACGAGTTCGGCCACGCGCTGCATGGGCTTCTGTCGGATGTGACCTGGCCTGCCGTTTCCGGCACCGCCGTTTCGCGCGATTTTGTGGAACTGCCGTCGCAGCTTTACGAACACTGGCTGACTGTTCCTGCGGTTCTCGAAAAATACGCCGTGCACTATCGCACCGGAGAAGCCATGCCGAAGGCGCTCCTCGACAAGGTCCTTGCGGCCCGCACCTTCAATGCAGGCTTCAACACGGTCGAGTTCACCTCATCCGCGCTGGTGGACATGGCGTTCCATACTGGCAAGGAAAGGATCGCTGATCCGCTCGCTTTCGAGGTGAAAACGCTGGAAAAGCTTTCCATGCCGGATGCGATCATCATGCGCCATCGCACGCCGCATTTCACTCACGTCTTCTCCGGTGACGGTTATTCCGCTGGCTACTACTCCTATATGTGGTCGGAAGTGCTGGATGCGGACGCCTTCTCGGCATTCGAGGAAACCGGCGATGCTTTCAATCCCGAACTGGCGGCGAAGCTGAAGCAGCATATCTATGCCGCTGGCGGCAGCCGCGACCCGGAAGAGCTCTATAAGGCATTCCGTGGCAAGATGCCGACACCGGACGCGATGATTGAAAAGCGCGGCTTGAATTAAACCAAAAACAAAAGGCCGGGAAACCGGCCTTTTTCAGTTTTTATGAGTCAGAATATTCACGAGCCGCCCATAGGGATCGCGCGTATAGAAACGGCGCACACCCCATTCCTCATCAGCCGGACCGTATTCGACGGGAAATCCCAGCGCGATGGCGCGCTCCAGCACGGCATCGACATCATCGACCTCGATGGAAAGATCGGGCACCGGTGTGCCCGATCCGCCCTCACTCATGATGCTCACCTGTACCCGTGCCTGCGCATCCGTAGCATAGGTGACGATCCAGCCGAAATCCATCGCCACATCAAGGCCCAGCAAGTCGCCGTAGAAGCGCTTTGCCGCCGCAGGATCGGCGGCTGCAATATTGGCAACGATGCGGCGGACGGCCATCAGTATTCGCCGAGCTTGATGTCCGGCGTGTAATCGACGCCGTCGACTTCCTTCACCACCGGCTGACCGCAATGCATGACGCCGGTTGCGGCATTGAAAGCATAGGTCGGCGAGCCATAGAGCTGCCAGCCCTTGTTGAGTGCGGCGGTGACACGATGGCAGAAAGCGGAATCGTCCGGGCCTGTAATGAAACGGTATAACTTCATGCTGTTGCTTCCTCTGTTATAACTTTACGCCCGCCTTGGCGAGCACACGCTCGGCCATTTCAAGATGCAGGCGTTCGACCATCTGTCCGTCGAGTGAAACGACCCCCTTGTCGGCATTTTCAGGCAGGGCGAAAACTTCAACGACGGCGCGGGCATGCGCCACTTCGTCCCCGGTCGGTGAGAATGACCGGTTAGCCGCTTCGATCTGGCCCGGATGAATCAACGTCTTGCCGTCGAACCCCATGGCAGCACCTTGCGCACATTCTGCCTCGAAGCCAACGCTATCACGAAAATCATTGTAAACACCGTCGAGAACGGTGATGCCGCCAGCGCGAGCGGCAAGAATGATCTGCATCAGCCAGGGGACGAGATAAGGGCGCCCCGGTTGCGGGCGCACACCGGTTTCACGCGCAATATCGTTCGGCCCGACGACGAAACAGGCAAGCCGCACCGCCGAACGATGGCCAAGCACCGCAATCTCGTCGGCATTGAGAATGCCGCGTGCCGTTTCGATCATCGCCCAGACACCAACTGCCGGATCGGCATCCTGCCGATCAAGCCGGTTGGCCGCGTCGATTATATCCTGCGGGCGTTCGGCCTTGGGCAAAAGAATCGCATCCGCCCCCATCTTCGCAGCGGCCGCAATATCGTCCCTGCCCCACGGCGTTTGCGCCGTATTGACTCGCACGATCCGCTCGAAACCGACCTTCGGATGACTTGCGAAATGCGCCGCCAGCGCATCACGCGCGGCGACCTTTGCTTCTGGAGCAACGGAATCTTCCAGATCATAGATCACGCAGTCCACTGACAGGGTCAGCGACTTTTCCAGAGCGCGAGCATTGGCAGCGGGAACGAACAGGACGGAACGGCGGGGACGAGCGATAGTTTTCATATCCCGATTTGTGCACGGAACCACGAAAAGGTGCAAGGTCCCAACGCCCTTGTTAGGGGGCTTGAAATCCGCATCATGGCTGCTTATTTTCCGGCCTTCGGTTGAATGCACCGGCCGCCCGCAGCTTCCAAGCCATGGTAAAGCATTCTGACTACAACTCGTTCCTGTTCCGTTTGACGGCAGAAACGGCAATGCAGGCACCCGTTCATGAAAATGCCGCTCACAACCAGGAGCGAAAACAATGACCACAGCTATCATCGCTGGGACCAATAACGCTGAATTCAAGCATCAGGCCCGCCGTCTGCGGCAGGCTTTGAGCGAGGAAGGCATCACCATCAGCCACGGCAAGGCACTCGACCTTGTGGCGCGCCAGTCCGGCACACGTGACTGGAATACGCTTGCCGCCAATGACACGAAGGTGGGGACCGCCCCCGTTCAAGACGATACCGCGCCGTACCGCGTCGGGCAGCGCATTACCGGCATGTTTCATACCACGCCGTTCGATGCCCGCATCATCGCCGTCGAGGAAACGATCAAGCCTGAACTGTGGCGTATCACGCTTCAGTTCGATCCGGCCATTGATGTGGCGGTTTCGCCGAACCTGTCGATGCGGCGCAGGCGTTATACGATCGTCGTCGGCACCGATGGCAAATCCCGCCGCCTGACTGGCAGCGAGACGGGTGGCGTCGCCCTCAACGTCGGATAATTGCGTGAACTGCGTCAACGACGCATGATCCGGAAAACTTGACGCAGTTTCCAGACAGGATTATGCGCTTAACCCGACAGTCGAGATATTCGGCGCGCTCGTTCGCGCGTCGGATATTTCGCGAAGCGGGTCGGGAGTTGCGACCTATTGGGCAGTTATGGCCTCAAACGTTGACTCTCGGTCAAGCTGATGTAAACCAGTTTGCAAATTGCAAATTCCCAACCGACAGGTTCAGGACATGGATAAGTTCACCAAGCTCACGGGCGTCGCCGCCCCCCTGCCGATCGTCAATGTCGATACGGACATGATCATTCCGAAGGATTACCTGAAGACGATCAAGCGCACGGGTCTGAGCAAGGGTCTTTTCGCAGAAATGCGCTTCAACGAAGACGGCACCGAGAACCCGGATTTCGTCCTGAACAAGCCCGGCTATCGCAACGCGCAGATTCTCGTTGCAGGCGACAATTTCGGCTGTGGCTCCTCGCGCGAACATGCGCCATGGGCTCTGCTCGATTTCGGCATCCGTTGCGTGATCTCGACCTCGTTCGCTGACATCTTTTACAATAACTGCTTCAAGAACGGCATCCTGCCGATCAAGGTCAGCCAGGAAGACCTGGACAAGCTGATGGACGACGCTTCGCGCGGCGCCAATGCGACCCTTACCGTCGATCTCGAAGCCAAGGAAATTCACGGTCCGGACGGTGGTTCGATTTCCTTCGACCTCGACGATTTCAAGCGCCACTGCCTGCTCAACGGCCTGGACGATATCGGCCTGACGATGGAAAAGGCTGGCAGCATTGACACATTCGAGGCCAAGCGCGCCGAACAGCGTCCCTGGGCATAATGTTGGTATGCCCTATATATACTCGGCCAGAATGCCCGGTTGCAGGACTGGTGGCCTGTACAAGTGAATAGGACACGATTGGCTGGAATGGCCCGAGAAGATCAAAGCGGCGACTGGGCGGGACGTCTTTCGCCCTCGCTTGACGAAATCGAATCCATCGCGATTGAAGCTCTTGCGCATCTGCCGCAGGAGTTTCGCGCGTTGTGCGGCGACATTATCATCCAAATCGCCGATTTCCCTGAGGACCAGATCATCGAGGACATGGGACTGGAAACGCCTTTCGACCTGCTCGGCCTTTTCGAAGGCCGCGGCATCGGCGAACGCTTCAGCCTGCAGACCGGCGAAGGTCCCAATCGCATCACGCTCTATCGTCGCGCGATCCTCGACTACTGGTCCGAACATGAGGAAACGCTGGGCGACATTATCACCCATGTACTGATCCACGAGATCGGCCACCATTTCGGCCTGTCGGATGACGATATGGAAAATATCGAGACACAAGCAGAGTAATGCTGCACAGTTGAGATGAATGTTGCCACTGGTGCTTAACGACACCAATGGCATTTCCTCGGGGGATTCTATCTGCTCTAACTCACGTTCAAGGCCGTGCCCGCCGCTGCGGCGAAAGCGTTTTTGGCGATCTCCAGTCTTGCCGATATCCGTCTGCTTCTATCGCGCCGAACCCGTTTGAGAAAGTAGCACCATGAAACTCTACAAAGGTCTTTCTGCCTTTCCGCTCACACCAATCGACACCGCAGGCAAACTTTTGGAGGACGCACTCGCCGGTTTGCTTGAACGTATACAGGAGGCGGGAGCGGATTCGGTCGGCCTTCTGGGAAGCACAGGCAGCTATGCCTTTCTTACACGCGAGCAGCGACTTCATACAATCAAGACTGCCGTCAAGTGCGTCGACGGCAGAACACCGATCATCGTCGGCGTCGGCGCATTGCGGACGGATGACGCGCTGGCACTGGCGCGGGATGCCGCAAATGCCGGTGCAGACGGGTTGTTGCTTGCACCTGTTTCCTATACGCCGCTCACACAGGAAGAGGTATTCCAGCACTTCAAGGCCGTTGCTGCGACGACCGATCTTCCCCTTTGTGTTTACAACAATCCCGGCACGACAAAGTTCATCTTCAGCGATGAACTGATCGCAAGGCTTGCCAATGTAAAGAATATAAGCGCGATCAAGATGCCCCTGCCTGCAAATGGCGATTACGTGGGCGCAATGTCAAAGCTGCGTGCGGAAGCACCATCAAGCTTTGCCATCGGTTATAGCGGGGACTGGGGTGCAGCAGATGCGCTGCTGGCTGGTGCAGATGCCTGGTACAGCGTGGTTGCAGGCCTTCTCCCGGCACCGGCTCTGGCCCTGACACGTGCGGCTCAAAGCGGAAACGAGGTTGACGCGAAACGCATCAATGCGGCTTTCGCGCCGCTCTGGGATCTATTCAAAACCCACAGTAGCTTCCGTGTGATGTATGTCATCGCCGACCTTCTTGGTCTGGCAAGAATCGAGCCGCCACGCCCGATCCTCCCGTTGGGAACCGAGGTGTACGAGCAGGTTGAGAAAGCGCTCGATACGCTGACGGTCGAAATGACTTCCAGATAAAATTCACAGCACATTACAAGATAAAGGCGCCCTCATCGGACGCCTTTTGCATTTCTGAACTAAGCTATGCTCAGGCGGACATCGATGTTGCCGCGCGTTGCATGCGAGTATGGGCAGACGATGTGCGCGGCCTGAACCAGCTCTTCCGCCTTCGCCTTATCCAGGCCTGGAAGTGCCACTTGCAGCGCCACATCAAGCCCGAAGCCTGTGCCGTCTTCACGCGGACCGATACCGACCGTCGCGGTCACCGTGCTGTCTGCCGAAATGGCAACTTTTTCCTTGGCGGCAACGAATTTCAACGCACCGAGGAAGCAGGCGGCATAACCGGAAGCGAAAAGCTGTTCCGGATTGGTGCCTTCACCACCCGAACCACCGAGTTCTTTCGGCGTATCGAGAACGACACTGAGCCGACCGTCGGCAGTCTTGGCGCTGCCAGTGCGACCGCCGGTTGCTGTCGATTGGGTCGTGTACAGAATTGGCATTTGAGTTTCTCCTTTGGCTTATCTCCGTAACCAGGATTGCAAATTATTAAATTGTGCACAATCTAATTTTGCAAAATACATAATCAAAATTATATGATGCGCAATCCAATTGCGCATGATGTATATAGTCGCCAAGGAGTTATCTCGATGAAGCGCGACGATCAGCAATCCAGTCTCGGCCTTTCCAACATGGTCTGCTTTGCGATCTATTCGACCGCAAATGCGCTGACACGCGCCTATCAGCCGATCCTCAGCAAGCTCGACCTCACCTATCCGCAGTTCCTGGTAATGATCGTGCTCTGGGAAAAAGACAACCGGACGGTTTCGGAGATCGGCGCAAAACTCGGTCTGGATTCAGGCACCCTGACCCCATTGTTGAAACGCCTGGAGGCTGCGGGACGCATTTCGCGACGCCGCGACCCGCAGGATGAGCGGCAGGTTCGCATCACATTGACTGATGAAGGTCGGGCCTTGCGCAAGGAAGCCGAGAACATCCCGGAACAGGTGTTTTGTGCGCTTGGTCAACCCATTGATGAGTTGCAGGACCTACGCACGCGATTGCTCAATATACGCGGCAATCTTTCAGACAGCATTCCCCGCTAACAAAAAAGCGCCGGTTTCCCGGCGCTTTTTAATATCAGTACTGAGTATAGCAGATCAGGCAGCAAGCGCCTTCGGCTTGATCAGGCCGCGTGCGACCAGCAATTCAGCGATCTGGATCGTGTTGAGAGCAGCGCCCTTACGCAGATTGTCGGAAACAACCCACAGTGCCAGACCGTTCTCGACCGTGATGTCTTCGCGAATACGGCTGATGTAGGTCGCGTCTTCACCAGCGGACTCATAAGGCGTGATGTAACCGCCATCTTCGTGCTTGTCGACAACCTGACAGCCCGGTGCTTCGCGCAGAATTTCACGCGCTTCTTCAGCCGAAATCGGGTTTTCAAACTCGATATTGACGGCTTCCGAGTGACCAATGAAGACAGGAACGCGGACAGCAGTTGCCGTGAGCTTGATCTTTGGATCAAGCATCTTCTTGGTTTCGGCCACCATCTTCCATTCTTCCTTGGTGTAGCCGTCTTCCATGAAAACATCGATATGTGGAATCACGTTGAAGGCGATACGCTTGGTGAACTTCTGAGCCGTGACGGGATCTGCCACGAAAACCGCACGCGACTGCTGGAACAGCTCGTCCATACCTTCCTTGCCAGCGCCCGAAACAGACTGGTAGGTCGAGACAACAACGCGCTTGATCTTGGCCGCATCGTGCAGAGGCTTCAAAGCCACCACAAGCTGCGCAGTCGAGCAATTCGGGTTTGCAATGATGTTCTTCTTGCGGAAACCTTCGATGGCGTCAGGGTTCACTTCTGGAACGATCAGCGGCACGTCCATATCATAGCGCCACGCGGAAGAATTATCGATAACAACACAACCCTGTGCACCGATCTTTGGCGACCATTCCTTGGAAATATTTCCACCTGCGGACATAAGGCAAATGTCGGTATCGGAGAAATCATACTGGTCGAGCGGCTTAACTTTCAGCGTCCGGTCGCCATAAGAAACTTCCGTGCCTTGGCTGCGGCGCGATGCAAGCGCGACAACTTCATCAGCCGGAAAGCCGCGTTCCTCGAGGATATTGAGCATTTCGCGCCCGACATTTCCGGTGGCGCCGACAACTGCAACCTTGAAACCCATTTTTCGTCTCCTGTCCCTCTCCGCTTCCAGATTCGGAACCCCGCAGGCCACGCGGGACTTCCGCCCCCGGGCCAGACCCGGGGAGAGGGCGAGCAGGCCAAGGGAATCAGACCGTTTTCGTGGTCGTTTTAGTGATGGCCGTGAGTGTTTTGGAAATCGAAGGCATGCGCGCTGCCCCGGCAAAAATGCCGGCAGTTCCAAGCGAAACTGACGCTACGTTGACGCGATCCACGCGGGTTCTCCTTCGTTCGTCACTGCTTTTACGCGGTTTATAGATGGAGTCAATTCTCCAACCCTTCAAGGAGCGCATTTTTTGGCTCTTTAGAGCGCGTCTCGGTCTGATTGAATCAGATCGAGACGCGCTATCTGTTTATTGTTACGCGCGACCTGAAAGCCATTTCACACTTTTCGGGATGCGATTTATTATTTTTCCCTAGTATTTCAAACCGTCAGTTCTCTCTCATACTAAAGACTACTGCACGAATCCCCTTTTTCGGTTCATCATGCAAGTGTGAGGAGAGCGCCCGGACAGTTGAGAGGAACTGTTCCCGGCGCATCAGGCGAACTTCATTTACCCGGTGGAGAAGGATCGCCTTACATTTGCCCGTCAGGGCTCTGTTTGGGAGGACAGATTAATGGCAGTCTCGTCAAGTGCCGACGTCGGCACGCAGAAAATGACGAGCGAAGAACGCAAAGTCATCTTTGCGTCGTCGCTTGGTACCGTCTTCGAATGGTACGATTTCTATCTCTATGGAACGCTTGCAGCCTTTATCGGTGCGGCCTTCTTCAACGAGTATCCGGAAGCAACCCGAAACATCTTCGTTCTGCTCGCCTTCGCGGCCGGCTTTCTCGTGCGTCCGTTCGGCGCGCTCGTCTTCGGACGCATCGGCGATCTCGTCGGCCGTAAATACACGTTCCTAGTTACCATCGTCATCATGGGCGCATCCACATTTCTCGTGGGTATCCTGCCCGGCTCGGCCACGCTCGGCATTTTCGCACCGATCATCCTGATCGCACTGCGCATGCTGCAGGGTCTAGCACTTGGCGGTGAATATGGCGGCGCGGCTACTTATGTTGCGGAACATGCTCCGAACAACCGTCGTGGCTTCTTCACGTCATGGATCCAGACCACCGCAACGCTGGGCCTGTTCCTGTCGCTGCTGGTCATCCTCGGCATCCAGAGCATCATGAGCAAGGAAGCTTTTGCTGCCTGGGGCTGGCGCATTCCGTTCCTCGTTTCCATCGTCCTGCTCGGCATCTCCGTCTGGATTCGCATGCAGATGAGCGAGTCACCTGCATTCAAGCGCATGAAGGAAGAAGGCAAGACCTCCAAGGCTCCGCTAACCGAAGCATTCGGCCAATGGAAGAATGCCAAGATTGCCCTTATCGCACTCTTCGGTCTCACTGCCGGTCAAGCTGTAGTTTGGTATTGTGGTCAGTTCTACGCCCTGTTCTTCCTCCAGAACGTTCTGAAGGTCGAAAACCAGTCGGCAAATATCATGGTGGCTATTGCGCTCCTGATCGGTACGAGCGGCTTCGTCTTCTTCGGCTGGCTGTCGGACAAGATCGGTCGCAAGCCCATCATCATGGCGGGTCTGCTGCTCGCTGCCGTGACTTACTTCCCACTGTTCAAAGCCCTGACCGGCGCTGCAAACCCGGCCTTGGCTCAGGCTGAACAGACCATCAAGGCGACCGTTACGGCTGCGCCTGGCGATTGTAACTTCCAGTTCAACGCCACCGGCACGTCCAAGTTCACCACGTCTTGCGATGTCGCGACAAGCTTCCTCGCCAAGAGCTCGGTGCCTTATGAAGTCGTGCAGACGGCAGCGGCTGGCACCCCTGCAACCATCACACTCGGCGACAGCACGATCACGTCTTACGACGCGGTTCAGGCTGGAGCAGACGCTGCGGCCAAGCAGTCGGCATTATCTCACGATATGAACCTTGCCTTGCAGAAGGCCGGCTTCCCGCTCGTTCGCGACCCGGCGAAAGTACCGGATAGCAAGCTGGATGCCTTTGTCGCCGCCAATCCGGAACTTCAGCTCAATGCCGAAGCTATCCGCGGCGGAGACAAGACCATGGTTCCGGCTGCCGATCTGGTAAAGCAGAAGCTTCTGACCCAGAGCGAAGCCGACGGCCTTGGCGTCAGCACCGATCAGGCCGTCTATACCATCCCGAATGCTGGCGCATTCAAGATGGTTGCCGACCCTGCACAGGTGAACTGGGTGCTGACGATCGCCATCCTGACCATCCTCGTCATCTACGTGACGATGGTGTACGGCCCGATCGCCGCAATCCTCGTCGAGATGTTCCCGACCCGCATCCGTTATACCGGCATGTCGCTGCCATATCACATCGGCAACGGTTGGTTTGGCGGTCTGCTTCCGGCTGGCGTGTTCGCACTCAGCGCTGCCAAGGGCGACATCTATTACGGCCTCTGGTACCCGATCATCATCGCCTCCATCACCTTTGTGATCGGCATGATCTTCGTCAAGGAAACCAAGGGCGTCGACCTGCACAAGCTCGACTAATCATTGTCAACTGAACAACACGGAACGCCGCCCTATGGGCGGCGTTTTTGTATTCGTCTGGCACTCTATCGCCGATACTGCGCTTCGATTTCGATCAGTTTCTGCTTGCGCCACAGGCCACCACCATAGCCAGTCAATGCCCCGTCCGCACCAATCACGCGATGACAGGGAATGATAACGGCAATCTGGTTCGCACCATTGGCACGCGCGACAGCACGCACGGCGAGCGGCTTTTCCAGGGCCTGAGCAAGTTCGCTGTAGCTGCGTGTCTCCCCTGCCCTGATGTTCTGAAGCTCACGCCAGACATGCTGCGTAAATGCGCTGCCATGCAGCACCAGCGGCAAATCGAATGTCGGCAAGCGACCGTCGAAAAAGGCTACAAGCTGTTGTTCGACGAGATCATGCGTATCGAAACGACCAATCCCCAAATTCCCGTGACAAGTGGCATAAAGCTTCTTCAGCTCCGCTGGCAGCGCCTTGCGGTCGACAAACTCAAGAAGATGCAGGCTTCGCGCATCACAGATCGCGATCATGGTACCGAGCGGCGATTTGATCCAATCGGCACGCAACAGGCCATCACCGCGTAATTTTGCGGGTGGAAGCCCGAGAATGCGCGCAAAGGCGGCACGAAAAGCTTCGGGAGATTCAAAACCGGCATCGATCTGCGCATCGATCACGCGCCCGCCATCGGCAAGCGCCTGAAACCCATGCCGCAAGCGCTCCTGTCGTGCCATTTCCAGGAATGTCATCCCAAAATGACGACGGAAACTGCGACGGACCGTCGACAAATCAAGCCCCATCCGGACAACATCATCCTCACTCCAGCGGCGTTCGGGATCAGCATCGAGCGCATCGAGAAGCTTCTTGACGGAAGGTTCCGCCTCGGCAGCGGGCTGTAGCGGATGACATCTCTTGCAAGGCCGAAACCCGTCGGCCATGCATTCTGCAACCGATGCGAAAAAGCGGCAGTTTTCCTGTTTCGGCTTCCGCGCCGGACACGTCAGGCGGCAGAAAATTCCGGTCGAGATAACGCCGACATAAGCCCTGCCCTCATAAGCGGCATCGCGGGCGACAAGTGCATCGTAAAGTTTGTTTTGATCTGGGAGCGTGAACAACATGCCGCTATTCTTATGCAGCGAAGCATGAATTTACAGCCTCAAATCGGGCATTTATTCAAAAAAGAAAAACCCGTCATGCGAATTGCATGACGGGTTTTTATCAAGCAACTTTGTCCTGCTTATTCTGCGGAAAGTTTCGAAAACTTGTCGAGGATAGCATCGCCCATTTCGACGGTGCCGATCTTAGTTGTGCCTTCCGACCAGATATCGGCCGTGCGCAAACCGTCATCAAGAACCTGCGCAATCGCGGCTTCCAGACGATCCGCTTCATCGACGAGGTTGAAGGAATAACGCAGGCACATGGCAAGCGAGGCGATCATCGCAATCGGATTTGCGACGCCCTTGCCAGCAATGTCCGGTGCAGAACCGTGGACCGGCTCATAAAGTGCCTTGCGTTTGCCGGTCTTGGAGTCAACCGCACCGAGCGAAGCTGATGGCAACATGCCGAGCGAACCGGTCAGCATTGCGGCAACGTCCGACAGCATGTCACCGAACAGATTGTCCGTCACGATAACGTCGAACTGCTTCGGCCAGCGCACGAGCTGCATGCCACCAGCATCGGCCAGCATATGTTCCAGCTCAACATCGGCGTGCTTTTCCTTGTGACGCGCGGTGACGACCTGATTCCACAGGACACCCGACTTCATCACATTACGCTTCTCCATCGACGTGACCTTGTTGCGGCGCGTGCGCGCCAGCTCGAAGGCGACATCGGTGATGCGCTCGATTTCGTAGGTATCGTAGACCTGTGTATCGATACCGCGCTTCTGGCCATTGCCGAGATCGATGATTTCCTTCGGTTCGCCGAAATAGACGCCGCCGGTCAGTTCACGCAGGATGAGGATATCCAGACCTTCGATCACTTCAGGCTTCAACGAAGAAGAATGAGCCAGCGCCGGATAACAGATAGCCGGGCGCAAGTTTGCATAAAGCTGCATATCCTTGCGCAGGCGCAGAAGACCGGCTTCCGGGCGTACTTCATAAGGCACACTGTCCCATTTCGGACCGCCGACAGCGCCGAACAGCGTGGCATCGGCAGCCAGCGCCTTCTCCATATCGGCATCCGAAATTGCCTGACCATGCGCGTCGTAAGCGCAGCCGCCAACCAAGCCTTCCTCGGTTTCAAAGCCGAGATTGAGGCCTGAGTTGAGGAAAGCGATAATCTTGCGGACTTCCGCCATCGCCTCTGGACCGATGCCGTCGCCGGGCAGGAGAAGGAGTTTTCTGGATGCCATAATGCCAAGCCTCTATTTTTTACCGCATATTCCAGAAAACGGAGGCCCGTTTCCCGAGAATATTGCGCTCAAATTCACGACAGCAGCGAGCGGCGTGACGCCGCCCGTTACTGCCTTTTTCACGTTCCGCGAGGGTTATAGAGCCCCGTTGTCCGACAAGCAACAATGCGCAGGGCTGAAACTTATGAAAAAGATAGAGGCTTATGCAGAAATTATATAACAGTCGAGAACACAGGTCGGATTGCACGTTTCAAGCTTTCAGCGACCGGCAAAACCGCGCCACAATCATTCCGTCAAGCTACGCGCTTCAGACGGCAACATGATCGGGATTCCGCCGCGAACCGGATAGGCAAGCTTTGCCTTGCGCGAGATCAGCTCACCATGTTCCGCATCATATTCCAGCGCCCCCTTGGTGAGCGGGCATACGAGCAGTTCCAGCAGGCGCACGTCAATATTGCCGGTTTCCATCTTGTCGTCCATTGTCTTACTCCCGAAGTTTATTGCAGCCGCGATCCGAAATCGTCGTCCCTTACTCTGGCCAACACCATTTCGGTAATGGCGATCAAAGTTTCAGCGCGCGTCTTCAAATCCGGAGCTTCCAGAAGGGCCTGCTTTTCAGCCGGACCGAAAGGCGACATAATGGAGAGTGCATTGACGAGGGTTTCATTGTTTGCCCGCGCAATACTGTCCCAATCCGCTTCCAGATTGTGCGCTTCCAGATAATCGCGGAATGCGCCCAACAAGGCATCGCGATCTATATCCGACGAATCCCGCGCTTCCTCTAGATCGGCCAGAAACGGCATAATCCGGCATTGCCGATAAGGCTGACGGCAATTGATTTCCTCGCGCACGCGAAACCGGCAGATGCCCTGCAGGGTAATCAGCAGGCGACCATCGCCAGTTTCGGCAAAGGTCGTGATGCGACCAAGACAACCGACGTTGCTTAGCTGGGGGCGAAGGCTTTCATCCAGCTCGTCCACCGTGTCGTCATCATCACCATCGATTTTCGGCTGGATCATGCCGATTATGCGCTTGCCCGCCAAAGCATTCTCGATCATTGCCAGATAGCGGGGTTCGAAAATATTGAGCGGAAGCTGACCGCCCGGCAGAAGCAGCGCCCCTTTCAATGGGAAAACCGGCACGGTTTCGGGTATATCGGCGCCCGTTCTGTAACGGGCATTGCCCACCTGCATTGCGACCTCCCTTTAGGACACACGGAAAGTGCGCCCTAACAGTTGGAATCCGCATGGCGCGCAATACACAACTTGCCCGCCACGCACCCGACCGCTCGCGGTCAGGAAAACAAAAGCGATGACAGCTTGCGCCGCGCACCCAGCGTCGCCGGATCGGCATTGCCCCATGCTTCGAAAAACTGGAGCAACTGTTTGCGCGCGCCGTCGTCGTTCCACTCGCGGTCGGCCTTCATGATGAAAAGCAGTTCATTGGCTGCATCTTCACGCCGGCCCTGCGCATTACGCACCTGCGCGAGGTCGAAGCGGGCCTGATAATCCTTTGGATCAGCCTGAATGCGCTTTTCAAGTTCAACCGGATCGCCGATGAGCTTGACCTGATCAGCCAGCGCAAGACGGGCTTCAAGCGCCCGAACGGCAGGCGCGCTTTGCTGTTCAGCCGGTAGCTGGGCCAGAATTTCTCGCGCCTTTTCTGCATCACCGGATTCAAGAAGACAGGTCGCCAGACCGACCACCGCATCGACATTATCTGGAACGGCTTGAAGGATGGACGAGAAAATCTCCGATGCCTGAACGAAATCACCGGCTTCAACCAGCTCGTTCGCAGCCGTGATGGCTTCGGAAAGCGCCGCTTCCGCATCGCTCGGCCCGCCGATCTTGGCGATGAATTCCTTCACTTTCGATTCCGGTACAGCGCCCATGAAACCATCAACCGGCTGGCCATTCACGAAAGCGATGACCGCCGGAATGGACTGAATTCCAAGCTGGCCTGCGATGGCCGGATGGTCGTCGATATTCATCTTGACCAGTTTGACAGCGCCGCCAGCGTCGCGGACCGCCTTTTCAATGATCGGGGTCAACTGCTTGCAAGGTCCGCACCACGGCGCCCAGAAATCCACCAGCACCGGCTGATTGCGAGATTCGGTGATAACATCTGCCTGAAAACTTGCCGTCGTCGTGTCCTTGACGAGATCCGCTCCTCCAGCAGCCGCTGGTGTCGAACCGAAAGAGACATTCGCCGTCATCTGGCCGCCTGCACCGGCATAAGGATTGTTCTGGCTGGTCATAAGGAATTCCTTCGTATATTCCGCTCGATGCGACAGTCCGCATACAAGCCGATGTCGATCTTTCAATTCGTATCTTCGACGATCGATTTCAAGACGAACGATCTAGCAATTTGCGCAGTAATCTAGCGCTCCCGCGTCCCACATCAATCACCAATTGCTGTGCGTGAAAAAGTAGCCTGTTTCGAAAATCAGTTTATACCGAAGCGTCCGCCTTCGCACCCTCGGAAACGGCGAGAACACGCGGTTCGTGTCCGGTGGACTTCAGGAAGGCGATGAGGTCTTCACGTTTGATCGAAGTCGTGGCTTCATTGGTCAATGGATGCCCGTTAATGACATCATATTTCATCAAATCTGTATCCAGAACGACCTGCACATTATGCGCGGTATCGTTGACCGCGCCAAACACTGTGACGGAGCCGGGGATCACGCCAAGATATTCCATCAGCTTTTCCGGCTTGCCGAATGAAACACGGCTTGCCGCGCCTATCACTTGATGAATCGATTTCAGGTCAACTACGGCATCCTCCTCGACTGTAACCAGAAAGAAATTGTCTTTCTTGTCTTTCAGGAAGAGATTCTTCGTATGACCGCCGGGAATGTGACCCCGCAGATTTTGGGAATCCGCGACCGTGAACAATGGAGAGTGTTCGACCGTTTTCGCTTCTATACCGAGTTTCTCAAGATAATCGTGAAGCTCGTTCGGCGACAAAGGCATGATTCCACCCCATTTTTTCAGCATCAAATATATAGCGCACGTCACCGCGCTCCTCACGTTTAACGACATGCAACAGCGCTTATAGACCATGGCTGCAGGCTTAGAAACCATGCAAAGCAAATTGGATTGTTCATACGGAACGCAACGGCCTGAATCGCACCGATGCCGCCTGATTCCATTGTTTGGTGTGGACGCATTTCTCTCGTTACGACAAGAAATCGAAGGCGGAAACATGGATCGTCATCTCGAAAAATACAACGTTTCCATATGATTAACGCATGCTCAGCAGCGAATTTCGCCGAAATGACATTTTCCTGTAATTTCCCTGTTGCAATCTACGGAGCGTTAGTTCATATAGCGCCTGCCTGACGGAAACGACTGGCGCGAGCGGGTGTAGCTCAGGGGTAGAGCACAACCTTGCCAAGGTTGGGGTCGAGGGTTCGAATCCCTTCGCCCGCTCCAGTTTTCCGATCAGATAGGCAACAAAATCCCGGCTTTGTCCGGGATTTTTGCTTTTCAGGCATTCACTCCTCAGCAAAGAGCCAGAGTTCGCCAAGGCGGTTATCGCAAGGTCGCGAGCTCAGCCGACTTGAGATCGATCGTCGGCTGAGCCTTGGCTTGCGGATAACCGAGGGCGCTCACGTCACCACTTTTTCTTCATAAGCCTTTTTAACCCCTGGAACACAGAGACAGACAGGCACGATCAACACGGCAATAAGCAGCATCGCCACAAACGTCGAGTGCAGCGCATACTGAAGCACCAACCGAAGCTCTTGCCTGTCAACCAACATCTCCGCACCATTCAGAAGGTCGCGAAGTTGTTCTGATGTAATCGCTTCACCGTGATTGGCGTTCGCGAGGCTGTAGGTCAGTATAGCTCCGAGAACAGCAGCTCCGAGTGTGCTGCCCAAATTGCGCGAGAAGACATTCGATGCCGTAGCACTCCCGCGTTCCGACCAGCTTACGCTATCCTGGGTGAGGATCAGCGCCCCGATGTTGAGTAGCCCCATGCCAAATCCCATGATCAGCGAACCGGCTCCGGCCTGCGTAGCTGAACTAGACGGGGTAAGCATGACAAGCAGAACCGTTCCAAGCGGAATGCAAATACTTCCAGCAATCATGATCGGGCGCAGTCCGAAACGCGTAAACTGCCGCGAAGCAATCGTTGCTCCGCACGGCCAACCCAGCAGCAGCATGGTCAAGGCAAAGCCTGCAACCACCGGGGAACGATCAAGAACCGTCTGCACATACATCGGCAGGAATGTCGTTAGCCCCATGATCGACATGCTGGCCAGAAACACCGCCAGATTGGAAAGTGCTATCGGGCGCTTCAGCCAGAGGTCTGGCGCAACCATAGGCTCCTTCGCGCGACGCTCCTGCCAGATGAAGGCAATCAGCGAAAGACCGAAGAGAACCGCTGCTACAATTCCTTCTGGCGAAATCCCGCTCTCCATCAGGGTAAGGGCTATCATTAACGAGGATATGGAGACGGCGAAAAGTGCTGCACCAAACACATCTACTGATACCGGCTTGGACCGCTTCTCTTCATGCAGGAAGAGAAGAAAGCCCGATGCCGCCAGAATACCGACCGGCACATTGATCCAGAACACCCACGCCCAGCTCAAATTGTGAATTATCAGGCTGCCAAGCAACGGACCGACAACGGCTGATAATGCCCACACGCTGGCAAGATATCCTTGAACCTTGCTGCGCTGCGCCCCCGGGAAAAGGTCCGCTACCACGGTCATGGCGGCAGGTTGGATCGCCCCTGCCCCGATACCCTGCAATAGCCGAAAAACAATCATCGAAGGCATCGACCAAGCGAAACCAGCAAGTACTGAAGCGGCCAGGAACAGAACAATACCAAAAATAAGAACCGGCTTGCGACCATAGATATCTGCAAGTTTACCAAACACCACGGTCGTCGCGGTCTGGGTCAAAAGGAATGACGAGAAAACCCAGGAATACAGATTGAGCTGGCCCAGTTGCGCTGCGATCTGCGGCATTGCGGTCGACACAATCGTTGCCTCGACGGCGATCATGGCCATGCTTGCCATGATCGCGGCGACAACAAGCCCGCGATGAGAATGTTTTTCTGTCATGGATGGCTTTCAGACCAGAGCTGGCCGTCATTGAGGGAAAACTTGGCGCTTCCGACCTGTTTTTAGACCTGCTCGACCACCATCGCAATACCTTAACCGCCGCCCGAATACACATTGTTGCTATCTCGCTTGAGCCAGGCAGTCGCAAAGCTTGGCATGTACACTCGCTTCAGATGCTTCTGGCGTAGGGCCAAAAGCATTTCGCGTTCAGTTTGCATCATTGCAATGCCCTGTCTGCTTGTTTTTACGCGCAACTTATTCGAAAAACGCTTCGCACTTTTCTCGATGCGCTCTTACCCCTTGGAGAATGACCATGACAAACAACGCAGCCCCCTATTTTCTAGAGGATACGGACGAAAGCGAGATTTCTTCCGATGTCGCAGGCATCGGCAATTTTCTGGTAACCACCCATGTGCCCGTCCGGGCAGATGGCTCCATGGAAACCGGTGACATAACGGCCCAAAGCGAATGCACGCTGAACAGCCTCAAAACATCGCTCGAAAAGGCCGGCAGCAGTCTGGCAAATGTCATTCACCTGACAATCTACCTGACGGACATCAATGAACGCCCTGCCTTCAACGAAGTTTACCTGCACTTTTTCAAAAAGCCATTTCCTGTTCGTTGCGCCGTGGGCGTTGCCGGGCTCGCGACTCCAGAGATGCGGGTCGAAGTCACAGCGATGGCAGTACGCAATCAATAGTTGCGACACCGACAGTCAGACGGCTTGGTTCGTCACATCGGGGCCTCATGCAAAGGGCCCCGAACTCAAGCAGACTTCAATCCACATTCTGCTCGAATAGCATACCATCATGCGTTAATTTCATGACCCGCCCCTTCGGCCAGCCTAGCCGTCACTTCCGCGTTTATGCAATGCTCCTGCATCAAACCAGAGGAGGGGTTCGATAAAATGAAAAAAATCATAACAATATTGGGGATCGCAGGCGCCATTCTGGCTACCGGGTTCTCTGCTCATGCGGGAGAGACGCTGGATCGCGTCATGGAAAAAAAGGCCGTGGTTGTAGCTACTAATCCAGGCTGGCCACCTCAAAGCTTTCTGGATGACTCCAATAAGCTGGTAGGCTTCGACGTCGACGTGGCCAATGAGATCGGCAAGCGCCTTGGGGTCGCAGTGTCCTTCGAAACGCCTGACTGGGCAACATTGACAGGTGGGCGTTGGCAGGGACGTTATGATGTCGGCGTCGGATCAGTTACCCCCACCAAAGCGCGCGCCAACGTAATCGATTTTGCTGGTGTCTACTACTACAGCCCCTATGTCTATGTCGTTCATAAGGACAGCGAAGCAAAATCTGTCGCTGACCTTAAGGGCAAAGTCATCGGTGTCGAGACCGCAACCACCTCGGAAGACTTTGCTCGTCGGCAGCTAGAAATCGACGCACCTGGCCTCCCCCCTATTGAGTACAAGCTCGAACCAGGCGAAATCCGCACCTATGCGGATTCCATGTTGCCGTTCGACGATCTGAGACTGGGGGACGGTGTTCGTGTCGACGCAATCATCGCTCCGGAGCAGACGGCACAGAACGCCATCAAAAATGGATATCCCGTGAAGATCATTGAGGGCGAGTATGCTTTCCGTGAGCCGCTCGTCGTCATCGCCGAAAAGAATGATCCAGAATGGACAGCCAAGATCGGCGAAATCATCAAGCAGATGAAGTCTGACGGTACTTTGGCAAGCCTCACCTCGAAGTGGTACGGCAAGGACTACAGCGCCGACTAATATTATTCTTACGTCAGTATCGAAATGAGCCATCCCTCCGATGGCTCATACGATATGCTTTTTCTGGTGTTACGATGACTTATCCCGTCACATATTACAGTCATACCAAGGCGGACGACTTCGTACGCCCGACGCTTGAACGCGAATTGACAGCAGATGTCGTAGTGATTGGCGGCGGGCTGGCTGGATTATCAGCCGCGTTGCAGATGTCGCGGGCGGGCAAGAAAGTTGTTGTTCTGGAAGCCGAAAGCATTGGTTTCGGCGCATCTGGACGCAATGGCGGGTTTGTCAGCCCCGGTTTTGCAACGGGTGGCGACACCATTGCTGCCCGCACCGGTGATACTGTCGCCAGAACGCTTCATGAAATGTCGATTGAGGGCGTCGAGTTCGTTCGGCAGAACATAGACACGCTAAAGATCGGGGAAGCCCAACTTTCTCCCGGCATTATGAGCGTTCGCCGATATGACGATGGTGACAGCCTGAAACACTATGCCGATGAGCTCTATCGCAACTATGGCTACAAGATCGAGTTTCATACGACAACAGAAACGCGCAGCATCCTGAATTCAAAGCGCTACTTCCAGTCGGTCCGCGATCCCAACGCCTTTCACATCCATCCGTTGAACTATTTGCGGGCACTCGGTCGCGAGATAGAGCGGCTTGACGGACAGATATTCGAGCATAGCCGTGTCGTCCAAGTGTTCGACCACAGCGATGGCAAGCTTATAAAAACGGCCCATGGACAAGTCAAAGCAGGCGCCGTGCTGATCACCACAGGTGGTTACACTGACGGTCTGATCGGACAGATCAAGCGGGCATATCTACCGATCGCAACTTATGTGATGGTCAGCGAAGAGGCATCTGAACTGATTGCATCGGCGATCCGCACCACATCCGCGATTGGTGATAACCGTCGGGCCGGTGACTATTACCGCGTGATCGATGGCGGTCGGAGACTTTTATGGGGCGGGCGCATCACGACGAGAGCTGCCGATACACCGGGCGTAGTGCGCGAGTTGCGCAAAGAAATGGTCGGAACATATCCCCAGCTGGCTTCACTGAAGACAGAACTGGCCTGGTCGGGCCTGATGTCCTACGCCAGACACCTGATGCCCCAGATCGGTCAAATCGATCATGCCACCTGGTACTGCACGGCTTTTGGTGGCCACGGGCTGAACACGACTGCCATCGGCGGCAAGGTCGTCGCCGAAGCTATTTGCGGACAAAGTGACCGTTATAAACTCTTCGAAAAATTCGGCCTTGTCTGGGCTGGAGGTGCTGCTGGCCTTGCAGCCGCTCAACTAACCTATTGGAAATTGCAGATGCAGGATTGGCTTGCGGAGCGAAAGGCAAGCTGACAGGGAGAGAACATGCTTGGGAGGTTTTTTCTAACAAGGCCGGAGGCCGCTAAACGTACTGTTCAGGTAGCGTTTTTTGTTATCCTGACAGCATTCTTCTGTTTCCTGAATGTCCGGTTTTCCGGCATCACAAACTGGTTGGGCATAGATCCGAAAGTCGCGAAGGCAGGCTTCACCAAATCGACATTGCTCTCCGCCATTCTGCTTAGTCTTATCATCTTCGCCAATTGGAGCTTTCTGCGACTTTTTCCTCGCTGGGCACAGATCATAGCAATATGGCTGGAACTGTTCCTGCTGCTGATGATCTTCTTCTATTCATTCGATCTCTCATTTGAATTCATAGCCCGAAAGATTGGGTTTCTGATCAGCCAGGGTGTCGTCACGACGCTTTATATTTCCGCAGCCTCGATTTTTTTCGCAACCATTCTGGCACTGATCGGCGCAGTGGCCAAACTTTCAAAGAACGGTCTTATCTACGGCTTGGCGACCTTCTACACCTCGCTCTTCCGCGGTCTGCCGTTGTTGATGCAGATCTATATTATCTATCTTGGACTGCCGCAGGTAGGCTACGTCATCGGACCTATCCCCGCTGGCATCCTGGCGCTATCCCTGTGTTACGGTGCCTATATGACGGAGATCTTTCGCGCAGGAATTGAGAGCATCCCGCGCGGGCAGCAGGAGGGGGCGGCTGCGCTGGGTCTGGGGCCTTCCCAAACGATGTGGCTTGTCATTCTTCCTCAGGCCATGCGCATTATCATCCCACCGACTGGCAACCAGTTTATCGCGATGCTCAAAGACTCGTCACTTGTCTCCGTCATCGGCGTATGGGAGCTCATGTATCTTGCCCGCACGCAAGGCCAAACCGAGTTCCGGCACATCGAAATGCTCATCACCGCATCGATGATCTACTGGGCCCTGTCCATCGTGCTGGAATACGGTCAGGCTAAACTCGAAGCTCGCTTCAAACGTTCTCTCGCGCGTTGAGAGCAGCAGAAAATCCAATTTTCGTTCTGTCACCCCGAAACGGGGTGACATTCCTTTAAGCGATAAGCAGAGCGACCATGGACAAGCGCCACGAAATTCTGTTCGAGCCAATCAAGATTGGCCCCGTCACGACAAAGAACCGCTTCTATCAGGTCCCGCACTGCAGCGGCATGGGACACCGCTATCCTGAACATGATCTGCGATTGCGTGAGATGAAAGCCGAAGGCGGCTGGGGCGTGGTTTCCACACAGGAAACGGAAATCCATCCCACGTCGGATATCACGCCTTCCAATCAAGGTCGCATATGGGACGACAAAGATGCCGACCGTCTTCAAAAACTGACCGATGCCGTTCACCAGCATGGAAGCCTCGCCGCAATACAGCTTGTGCATAACGGCATCCACGTCTCCAATCGCTTGACCAGACTACCGCCTCTCGGCCCCATGGACATGATAGTCGATGTGGAAGATCCGGTTCAGGCAAGAGCCATGGACAAGACCGATATTGCCCGGTTTCGCAAGTGGCATCGCGATGCCGCGCTTCGCGCTAAACGAGCTGGTTTTGATATTATCTATGTTTATGCAGGGCACGATATGACCCTGCTGCAGCATTTTCTACTGAAGCGTTACAATAGCCGCACGGACGAATATGGCGGGTCGTTCGAAAACCGCCTGCGCTTGTTTCGCGAGGTGCTGGCAGATACCCGCGACGCCGTCGGTGATAAGTGCGCGATTGCCGTGCGTTTTGCAGTCGAAGAATTTCTCGGGGACCAGGGCATCCAGCACAACGGCGAAGGACGAGACGTAATTGCAGCGCTCGCCGAAGAACCTGACCTCTGGGATGTCAACCTGTCCGGCTGGTCCAATGACAGCCAGACATCCCGCTTCTCGCAGGAAGGCTTTCAGGAGCCTTATATCTCGTTTGTAAAATCATTCACCAGCAAACCCGTTGTAGGTGTTGGGCGTTACACTTCACCGGACACCATGGTACAGGCAATCCGGTTGGGCGTTCTGGATCTTATCGGTGCCGCTCGCCCTTCAATCGCCGATCCATTTTTGCCGGAAAAAATCCGGAGCGGCCGTTTCGATGACATTCGCGAATGCATCGGCTGCAATATATGCACTGCCAGTGACAACATTGTTGCGCCGCTACGATGCACGCAGAACCCGACGATCGGCGAAGAAGCACGCAAGGGGTGGCACCCAGAGAGGGTCAGCAGGCTGCAGACTGCCGAGAAAATTCTGGTCGTCGGCGGTGGGCCGGCTGGCCTTGAAGCGGCCCGTGTCATGGCGGAGCGCGGTGCAGAAGTCATCGTAGCCGAAAAGCATACCTATTGGGGTGGACGCGTGACGGAGGAAGCAGCCCTTCCCGGCCTGGCAAGCTGGGCGCGTGTTCGAGACTGGCGCATGACGCAATTGCAGCGCGCGAATAATGTGGAGATGTATCTCGACAGTCATCTGGATACCGATGAAATCCTGACTTACGGAATTCCGCACGTGGTACTGGCTACCGGCGCTCGTTGGCGAACGGACGCAGTCGGTCGCTCTCACAGGAAAACTCTGGAAACACTGGGAGGACGAACCCTCAGCGTCGATACCATTCTGAGAAACAAGGCGTCACTGGACGAGTGCCCCGGACCGATAGTGATATTCGATGACGATCGCTATTATCTCGGCTCTGTTCTGGCCGAACTGGCCATCAGTCATGGCATTGACACGACAATTGTAACGCCGGCCCCAATCGTGGCTCCCTGGACGGAGCACACGCTCGAACAATCCAAAATTCAGACGCGGTTGATCGAGCAAAGCGTCAAGATAATTCCATTGCATAAGCTCGCAAGGCATACATCTGACAGTCTGGCGGTTGAGTGCGTTTATTCCGGCAAGGAAACCGAAATCCCATGTGGTACGTTGGTACCAGTAACCAGCCGCTATCCGAACAATATGTTGTCAGCGGCGTTAGAAGCCCGCAGGGATGAATGGCAAGACGCAGGTATCAAATCTGTTACGGCAATCGGTGACTGTTACGCGCCGTCGATCATTGCTGCTGCGGTCTATAGTGGCCATTATTACGCCCGTAATTTTAACGCATCAGCCTCAGAAAATATGGATCCTTACAGATAAACGCTTGTCGGTTCGACCAGCTTCCAAGGTATTGCTTTAACGGATTCATTCCTCCCCCTTCAGGTTCTGAGGCGAAGGATGAAAGTGAGACCTCGCGAGGTCTTTGCGGTTGTGTTGGATTTTGTTCAAAAAAGCCCACCTGAGGCGGGTTGATTTGGTTGCGGGGGCAGGATTTGAACCTGCGGCCTTCAGGTTATGAGCCTGACGAGCTACCGGGCTGCTCCACCCCGCGCCATTGTTTTTATGATGAACCGGTTGGGTATTTTTGCGCGTAT
>NZ_JBTXLQ010000007.1:0-243097 GCF_054871705.1 Brucella sp. LJL56
TGGTTGCGCAGGCGTCTGCGCAGCCGGTCGCCATAGGCACGCTCCACCCCGGTCCGCACCATCCGCGTCGCCCAAAGCAAAAGCGCAACTGCACCGGCCAGATGCAAAAGGACCAAAGAACCGTTCACGGCAAAATCCCTTCGGGTTGGAGGTGAATATCTGTGATTAGGCTAACGCAACAAATGAAGAAAAAATATGTTCCGGCTAATCAATTCTTCAAGAGATATGGGCCTGTTCGCAATTAAAAGCAATCCATTCCCGCAGCGTCATGACGGATATATGACAGTTTTGTGACAATGCGCTCGTTTGACCGCGACATGTGATTAGCGGGGAGGGACATGCCTGCGCGATGGACTGTCGGAACAGGCGCGCCTATATACTCTCTGGAATACACATCCGCTGCCCGCATGACCTGCCCGAACGAACTGAAAGTGAAATCTGTAATGCGTTTTCCGCCATCCTTTCTCGATGAGATCAGAGACCGCGTCCCGATCTCGACGCTGATAGGAACGCGCGCTTCGTTCGACCGCAAGAAAAGCAATCCTCCGAAGGGTGATTTCTGGGCCTGCTGTCCGTTTCACGGCGAGAAGACGCCGAGCTTTCATTGTGAAGATCGCAAGGGCCGTTATCATTGTTTCGGTTGCGGCGTGACTGGCGATCACTTCAAGTTTCTGACGGACCTTGAGGGCTTGAGTTTCCCGGAAGCAGTGGAACGTGTTGCCGATATGGCGGGTGTTCCGATGCCTGCGCGTGATCCGGAAATGGAAAAGCGCGAGGCGCAGCGCGCAACGCTTTATGATGTCATGGAGCTCGCAGCGCAGTTCTTCGAAAACCAGTTGCAAAGCGCCGTCGGCGCCAAGGCGCGCGCCTATCTGCGGGATCGTGGACTTTCGACCGCGACACAGCAGTCGTTTCGCATCGGCTATGCACCGGAATCGCGCAATGCCTTGAAGGAGTTTCTGGCAGGCAAAGGTGTTTCCCGCGAGCAGATCGAAGCATGTGGCCTTGTCGTGCACGGTGAAGGAATTTCCGTTTCCTATGACCGTTTTCGTGATCGTGTCATGTTCCCGATCGAAGATCTGCGCGGGCGGATCATCGCTTTCGGCGGGCGTGCGCTTTCGGCGGACGCTCCGGCCAAATATCTGAACTCCCCGGAAACGGAACTGTTTCACAAGGGGCGGGTGCTCTATAACGGGTTGCGGGCGCGCAAGGCCTGCCAGCCGCAAGGCGGCGAGCCTGCCAAATCGATCATTGCCGTCGAAGGCTATATGGATGTGATTGCACTGGCGCAGGCAGGCATCCATCAGGTGGTGGCCCCGCTTGGCACGGCGCTTACCGAAGAGCAACTCGAACTTCTCTGGCGCATCAGCCCGGAGCCCGTTCTGTGTTTCGACGGCGACGGGGCGGGGCTTCGCGCCGCCTATCGCGCCGTCGATCTGGGACTGCCAGCCTTGCAGCCGGGCAAGTCGCTACGCTTCGCGCTTCTGCCGGAAGGGCAGGACCCGGATGATCTGGTCAAGGCGGAAGGTCCGGCGGCATTTCATGTGGTCTTGCGCGATGCAAAGCCGCTGGTCGATATGGTGTGGACACGGGAAACGACGGGTGGTGTGTTTGATACGCCGGAACGCCGGGCCGAACTTGAAGCGCGCCTGCGTGAAATAACGAGCCGCATCGCGAATGAGGATATCCGGCGCCATTACAGCCAGGATATGCGCGAGCGGGCACAGTCCTTCTTCGGCCAAGGACGTCATCAGGGGCGTCAGGGGTATCAAGGCGGTGGTCAGCGCAATTCGTCTTTCAATAGCAGAAATGAAGGCGGACGTGGGCGCGGCGGGCTGGCTGGCGGCAATGGTCGCCTTGCATTTTCCGACAGTCTTGTCCGCTCGACGCTGGTAAAGGGCGGCAGGCCGGGCGCGGGATCACATGCCCCGTTGCGTGAAACGGCTATCGTGCTGACGCTTCTCAATCATCCGCGTCTGATCGAAGAGGATTTCGAGACGCTGGCTGCGCTCGATCTGGGACATGAAGTCCTCAAGTCGCTGCATCTGGCCATGCTGGATGTGCTGGCCGCCGGACATATGGAAGATGGCATCGCCATGCGGCGTGCATTGGTGAATGCCGGTTATGGCAACCAGATCGAAATGCTGGAACTCGTGGTGAAGGGCGCAAAGCTCTGGACGGCGACAGCGCTGGCGGCTGAAGACGATGCGCGTGAAGCCCTTCGGCAGGCGCTTCACTTGCATCAGCGTGCGCGCACACTACATAAGGAGCTGCGAGCCGTTGAGGCCGCGCTTGAAACAGACGAGACGGGCGAATTGTTCGCACGACTCAGAGATATACAAAATCAGATTTTGAAAGCTGATGCGACTGAAGCTCTGATCGACGGTTTTGGCCTGTCGTCGGGGCGCCCGCCCGGCGGTTTCTGATTCGGTTTTCCGAATCAGCTCTGCGAGAACAGCCGGAAATGCGGGGGTTGCGATCCGGAAAACGTGCTCTATCTGGCCAACGAAGAGGCTGCGACAACAAAATGATTCGCTTTTTAAGCGCGAATCAGGTGAGTCGCTCTTGACGTATGGCGTAAATGACGGAATCACGACAGTTCGAACAAGGAAAAGAACAGAAACCGGTGATATCCGAGGCTGCAGGGCGGCGAGCTGGGGCCGGGCCGGAAAAGTGGCCCGGAAGGCATCGTCTGGTTGACCGCCTGATTTGCCCACAAGAAATCGGAGATGATGAAGCCCGATACCGGTGGCAAGGTTAATCCGCCATTAACAGGAAATCGGCTATTCGCAGAATCAACCGACGGATTGCGACCTCGCAAAACTGTCCGAGAACTCTATATATCTTAGAAGCGACCGGGGTCGCCTGGAGAAGAACATATGGCAACGAAGGTTAAGGAAAACGAAGAAGCTGAAGTCGAGCGCGAAGGTGCCACCGACGGTCCGCTTCTCGACCTTTCTGACGATGCTGTCAAGAAGATGATCAAGCTCGCGAAGAAGCGCGGCTACGTCACCATGGACGAGCTGAACGCTGTGCTGCCTTCCGAGGAAGTGACATCTGAGCAAATCGAAGACACGATGTCGATGCTATCCGATATGGGCATCAATGTCGTTGAAGACGACGAGCAGGACAACGATCGCGAAGAAAACAGCGACGACGACTCGGAAGAAAGCAACGATCTGGTCGAATCCGGCGGCACGGCTGTTGCCACCACGACGACCAAGAAAGAGCCGACCGACCGTACCGACGATCCGGTGCGCATGTATCTGCGCGAAATGGGTTCCGTCGAGCTTCTGTCGCGTGAAGGCGAAATCGCGATCGCCAAGCGCATCGAGGCCGGTCGCGAAACGATGATCGCCGGGCTTTGCGAAAGCCCGCTGACCTTCCAGGCAATCATCATCTGGCGCGACCAGTTGAACGATTCCAATATTCTGCTGCGCGAAATCATCGACCTTGAAACCACCTATGCCGGTCCGGAAGCCAAGCAGGCCCCGGTGATCGAGCGCGTGGAAGAGGAAAAGCCCCGCGATGACAAGCCTCAGCGCCGTTCGCGTGATGACGACGACATTACCAATGTCGGCGGCGACATGCCTGCGGAAGAGGAAGAAGAGGACGAGGACGAAGCCAACCTGTCGCTGGCGGCCATGGAAGCCGAACTGCGTCCGCAGGTCATGGAAACGCTCGACCTCATCGCCGACACCTACAAGAAGCTGCGCAAGCTGCAGGATCAGCAGGTCGAAGGCCGTCTCGCCGCGACGGGTGAACTGTCGTCCAGTCAGGAGCGTCGCTACAAGGAACTCAAGGATCAGCTTATCAAGGCAGTGAAGTCGCTGTCGCTGAACCAGAACCGTATCGAACAGCTCGTCGAACAGCTCTACGACATCAACAAGCGTCTGGTGCAGAACGAAGGCAAGCTGCTGCGTCTGGCCGAATCCTTTGGCGTGCGCCGTGAGGAATTCCTGAAGGAATATCAGGGTCACGAGCTGGACCCGAAGTGGGTAGAGCGCGTTGGTACGCTTTCGGCCCGCGGCTGGAAGGAATTCGCAGCCAAGGAGGAGCGCGCCATCGACCGCCTGCGTTCTGAAATCCAGATGCTGGCGACCGAAACTGCCATTTCCATCGGCGAATTCCGCCGCATCGTCAATCAGGTGCAGAAGGGCGAACGCGAAGCGACCATCGCCAAGAAGGAAATGGTGGAAGCCAACCTTCGTCTCGTTATCTCGATTGCCAAGAAGTACACGAACCGTGGCTTGCAGTTCCTCGATCTCATTCAGGAAGGCAATATCGGCCTGATGAAAGCTGTCGACAAGTTCGAGTATCGCCGCGGTTACAAGTTCTCGACTTATGCGACCTGGTGGATCAGGCAGGCAATCACCCGTTCGATTGCCGATCAGGCGCGCACCATCCGTATTCCGGTGCACATGATCGAAACGATCAACAAGATCGTTCGCACGTCGCGCCAGATGCTGCATGAAATCGGCCGTGAACCGACGCCGGAAGAACTGGCCGAAAAGCTCGCCATGCCGCTCGAAAAAGTGCGCAAGGTGCTGAAGATCGCCAAGGAGCCGATCTCGCTCGAAACGCCGGTTGGCGACGAGGAAGATTCACACTTAGGCGATTTCATCGAGGACAAGAACGCGCTTCTGCCAATCGATGCGGCCATTCAGGCCAATCTGCGCGATACGACGACCCGTGTTCTGGCATCGCTGACGCCGCGTGAGGAACGCGTTCTGCGCATGCGCTTCGGCATCGGCATGAACACCGATCACACGCTGGAAGAAGTCGGTCAGCAGTTCTCGGTTACCCGCGAACGTATCCGCCAGATTGAAGCGAAGGCTCTGCGCAAGCTGAAGCATCCGAGTCGTTCGCGTAAACTGCGTTCGTTCCTCGATAGCTAAGCGGGCCTCGATAGCGAAGCCGAACAAAAACATACGGAAAGGGGAGGCGATATGTCTTTTTTGAAGCGTCTTTTCGGCGGAGGTTCTGCCTCCGAAACACCGGCAGAGCCGAAAGAGGCTGGTCGCCTTGAGCACAAGGACTTTCTGATCATTGCCACGCCTTATAGCGAGGGCGGGCAGTATCAGGTCTGCGGCGTCATTTCCAAGACGATTGGTGGCGAAGCGAAGGAGTATCGTTTCGTTCGTGCCGACCGTTGCCCAGGTATCGAAGATGCCGCCAGCATTGCGCTGAACAAGGGACGGCAGATTGTGGATGAGCAGGGCGAAGCTATTTTCCGCTGAACCACCTGCAAGAAAAATAAAAAGCCGCGCATATATGCGCGGCTTTTTCTGTTTAGAGGTTAATGCGGGTGGCACACCATGGCGACCATTTTGCGCACGACGGGCAGAATGGCGAGGAGGACCGGAAAGGCGACCGCCCAAGAGAGAGCCCATGCCATCATCCAGCTCGATGCGAGATTGGGATGGGTAACGCCAAGGCTCTTGGCGGTCGCAATCAATGAGACGATGAACGTCATCATGATCGATAGAATGAAAGGCATCACAATAGATGCATAGCGTGCTGGCAGCTTTCTGCGGCGTGCGCATTCAAACTGAGACATGTGTATTCCTGAATATTATGCGGGGAAGGCGCAACGAAACATCAATGCGAATTGCCGTTCCCGGCCAGATTGATGCGTTGCCTAACGTAAGACGCTTACGGTCATGATGATGACGCCGGACTATTAACCCGATAAGGACTGGTTTTCAAGTGTTCTTAGAGGGTGTTTCGATCTGATTCAATCAGATCGGCGCTGCAAGATTTTCCTTATAAAGAGTAATCTTATCGATCCTCGTTTCATTCCGGTCGGATTGCATTTCAAATGGCGGCGATTTGTCCATGCCATTCCCGACATAATTCCATTATACGCTGCATCATGAACGACAAACCATTCTGGCGTACCAAGACCTTGAACCAGCTCACCCGCAGCGAGTGGGAGAGCCTGTGTGACGGTTGTGGCCAATGCTGTCTGCATAAATTGCTGGATGACGACACCGACGAGATTTACTGGACGAGCGTAGCCTGCACGCTGCTCAATCCGGATAGCTGCCAGTGCCGTGATTACCCGAACCGGAAGAAGACGGTGCCGGACTGCGTTTTTCTGACACCGGAAATCGTTGATGAGGTGAACTGGCTGCCTGTAACCTGTGCATACCGTCTGGTCGCCGAAGGCTCGGATCTCTACTGGTGGCATCCGCTTGTTTCAGGTTCGCCTGAAACGGTGCACGAGGCTGGCATCTCCGTTCGCGGCAAGGTCACGGCTTTCGATCACGATCTGGAAGATGAGGACGACTATATCGACCATATGGTGATGCCGAGCCACCGATGATGGCTCGCTTGCGTTTTTTAAACATGGCGTAAATTTAATCTGCGCTGCGAATATCGCGGTGCGGTTTTAATCTCACTGTAATATATTGTTTTAATTGAATTTATTTGGATAGTGTTCGGGTATGCGCTTTGTTTTACGGGAAGCTGAACGGCACATGAACGTGAGTTTTTCATTCTGTTCATCTATCGGGCGCTACTTCTTGGGAGTCTCAGGCAAGACCTGAAAACAAATTGAAAGAGGTTCAAAGATGTCTGCTATTTCGCTCAAGTCGTTCGTCGTAACTGCCGCTCTTGGTGTCGCCGCCATCTTCACGACGGCAGCATCGGCCAGCGCCGCATCGCCGGTTGTTGCTCCAGCCATCAGCACGTCGGCAAGCTCTGCCATCGTGAATGTCGACTACAGAGGCTATCACCATGGCCGTCCAGCCTATCGCGGTCGTGCCTGCTCCATTGAAGGCGCCAAGATGAAGGCCAATCGCATGGGCATCCGCAATGCGCGCGTCGTCTATCGCGGCAAGTCAGTTCAGGTTCGCGGCTTCCGTCACGGTCGTCCTGCCGGTGTCGTGTTCGCAAATGTACGTGGCTGCCCGATCATTCGCTAAGAGGCCTGTACACGTATCAAAAGCCCCGGACTGATTGCTCAGGCCGGGGCTTTTCTTTGCCCGACAGACAAAAGAAAAGGGGCGCTGGTGTGCCCCTTCGCAATTCCCAATTGGGTTGCCGCTATTCCTTGATCTCGAAAACGACATTGACCGAAACGTTGTAGCTGTTCTCGCCGGCTGCGACAGGCACGGCATCTTCCGGTGCTCCCGCAGCCATGGTCTTGAACTGGGCGCGGGCGATCGGCATCGGCATGGGTGGACGGCTCTGTTCGTTGATCTCGATGACGCGACCAACGCCTACACCGGCAGCATCGGCAAGGGTCTTTGCCTTGGCGATGGCATCGGCAACGGCGCGTTTGCGCGCTTCATTGATCGTGGCAGACGGGTTGTCGTTGACGAAGCTCAGATCGCCGCCCTGATTGACGCCAAGCGTAACGGATTCATCGAGCACGTTTCCAACCTTGGCCAGATCGCGCACGCGCACCGTCAGGCTGTTTGAAACCGTGTAACCGGTGATGCTTGGCTCTTTCAGGCCATTCTTGTCATCAGGATAGACGTAGCGCGGCTGAATGCTGATGCCGCCGGTCTGCAGATCACGGTCTTCAATGCCGGCTTTCTTCATGGCTTCGAGCACTTTTGCCATGGCTTCGTTGTTGGCGGTCATGGCTTCGCGCGCGGTCTTCGCCTCGCGCAGCACAGAGAGATTGAGGATGGCCATATCGGGCGAGGCAGTCATGGTGCCTTCGCCGGTGACGGCGATACGCGCAGGCTGCTTCGTCATCTGATTCTCCTGTGCCAGAGCTGGCAGCGTTAGCGCGCCTGCGAGCATGATTGCAGAAAATGAGGTTGCAAGAAGAGTGGTAGCGCGGTTGTTCATAAAATCTCCTGTAGAGAAAGTTGAGGCAGCTTTGGCGGAGCTGGTCGTGCCGACAAGGTTGACCGCTTTACCATTGAAATGATTTATTTCTTAAGTTCCCTCTTATGTCTGAAGCCAACGATATCAGATTCGAAATGCGTGCCAATTGCAACTGCCGGTTCAAATCAGAAGCACCGTGGTTCTAGGTTGCATGCATCGCAACTGAATATGTGCGCATTAGGGCAACTGATGCATTTGACAGCTTGTATCCCGGCTTTCTTTAGGGTAGGGCAAGGATGCGTGGGGCCTGTAGCTCAATTGGTTAGAGCCGGCGGCTCATAACCGCTTGGTTGGGGGTTCGAGTCCCTCCGGGCCCACCATTTTCCCCTTCCGTCAGCTTTGTAGCGATGGGCGATATTCCCGTTGGAACCGCGCCTTGTGCGCTGTGCAGGCTATTTCAAGAATCCGGTTTCTGACGTCCTTCTTCATTAGAGCGCGTTTCGATCTGATTGGATCAGATCGGCGCTCTAACTTCTTCTATTTCAAGCATAATCTTATCGATCCTTGTTTCACTCCGTTCGGATTATGCTCCAAGTACAGCCAGCTCGCGCGGTGTTGCCGATAATCGCGTTTGCACAACGCCGCTTGCTTTATCAGGCTGCTGTTTTGATCTTGATCTCAAACTTTCAACAAATTTTAGCAGTTCGTTAAGAAAATAGTAACGCAATGAAACAATTTTTTAAGTGACGTGAACTGGCAACAAAATGGAGGTTTTGGGCGATGAGAAAAAATACAGCCACCGTTGCGCTGGCATTGGCAGGGTTGGTGGCGGGTTCTCTCGCGGCTTCAGCGAAGACGAGTTATTTGGGTGAATTCCGGGATTGGGGTGTTTACCAGAACACCGAGCTTGCGGGTAACAAGTGCTATGCTTTGACTGTACCGATCAATTTTCAGCCGACCGGTGTGCAACATGGCGATAATTTTGTGATTATTTCCAAGGCAGACGGTCAATATAGCCCTCAATTGGTGATGGGATATCAGCTAAAGGCCGACAGTTCGGTCAATGTGATGGTGGATGGCACGCGCTTTCCATTTTTCACCGAGGGCAATCGCGCTTGGGCCGAAAATGTTGGCGATGAGGCCAAGCTGATGCGGGCTATGCGCGCCGGTAAAACGCTCAATGTGCAAGCGACATCGGCACGCGGTACGCAGACCCGCTATACGTTTTCCCTTATGGGACTATCGGCCTCTTTGCAGCGCGTGGATGGTTGTCGTTAGAAATCAAAAAGCCCTGCCATACGGCAGGGCTTTCTCTTGAAGGGTGACTTGTCACGAAAGCCAGGTCTGGCGATTGTACCAATCATCCAGGTCGGAACGTACGCGGTCTTTCTCTATGCCGTAGCGTTCCTGGATTTTGCCTTCCAACTGTTCGCGCTGGCCAGCGATCTGATCGAGATCATCATCGGTGAGTTTACCCCACTGTTCCTTGATCTTACCCTTGGCCTGTTTCCAGTTTCCTTCAACGCGATTCCAGTCCATTGGTCGGTCCTCCGTTCTGGGTTGGTTATGAATAACTAACGCAACGGGGCATGATTGGTTCAGCAAAAATTGCAAAACCTGGTCAGAGACCGAGAAACTTGAAGGGCTCGCTTTCCTTGAAACTGTCATTGACCATGCCATCGAAGGTATTGGTCTGATTGACGCCAAGATCGAGTTTCTTGACCTTGCCTTTCTCCGGTGAAAAATCGATTTCCTTCAGGTCAACCCAGAAGACATTGGGCGTCAGGGCGGATTCGAAGAAATAGAGCTTGCGCTTCTGATCGGCCACTGTCCGCCAGCGTGTCGAAGAAATGTTCGGCTGGTCGGGCGTCGTCAGGCCGTAGGGGACCGAGGTGTTCCGGATGACGCTGAAAACACTGGCAATCGATTCGACAGGGTTTTCGGCTTTCGGGATGGCGTTTACGTAGAAGGAGGCGCGCGCAAAACGGTCGGCAGCGCGGTTGGTGCCCGGCAGCATGACTGTGCCGCCAATCTGGGTCCAGTAAGAGTTGAGCGCTAGCTGCTCGTCATAGGTCGGCGAGTTGGTCATCACCTGATATTGCTTGCCGTGATGGATTACCTGTTTGCCGTTGATATATTCGATAACCGCACTGTCACCGCTGGAATCGGATATCGCCAGATGCAGCGTGGCCAGCCTGTCTTCGCCCGGTACCTTGTCCGTGACGATCGTGAATGGATCGGCACTCAGGTTCTTGACCGCTTCATCGACCGTAGCAAAATTATCGAGCACATACTGCGCCCAGGCCGCGATGCTGAGGCCAGGTGTGGTGCCGTCATATTTGGGATATTCGGATTCGACCAGCCATAGTGCGCCAACGGAAAGCCCTGCTTCGTTCAGCCCATCCGTGGTGGAGATGTCGTAACCAGAAGCGATGACGCTGCCATATTTGGAGGTCCACTGGATCGAGTTCTCACCCGCCTCGCCAGAGCGTTTCATGCCGCGTGGAAAGATCCAGAGGTTGGTCGCGACATCCACTTTCCAGTCCATGGATCGCGCGGTCATCACCTGGTCGTTGGCCCCGTGATACACGAAACGCGTGCAGGCTTCGGCAATCGGCGCGGCAAGCATGCTGCCTGCAACCAGCGCAGTCGTGCAGATGCTGGAAAAAGACCGCTTCAAAATCGGCATGGATCGTCCCCTCTGTGGTGCCCTGTATTCTATCGGGCAGGTCCCGCTTTTCATAGTGAATGGCTGAATGCCCTCGCACCGCGATATAAGGCGAGGATCGTTACTGGGAAGATGGGCGAACGGGTGTTAACGCTCGCCCATATATCCGCGCTGCTTCCATCGCTGCAGTGGCATTATGTCCGGCGGTCCGCCACCTGCCTCATACCAGGAATCAACGGCCCATTTCTGGCCCTGACTGTCCTCGATAACCGCCGTCCAGTGTGGGTAGCGGCCGTCGAAGAAAGCGCCGCGAGAAGTGCGTCGTGCGACGGTGTGCTGCTTCAGCCAGCCACGCGACTGCAGATAACGCAGGAAGTTATCGGTATTGGTCGATTCATCGATGCAATCCATCTGACCCTTGATGCGGGCCTTGCCGAACTGCATTCGCGGCTTGTCGCGAACGCCGATAGCTACGGTGCTGCGCTGTTCGAAGATTGCGACGGCCGTCCGCAACGCTTTTCGTTCGCCATCTGCGCTGCGGCTGCCGCCCTGCAGTAGATTCCGGATGCGCTGCTCATCCTTCGCGGTGAGTGTAACCTTGGTCCGGTAATGGCACTCATAGCCGTGACAGACGCTGAAGGTCCGTGCCGAAGCCTGCCCAACCGGGAACACCAAGCCCATGAGAACCCCAGCACCCAGCAGTTTTATCAAATCGCTACTCCGCGTTCGATTGAACGGATTTCCCTGCAATTTCAGCAGGATAAAATAGACCGAATCTCCTTACATCTTAGCCATGCTTGTGGGTGGTGAAAAGCAGGGAGGGTTCAAGACGTTCCAGCCCCTGATAAGGATTGGCGTGGATTGCGAGAATCCAGAGGCAGAAAGAGGCCGTCAACGAATAGATGACGAGCGCCTTTACACCAGCTCGCACGCGGTCGGCATGGGTTGCTGCGATGGTTATCGCTGTCAGAAATGTCAACGAAAGCACGAGATACCATTTGTAATAATCGATTGAGGTCGACCCGACAGCCAGACGGGTATTGCGTGCGTCCTGGAGTTCATCGAAATCATTGATAAGCTGTGAGATAACCGGAGATGGTACATCGCCGCGCGCCAGATTGATAATCTCGCGCCTTATGTTCTGCAGGGCGGTTTCGACGGAAACCGCCGGCTCGATATTGATCTTGTCACGCCATTCGTCGTCGATGACGGCAAGACGATAGCCGGTCAGGGCGGAGGTGAGGTTCGGTGCGTTCAATATCTCTGTACTGGACGTTCCAATCAGACGGGAAATGGCGGAGCGCTCTTCGCTGGTAGCCTGGTCTGCACGGGAATTGACGCTCCAGATATCTGCTGCGACAAAACCCAGCGATAAAGCCCAGGCCGTTGCAATAGTACTGATGAAGGCCCCGATTGGAATGGATAGAGCGTCGCTGGTTGCATGTTTGGAAAGCATGTCGAGCGCGAAACGTCCAACCATATAGAACACAATGCCCAGTACAACGAAAGCCACAAAAGAAAGATAAATCGGCAGCTCGAAGATATAAGTCATTCATCCCCCACTTAAAGCATTTCCTTTTTTTAATCGAAACATTGGAAATGCTCTATCTTTTTGTCCTTAAGCTCACCTTGCTCCGAAAACCGCTTCACACTTTTCGGGATACGCTCAGGTGCACCTATCCGATTCAATAACATCGAAACGCACTCGAATATCCGGCTTCCTGGTCGCATTGTTATTGGAAATCGTTGAATTGTACTTAGAACATTTCCAGCAAAAAAGAGAAGCGGTTTTGCGTCGGATAATGCGTGAAAACAACGAGATAGAGCGAATCTGTCCTGTGGTCGATAGGTGCCGCAGTTTTGCTGCTATCCTTGAAATTGCCCTGGGGCTTTGTTCCGTACACGTGAACCGGAAGCAGTAAAGGTGGGGCTGAATAGCAAAAGACCCGCCGGTTTAGCGGCGGGTCGAACGACCGGAATTGATTCCGTCGTGAATTAGAGCGCATCCCGAAAAATGTGAAACGCCTACGCAGGGAAATCAGTCCACTGGACTGATTTCTGATCCTGCTTCAATCAGATCGAAACGCGATCTAGAATGTAACAGAGAAACCGATGACCGGCCCATGCTGGGTCACGTCATACTTGAACTTATCAACCGTATCGTTGTCTTTGTAATCCTGATAAAGCGCCCGATAACCGACGCGGAATGTCGTTGGCACATCAAAAACAAGCGTGCGGTAACCGAGATAGATCTGGCCGTTGGCGCTGAGCTTGGTTCCAGCGCCGAAACCACCGATGTCCGCTTCAGCGAAAATGTTCCAACGGTCGTTGATATCGTAGAAGACGCGCGTACCCACGAAAGGATCAGTCCACTCAACCTTGCGCGATCCGCTGAAGCGGCCAACTTCGAGTCCGGCCTCCAGCTTCGTCCAGCGAACGCCGATGGTGGGCTCGATTGCAAAAACACGCTGGTTTCCGAAAAGCGTCGTTCCCTCGAGCTGCTGTTCATAGATGCGATAGTAAGCGCCACCTGCCAGGGTCGTGGCCTTGATGTCGAGAGCAAGCTCGTTGTCGCGGAGGTTTTCATCCTGGCTGGTTTTCACATACTGCCCGTCGATGAAAAAGCCTACCGTACCGTTACCGATATCGACATTGCCCATGAAGCTCATATCGAGATTATCGAAAATCTCGCTGAAGGGGACGTTCACATCAGTGCTGCGACCCAGCAGACCGGCGCTGCCATTCAGCGATGCGCCCCAGACATAAGGGCTGAAGATCACACGCCATCGCTGCTGATCCTGAATTTCTGGTTGTGGCGTAACGGCGTCCGCGGCGACTGATGCCATTGAAGTAGTTAATAAAAAAGAAGTTACTAATATAATAAAACTAGTATATTTTCTCAGTAAATTCCCGTTATGGTTACGCGATTTTTCGTCTTTCACCGAAAAAACCCCCCTGGTTTCTGTATTAGCAATTTCGATAATAAATCAGATGCAGATCTTTATCCATATATATGTTAATCATTACGGAAAATAAACTGAAAATTGATACTTATATTAAGGTTTGTTCTGTTGACTTTGATGAAGTGCAGTCATTTATTCGAAAAGGGAGAGCGCCTCTCTGTTCGTCAGGGTAAGGCAAGGGTTGTTAGTTTGGACATTTTTGAAATGACAAATCGTGGAGTAACGAGGTCATCATGAAAACGAAACATTCTATCCGGAAATCATATCGCCAGATTCTTGCGCGCGGCGTTGCTACGGTTCTTATCGGCGTTGGTCTGGTTGTTCCGCAGGCGGCGTTTGCTTGTACGAGCTTTGTTCTCCCCACAACGGATGATGGCTATGTTTATGCACGCACGATGGAATTCGCGTTCGAGCTGAAATCCGACCTCATCGTCGTTCCGCGCAAGTTTGAAATCACATCGACTGCAGCGGACGGCAAGCCCGGCATGAAGTGGAAAGGCCAGTATGCGGCTGTCGGCATGAATGCTTTTGGCGTACCGGCGCTTACCGACGGTATGAACGAAAAGGGGCTTGCAGGTGGAATTCTCTATTTCCCGGATTTCGCGCAGTATCAGGACCCGGCCACGGCCGATCCGGCGAAGAGTCTTGCACCTTGGGATGTTCTGAGCTGGGCGCTGACCAATTTTGCAACAGTCGCCGAAGTCAAGGCCGCGCTCGATACGATTTCTGTCATCGACGTGAAACAGGAAAATATGGGTATCGCCCCACCGTTCCATTACACGTTGCATGATGCCACGGGTGCTTCGATCGTCATTGAGCCGGTCGATGGCAAGCTCAAGGTTTATGATAATCCGCTTGGTGTCATGACCAATTCACCGAATTTCGACTGGCATCTGACGAACCTGCGCAATTACGTCAATCTGTCACCAGAAAACGCCAAGCCGCTCGTTATAAACAATGCGACCATCAAGCCGCTGGGGCAGGGCTCCGGTCTGCTTGGTATGCCGGGTGATTCAACGCCGCCATCGCGGTTTGTGCGCGCAAGCGCCTATGTATTGTCGGCTGCGGAACTTCCCAGCGGTCCGGAAAGCGTACGTCTGGCTGAACATATCATCAACAACTTCGATATTCCGAAAGGTCTCGTTCGGGATGAAAAAGCGCCGCTGGAATATACCCAGTGGACCTCGATTGCCGATATGAAAAACGACGTTTATTACATCAAGACCTACGACAATCAGGTCCTGCGCAGCATATCCCTCAAGGATATGGACTTAGATGCCAAGGATCTCGTGACGGTCAAGATGGCCCCTCTGCCGGTCGCACCGGCATTGATCGAGAAGAAGTAACGTAGTTCTGCGAAATCAAGGGCGGCGGTCAGCCGCCCTTTTTCGTTTCAGGGTACATCATCGGAGGCAGTCGGGCCGCCTTCGTTCTCCAGATTGGCAATGCGCCGGGTTTCCGAACGATTGAATTTCAGGCGCACCCCAGCACCGCCGCCATTTTCCGGAATGAATAGTGCCCCGGCTTTTTCCAGCGTGTCGGCCAATGCCTGTATTTGTTCGCCAGATGGCGTGCCGAGCTTGCGTTCAAACTGTTCGATGGTCGCTGCATCGATCCCGGATAATTGGGCCAGACGATCGCGAGAGAACTCCACAAGGGCCCTGGCAGCACGGCATTGAGGTCCGGTTATCATCGTTTATTTCTCCCCTTGCGGTCATGAGATGTTGAAAGTGTAGCGCGCCTGCACCTCACCTAAAGCCGCTTCGTGGTTGTAGGTGCCGTTGCCGGAAAGGCTCTAATGATGGTCGGAGTTGCCGCCCTTTTTTCCTGCGCCGTTGATAATCGTTTCGAGCAGCCAGGGCTTATGGTCGATTATTTCGGAGAGCTCATGCAGGCCTATTTGCGAACCGGCTTCCTTGAGTAGCGCGTCGGCGACGGAGGCCGATCCATTCTTGCCTTCCTGTGCCATGCGATGCGCACGCCGGATCAGAAGTTCCGGCTGTGAAAAACTGCTCTCGGCAAGTCTTTTCTCTATTCGACGCTGTAACTCTTCCGGAGCAATCATTTGTTGAATTTCCTCATTTCTGAAGCAGGCGCAATCAACGGCGATGTGCGGCCCTCATTATGAATTTATGTTGAGATAAAGTTTTTGCCACGTGACAATTCGTACAAATCAGGCGTTTCGGAAGATTTTACTGGATGGACGGGTGCATGTGATCGCAGGTCTGTCCTACTTTAGTATGACGGGATAGTAACGAAATATTTCAGCACATCAAATCCGCAAAGTCGCCAATTTATTGCCATGCTTTCTCTTGTTTGCATCTGGCAAGCTACTTACATAGCCGTTACGCCTTGGCGGGAAGAGCAATGGTCAGGTAGAGCGCGTAACGGGAAGCGGGTTTCGCTTCGCGGGTAATATGCGCTGTCGTGGCTGATGTCTGTCCGTTTGATAAACAATAATAATTCGATGGTTTGCAATGGCCACTCTTCGTTACTTTATCTGGCCCATGGTTTTTACCGTATTGGGTCTCGCAGGTGCCGTTTGGCTCGGTTACGAAATGACCGGTACTTTTGGAGGAATGGTCTCCGTCTTCATCATCTGCGCCGTTCTGAGCGTTCTGGAAATCTCGCTTTCCTTTGATAACGCGATCGTCAATGCCCGCATCCTGCGCGACATGACGCCGGAATGGCAGCATCGCTTCCTGACCTGGGGCATTATCATTGCCGTTTTCGGTATGCGCATCATCTTTCCGCTAGCCATCGTGGCGGTTGCCATGTGGACCGATCCGATCTCGGCGCTGAAGCTTGCGATCTGGCAGCCGGATGAATATGCCCGCGTGATCTCGGATTCGCATACAGGCATTGCAGCCTTTGGCGGTACATTCCTGCTGATGGTCGGCATGAAGTACTTCTTCGATGTCGAGAAGGACGTGCACTGGATCAAGGCCATCGAAAGCCGCATGTCGAAGTTTGCTTCGGTTCAAGGTGTCGAGATTGGTGTTGCAATCGCCCTGATCATCTTCTTCTCCTACCAGCTTGATGCTGAACATTCGCACACCTTCCTGATCGCAGCCTTGTTCGGTCTTCTGACCTTCCTCGCTGTCGAAGGACTGGGCGAGGTTCTGGACGCGACGCAGGAGCAGATGGATATGGTCCATCGCGGTGGTCTAGGTGCTTTCATCTATCTTGAAGTGCTCGACGCCAGTTTCTCCTTTGATGGCGTGATCGGCGCGTTTGCCCTGACCACGAACCTGTTCATCATCGCCATTGGTCTTGGTATTGGCGCATTCTATGTGCGTTCGCTGACCATCATGCTTGTGGAGCGCAAGACGCTTGGCCAGTACCGCTATCTCGAACATGGCGCTTTTTATGCGATCCTCGTCCTGGCGGTCATCATGTATGTCCAGACGCTGGTGCATATTCCGGAAGTCATCACCGGCCTTATTGGAGCGGCTTTGATCGGCCTCTCGTTCATGTCTTCGCTGCGCTATAACCGGCTTAATCCGAACTGGCAGGAAGAAGCAGAAGAGGTCACAGAGCATTAATTGCCTTGCGTTACAGAACCAAAGGGCAGCTTCGGGCTGCCCTTTTTGTTGGCCTTGACCGAATCACGGGAGTTGAAGACCATTACCGAATGCGAGTGAGATCGCTTTCATGCTGCAGATTGCTTTCAGGGGGACATGACAGGCGCACTGCGGCCAATTCGGGGAGAGACGTTCCATGATCGTTACACGGTTGAGCAAAACCGCCTTCGTGGCGGCGATTGCCTTTTTCGCAACGCTGGTTTCGTTCGGTAACATTACCGATTACGACACCAATTTCGGGTTTGTGCAGCACGTCCTGATGATGGACACCATTTTTCCCGATGCCACGATCAAATATCGCGCTATCGATAATCCGATGCTGCACAATGCCGCCTATATTCTTATCATCGCGGCGGAGACGTTGACGGCAATTCTGTGCTGGATCGGAACATTCGCCATGCTCGGTCGGCTGACCGAACGGGCAGCGAGTTTCAACCGCTCCAAGAAATGGGCCATTGCCGGTTTGTCGCTCGGTTTCCTGGTCTGGCAGGTCGGCTTCATGTCGGTTGGCGGGGAATGGTTCGGCATGTGGATGTCGCAAACCTGGAACGGGATCGAATCCGCGTTCCGGTTCTTCATCACAATCATCGCCGTGCTGATCTTCGTCGTTATGCCGGATGGCGAGTTAGAGTAGATGCGATGTTGAGGCAGGCTCGTCGATCAATTCGACGCCAGCCTGCTTCATCTTTTGTAGCATGATGTCCATTGAGCCGTTGAGGTCGATGCCACGGCATGCATCCAGACGGACGCGCACCTGAAAGCCTTCCGCCACGGCGTCGAGCGCCGAATAAGCGACGCAGAAGTCAGTGGCCAGACCCACCAGCGTGAGCGAGCCGATGCTGCGTTCGCGTAAGTATCCGCCAAGACCAGTCGGTGTGCTGTGGTCGTTTTCGAAGAATGCCGAATAGCTGTCTATGCCGATGCGAAAGCCTTTTCGAAGGACGAGCTGTGCCCGCGTCCATTGCAGGTCAGCGTGAAAATCCGCGCCATGACTGCCTTGCACGCAATGGTCGGGCCAGAGCGTCTGCAGGCCATAGGCCATTTCGATTGTATCGAAAGGTTTGGCGTGGGCATGGGTCGAGGCGAAGCTTGAATGATTGGTCGGGTGCCAGTCCTGCGTAAGGATGACGTGCTCGCTTTCGTCGATCAGCCGGTTGACGGTGGGAATGATTTCGTTTCCGCGATCAACCGCCAGCGCGCCGCCGGGGCAGAAATCATTCTGGACGTCGACAACCACAAGTGCGTGACCGATCATAGGGTGCTCCCGCTTCGCTTCATCTGTAACCGGACTATAGCCAGACTGGTTTCGCGAGACCAGTAATAAGCCGCGTTCTGGTATAACATGGACAAGGGTGCTACGGACGATTCCAATCAGGAACCAGACAGGAAACCATCATGACAGACGTAATCGTCCGCGACAGCAATGGCACTCAGTTGAATGACGGCGATTCCGTCACGCTCATCAAGGACCTGAAGGTCAAGGGAACATCTACGACATTGAAGCGTGGGACGCTGGTCAAGGGCATTCGCCTCACCGGAAATCCGGACGAAGTCGATTGCAGCACCAAGCAGGTCAAGGGACTGGTGCTGCGGACCGAATTTCTGAAAAAGGCCTAGGTTTTAGGCGTCAATCTCCACGCGTCCGCGTGGGCGGCTGCAGCAGGCGAGGATATAGCCCTCGGCGATTTCATCGTCGCGAATGCCGCCATTGTGGTTCATTTCGGTTTCGCCGCCGAGGCACTTCACCTTGCAGGTGCCACAGATTCCGAACTCGCAGGCGCTCGGAATCTTGAGACCTCCATTGCGGGCTGCAAGCAGAATCGTGTCGTTTTCCGTGCATTCAACTTCCACGCCGGAGAGGCTAAAGACAACGCTGGCCGCGGCAATAGCCGGGGCGACGGGTGCTGCCGCAGTGCTCGCCGGTTCGGAGAGCGACGAAGGCACTGGAACCGACGAAATCTCGCTGGCCGGGTTGAAGCTCTCCTGATGGTAGTTGGCCATGTTGAAGCCAGCGTCTTCCAGCAGGCCGCGTACACCGTTCATGAACGGTTCCGGTCCACAGCAGAACACCTTGCGATGCAGGAAATCGGGCGCCAGCAGTTCAAGCCGGGCGCGGTCGATGCGCCCATGCAGGCCCGGCCAGACATGGCGCGCGGATGACTGCTCGACAATGAAGGCCAGATGCATTGCTTCCATGCGACCGGCAAGCAGTTCCAGTTCACGGCGGAAAATGATGTCGTCTGGCGTGCGCGCGCAATTGATGAAGGCGACATCGGTTGCCGGTGCGCAATCGAAAAGCCAGCGTGTCATGGAGACCATCGGCGTGATGCCGGACCCGGCAGAGACGAAGAGATATTTTTCGCCCGGATGGTTGGCGAGCGAGAAGTCGCCGTTTGGCCCGTAAGCCTTGATCTTCATCGGCGGACGCAGATTGTCGAGCATCCAGCGTGTGCCGATGCTGTCTTTCTGCGCCTTGACCGTGACGGAGACGTGGTAGGGACGGGAAGGGGTCGAGGAAAGCGTATAGGTCCGAAGCACCGGGCCAAGACCATCGGCCCGTTCTATTGGCAGTTCAAGAGTGACGAACTGGCCCGGCGTATAGCGGAACCAGTTGTCCTCGGTGGTCTTGAAGGAGAAGGTCATCACGTCTGGCGCTTCTTCGATGGCCGAGATGCATTCCAGCATCTGCAACCTGTCGTTCCACGGCAGCATCTCGTCCAGATATTTCAGAGGCTGCATGGCCTTCTCACTTCTCAATTCGCATTACACTATCAGGCGACGCGGCTGAGCTTTGCCGCTTCGCCACGCAGACGCGGTGTAATGGTGTTGGTGTACCATTCCAGGAACTGCATTACGCCGCCTTCATGTTCAACCGAATACGGGCCGGGCTGATAGGCGGGCGACCGAATGCCGACCGCGTTTTCTTCGACGATCTGCCTGTCCTGATCGTTGGTCTGGATCCAGACATGGGTCAGTTCATCGAGGTCGTAATCCACGCCCTCCACGGCATCCTTGTGGACGAGCCATTTGGTGGTGACAAGCGTTTCCTCGGCACTGATCGGCAGAACACGGAAGGAGATCGCGTGATCCTTCATCAGGTGGTTCCAGGTTGATGGATAGTTGAACAGCAGCATGGCGCCGATATTCGTGTTGCCAGCCACCTGATCGCTCAAAGGTTTCTTGACCGCTGCCTTACCCGACATGGTGTAGCTCACAGCATCGCGCAGAAGTGGAATGCGGGTGATGCGATAACGACCATCTTCCGACATAGTGAATTCCGCGGGCAGGCCGGCGCTGGCGCAATTCTTCCAGAGCTGGTTGATCTCGGGGTCTTCCATCACGCCTTGCACGCCGGTTGCCGAAGGAGCTTCCGGATAGGTGCGGCAGAGCTCTGGATGGTTCGCGGCGCAGTGATAGCACTCGCGGTTGTTTTCCCAGACGAGCTTCCAGTTGCCCTTCTCGATGATCGAGCTTTCGAAAGCGACCTTTGCGTCCTTGATATTGTGCGGCGCGAGATAGGGCTCAACCAGATTGCGGAAAGCTGTGAAATCAGGCGCTTCATCGGCGACGCAGACATAGATATAGCCCGCGACCGTTTCGCAATGAACCGGCTTCAGGCCATATTCGGCAGGCTTGAAGTCAGGGCCGACCTGACGCGCGAAGAGCAGGCGTCCGTCCAGTTCATAGGTCCACTGGTGATAAGGGCAGACGAGCTTCGCAGCGGTTCCCTTTTCAGCGGCGCAAATGCGCGAGCCGCGATGACGGCAGGAATTATGGAAAGCACGAATGCCCCCCTGCGCATCGCGAACGATGACGACGGGATAGGCACCGATCTGCACGGTCATATAGGAACCGGTCTTCGGCAATTCGCAATCGTGACCGACAAACAGCCAGTCCTTGTAGAAAATGTTCTCCAAATCCAGCTTATGATATTCTGGATCGGTATAGAATTTCTGCTCCAGGCTGAAATTGGGGTCGCGCCCGGTCAACAGCCCCAGCATTTCGTTGCGAACGTCCATAGAATCGAACCCTTGCTTTCCATCTTGGATCGGCCCTCTGCTGTTCTCCCAGCGACTATGGCTCGATCCGATGTTCCCTTTGTCTTCCGGAAGCACGGCTTGTCCCGTTATCTCAATGGCTTGCTCACATCTCCCGAGGTCTGTGAACTAGCTTCCGTTATCGCGATTCAATCACTGAACTATTCTAAACGCGCATTGGGATGCGACATGGTTTTCGCGTAAAGACGACACGTCAAAATGTCGCTTTTGCGGCGTGATCATATCGTAGCAAATATGTGTTACATATGCCTTCGGAGCGTTTCCGGGATTGCAAATTGGTTTAAAAGCCAGTTACCACGTCAACCACATCCCAATCTGTTTCATTCCATGGGAGGCTCGGTGGCCATGAAACGTTCTGAAATCAACGAAATCATCCGCGAAAGCGACGCTTTCATCCGTTCGTTCGGCTACGTCATGCCGCCTTTCGCATATTGGTCTCCCGAGCAATTGAAGGTGCGGACCTCTTCGGATGCGCACGCTATTCGCGACGGGCGCCTTGGCTGGGATATCACCGATTACGGGCAGGGCAAATTTGCCGATCTCGGCCTGTTTCTCTTCACCACGCGCAACGGCAATGCCGAGGACCTCAAGCGCGGCGGTGGCATGCTTTATGCCGAAAAGATCATGATCTCGCGCAAGAACCAGCTTTCTCCGATGCATCGCCATGTGGTGAAAGCCGAGGACATCATCAATCGTGGTGGTGGCACGCTGGTGCTGGAACTGTTCAACTCACTGCCGGATGGCAGTGTGGATGAGGAAACCGACGTGACGGTTGCCACCGACGGACGCCTTGTGACGCAGAAGGCTGGTGCTCACCTGAAGCTGCAGCCGGGCGAAAGCGTGACGCTGCTGCCGGGCAACTGGCATGCTTTCTGGGGCGAGGGCGGCGATGTGCTGATTGGCGAGGTTTCGACTGTCAACGACGACCTGACCGACAATATTTTCCGCGAGCCGATCGGCCGCTTTTCGAATATCGAAGAGAACGAGAAGCCGCTGCATCTTCTGGTATCCGACTACGACAAATGGCTGTGAGCCTACCGATATTTCTGCTCTGGCCGCCTGCAAATGGCGTTGTTTTGTGCTTCCGGTGCTTATGTAACTTTAAGTGCATTGTGCTTCGGTTCTCCAAAGCTACCATTTTCGGCGAACTGGAGGCGGAATTTCGACGGGCTCTCACGAAGGCAAACTGAAGGACTGAACATATGAAGCTGGCGATGATCGGAACGGGCTATGTAGGGCTGGTTTCGGGTGTGTGTTTTGCCGAATTCGGCTTTCACGTCACCTGCGTCGACAAGAACCCGTCGATCATCGAACGGCTGGAGGCCGGGAAAGTCACCATCTTCGAGCCGGGGCTCGATGAACTGATGACCCGCAATATTCGCGATGGCCGGCTGGAGTTCAGTACCGATCTTCCGGCAAGTGTCGCGGACGCTGATGTCATCTTCATCGCGGTCGGCACGCCGTCCCGTCGCGGCGATGGTGAGGCGGACTTGCAATATATCGAAGCGGCTGCGGATGAAATCGCCGCCGCCATGAAGCCCGGCGCTGTGGTCGTCATCAAATCGACTGTCGTGGTCGGCACCAATGCGCGCATACGCGACCGCATCAAGGCTGCCAATCCGGGTGTCTCGTTCTCGATGGTGTCCAATCCGGAATTCCTGCGGGAAGGTTCGGCAATCGAGGATTTCATGCGACCCGACCGTGTGGTTGTCGGGGTGGAAGACGAACGCGGCAGAACCGCAATGCAGCGCCTCTATCGTCCGCTCTACCTGCGTGAAACGCCGATGGTCGTCACGTCGCTGGAAAATGCCGAGATCATCAAATATGCGGCCAATGCCTTTCTGGCCATGAAGGTGACTTTCATCAACGAGGTTGCCGACCTTTGTGAGAAGACTGGCGGCAATGTGCAGGAAGTGGCTCGCGCAATCGGCATGGATAACCGCATAGGCTCGAAATTCCTGCATGCCGGCCCGGGCTTCGGCGGGTCGTGCTTTCCGAAGGACACACGGGCCTTCGCTGCGACCGGTAAAAAATATGATGCGCCGCAATCGTTGATCGAGCAGGTCATTGCGGTCAATGAGGCACGCAAGCAGTCCATGGCCGAACGGATCGTGACTGCTGCCAAGGAAAACGGTGCGGATAAGGTGGCTGTTCTGGGCGTCGCCTTCAAGCCGAACACCGATGATATTCGCGAGTCCCCCGCGCTCGACATTATCACGGCCATTCAGAAAGCCGGGATCAAGGTTCAGGCGCATGACCCTGAGGCCATGGACGCCGCCAGGGCGGTGCTGCCCAATGTTGTCTGGTGCAATTCTGCTTATGAAGCGGCGACGGGTGCAGGCGTTGTTGCCCTGCTGACCGAATGGAACGCTTATCGTGCGCTTGATCTGAAACGGATGGCCAATGTCATGGCCGGAAATGTGCTGATCGATCTGCGCAATGTCTACAAGGCAGAAGACATTGCAGGCACCGGGCTTGATTATCGTTCCGTCGGCCGGACGCTTCGGGCCTGACCAGGGGATTTTCAGCAAAAGTGGAAACAGGTTTTGCGTCCGGAAATGCGCTCTAATCATTTGTTTTTACGCGCATCTTTTCCGAAAACCGTTTCACACTTTTCGGGATGTGCTCTAGAAACGACCGGGGAGTTTACTCCCCGACTGTCAGACGCTTCTTCTCATTGGCGATGAGCCAGAGATTGCGAATATAGACGACGAGGCCAAGCCCTTGCCCGGCGATGAAGACCGGGTCCTTGCGCTGGATCGCATAGATCAGCAGCAAGGCGCCGCCGAAGAGCGAGAAGAACCAGAAGGCGACCGGCATGACGCTGCGCTTCGCCTTTTCGGAGGCGAGCCATTGCACAACGAAGCGCATGGTGAAGCAGGCTTGGGCGATGAATCCCAGCACGATCCAGCCGTCCCACTGCGCCACGAAGACCTCGTGCAACCACTGCGACAGGCTGTTGAAAATATCAGTCATGGGTGATCTCTCTCACACGCGGAACGACCTTGCGGCGCTTCCGCAGCCACCAGACGCCATAAAGGTCGAGAATGCCGCGCATTCCACGGTCCAGAATACCGTAATTGGACTTGCCGTGGCGGCGCTCGCGATCGATGACATCGACATGCACGACATCGAAGCCCTCGCGGATTGCCAAAGCGGGCAGATAGCGATGCCACCCATCAAAGAAAGGCAGTTGCCGGAAGAGGTCTGTGCGCAGCGCTTTCAGGCCGCAGCCGGAATCGCGTGTCTTGTCTTTCAGGATTGCGCCGCGCAGGTTGTTGGCAAAACGAGACGAAAGCTGCTTGAGTTTCGTATCCGTGCGCTTGAGGCGCTGTCCGGCGGCAATGCCGTAATCAGGCCCGGCCTTTATCAGTGCATCCGCCAGAACGGGAAGGTAGGCGGGATTGTTCTGTCCGTCGCCATCCATCGTCACGACGATCGGGCCGCGCGCTGCGAAAACACCGGAACGTACTGCGGCGCTCTGGCCTGACGACCGGTCATGGCGCAGATGGCGGAGTGGCTTGCCCGCATGGATGCGGCCAGCAAGTACATCGCTGGTCGAGTCCGTCGAACCGTCGTCGACGACGATGACTTCGTATGCGCGGCCCTGCATGGCGGCATCGACTTCATCCAGCAGGAATGCGAGATTGTCGGCTTCGTTGCGGCAGGGGATAACCACAGAAATCGTCGGTGTGTCCAAGCGGAGTGTTCCTTTATTCCTCGCGCTATCTGCTTAAGCTCGGCTTTCCTGCCCGGAAACCCGATAACGCGCAAGGCGCGCTCCATAGCATTGATTGGATGGCAAAGCCAAGACGGTTCAAGTAATCGTGAGTTCTGGCCCGGATAATAGCTCGATTGATCGGTTGACTGCCGTTTTTTAGCCGGACATCGCCGGATACGGAAGAGCTTCCGCCAGCCAATCCAGAAAATTCTGCGTCACCTGATCCCGGTTGATCTCGTTGAGGCTCTCGTGGCGGGTGCCGGGCAGGATCGTGCACCCGACGTGCTCGAAACCCATTTTCCGCATTCTGTCCGCCAGCCTGCGCACGGCGGCACCGTTCGCCGTTGCGGGGTCTTCCGCACCGCCAACCAGGTTGAATGGCATGTTTCGCGGGACTTTCGAGAAGTTCCGGTCGTCAGCGCCACGGCGGATCATGCGGAAAATATCGATCCACAACGCCACGCTGGCATCGAAACCGCAAAGCGGATCGGCGACATATGCATCGACTTCCGCCGGGTCGTGCGAGAGCCAGTCGAACAACGTGTGGTGGCCTTGTATGGACCGGCCCCAGGCACGGAAGGTCATTTTCGGCAGAATTGTGCTGGGGACATCCGAGCCTTTCAGCATGCGTTCCATATAAAGAAGTGCCAGTGCCGCAGCACTTTCTACTCCCCCATCGAAATTCGCATTCCAGATTGCCGTCGCGTCGACCGTAGCGGCGTAGTCCAGAACATAGTTCAGCGCGATCAATCCCCCCATGGAATGGCCGAAAAGGACGACCGGCAAGCCCGGGTGGCTCTCGTGAATATGGCGGTTGAGTGTCCTTACATCCTCGATAGCCATAACATGGCCCAGCTTTTGTGCGAACATTCCCTTCGGTGTATGAGGACCGATGTTGTTCCCGTGTCCCCGGTGGTCGTGGATATAGACGTGGTAGCCCGACGCGACCAATGCCGAGGCAAAGCGTTCGTAACGTGCGGAATGTTCGGCGAGGCCGTGACATATCTGGACGACAGCTCGCGGACTGTTGGCGTAGACGACGCGGAACGGGAGTTCTGATTTGTCTGAAGCCGGTAGATGATGAATGGTTTTGAATGTCATTTCGTCATCTGATTTTATGCCGTGCAAATAGTCAATCTCCCGCGATGTGGCGTCGTTAAAACAGGCACTGGAGTTCGGGATGAATGAAATTTAGGCAATTGCGTTTTTTGTGCAGATTCTGCTTGAAAAGCGTAAAAGCTTAAGCAAATCTAGCTTTGAAAACGGGGGTTTTGAAGGGAAGTCAGGGGCGTCTAGACAAAGATTCCACGTCATAACTTGCAGGCCGTCCGATGAAAGGGAGGAAACTTTCGCGGACGGTGGCCAGAGGGGAAACCGGGTGACGGAAATATCCGCGCCCGGTTTCATTATTTATGGTTCTCATCAAACATTGATTGGCTGTTGCCACTGCTTCCGTTTCGCGGGTTGCCGTTTGCTTCCGGGGCATAATTAGCCTACATACGCGTCAACAATTTCCGCGCGGCTCGGTAAGCATTGGACCGATCGCGCTTCTCAACCTGCGGAGACGACGCGCTTTATGGCACGCCAATTCATCTATCATATGTCCGGGCTGAACAAGGCCTACGGCGCCAAGAAGGTTATCGAAAACCTTCATCTGTCATTCTATCCAGATGCCAAGATCGGTATTCTCGGTCCAAACGGCGCCGGTAAATCAACGATCCTCAAGATCATGGCTGGAATGGACAAGGATTTCACCGGCGAAGCCTGGCTCGCGGACGGTGCTACTTGCGGTTACCTGGCGCAGGAACCGCATCTCGATCCAGAAAAGTCTGTGCTCGGCAACGTGATGGAAGGTGTGGCTGCGAAGACCGCCATTCTCGACCGTTACAACGAGCTGATGATGAACTATTCTGATGAAACCGCGGACGAAGGTGCGGCGCTTCAGGATCTCATCGACAGTCAGAATCTCTGGGATCTGGAAAGCCAGGTTGAAATGGCGATGGAAGCTCTGCGCTGCCCGCCAGCGGATGCCGATGTCACCAAGCTTTCGGGTGGTGAGCGTCGTCGTGTTGCACTTTGCAAGCTGCTGCTGTCGAAGCCTGACCTGCTGTTGCTTGACGAACCGACCAACCATCTCGATGCTGAAACCACTGCGTGGCTGGAAAAGCACCTGCGTGAATATGAAGGCGCTGTCCTCCTCATCACGCATGATCGCTACTTCCTCGACAATGTAACAGGCTGGATTCTCGAACTCGATCGCGGTCGCGGCATTCCTTATGAAGGCAACTATTCTGCCTATCTGGAAGCCAAGTCCAAGCGCATGATTCAGGAAGGCCGTGAAGAAGATTCGCGCCAGAAGGCACTGGAGCGTGAGCGCCAGTGGATTGCCGCAAGCCCGAAAGCGCGTCAGTCGAAATCGAAGGCACGTATCAAGGCTTATGACCAGTTGGTCGAAGCTGCCAACAATCAGCGACCGGGCGATGCCCAGATTCTGATCCCGGCAGGCGAGCGTCTCGGTCAGGTGGTCATCGAAGCTGAAGGTCTGACCAAGTCGTTTGGCGACCGCATGCTGATCGAAGACCTGACATTCAAGCTGCCTCCAGGTGGCATTGTTGGTGTTATCGGTCCAAACGGTGCCGGTAAGTCGACGCTGTTCAAGATGATCACCGGTCAGGAAAAGCCGGATTCCGGTTCGATCCGTATCGGCGATACTGTGCATCTTGGTTACGTCGATCAGAGCCGCGACCACCTCGATCCGAACAAGAACGTCTGGGAAGAAATTTCCGGCGGCAACGACATCATCAAGCTCGGCAAGTTTGAAATGAACTCCCGCGCTTATTGCGGCGCGTTCAACTTCAAGGGCGGCGATCAGCAGGCCAAGGTTGGCAATCTGTCCGGTGGTCAGCGCAACCGCGTGCATCTGGCCAAGATGTTGCAGGCAGGCGGCAACGTTCTGCTGCTCGACGAACCGACCAACGATCTTGATACGGAAACGCTGGCAGCGCTCGAAGATGCGCTTGAAAAGTATGCTGGCTGCGCTGTTATCATCTCCCATGATCGTATGTTCCTCGACCGTCTCGCGACGCATATCCTCGCCTTCGAAGGCGATAGCCATGTTGAATGGTTCGAAGGCAACTTCGAAGATTATGAGGCTGACAAGGTTCGTCGTCTCGGACCGGAGAGTGTCAACCCGAAGCGGGTGACGTATAAGCCGCTTACCCGATAATGACTTCCAAGGCCGGTGCATCGCACCGGCCTTTTTATTTCAGACCCTTTTCACGTGATGAAAGGAAAGACGATGAAAGACTGGTCCGCAAAACAGTATCTGAAGTTTGAAGATGAACGCAGCCGCCCGGCGCGCGATCTTCTGGCGCAGATACCCCTGCCAGCGCCGCGCAAGGTGGTGGATATCGGCTGTGGACCCGGCAATTCGACCGAGCTTCTTGTGAAGCGCTGGCCGGATGCGCAGATTTCAGGCTTCGATACGTCGCCAGACATGATCGACAAGGCGAAGACCCGTCTGCCGGACGTGGAGTTTTTCATCAGTGATGCCGCCAGTTTCGAGCCGGATGCCGAAACGGACGTGTTGTTCTCCAACGCTGTCTTCCAGTGGCTGCCCGACCATATCGAGCAATTGCAGCGGCTGTTGTCGTTGCTGCAACCCGGCGCGTTTCTGGCAATACAGATGCCCGACAATATGGGCGAACAAACCCATGTCGGAATGCGCGATGTTGCGAAGACCGCGCCTTTTGCCGTGAAGATCGGCACCAAGGGCAGGGCGGCTTTGCCGCCGGTCGCGACCTACTACAATGCTTTCGCAGGCGATGCGGCGCGGATCGACATCTGGCATACGATCTATAATCATCCGCTCGCTGGCGTGGATGCCATCGTGGAATGGGTGAAGGGGACCGGATTGCGACCATTTCTCGATCCGCTCGATGAACAGGAGCAGGCGGATTATCTAAAGGCTTACAAGGCAAGGATAGCTGAGCATTATCCCGCGACCGCCGACGGGAAAGTCCTGCTGCGGTTCCCGCGTATTTTTCTGGTTGTTCAGAAGAAATAATTGCCCGAAAGATCTCTCTACACGGGGAATTGATCGATTGCCTGTGTAGAGAGAATTGATTATTATATAATTATTTCAATGCATTATGTTTCCGCGTCATTGCGCGATAATGTCAATCATGTCTTTTAGCAACTTCTTATATTGGAATAGATTGCATGCAAACGATTTTGTTCCTATGGTCTGGCCGCATCCTGAAACCGCTCTAGATATGGGGCCGTCATAATCGCAACGCCGCGATGCCCGTCATCCCCGCTGCGATTTTGTTCAGGAGGCCGGTTTCGATGCTCTTGCTCCGTTTTTATTTTTTGATGGGAATGAACACCGAGGCCGCCGGCTCAAGGACTGTTTGAGGCGTCATTGCTCCTTCGCAAATGGGCTGAAACAGCACGATTTTGACCGGGAGGACATTTCAAATGCGAGGCTGCTTTCCGATTGAAATGCGGTTCGTACTTTATGTTTGTGAAGTGAAACAATCGTCGATTTCTGTAATCCCCGCATGAGATCGACAGCTTGCAGGCTGTTTCAGAACCGCCTGTTATCGGGAGTTTTCAGAATGAACAATGCAGAAATGCATGCTGACGCCAATGGCGAGGTCGAAGCGGCACATGATGCCCATGATACGCGCCGCCGCGTCTTTGCCATCGTGGCCAGCGCATCGGGTAATCTGGTGGAATGGTACGATTTTTACGTCTATTCCTTCGGCGCGCTTTATTTTGCATCACAGTTTTTCCCTGCGGAAGACCAGACCAGCCAGTTGCTAAATGCGGCTGCGATTTTTGCGGCTGGCTTCCTGATGCGCCCCATCGGTGGCTGGCTGTTTGGCCGCATTGCCGACAAGCTTGGTCGGCGCACATCCATGCTGATTTCGGTTACGATGATGTGCCTTGGCTCTTTCGCCATCGCCATTTTGCCTACCTATGAAACGATCGGTGTTCTGGCACCATTCCTGCTGTTGATCGTGCGTTTGCTGCAAGGCCTTTCGGTGGGCGGCGAATATGGCACCACTGCTACCTATATGAGCGAGGTGGCGCTGGCCGGGCGCCGTGGCTTCTTCTCCTCGTTCCAGTATGTCACGCTGATTGGCGGGCAGTTGCTGGCCGTTCTGGTGATCGTGGTGCTGCAGTTCTTCCTTACATCGGACGAGCTTCATGCCTGGGGCTGGCGCATACCGTTTGCCATTGGCGGCGTTGCGGCCATCGTCGCTCTTTTCCTGCGGCGGACCCTTCATGAGACCTCGACGGAAGAAACCCGCAGCAACAAGGCGGCAGGTAGCTTTGCCAATATTTGGAAGAACCACCGCAAGGCCTTCCTTGTCGTCGTGGGCTTCACGGCTGGCGGTTCGCTCGCCTTCTATACCTTCACCACCTATATGCAAAAATATCTGGTCAACACTGCTGGTATGAGCAAGGAAACGGCCAGCGAAACCATGACCTTCGTGTTGTTGGCCTATATGCTGATGCAACCGCTTTTCGGCGCGTTGTCCGACAGGATAGGGCGTAAGACGATGATGATTGGCTTTGGCGGTATTTCGATCCTGACGACGATCCCGCTTATGACGTTGATCGGTTCGGTGCAGAGCTCGACCATGGCGTTCATCTATATCGTGATCGCTCTGGCGGTTGTCAGCATGTACACCTCGATCAGCGGCATCGTGAAGGCGGAATTGTTCCCGGCGGAAGTGCGGGCGCTGGGTGTCGGATTTTCTTACGCCATTGCCAATGCGATCTTCGGGGGTACTGCTGAATATGTGGCGCTGTGGTTCAAACAGCAGGGCATGGAAAGCGGCTTCTTTTGGTACGTGACCATCATGATGGTCATCGTGTTTGCGGTCAGCATCTTCATGCCGAACCCGCGTGAGCACGGCTATCTGCAAGGGCACGGTACCGAATAATCAGATCACATTCATCTTTAAAAACGCCGCCTCCGGGCGGCGTTTTTTACATATTCACCGCCTCGTCGTCTTCCGGCGACAGAAGCCGTGTCGCGCGCCATTCGGTCAGCTTGGCATTGATTGCGTCGAGCACGAAGAAGCGCGCTGAATCCCTGTCATATCCATCATCACGCAGCGCATCGTAATCGGTATGCGTATGACGCACATGCGCGATGGTCGCCAGCCAGACGGCAGTGGATGGCGGCAGCATCTTCATATGAGGGCTGAGCGCTGCCGCACGGATCGGCTCGGAATCCGAATAGGGTATCGCCGGAAGCAGAAGCGTCAGCGATTTGGCGATTGCTTTCTGGCGCATTGTGCCTGCACGCATGGCTTATCCTTACAGTCAGTTATTGAGGCGAATCCTTTGCTTGGCCATTCTGTCACGAAAATCGCTTGCACAGGAAACGTTTTCCATATAAACATATCTTTATATCTTTTACGGATATCCGTGATGGGCCGTGAATGAGAAAATGCGTCAACAAAGAGCGGAAGGCATGGCCGGTTTGCAACTGCAACTCGATCTGATGGTAGATGTGCTGAAGGCGGTGGCTGAGCCGAGCCGCTTGCGCATTCTCGCACTTCTTTCGCGCGGTGATCTCACCGTCTCCGACCTCACGACGATATTGGGGCAGTCCCAGCCGCGGGTGTCGCGCCATTTGAAGCTGCTTGGGGAAGCCGATCTCATTGATCGCTATCAGGAAGGCGCATGGGCTTATTTCCGCCTCGCTGACAATGCGATCAGCGGTGACCTCGCGCGCGGGCTTCTGGCTCGCCTCGACAACGCCGATGCCCTTGTTGAACGCGACATGGAACGGCTTTCGCAAGTGAAGTCCAGCCGTCAGGAAAAGGCCGCCGCCTATTTCAGCGCCAATGCCGGTAGCTGGGACCAGATTCGCAGGCTGCATGTTTCCGAGAATGCGGTCGAAGTGGCCCTCAAGAAAGTTGTCGGTGACAAGCCGTTTCAGGCCATGCTGGATGTCGGCACGGGAACGGGCCGGTTGCTGGAGCTTTTTGCGCCGCTTTATCTTCGCGGCGTCGGTATCGATATCAATCGCGATATGCTGGCTATGGCACGCGCCAATCTCGATCTCGCAGCCGTTGGCAATGCGCAGGTTCGTCAGGGCGATGTCTATGCGCTGCCGGTGGAGCGTGAGAGCTTCGATCTGGTGACCATTCATCAGGTTCTGCACTTCCTGGACGATCCACTTGCCGCCATTCGCGAAGCGGCGCGGGCCTTGCGTCCCAATGGGCGATTGCTGATCGTCGATTTCGCACCACACAAACTCGAGTTCCTGCGCGAGGAACACGCACATTTGCGGCTTGGCTTCAGCGATGAACAGATGCTGGGCTGGATGAGAGATGCCGGTCTTGAGCCGGAAAAGACACTGGAACTGGAGCCGAAGGCGGCCAACGGGGATGAGGGGCTGACAGTGAAGCTGTGGCTCGCCCGCGATCCACGCCTTCTCATCGCCGATCCGGTGTCGCATGTCTCCCAAAAATGGGAATCGGTTTTGGGATAAAGACATGAGGCAAAAACAGACAATAAGCATGACGGAGACAGTTTGATGGGTTTTTACGGTCTTTCCCGCCGACCGGATGTTGGCCAGACCACCCGGGTATCGTTCGAATTCTTCCCGCCCAAGACGGAAGAAATGGAACAGCGTCTCTGGGATACGGTCACACGGCTTGCGCCGCTTCAACCTGATTTTGTCTCCGTTACTTATGGGGCCGGTGGTTCCACGCGTGAGCGCACAGTTCGCACGGTGGCCCGCATCCTCAAGGAAACCGATATCAAGCCAGCGGCGCATCTGACCTGCGTGGATGCAACGCGCGAGGACGTCGATCGTGTAGTGCGTGAATTTGCAGAGCTTGGCGTCAACCGTTTCGTGGCCCTGCGCGGCGATCCGGCAGCCGGTATAGGTGAGAAATATGTGCCGACGCCGGGTGGTTATCAGAACGGTGCCGAACTGGTCTCCGGTCTGCGCAATATTGCGGATTTCGACATTTCGGTTTCCGCCTATCCGGAAAAGCATCCGGAAAGCCCGGATTTTGCAACCGATATCGATATGCTGAAGCGCAAGGTCGATAATGGTGCAACGCGTGCCATCACCCAGTTCTTCTTCGAAAACGATCTTTACGAACGTTATGTCGAGCGCGTTCGCCGTGCCGGTATCTATATCCCCATCGTTCCAGGTGTCCTGCCGGTACATAATTTCAAGCAGGTCAAAAATTTCTGTGCGCGGTCGGCGACGCATATTCCGGCTTGGCTGGCGGAACGCTTTGAAGGACTGGACAACGATCCGCAGACGCATCAGCTCGTCGCAGCGGCGATTGCCGCCGAACAGGTGATGGATCTGATCGAACGCGGCGTGCAGGATTTCCATTTCTACACGATGAATCGCGCCGATCTGCCATTTGCGATCTGTCACATGATCGGCATAAGGCCAAATACGGAAGCAACTCTGGAAGTTGCCTAAACATAAAAAGCCCGGTTGTGACGCCGGGCTTTTTAGTTTTCGAGCGGGTCGGCCTATCCTCAAAACCGAAGCCGCCGTAATGGTTTAGGCTAATTCCCCCTAAGGGATGACGCCTGCTATCAACGCTGCAACAAATGCAAATGCCGCACAGATCATGAGGACATTCAAAGATCGCGTAAGTCCCATTGGTCTGTCTCCTTCATATGCGCCCGGCTGACCGGACACGCGCTGGTAGGAAGCTGGAATCTAAGCGCAAAACGTCTCGAACAAAAGAAGATTTCGTACTGCAATCTGCCGTGATGGAGAAATAAACCTATCGTTTACCACCTAAACTATTGAAATATTTGACTAGAAAAATTTGTTCACATTTCATGAAAAAGACACCGAACTGCCACGTTTGGTACTGTTTTCGCCGCAGTTGCCACATGCTTTTTGACATGTTTTTTGTGATTTTCAGCGAATTAGTGCCAAAAATGCCGACAAGGTGAGGATAGATATCACTGTCGAGTAGAGGATGACGTTGGAGGTTATCGCTGCCTCGCGACGATAATGCTCGGCCAGCATGAAGGGACCTGTGCCGGTTGGAAGTGCTGCAAGAAGGGCAGCGCTTTGCGCGAGCAGGGGAGGCAGTCCAAATACATAGACCGCCAGCAGCCAGGTTGCGAGAGGCTGGACGATGAGCTTGACTGAAACAAGAAAAGCAATGGCATTGACGCTTTCGCGTTCGATCTTGCGCGGCTGGGCGAGGAACAGGCCAAGCGCCACCAGCGCGCAAGGGGATGCGGCGCCGCCGAGCATCTTCAGGAAGGTTTCCGCCGGGGCCGGGATGGCGAGCCCCAGAAAGGACACCATAGCGCCAAGCGCCGGAGCGACAAGCAGCGGATTGCGGATCAGGGACCGCATAACCTTCCAGATGAGCTGAAGCGGCTTCTTCTCTGTCTGCAGGCCGATTTCGATCAGCACGATAGCAAAAGCAAAAGTGACGCAGACGGTGATGATGATCGAAATGGTGGTCGCTGCCAAAACGCCTGACCCGAAGGCGATCATCGAAAGCGGAATGCCCATATAGCCGGTATTCGGATAGGCGGCGTTCAGCCCGTCAAGCGCGGTATCCGCCAGAGGCAGTTTTCCGCGCAGCCGCACCAGAAAGGGCAAGGCGAACGCAATTGTGCTTGAAAGCAGAAATACTGCGATGAAGCCCGGCTGCCAGAGCTCGCTGCCATGGGTATTGGCCATGATGTCGAAGAGCAGTGCAGGCAATGCCAGATAGACGACGAAACGGTTCAGCTCCGCTATCGCATGAGGCCCGAGTATTTTCAGCTTGAAGGCGCCCCAGCCGGAGAAAATCAGCGCGAAAACGGGAAGGACGACGAGCAGGGTAGTGAGCATGAAACGGGCATTCGTGGTGAGAGCAGAATAGGAAAAGGCGCGGGGATGATCCCGCGCCTTATGATTTGCTTAGAGCTTGTCGAGAAGCTCCTGGGTCGGCCAGGAATCGGCAGGCATTCCAAGGCGCATCTGTTCAGCGCGCACGGCATCGCGGGTCAGGAGACCGAACACACCGTCGATCTTTTCGCCCATGTCGTAACCGCGGGCCTGAAGCTTGGTCTGAAGTTCCTTAAGCTGCTCCTGCGTCAGGCCCGGAACCGGGTTGCCCGGATCGAAGGCTGGCGCACCAGCGAGGCGGGTCGCGAAATAAGCGGCGGTTGTGGCGTAGACTATGGACTTGTTCCATTCCACGAATACGTCGAAGTTGGGATAAGACAGGAAAGCCGGTCCCTTGCGGCCAAGTGGCAGCAGAAGTGACGCATCGCCATCATCCGCGCCGAGTGGACCGTTGAGGCCCATCACACCCTGCTCAGCCCACCATGAATGCGGCTTGCGGTTGGTGCGGATTGCTTCTTCCCAAGGCAGATCCTTGGTGAGACGCACCTCTTCAAGCCAAGGCTGGCCACGCTTCCAGCCGAGTTCCGAAATCATGCGACCGGCAGTCATCATGGCATCGGGAACGCTGTTCTTCAGATCGACCTTGCCGTCGCCGTCGCCATCGACGCCACGTTCAAGATAATCCTTCGGCAGAAGCTGCATCATGCCGATCTCGCCAGCCCATGCGCCGGTGGTTGCCGCATCGACGACGCCCTGATCGAAAAGCTTGAGAAGGGCAATCAACTGCGGGCGGAACAGGTCTGGACGGCGGCAGTCGTAGGAGAGGGTAACGAGCGCATTCAGCGTGTCGAAATCGCCCTGAATGGCACCATAGTCGGTTTCAAGCCCCCAAAAAGCGGCAAGGACTGGCCCCGGAACGCCATAGGTATCTTCAACCTTCTTGAAGACGTCGGCATATTTGACCAGATTTTCACGGCCTTTTTTCAGGCGCGCTTCCGAGATGAGGCGCTTGGAAAATTCGGTGAAAGTCAGGTTGAAAACAGTCTGCTTGCGGTCGCGATCAAGCACCTTTTGCTCAAGCATGGCCTTGTGCAATTCGGCGATGCCCTTTTCGCCGACACCGGCGTCACGAGCTTCCTTGGTCAGATTGTCCATCCACTGGCCGTAATCGATCTCGCATTCCGGCTTGGGAAGATTGACAGTGTTTTCAGTTGGCGTCGCAGCAGGCGCCGGAGACGCGGCGGCCTGTGCACCCGACATGGTTGTCGATGCAAGCAAGGCGGCTGCGATAACTGAAGCAAAAAACTTCATTGGTAACTCACACTAATAGATTGGGAGCAAAAGGCTCCCTTTCGGGGATTGTTTTAGCTATTGCCCCAACAAGCCCCGGAAATGAAGCAAAACTTGGTGTGAACTGCCAAACTGCGCCGTGTTAGCGGACCTTGTTGCTTTCCAGCCACTTTTTCCATGCGTTGGCATCGCCTGCGAAGACATTGATATCGGCGTCGCCCTTAATGCCGGGAATGGAGCCGGTGCCGGTATATTGCCAGAACGTCCACGGATGCGGGCCGTACTTCTCGTCCGGATGACCGGCAACGGAGCGCAGCCAGAACGGATAGTCTGCCATCTGCCGCAAGTCGTTGTCATCGAAGAAATCGACCGTCGTGTAAACAATCGGACGCTTGCCGTAATGCTTTTCCAGCGCCTGCAGGAAGATGCGCATTTCCTTGCGCACAACGGCAGCATTGGGGCGCAGCTTGCATGTCGGCGACTGCGGGTTCCATTCCATATCGAGAACGGGCGGAAGCGCGCTCGGATCACGCGGTACGTTCCGGATATACCAGCGTGCCTGTTCGATAGCCGGACGGCAGAAATAATAGAAATGATAGGCGCTCCGCGCGATGCCTGCCTGATGGGCGCCGTTCCAGTGTTCCTTGAAACGGTCATCGACGCGGTCGCCGCCCTCCGTCGCCTTGATGAAGGCGAACGAAATGCCGCTGGCGCGCACGGCGCTCCAGTCAATGTTGGTCTGATATTTGGAGACGTCTGTGCCGTGGATCGGATAGTGCCATGGCGTTTTGCCAGTCCAGTCATGCGGGTCTCGATCACCGAAACGCGGTGCTTTCACAGGGCCGGACGGCGGTGCGATCCGGGCTACCGAACTGCCTGATTTCTTTACGTCGGAAAAGTCGTAATCCACCGTCGTGCAGGCGGAGAGAAATAAAGCGCCGAGGGCGAGAATGCTGTAGCTGGCCAGACGGTTCATATAGGGGTTCCGTGTCGCGAATCAGTCCTCTAACGGTTACGCGATCCGGAGCCGGACGTCACCAGTCTGGCGGGCAAGTTTGGTGCTAATCTTTGGGAGCGGGCAACGTTGTCGAACGAATGACCGCTATCCAGGCAAAACCACGATAAAGAATACGCTTTTCAACAACAGCACTGTGTTCCTGTGCGAGCTGTTCGCAAACCGTGAACAAGTCGCAACGCGGCGTGACATGGAACCATTCAAGCCACTTGAAGAGGGCGTTTCCGAACCAGCGCGGCAGGCGAGCCTGATTTCCAAAATCGACGATATGCAATTCCCCATCTGCATTAAGGTGCCGGATGCTTTCACGAATGACCGACTGCCATTGCGGGATCATCGACACGGCATAGGAAATGAAAATCCGGTCGAAGCCGGTTTGTCCGAACAGTCGATCAGGGTCGAACTGGGCTGCATCTGCGCGATCAAGCCGGACGCGATCTTCAATGCCTGTGCGCTCTGCCGCCCGGCGTGCCGTATCCAGCATTTCTGCTGAAATATCGATGCCGAAGAGTTTCGCATCCGGATAATTTTCCGCAGCTTTCACCAGATTGCGACCGGTGCCGCAGCCGATCTCCAGAACTGTGCCCTCCCTGGGTATGGACAGTCCTGCGATCATGGGGTCGCGACCCAGAAGATAATATTTGCGGGTCGCATCATAGAAGTGCCGCTGACGGCGATAGACGCGATCCATGAGATTGGCATGGTCGACACCCTGAACGCTCCATGGGCTGCGCAACATGTCAGGCATCCTTCAGCGTATAAAGATGAAACCCACCGTAGATCGAGGAGCGGTCGCGGTCATGCAGGGCGCGGGATATGTCCGCCTGATATTCCCAGCGATCCAGAATTTGTGGTGCCACCCGTCCCGGAAGCAGGCTCGGTTCCGCTGCAGTACGGAAAATGACACGGGCATTCGCTGCTGCAGTACGGGTAATTTCACTCCAGAGAGCATTGAGCTGTTCGTCATTCATCCAGTCCTGCGCATCCAGCAGAATGTAGCGATCAACAGAAGCGACAGGTTTGGCCGCGAGAAAGTCGGTGTAGCTCGCATTCTGTACGGTCATGCGATCGGCGCGTGCACGTACCGCTTCGAAATTGGTGCGCGACAGATAGGGCGGAAGAGGCCCGGTCTCCTCATTGCCGCTATAGCCGCGCCCGAATGCCTGCCAGGCAAAGTAATTGTCGGTAAGGGGGAAGCCGCAGGCCAGCTTCTCAAGACGGCTGCGCAGGACAAGCGCCATATCGCCGTTTCCGGCAGTAGCAAGGGCATCATATTGCTGTGGCGGTATGCCCAGCCCGAAAAGGGATGATTTGCGGGCCGTGGCCCAGCGCACCATGCGTTTTTCGAAGAGCGGTGCGAGCGCCGTGTCGAAGAAGCTGCGCTGTTCTTCCATCGTCCGTGCCTTCAATATATCGCGCGGGTCGATCCCGTAGAGCCGCGCCACGCGATGACCCATGCCGATGAAGACGCCGAGCAAGCCATGGCGATAGAGGTCGCGCCAGAAAATGGAAATACGCTGGCGGCCATTCCACTTGCGCTTTTCCCAATAGGCGCGGCTTTCGCCGTCCAGATGTGGCCGAATGAAGCGCTTGTAGGCGGCAAGATTGGTCTTGTCGTCGGCCTTTCCATAGAAGCGATAGAATGCATCGTAGTCAGGCAGATTTTTGACCGCGGCAAGTTTCAGCCGGTTGAATGCGACATGGGCCTGATTGAGATCGACTGCCTCCACACGCGCCGGATCGGCGGTCAGGTAGGACATGGCATTGCATCCGCCGGAAGCGATGGTGACGATGCGGTGGCCAGGCTCAATAGCCAGAGCTGCCATATCGACCTCGGGGTCTTCCCATATCTGCGGATAGACCAGCCCTTTGAACAGCCAGGCAAACAGCCTTTCGGAAAAGCCTGCGCGCGAAAGGGCGCTGTTTTGGGTCACGGCGCGTTTGAGAATTGTGTCGCCGGCTGGGCTGTCTGTCATCAAATTCCCCCTAAAGCACGAATCCAGACTTCGGTTTTGCAAAGTTAAACATCGTCCAATGACAGGGGCGTGACGAGTTGATTGCGGGTTTTTAAACCCTGCGCTGGTGGCTATACGCCTGTAATACTGTCGCTTTATTACGCTCGGTAAGACTATTTGAGAGAACTTTTTCGCGCTGTTGCCGTTTTTTTATGTGACGGTCCGAGTCGACGGGATTTCTGTGTCGATGAACGACCGTAAAAGGTGATTGACCGGACAAACCGGTCAGGCACGGAGAAACAGAGAGAGGCGTTTGGCAATATTGCCATTTGATGCCTGAAACTAGGCCAACGAGCCTAATCTAGGAAGGAGAGCCAACGTGAAGAAGTTTCTGATTGCTTCTGTCGCCGCCGTATCACTTCTCGGCCTTGCAGCATGCAACGACAAGAAGGACGACACGAGCAACGCACCGGCACCATCCGCGCCGGCAGCGCCTTCGAACAATGACACGACGACGACGCCAGCCCCAGCCACTCCGGCACCATCGACGCCGGGTACAGGGACGGCACCTGCCAACTAATGGTGCGAAGTCGTGACGCATGATGCGTCTGCATTTGGATGGCGATCCGGTCTCCGGGTCGCCATTCGTGCCAATGGGTTTTGAGATGAACGCCAAAGCAACCACGATGGGAAAAGACGGGCATTCTGCGTTTTCCGTGTTTCAACACAGGCTGGGTTCGGTTATGGCTTTTGTCATGAACCGTAACTTCCTGTTCTTCATATCTGCCATTGTTCTTGTTGCACTTGCCGCTTGCGGCAAGGGAGATGACGAGAGCGCTGCCACAACCAATGGCGGCGAGCAGGGCGCTGCTGCTATATCACAACCTGCCAAACCGGCAGAAAGTGGAAACACCGAAAAAGGTCCCGATCTGGTCAAATCGCTCCGTGATAGTTCCGGCGTCGTAAGCCCGGAAGAGAAAGCGGCAGCCATTGAACGCGCACGCGCAAATGCCGTCGCTGCGGCAAAATCCGTAGGGCAAACAGATCAGCAGGCGCAGGCGGCAGGAGAAGCGGCAGTCACGGCTGCACAGCGCTCCTTCGATGAACGCGAACCACAGCAATAGGTTTGCGACTGGAGAACTCCGCAATATTGTAAGCCAATGCCTTCCCATTCTTTCTAAATGTTTGTTTTTTCGACTTTCGCCTGTGTGGGCGGTTTTCAGTTCATTCGGAATTCTATAGAAAAGTCCCATGTCGATTTGGGTTCGCATTGGTGAGTTTGTCACATCCGTGGCGTCGAATGCCATTTCTGGCGTTATCGAAGCCGTGCGCACCGTTTTCGAAGGTGATGCCGATACACGCCGTCAGGTGGCCTTCTCTATCGCGATGATCGCGCTTTCGGCCAAAATGGCCAAGGCCGACGGGGTTGTCACCCAGGATGAAATCCGCGCTTTTCAGGATATTTTCGCCGTACCGAAGGAAGAAACCGCACATGTCGCGCGGCTTTACGACCTCGCCAGGCAGGATGTTGCAGGCTATGAATCCTACGCTCGCCAGCTCGCCGGATTGTGCAGCGAAGGACAGAGCAATTGTCATCTGCTGGAAGACATTCTCGACGGCCTTTTTCATATCGCCACTGCCGATGGCTATGTGCACGAAAAGGAAATGGCCTTTCTTGCAGGCGTAGCCGATATTTTCGGCTATGACGAGGTTGCTTTCGACCGGATCGCGATCCGGCACGTCCAGCGTGGTGCTGATGATCCTTATGCCATTTTGGGGCTGGAGCGCGGCGTTTCCTTCGAGATGGCCCGCAAGCGCTATCGCGCGCTGGTCAAGGAGCACCATCCTGACCGGCTGGTCGCAGAAGGTTTGCCGCTCGAATTCATAACCATTGCCAACAGGCGTCTGGCGGCGATAAACGCTGCCTGGGCGAGCATAGAGAAGAATCTGGAGGCTGCATGAGCAGCGTGCGCGAAATCGAGAGCGAATTGTTGCAGGAGCTGGCTCTGAACCGGCCTGATTTCGCCGGTGCAACTCTTGATCCGTCACCCAATTTCGGTCCGCGCCGTGACGGCAAAGTGCCTGCCTTTCTTATTCTCCATTATACCGGGTTATCGACTGCCGAAGAGGCAGTGCAGGTTTTGAAGTCGCCGGATATGGAAGTTTCCGCGCATTATCTTGTCCATGAAGACGGACGGATCGTGCAGATGGTTTCGGAAAAAGCGCGCGCATGGCATGCAGGCAAGAGCTTCTGGAAGGGCGAGACCGATATAAATTCCGCTTCCATCGGCATCGAGATCGTCAATCCGGGTAATCTTGAAAATTACCCGGCCTTCAAGGATGCGCAGATCGATGCGGTTATCCGCCTCTGTCGCGATATCTGCGAACGCTATGCCATCAGGCCGGAAAATGTTCTGGCTCATTCGGATATCGCACCGGCGCGGAAGACCGATCCCGGCCATAACTTTCCCTGGAAACGGCTCCACGATGCAGGCGTAGGACACTATATCGAGCCGACGCCCGTCCGGGGTGGACGGTTTCTGGCACGCGGCGAAAACGGCCAGCCGGTCGAAGCCTTGCAATCCATGCTGGCACTTTATGGCTACGAAGTCGCCATCACCGGTGTCTTCGATGAAGGCACCGAAACCGTGATTAAGGCCTTTCAGCGTCATTTTCGGACACAAAATGTGGACGGGGTGGCTGATGTATCTACTATAGATACCCTCTACAGGCTAATTTTTTCCCTGCAAAATGTTACTGTCTGACCAAGTGTGTGCGAGCAAATTTTCTATTCAGCGTTGATTCGCATTTCTGTAATGATTTCAAAAAAATAGTTTGTTTGAAGCCGATCGTCGGGGAGATTTTATAAGGGTTTCGCTTGCCTTCGCGCGAATTGCAAATGTTACAACCTGTAATACTATTTTACTTTTACAACCAATCTTCGGCTGCATTTGCCCTCCACTTCATCGCTCAATCCCAGCGGACAAGGGTTTTAAAACCCATATTGGGCGGGATCAAAAAACAGGGCTGTCTCTCCCAAGACGGGCGGTCTGACAAAAGAAACGTTCCAAGACGGTAGGTTATGAAAATTAAATTTGTTGTTGTTTGCGCCCTTGTTGGCGCGATGAGTTCGTTTGGCCTGAATCCAGCACTGAGTGCCCCTTCATCTGAACCGACCAACCTCGCAGCTCTCCTCAAGGCACGCCAGCAGAACAAGACTGCGGAGGCGGAAAAGCCAACCACAGCGCCGAAAAAGGCATCGGTCGTCAGCCGCCGTGCGGCACCTGCCACCAAAGGTTCCACCGGCAAGCGTTCGCAGTCGAAAGACTCGACTGCCCGTAGTGCCAAGGGTGGTAGCACCTATTCCAGCATCATCAACCGTTATGCATCAACGTACGGCGTGCCTTCCGCACTGGCCCACGCGGTTGTGCGTCATGAAAGCAATTTCCAGCCGAACGTGCGGGGCAAGGCCGGTGAAATCGGTCTGATGCAGATCAAGCTCTCGACCGCACGCGGTCTCGGCTATACGGGTTCCGCCAAGGGCCTCTACGAGCCTTCAACGAACATCCAGTTCGGCATGAAGTATCTGGCCCAGGCGCAGAAACTCGGCGGCGGAAGCACCTGCGGCACGATCCTGAAGTACAATGCCGGTCACGGCGCAAAGCGCATGAACCCGACCTCGGCAAAGTACTGCAGCTCGGTCAAGGCCTATATGAGCGCGCTCTGATGTGATCGCAGATTTACGTCGGCGGTCGCGTAGAGTACAGGCTGCCTGATGTGAACGGAAAGCCGACAGTGGAGACACTGTCGGCTTTTCTGTTTCGAGTGTGTTCATAATTTTTGAGAAATCCGGTTTCACTGTGCCGCTATCGTTGCTATATGCGCGCTGTCAGTCGGTCGGGCAGCCGCGCTTGTCATATGCCGAAAGGCGGCAGGTGAGGAAAGTCCGGGCTCCATGGAAACACGATGCCGGGTAACGCCCGGCGGGGGCGACCCCAGGGATAGTGCCACAGAGAGTAGACCGCCCCGTCTTCCGTACCGCTTGGTAGAGCGGCAGGGATGACGGGGTAAGGGTGAAAGGGTGGGGTAAGAGCCCACCGCGTCCGCAGCAATGTGGATGGCACGGTAAACCCCATCGGGAGCAAAACCGAATAGGGACGGCGCGTCGGTTCGCAAGGACCGGTAATCAGTTTCCGGATCAGCCGTCCGGGTGGGTTGCAAGAGGCGGGTGGCGACATCCGTCCCAGATGAATGGCTGCCACGTCGGGCGCAAGCCCGGCCATACAGAACCCGGCTTACAGACCGGCTGACAATTTTTCTCACAAGACTGTTTCGACATTCGAACGCAAGAAACGGATAGTTGCGTTGCGGCCGGGACCCTAATTGGGACCTCCACGAAATCATGGAGGTCGATATGTCCAGCTTGAAAGACAAGGTTGCAATCATCACAGGTGCATCATCTGGAATAGGGCGTGCTGCTGCATTGCTCTTTGCCAGAGAAGGCGCAGCAATTGTACTGAATGCCCGCGGAGTTTCGGGTCTCGAACGTGTAGCCGAAGAGATCGCTGCGTTCGGCGGGAAAGCCCATTGTGTTGCCGGCGACGTTGCTGAAGTCCAAACCCATGAAGCGCTGGCTACGGCGGCGAAGGACAAATTCGGCGGGCTCGATATCGCATTGAACAATGCAGGCACGGTCGGGCCTGTCGCTCCGCTTGCCGAAATCGCTCCCGATGATTGGCAAGCCGTCCTCTCGGGAAACCTGACTTCGGCGTTTCTGGGAGCCAGATCGCAAATTTCACTGATGCTCGAACGGGGCGGCGGCTCGATTATCTTCACCTCGACATTTGTCGGTACGAGCGTCGGTATACCCGGCATGTCGGTTTACGGAACCTCGAAGGCGGCTCTCATGGGGATGGTCAAGGGTATAACCGCCGACTACGGCGCGCGTGGTATCCGGGCAAATGCGCTACTGCCAGGCGGCGTCGATACGCCGATGGGCGGAGATGAGAAGCATAAGGAATGGGCCGCGGGCTTGCATGCGATGAAGCGGATTGCCCAGCCGGAAGAAATTGCGCAGGCCGCGCTGTTTCTGGCCGGTCCCATGTCGAGTTTTGTCGCCGGTTCGGCGCTTTATGCCGATGGTGGCAATGCGGCAGTGAAATAAAGAGATGGGCGGCTTCGCGATACGAAGCCGCCCATTTGAAAAGCCTCGGGAGGGGCCTAGATTGGTATGCCGGTTAGGAAATCGTAGATCAGCTTCATGTTCAGGACGACGATGATTGCAGCAGTGATGGCGGCAAGGATCGTCACCCAGCGTGGAGCGACCAGCGATCCCATCTTCTTTTTCTCCGCCGTGAACATGACGAGGGGAATGATGGCAAAGGGAAGCTGAAGGCTCAACACGACCTGAGACAGGATTAGAAGCTCGGTCGTTCCTTGCGAACCGTACATGATGGTCACCACCGCAGCCGGAACGATAGCCACGAAACGGGTGATCGCACGGCGCAGCCACGGCTTCAGGCGGATGTCGATAAAACCTTCCATGACGATCTGTCCGGCCATGGTCGCCGTAATGGTCGAGTTCAGACCGCAGCACAGAAGCGCAATGGCGAAGAGTGTGGGTGCGAGGGCTGATCCCAGCAGCGGGTTCAGAAGGGCATGAGCCTTATCCAGATCTTCGACGCCGGTATTGCCGGTGGCGTTGAAGCTCGCCGCCGCCAGGATCAGGATCGATGCATTGACCAAAAGCGCGAAAGTCAGAGCAATTGTGGAATCCCACGTTGCAAAACGTATGGCCTCGCGCTTTTCAGCGGTCGTGTGGCCATAATCGCGTGTCTGGATGATGCCGGAATGCAGATAGAGATTATGTGGCATGACCGTGGCACCAATGATACCGAGCGCAATATAGAGCATGTCCGGATTGCGGATAATGTCGGTCGTCGGTGCAAATCCCTTGATGACAGCGCCCCATTGCGGCTGCGCCATCAGAATCTGGATGAGGAAGCAGAGCGCGATCACGCCCAGAAGGGTGATGATGAGCGCCTCGACACGCCGGAAGCCCTTGTTTTGGAGATAAAGAACCAGAAGCACATCGGCGGCGGTGATGATGACGCCGATTTCCAGCGGAATGCCGAAAAGCAGGTTGAGGCCGATGGCCGTGCCGATGACTTCCGCGAGATCCGTGGCGCAAATCGCAAGTTCGGCCAGAAGCCAGAGCGGCCAGGCAAGGAAACGCGGATAGGCATCGCGACAGGCCTGCGCCAGATCGCGGCCCGTGGCGACGGCAAGGCGCGCGCAGAGCGCCTGCAGGAGCACGGCCATCAGATTGGACAGCAGGACAACGGATAGCAGCGTGTAGCCGAAGCGGGAACCGCCAGCGAGTGAGGTGGCCCAATTGCCGGGGTCCATATAACCAACGGCTACCAGATAGCCGGGACCGAAAAAGGAAAGTGCGCGCCGAAACTTCGAACCGGACCGATTAACTCTGATAGAGCGGTGGACGTCGGACATGGATGCTTCGCCGCGATCTCGCCGCCAGCCTTCAAATGTAACTTCACCAGCGCCGGAGGGACCTGCTCCATGAGGTGCCATGATAAATGCCTTGATTGCTTTATGCAGTTGCAAACTATTTGCATTAAATAATCGGTCGTGTGCCGGGTGTCAACAGGAAGCGAAGGGCAGTAGGGGAATAGGGGAATAGGGGAATAGGGGAATAGGGTGCGATCAGCCTGTGGACAAGGCAAGCAAAATATTCGCCTTGACCGAGAATACGCATCCGGGTGCATTTTCCCTTACTCCCTTACTCCCTTACTCCCTTACTCCCTTACTCCCTTACTCCCTTACTCCCTTACTCCCTTACTCATTTTCCCCCACGCTCAGTCAAAGGATAACGCTTCATTAAGCTTAATATCCGATAACTGACGAACGAATCCGCTATGGCGCCAAGTTGACGGCAAATGGCCGGAATCCGCAAGCAAAGCACTTGAGCATGTCTCCCAAAAGTGGGAACCGGTTTTGGGACAAAGACATGCATGAAACCAAAAGATTAAAGCGCGAGGCGCTTTAGGTATCGGGGCGCGTACCCGGGAAAGGATCGGAATGATGGCAAGCCTCGGCGGAGACAATTCTCAAGCCGGTGGGGCTGAAGTCCGTCACGTTCCGGTGCTGATCGCCGAAGTGATCGACGCCCTGAAGCCTGTACCTGGCGCAGTGATTGTCGATGGAACATTCGGTGCCGGTGGTTACACGCGCCGCATACTGGAAACAGGTGCGGACGTGATCGCGATTGACCGCGATCCGACCGCGATCGAAGCCGGGCGAGCGATGGAAAAGCAGTTTCCGGGCAGGCTAAATCTGGTCGAGTCCCGGTTCTCTGCTCTTGATGAAGCAGTCTCGAAGGTTAAGGGAGCAGGCAGCAAGGTGGACGGCGTTGTGCTCGATATTGGCGTATCGTCGATGCAGATCGATGAGGCCGAGCGCGGCTTTTCCTTTCAGAAGGATGGTCCGCTCGACATGCGGATGTCGAAAAAAGGACCAAGCGCTGCCGATGTAGTGAACCGCCTCAAGACCGGTGATCTTGCCCGCATCTTTAATTTCCTTGGCGAAGAGCGCCACGCGGGCCGCATCGCACGCATGATCGACAAGCGCCGGACCGCACAGCCTTTCACGCGCACGCTCGATCTTGCCAACGCTATCGAAACGCTTGTGGGTCGTAATCCGAAAGTACCTATTCATCCGGCGACGCGCGTATTTCAGGCGCTGCGCGTTTATGTGAATGACGAACTGGGCGAACTGGCGCGTGCGCTACTTGCGGCCGAACGAATCCTGAAGCCAGGCGGTCGGTTGGTTGTCGTGACTTTCCATTCGCTCGAGGACCGCATGGTGAAGCGCTATTTCGCGGACCGTGCGGGCGGCAGTGCGGGGTCGCGCCATCTACCGGAAACGCATGTGCGTCTGCCGAGCTTTACGCCTGCGGTCAAGGGCGCTGTCGGCCCGACCGCAGAGGAAGAAGAACGAAATCCGCGCGCGCGCTCGGCGAAGCTGCGCGCCGGGATCAGGACGGACAATCCACCACTGGAAGATGATCTATCGCTGTTCGGGTTGCCCAAACTGCCCGAGACGAACGAACTGGCCCGGAGTTAAACGAGTGCTGCGTACTTTCGACATCATCATGATAGCGGCGATGCTGGTGGCGGCGACCGTCACCTACACGATCAAATATGACGCGGAAAAGCAGATCGCGGTCATCGCCAAGCTGAAGCGACAGATCGACTCCGAGAAAGACACGATCACGCTCCTGCGCGCCGATTGGGCATTGATGACACAGCCGGGTCGCCTGCAAAGCCTCGTTGGTGTCTATGAAAAGGAACTCAATATCCAGCCGATCGAAGCCGAACAGCTTGTGCTGGGCGTCAACGAAATCCCGGAACGTCCGGTCGACGATATCCAGAAGATCATCTCCGGCAGCGACGAACTGCTTGCAAGCGGCGTGCTCGAAAAGGATGCGATCACCACAGGCAGCGTCAAGAAAAGCGGGGCGAGGCACTGATCATGCGGCTGAGACTATTCGGAAAAAAGAATACGCAAGTAGATGACGGTGTTGGGCCGGTCGGCGATGAAAAGCTGTCCGGCAACATGGCTTTTGTCGGTTCGCGCAAGAAGCATGGCAACCGCGCACGCAATCGCCTCTGGATGGCCATCGCCTGTTTTGTCGGCATCTATGGTGTCATGGGCGGCAAGCTCATCTATTTCGGCGTCATCGGCGGCGAAAACGAAGACAATGCAGGTCCTGCTGTTCACCAGCTTGCATCGCGCCCGGATATTCTTGATCGCAACGGCGAAATTCTCGCCACCGATATCAAGACTGCTTCGCTCTATGCAGAGCCGCGCAAGATCGTAGATCCCGACGAAACCATCGAAATGCTGTCGACAGTGCTGCCCGATCTCGATTGGGAAGCGACGTACAAGCGTCTGAAAAGTGGTGCTGGCTTCGTTTGGGTCAAGCGTGGACTGACCCCGAGACAGCAGAGCCAGATTATGGCGCTCGGCGTGCCGGGCATCGGCTTCCGCACGGAAAAGCGCCGCTTTTATCCAGGTGGGCCGACCGCATCGCATATTCTGGGTCTCGTCAATGTCGATAATCAGGGCATTGCGGGCATGGAAAAATATATCGACAGCCAGGGGCTCACCGACCTGCGTTCGGTTGGTCTTGCGACCGGACAGTCGCTGGAGCCGGTGCGCCTGTCGATCGATATTCGCGTGCAGCACATCATGCGCGACGTGCTGGTCAAGGCTATGGAACGCTACCGGGCGATTGCTGCCGGTGCGGTGGTGCTGAATGTCAAAACCGGCGAGGTGATCGCCATGGCATCGGTGCCGGATTTTGATCCGAACAACCCGGTCCATGCGCTGGACAAGGACCGCCTGAACCGCATGTCGGCAGGCACCTACGAAATGGGCTCGACCATCAAGAGCTTTACCACGGCGATGGCGCTCGATTCCGGCAAGTTCAACCTGCAGTCGAAACTCGATGCCAGCCGTCCGCTGGTATTCGGTCGCCAGACGATCCGCGACTTCCACGGCAAGGGCCGCTGGCTGACGCTGCCGGAAGTTTTCATCTTCTCGTCCAATATCGGTTCGGGTCGTGAAGCGGATGCCGTCGGCATCGAAGGGCATCGCGCATTCCTCAAGAAGATCGGTCTTCTCGACCGCATGCAGACGGAGCTGCCGGAAGTGGCGCGTCCCGTCGAGCCGCGTGTGTGGAAGAAGGTCCACTCGATGACCATTTCGTTCGGTCACGGCATGATGACGACGCCGCTGCAGACGGCGGTTGGTGCTGCCGCTCTGATGAATGGCGGCAAGCTGATGGAGCCGACTTTCCTGATGCGCACGCAGGCTCAGGCCGATCAGGTGGCCAAGCAGGTGGTTCATCCACAGGTTTCTGCGGATATGCGCTACCTCTATCGCCTCAATGCAACTGCCCAGGGCGGTTCCGGCAAGCGGGCGACGGTTCCGGGCTACCGCGTCGGCGGCAAGACCGGCACGGCGGAAAAGGTGGTGCATGGCCGCTACTCGAAGGACGTGCGTTTCAACGCATTTCTTGCTTCATTTCCAATGGATGATCCAACCTATGTCGTCCTGACCATCATTGATGAGCCGAAGCCGGAAGAAGGCAAATTCAGTGCAACCGCAGGTCTCAACGCAGCGCCGATGGTTTCGGAGATCATCCGTCGGTCTGCTTCGTTCCTCGGTGTGAAGCCGGATTTCCAGCTCGAAGCCCAGCCAGCAATGGTTAGCAATTTAAGCGGCAAGCCTGATTTTCAACAGGAAGTGCCGCCAGCAATGGTTTCCAACGAATACGACTGATTCGCATAAAGCAGCCTTTGCAGCGAAACGCGCACAACTGAATCTGGATTTGGTATGACCATGAAACTGAAGGAAATCGCTCTCTTTAAGGAACTGGCCTCCGGCAATGCCGGCGAGGTGGAGATCACCGGCATCACGTCGGACTCCCGCAAGGTCGAACGCGGTTTTCTTTTCGCAGCGCTGAAGGGCGTGAAAGCGGATGGTGCGGCTTTTGTCGCCGATGCCGTCAAGCGCGGCGCCAGCGCCATCATCGCAGGCAAGGAGACGGCCATCGCCCACGCAGGCGTACCGGTCCTTCATGTTGACGATCCGCGCCTTGCGCTCGCAGTCGCGGCAGCACAGTTCTATGGCAAGCAGCCGCAAGTTATGGTTGCCGTCACCGGTACCAGCGGCAAGACTTCCGTCGCGTCCTTTGCCCGCCAGATCTGGGCTTATGCCGGGTTCCCGGCGGCGAATATAGGCACGACCGGCGTGTTTTCGCCGACGCGCAGCGACTATAATTCGCTCACAACGCCCGATCCCGTGGAACTGCATCGCGTTCTGGCAGAGCTTGCCGACGAAGGCGTGACCCATGCGGCTATGGAAGCCTCATCGCATGGTCTCGATCAGCGCCGTCTGGATGGTGTCAAGCTCGCCGCTGGTGCTTTCACCAATCTCGGTCGCGACCATATGGATTATCACGCGACCGTTGAGGAGTATCTCGGCGCGAAGATGCGTCTCTTCAACACGCTTTTGCCGAAGGGCGCGCCAGCCATCATCTTCTCCGACGACCATTTCTCGGCGCAGGCCATCGAAGCAGCAAGGCTTGCCGGTTGTGACGTGAAGACGGTGGGGCGGAAAGGCAATTTCATTGTCCTCAAGCGCGTGGAGCACGAGCGTTTCCGCCAGCATGTCGAAGTGCGCATCGGTGACGATATTTTCGAGATCGAACTGCCGCTCGCTGGAGATTTTCAGGTTGCAAATGCGCTGGTTGCAGCGGGACTTGCGATGGTCACAGGCGTGCCGGCTGCGGCTGCGATGCGCGCGCTGGAGCGTCTGAAAGGTGCTCCGGGACGCCTCGATCTTGTCGGTGCAACAGAAGATGGCGCGCCAGCCTATGTCGATTACGCCCACAAGCCAGAGGCGCTGGAAAATGTGCTGACTTCGGTGCGCCCGTTCACGACGGGTCGGGTGATCGTGGTGTTCGGTTGCGGCGGCGACCGTGACAAGGGCAAGCGTCCGATCATGGGCGAAATCGCCTCGCGACTGGCCGATGTGGCAATCGTTACCGATGACAATCCGCGTTCGGAAGTTCCGGCCCAGATCCGCTCCGAAATCATGGCGGCGGCGCCGGGCGCGACCGAAATCGGTGATCGCCGGGAGGCAATTTTCACCGCCGTATCAATGATGCAACCCGGCGATACATTGGTCGTTGCGGGCAAGGGGCACGAGGAAGGGCAGGTCGTCGGCAACATCACGCTGCCATTCTCGGATCATGCGGAAGTCGCAGCCGCGCTTGCTGCCCGTCTTGAGGAGCGCTCGGAATGAGTGACTGGCTCTGGACGTCCAACGATATGGTTGAAGCCATGGAAGGCAGGCCCTTCGGCAACCTTCCTGCTGGTATAACCGGTATCTCCATTGATAGCCGCTCGCTGAAACCGGGCGAGGCATTTTTCGCGATCAAGGGCGAACAGTTCGACGGGCATGACTTCGTAACCTCTGCCATGGCCGCCGGTGCGGGTCTTCTTGTGGTGGCCGAGCATCGTCTGCCCGCATTCGGCAATTCAAAAGTGCCAATGATCGTCGTTGAGGACGTGCTTGAAGCTCTTACCAAGCTCGGCATTGCTTCGCGGGCGCGCTCGAAGGCACAGATCATTGCGGTGACAGGTTCCGTCGGCAAGACGACGACCAAGGAAGCCTTGCGTCACGTGCTTTCGGAAGTTGGCAAGGTTCATGCTTCTGTGGCGTCATTCAACAATCATTGGGGTGTGCCGCTGACGCTTGCACGCATGCCGGCTGATACCGATTACGGTGTCTTCGAAATCGGCATGAACCATCATGACGAAATCCGTCCGCTGGTGAAAATGGTGCGTCCGCATGTGGCGCTGATTACGCTGATCGCACCCGCACATCTCGGTCATTTCGCCAATCTGGAAGAAATTGCTGTCGCCAAGGCGGAAATTTTTGAAGGCATCGTCCCGGGTGGCTATGCACTTCTCAATCGGGACGACAAACGCTTCAAGCAACTGGAAGAACTGGCTGAAAAGGCTGGTGTCGAACACATTGCCACATTCGGGGAAAATGCCCGTTCCGACTACCGCCTGCGCGAAGTGAAGCTTCATCCTACCTGCTCGTGCATGACGGTGAAGATCGGCACGCATGAAGCAGCAGTCAAGGTCGGCATGCCGGGGCGTCACATTGTGCAGAACATGCTTGCCGTTCTGGGTGCCGCCGACCTTTCCGGTGCCGATATCGCGAAAGTCATGATGGCCATGGCGACGCTTGTCGCCGAGGGTGGACGCGGTGCGCGCCATGTGCTTCAGCATCCCGAGGGCACGTTCACGCTGATCGATGAGAGCTACAACGCCAATCCGACCTCGATGCGCGCAGCCCTGTCGCTGCTGCATTCGACGATACCGGAAGGTTCCCGTGGCCGTCGGATCGCGGTTCTGGGCGATATGCTGGAGCTTGGCCGTCAATCGGGCAAACTTCACGCCGATCTGGCGCGCCCGATCGTGGATGCCGAAGTGAACGCGCTTTTTATCGGTGGACCGGACATGGCGGCGCTTAAAAATGCCTTGCCGGTTGAAATTCAGACCGAGTACAGGCAAAGCACCGACGAATTGTTGCCGCTGGTGGTCAAGGCGGTCCGTCCGGGCGATGTCATTATGGTGAAATCGTCGAAGGGGATAGGCTTTTCCAAAATCGTCAAGGCGCTGATCAGCCAGTTTCCGCCGGTGGAACCCGCGGAGTAAGCGGTATTTGAGGGATTTTTCTCTATATGTTGATGCTTCTCACCTTCTTCGCCGAACATATGACACCGCTCAATGTGTTCCGCTACATTACTTTCCGCACCGGCGGCGCGATGATTACATCGGCGCTGATCGTGTTTCTGTTCGGCCCGTCGATCATCAAGTCGCTCAGGGTGCGTCAGGGGAAAGGTCAGCCGATCCGCGCTGACGGCCCGCAGACCCATTTCAAGAAGGCCGGTACACCCACGATGGGCGGCCTCATGATCATGACCGGCATTCTTGTGTCGTGCCTGCTCTGGGCCAATCTTGCCAGTGTCTATGTCTGGGTGGTGCTGACGGTCACGGTGGGCTTCGGAGCCATCGGTTTCTACGATGACTACCTGAAGGTAACGAAGCAGTCCGACAAGGGCTTTTCCGGCAAGGCCCGTCTCGGGATCGAGTTTCTGATCGCCGCTGTCGCCGCTTTCATCATCATGCGGGCAGGGCAGGAGCCGTTCTCGTCATCCCTGACATTCCCGTTTGCCAAGCAGTTCGTCATCAATCTGAGCTGGTTCTTCATTCCGTTTGCGGCCTTCGTCATGGTTGGCGCAGGCAACGCCGTAAACCTGACCGACGGTCTCGACGGGCTTGCAATCGTGCCGGTCATGGTGGCTGCAGCCTCCTTCGGCTTCATCGCCTATCTTTCCGGTAATGCGATCTTCGCCGACTATCTGCAGATCCATTTTGTGCCGGGCACGGGTGAGCTTGCGGTGGTTCTCGGCGCTGTTATCGGCGCAGGCCTCGGCTTTCTCTGGTTCAATGCACCGCCCGCCGCTATCTTCATGGGCGATACGGGTTCGCTGGCGCTGGGCGGCATGCTCGGCGCGGTCGCAGTTGCGACGAAGCATGAAATCGTTCTCGCCATCATCGGCGGTCTGTTCGTCGTCGAAGCGCTTTCCGTTATCATTCAGGTCGGCTCCTTCAAGCTGACCGGCAAGCGCGTCTTCCTGATGGCACCTATCCACCACCATTTCGAGAAGAAAGGCTGGACCGAGAGCCAGGTCGTGATCCGGTTCTGGATCGTTGCGATCATTCTCGCGATGATCGGTCTTTCCACCTTGAAGCTCAGATAACAGGCATATCGAATGATCCCGATCACCGCCCTCAAGGATAAGACAGTCGCCCTTTTCGGACTGGGCGGGTCGGGCATTGCGACCGCCAAGGCTATTCTTGGCGGAGGAGCAAAGATCATTGCCTGGGACGACAATCCCGACAGCGTTGCCCGTGCCCAGAGCGCGGGCATTGCCACAGGCGATCTGCGGCAGGCCGACTGGTCGCAATTCGCCGCCTTCGTGCTTTCACCGGGCGTCCCGCTAACCCATCCGAAGCCACACTGGACGGTCGATCTGGCTCATGCAGCCGGTGTTGAAATCATCGGCGACGTGGAGCTTTTCGTTCGCGAGCGCAATCATATCGCTCCCGATTGCCCGTTTATCGCCATCACCGGCACCAACGGCAAATCGACGACGACCGCTTTGATCGCCCATATCATCAAGGCTTCTGGCCGGGATATGCAGCTTGGCGGCAATATCGGCACTGCAATCCTGACGCTGGAACCACCGCAGGCAAATCGTTTTTATGTGGTCGAGTGTTCATCCTACCAGATTGATCTCGCGCCATCGCTGAACCCGACGGCGGGCATCCTGCTCAATCTGACGCCGGACCATCTCGACCGTCATGGCTCGATGGAAAACTACGCCGCGATCAAGGAGCGTCTGGTGGCGGCGAGTGATACCGCGATCATCGGCGTTGACGATCCTCACTGCGAAGCCATTGCGGATCGGCTTTATCGTGACGGCGTGCACGTCGTGCGGATTTCCAAGGAAAAGCGCCTCGGCAAAGGTTATTTTGCTGATGGCGCAAAGCTGCTCTGGTCGCAGGATGGCGAAATCGATGAAATCGCTTCGCTGGAAGGCATTGGTTCGCTGCGCGGCGCGCACAATGCACAAAATGCACTTGCAGCTATCGTCGCCTGCCTGTCGGTCGGTTTAAGCATCGAAGAGATACATGCCGGGTTGAGGAGCTTCCCTGGCCTTGCTCATCGCATGGAACAGGTCGGGCATCGCGGGAAAGTCCTGTTCGTCAACGATTCCAAGGCGACCAATGCGGAAGCAACTGCTCCGGCATTGTCTTCCTTCCCGCAGAACATCTACTGGATTGCAGGTGGTGTGCCGAAAGCTGGCGGGATTTCTTCGCTGGCGGGTTTCTTCCCCCGAGTCGCCAAAGCCTATCTGATCGGCGAAGCCGCAGCGCAGTTTGCAGCAACGCTTGGCGATGCGGCGCCGTTCGAGATTTCCGATACGCTTGCAGTCGCTGTCGAACACGCGGCCCGCGATGCCGGTAACGATGCTGCTCCCGAGCCGGTTGTGCTGCTGTCGCCCGCCTGCGCGAGCTTCGACCAGTTTCAGAATTTCGAAAAACGCGGTGATGCATTCCGCAGCGCTGTTCTGGCGCTTGCGGGTGTCGAGCCGATAGGAGGAAAAAGCTGATGGTAAGCCGTGTCGATCGCGGTCCTGTCGCCAATTGGTGGTGGACAATAGACCGCTTCTTCCTCGCCGCATGTCTGGCCCTGATGGGGCTTGGCATTCTGCTGTCATTCGCCGCAAGTCCTGCCGTGGCCCAGCGTATCGGCCTCGACGGGTTCCATTTTGTCGAGCGCCAGATTTTCTTCATGCTTCCGGCTGTGGCCGTCATGATCGGCGTTTCGTTTCTATCGCCGCGTCAGATCAGGCGATTTGCCTTGATCCTGCTTGGTATTTCGCTCGTGCTGATGGTTGCAGCACTGTTTTTCGGCATCGAGGTGAAGGGTGCGCGACGCTGGGTTAATCTGGCGGGCATCTCCATTCAGCCTTCGGAATTCATGAAACCTGCATTCGTGGTGGTCTGCGCCTGGCTGTTCTCGGAGCGTGAACGTGGCGGCGAAATGCCTGGCAATTTTCTTGCCATGCTGCTGTTCGGCACTGTAGCCGCTCTGCTCGTTCTCCAGCCTGACCTTGGCCAGACCATGCTGACCACTGGTACGTGGGGAGCAATGTTCTTCCTCGCCGGCCTGCCAATGTTCTGGATTCTGGTCCTCGGCGGCCTCGCCGTTTGCGGTGGTGTTTCAGCCTATTTCATGTTCGATCACGTCGCAGGGCGTATCAATCGGTTCATGACGGGCGAGGGCGACACGTTTCAGGTCGATGCCGGTCGCGAAGCAATCCTGCGCGGCGGCTGGTTCGGGCAAGGGCCGGGCGAAGGTACTGTCAAGCGCATCATCCCGGATAGCCACACCGACTTCATTTTCTCGGTTGCGGCGGAAGAATACGGCATCATTCTGTGCATGATCATCATGCTGCTGTTTGCCTTCATCGTCGTGCGCGGTCTTTCGATTGCGCTGCGCGAGCGTGATCCGTTCACCCGTCTGGCCGTTTCGGGGATTGTCATTCTGTTCGGCTTCCAGTCGATCATCAACATGGCCGTGAACCTGCATCTCATGCCTGCAAAGGGCATGACTCTGCCGTTCATTTCCTATGGCGGTTCCTCGCTCATCGCCATTGCTATCACGATGGGTATTCTCCTTGCTCTGACACGCCGTCGTCCGGAAGCCCGTATGACCCATACGGTCGGTAGCGGTGTCGATATGGGCAAACGCATTCCTGCGCTGTGAGGGGCAGATGGTAAAAGGCGTAATCGTACTGGCCGCCGGTGGAACGGGCGGCCATCTCTTTCCGGCGGAAGCGCTGGCGCATGAATTGAAGGTGCGCGGCTGGGACGTTCATCTGGCGACCGATGCGCGTGCGCAGCGTTTCGCGGGTGCCTTTGCGGAAGATCATGTTCATGTCATTCGCTCGGCGACGATTGCCGGTCGCAATCCGATAGCGCTTTTGAAGACGTTCTGGTCACTGTGGCAGGGCAATCTCGATTCTCGCAAACTGTTTCGTCGGCTGAAACCCAAACTCGTTGCGGGCTTTGGTGGCTATCCGACGCTGCCGCCGCTTTATGCGGCCAGCAACATGCATATTCCGACACTGGTGCACGAGCAGAATGCTGTCATGGGCCGCGCCAATAAAGGGCTTGCAGGTCGGGTAAAAGCCATTGCTGGTGGCTTTCTGCCCGAAACGGGCGGTGCTTATGCCGAGAAGACGGTCACGACCGGCAATCCGGTTCGTCCGCCCGTTCTGGCCGCAGCCGGAACACCCTACAAGCCGGTCAAGGCGGATGAACGGTTTCGTCTGCTGGTCTTCGGCGGCAGCCAGGGCGCGCAGTTCTTTTCGACCGCCATTCCCGCTGCCGTGGCTTTGTTGCCGGAAAAGGATCGGGCACGGCTGCTGGTCACCCAGCAGGCCCGGAAGGAAGACGAGGCGGCTGTTCGTGATACATACAAGAAGCTTGGTATTCCCGCCGACGTAGCGCCGTTTTTCAACGACATGCCTGCGCGTATGGCGGATGCCCAGTTTGTGATTTCGCGTTCCGGTGCTTCGACTGTTTCCGAGATCACGGTGATCGGTCGTCCGGCGATGCTGGTGCCGTTCCCGCATGCACTGGATCACGATCAGGCGGCGAATGCGGCAGCGCTCGCGGCTGTCGGTGGTGGCGAGGTTGTTCGCCAGTCGGAATTGTCGCCAGAACGCTTGGCCACGATACTCCAGACGGCGATGAATGAGCCGGAGCGGCTCGAAAACATGGCAAAAGCTGCAAAAAGCGTTGGTAAGCCGGATGCGGCGCGGTTGCTTGCTGATCTGGCAGAGGCTATTGCAGCGGGTAAATCTGTTCAGGAATTCAAAGAAGGAAACCGGCCATGAAAATGCCGCTGAATATCGGGCTTGTCCATTTCATCGGAATTGGCGGCATCGGCATGAGCGGTATTGCCGAAGTGCTGCACAATCTCGGTTACAAGGTACAGGGCTCGGACCAATCCGATAGCGCCAATGTACAGCGCCTGCGTGACAAGGGCATTGATGTCTTTGTCGGCCACAAGGCTGAAAATATCGGAGATGCCGAAGTTGTTGTCGTTTCGACGGCGATCAAGAAGAGCAATCCCGAATTGGTTGCTTCGCGCGAAAAGCTGTTGCCCATCGTGCGTCGCGCCGAAATGCTGGCAGAGCTCATGCGCTTCCGCCGTGCAGTTGCCATTGGCGGCACGCACGGCAAGACAACCACGACGTCCATGGTTGCGGCCTTGCTTGATGCCGGGCACCTCGATCCCACTGTTATCAATGGCGGTATCATTAACGCCTATGGCACCAATGCCCGCATGGGCGATGGAGACTGGATGGTCGTTGAAGCCGACGAAAGCGACGGCACTTTCCTGAAGCTTCCCGCCGATATCGCGGTCGTCACCAATATCGATCCCGAACATCTCGACCATTACGGCAATTTCGACAATGTGCGCGCCGCCTTTGCACAGTTCGTCGAGAACGTGCCGTTCTACGGTTTCGGTGTCATGTGCCTCGATCATCCGGAAGTGCAGGCTCTTGTGAGTCGCATTGAGGATCGCCGCATCATTACCTACGGTCAGAACCCGCAGGCGGAAGTACGCTTTATCAATCATCGCATGGATGGTGCGGCGAGCCTGTTCGATGTCGTGATCCGCTCCCGCAAGGGCGAAGCGACCGAGATCAAGGACTTGCGCCTGCCGATGCCGGGTCAGCACAACGTATCCAATGCAACGGCGGCAATTGCGGTTGCGCATGAGCTGGGCATATCCGCCGACGATATTCGTCGTGGGCTCAGCTCGTTCGGTGGTGTGAAGCGCCGCTTTACCCACACGGGCACATGGAACGGCGTCGAGATATTTGACGATTACGGCCATCACCCCGTTGAAATCCGGGCTGTGCTGAAAGCTGCACGTGAAGCCACGAAAGGCCGTGTGGTCGCCATCGTGCAGCCGCACCGTTTCACGCGACTTGCAAGCCTGTTCGACGAATTCGCGGCATGTTTCAATGATGCCGACACGGTTATCGTCACGCCGGTTTATACGGCTGGCGAAGATCTGATCGAAGGCGTCAATTCCGAGGCGCTGGTATCGCGTATCAAGACCGCAGGTCATCGCGATGCGCGCTATGCCAGTGGTCCAGAGGCGCTGGCGCCATTGGTCGCTTCGATTGCGGAGTCGGGCGACTTCGTGGTCTGCCTCGGTGCAGGCAATATTACGCAGTGGGCATATGCACTGCCGAAAGAACTGGCTGAGCAGGGTAAGAAGTAAGATGGAAAGCGGCGAGACGCTTCTGAAGAAGCTCGACGGCAAATTGTCGGGCTTGCGTGGTCGGCTGACACCCGATGCCGGTATGGACAAAATCACCTGGTTCCGCGCTGGCGGACCGGCACAGGTCCTGTTTCAGCCTGCCGACGAAGAGGACCTCTCCGCATTTCTGAAAGCCGTGCCGGAAGAGATGCCGATCCTCGTCGTCGGCATTGGCTCCAACCTGCTTGTACGTGATGGCGGTGTGCCCGGTTTTGTGATTCGGCTCTCGGCGAAAGGCTTTGGCGAGGTGGAGCGTGTCTCCGACACGCAGCTCAGGGCGGGCACAGCGACGCCAGACAAGCGTGTGGCCGCAGCGGCGCTGGAAGCGGGGCTGTCTGGCTTTCATTTCTACCACGGCATTCCTGGTGGCATTGGCGGGGCATTGCGCATGAATGCGGGCGCAAACGGTGTGGAAACGCGTGAGCGCGTCGTGGAAGTTCGTGCACTTGATCGCAAGGGCGAGGTGCATCTGCTTTCCAACGCGGATATGGGCTACGCCTATCGTCATTCCTCAGCCTCGCCGGATCTGATTTTCACTTCCGTATTGTTCGAAGGCAATCCGGGCGAGCCTGATGCAATCAGGCAGGCCATGGACGAGGTGCAGCACCATCGCGAGACGGTGCAGCCGGTGCGTGAAAAGACGGGCGGTTCGACCTTCAAGAATCCGGAAGGCACATCGGCCTGGAAGGAAATCGACAAGGCAGGCTGTCGCGGTTTGCGTGTCGGCGGCGCGCAGATGTCCGAAATGCACTGCAATTTTATGATCAATACAGGCACCGCAACGGGGCATGATCTGGAGACTTTGGGTGAAACGGTACGCGCCAAAGTTTTCGAAAATTCGGGTATTCGCCTTCATTGGGAAATCAAACGTCTTGGTTTGTTCCGCGAGGGTGAGCCGGTTGAAGAGTTTCTTGGAAAATTTTGATAAAAAAGTTGCCCGGATTTTCTACCTGATATTCCGGGCTTTTTTGCCTTCACAAGCGACACGTAAGGTTCGTCCCTTCCTATAGGGTCTTGTCACGGAATCAATCCTCTGATTCTTTAGGGTTAACCACACAGTGATTTGATTCGGCAGGATTTTCCTGCCGCGGGTGCCTGCGGCCTGTGCTGCTGGGTTACTCGGATTCTGTTTAATTGATGCGCAGGGGATTGCGCAGAGGGGATGCTAACATGACGGGAAAGCACGTCGCCGTTTTGATGGGCGGTTTCTCTTCGGAGCGTCCGGTCAGCTTGTCCTCCGGAACGGCTTGCGCTGCGACCCTTGAAGAGCGCGGCTATCGCGTGACGCGTGTTGATGTGGACCGCAATGTTGCCAGCGTTCTTGCCGAACTGAAGCCTGACGTTGCGTTCAATGCGCTGCATGGTCCTTTCGGTGAGGACGGTGCTATTCAGGGTGTTCTCGAATATCTCCAGATTCCCTACACGCATTCGGGCGTGCTCGCTTCGGCTCTTGCCATGGACAAAGATCGCGCCAAGAAGGTTGCGGTGGCGGCTGGTGTTGCTGTGGCTCCCTCAAGGCTTATGAATCGTTTCGACATCGGTATGGAGCATCCGATGGAGCCGCCTTACGTGGTGAAGCCGGTTCGTGAAGGGTCGAGCTTCGGTGTTGTTATCGTCAAGGAAGATCAGGCGCATCCACCGCAGGTTATCGGTTCAGCCGAGTGGAAATATGGCGATGAGGTTATGGTCGAAGGCTATATTGCCGGGCGTGAGTTGACTTGCGCCGTGATGGGCGATCGCGCCATGGACGTGTGCGAGATCATTCCGGTCGGGCATCAGTTCTACGACTATGATTCAAAATATGTTGCAGGCGCGTCTTCTCACGTGTGTCCGGCAAAAATTTTACCAAATATTTACCAAAAAATACAAACAATGGCCCTTACGGCGCATCGGGCAATCGGGTGTCGGGGCGTAAGCCGGTCAGACTTCCGTTTCGATGATCGTTTCTCTGAAGATGGCGAAGTTATCTGGCTGGAAATCAATACCCAGCCGGGGATGACTCCTACCTCGCTCGTGCCTGATATCGCCAAAGCGGCTGGTATCTCTTTCGGTGAATTGTTGAGTTGGATGGTGGAGGACGCGTCTTGTTTGCGTTGAACGGAAAATCGGACAGATATGGGCGCTCGGGCTCGATGCGGGATGCATCGGGAGCGATGGGTGCTGCTTTTGTCCTGCCGCGCTTCCTGCGCAAGCCGTTCCGCTTCGCTGTTCGCCTTTTCCAGGGCAACGTAAATATTCCGCGCCATGCTGGCACTGTCGGTATGCTGGGTTTCCTTGGTGCTACCGGCCTTTACGGTATGGTGGTTGGTAATCATACGCCCGAGGTCGTCAAGGCGACAGCTTCCACGTTTGGTTTCGCAATCGAGGATGTGAAGGTCGTCGGCAATAACGAGACTTCCGATATTGATATTCTGGGCCAGCTCGATCTCGACGGCGAGACGTCTCTTGTCGGTCTGAGCGCTGAAGAAGCACGCCAGTCCATCGACAAGCTGCCGTGGGTTGAAAGCGCAGAAGTTCGCAAAATTTATCCTGGTACTGTTCTCGTCTCGCTGCACGAGCGCAAGGCGTTCGCCATCTGGCAGAACGACAAGGACCTGTCGCTGATCGACGCCGCTGGTGACACGATCGTTCCGTTCCGTTCCGGTCGTTACAATTCGCTGCCGCTCGTCGTAGGCGAGGGCGCCGAAAAGAAGGTAAAAGGGTTCGTCGACGAGATTGCTGCCTATCCCGGTCTGGCCGGAAAGGTTCGTGCCTACATCCGTGTCGGCGACCGTCGCTGGGATCTGCTTCTCGATAATGGCGTGCGCATCATGCTGCCGGAAACCGATCCGCTGAAGGCATTGGCGCAGGTCGAGAAGCTCGATCAGGACCAGCATCTTTTGTCGCGCGATATCGCTGCGGTCGATCTTCGTCTCGATGATCGCGTGACGGTCCAATTGACGGCAACTGGCATGGAGCAGCGCCAGAAGTTTCTGGCAGAGCGTAAAAAAGAACTATCCCGCACGGGGAAGCGCGTATGAGTATTCTGGGCGGCAAGGGATCATCACAAGGCGGAACTGCAGGGCGCAAGGTGCGCCTGTTAACGGTTCTGGATGTCGGATCAAGCAAGGTTTCCTGCGTCATCGCACGGTTGCGTCCGCATGAAGGCGGCGCACTGCTGCCAGGTCGCACGCATCGTATGGAAGTGCTGGGCATAGGCCATCAGCGTTCGCGCGGCGTCAAGTCGGGCGTCATCATCGATCTGGATGCGGCTGAGCAGTCTATACGTCTTGCAGTCGATGCAGCAGAACGCATGGCTGGCCTTACCGTCGATAGTCTGATCGTCAATATTTCAGCCGGTCGCCTCAAGAGCGAAACCTTCACGGCAAGCGTCAATCTGGGCGGCCATGAAGTCGAGCAGACTGATATTCGCCGCGTTCTGGCCGCTGGTGCCAAGCAGGCGCTCGCAGCCGAGCGTCACCTCGTTCATTCGCTCCCTGTCGGTTATACGCTCGACGGTGAACGTGGCATTCGCGATCCTCTCGGAATGCTGGGCGACAGCCTTGGTGTCGACATGCATGTGCTGACCGCCGATGCAGCGCCGCTGCGCAATCTGGAGCTTTGCATCAACCGTTGCCACCTGTCGGTGGAAGCCATCGTAGCGACGCCTTATGCCAGCGGTCTTGCGGCTCTGGTCGGCGACGAGGCTGAAATGGGTGCGGCCTGCATCGATATGGGCGGCGGCACGACGACGATTTCCGTCTTCTCCGAAGGCAAGTTCATTCACGCCGATGCAGTGGCCATTGGCGGCAATCACGTGACGATGGACGTGGCTCGCGGCTTCTCCACCCGGATGGAAGATGCGGAGCGCCTGAAGGTCATGTACGGCTCCGCTCTGCCGAGCGCTGCCGATGACCGCGATCTCATCTCCGTTCCGCCCATCGGCGACGATGAGCGTGATGTACCCAATCAATATCCGCGCTCGGTGCTGACGCGGATTATCCGTGCAAGAGTGGAAGAGACGTTGGAACTGGTGCGCGACAGGCTCAACCAGTCAGGTCTTGGACATATTGTCGGCAAGCGTGTGGTTCTGACCGGTGGCGCAAGCCAACTGCCAGGAATGCCAGAGGCTGCCAGGCGAATCCTTGCAAGAAATGTACGAATCGGGCGTCCTCTAGGAATAGCGGGATTGCCTGAGGCGGCTAAGGGGGCAGCTTTTGCCGCGACCGTTGGACTTCTGATTTACCCGCAGGTGGCCGGGATAGAGGAGCGGTCGGTGAAAGCGGCTTCCTCCGGTCTCATGACCGGTACGGGTGGGCGCATTCAACGTGTCAGCCAATGGCTGAAAGAGAGTTTCTGAGTAGCAAGTGTTGTGTAAGCTGTTGAAATAGCGTGTTGAATTATTGGGGCGTGACCATCTGGGTAACAACCAATCCACACCGCGGCGGCGAAGCGGTGGTAAGGCTTAAGAGGAACAAGGACCTATGACTATCAATCTGCAAAAGCCGGATATCACCGAGCTGAAGCCACGCATCACCGTATTCGGTGTTGGCGGCGGCGGCGGCAATGCGGTCAACAACATGATCAATGCCGGTCTGCGCGGCGTGGATTTTGTCGTAGCCAACACCGACGCTCAGGCTTTGACGATGTCGAAGTCGGAACGCATGATCCAGCTTGGCGCTGCCGTCACGGAGGGTCTTGGTGCTGGTTCCCAGCCAGAGGTTGGCCGCGCGGCCGCTGAAGAATGCATCGACGAAATCGTCGATCATCTGAACGGCACGCATATGTGCTTCGTGACCGCAGGCATGGGTGGCGGCACCGGCACTGGCGCTGCTCCCGTCGTGGCGCGTGCAGCGCGCGAACGCGGTATCCTCACCGTTGGCGTTGTGACCAAGCCTTTCCATTTCGAAGGCGCCCGCCGCATGAAGACTGCCGATCTCGGCATTGAAGAACTGCAGAAGAATGTCGATACGCTTATCGTCATTCCGAACCAGAACCTCTTCCGCATCGCCAACGACAAGACCACCTTCGCCGATGCTTTCGCAATGGCTGACCAGGTGCTCTATTCGGGCGTTGCCTGCATCACAGACCTGATGGTCAAGGAAGGCCTCATCAATCTCGACTTCGCCGACGTTCGTTCGGTGATGCGCGAAATGGGCAAGGCGATGATGGGTACGGGCGAAGCTTCCGGCGAAGGCCGCGCAATGGCTGCTGCCGAAGCTGCAATCGCCAACCCGCTGCTCGACGAGACCTCGATGCGCGGCGCAAAGGGCCTCCTGATCTCGATTACCGGTGGTCGCGACATGACCCTGTTCGAAGTCGACGAAGCTGCAACGCGTATTCGCGAAGAAGTCGATCCGGATGCGAACATCATCCTTGGCGCAACCTTCGACGAAGGCCTCGAAGGCGTCATCCGTGTGTCTGTTGTCGCAACCGGTATTGACAAGCAGTTAGGAGACGCGGCGCCTGCGCCGCTGGAATTTCGCCAGCCGGTAAAGCAGACTGCTCAGGTGAAGCCGATGGCTCCGCATGGCGCACTTCGTCCTCCGGTCGTTGAACAGCCGCGTCAGGTCGATCCTATTGCCCAGGCGATCCAGTCTGCTGAAGCTGAAATTCCAGCCGCACCGGCAGCTCCTGCCGCTTCCGCCGAGCCGGAATTCCGCCCGCAGAGCCGCATTTTCCAGGCTCCGGCGCCGGAATCCTTCGAACGTGCTCCGGCTGCCCGTGCACCGATGCCGCAGGCCCCGGCAGGTCATCAGGCAGCACAGCCACAGGCCTACCAGCAGCCGCAGATGCACGAACAGCCGGTACGCGAGCCGCGCCCGGCTCCGCGTATGCCTGCCGTTTCGGATTTCCCGCCGGTTGCACAGGCTGAAATAAATGCTCGTCGTGCTCCGCAGCAGCCTGCGCAGGAAGAGCCGCGTGGCCCGATGAGCCTCCTGAAGCGCCTGACCCATGGTCTGTCGCGTCGCGAGGAAGATCAGCCTGCAGCCCGTCTGGAACCGGCTCAGCATCGTGAACCTGGCATGCGCCCGGCTGAACGTCGCGCTCCACAGCAGGATTCGTCGATCTATGCACCGCGTCGTGGCCAGCTTGACGATCAGGGCCGTCCGCAGCCGCGTGCAGCTTCGGAAGAAGATCAGCTCGAAATCCCGGCCTTCCTGCGCCGCCAGTCGAACTGAGCCACTTCGGACAACGAATAAGAAAGCCGCGGGTAACTCCCGCGGCTTTTTCGTTTCTGTAAACAAAATCAAAACATTCGTAAGAAAGCGTGATTTTGTTCAAGTCACGCAAATTATTATTTTAATTGAAACGGGGTATGGTTGGGGCAGCACATGTTTGTGAACCTTGTGTATTTCCGGTCGCAATTTTAGCTATATCTATCCATATAGACGCAAAGAATTGCGAAACGGGCTGTGTTGAAATTCCGTTTGAACGGCCTGCATTCATTTTATTCAGCAGATTGGAACTCTCTTGAGCGCTTATCAAAAGACAATTGGTCGTGCGGTCACGCTTTCGGGCGTTGGCGTTCATGGCGGAGCCCCGGCTTCGGCGACTTTTTTCCCAGCCGATGCTGACACGGGCATTGTCTTCCAGCGTTCCGACATGAAGGGCAGCGCACCAGAAGTGCGCGCCCACGTTTCGCAGATCGGTGCAACGGATCTCTGCACGTCGCTTGGGCCGAAAGAATCCAAGATTGATACGGTCGAACACCTGATGGCGGCAATCGCTGCATTGGGCATCGATAACCTTATCGTGGAAGTCGATGGCCCGGAAGTTCCCATTCTCGATGGTACTTCTGCGCGCTTTATCGAAGCTTTCGATGAGGCGGGTGTCGTCACGCAGGAAGCAAAGCGCCGCTTTATCCGCATTCTGAAAACGGTCCGGGTTGAAGCCGGAGGTTCCTGGGGGGAGTTCCGTCCTTTCGCCGGTACGCGATTTGAGGTCGAAATCGATTTCGAGTGCCCGCTGATCGGGCGGCAGAAATTTGCTGATGACGTGGATGAAGCGACCTTCCGCAAGGAGCTTTCCACCGCGCGCACGTTCGGTTTCATGAAGGATGTGGAACGTCTCTGGGCTTCGGGCCATGCGCTTGGCTCTTCGCTCGACAATTCGCTTGTCATCGGTGACGATAACTCGGTTATCAATCCGGGTGGCCTGCGTTTCAAGGACGAATTCGTTCGCCACAAGACACTCGATGCTGTCGGTGATCTGGCTCTGGCCGGCCTTCCGTTCATCGGCTGTTTCCGCTCTTATCGCAGCGGTCACAGACTGAACGCCGAAACGGTGAAGGCGCTGCTGTCGGACAAGACTGCATTCGACATTGTCGAGGCTTCCGGTGTCCGCCGGAATTCCAGGGCGTCGGATTTCGTTACCGTGAAGCCGAATATCGCCGCTCCATGGGCGCTCTAACTTCTTCTATTTCAAGCATAATCTTATCGATCCTCGTTCCACTCCGGTCGGATTATGCTCTAAAATCAGCCAAGAAATAAGTGCGTATCGGCGCATGGCCTTAATTGAGCCGTGTTCGCCGGTTCACCTCGCAATTGAGTCGGTGCGCCGTGTCTGCGGTGGATTGATCGGGGAGCATCTACCCATACGGGTGGTCAATACCGGGGACAATTCACACTGGTTACGCGTTTCGATACGCCGTCCGGCGCATTTCAGACCACTAGGCGATTGCCGATTTCGCCTGCATGTGGTTTATGGACGGCCAAAACAGCGTCAGCTATGTTCGTACATTTGCTGAAGCTGAATGATTTGTATGGATGGAGCCGCCGTGCAGTGTTAGAAGCACGCAGCTCCAAACAGGAATGACGCTGCCAGAAGGCCGGAGACCGCATGACGAGTTTCAAATTCAAGGGTGTGACGAAAACCGCGCTGCTGACTGGCGCTATCGCCGTTCTTATCCCGCTCGCCGGTTGTGCCAGCAAGGACGACGACATCGATCTCACCAAGTATGTCGAGACGATCGATCCAGCCGACAAACTCTACAATGAAGGTCTCGCCAATCTGGACGCAGGCCGCCTCGATGAAGCTGCGAAGAAATTCGCTGCCGTCGACCGCCAGCATCCCTACACTGAATGGGCGCGCAAGTCGCTCGTGATGGCTGCCTTCACCAACTACCGCAAGGGCAATTACGAAGAAGCGATTTCGATGGCGAAGCGTTACAACACGCTTTACCCGACTTCGCCTGAATCTGCTTACGCCTATTACATCATTGGTCTTTCCTATTTCCGCCAGATCCCTGACGTGACCCGCGACCAGGCTGCAAGCCGCCGCGCAATCGCTGCGATGCAGGAAGTGGTCGATCGCTTTCCGGATTCCGAATATACCGATGATGCCAAGGCCAAGATCCGCTTTGCGCGCGACCAGCTCGCCGGCAAGGAAATGCAGATTGGCCGTTACTATCTGGAACGCAAGGAATATCTGGCAGCTATCAAGCGCTTCCGCGGCGTCGTGGAGGAGTATTCCAACACCCGCCAGGTGGAAGAAGCGCTCGCTCGTCTCGTCGAAGCTTATTATGCGCTTGGTCTGACGTCGGAAGCCCAGATGGCCGCCTCGGTTCTCGGCAAGAACTACCCGGACAGCCAATGGTACAAGGACAGCTACAAGCTTCTGCAGAGCGGCGGTCTTCAGCCGCGCGAGAATGGCAATTCGTGGCTGGCCAAGGCTTCGTCGCTCATCACCGGCGGCTCATAAGCCGATTCCCATATGCTGTCGCACCTGTCGATCCGCGATATTGTTCTGATTGAAAGGCTCGACATCGAGTTCAAGACAGGCTTGTCCGTGCTTACCGGTGAAACCGGAGCGGGCAAGTCTATCCTGCTTGATTCGCTTTCGCTGGCGCTTGGTGCACGCGGCGATGCCTCTCTCGTGCGCCATGGTGCCGATCAGGGGCAGGTGACAGCGGTATTCGATGTGCCGGGTGGTCATCCGGCGCGACTTTTTCTTCGCGAAAATGGTTTTGACGACGACGGCGACGTTATCTTGCGTCGTTTGCAGATGGGCGATGGCCGCACGCGCGTCTTCATCAACGATCAGGCGGCAAGCGTCGCGCTGCTGCGCGATCTCGGGCGCAGACTGGTGGAAATTCACGGCCAGCATGACGACCGGGCACTGATCGATACCGATCTTCATCGCACATTGCTGGATGCTTTCGGTGGTCTCGAGCAAGAGGCCGCATTGGTCCGCGAGCGTCACAAGGCCTGGCGCGATGCGGAAACCGCACTTGCCAAGCATCGCGCCCGCGTCGAGCAGGCCGAGCGTGAAGGTGACTACCTGCGCTCTTCGGTTGAAGAACTGACCAAGCTTGATCCGCAACCTGGCGAGGAAGAAGAGCTCGCCGAGCGCCGCGCGATCATGATGAAATCCGAAAAGATCGCCGGTGACGTGAACGAAGCTGGCGAGTTGCTGTCGGGGCAGGGATCACCTGTACCGACGCTGGCGAGCCTCGTGCGCCGTCTGGAGCGCAAGATTCCGGAAGCGCCGCATCTGCTGGAGCCGGTTTGCAAAGCAATCGATGAGGCGCTCAACAGTTTGGCTCTCGCTCAGGACGGTATAGATCACGCCATGCGCGAGATCGATTTCGATCCGCGTGTGCTGGAACAGGTCGAGGAGCGGCTTTTTGCTCTGCGTGCCGCTGCGCGCAAATATTCTGTCCCGGTGGAAGGATTGCCTGCACTGCGTGACAAGATGGATGCTGATCTTGCCGATCTCGATGCTGGAGCGGAAAAGCTCATCCAACTGGAAAGTCAGGCGAGCGAAATGCGGGCGGCCTATGACACGGCAGCGGCTAAACTTTCCGGGTCGCGCAAGGAGACGGCGGAGCATCTAAAGGCCGCCGTAATGGCCGAACTGCCGGCACTGAAGCTTGAGCGTGCTGAATTCATCGTTGAAATGACGACTGACGCGCAAGCGCGGGCTGCGGAAGGCATCGATACAGTTGAATACTGGGTGCGCACCAATCCGGGCACAAGGGCTGGTCCGATGATGAAGGTCGCTTCGGGTGGTGAGCTTTCGCGTTTCCTGTTGGCGCTGAAGGTGGCGCTTGCGGATCGCGGTTCGGCCCCGACGCTCGTATTTGATGAAATCGATACCGGCGTGGGCGGTGCGGTGGCAGATGCCATTGGGCAGCGCCTTGCGCGGCTCTCCGGTCGCGTGCAGGTCCTTTCGGTCACGCATGCGCCGCAGGTGGCAGCGCGTGCCTCCACACATTTCCTGATTGCCAAATCGGCAACCCATGAAGACCGGATGGCGACCTCGATCCGATCCATCGGGGTGGGTGAACGACAGGAAGAGATCGCCCGCATGCTGGCCGGTGCCAGCATCACTGATGAAGCACGTGCCGCTGCCGAGCGGTTGCTCGCCGAGAATTGAGCATTTCCAGCAAAAGTGCGAAGCGGTTTTGCGTCGGATAATGCGTACAACAAAGAAACAGTGCACTCGTCTCCTGACACGACGCTGTCAGGGGATTTGCATGTTCGTAATGTCGGGCTGGTGTAGGCGCGATGCCATTTCTTGGTTATGTTGAGCAAAATTGAATCAGCAGGTTTTGCTCCGCCTATGACCGATATTCCCGTCGAAAAACTGACCGAATCAGAAGCCGCTTCCGAACTGGAACGGCTGGCGCTCGAAACTGCTCATCATGATGAGCTTTATCATGCCAATGACCGGCCAGAGATTTCGGATGCCGAGTATGATGCGCTGAAGCGGCGCAACGATGCGATTGAAGCGCGTTTTCCGCATCTCGTACGAGCAGACAGTCCGTCTTTGCGGGTCGGCACTGCGCCGGTTTCCAAATTCGCACAGATTGTCCATGCGCGTCCGATGCTTTCGCTCGGTAATGCGTTTTCGGATGAGGACGTGCGCGATTTCGTGGGCAGTGTCTATCGCTTCCTGGGGCAAATACCGGATAACTCAATCGCGTTTACCGCCGAACCGAAGATTGACGGGCTTTCCATGTCGATCCGTTACGAGAACGGAAATCTGGTTAGCGGCGCGACGCGCGGTGACGGTACGACCGGCGAGAATGTCACGGCGAATATCCGCACTATCGCCGAAATTCCGAACAGACTTCCGGCTGGAGCGCCTTCTATCGTTGAAGTGCGCGGCGAGGTCTATATGGCCAAGAGCGACTTCCTCGCGCTCAACGAGCAGATGGCAGCCGAAGGCAAGCAGACTTATGTGAACCCGCGCAACACGGCAGCAGGTTCGCTCCGCCAGCTCGACGCCAAGGTGACGGCGAGCCGCAAGCTGAAATTCTTTGCCTATGCCTGGGGTGAGATGTCGGACATGCCTGCCGATACGCAGCATGGCATGGTTGAGATTTTCCGCGAATGGGGATTTCCCGTCAATCCGCTAACGAAGCGGCTTCACGGTGCAGACGAACTGCTTGCGCATTATCGTGCCATCGGTCTCGAACGATCAATGCTCGACTATGATATCGATGGCGTCGTCTACAAAGTTGATCGGCTCGATTTACAAACGCGGCTAGGCTTTCGTTCACGCAGCCCGCGTTGGGCAATTGCGCATAAGTTTCCGGCAGAACAGGCTTTTACAAAGCTTCTGAAAATCGACATTCAGGTCGGACGTACCGGTGCGTTGACGCCGGTAGCGCGGCTGGAGCCGATCACTGTCGGTGGAGTGGTCGTCACGAATGCGACGCTGCACAACGAGGACTATATCAAGGGTATCGGCCTCAAGGGTGAGCGTATTCGCGCGGATGAGCATGACATTCGCGTCGGCGATACGGTTATCGTGCAGCGTGCAGGCGATGTCATCCCCCAGATTGTCGATGTTGTGCTGGAGAAACGCCCGGATGATGCTGTGCCTTTCCATTTCCCCCATGAATGCCCGGTCTGTGGCAGCCATGCCGTGCGCGAAGAGGGCGAGGCGGTTTATCGCTGCACCGGCGGTCTGACCTGCGCTGCACAGGCAGTTGAGCGCATTCGCCATTTCGTATCGCGCAATGCGTTCGATATTGAAGGTCTTGGTGAAAAACAGGTCGAGTTTTTCTTCCATGCCGAAGATGACAGCCTGAAGATCAAATCGCCTGCGGATATTTTCACGCTTCAAAAACGACAGGCCGAATCGCCTCTGAAGAAACTCGAGAACATCGAAGGCTTCGGCGTGACTTCCGTGAAGAAGCTTTATGATGCGATCAATGACCGGCGCGAGATTGCCCTGCATCGTTTTCTGTTCGGCCTTGGCATCCGTCACGTTGGCGAGGTGAATGCCAAGCGTTTTGCGCGGGCCTATCTGTCTTATGCGGCTTTTGAAAAAGCTGCTCTGGAGGCTGTACCGCCGAAAGAAGGCGACCGCACCGATAAGGGCAACGAATCCTGGCAGGAACTGATTGCGGTTGAGGGCATCGGTTCCATCGTTGCTGAAGCTGTCGTGGATTTTTATGTGGAGCCGCATAACCGCGAAGTGCTGGCCGCTCTTCTGGCCGAAGTGACGCCGCTTGATGAGGAAGCACGTGTTTCTACCGGTTCGCCGGTCGAAGGCAAGACGGTAGTATTTACCGGCAGTCTGGAACGTATGTCGCGCGATGAGGCGAAGGCCATGGCCGAGCGCTACGGAGCAAAGACAGCCGGATCGGTATCGAAAAAGACCGATCTCGTGGTTGCCGGACCGGGAGCGGGTTCCAAACTCGCCAAGGCGTCGGAGCTTGGCATCGAAGTCATTGATGAAGACGCCTGGTTTACACTGGTCGGAGAAGAATAATGGCCCCGTTCAGCGGATTTGGTGAGAAAGCGATCCCGTTTCTGAAAGCTCTGGATTTTCACCAGAATCGCGAATGGTTCGTTGAGAACAAAGATCTTTTCGAACAGCAGTTGAAGGAGCCGCTTGGCGATCTTGTGGACGAACTGACTGGTCGTTTCGAAAAGGCCGGTCTGCCGTTCAAGGGCGACCGGGTGAAATCGCAGTTCCGCATCAAACGCGATACGCGGTTTTCCAAGGACAAGGCACCCTATAACCGCCACCTGTCTGCACTATTGTCGCAATCGGGTACCAAATGGGACGAGAGCGGCTGCTTCTATGTCTGCATCGGCCTGCCGGGTGTCCGCGACTGCTACGCCTGTGTGGCTTGGTGGGGGCCAAAGAAGGAACTGCTTCTGGCTATACGCACTTCTATTGCCGAGAAGCCGGAAGAATTCCGCGCTATGGTCGCGAAGCTCAAGAAAAACGGTTTGAGAATCAGTGATTATGACCGGCTGAAACGCACGCCACGTGGTTTCGAGGCCGTGACCGATGATGATCTGCTGGAAGCAATTCGCAATCGGCATTTTTCTGTGCGAATCGAAATCGATCCTGACACGATTACCAATCCCGATCTGGCGGATCGCCTTGTCGACTTCACCGAACGGGCTCGCCCGCTTGTGGACTGGATGCACAAAATCGAAAAGACCGTTCCGCAACAATCATGATCATTCATGAATGCATCAGCAGGATTTATGAGTGATGCGCAAATGCGGCATCGCTGTTTAATAGTATGATTTTTTGGGAAATCATATTCCAACGGGTCGTAGAATTTCCTAGTTACTCTTCATTCGGAGGAGTGAATATTCGTGGATCAGACTTTTCGGCCCGTAAGGGCTTCAGCGCGCGCCGATATTATTGACGGTGTCCGGCGCGGACTTCCGCTTGTCGTTGCCGGAGCGCCCTTTGGCTTGCTGTTCGGCGCACTTGCTGTCGATAACGGATTGTCGCTCGCCGAAGCGGTGTTCATGAGCTCCATCATCTATGCCGGGGCCAGCCAGATGGTCGGGCTTGATCTTTTCGGCCAGAACATCGCGCCGTGGATGATCGTCATGTCGATCTTCGCCGTCAATTTCCGGCACGTGCTCTATTCGGCGACCACGGGTCGGCGCATCCGTCACTTCAAGCCATGGCAGAAGGCGCTGGCCTTTTTCGTGCTGGTGGACATCCAGTATGCGGAAGTGGAACAGCGGGCGGAAGCCGGAAAGCCGGTCACCTTCGTCTGGTATATGGCCATCGGGCTCACATTCTATCTGACCTGGGTTCTCGAAGCGGTGATTGGCGGGCTGTTCGGGAATCTCATTTCGGATCCCTATGCTTTTGGCATCGATTTTCTGTTGCCGATCTATTTTCTCGGCATGGTGATGAGCTTCCGTCATCGGCAGAACTGGCTGCCGGTCGTCATCGTCAGTGCGATTTCAGCGGTGGCCGCCTACAAGTTCGTGGGTTCTCCGTGGCATGTTTCGCTGGGTGCGCTCGGCGGCATCGTGCTTGCGGCGATTATTGCCAAGCCACGCGAAGGGGAGGCGTAAATGTCCACCACGATCTGGATCATTCTCGCAGGCGCGCTTTGTACTTATCTCACCCGTATTGGCGGGCATCTGGTCCTGTCACGCTTCAGCCGTGTGCATTATCGGGTGGAAGCGGCGCTCAACGCCGTGCCTGCAGCCGTTCTGACGGCCATCGTAGCCGCACCTGCTTCGGATCACGGCTGGCGGGAACTGCTCGTGCTTGCGGTCTGTATCGTGCTTTCGTTGCGACTCAGCATGATGACCATGTTCTTTGCAGGCGTAGCGCTTTTGATCGCGCTACGCCATTTCACCGTGTGAAGGCATTGTCAAAGCGGCGCAGTCGCCGCTTCGAGCCATTTGCGTTCAGCGTCCTTGAGATGGCCTGACAGCTTCTCGCGCACGCTGGCATGGTAGCGGTTCAGCCAGTCGATTTCCTCCTGCGTGAAAAGCGACTTGTCGACCAGGCGTCGGTCGATAGGGCAGAACGTCAGAGTCTCGAAGCCCATCATCGGAATGTCGCCGCCTTCCGGTACTTCGGGTTCGGTGACGATGATGAGGTTTTCGATGCGAATGCCGAACGAATCGGGTTTGTAATAGCCCGGTTCGTTGGAAAGGATCATACCCGGCAGCAGTTCCTGCGCGCCCTTCTTCGAAATGCTTTGCGGGCCTTCGTGCACCGACAGATAGGAGCCGACGCCGTGGCCGGTTCCGTGCGCATAGTCGAAACCATGCTTCCATAGTGCGATACGTGCCAGAACGTCGATATCCTGCCCGCGTGTGCCTTTCGGGAAGCGGGCAGTCGTGATCGCAATCACACCTTTCAATACAAGCGTGAAAGCCCTGATCGTCTCTGGTGTCACCTTGCCGATGGGGACGGTGCGGGTGATGTCGGTGGTGCCGTCGCGATATTGTGCGCCGGAATCGACCAGATAAAGCTCGCCATCTTCAAGCGTTCTGTTGGTGTCGGTATTGACGCGATAATGGATGATCGCGCCGTTTGGCCCCGCACCGGAGATCGTGTCAAAAGATATATCTTCCAGTGGCATCTGGAAGTCACGCCCGGCTTCGGAGCGTGATTCTTCCAGCTTCTGCGCTGCGCTGATTTCATCGATTGTGCCGGGCTTCTGGGCGTCGACCCACGAGAGGAAATTGACCATCGCCACGCCGTCGCGCTCATGGGCAGCACGTGAGCCGTCAAGCTCGGCCTTGTTCTTGATTGCACGTGGGATACGGGCAGGGTCTTTGCCTTCGATTACGCTGCCACCTGCGCTGGTGACAATGAGGCGAAGTTTTTCGGCCGCGAGGATCGGATCGAGAAGAATAGCTTCGCCCTTGGCTGCGCGAGCACTGAGATGCCCTTCCAGATCGGCAGGCGACGAGAGCTTGGCGAGTTGGGTCAGATAGGCGCGCGGTTCGATGGCGAGCTTGCGTTCATCGATGAAAAGCTCTGGCTCACCCTTCGCAGGAATGATGGCAAAGCTCAGCGGAAGCGGCGTGTTGGACACGTCCTTGCCGCGGATATTGAACACCCATGCGACCGAAGACGGGTCGGTCAGGACAGTCGCGCTGGCACCACTTGCCGCAACCGTAGCCTGCATTTCCTTGATCTTGTCTTCTGCTTCATGACCTGAGAAGCGAGCTGGCTGGATCGTGATTTCTGCCGTCGGCACTTCAGGCTGGTCGTCCCAAACAGAATCGACAAGATTGATTTCCACGGGAACGAGCTGGCCGCCGTGGTTTTCGAGCGCGTCGCGTAAGCTGCGGGCCTCCGAAATGGTATGGAGCCAGGGATCGAAGCCGATATTCAGGCTCTTGCCGTTTTCCGCCAGCCAGGAAGCTGGCGGATTTGTAACAAGGCTTTCATAGGAGAAGACCTTCGGGTCGGTCTGGGCGCGGACCTGTAGCTCATAGCGTCCATCAACGAAGATGTAGGCACTATTCTTGAGGATGAGCGCGGCACCGGCCGATCCGGTGAACCCGGTCAGCCAGGCGAGACGTTGTGCGTGGGGCGGAACATATTCGCCCTGATGTTCGTCCGCCCTGGGAACCAGAAAGCCATCGAGGCCAAGTTCGGCCATCTTCGCACGTAATTTTGCAACGCGCGGGCCGCCATTGGCTGGATTTGTGGTGACGTCGAAATTCTGAAAAGCCATAGGTGTAACTCGCTCAAAACAGGAATATGCCGTGATTTATACGGCCTGTTATTTCAGATGAATTGCCACCCAGCCTTCGCGATGTAACGTCTTTTGATGGGTGAGTCCCTGTGCCTGATAGGCAGCGAGCACCGCATCATGCTGACTGTCAAGTATTCCCGAAAGAATGATGGAACCACCGGATGCCAAATGCTCCTTGAGGGAAGGGGCTAGCTCGATAAGAGGATTGGCGAGAATGTTGGCGACGATCAGGTCGAATGGCGAATAGGAACGGAAGATTGAGTGGCCGAAACCTTCTGCCGTTGCTGTGACGATATGTTCTGCCACACCGTTTTTGGCGGCATTTTCGGCAGCGACCGTGACGGCAATGGGATCAATATCCGTGGCCAATACCGGAATCGGGGCAAGCTTGGCGATGGCGATGGCAAGAACTGCGCTGCCGGTGCCAAGGTCGAGCGCGTTGGTCGGATGTTCACCGGTGACGGTTTCTTCGATCAGTTCGAGGCATCCCGCCGTTGTACCGTGATGGCCGGTACCGAAGGCAAGACCGGCATCGATTTCAATGGGGATGTCGCCCGCTTCAATCTTGTCGCGGTCGTGTGAGCCGTGGACGAAGAAATGTCCAGCTCTCACTGGTTTCAGCCCTTCCAGCGAATGCGTGACCCAGTCGATGTCAGGCAGTTCCTCAACTGCGAAAATATTTGACCCCACCAGAGCATCGATTCGTCTGGCGACATCTTCGGCATCGTCTTCGACATAAACCGACACCTCGAAAATCTGCCGATCTTCATCGATCTCGGTGATAGCGATGGGGAAGCCGTCTTCCTCGAAAGCCTGTTCGAGAATGTTGTAAACGCGCTCGGCTTCCGCCTTATCCGCCGAAAAGAAAAGTCGTGACTGGGCCATGAAGTAAAAAGCTCTCTGCTGGAAATGCTTCGGAGCCTTTACTTAACCGTTCGCAGCGGCTTTGGCCAGATTCTTCAACTTTTCCAGAGCCGTATCCGGGTTTTCCTGATAGGCGATGGTGCTGCGGAAGCGACCGCCCTTGTCGAGCAGAAATACCGATGCCGTATGATCCATCGTATATTCGCCGTCTTCGCCCGGAACTTTCTTGGCGTAGACGTGGTAGGATTTGACTACATCAGCAATATTCTCCGGCGTGCCCGTGACTCCGATGATACGGTCGGAAACATTGCTCACATAGGTCTTCATGACTTCCTGCGTATCGCGCTCCGGATCGACAGTGATAAAATAAGCCTTGATGTCACTGGCTTCGGGTCCAAGCTGCTTCAGCCAGCCATCCAGTTCATAAAGCGTCGTAGGACAAACGTCCGGGCAATGGGTGAAACCGAAGAAGATGGCTGCGGGCGCAGCGCGCAAGTCCTTTTCGGTGAAGGGTGTGCCGTCCATGGTCACGAGGTTGAGCGGACCGCCGAAGGGTTCTTTCGCCGCCTGCTTATCGCGGAAAAGGTTGAGACCTGCAGCGCCGACAATGGCGACGATGAAGGCAATGATGAAGATGGGCAGGAATTTTTTCATGTCCAGTCAGCCTTGAATTTCGCAACGCGCCTTGCTGCGCTGCTCAACAACCTATCTTTTCTTTATGCGCTGCAGAACGGTCGATATAGCCGCATCCTGCCATCATGAAGAGCGTGCCGGTAATGTACTGCCATCTGCTCAATTTTCAATAATTTCTGAAACTTTTGACGATATGTCGCGCGGTGGAAATGGCTCCTCTTAGCTTGTGGAGCTAGAGCCGTTCACACATGACCAAAGTTGAACAGCTTCGACACTCTTTCTTTTTGCAAGGTCAGCTAAACTGATATATTTCCGTCATAAAACCGCAATTTCTTGTGAGTGCCATAGTGGAAATCGATTATATCATTGCCTGGGTCGATGGGCAGGACCCGGCGCATATGGCTGCCAGAAAACAGTTCGCTCCCGATTCCGCTCGCACGCATTTTGAAGCCGTAACCAGCGAACGTTATCTCGATAATGGCGAGATTTATTACAACATCGCTTCCGTCATCAAATTCGCGCCGTTCATCAAGCGTATTTTCATCATCACCGATCATCAGAAGCCACGGTTCCTCGATGCGTTCAAGCAGGAGAGCAAGTGCGACGCGTCCTTTATCCAGATCGTATCGCATGATGACATTTTTGAAGGCTTGCCGGCTGCCCGCCCGTCGTTCAACGCTCGGGCCATCGAAGGGGCGATGTGGCGGATACCCGGATTGTCGGAGCATTTTATTTATTCCAACGACGATTTCTTCGTGAATGCCCCACTGACGGTATCCGATTTTTTTGAGAACGAAAGTCCTGTCCTGCACGGCGATTGGGTGCGGCCTGAGAATACTCGCTGGAAATACAAGTTGCGTCGTTTGCTCGGGAAGATATCGCGGTACGAGTATACGTTCCCGAAGTTCCGCTTGGCGCAATGGAAAGGCGCCTCAACCGCTGGCATGAAAGATCGCTTCATGTCGATCCATCATCATCCACATCCATTGAGGCGCAGCACGCTGGCAGCTTTCTTCGCCGAGAAACCTGACGTTCTGAATAAGCAGGTCAGTTTCCGGTATCGTGATATCGAGCAGTTCAACACGGTTGCTCTCGCCAATCATCTCGAGATTTTGCGGCACAAAGCCTCCGTTCGCCCGGCGAGAGAACTGGCGTATCTGGATTTTGTCCAGGAGAAGCGTTGGGCGGAAGAACTGCAAGCAATCGAAGCGGGATCAGCGCCCTTCGGCTGTGTGCAGGGGTTTGAGCGTTTCGATCCCGCGTTCCGTGCCCAAATTCACCAGACACTCATTGCAAAGTTTGACGATGTTCTGCCGAATGTTATCAAGGATTATCTTTCCGGCGAGGAAGATGGTTCGCAGGAAGCGGCTTAGGCAGTTCGTTCCAGAGCTGACTGTGCTGCAGGGAAGCTTGGGGTGAATTTGCAATGACGTCGTCCGGTGATCTTCGTTTCCAGAACAGCGAACCGCGCATTCATTCCACGGCCCAGTTGAAATCCGTCAAACTGGGGCGGTATGCCGATATCGGTGAGCGCGTCATTCTTCGTGAGGTCACAGTCGGTGACTTCACCTATTTCGAGCGTAACGGTGAGGGGATCTACGCCGAAATCGGCAAGTTCTGTTCCATTGCCGCGAATGTCCGCATCAACGCGCTCGAACATCCGATGGAACGGCTGACGACACATAAGGTCAGCTATCGGCCGAATGAGTATTTTCGCTATCTGGGCGTTGATGGAGAGTTCCGGGCAAGGCGTCAGGAACAGCGTGTGGTCATCGGCAACGATGTATGGATCGGTCATGGTGCGGTCATCACACCGGGCGTTCAGATCGGTCATGGTGCTGTGATCGGAGCGAATGCGGTGGTGACGAAGGACGTGCCACCCTATCATGTGGTTGGCGGTGTTCCTGCCCGTTTCATCCGCAAACGCTTCGATAATGCCGTCATAGATCGGCTGCTTGAACTCGAATGGTGGAATTGGCCGGTGGAAAAGCTCTATGAAGCAGTGCCGGACATTCAGACGTTGGAGATTGAGGCTTTCCTCGAAAAGTGGGGCGGGTGAATTCCGCTCTTGCAAAGCCGCAATTGTTTATCCACCTTCGCATCACAACAGTTCTGGAGGCTGGAAGATATGGTTGGACTGAAGCGCTTTGCCGGTTGTTTGCTTACTCCCATGCTGGTCCTTGCTGCTTCGGCGGCTCCGGCTGAAGAGGTCGGTAAGGTTGGCGTTGACTGGCTTGGAAATGATATTGTCATCGATGCGGTCCAGGACCCGAAAGTGCAGGGCGTAACCTGTCATCTCGCGTCGTTTTCGCGCGGCATGATCGACCGGCTGCAAAAGGGCAACTGGTTCGAGGACCCATCCAATGCTTCCATCTCATGCGAACAGACAGGGCCGATCACAATCGCTGATATCAATCTCGGCAAGGGTGGAGAACGGGTTTTTTCCGAGCGTACCAGTCTGATCTGGAAGAAGCTTGTCATCACGCGCATATACGACAAGACAAACAACACGCTGCTCTATCTCGCACATGCAACACAAGTTCAGGACGGTTCAGCGAAGACCTCGCTTTCAACCGTGCCGCTCTATAAGGGCGATGTTACGTGGGCGAAGGGCAAGCCGGAATAATCCGGCTGCCCTGATGTTTCACTGAAAATGCGGGTTTAGATCGGCTGGACGAAGCTATCGAGAACACGCTTCTGTCCTGCTTTATCGAAATCGATTGTCAGCTTGTTGCCGTCGATGGCAGAGATTTTGCCATTGCCGAATTTCAGATGGAACACACGGTCGCCGGGCTTGAAGGCCGATGGTTTGTCGGCCACTGATTTCGCTACCAGTTCACCGTCTATCGTGCGTCCCTTCACAGAACCTCGCCCGGCTCCGAAACCTGAATCGGTCTCGCCATAGCCGATACGCTCAACACGACTACCGGAGCGCGAGCCCCAGTTGTTGCGCGTGGCGTCGGAACGGTTCTGCTGCGCACGCTGCCAGCCGGGCGTCGAATAAGAGTTCTGGAACGGGTCGGCCTTGTCAAAGCGAGACTGTCCATAGCCGCCGCCATAACCACCGTAATTGCCTTCCAGTTCAGCCACTTCCACATGGGCTTCCGGCAATTCTTCCAGAAAACGGGACGGAATGGTCGATTGCCACATGCCGTGAATGCGCCGATTGGACACGAACCAGATATGCAGATTTTTTTTGGCACGGGTCACACCGACATAGGCGAGGCGACGTTCTTCCTCGAGGCCGGAACGTCCGCCTTCATCGAGTGCGCGCTGGTGCGGAAACAGGCCTTCCTCCCAGCCGGGAAGGAAGACGGTTTCAAACTCCAGCCCTTTGGCCGAATGCAGCGTCATGATGTTGACGGCATCCATATCTTCGTTCTTTTCAGCATCCATGACGAGCGCGACGTGCTCGAGGAATCCACGCAGGCTTTCATATTCCTCCATGGAACGGATCAGTTCCTTGAGGTTTTCAAGTCGGCCCGGTGCTTCCGCCGATTTGTCGTTCTGCCACATGGTCGTATAGCCGGATTCATCCAGAATAGTTTCGGCCAGTTCCGTATGCGGCGTGTTGTCGATCAAGGACTGCCAGCGCAGGAAATTCTCGACCACTTCGCGCAGGGCGGAGCGTGGCTTCGGCTTCAGTTCTTCCGTTTCGATCAGGTCGCAGGCAGCAGCGAACATGGAAATCTCGCGTGCGCGCGCATAATCGTGGATTTGCCGGATAGCCGCTTCACCCAGACCACGCTTTGGCGTGTTGATGATGCGCTCCAGTGCCAGATCGTCTGCCGGTTGTGCGACGACGCGCAGATATGCCATCGCATCACGGATTTCGAGGCGCTCATAGAAACGCGGTCCGCCGATGACACGGTAGTTAAGGCCGAGCGTGACAAAACGATCTTCGAACTCGCGCATCTGGAAGGAGGCACGGACGAGGATCGCCATGTTGTTGAGGAGGCGCCCTTGACGCTGAGCCTGTTCGATGGCCTCGCCAACAGCACGGGCTTCCTCTTCTGAATCCCATGCGGCGTGGATTTTGACTTTCGGATCGTCGGGGTTTGGCGCTTCTGTGAAAAGCGTCTTGCCGAGGCGACCTTCATTATGTGCGATCAAATGGGCTGCGGTACCCAGAATATGTGCGGTCGAGCGGTAGTTGCGCTCAAGCTTAATCACGACTGCGCCCGGAAAATCCTTATCGAAGCGCAAAATGTTGTCCACCTCGGCTCCGCGCCAGCCATAGATCGACTGGTCGTCATCACCAACGCAACACAGATTGACTTTATCTCCGCTCACGCCGAATTCGCGGTGCTCATCGGCTCCGCGGGGGCCTTCGGACGCCCTAGCGGGCTGTACTGGCGAGCCTCCGGCCTGTATTGGTGCGGTCGTTCGTGATTTTGGTCGCTGTGCCAGCAGGCGCAGCCAGAGATATTGGGCTGTGTTGGTATCCTGATATTCGTCCACGAGAATGTAGCGGAACTTGGCGTGATATTCGCGCAGGATATCGGGATGATTGCGGAAGATGCGGATCGGATGCAGCAGAAGATCGCCGAAGTCGCAGGCATTCAGCGTGCGCAGGCGCTCCTGATAGGCCTGATAAAGCTCGCGACCTTTGCCGTTGCCAAACGAGCGCGCGTCGCCTTCCGGAATGTCTGAGGGGCCAAAGCCCTTGTTCTTCCAGCCGTCGATCATATTGGCGAAGGTGCGGGCGGGCCAGCGCTTGTCATCCAGACCTTCCGCCTGAATGAGTTGCTTGATCAGCCGGATCACATCGTCCGTATCAAGGATGGTGAAATCGGATGTGAGATTGACCAGTTCCGCATGGCGGCGCAGCAATTTCACGCCGATGGAGTGGAACGTGCCGAGCCACGGCATGCCTTCCACAGCGCCGCCGACCAGATGGCCGATGCGCTCTTTCATTTCGCGTGCGGCCTTGTTCGTAAACGTTACAGCGAGAATCTGGCTTGGATAGGCAAGGCCAGTGGTGATGATGTGGGCGATGCGGGTAGTCAGAACGCGGGTCTTGCCGGTGCCAGCGCCCGCAAGCACCAAAACGGGGCCCTCGGTGGTCAGGACGGCCTGACGCTGTTCGGGGTTCAGCCCGTTCAGATAATCGGGCTCGCCACGCTGCTGGTTGCGTGCCGCCATGGCACGTGCGGCAATGCTTCCGGGAGCAGGTGCGCGGCCTGCCGGAGCGTCGTCATCGCCGAAAAACGGCATATCGTCGGGAAAGTCAGACATTTGACCCGAATGTAATGATTCGTGGCTGAAAGACCAGCGAAAGGGTTAAAATATTCGACTACTCTAATTGAGTGACGCGACGATCCGTAAAGTTCAGGCGATGCGAGGCCAGTGCCTCCACAAGGCCGCGCAGTTCGGGTTCGCGTTGTAACAGATCGTCGAGTTCCGTCATCTGGTTCATCGCAATCAGCCGCAGAATGTCGTCCCGGATGGTCCCGTCGGCGCGGCGCGGCAGATGGGCAACCGGCTGGATCAGTTCGACCCGCTGCCCTTTGAGCCTTGCGCGAAGGCTTTTTTCGTCGGCGTTGAGCGTTTCCACGAAAGCGTAGATGCCAACGCCCTTGGCGGGTAGAGAATAGAGCGCGAGCGCTATATCCGTGACACGCGGATCGGATTTGAGTGCGGCCTGAATTGCGGGCCCTTCATTGTCGATCCGGTCGCCGGTGCCTTCACCATCCGACCAGCTAAAAATGCCGCGCGTGATGAAGTTGTAGACTTTCTTGCCTGTGGCCAGCCAGATGCGCGACGGCAGGGAGCGGCGTGCCAGAATGCGCTTTTCCGTTGGCGTCATCAGGTCTTTTGCGAAAGCACGCTTTTGCTTGATGAGATGGCGGAAATCCTCATAGGCCATCAGTCGATAGAGGGCACCACGACGACGATGAACGCTTGCAAGCTGGAAATCGATAACTGCCGCTTCGCCTTCGGGCGTCATCAACCAGTTCTGCGGCTTGGCGAGATCGTTGTGGGTAACGCCAAGGCGGCGCATGTCGCGCAGGATACGGTGCGCGGTACGATACCATTTCGGATCGGAGGGGCGCGCAAGATGCAGCGGTGTGCCTTCCGTCCAGGATCGATACAGCCCGTCCTTGTCGGTGGCGAGCAGTTGGGGAACGCCTTCAATGCCGCGCACCGTTTTGAGGCCGCGGATTTCTCGCCGGGCCAGTATCCACGCGAGCGGTCTCGACCACCAGGGAGCAGCGCTCACGACGCGACGGATGATGCGGGTATCGGGGTCGCCTGTAAAATAGCCAGCATGCGTTTCTGAAAACACGTCGCGCTTGAACACGGCGGTCTCGACAAATTCCGGTATTTGATCGCCTTTCAGAGGCACATCTATATTGGGGTTCTGAACCATAAGGCTCCCACTAGCCGCTTGCGTCCGATCAATCAAGTTTGATGGCGGATAACCCTCATTGCAATCGCGTGATCGAAAGCGCACAAGGAACACACAGATTTCGTTCAAGTCATCGGGGAAACGCAGAAAATGGCACAGGGCGACGACAACAAGCAGGCGATTGCGCAGATCATCCGACAGGAACAGGCGCTTATTTTTTCGTCGTTTGACGAGAACGAAGCATTTGCGCTCGGTCATCGTATTCGCGACATCGCCGTGAAGGAAAAGCTCGGCATCGCCATCGAAATCTCACTGTGGGACCGGCAGTTGTTTTATGCGACGACTGCTGGAAGCACTGTGGATAATCAGGAATGGTTGCGCCGCAAGTTCAATGTCGTGCGCCGCTTTCATGCTTCGACCTATCGTCTTGTTCTTGAACAGAATCGCGACGACCGCATGTTCGCTCCCCATAAAGCGTTGAATGTTGAGGACTACGCGCTGGCGGGCGGCGGATTTCCGATCCGCGTTTCCGGGGCAGGTGTGATCGGCGCCGTAATCGTATCGGGGCTGCCGCAGCGCGAAGACCATAATCTGGTTATCCGGGCCGTTGCCGAGCATCTTGGACAGGATCCTGTTGCGCTGGCATTGCCTGCCGTTTGAATATGAATTTCGGAGAATGAACGATGTCGCTTGAAAATGTTGTCGCGCTTGCACGCAATGAGAACGGTATTGCAGCAGCAGTGGGTATTCTCAAGCAGCGTTTCGGTGAGCGCGCGCAGACCGGTCAGGCTATCCGAGAACAGCACGGCCACACGACAACTTATGTGCCGACACAGGCGCCGGATATCGTCATCTTTGCCGAGGCCGCGCAGGAGGTGCAGGATGTTGTCCGCATCTGTGCCGAACATCGTGTTCCTGTCATCGCCTTTGGTGCCGGTTCATCACTCGAAGGGCAGGTTAACGCGCCCGCTGGTGGTGTGTCTCTTGACCTCACGCGCATGAACAGGGTGATTGCCGTGCATGCGGAAGATCTTGATTGTGTGGTGGAGCCCGGCATCACACGCCGGGAACTGAACGAGTATCTGCGCGATACCGGACTGTTCTTTCCGATCGATCCGGGTGCGAATGCCACGCTCGGTGGTATGGCTTCCACGCGTGCGTCCGGCACGAATGCGGTGCGTTATGGGACCATGCGCGAGAATGTGCTGGCCCTGAAAGCCGTGATGCCTGATGGACGACTGATCGAGACTTCCAAGCGCGTGAAAAAGACAGCGGCGGGTTACGATCTTACGAGGCTGCTTGTCGGAGCCGAGGGAACGCTTGGCATCATTACCGAGCTGACGTTGAAACTGCAGGGAATTCCGCAGGCGATTTCCGGCGGTATCTGTCCTTTCCCGGACGTGGCTTCGGCTTGTCGTACGGTGATCGAAACCATCCAGATGGGTATTCCCGTTGCGCGTATCGAGCTTGTGAACACGCTTCAGATGCAGGCCCTGATCCTCCATTCCAAACTGCCTTACGAGGCGCAGCCTTATCTGTTCGTCGAGTTCCACGGCACGGAAAGTGGCGTTGCCGAACAGGCGGAACTGTTTGGGGAAATTGCTGCGGGCAATGGCGGCGGCGATTTCCAGTGGACGCACGATGCCGAGGAGCGTGACCGGCTCTGGCGGGCGCGTCACGACGCCTATCTCGCCTCCTTCCTGCTAAGGCCCGGTTGCAAGGGCGTTTCCACCGATGTCTGTGTGCCTATTTCGCGCCTGGCCGATTGTATTGGCGAGACGGAAAAGGATCTGGCCGAAACCGGCCTGATCGCACCGATTGTCGGCCATGTGGGGGATGGAAATTTCCATCTTCTCCTGCTTCTCGACACGGATGATGTGAGCGAGATGGAGCGTGCCGAAGCTTTTATGGATCGACTGGCCAAACGCGCCATTGCCATGGAGGGAACCTGCACCGGCGAACATGGCATCGGGCAGGGCAAGATGAAGTATCTGGCGATGGAGCTGGGTGAAGCCACGGATTACATGCGCGCCATCAAGAACGCACTTGATCCCGATAACATCATGAATCCCGGCAAAATACTGATTTCGTGATTCAAATCAGCCGTTTGGACGGGTTTGCCAAGAGTTTGATTCAGGCCGGCGTGCATATCGATGTGGCTGCGATGCAATTTGCCTTGTTGTCGCCGGATCGATGCCGTTATGTTGCGCAGATAAAGACAGCGTGATTCACTCTTTGTTTCGCGCTAACTTGCAATCTGTTTGACCGGAGCTGGTTCTTGGGCCGCATATTCGTGATCGTCGGCGGGCTTCTCGTGCTGCTGTTGACGGCAGCACTTGTCGTGCCGCCCTTTGTTGACTGGAGCGGCTATCGTGCCGATTTCGAGCGCGAGGCGAGCCGCGTTCTAGGGCGCCCCGTCAAGGTCGCCGGTGACGTCAGCGCACGGCTTTTGCCATTTCCCTCCGTTGCATTTTCCGATGTGCGTGTTGGCGCCGATGCGGCTCATCCGGTCATGACCGTCGATACGTTTTCGATGGATGCGGAACTGATGCCGTTTCTGCGTGGCCAGCTTCTGATTTTCGATATGCGCGTGGATCGTCCCCGGGCTACGATTTCTCTCGACAAAAGCGGCAAGGTTGATTGGGCAATCCGCCCGACGACGCCGCTGGATCCGACGAAAATCAAGCTGGAACGGCTTTCCGTCAATGACGGAACAATCACCCTTCGTGAAGAGGCAAGCGGTCGCAGTCATACGGCAACCGAACTCAACGCCGTGATTTCCGCAAACAGTCTGGCAGGCCCGTGGCAGGCGAACGGAAGTCTCGTTCTTCAGGGTGAAAAGCTGGCGATAGACCTTTCGAGCGGCGAGGCAAAGCCGGACGGTTCGCTGCGCGTGCGTGCACGAATTTCGCCGGATGCAATCCCAGCTACTTTCGAGACGGATGGCGATGTGACCGTAACTGACGGTCGGCTCGATTATGCCGGTGATTTTTCGCTTCGCTCTTCCGATATGGTTGCCAAAGCCGGTAAAGATCAGAAAATACCGACGGAAACGCCATTTTTCAGTGGCGTGCGCGTAAGCGGAAAGTTCAAGGCGGATCGTAGTCGCTTCGATGCCAGCGAATTCCGCATGGAGCAGGGACCGACCGACAATCCATATGTGGTGAATGGGAAGGCATTCATCGATTATGGCGACAAGCCGCGTTTCGAGGTCAGCGCCGACGGGCAGCAGTTGTTCTGGGGGCCGAATGAAGCTGTCAGCGAAGAGCAATCCGGTTCTGCCATGCCCGTCCCGGATCGCATTGCAATAGCGCGTCGGGTTCTTGAACAGCTTCCTATTCCGAGCATACCTGGCAATGTGGATCTGCGCCTGCCTGCAGTTATTGCAGGGGGCACGACGATACGTTCGGTTACAGTGAGCGCGGAGCCTGACGGAAACAATTGGAATATTCGTCAGTTCGCTGCCGATCTTCCTGGTCGGACCAAGGTCGAAGCCAAAGGGACGCTCTCCGTTGGAAAGGACTTCGGCTTCAAGGGAGACATACTCGTCGCCTCGCGCCAGCCGTCCGGCCTGGCAAGCTGGCTCAACGAGACTGTTGATGATTCCGTGCGCAAACTCGAAGGTGCGGGGTTTTCCGGACACGTGAATCTTCGCGACGGGATGCAGCGGATCGAAAATCTCGAAATCGCATTGGGGCAAACGTCGCTCAAAGGATCGTTTGTTCGCGAGGCAAAGGGTTTAGCCCAACCTGCACTTACGCTCGCGCTTAATGGCGGCACGGTGGAAAGCGAGGCCCTGCAAGCCTTTATAACCTTTTTCTCAAGCGGTGAGGGGCTAGGGTTTCTCGATGGTCAGTCGCTGAACCTGGCGTTCAAGGCCGGTCCCGTCCGATATCAGGACATGGAAGCCGGTAATGTCGATATGGCGCTCAGGTTGCACGACGGTCGCTTCGATTTCGACCGGCTTCTGGTCGGTGATGTTGCGGGTGCCACGTTGACTGCAACAGGCACGTATGAACCTTTCGTCAATACGCCCTCCGGTTCGCTCGATGCGACGATCCTGTCCGGTGATCTTTCGCGCTTCCTTTCCCTGATGGCTAATCGGTATCCTCAGCTACCGCTGTTTCATGCGCTTTCGATGCGGGCGGCGAATTTCCCTGGGCTGTTCGAAGATAGCGAAATCAATGTCATCGCCAATGCGGTGGCGCCGTCCGTGCCGGAGGCCGACAAGGCACCTGCGAAAAGCACGGCATCCAAGGGTAAGAGCGCACGGCCTGCTGAAGTAAAGACCAAAAACGTTCCCGGTGTTGGGGAGTTTTCGTTCAGCGTCACCGGAAGAACAGGTGGTATGAAACTGGATCTTTCGGGGACAGCGAGCGGGGGGGAGGGCGAGAGCGAGCCGTTGCAGATGCAGTTGAATGGTACTGCAACATCGGCTCAAGGCGAAGCTGTGCTTGCACTGATAGGCTTGCCCACATTGCCCCTGGGGCTTGCTGGCGAGCTTACTGCCGATCTGAACATGCAGGGCGCACCGAGTGCAGGTATGCGGACTCAGCTCAAGCTTGCGGCACCTGATGGCTCGGCCGCCGCCGATGGCGTGATTTCGCTGGTCGGCGGCGATATCGCTGCCAGCGGCAAAGCCCAGTTGAAGTCTGCCGATCTGCAACCGTTCATCGCGACAGCCGGTTTCGCGCTGCCTGGTTTCGGCGAAGGACTTTCGGCAAATCTGACCAGCGATTTCCAGTTTGCAAAGGGTATTTTACGGTTTCCCAATCTGGCCGGAAAGCTGGACGAAGAAGATGTTTCCGCGCGATTGGAAGCGAATTTTGCCGATAGCGGTCTGCCGCAGTTGAAGGGCGAAGCAAAGCTTGCCACGCTCGAGGTCGATAGCCTTGCAGCGATCATGCTTGGGCAGGATGCATTCGAGCCGGCAAAGCCCACCGCAAAGACCATTTGGCCACGCGGTGCATTCGCGGTTCGACCTTCATTACCGCTGCTGCTGGATATGAAACTCAACGTGGCCCAGGCTCATATGGGTGGGTTCGGAACTGCCACGGAGTTTTCCACACGGCTCCAGAAGACCATGGACGGTCTTCAGTTGAACGAGTTGACCGGTAATTGGGCGGGCGGGTATCTTGTCGGCAATGTTTCTCTGAGCAACAGCGACAAAAACGCTCTCCTCTCGACAGAGATCAAGTGGAGTGGCGCGAACCTCAAGGATTTCTATCGTCTGGAGGATGGTGTTGCTCCGCTGGGTGGCGTGGTGAAAGCTGCCGTGAATTTGAACGGCAGTGGCGAGAGCGTTGCAGCGTTGATCGGTTCGCTTGCGGGAACGGCAAGTTTTGACGTGGAGAATTTTACCGTCAACGGTCTGGACGGAGCGGCATTACCCGCAATGATCGGAGCCGCCGATATGATGGGGGATCAGTCCTCCGGATCCGACAAGCTGGCTTCCAAGCAATTTGTCGGTATTGCCGACAAGGCTACGGGGCAAGGCGTATTCGCGCCAGGTAACGCACGGTTCGATTTTACAGTTAGTGGCGGCGTCGCACGCATGGCGGCAACCAATCTGAACGACGGAAATGCTGCGCTTCTCAGTGATTTGCAATTCGATCTGTCGACGCTTGGTATCGGCGGAAACGGCACCTTGACGTTCCGGAATAGCGACGGCGCTGACACTGGCATCGCTCCGCAGGTGGCCATTTCGCTTGGTGGCAGTTACAGCGCACCCGAGGTGAAATTCGACCGACAGCCTTTGGTTCAGTTCCTGACTCAACGTGCGCTTGAGCGCGAACAGGAACGCGTTGAATCCATGCAGGCGAGCCTCATGGAGAAACAGCGTCTTCGTCGCCAGCTTGGGCTTTTCGAAGCGGATGAAGCGGAACGGGACCGTTCGCAACGTGAGGAAGAGGCGCGGCGCCGTGCTGAGGCTAGTGCGCGCGAAGTGGCTCGGAAAACCGCCGAGGAAGCTCAGCGGCTTGAGGCAGAGAAGCCACAAGAGGGACCGGCGGGCGGGTCGAAAGATCCCCTGGCATCGCCGGAAGGTGGGCAATCTTTGAACGAGTTTCTGAAGAGTCTGGAGCAGACACCAGTGGTTCCTGCGCCTCAGCCGTGAGTTATTCTGGATTTAAGCCAGTCGAGAACGTGGAGACGGAGCGCGGAAGACAGGTTGATCGGTCTGTCACGCTTGCTGTCGATTTCTGCAATCAGGGCCGCAACGGAAAGCTCTCGTGTGGCCGCGATTTCTTCGATCAATTCGAAGAATGGGTCTTCAAGCGTATAGCTGGTCGCATGCCCACGAATACTGACGGAATGTTTGCGTAGCCGACCCGACACGGTTACTTTTCCTCGTCCGGCTTGTCGCTTTTTTCCAAACGGTTCTGGTCCAGAAACCGCTCCGCTTTCGTCGCTTCCGTGCGAGCGAAAGCTTTTTCAGTCTTCGTTCGACCGAATTGAATGCGGTTCTGATCAGCCTGCTTTTCTTTTTCAGTGCGGGCCTTCTGCTTCTTGAATTGCCTGAGATTGACGATGTCGCTCATGGAACCACGCGGAAATGTTGAGGGTTTTTGAAAAATTATCGCGTTTCGGCTCGGTCTCGCAAGCTCGTAATGGGCTGGTGCTATTTCTGCGGGTCCTTCGGATTGGTGAACCACCAGATGGCCAAGGACGCCAGGATGAGGAGTATGAGCCCCACTGTCATCTGCAGAAGAGGAAAGTTGGGTTCGTCTTTTGCCACAAAGAAAGCAGCTACGATGCCGCTTATCCACAACACTGCCTGAGCAATTGCACGAATCATTGAACTCATTCCTGAACTGGTTGCCGTCAGGACAGAGTATAAAACGTCTGTTTATTTTTCACCATTGATTGCAATCAACCGTGAGATGAACTGTCCAGTCAAACAGGACAGCAATACCAGCGGGAAATTTGGCAGATTCGTGGGGCAGAGATGGCAGGTACAGGATTACTTCTTGCGGAAGGCATCCAGCGAAACAACATCAGCCGTAGGCTTGGCGTCCTTATCTGCACCGTCATCTGCATTGCTGTCCTTGGATGCAGCGGCTTCTTTTTCGGCAGCAGTCTTGCGTGACTTCGATTTGGGCTTTTCTGCCTTTTCGACTGGCGCATCTGTCGGGACAATTTCGATGGGAGCAGTATTGCCGCCTTCGTCATTGTCGCTTTCCGGCTGTGCGACCGCGACATCGAACTCGAGTTCGAAATTTACCGAAGGGTCATAAAAGCCGCGGACCGCCGAAAAAGGAACCGTCAGCTTTTCTGGGATGTCGCCGAAGGACAGGCCAACTTCGAACAATTGGTCCGTGACAAGCATGTCCCAGAACTGATGCTGTAAAACGATAGTCATCTGCTCGGGATATTTTTCCTTCAGGCGCGAGGAAATTCGCACACCGGGCGCTCCGGTCAGGAACGTGATGAAAAAATGATGGTTACCTGGCAAGCCAGCCTTGGCCACCTCCGCAAGTACCTTGCGAATGACGCCGCGTAGGGCTTCCTGAGCGAGAATATCGTAACGGATTAGGTCCTGTACCATGGTTTGCTTATCCCACGGATTCGGAGGTCGATGTCAAGTTCGTTCTCGCAGGAACTGATGATATATGACCTGAAATTGCGACAGGCGGTATCTATGATAGAAAGATACGCAACTTTTGAGCGCAAAAAAATGGGCGTTACTCTATCTGCATCCGAAAGCCATCAGAAACGTGCGCACCCCATTAACGGCGCTTTTCTCGATGATTGCGTCATCTATGCCTTGGCCGGTGAGCATGTGGTAGTGCGTATCGGCATTGATCAGCGCCATAAAATGGCGTGCCGCCAGGTCCGGGTCATCAATGCGCAGATGGCCGTCCATTGCAAGGCGAGCCAGACGCGCTGCTATAGCAGGGATAGCCTGTGCCGGGCCTTTCGTATTGCAGATACTGGCTGCAAGCGGCAGGTTGGTCTCGTTAGCCTGCATGATCTTGCGTAGGAACGCACCGGACGGATCGTATATGCAGTTCCGGCTCATGCGGATGGAGAAAGCCACAAGATCCTGTTCCAGATTTTCCCCAGTTTGGGGGAAGGTGGCCAGAACCGCGAACAGGCTCGCATTCATGCGTGCAAGCGCATCCTCGACGACGGCGGCAAGCAGCGCTTCCTTGTCGCGATAGTGATTATAGATGGTCTGACGCGACACGCCCGCTTCGCTGGCAATGAGGTCTATGCTCGCGCCTTGAAACCCGTCGCGATTGAAAACGCGCGCTGCTGAGCACAGAATAAAGTCGCGCTTCATGCACTGTCCGGGCTTTACCGCCGCGGAATTCAGGCCCTTTTCGGATATGGCGCGCTTCTCGGGCAGGACGGCCATGTCAAATATGTCAGTAGGCTTCATAACCCCAACATAAGATAGCTTGACGTTTTGGACAATGGTGTCTAATTTGACATTAGTGTCAAAACTGTTTTGACGTTGCGTATAGAATGCCTTTCGCTACTGACTTTTCAAGTGTCGGCCATATTGAGAAATGGGTCGATATCATCAAGATGAAAAGAAAACTGGTAGTGAATACAAATATTTATCTGTCCTGTGCCGATTTTGCGAGCCCGATGGCGCCATCCTCCCAAGCAAAACCGGAGATCCGAAATCGGTGCGGGAATCTCACGAAACATTGATGAAAGCGCGTCCCCCATGGCTTCCAGTCTTGTGCGCAATGCCATTGTTCTTGGCCTTCTTTCCGCCATTGGCCCATTTGCGATCGATATGTATCTGCCAGCTCTGCCCACCATAGCCGCCGATTTGCATGCGGAAACGGGTGCCGTGCAGATGAGTCTTCTGGCCTTTTTCATTGCTCTCGCGGTTGCACAGCTTTTCTGCGGGCCGCTGTCCGACATGGTCGGGCGTAAACTCCCGCTTTATGGCGGTCTGGTGCTGTTCGGTATCGGTAGCATCGGTTCTGCTCTGGCGACGGATATAGATGTGCTGGTGCTGTTCCGTTTTGTGCAGGGGCTAGGGGCTGCTGCAGGCATGGTTATTCCGCGCGCTGTTGTGCGTGACCTTCACACAGGTGTCGAAGCGGCGCGTCTTATGTCGCTTTTGATGCTCGTCTTCTCCATTTCACCGATCCTGGCACCGTTAACCGGCTCGATCATCATCAGCTTCTTCGGTTGGCGCGGTGTTTTCTGGGCCGTTCTGGTCGCTGCTGCGATCGGAATAGTGCTGGTTGCGACAGCGCAGAAAGAGACGCGGACGGCCGAAGCGCGCCTTGAAAGTAATCTCGGTACCGCTTTGCGCGGCTATGGTCGCCTGCTGAAGGATCGCTATTTCCTCGGGCTGGCTTCCGTCGGCGGCTTTGGCATCGCTTCCTTCTTTGTCTATCTCGCTAATTCGTCGTTCGTGCTGATCGACCACTACGGGCTGACGCCGACGCAGTATGCGATGGCCTTTTCGGCTAATGCGGTGTCGTTCTTCGGTGTTTCACAACTGAATGGGTGGCTTGGATCGCGCTTCGGACTTCGTCGTGTCATGCGATTCGCGGTTTCGGGATTTGCAGCGGCCATGCTCGCCATGTTCGCAGCCGCACTCATGGGGCATCAGTCGCTATGGCTGATCGCGGGGTTCCTGTTCGTGGGGTATGGCTTCTTAGGTCTCGTTATCCCGACAACAGCGGTGCTCGCTCTCGAAGATCACGGCGAGATTGCAGGAACCGCTTCTGCGCTGATGGGCACGCTGCATTTCGTGATTGGCGGTGTGGCGATCGGCGTCACCGGTTCGTTCTTTGATGGAACGGCTCTGCCGATGACCGGAGGGATTGCCGGTTGTGCGCTCACGGCCTTTGTGCTGACGCAGATTGTTCTTTCGCGCAAGACGAGTGAACTCGATACGGAAGCTGCGGCTGCATAGATTATCTGAAAGGGAAAGTGGAGGCTTCTGTTGCTAGGTGCCTCCGAACCCCGCCTTAAGGGGCTAACCCTAAGGACTTTAGAGTGGGTTTCCCGCACCGCCATTAGGCAGCGAGAGCATAACCCTGAGCTTTGTTGTCATTTGCAACTACTCAATTGACCCGATAACGGTGGTATCATGCCGAGTAAAAGAGCGATCTTTACACCCTTGTCGATCCTATTTCGCCCCCGCCACAATACAAACCGCTTGATTGATCTGTATTCTGGTGGAGGCGCCGGGTACCGCCCCCGGGTCCAATAGGTTTATTACACCGTCCGTTTATCACCATAGTCGGCTTGCGCCGACACGCCGTATATAGGCGCGGTTGATTATGATTGGAAGAGGGTGTGCCGTTTTTAACGGGTTTTGCTTACGGGCCCAACGATCGGCTTCGTGTTCATTTTTCATTGACAGCCTGCTTTTGCTGGTCAATCCTCGCAACATATCGGGTCGGCAAGCAAATTTTTATATAGCCGGATTCCGTGGGCTGAAACGGGGTGCTGATACCCCATTCGAAGGAGAGTGGATATATGAGTGAATATCTCGCGGATGTCCGTCGCTACGATGCCGGTGCCGATGAAGCTGTAGTCGACAAGATCGTCAAGCATCTGGGCATTGCGCTGCGCAATCGCGATTCCTCGCTCGTTTCGGCAACGGACCCGGAAGAATTGAAGCGTGTTCGCACCAACTGGGTTGCCAAGAAACTCGGCATCGACGACGAAGCCAAGGGCGATGAAGTGGTTGCGCATGTTGCTGAAGTCATGAAGGGCGATCGCAACAAGAATCGCGTCACCTTCTATTATCTGGTCGCCAAGCAGCTCGGAAAACTCGGCAGCCTCTGATTCACAGCGATTTTCTGAATCCGAAGCCCCGGTGCCTCACGCCGGGGTTTTTCTTTATAGTGGACTCGAAACGAATCGGTTCTGGATCATCCCCTATGCGCACCTATCTCGATCTTCTTCAACATGTGCTCGATAACGGCGTCGACCGTGGCGATCGTACGGGCACAGGTACGCGGTCGGTTTTCGGATACCAGATGCGCTTCAATCTCGAAGAGGGCTTCCCGGTTCTGACGACCAAGAAGCTGCACCTTCGCTCGATCATCTATGAACTGCTCTGGTTCCTGAAAGGCGACACGAATATCGCCTATCTGAAGGAGAATGGCGTCTCGATCTGGGACGAATGGGCGGATGATAATGGCGACCTTGGTCCGGTTTACGGCTATCAGTGGCGCTCATGGCCAGCGCCGGATGGCCGCCATATCGATCAGATCGCGAATCTCCTGAAGATGCTGCATGGGAATCCCAATTCGCGGCGTCTGATCGTGTCGGCCTGGAACCCTGCATTGGTCGATGAAATGGCTCTGCCGCCATGCCACTGTCTTTTCCAGTTCTATGTCGCCGACGGCAAACTCTCCTGCCAGCTCTATCAGCGGTCTGCGGATATTTTCCTGGGCGTGCCGTTCAATATTGCGTCCTATGCATTGTTGACGATGATGATCGCGCAAGTTGCGGGTCTGAAGCCGGGAGAGTTCGTGCACACGCTTGGTGACGCGCATATTTACGCCAATCATTTCGACCAGGCGCGCCTGCAACTGAGCCGCACGCCAAAGAAATTGCCGACGATGAGGATCAATCCGGAAGTGAAGGATCTTTTTGGCTTCCGCTTTGAGGATTTCCAGCTTGAGGGCTATGAGGCAGATCCGACGATCAAAGCACCCATTGCTGTCTGAGGCACCCAATGTCCATGCAAGAACCGATAGTTTCAATTATTGTAGCCGCCGCCGAAAATGGCGTCATCGGGCGTGACAATGACATGCCGTGGCGGCTTTCAACCGATCTCAAGCGCTTCAAGGCACTGACGCTCGGCAAGCCGGTTATCATGGGCCGACGGACATGGGAATCCATCGGGCGACCCTTGCCGGGACGGCCCAACATTGTGGTGACGAGGGACAACGGATTTCAGATTGAAGGTGCAAGTATTGTCGGTTCTCTCGATGAGGCGATAGCGCTCGGGCGAAAACTGGCTGCTGACATGGGTGTCGGGGAAGTTTGCATCATAGGCGGCGGGAAGATTTATGCGCAGGCTTTGCCTCTCGCGGACCGCATTCACCTGACCCGTGTTCTAGCCAAGATCGACGGAGACACGCACTTTCCAGAAATCGATCCGCAACTGTGGTGCGTCGTTTCGCAGGAGGATGTGCCCGCCGGAGAGAAGGACAGCCATCCAACATGCTATTTCGTGTACGAAAAATGTGCTGTGTAAAGCATAGTTCATGAATTTTGGCGTCTTCGCGTTGAAAGCGGACCTCGCGATGCCTATAAAACGGAAACATTAGTTGATGACGGGAGTGGGTAGCTCGCTTTCCCGTCACCCGGACGAGAGGTGAGGATGCCCTGGAGTAATCAGAATGGTGGCGGCGGCCCATGGGGCGGCGGCGGCGATAATAACAATAACAACAATAATGGCGGTCCTTGGGGACAAGGACCGAAGGGCTCGCGTGGCGGCGGCCAGAACACACCACCTGATCTCGAAGATATTCTGCGTAAAGGACAAGATCGTCTGAAGCAGGTCTTCCCCGGTGGTGGCGGCAAGGGCGGCAGCAATCGCGGCGTTCTTTTCCTTATCGGCGCGGCAGTTTTGGGTTTTTGGCTTTATCAGTCGATCTACACCGTGCAGCCCGACGAACTCGCCGTCGAACTGCGCTTCGGCAAGCCGAAGGAAGAAGTGTCCGAACCGGGCCTGCATTTCCATTGGTGGCCGATCGAAACCTATGAGAAGGCGCAGATCGTCGAGAAGCAGATCAATATTGGCGGGCAGGGCAACCGAAGTGCGACGCAGGGCCTCATGCTGACGGGCGACCAGAACATCGTCAACGTTCAGTTTTCGGTTCTTTACCGCGTATCGGACCCGCAGGCGTATCTTTTCAACGTCGATAACCCCGATGCGATGGTGCAGCAGGTTTCCGAAAGCGCGATCCGCGAAATCGTCGGTCGTCGCCCGGCTCAGGACGTTTTCCGCGACAACCGTTCGGCCATTGCAGCGAGCGTTCGCGATATTGTTCAGCAGACACTCGATACCTATAAGACAGGTATACAGATCAATGCCGTTTCTATCGAAGATGCCGCGCCACCGCGTGAAGTGGCTGATGCCTTCGACGAAGTTCAGCGTGCCGAACAGGACGAAGACCGTTTCGTAGAAGAATCGAACCAGTATTCGAACCAGAAGCTTGGTCAGGCCCGCGGTGAAGCAGCCCAGCTTCGTGAAGAAGCAGCCGCTTACAAGAACCGTGTTGTTCAGGACGCGGAAGGTGAGGCGCAGCGTTTCAGCTCGGTTCTCGGTGAATACCAGAAGGCGCCGGAAGTGACGCGTAACCGTCTCTTCCTCGAAACGATGGAACAGGTGCTGAAGAGCACCAAGAAAGTTATTGTCGAACCTGGAAAGGATGTCGTGCCTTATCTGCCGCTGAACGAACTCATGCGCCAGCAGCCACGCCCCGGTGTGAATGCCACCACGACGACCCCGAGCGGAGGTGCCCAGTAATGGCCCAGAACAGGCTTCCAATCATTGGCGGTATCATCGCCGTCATCGCTTTCCTGATCTACTCCGCTACGTTCATCGTATCCGAGCGTCAGCAGGCAATCGTGCTTCGTTTCGGTCAGATCGTTGATGTGAAGACGGAACCGGGCATCTACTTCAAGCTGCCTTTCGGGTTTCTTGATGCAGACACGGTGCAGTTGATCGATGATCGCCTGCTGCGCTTCGATCTGGACGACATTCGTGTTCAGGTTTCGGGCGGCAAGTTCTATGATGTCGATGCGTTTCTCGTCTATCGCATCACCGATGCCCGCAAGTTCCGTGAAACCGTTTCGGGCAGCACACTGCTTGCCGAACAGCGTCTGCGTACCCGTCTCGATGCTGCCCTGCGTAGCGTTTACGGCCAGCGCGGTTTCGAAGCGGCACTTTCGGAAGAGCGTGGCGACATGATGCGCGAAGTCCGTGACCAGCTTCGTCCCGATGCAACCTCACTCGGCCTGACCATCGCCGATGTGCGTATTCGTCGTACCGATCTGACGGCGGAAGTTTCGCAGCAGACTTATGACCGCATGAAGGCGGAACGTCTGGCGGAAGCCGAACGTCTGCGTGCACGTGGTCGTGAAGCAGCCCAGCGCATTCGCGCCGTAGCTGATCGTCAGGTTGTGGAAACGCTTGCCGAAGCGCGTAAGGAATCGGAAATCCTTCGCGGTGAAGGCGATGCGCAGCGCAGTGAAATCTACGCAAGCTCCGCAACGAAGGATCCGGGTTTCTTCGCCTTCTATCGTTCGATGGCCGCTTATCGTAAAGCGCTCGAAACCCCGGATACAACGCTGGTGCTCTCTCCGGACTCGGAGTTCTTCAAGTTCTTCCGTGATGCTGGCGGCAAGCTGGCAACGCCTGCCCAGTAAAACCGGGTCAAACGCTCATGAGCGATTTTCTAGCCGCCGTAGGTCTTCTCTTCGTTCTCGAAGGGCTGCTCTACGGCGGCTTTCCTTTTTTGGCGAAGAAACTCGCCCGTGAAGCAAGCGAAACGCCTGAAAACATGTTACGCATCGCCGGTATTGCGGCGCTTGCAATCGGCGTTGGTATTGTCTGGCTTGCCAGGGGATAAGCCGCTTTCCTTCTGTTATTTATTGTTTGTAGTCTATGCGGGGCCGTAAACAGGCCGTATTTTGCAGCAACTTATCGCTAATCAAACGACTGCAAGCAGACAGGAACGGAGCAGGGCTTCATGGCAATTGCACCAAAGGCGGGATTTGTTCGCACCCTTTTCGCAACCGTGGCATTGGGAGCGATGACCGTCGCTGGCACTCTTTCGGTAGGAACGCCTCCGGCAATCGCGGCGCAGGGACCGGCTTCGGTTGCCGATCTGGCCGAAGGGCTGCTTGATGCGGTCGTGAACATATCGACCTCGCAAACCGTCAAGGAAGACGGTGAAGGTGACGGCGCGGTTCCAATGCCGCAGGTGCCCGAAGGCTCGCCGTTCCAGGAATATTTCAAGGATTTTTTCGGTGACAAGGAAGGCGCGCAGGGCGACGAATCGCGCAAGGTCCAGTCGCTGGGGTCAGGCTTCGTCATCGATGCCGACAAGGGCTTCATCGTCACCAACAATCACGTCATTGCCGATGCGGACGAAATAGAAGTCAATTTCAACGATGGTTCCAAGCTGAAAGCGGAGCTGGTTGGAAAAGACATCAAGACCGATCTGGCAATTCTCAAGGTAGACCCATCCAAACACAAGCTGAAGGCCGTGCAATTCGGTAATTCGGAAAAGGCGCGTATCGGTGACTGGGTGCTTGCGATCGGCAATCCCTTCGGGCTCGGTGGAACCGTAACGGCTGGTATCATCTCGGCCCGCAAGCGCGACATCAATTCTGGACCCTATGACGACTTCATCCAGACCGATGCGGCCATCAATAGGGGCAATTCCGGTGGTCCGCTGTTCGACATGGACGGCAAGGTGATCGGCATCAACACGGCGATCATTTCTCCATCGGGCGGTTCTATCGGTATCGGCTTTGCTATCCCGGCCGAGATGGCGGTGGGTGTTATCGACCAGCTCAAGGAGTTCGGCGAGGTTCGCCGTGGCTGGCTCGGCGTACGCATCCAGCCGGTAACCGAGGATATAGCCCAGAGCCTTGGACTGAAGGAAGCCAAGGGTGCGCTGATTGCCGGGCTGATCGAGAATTCCGGCGTTGACAACAAGGCGATTGAAGCCGGTGACGTCGTGATCCGCTATGAAGGCAAGCCGGTCGATACGGCTCGCGATCTGCCGCGACTGGTCGCGGAAACTCCTGTCGGCAAGGAAGTCGAGATCGTTGTGGTTCGTCAGGGCGAGGAGAAGACTGTTAAAGTGAAGCTTGGGCGTCTGGTCGAGGATGACAAGAGCACCGAGGCGGCCGCGGAAGATCAGGCTCCACTTCCAGAAGGCGAGGGTGGTGAAGAAGGCACACAAACACCGGATACGCCGAAAAAAGAACAGAAAAGTGATGCCGCCCCGAGCGTGCTTGGAATGAAGCTCAGCGAATTGAATGACGATGTTCGCGGAGAATTTGGCATTGCAGAAGATGTGGAAGGTGTTGCGGTCCTGTATGTTTACCCCGGCTCAGCCGCAGGTGAGAAACGTATCGAAACCGGCGATGTTATCGTCGATATCGGACAGGTGAATGTGAAGACACCCGAGGACGTGAAAAAGCGTATTGATGCGCTGCGTCGCGAAGGGCGCAAGAATGCTCTTCTGATGTTGGCTTCCCGTTCGGGAGAATTGCGTTTTGTAACTGTCCGGATCAATTGATTCATAATTGAATACACTGCTGAAGCGGCATTGTGGAGCAATCTGCAATGCCGTTTTGCTTCGTAGTTTGAATGGCTTGACGCTAGAACTGCACAAACAGATTCGGATAGTCCTCCGTTTGGTTATCCGAAATGGCAAAGCCTTCTGTTTCATGGGTCACTGGTGTGCTATGGACCGGCGCCATTCGGAGTAAGGTGAATTGGAAACAGTTGATATCGTGGTGATAGGCGCCGGTGCAGCAGGCATGATGTGTGCCGTCGAGGCGGCCAAACGCGGGCGTTCCGTGCTGGTCGTGGATCATGCAAAATCGGCTGGTGAGAAAATCCGCATATCGGGTGGTGGCCGCTGCAACTTCACCAATCTTCATGCAAGCCCGAAGAACTATCTCTCACAGAACCCGCATTTCTGCATCTCCGCTTTGAGCCGTTATACGCAACGCGACTTCATCGCGCTCGTTGAGCGTCACCGCATTGCCTATCACGAGAAGACGCTGGGTCAGCTCTTCTGTGATGGTTCGGCATTGCAGATAATCGAGATGCTGCTGGGCGAAATGAAGCGCTATGGTGCGCGACTGAAGCTTGGCTGCAGTATCAGTTCCGTCGAGAAATCAGCACAGGGCTTTTCTCTCCAGTTGTCGGATGGTCCAGTGCGCTGTCGATCACTGGTGGTGGCGTGTGGAGGAAAGTCGATCCCCAAGATGGGGGCGACAGGTTTCGGTTACGATATCGCGACGCAGTTCGGATTGCGGATTGTCGAAACACGGCCGGCGCTCGTGCCGCTGACGTTTGAACCCAATACATTGGAACGGCTGAAACCGCTGGCCGGTGTTGCCGTCGATGCCGTTGTCGCCTGCGGCAAAACGAAATTTGCCGAGGCAATGCTTTTTACGCATCGCGGTATCAGTGGCCCTTCGATCTTGCAGATTTCTTCCTACTGGCGAGAAGGTGAAGAAATCCGCATTGCGATGATGCCGGATACGGATATTTTCGAGGGATTGCGCGAGCAGCGCAAACAAAACGGCAAGCAGGCATTGCAGACGGCACTCGCCATTTATCTTCCGAGGAAGCTTGCGCAAACCATAGCCGAGGATATGGGCGCGATAGGTCATCTGGCGGATATGTCCGACAAGACTTTCCGCCGCGTCGAGGCTGCGATAAATGACTGGCGCATCAAGCCCGCTGGTTCGGAAGGCTACCGTACGGCCGAGGTTACACTCGGAGGCGTTGACACGCGCGATCTCGATTCCAAAACCATGGAAACCAAATCCGTTCCGGGCTTGTTTTTCATCGGCGAGGTGGTCGATGTAACCGGCTGGCTGGGCGGCTATAATTTCCAGTGGGCCTGGTCTTCCGGCTGGGTGGCCGGTCAGTCTGCCTGAATGCGATAGACGGAATGAAGCTTCAAATGTGGAGTTTCATCCGGCACACGGGGATGGTCGAAATCGCTCGACGGATCACGGGTCATGCCGATGCGCTGCATCACGGCTGTGGACCGCTCGTTATTATGGACGGCGAAGGAAACGACTTCCGAGAGGCCAAGGGTGCCGAAAGCATATTCGATCAGCGCTTTGCCCGCTTCGGTTACATAGCCCTTGCCCCAAAATGGAGTGGCCAGCCGCCAGCCGATTTCAACAGTGCCGTCCGGTAAATGAGGCTCGAGGTTGGTGCGGGAGAGTCCCGCAAAGCCGATGCACAGACCGCTTTCTTTTTCTTCAAGCGCATAGAAACCGAGGCCCGTTTCAGAGATCATCTTCTGTACGGAGTCGAACAATTCGTCTGACTGCGAGCGGTCCCTGCGAAACGGAAAGAAACGCATAACTTCTTCATCGGAATTGATGACGTGGAACAGATCGCGGTCGCGATCCTCCCAGTTCCGGATGATAAGGCGCGGCGTTTCAAGAATGATCATTGAACGAAATCCGTCTTTCTATAGCCCTGAATATAGAGGAGGGCGGTCAGGTCGCCATGGTCAACCCGCATTCTGGCCTGCGCTGCCACAGTCGGCTTCGCGTGAAGTGCGACACCAGTGCCTGCAAGCTGGATCATGCCGAGATCGTTCGCTCCGTCGCCCACCGCAATTGCGTCATCCGGTGTGAGACCGAGGCGCTCGGCGATTTCCAAGAGTTTCTCGACCTTGGCTTCACGGCCGAGAATTGGCTCTGTGACAAGGCCGGTCAAATACATGCCATCGTCGATCAGCCTGTTAGCACGGTCTTCATTGAAGCCGATCATTTCGGCGATACGCTGGGTAAATGAGGTAAAACCGCCGGATACAAGCGCCGTGTAAGCACCATGTTTCCGCATGGTACGCACGAGTTCCGGCCCGCCGGGCATCAGTGTGATGCGGGTTGAAATGACCTTGTCGATGACATTGAGCGGCAGGCCTTTCAACAAGGCCACCCGCTCGCGCAAGGCCGGTTCGAACTCGATCTCACCGTTCATGGCGCGTGCGGTGATGGCCGCGACATGCTCGCGCAGACCGGCTTCTTCCGCCAGTTCGTCGATGCACTCCTGCTGGATCATCGTGGAATCCATATCGGCAATCAGAATTTTCTTGCGTCGGCGCTCCTGTTCCTGCACCACCACATCAATCGGTGCGCCATCGAGCGAGCGACGCAGCAGGGCTTCGGCTTCTTCACTGTCGATCCCCGACGGAAGCGCAATGTCGCAGGCAATGTCGTCGGCCAGCCAATAGAGTCCGGTTGCATTCACTGCCGCTGAGGCTTTAATCCCAAGCGCTGATGCAAGCGAGGCTTTGGCCGGGTTGGCGATCAAAGTGGCGACGAGAGAAACCTGTTGAGACATGGAGAGCAATTCCGGCGATGAGTGAGGATGCGGTCACGAATGCAATCCTGATAGCTGGCCCAACGGCCAGCGGCAAGTCGGCACTTGCCATTCGCATGGCTCGTGAGACCGGCGGCTTCATTGTAAACACCGATTCCATGCAGGTTTATGATGTTCTTGATCTTCTGACTGCCCGGCCCGGCGAAGCCGATCTCGCTTCGGCACAACATCATCTCTACGGGCACGTTGCGCCGTCGATATCCTATTCAACCGGACGATGGTTGGACGATGTCACCGACCTGTTGTCGCAACCTGCAATGAAGAACCGAACGCCAATTTTTGTTGGTGGCACCGGGCTTTATTTCAGGGCGCTGCTCGGCGGACTGTCTCAAATGCCGGCGGTGCCGGTCGATACTCGCGCCTATTGGCGAGGCCGGATGGAGACGGACGGCCCGGAGCTTCTTCACCAGATCCTTCGTGAACGCGACCCGGATATGGCCGCAACCCTCAAGCCTTTCGACAGTCAACGTATCGTTCGGGCGCTGGAAGTGTTTGAAGGCACCGGAAAGTCGCTTCTCATGTGGCAGCGTACTAAAGGACAGGCGCTGGTGGATGACGATAGCGCGCGCAAAATCGTGCTGCTACCTGACCGGGCATGGCTTGCCGAACGAATTGCGAGGCGATTTGCGCTAATGTGGGACAATGGCGCGATCGATGAGGTCAAGGCATTGCTGGCGCTTGATCTCGATCCGGCATTGCCTGCGATGAAAGCCATCGGCGTGCGTGAAATCACAGCATTTCTGCAAGGCTCGATGACGCGGGAAGAAGCGGTTGAACGTTCGGTCATCGCCACTCGACAATACGCAAAACGTCAGTCGACCTGGTTTCGAAACCAGCTTGATGATCGCTGGGTGGTACACGCAAATTCTGACGATGCGCTCGCTCAATTAACGACACTGAAATAACTCGCTGGCACTCTCTCGAACAGGAGAGGCGGGCGCGGACTATGCGGTTTCATAAATCGGAGCGGGCATTTTTTATTCTGATTGTTTTGATGTTCGGTATCGGGCTGTTGCTTTACCAGGCCCGTGTCGACATCGGACAATTGCAGACCTTGCCACTTGACGTGAGCGCTTCTGAACTGGTTTCGACGCTCGACCAGTTGAGCTATGTCACGATCTGGGTGTTGATTGCGACTATCGCGTGCGGGGTGTTCCTGATCTACCCTCAAATACGAACCGACGCGCTGGACCGTGGCAAGCTGCAGGTCATCACGCAGGATCTTTCCGAACGATCTCAGAGCCTTGAACATGCCGCACTGACGGACAGCCTGACCGGCATGCAGAACAGACGTTATTTCGATGAGGCGTTAAAGGAATATCTGGTTCAGTTCGACCGTATCCAGCGGCCTGTCGGGTTGATGATTATCGATCTCGATCACTTCAAGACCGTCAATGATACCTATGGACACGACATTGGCGACATCGTGCTGCAAGAGGTGGCGCGGTGTCTCAAGGACTATACGCGGTATCATGATGTGGTAGCCCGGCTTGGTGGTGAAGAATTTGCCGTTCTTGCACCGAACATGGATGCGGAATTGATGATCAAGCTCGCCAATCGTGTCCGCAAAGCCATATCGACGCTCGAAATCGACCTTGGCGATGAAAAGCTTGGTGTTACCGTCAGTATCGGTCTTGCGATATGGGACCGACGCGAGACATCGAAAGACCTCTATCGTCGCGCCGATAAGATGCTCTATGCGGCGAAGAACATGGGCCGTAACCGCGTCTGCGCCTAGCGCTGTTTATTTTTGACGGAGCCGCCCCGGCTAGAGCATATCTGGAAAAGTATGAAATGGTTTCGGATATAATGCGCTCTAGCGTTCGCGGTCCTTGCGAAAACTGCGTACGAGTTCGCCCATCTTTTCAATGCTCTGCTTCGTGTCGAGGCTGAGTGATACATGCGGCCTTGGCGAAGAAGGCGAAATATCATCCTCCGATACGTGGTCGCGGCGGGTGGTCGAAACCGGATTGCCCCACAAATTGCTCTCATCTGCGAGCTGGTCCCTTGGTTCTGCCTGGGAACTGCTTTCAAAAGCACGCAGTCTTTCGACGATACGGTCAAGCGATATTTTGTCGTCACCGCGCCAACTGGAAAGAGCGCTTTCGCCCTTGCTGCATTCTGGAAGCTGATGAGGCGGGATGGTTTCGAATGTAAGGCGCATCGGTGTCGAGAAGGCCTCGCCAAACGCTATGGCCTCGCGGTTAGCGATTGATGACAGGAAACCTGCCATGCTTTGCGCACCCCCGCGAATGGCGCCCTTGATGATTTCCTGATCACGTTCGTTGCCGAGCCGCATTGCAAAAATCGAATTGCACTGGGACAGAATTGTAGGGTCAAGTTCGCCCGGACGCTGGCTGATGACCCCAAGATAGGAGCCGTATTTTCGGCCTTCTTTGGCAATTCGCGCTATCGCTTGTCTTGTCGGCCAGAAACCGGCATCGCGGTCGGTCGGAATATAGCGATGAGCTTCTTCGCAGATTACCAGTGTTTGCAGACTGCCCTCACTTGAAAGAGCGATATCGAATGCCAGGCGGCACAAGACTGAGGCAACCGCGTTGACAACCTCGGATGGCAATCCTGCGAGCTGGAATGTGCAGATCGGTTTTCCGTTTTGCGGAATGCGGAAAATGCGGCCAATGGCTTGCCGCATTGTTTCAGGGCCACCAGTTACGGCGAACATGAAGCGAAAGCGGGGATCGGACGAGATCGATTCCAGTCGAGCCTTGAGGCTGCGCAGATAGGGACGATCCGCTTTGCTGTCGAGAAGACCGATACGCTCATCGACGAGGGCTAGCAGGTCAGCCAAGCGATAGGAGACAGGCGTGTCCGCGCTGACGCTCTGGCGGTCGGCCAACTGTCGCCGCAAGGTCTTCGTGGCCGACGTTTCGATGCCGTGCATTTTTTCGCGGGCAAGCTGGACCAGATCGCGCAATATGTCGAGTTCCGTCGGGTCCGGCGTACGGCCACGAAAGATCACATCTGCGAATTCATCAAGCCGTAGCATCCAGAAGGGCAGCTCGATATTTGTCTGATCGACTGCTACCGCCAGATCGGGAAATGCGCTCGCAAATTCATTGTGTGGATCAAGAATGAGCACACGCAGATTGGGCTTTTCGGCGACGATGCGGCGTAGGAGCAGCATGACGGCGCTCGATTTGCCGACACCCGTTGTGCCGACGATGGCGAAATGTCGGGAGATAAGGTCAGCGACCGAAATATAGGCGGGAACCGTTGCATCCTGTGTCAGTGTCCCGATTGAAACGTTGCTGTGCCCGGTCTGCGCATAAATGGTCGCGAGATCGGTCGCCCGGATACGATGAGCAATAGCGCCGGGATGGGGGAACTGCGAAATGCCACCATTGAATACGGTCTGTCCGTTCGGCTGCACACGAACCTCGCCCAGAAACTCGATATGGACATGCAGCGTGTTGTCACCGCCACGTATCCAGATATCCCCCGGAACAAGCACGTTGCGGATAAGGCCGACGACGCGATTGTCGCCCGTCTGAATGGATATGAGCTGGCCTACGGCCCAATAATCATCGGATGCCGCCGAAGAAGGGCCTGACAGTGCCGAGACGACCGCACCTTCGCCATCACACTGGATGACATAGCCTTCCGTACGATTACGCTCAACATATTCACCTTGTCCCCGCGCGTCGGAACCATCCCCGATTTCGCTCATGTCGCCCACTCTGCCCCGACTTTCAACAAGAGGTTCCGCGCCATAATAGAAGCCTTCGGTTGAAATAAAGTTATCGTTTGAGGCGGATGAGCCTAAGAAAATATCGCAGGCGACGTATTTATGCGTTGACGACGCCAAATCCGGCTATTAGTGTCCGCCACCATGAACACGTTTATTATTCTTGTGGTACGGGCGCGCATGGGCAGGATGGTATAACCATCCGGCGAAAGCTCCCATGCGCGAAAGACAGGCTCCCTCGGGGGCCTTTTTTATTATCCAAAATCAGAAATGAAGTGCAGACGACGGGAAGAGAACAATGACTGCAGGTAAACATGAGGCGGATGCAAACGCCGCAGAAACGCAGGAAGCAAGCAATCCACGTGAAATGACCGGTGCCGAGATGGTCATTCAGGCTCTGATCGATCAGGGCGTGGAGAGCATTTTCGGCTATCCCGGCGGTGCCGTGCTTCCGATCTACGACGAGCTTTTCCAGCAGGATAAGGTTCAGCACGTTTTGGTCCGTCATGAGCAGGGCGCTGGACATGCGGCGGAAGGCTATGCGCGGTCGACCGGCAAGGTTGGCGTGATGCTTGTTACGTCCGGTCCGGGTGCGACCAATGCGGTCACTCCGCTGCAGGATGCCCTGATGGACTCCATCCCGCTGGTTTGCATTTCCGGTCAGGTTCCGACAACGTTGATCGGCTCCGATGCGTTTCAGGAATGCGATACGATCGGTATCACGCGCCCCTGCACCAAGCACAACTGGCTGGTAAAGGACGTCAACGATCTGGCGCGCATCCTGCACGAAGCCTTTCATGTCGCATCCACCGGTCGTCCTGGTCCCGTTGTGGTCGATATTCCAAAGGACATCCAGTTTGCCAAGGGCATTTATACGCCACCGGAAACTGCGCCGCGTACCAGCTATCGTCCGGTTCTCGACGGCAATGCGCAGGCAATTTCGGATGCCGTTCGCCTGCTCGTCAATGCGAAGAAGCCCGTCATCTATTCGGGCGGCGGCGTGATCAATTCCGGCCCGGCAGCTTCCCGTCTGCTGCGCGAGCTGGTAGAGATCAGCAATTTCCCGATCACATCCACGCTGATGGGTCTGGGTGCTTATCCGGCTTCCGGCAAGAACTGGCTCGGCATGCTGGGTATGCATGGCACCTACGAAGCCAACATGACCATGCATGATTGCGATGTCATGCTGTGCGTCGGCGCCCGTTTCGATGACCGTATCACTGGACGTCTGAACGCATTTTCTCCGAATTCGAAGAAGATTCATATCGATATCGATCCATCTTCGATCAACAAGAGCGTTCGCGTCGATGTTCCGATCATTGGCGATGTCGCCCATGTTCTGGAAGACATTGTTCGTCAGGTCCGGGCCTCTGATAAGAAGCCGGAAAAGCAGGCAATCGGTGCCTGGTGGGAGCAGATTGATCGTTGGCGCTCTCGCAATTCACTTGCCTATGCGCCGAATAAAGACGTCATCATGCCGCAATATGCAATTCAGCGGCTCTATGAACTGACCAAGGTTCGGAAGACCTATATCACCACGGAAGTTGGCCAGCATCAGATGTGGGCAGCGCAGTTCTATGGCTTCGAGGAACCAAACCGCTGGTTGACCTCGGGTGGCCTGGGTACCATGGGATACGGCCTGCCAGCAGCACTCGGTGTGCAGATCGCGCACCCTGACGCATTGGTTATCGATATTGCGGGTGACGCCTCAATCCAGATGTGTATTCAGGAAATGTCGGCGGCCATCCAGCATAATGCGCCGATCAAGATCTTCATCCTGAACAACCAGTACATGGGCATGGTGCGCCAGTGGCAGCAGCTCTTGCATGGCAACCGCCTGTCGCACTCCTATACTGAGGCAATGCCGGATTTCGTGAAGCTGGCGGAAGCCTATGGTGCGCACGGTATCCGCTGCGATAAGCCAGGTAAACTCGATGACGCCATTCAGGAGATGATCGACATTGACAAGCCGGTGATCTTCGATTGCCGCGTGGCAAATCTCGCCAATTGCTTCCCCATGATCCCGTCAGGCAAGGCGCATAACGAAATGCTGTTGCCGGATGAAGCAACAGATGAGGCAGTTGCCAACGCCATCGATGCCAAGGGCCGCGCGCTCGTCTGATCCGGAGGAAAGAAATCATGAATGCACAGAACCTAGCTTCCGGATCGGCCTATTTCATTGCAGCCGAAACGCAAACGCCGGAAACGCATACGCTTGCCGTACTCGTTGACAACGAACCGGGCGTCCTAGCTCGCGTGATCGGCCTTTTCTCTGGTCGTGGCTATAATATTGAAAGCCTGACGGTTTCGGAAACCGAGCATGAAAAACACCTGTCGCGCATTACAATCGTGACGCGCGGCACGCCGCACGTGCTCGACCAGATCCGCCACCAGTTGGCCCGCATTGTTCCGGTTCATCGTGTTGTCGATTTGAGCCATCGCGCCTCTGAACTCGGCCACGACCGTCCTGTCGAGCGTGAACTCGCACTGGTGAAGGTCGCTGGCAAAGGTGAAGCGAGAGCTGAAACGCTGCGTCTGGCCGATGCGTTCAAAGCCAAGGTGGTTGATGCGACGACAGATCATTTCATTCTGGAGATCACCGGAAAGACCGCGAAGATTGATCAGTTTATTTCGATCATGAAGCCGCTTGGTCTGGTTGAGACCTGCCGTACGGGTGTCGCGGCCATGAATCGCGGGCCGGAAGGTATGTAACAGCCTTCAATCAAAACCGATACAATATCGTTGAAAACCGGCACAATGTTTCGATTGTGCCGGTTTTTTATTGAGCTAATTTGTCCCCATAAATCGAGGCCGTCCTATGTCCATTGAAGTTTTTTTGGCGCTTCTTGTCTTCGCCTTCGTCTCGTCCGTTACACCGGGACCAAACAATCTGATGCTTCTAGCTTCGGGCGTAAACTTCGGTTTCCGCCGCACCATTCCGCATATGTTGGGGATCGGCGTGGGCTTCTTCGTATTGCTGCTGGCGGTTGGTTTCGGTCTCGGCGCTTTGATCGAGACGGTACCGTCATTCTATGTGGCGCTGAAGTTTGCCGGTGGTGCCTATATGCTTTATCTCGCCTGGAAAATTGCGATGTCGCGCTCCATTGGCGATGCCAAGCATCGGGATAAAAGCGAGCCAATGACTTTCTTACAGGCGGCGGCATTCCAATGGGTCAATCCGAAAGCATGGGTGATGGGGATTACAGGAATTGCCACTTATGCCAACCACGACAACTATTATGTCGCGGTGCTTCTGGTCAGCGTCGCCTTTGCGATTGTGAATTTGCCAAGCGTGTCAGTGTGGGCAGGATTTGGCACATTGCTGCGCAATTGGCTTTCCGATCCCTTTCGGTTGAAATGTTTCAATTTTATCATGGCTTTACTGCTCATTTTGAGCTTGTGGCCAATGCTGAAATAAAGGTGAAGGGCAAATGACGAACAAGCTTCCAACTTATGATGACGTGGTCTCGGCTGCAAAGCAGATCGAAGGCTATGCTCACCAGACACCGGTATTCACATCGTCTACCATCGACCACGAAACCGGTGCCCAGTACTTTTTCAAATGCGAGAATTTCCAGCGGATCGGTGCCTTCAAGTTTCGTGGCGCCTTCAATGCCCTGTCCCGATTTACAGATGAGCAAAAGGCTCGAGGCGTACTTGCGTTCTCATCCGGCAACCACGCCCAGGCAATCGCGCTTGCAGCAAAACTGCTCGGCATCGGCGCAACCATCATCATGCCTGAGGATGCGCCGCGCGCGAAACTTGACGCTACGCGAGGTTACGGCGCGAAGGTTGTCACCTATAACCGCTATGAAGAAGATCGCGATGTGATCTCAAAGCGTCTGGCAGAAGAGGGGGGGCTGACCCTCATTCCACCGTTCAATCATCCTGATATCATCGCTGGGCAGGGAACTGCGGCCAAGGAGTTGATCGAGGAAACGGGTCCGCTCGATGCTCTGTTCGTTTGTCTTGGCGGCGGTGGCCTGCTTGCAGGTTCGGCATTGGCCGCGAAAGCCTTGTCGCCGGAGTGCGATGTCTACGGCGTGGAACCAGAGGCGGGAAATGATGGTCAGCAGTCGTTCCGGTCGGGCAAAATAGTCCATATCGACGTGCCGAAGACGTTGGCGGACGGTGCCCAGACACAGGCCCTTGGTGACATGACTTTTACCATTATCCGCGAAGCTGTTAGCGATATTCTGGCCGTCAGCGACGATGAGTTGGTGCAAGGCATGAAGTTCTTTGCCAGCCGGATGAAAATGGTGGTCGAGCCTACGGGTTGTCTCGCGTTTGCCGGTGCGCGGCAAGTGGCATCTAAGCTGCAAGGTAAGCGGGTGGGCGTAATCGTCAGCGGTGGCAATGTCGACCTCGACAGATTTGCAGGCTTAGTGACTAAAAACGTTTGATCACGGTTTGATCTTGTTTTCGGGCAGCGAATCCTGTCTGAAGGGACGATGCAGTTTTCACCGGAACAGGATCAGGCGCTGAAGGCCGTCGGGCAATGGCTCAAAGACGGCCGTAGCCCCATTTTCAGATTGTTCGGCTACGCGGGTACGGGCAAAACGACGCTCGCCCGCTATTTCGCTGAACACGTGGACGGCGATGTGCAGTTTGCGGCCTTTACCGGAAAGGCGGCGCAGGTGCTGCGTTCGAAAGGTGCCAGCAATGCCCGTACGCTCCATTCGCTGATCTATCGTCCGCGTGGTGAGGAAGCGATTGAGGACGAAACGACCGGCAAGACTTCCATCGCGCCGACCTTCTCGCTTAACCGGCAGAGCCCTGTTGCAAAAGCGGCGATGATTGTCGTGGACGAATGTTCCATGGTCGATGAAGCGCTGGGTCGGGATTTGATGAGTTTCGGCACTCCGATCCTCGTTCTTGGCGATCCTGGACAGTTGCCTCCTATTTCCGGAGGTGGCTTTTTCACGGAGCACGACCCGGATTATCTCCTGACCGAGATTCATCGTCAGGCACAGGATAATCCGATCATCCGTATGGCGCTCGATGTGCGGGAAGGGCGTGAGCTTCCCTATGGCGACCATGGCGCCGCAAGGGTTATCGGAAAAGGCGATGTCAATCAGGAAATGGTGCTGTCTGCCGATCAGGTGCTCGTCGGCACCAATCGAACGCGCCGCCGCTATAACCAGCGCCTTCGGGAGCTGAAAGGCTTTACTGCGGATTACCCACAGGCTGGCGACAAGCTGGTCTGCCTGCGTAACGATCCCGCCAAGGGACTTCTCAACGGTTCACTTTGGAAGGTGATGACATCATCCAAGGAAACGGTGAAGCCCGGCATCAATCTGCTGGTTACGCCCGAGGACGATGATCGCGGCGTTGCGAAGATCAAGTTATTGAAGGCGCAGTTCGAAGACCCTGACAGTGAAATTCCGTGGCAGACCAAGAAGCGCTACGACGATTTCGATTATGGTTATGCCTTGACGGTTCATAAAGCACAAGGTTCGCAGTGGGATGAGGTCGTGCTTTTCGATGAAAGTTTTGCCTTTCGCGACACACGTGAACGGTGGCTTTATACGGCGATCACACGCGCGGCCGAACGTTTGACCATTGTAAAATAATTACTCATCTGCGGGCTGGGCATTGAGCCATTCCCAAGCTTCGTTTTCCTCGTCTGCTTCGAACGCACGAAGCTCAATGGACAGGAAAGGCTGCATCAGAGTTATGCTTGCCTGAATCCACAAAGGCCCGCCGACAATTGCATAGTGGCGAAGCTTTTTCAGGGATTTAGAGCGCATGGACAGCATACTTTCCGAAAAGGCAGCCGTCCAGTCGAACCCTTCATATCCGGTAAGACGGATCAGAAGATCGATTTCTTCATGTGTTTCATAGGCTGCGTCGAGAAGACCATAGAGGTTCTCCAATGACGCATCGTCGAGATGTCCTTCGATTGCAAAAGCGAAAACGTCTTCCCGGTTTGTTGGAATGCGGCGAATGACGGGTATGTCCTCATTTCGCATCATAGACCTCCATTTATTGATCGGTTTAAACGCCCGAGCAGGGACAAAGGTTGCGATCACCTACAAATTGATGCGAACTGGAAAACTCCGCAAACCCCGTTTGTTGCAGGCAGATTTCATGATTGGGGATTGCGGCTGCGGTGCGACGGCAAAACACTCACATTTTTTCATGGCAGGCGTTATAAAGCGGAATATTCATCCGGGAGTCTTCAATGCCTGCGAAATTATCGGTCAATCTCAACGCTGTTGCGATGCTACGAAACCGGCGTGATTTGCCATGGCCAAGCGTTACCGGTCTGGGCCGCGCTGCTCTTGCCGCCGGAGCTGCCGGATTGACGGTGCATCCGCGTCCCGATCAGCGTCATATCCGGTTTTCTGATCTCGGTGATATACGTGCTTTGATTGATGATGAATTTCCGCAAGCAGAGTTCAATATTGAAGGTTTTCCAAGCGAGGCGTTCCTTGATCTGGTGGAGAAGCATCAGCCGGAACAGGTGACGCTCGTGCCTGATGGTCCAATGCAGGCAACGTCGGATCATGGTTGGGACTTTGTGTCGAAAACTGACTTTCTGGCTCCAATCGTGGCTCGTCTGAAAGCCGGTGGTATGCGTGTATCCTTGTTCGCCGATCCCGATCCGCTAGGCTACGAACGGGCGGCTTCAATCGGTGTGGATCGTGTGGAGCTTTACACCGGCCCTTATGGCGCAACCTATGATGACCCGGCAGCCGCGGTGCGTGAGTTGGATCAACTGGAAAAAGCTGCAAATGCCGCTACGGCGCTAGGCCTCGATATTAATGCGGGACATGATCTGACAGTAGACAATCTGCCTGCGCTGGTGAAACGTATCCCGCAATTGAGCGAAGTTTCCATTGGACACGGACTGACCGCCGATGCTCTGATGTATGGGATGCCGGTAACGGTCAGTCGCTACATCGCGGCCCTTGCGTAACGCGTGGTCAATGCGCTTGGTGCATGGCTCAGATTGGAGCTGTGCAAAAAGTGCATTTGCATTCGGGCGAGACAAGCTTTAGGCGTCCGCCACTAATTATACGCGTTGGGGGCGCGCAGGATCGTATGAGGGACGCATTGAAGCAGTTTTCCGACGTCCGCTTTCCGCGCCGAGGCAATTCTATATCTGTTGCATTCGGGCAGATTGCTACGCTCAATCGACGCAATGTCCATGATTAAAACTGATCTGGGCAAAGGTGCGGCGACTATGCTGCAATTCGCAACTTTTTGCGAATACACTCATTATTCCAATTCTATCCCCAGTAACTCCAGCCAGAACCGTTTCAGGAAGTTGCGAGGTGCCTGCACATGAGCGGCGAGCTAAATGGCAATGACACGCCGATCCAGGCTGCTATGCCTGCCGTCGGTGTTCCCGAAAGCGTCGCTTTTGCTGAAGATGCCGAGCAGCATAATGAGAGCATGAAGACGCTGGTGCTTGGCGCTCTGGGTGTTGTTTACGGTGACATCGGCACCAGCCCTATCTATGCTTTTCGTGAAGCCCTCCATGCGGCGGCAAGCGATGGTATTCTTGCGCGCAGCGACATCCTGGGCGTTGTTTCACTGATCTTTTGGGCGTTGACGCTCGTTGTCACCATCAAGTACGTGCTGTTCGTGCTACGCGCCGACAACAATGGCGAGGGTGGCATTCTTTCGCTGATGGCTCTTGTCAGAGGTGCGTTGAAAGGCAGACCTGATCTGATCCTAGGGGTAGGTATCTGCGGGGCGGCGTTGTTCTTCGGCGACGCGGTCATCACGCCTGCAATTTCGGTTCTTTCGGCAATGGAAGGTCTTGAGATCGTCGCGCCTGATCTCACGCCATTCGTTGTTCCCATCACTGTCGTCATCCTCGTGACACTGTTTTCTGTCCAGAAACTGGGCACCGGCAAGGTGGCCATCGTTTTCGGGCCGATCATGGCATTGTGGTTTCTGGCGCTGGGCGCGTCGGGCCTTTGGCATATTTTCGATGATCCGACGGTTATGATGGCGCTCAATCCATATTATGCGATACGCTTTCTGACGGTTAGTCCCGGTGTGGCGTTCATCACTGTTGGTGCCGTGTTCCTCGCGATGACTGGTGCCGAAGCGCTTTACGCCGATCTTGGGCATTTCGGGCGCAAGCCGATTGTGCGTGCATGGCTATGGGTCGTTTTCCCATGCCTGCTGCTCAACTATTTCGGACAAGCTGCGTTTATCCTGTCGCATGGTGAAGCCGCAGCATTGCCGTTCTTCCAGATGATGCCGAGCTTCGCGCTTTGGCCCATGGTCCTGCTGGCAACGGCGGCAACAGTTATCGCGAGTCAGGCCGTCATAACAGGTGCTTATTCAGTGGCGCGTCAGGCTGTTCAGCTCAACATTCTGCCGCGCCTTGAAATTCAGCACACTTCGGAAAAACTGCACGGCCAGATCTATATTCCGCGCGTCAATCTGTTATTGGGGCTGGCGGTGGTCATTCTGGTGCTTGGTTTCGAAAAGTCCAGCAATCTGGCTGCAGCCTATGGCATTGCCGTCACTGGCAACATGCTGGTCACGACGGTTCTGCTTTACATCGTGATGACCCGGATCTGGAACTGGCGCGTAAGCCGTGCCCTGCCGATTATTCTCGGCTTCCTTATCATTGACATCATGTTCTTCAGTGCGAACATCATCAAGGTTCATGAGGGCGGCTGGGCTTCAATCGGTATCGCGGTTGTACTCGTCCTCATCATGTGGACCTGGGTGCGTGGGACGCGACATCTCTTTCACAAGACCCGCAAGGCCGAAGTTCCACTTGATCTCATCGTGGAGCAGATGGCCAAGCGTCCGCCGACCATCGTGCCGGGCACGGCCGTATTTCTGACCGGCGATCCTAAAAGTGCTCCAACCGCGCTCATGCACAGCCTGAAACACTATAAGGTTCTGCACGAAAACAATGTTATATTGACGGTCGTGACCGCATCGAAGCCATGGGTTTCCAGTGCTGATCGGGCACGCGTATCCCAATATAACGAACGCTTCATGCAGGTGACGCTTACCTTCGGCTATATGCAGCAGCCGAACATTCCGCGAGCGCTCGGCATCTGTCGAAAGCTTGGCTGGAAATTCGATATCATGACGACGTCGTTCTTCCTGTCGCGCCGCTCGCTCAAGGCGTCGGCTCATTCCGGCCTGCCACTCTGGCAGGACAAGTTGTTTATCCTGCTTGCCCGAACCGCGTCCGACGCGACAGAATATTTCCAGATTCCGACCGGTCGTGTGGTAGAAATTGGAACACAGGTGAATCTGTAAACCCACCTGATTCGATAGGTTTAAGGAGCGCTTTTCCGGTTTCGGGAAGGCGCTTTTTTTGCATTTTGCGTGGATGAAAATTAATCCTGTATTAGGCTGCTGTAATTTTTGAAAACATGCTTGACCGCTGATGAAACAATAATTATGAATTGGGAACCGTACCGTACGGTACAAGGTGGAGGAAAAGACCCGTGACTGATACCAGCGACGAATTGCAGGCTCAAAAGCAGCAAGCTCTTTCGCCGCGTCAGAACGATGTTCTGGAGCAGGCATTGCGCCTTTTAGTCGAGGGCGGGGATCGCGCTTTGACGACTGCTAGTATTGCTCGTGCTGCCAACTGCTCGAAGGAAAGCCTCTACAAATGGTTTGGTGACCGCGACGGTCTGCTGACTGCGATGGTTCGCTGGCAGGCATCGAAAGTTCGTGTCGTACCACTGACCCGTGAAAAGCTGGATGCGGAATCTCTCTTCTCAAGTCTGGAGCATTTCGCGCGCGACTGGCTGTTGGTGCTTTCGGGGAAAACCTCGATTGCACTGAATCGATTGGCGGTGAGCCATGCAGCATCCGGTAAATCGATGCTCGGCGATATCGTTCTGGCCAATGGGCCTGTGGCCATGGCCAAGCGCCTCAAGCCTATTCTCCATATGGGGCAGGAAGTGGGTCTGCTCGCCTTCGACGATATCGACGAGGCATTTCGCACGTTCTTCGGGCTTGTCGTCCGGGACATGCAAATACGGTTGCTGCTTGGCGACCATCTGGAACTGACTGACGACGTGGTCATCCGGGATGCCCGGCGTGCCACCAAGCAGTTTTTTGCCCTCTATGGGGCCTAATCACATCGGCGGACGCAAGAAAGCCGAAGAACAATCTGAACGAAGGGAATAAGGAAATGCGCGTTTACTACGATCGGGATGCAGACGTTAACCTGATCAAGTCGAAGAAGGTGGTTATCGTCGGTTATGGCAGCCAGGGTCGCGCCCATGCGCTGAACCTGAAGGATTCCGGTGCCGCTAACGTGCGTGTGGCCCTTCGTGAAGGTTCTGCGACCGCGAAGAAGGCACAGGCGGACGGCTTCGAAGTGACAAACGTTGCCGATGCCGCCAAGTGGGCTGATCTCATGATGATGGCAACGCCTGACGAATTGCAGGCCGACATCTACAAGGAACACATTCACGACAATCTTCGTGATGGCGCCGCAATCGCTTTCGCCCACGGTCTCAACGTGCATTTCGGCCTCATCGAGCCGAAGAAGTCGGTTGACGTTGTCATGATCGCGCCGAAGGGTCCAGGCCATACGGTTCGTGGTGAATACCAGAAGGGCGGCGGCGTTCCTTGCCTCATCGCCATTCATCAGGATGCCTCGGGCAATGCCCATGATCTGGCTCTCTCCTACGCTTCGGGTGTTGGCGGTGGCCGTTCGGGCGTCATCGAAACGACCTTCAAGGAAGAGTGCGAAACTGACCTGTTCGGTGAGCAGGCTGTTCTTTGCGGTGGCGTGGTCGAACTGATCCGTACCGGTTTCGAAGTTCTGGTTGAAGCGGGTTATGCTCCGGAAATGGCCTACTTCGAGTGCCTGCACGAAATGAAGCTGATCGTGGATCTGATCTACGAAGGCGGCATCGCCAACATGAACTACTCGATCTCGAACACTGCAGAGTGGGGCGAATACGTCACCGGTCCACGCATCATCACTGCTGAAACCAAGGAAGAAATGAAGCGCGTTCTGAAGGACATTCAGACCGGCAAGTTCACTTCCGATTGGATGCAGGAGTATCGTGCAGGTGCAGCGCGCTTCAAGGGTATCCGTCGCAACAACGACAGCCACCAGATCGAAGAAGTTGGCGAAAAGCTCCGCGGCATGATGCCATGGATCGCAGCGAACAAGCTCGTCGACAAGGCGCGCAACTAAAATCAGTGGGGTTCAGGTTCTGGCTGTCAGCAAATGCTGCGGCACACCGGAACCAGAATGTCATTTGATTTTCGAGCTTTTACCGAAGGTCGAAATGAGGGGCGCTTCTTGCGCCCCTTCATACTTGGCACTCTATGGCAGAGTTGATCGTCAGCCTGAAGCGAACGAAAAGAACCCAAATTCTGCGCCCGTTTTTTCGTTTCATGCACTTTGAGGCCCAAAACAATTCCGAATATCTTTATTCCATAGAAGCATGGGAAAAGCTGTTCTCGTCCGCCGAAAAGTGCGCTAGAGCTTCACATCCAATAGCCAAGTTCTGAGGAGACTTAGCTATTACAAGTTCCGTAAAATGTACGGATAGTCTAATTGAGGAGATTTCCCGTGTTGGACTGGGAAAATGTATTTGCAACGCGCTCGAAACGTATGCGCGCATCGGAAATCCGCGAACTACTGAAGCTTCTGGAACGTCCAGATATTATTTCGTTTGCGGGCGGAATTCCTGATCCGGCTCTTTTCCCGCACGATGAATTCCAAGCGGCCTACAAGGATATTCTTACCGGCCCTGAAGCCAATGCAGCGCTGCAATATTCCGTTTCGGAAGGCTACAAGCCGTTACGCACCTGGCTGGTTGGAGAACTCGCCAAGATCGGTATCCCCTGCACGGAAGACAATGTGTTCATCACATCGGGTTCGCAGCAGGCGCTCGATTATCTGGGCAAGCTGTTTCTGTCGCCTGGCGACACGGCACTCGTGACCGCACCGACCTATCTCGGTGCGCTACAGGCTTTCAATGCTTACGAGCCGAACTACGATGCGCTGGCGATTAATGGCAATCGCACGCCGGAATCCTATGCCGAGGCTGCCAAGAAAGCTGGCGGTCAGGTCAAGTTTGCTTATCTGTCCGCTGATTTCAGCAATCCGACAGGTGAAACTGTTGATCTTGCCGGTCGTGAAAAACTGCTCGCGCAGGCGGATGAACTCGACATTCCTGTGATCGAAGACGCGGCCTATCAGTATCTTCGCTACAATGGCGATGCGATCTCGCCGATCCTGGCGCTCGACATTGCCCGCAACGGCGACGACATCGAGAAAACCCGCACCATCTATTGCGGCTCTTTCTCCAAGACACTGGCTCCGGGTTTGCGCGTTGGCTATGTGGTTGCGTCGAAGCCAGTCATTCGCAAGCTCGTTTTGATGAAGCAGGCTGCAGATCTTCATTCATCCACCATCAATCAAATCGCTATTCAACGAGTTGCGAGCGGCGGCTTTGATGTTCAGGTGGCGAAGCTGCACAGTGTTTATAAACACCGTCGCGACAAGATGCTTGAGGCACTGGCGAATTATATGCCGGAAACCACCAGTTGGACAAAGCCTGAAGGCGGTATGTTTATCTGGGTTACACTGCCGGAAGGTATGGATGGCGCGGCACTCCTCGCTGCATCCATCGACAGTGAGAAAGTCGCGTTCGTTCCGGGAAGGGCATTCTTTGCCGATGGGACTGGTGCCAATACTCTGCGTCTCAGCTATTCATGTGCCAACGACGAGATGATCGATGAAGGTATCAAGCGCCTTGGCCGTTTGATACGCGCTCATACGAAATCCGCTGCCGCCTGATGAGCACGAACGAAAAGCCGGGTTTTGACCCGGCTTTTCCTTACTGGAATGGCGAATTGCAGCCTGCTCTCGGACCGGCCAATGGCTGGTATGTATTGTCAGAAGTCCGGTAGCTGCGATAGCGGTTCGAGCACCACTGAATATGATTGCTGGTCGGCCGCGCGCCCGCCGTTGGTGGCTGCATCGTGCGCCGATATTGCAATGCGTCACCGTTCTTGTAGTTCAATACGCCATGCTCGGTGACATAAGTTCCACTTTCCCGGCATTGCGTTGAACCGTAGCAATTGCGGGCGCTCGGGTCTGTGCGATTGGCGCCTGCCTGACCGCCAATAATCAACGGACCACTCGGCTTCAGCGAGGGAAGATATTGACTGTTCCGCAGTTCGACGGCTGAACTCGCACTTGCAATGCCTGCAACGAACAGTCCGGTCAGTATCGTTAGGCGCAGAATTTTTCCCATCGTCTCGGCTCGCTTCAATCTCTATTCTCCCGATATATGGGCATATTTTATACCCAAGTCACCGCTTCAGCAGAAATTTATTGGTTTCGGAATTCATCCTCTTGCCAATCGTCCGGCAAGCAGAGAGATTGCGAAAGCATGTTTACTATAGCTACCTTCAATGTCGAAAATCTGATGCGCCGGTTTGATTTTTCCGGCTTTCGCAATGAATTGCATCAGGATCGCGCCTTGCAATTGTTCGAAATCAGCGATGAGGCGCAATATCGCCTTCTCGAACAGGCTCGTGCTGTTGCGCATGCGGATGACGCGCGGCAGATGACAGCGCTCGCGATCGCGGAAACACGGGCGGATATTCTCTGCCTGCAGGAGGTGGACAATCTGGCTGCGTTGAATGCGTTTGAGTATGGTTATCTTTTCAAGATGATAGGCCATGGCTTCCGGCATAAATATCTCATAGACGGCAATGACAGCCGAGGTATTGATGTTGCCGTTATGATGCGCGACACGACGCGGGATGGACAGCCCATCGAGGTCGATGAAGTCACGAGCTATGTCTATGTAACTTATAATGATTTTGGTCTCTATGAGCCGGTTCTCGCCGAACTGGGAATCCAGCCCCATGATCGCATTTTCAAGCGGGATTGCCTCAATTTGGATATCCGGATTGCTGGAAAGCCCATATCGCTTTTTGTGACGCATCTGAAATCGATGACGGGTGCGCGCAATGGATTTGACGGACGGACAGCATCTCTGCCGGTGCGACGCGCAGAGGCACGCGCCATTCGCCGTATCATTGAGGATAAGTTCGGGCCGTCTAATGTTGCAAATCGTCGCTGGCTGATTTGCGGCGATTTCAATGATTATCGTGAGCGGATCATCATCGGCGGCGATGAGTGGAACGACTATCAATTTACGCCGATGGTTGAAGAGGAAAGCGCGCTCGACGTGCTTTTAGGGGATGGCTTCGCGGTCAATCTGGTCGAGCGCCGCCCCGTTATGGACCGCTGGACGCTTTACCATACGCGCGGGCCACAAGAACGTCATCTTTGCCAGCTTGACTACATTATGGCCTCACCCTCATTCGCGAAGAAGAATGAAAAAGCGGTGCCGGAGATCATTCGGCGAGGGCAGCCCTGGCGCACGATCTTTCCGCCCGATCAGCAGGTCGAGCGTTATCCCCGAACCGGATGGGACCGCCCGAAAGCAAGCGATCATTGTCCGGTTGCGGTGACACTGAATATGGTTTGAATGATGCAACACGTCCGGGAAAATACCGTCCACGTTATTGATAGTGCTGATGTCCGGGTTTTACCTGGTCCTTTGCCATATACTGAGCAAAACAGCGAAGCGATTGCTTTGAACTGGGCGCGCGAGCGCGCCGCGAATCCAACTCTGTTCGATGGTGAGTTCTATCTGGCACCGCAAGCTGAATTGACAGGCGGTGTATTTCAGGCAGGTTTCAAGCGCACCAGTTTTGCGACGCTGATGCACTGGCGACATGATGAATCACAAGAACGTCCGTGGCATATTTTTGGTGTTGGTGTAATTGTCTCGAGCGACGGCCATTTAATTGCCGGGCGTATGAGCGCGCAAAATGCGGGTGCGGGAAGGGTCTATTTTCCGGCAGGCTCAATCGACGATAATGACATTGTCGATCGATGTGTCGATTACGACGCCAATCGGCGACGTGAGGTGCAGGAGGAAACGGGTCTTGATATTCAGGACGCGCGCGCTGAGCAAAAGATCAATCTTGTGACCGGTAACCGTAGCATAGCGCTTTTCCGCCGTTATTATTTTGATGCACCAAGCAAAGAACTGGTATCGCGGATTGAACAACATCTGTCGTCGGAGGTAGAGCCGGAGCTGTCCGAGATCATACCGGTGAACGCAGCCGGTGCGATGGGAGATGCTACACCGTCTTATGTACGAGCATTTGCCGATTGGCATTTCAATAATCTCTAAAACTTGCCCGGACTTGCAGATGACAGCGCCGCGAAATTGGCTATGCTCGCAAATAATGTGAAGCATAACGCATTGGAGTGAAATCGACTTTGCAGTCGGTTTTATAGGCAGATTGAGGGGAGAATGAGGGATGAGTGACGCCGCTGTTTCCGGCAGGTTCTACGAGGTTTTCGACGTTTTCGCCGACAAGGCTCTGGCTGGAAATCCGCTGGCTGTCGTCCACGACGGCGAAGGCTTGAACGATACGCGTATGCAGGCCATCGCACGCGAGTTCAATCTTTCTGAAACGGTCTTCATCTTTCCTCCGAGCAATCCCGCCCATGAAGCCGCTGTTCGTATCTTCACGCCTGATTATGAGCTTCCCTTTGCTGGGCATCCAACAGTGGGAGCGGCCGTGTCACTGGCTCGCCGTCGCAAAACGGGCGATGAGACGGACAGGCTCGTTGCTTTGGAAGAGACGGTCGGTATCGTTCGCTGCGGCGTAATACTTGGCGAGAACAGTGCCTTTGCCGAGTTCGATCTGCCCCGCCTGCCAGAGAAGCTTGACGTCAAGATCGAGAAGGAGGAGGCTGCTGCCGCGATCGGTCTCGGTACGCACGAGATCGGATTCGAGAATCATGTGCCTGCCGTCTGGAGCGCAGGCACGCCTTATCTCTTTGTGCCGGTTCATAATCTGATTGCTGCAGCAAAAGTGTCCATTGATCCGGTCTATGTGAATGAAAGCCTGCCGCACGTCGATGGCCGACCTCTGCCGATCTATGTCTATTGCCGCGAAACAATTCTGTTCGACAGCAATTTCCATGCGCGCATGTTTGTAACTGGCGCCAATGTCTATGAAGACCCTGCAACGGGGTCGGCTGCTGCCGCCTTTGCAGGCATGATCCAGAAGAACGACAAGCCTGTTGATGGCAGTTCGCAGTGGTGGATCGAACAGGGGATGGAGATGGGGCGGCCGTCGCGGATTCGTCTTGAACTGGATGTGGCCAAACAGCAGCTCACAGGAGCCCGGATCGGCGGCACTGCAGTCAAGATTGCGGAAGGGCGCCTGTTCGTCTAACAAAAACACTATGCTTGCGATTTGATCACGGTCAAAGCTGCGACGCTGCCCTATGTTAATTTGTCAATAAACAAGCAAACGGCGGAGGCGTGCCATGATGATCAGGGAAATGTCGGAATACGATATCCGGGACATGATACAACACACCCATCTGGGGCGGTTGGCTTATGTGCTCGACAACCGTCCGTTTATCGTACCGCTCAGTTTCCGGTTCAGTGGTGGCTCACTCTATTCTTTTACAACGGATGGCCAGAAGACCGAGGCCCTACGCAAGAACGATGCCGTTTGTATCCTTTTCGATCACATCGAATCCCGAACGAGCTGGCGCACCGTTGTACTTAACGGTCATTATCGAGAGATCGAACGTGAGGACGAGAAAAGTTCGATTGTCGCGCTGATGGCTTCGGAGCCAACCTGGTGGGAGCCAGCTTACATAAAGACGATTGCGAAGGATGGGCACGAACGCAAACTTGAGCCGGTTTTTTTCCGTATTGATATCGAAAGTGCGACGGGTCACCAGACTGGTTGAGAACGAAGAAGACCCGATACTTTCGGGCCTTCTTCGTTGTTGCTTTACTTTACCACCAGAACCGGTGTGTTGCTGCGGGTCAGGACTTCATAGGTCTGACTACCGAGAAGCATGCCCTTCAGTCCGCGGCGACCATGGGAAGCCATGACGATGAGGTCGTTGCGCAGCTCCTTGGCCGTCTCGATGATGGATGTTGCCGGATGCGGGGCAACCTCATGCAGCGTATGAACTTCGACCTCTGTTTCAGCCGCCAGTTCGCGAGCGCGAGCCAGGGATTTATCAGCGTATTCGTTCCATTCCTGCTCGAAGCGCTCAATAAATGCAGGGCTGTCGGTCCAGCCGCCTGGAAGCCCGGAAACGGAATAGGGGGCGGTCACAGTCAGCACTGTCACCTTCGCGCCGACTGTATGCGCCAGCTTAAATGCGTGGACGAGTCCACGCTCTGCAAACTCTGACCCATCGGTCGTTACGAGAATATTCTTGTACATGCTGCCCTCGCAGTTGCTTTTCCATCTTTAAGCTAATGCCTTAAAGAGCCATATCAAACCCCTTGTCTGCCAAGTTGTTTAGACGGAACGATTTCATGCCCCTCGACTGCGACGCCTTTCATGCAAGCTGGATAGCGACAGTTCTCAATCTCGATTGGCCGTCGCGCAGTTCGTCCCGCATTGAGGATGATGCCGAACGTATAAAGCGCCAGAAACAGGAATTGGTCAGGCTTTTCGATGAAGCGTCCGAGCATGGTATCAATGCGGTCATCTTTCAGGTTTCGCCAACCGGCGATGCATTTTACCAATCGTCCTATTTGCCATGGTCATCCTATTTGACTGGAACCCTTGGCAAAGATCCAGGTTTTGATCCGCTGAAATTTGCGATTCAGGAAGCGCATAAGCGCGGCATAGAACTGCATGCATGGCTTAATCCCTATCGTGTCTCGATGGACACAAAGCCGTCGACCCGCAAGGAATTGCGGAACTCGTCGAAGGAATCTCCCGTCAGTGTTTATAAGTCTCATCCAGATTGGGTTGGTGTTTCGGCGGATCGTTATGTCCTTGATCCCGGCATTCCGACTGTCCGCGAATGGATAACGAATGTGACGGCAGAGGTCGTGCAGAAATATGACGTCGATGGCATCCAGTTCGATGACTATTTCTACTACGAAACAGCATCGTCGAAACTTGATGACGACAAATCATATGCACGGTTTGGTACGCGCTTTTTGAGCAAATATGAATGGCGTCGCTACAATACCTACACACTGGTACGGGACATTTCAGACAGGATAAAATCCATCAAGCCAAATGTTCGCTTTGGTATCAGCCCGAGCGGCGTTTGGCGCAACGCTACGGATGATCCGCGCGGTTCTGCAACCCGCGCCGGAAAAACCAACTATGACGGAGATTTTGCCGACACGCGACGATGGGTGAAAGAAGGCATAATCGACTATATCGCGCCGCAGATTTACTGGTCCTTTGGCCGCAAGGATGCGTCTTACGGGACGATTGCCACATGGTGGGCTGATACGGTTCGCGGGACGAAGACCGATCTCTATATCGGCTTGGCACTCTATCGAGCCGGTTCCGGAACCACGCTTGAACCCGGCTGGAAGTTGGGTGAGGGTGTGACCGAAATTAAACGCCAGCTTGAACTCAACGAGTCTTTGCCGGAGGTGAAAGGAAGCATTCTCTTTCGCCAGGGTTTCCTTTCCGACCCGAAGGTCGAAGGTGTGTCGAACTATCTGAAGAAAACGTGGGGCAAATGCAGGTCACGGAAAGCTGACGGCAAAAAATGATCATGGACCGCTGAATTGTTGTTTGTTTGATTGAAATCAAAGAGCTTCGTTTGAGCGAGTGCTAACCAACCATCGTTGCCGGTTTCCACCAGAGCCGGTGACCCGGGGTGCCGAGGCCCTACTCGAATGGCACCCCGGCTAAATCAATCTGTCGAGCGCATGAGCGCGATCTTTCCGTAACGTCGTCTTGTCGACAGCCAGCGGGTGCTGTCGGCGTTGCTCCCCTCTGTTTCATCAAATCAGCACCCGCGTCCAATTTCTATAAATATGGGAACCTTTTAGCAGTTCTTGATCCTAATCAAGGCTGGCAGTTGCGATTGCGATTAGAGCAAGCCTAACCGGGCGTTTGCGATTCTGGATCGTTTCCCCCAATTCACCGGTTGCTAAATGAGAAGGTAGTTCCATATCCTCCCGAGAAGGTTCTGGCTGATGTCAGAGGCGGGGCGGTGGGGACAATGAAAATCCTTGCAGACAGCGACCGCCCGCCGGTGCTTCGTTTGAAGACGGCGTTGTGACGATGATGGCAATGAGGGTGTTTCATTATGGCTTTCAACCGTAAGCAATGGATACTGGCTGGGGCGATTATCGTTCTTGCCGCAGGTGCGTATTATGCTTGGAAGACGCTGAACGGCGATGGATTGCCGGAAGGTATTGCCAAAGGCAATGGGCGTATAGAGGCGGTTGAAATCGACATTTCGACGAAGAGTCCGGGGCGCATTCGCGAAATCCTCGCGGATGAGGGCGATTTCGTGCAGGAAAATGACATCCTTGCGCGCATGGATACGGATCAATTGGAAAGTCAGCGCAAGCAGGCTGAGGCGCAATTGCGCCGGGCGGAGATTGGTATCGAGACCGCACGCAGCCTTGTCACGCAGCGGGAAGCCGAGCGCACGGCAGCAGAAGCGACTGTGGCGCAGCGCGAAGCGCAATTGGATGCTGCCCAGCGCCGTCTGGTTCGATCTCAGCAATTGACGCAATCGCGCACCGTTTCGCAACAGGTTCTCGACGATGACCGAGCAACCGCGCAGGGGGCGGAAGCCGCTGTCGGTGCAGCCAAGGCACAGCTTGCAGCCACGGAGGCAGCCATAGGTGCTGCCAAGGCGCAGGTTGTGGATGCAGAGGCATCTGTCGAGGCCGCCAAGGCGGCAATCGCAAGCATTGAGGCAGATATCAATGATGCCACTTTGAGGGCGCCTAAGCCGGGACGTGTTCAATACCGCGTTGCTCAGCCGGGCGAAGTGCTTTCCGCAGGTGGGCGGGTGCTCAATCTTGTAGACGTCAGCGATGTTTACATGACCTTCTTCCTGCCGACGGCGCAGGCCGGGCAGGTGGCCATGGGTGCGGATGCCCGGATCGTTCTTGATGCTGCGCCGCAATATGTCATTCCTGCGAAGATCAGCTTTGTGGCTGATGTGGCCCAGTTTACGCCGAAGACCGTTGAAACGGAGGAGGAGCGCCAGAAGCTGATGTTCCGGGTCAAGGCGAAGATCCCGCAGGAACTACTTCAAAAATATATCCAGCAAGTGAAAACCGGATTGCCGGGCATGGCCTATGTCAAGCTTGACCCCAATGCCGAATGGCCGAAGAATCTTGCGGAAACTGTGAAATGAACGACGTTCCTGTCAAAGCTGGCGCCAATGACGACAGCTTTGTCGTCCGGGCGCAAGGCGTAGGGCTGTCCTACGGGAAAACACGTGCTCTGCGCGAGGTCAATCTTGATATCCCCGCTGGTTGCATGGTGGGTTTAATCGGGCCTGACGGGGTTGGGAAATCGAGCCTTTTATCGTTGGTGGCCGGGGCGCGGACGATGCAACAGGGCCGCATCGAGGTCCTTGAAGGTGACATTTCTGATAAGCGTCATCTTCAGTCCGCATATCCCCGTATCGCCTATATGCCGCAGGGGCTTGGAAAGAATCTGTATCCGACGCTTTCGGTGTTCGAGAACATCGATTTTTTCGGACGGTTGTTCGGACATAACCGAAAAGAGCGTGAGCATCGGATCGCCGATCTTCTGGCCCGCACGGGTATGTCGTCCTTCGCGGACCGTCCGGCTGGCAAACTTTCCGGCGGCATGAAGCAGAAGACTAGCCTCTGCTGTTCGCTCATCCATGATCCCGACCTGCTTATACTGGATGAGCCGACGACAGGTGTTGATCCTCTATCCCGGCGCCAGTTCTGGGAAATGATCAATGATATCCGGAAGGACCGCCCCGGAATGAGCGTCATCGTCGCTACGGCCTATATGGAAGAAGCGCAGGGCTTCGACTGGCTGATTGCCATGAATGATGGGCAGATTCTGGCGACGGGTACACCGCAGGAATTGCTAGAGCGCACCAACACTCCAAATCTTGATGCAGCTTTCATCGCGCTCCTGCCAGAAGAATTACGGAAAGGACATCAGGATATCGAAATTCCGCACCGCGATTTCGGTGCGGATGCTGAGATCGCAATAGAAGCAGAAGACGTCACCGTTCGCTTCGGCAACTTCACTGCAGTGAATAATGTAAGCTTTCGAATCGCGCGTGGTGAAATCTTCGGTTTTTTAGGTTCCAATGGTTGCGGTAAAACTACCACAATGAAGGTGCTGACCGGATTGCTGCCTGCCAGTGAAGGGACGGCGAAACTGTTCGGGCGCGAAGTCGATCCCAACGATATTGATATACGTCGTCGTGTTGGCTACATGACTCAGGCGTTCTCGCTCTATTCGGAATTGACCGTTCGTCAAAATCTGGAACTTCACGCCAAGCTTTTTGGTATGGAGCCGGTGCTGACCGAACAGCGTATCAAGGAACTGACCGAGCGTCTCGACCTAATCGGCGTCATGGATACGTTGCCCGATGCCATGCCGCTCGGTATCCGCCAGCGCCTGTCACTGGCTGTGGCACTGATCCATTCGCCCGACATTCTTATTCTAGATGAGCCGACATCTGGTGTGGACCCGGTGGCTCGTGATGCTTTCTGGCAAATCCTCGCCAATCTGTCGCGCAAAGACAATGTGACGATCTTCGTTTCTACTCATTTCATGAATGAAGCCGAACTTTGCGACCGGATTTCGCTGATGCATGCCGGTAAAGTTCTGATTAGCGATACGCCGAAGGCGATTACCGAAAGCCGCCACGCCGAGACGTTGGAAGAAGCCTTCGTCGCATATCTTCAGGATGCCATTGGCGAAACAGAACAGCCAGCCCCATTACCTACAATTCTCACAGAACAGACGACGGAGGCAGACGAAACGCATCCAAAGAAGGCTTCAAGCTGGTTGCCGGACCTGAGGCGAATGCTGGCTTATACGCGGCGCGAGGCCTTGGAACTGAAACGCGATCCGATCCGCGCCACGCTGGCGATCCTCGGTAGCGTCATCCTGATGTTTGTTATCGGTTACGGTATTAATCTGGATGTCGAGAATCTGAAATTTGCGGTGCTCGATCGTGATGATACGACAATCAGCCGTGATTACACGCAGCAGATTGCGGGTTCGCGCTATTTCTCTGAGCAACCTGCCTTAACAGATTACGATGATCTTGATCGACGGATGCGTGATGGTGAAATCAGTCTTGCGATTGAAATTCCACCGAACTTCGGCGCAGATGTGATGCGTGGGCGCCCGGCCGAAATCGCTGCATGGATTGATGGCGCGATGCCCACCCGCGCCGAGACGATCAAAGGCTATGTTCAAGGCATGCATGCCAACTGGCTGGCGCAGAAAGCTCGCGAGCTTTATGGCAGTGCGGCGAATGCTGGCAGTTTCAATCTGGAGATACGCTACCGTTATAACCCGGACGTGCAAAGCCTTGTGGCTATGGTGCCTGCGGTCATTCCGTTGCTGCTGCTCATGATTCCCGCAATGCTGGCGGTGCTGAGCGTGGTCCGCGAAAAGGAGCTGGGATCGATCATCAATTTTTACGTGACGCCGGTGACGAAATTCGAGTTTTTGTTCGGCAAGCAATTGCCCTATATCGGGCTGGCATTTCTGAATTTCCTGATGCTGACAGCCTTTGCGGTGTTTATTTTCCGGGTTCCGTTTACGGGAAGCTTCCCTACTTATGCGCTGGCGGCGCTGCTCTACGTGACGATCGCGACCGGCATGGGACTGGTACTGTCCACTTTCATGAACAGCCAGATCGCAGCAATCTTCGGAACGGCGCTTCTGACACTCATTCCGGCCGTACAGTACTCCGGTATCATCGACCCGGTGTCGTCGCTGCAAGGTGCAGGCGCGTTCATTGGTAAAATCTATCCGGCGACCTATTTCGTGACCATTTCGCGCGGGGTTTTCTCCAAGGCGTTGGGGTTTGGCGATCTCGCAAGTTCGTTTTTACCCTTGTTGATCGCGGTGCCGGTGCTCATGGCGCTCGCGATTGTTCTTCTCAAGAAACAGGCGAGCTAAGATGCGGATATCCAACATATTCCAGCTTGGCGTGAAGGAACTGCGCGGTCTCGCGCGTGATCCGATGTTGTTGATCCTGATCGTTTATGCCTTTACGCTTGCGATCTATACGGCATCAAAGGCGATGCCTGAAACTCTTAACAATGCGGCAATAGCGATTGTCGACGAAGATCAGTCGCCGGTTTCCAGCCGGATAACGACGGCATTCTATCCGCCATATTTTGTGCCTCCGAAGCTGATTTCGTCTTATGAAATGGATGCCCGGATGGATGAGGGGCTGGATACGTTCGCGTTGAACATACCGCCGAATTTCCAGCGCGATCTTCTGGCAGGCCGTTCGCCGACAATCCAGCTCAATGTCGATGCAACCCGGATGAGCCAGGCCTTTACCGGGGGCGGCTATGTGCAGTCAATTGTGTCGAGTGAGGTGAGCGAATTTCTTAATCGCTATCGCGGTAGCGCACAAGCGCCTGTCGAACTCAATCTCAGAGCGAGATTCAATCAGGATTTGAACAAGGGCTGGTTCGGTGCAATCAATAACGTGATTTCATCCGTTACGATGCTGTCGATCATCCTGACGGGCGCAGCCCTTATTCGAGAACGCGAACATGGAACCATTGAACACCTGCTGGTGATGCCGGTAACGCCGGTTGAAATCATGGTCAGCAAGATATGGTCCATGGGGCTCGTCGTGCTGGTTGCTTCTGCTTTTGCGTTGGTCTTCGTAGTGCAAGGGCTGCTTGCCGTCCCGATCTATGGGTCGGTATCGCTGTTTCTCGTGGGCGCAGCGCTCCAGCTTTTTGCGACGACCAGCCTTGGCATTTTCCTGGCAACGGCGGCTGGTTCCATGCCGCAGTTCGGAATGCTACTGATGCTGGTGCTTCTGCCGTTACAGGTGCTTTCAGGGGGGACAACGCCCCGTGAAAGCATGCCCGAGATCATCCAGACAATCATGCTGGCCGCGCCGAATACGCATTTCGTCATATTGGCGCAATCGATCCTGTTTCGCGGGGCAGGGCTGGGCGTGGTCTGGCCGCAATTTCTGGCACTGATCGTCATTGGTTCTGTGTTGTTCTACTTTGCGCTTCAGCGTTTCCGTGCATTTCTGCGATAGGAAAGACCTTTGAAATCATGAGGCTGAATCCATTCCTTGCGAATGTGCTTCAGTTTTCTGTGCTGGATTGCGCTTTAAAGCGTGTCGCATTTTATCACACGCATATGACACGCTATAAGCTTTTGTTTTCATGCATGTCTTTATCCCAAAGCCGGTTCCCACTTTAGGGAGACATGCTTTAATAGAGTTGCGAATCCTTAACCATGTTGCTATCGACTTGATCAGGAAACGGTTCCGCTGTTCAGGCGGATGAAAAGGGAACACGGTGAAGCCATCTGGCTGATGCCGCGACTGCCCCCGCAACTGTAACCGGAGAGCTATCCTCCATAGCCGTGCAAGCGGTGAAAGCCACTGAGAGCATTCGATGCATTCGGGAAGGCGGAGGGGAAGCGACGACCCGGAAGTCAGGAGACCTGCCGTATCTGGTCACCCATGCGTGGACACGGGGTGTGTTCAGGCGCGGCTGCCCGTGGCGGTGACATTGTTGAAATGTTGCCGTTGGGAAGAAGGGCGTTTTGCGCTGCCATTGCTTCAACCTGCGGTGAGAGGAAATGCCGTTTATCGGTCTCCGGTTCGGCGGGTTGAGGGAAAATGTGCCTTATAAAATCATCGGTTCTACTCGTATCGGCCAGCGTTCTTGCGTTGCCGTCCACGACGCTTGCTCAAAATCTGCCAGATGGCGACGGCAGCGTTGTTCTCGATACAATCGTGGTCACGCCATTGCGCCGCGCATCTTCGCTGCAGCGCTCGACTTCGTCTGTGACTGTTATCGATTCAGCAGATATCGAACGGTCGGCTGCTCCCGATCTGCAGTCGCTGCTGAAGTCCTATAGCGGTATCTCCATAAAGACGAATGGCGGTCAGGGTTCTTCCGCCGGAATTTTTGTTCGTGGAATGTCTTCTGATCAAACAGTTGTTCTGGTCAATGGCGTGCGCACCGCGTCGGCAACGAGTGGCTCGACCGCGCTTTCCAATATTCCTCTAACCTCTATCGAGCGCATCGAAATCGCCAAGGGGGCTCATTCTGCACAATATGGCGCTGATGCCATGGGTGGGGTGGTCAACATTATCACCAAGCAGGGTGGAGCCTGTGGTGAACGCCCTTGGTGCGGCAGTCTTTCTACCGGCGTCAGCCATCCCTGGGGCGGCTATACATCCGGGTCCATTCAAGGACGCAGCAGCGACGGCATCGACTATGCTTTCGGCGCGGCGGTCACAGGCACGCAAGGGTATGACTTTACCGCGCCCGACGCCTATGGCCATGAACCGGATCGCGACGGGTTTTTGCAGGGCTCTTTCAACTTTGCCCTGTCGAAGGATTTCGACTGGGGTAAAATTTATGCGGATGGTCTCTTCAGTCGGGGACGCAACCAGTACGACGCCAAAGCGCCATCGCCGAACCAGGCTGACAGCACAGCATTTACCGGCAAGATCGGAACGCGTGTCGATCATACGGCAGATTGGTCGTCTACGCTGGAGTTCAGCACGGGCATCGACAGCAGCCGTAACTTCCGCAAGGGCGTGAGTGGATCCGATCGGTTTGAAACCAAGCGTTATGGTGTCTTTGCCTCGACAGAAAAGAGTTTCGATACGGGCAAGGTCGGCCACACCGTGACCGCTGGTGTGGAAGCCTATCGCGAGGAGATTAACACCACCGTTGCTTATGATGAAACCAGCCGCGATCTGGCCGCCATATTCGGACAATATTCGCTCGAATACGAGGCGCTGCGTTTCGATGGCGGATTGCGTTATGATCACAACAGCCAATTCGGCGATGTCGTCACCTATAATCTTGGTGTGAGCTATGAAATTCTGCCCGATCTGGTGCTACGGTCTTCTTACGCTACCGGTTTCCGCGCGCCGACGTTCAATGATCTCTATTATCCTTTGTCGGGAAATCCAGATCTAAAACCCGAGAAATCGGGCTCTTATGAACTGGGTTTAAACTGGCAGATAAGTTCCGGCACCAGTTTGGATATGGCATTCTACGACACCCGGTTAAGGCAGGGTATTAGCTGGAGAGAGGACGAACAAACACATTTGTGGTTGCCAGTAAACGTTGATCGAGCTCACATAACTGGGTTTGAAGCGACGCTTGACCACCGCTTCAACGAACAGTGGGGTGTCAAGGGTTTAGTGGACCTTAAACGGCCTATTGATGAAGCCACAGGAAACGATCTTCCCTATCGCGAACGTTTTAAGGCTGCGGCTGAGGTTAATTTCACACCAATTGAGAAGCTCGATCTTACCGCAAGATTGATCTATGGCGGTTCGCGCTATGCTGACGCTGCTAACAGAAAGAAGCTTGGTGATTATGTGACTGCTGATTTCGTCGCGCTCTATTCCATCGACAAGCAATCACAATTGAAATTCTCTGTCGAGAACATCTTTGACAAGGATTATCAGACCAGCTCTGGCTATATTGCACCGGGACGCACCATCAATATCGGGTTGACCCGGAATTTCTGAGGCTGCACAGAGAATGAAAAGGGCATCCGTAGAATGGATCACCAGCTTCTGCCTTGCGGTTGGGCTGGCCCTTTTTGTTCGAAATTCAGCAGACGCAGTGGAAATCCCCCAACGCGTCGTTTCCATCAATGTATGTACCGATCAACTCGCATTGCTACTGGCGAGCAAGGGGCAGTTGCAGTCGGTTTCCTATCTGTCGCAGGACCCGGAACTGTCCGTCATGGCTGCGAAAGCCCGGAAGTTGACGGTCAATCATGCGCAGGCAGAAGAAGTTTTTCTGATGAAACCTGATCTTGTGCTGGCCGGAACATTCTCGTCAAGGGCAACGGTGGGGCTGTTGCGCAGACTGGGTGTCCGTGTGGAAGAGTTCGCGCCCGCCCGTTCGTTCGACGATATAGAAGATCATCTGCGTCGCATGGGTGAGTTGCTCGGAAGACAGGCGGAAGCGAGCTCGGAAGTCGATAAAATGAAAGCTGCTTTGGCGGCAATTCGCCCTCCAGCTCGCCGCAAGACGGTCGCGCTTTATTATGCCAACAGTTACACGTCAGGTCGGGGAACACTGGTTGATGAGGCTGTGCATCTTGCCGGGCTTGATAATCTGGCCGATAGGGTGGGCGTCAGTGGTTCTGCTCCGTTGCCCTTGGAAAAGCTGCTGCTCGAAAAGCCGGATATCCTGGTGCGTAGTTCAAGAGATCGTGCACCTGCGCTGGCTTTCGAGAATTTTGAACATCCAGCGTTACAGGCGCTTGAAAAACAGGCGAGGCCAGTGACGATAGCGGATAATCTGACGGTTTGCGGTGGTCCATTCAGCGTCGAAGCTGTGGCAGAACTTGCGGAGGCGGCGCGTGACTGAACGGAACCGCTTCTATCTTCTGCTCGTCGGACTGGCCATGCTTGTGGCTTTGCTTTTCATCGTTTCGTTGCTGACGGGGCCTGCTGCGATCGGTATGACCGACAGCCTCAGGGCGCTTTTCGGCGATGACAGCGAGATGATCGTACTGGTCATGCGCGAAATCCGCCTGCCGCGGGCACTGCTCGCGCTCCTCATCGGCGCTTCTCTTGGTTTGTCCGGTGCTGCCTTGCAGGGTTACCTGCGCAATCCACTTGCGGAACCCGGCCTGCTTGGTGTGAGTGCATCCGCGTCATTCGGTGCTGTTATTGCTATTTATAGCGGTCTCTCGCTTCTGTTCCCGCTGGCTTTGCCGCTCCTCGCGCTTGCAGGTGCCTTTGTGTCGGTGTTTCTCGTCAAGCTTCTGGCGGGGCGCAATGCTGGTACGCTTGCGGTCATATTGGCCGGTGTCGCGGTGACCAGTCTCGCCGGTGCATTGACGGCGCTGGCGCTGAACCTGTCGCCCAACCCATTTGCCGCAATGGAAATCGTCTTCTGGATGCTCGGATCGCTGGCGGACAGATCGATGACGCATGTGGTTCTCGCCGCACCGTTCATCCTCATTGGCTGGGTGATGCTTCTGGCACTCGGGCGGTCACTCGACAGTCTGACACTGGGGGCCGATGCTGCGGCAACGATGGGCGTCAATCTGGCTCGTGTGCAGCTTTTTGCCGTGCTGGGCACCGCGGCCTGCGTGGGTGCCTCCACCGCTGTTGCCGGTGCAATCGGTTTTGTGGGTTTGGTGGTTCCTCATCTTCTGCGGCCGCTTGTCGGTGCACGTCCGTCACGATTGCTGGTTGCCAGCGGTTTCGGCGGGGCTGCCCTATTGTTGGCGGCAGACGTATTGGTGCGTGTCGTCATGCCGGGACGTGAACTGAAACTGGGCGTTCTGACGGCAATCATTGGCGCACCATTCTTTCTGTGGCTTGTATTCAAATATCGGAGGCAGCTCATATGACTTCGCTTTCGGTAAAAAATCTTTCCGTTTCGCTCGGCGGGAAGGCAGCACTCAGCGACGCAAGTTTCAATATTCATGGCGGTGAATTCATCGGACTGATCGGACCCAATGGTGCCGGGAAGACGACATTGTTGCGCGCCATTCTTGGACTTGTCGCATCCAGAGGGGAAATTTCCCTCGACGGGGATGATTTGCGGCAGACGAGTGCTTCGACGAAAGTGCAGAATCTTGCATATCTGCCGCAGGATCGTGATGTTGCGTGGCCGGTTTCGGTCGAAATGCTCGTTTCGCTGGGTCGCTCCGCGCTGAAGCCGGTATTTGCGAGCCTGAGTGCGCAAGATGCAGCGCTTATCGAGACGGCAATGCAGCGTATGGACGTCGCGCGATTTCGGGACAGGTCGGCGATGCAACTTTCCGGCGGAGAGCGGGCACGCGTGCTTATTGCGCGCGTTCTGGCGCAGGATACGCCCGTAATACTCGCTGATGAGCCAGTCGCTGGACTTGACCCATCTCACCAGCTTGGATTGATGCAAAGTTTCGCCGAACTTGCGCAAGAGGGCCGCACTGTCGTCGCCTCATTGCATGAGTTGAGCCTTGCGGCACAGCATTGCACACGCCTTATTCTGCTCGACAAGGGACATATCGTTGCAGATGGCAAGCCGACGGAAGTGCTCACGCCGCAACTGTTGCACGACGTCTACGGTATAAAAGCGAAAATCATGATGGTGGACGGCGAGTTCATCGTCCATCCGACCTCACGTATAAGCTAGATATTTTTCCACTGGCGCGCGCGGGAAGAGGTATAGATCGTTTCCACAGTCTTCTGGACTTCATATCCTTCGCGAAAATCGGCGTGATTATTCTTCTGTCCAGCAATGGCAAGCAGAAAGTCACGGACTTCAATCGTCTTCAGATCGTTGAAGCCGATCTGGTGGCCACCCGCTACGCAGAATGCGCCATAGGGTTCGTGTTCCGGACCTGCGAAGATCTTGCGGAAGCCCTGTTGTCCCTTTTTGTCGGAAAAGAGAAACAGGTCGAGTTCGTTGAAGCGTTCCTGCGAAAAGAACAGGGAACCTTTCGATCCGGAAATCTCGAAATCGTGCTGCATCTTGCGACCGCTGGCGATCCAGCTCGCTTCGATTGTGCCCGTTGCCCCGTTTTCAAAACGCACGAAAGCGCGGCAGACATCGTCTGTTTCCACGGGTTTCATCTGCGAAAGGTTCAAACTATCTGGGCGTTCATTGATGATGGTGACGGCGTCTCCCATGACCGTTGTTATCGGCCCAACGAGATAGCGCGCGGCGGCAATGATGTGACTGCCGATATCGGCTAATGCTCCGCCCCCACCTGCCGGATCGAGCCGCCAGGTCCACGGAATGCGGGCATCGGCCATGAAATCTTCGACATGAATACCGCGAAAACTGCGAATTTCACCTAGCTCTCCGCTGTCGATGATTTCCTTGGCCAGTTTTATCATCGGGTTTTTCAGATAGTTGAACCCAACGGCTGTCTGAACACCTTGCCGTTCTGCGGCGAGCGTCATTTCGAGGCACTCGGCAGCGGTGGGTGCAAGCGGCTTTTCGCAATAAACGTGTTTACCCGCTTCAATGGCGGCGAGCGCCATTTCCCTGTGAAACCGGTTTGGCGTCGTGATGTCGATGAGATTGATATCCCGGTTGGTGATCAATTCCCGCCAATCTCCAGTGGCATTTGCAAATCCCAGTTGTTTTGCGGCTTTTGACGCCGTTTCAGAATTCACATCGGCCAATGTGTGAAGCTGCACATCGATAGGTAGGTCGAAAACGCGATTGACGTTAGCGAGCGCAAGGGCGTGCGTCTTGCCCATGAAGCCGGACCCGATCAAGCCCGCCACCACAACCTCAGCTCTATCAGCCATTGTCATTCCTCCAGAAACGATGGTCGAAGCGTTTGGCGCTGCGCAACTCCTTTGGGAAATAAGCATATTGTCGGCAGCTTATGCGATTGACATGAGCTATCAGAAATGGAATTATAATTCTACGAGAACTTGTTATGAATGTTTCATTCTATTGAAAAGATCCACGATCTGCATGTGTTCACGGGTAAAACGCTTGGAGGAGCGCCGGAATACAGCAGGCGGAAGGTAAAGCGTTAACGCAAACCGGCGGGGAGTGCCGGACAAGGGAGGAGTGAACATGCAATCTCTATTGAAATCGGCAGTGGCCGGGGTGGCGTTGCTGGCTGCGTCTTTCGCTGCACACGCGGCCGATATTAATATCGTTGTCGTCAGTCACGGTCAGGCATCGGATCCGTTCTGGTCTGTCGTCAAGAACGGCGTCGCCGAAGCGGCAAAGGATACGGGCGCGAAGGTCGATTATCGTGCACCGGAAACCTTTGACATGGTGCAGATGGCCCAGCTTATCGACGCCGCGATCAATCAGAAGCCGCAGGGTATTGTGGTTTCCATTCCAGATGCGGATGCGCTTGGACCGTCGATCCAGCGTGCTGTAGCAGCCGGTATTCCCGTCATTTCCATGAATTCCGGTTCCGATGCCTCGAAGAAGCTCGGCGCTCTGCTGCATGTCGGTCAGGATGAGTTCGATGCCGGTAAGGTCGCAGGTGAAGCATTGAAGAATGCTGGCGGCAAGAAGGGCATTTGCGTCAACCAGGAAGTGGGTAACGTCTCGCTCGATCAGCGCTGCGCAGGCTTCAAGGAGGGCTTTGGTGATGTAACGGTTCTGCCGACATCGACCGATCCTGCTGAAAACGAAGCCAAGGTTCGCGCTGCTCTGGCATCTGATGCTGCCGTCGACACAATCCTGACGCTCAATGCGACACTGGCAGGTGAACCGGCCGTGAAAGCCGCCGCCGAAAGCGGTCGCAGCGGAATCCACGTTGCGACGTTCGATATGTCGGCTGGCTTCCTGGAGGCTGTTGAAAAGGGACAGGCAGACTTCGCCATCGACCAGCAGCAGTTCTTGCAAGGCTATCTGCCGGTATCGTTCCTCGCACTTAATGCGAAATACGGTCTGATGCCGGGTGGCAATGTTCCATCTGGCCCGAACCTTATCACCAAGGATAAGGCCAAGCAGGTCGTGGAACTTTCGGCCAAGGGCATCCGGTAAGCATCATTTAGGCCATCTGATATCGAACCCGCCCATGAAAATGGGCGGGAACGGGTCTCTGTGCCCAGAATGAATCAGGAGAAGATCATGAGTGAGCCACTTCCCCATGAAAAGGCCGGCACGGCGGCGCTATCGAAGGATGAGCGACTTCAGTCGGCGAGCCCATTGCAACGGCTCCTGAGCAGGCCCGAATTAGGAGCAGTTTCCGGCCTTATCCTTATTACGATCTTTTTCGTCTCAGTTGCCAATCCGGCTATGTTTACCGCAGCCGGCATTATGAACTTCATGGCTCCCGCTTCGCAGCTCGGCATTCTGGCGGTTGCTGCGGCACTTCTCATGATCGGCGGTGAGTTCGATCTTTCCATCGGGTCGATGGTGGCTTTTGCAGGCCTGATCTTTGCCGCTGCCCTGGTCGTCTGGCAGGTGCCGCTTGGCGTGGCCATCATCGTTACTCTGCTGTTTGCCGCATTCGTGGGGGTGGTGAATGCCCAGATTGTAATCCGGACCGGCTTGCCATCTTTTATCGTAACGCTCGCTTTCCTGTTCATTCTGCGCGGCCTGTCGTTGGTCGGGCTGAAATGGGCAACAGGCGGCGCTACGCAGTTGCGTGGTGTCAAGGAAGCCGTTGCAGGCAGTTATCTTGCCGGGCTTTTTTCCGGTGATGCGTTTCAGGGATTTTTCGCCTGGATGGCTGAGAATGACCTGATTGACAAATTCCCCAATGGTGAGCCTTCGGTGAAAGGCGTGCCAGTCGAAGTTTTGTGGTTCATCGCCATCGCGCTTATTGCAACCTATGTGCTGGTGCGTACGCGCTTCGGCAACTGGATTTTCGCCGCAGGTGGCGACGCTCTGGCTGCTCGCAATTCCGGTGTGCCCGTGCGTCGCGTCAAGACCACGTTGTTCATGTGCACAGCCATGGCTGCGGCATTAGTAGCTATCCTTACCGTTCTTGATGCGGGTTCAACCGATGCGCGCCGTGGCTTCCAGAAGGAGTTTGAGGCGATTATCGCTGCGGTCATTGGCGGCTGTCTGCTGACCGGGGGCTATGGTTCTGCAATTGGCGCATTCTTCGGCGCAATCATCTTCGGCATGGTGTTGATTGGGCTGACCTATACCCAGATCGACCAGGATTGGTATCTGGTCTTCCTGGGAGGAATGCTTCTGATCGCGGTGCTCTTCAATAATTTCATTCGCAAGCGCGCTACCGGCGAGCGCTGAGAGGGAGATTTGCCATGACGACACCCATCATCGAAGTCCGCAATCTCGTTAAACATTTCGGCCCGGTCATTGCATTGAACGGCGTCTCGCTGAGCGTCGAGCCGGGACAGGTCCATTGCCTACTTGGCGATAATGGTGCCGGTAAATCGACCTTGATCAAGACGCTTTCCGGGGTTCACAAGCCGACGAGCGGTGACTTTCTGGTCGAAGGAAAGCCGGTCATCTTCAAAAGCCCACGCGGTGCGCTCGATCATGGCATTGCGACGGTCTATCAGGATCTTGCGATGATCCCGCTGATGTCTGTCATGCGCAATTTCTTTCTTGGACGCGAGCCGACAAAGGGTGTTGGACCGTTCCGCTGGTTCGACACGCAGCAGGCCGAAGAAGTAACGCGCGAAGAAATGCGAAAAATCGGGATCGATGTCCGTGATCCGCAGCAGGCTGTTGGAACGCTTTCCGGCGGTGAGCGCCAATGCGTTGCGATTGCCCGTGCCGTTTATTTTGGCGCAAAAGTGCTGATCCTCGACGAACCGACTTCTGCGCTGGGTGTGCGGCAGACGGCCATGGTTCTCAAATATATCAATCTCGTGCGCTCCCGCGGGCTTGGTGTGATCTTCATCACGCACAATGTTCGTCATGCTCATGCTGTCGGCGACAAGTTTACAGTTCTCAATCGCGGTGTGACGCTTGGAACGCGCACGAAGAACGATGTGGACATGGATGAATTACAAAGCCTCATGGCGGGCGGACAGGAACTGGCTGATCTGACTGCCGAACTGGGTGGCAGGGTTTGACTAGAAGCGGTTCCGGTTGAAACTGAATCGTGGAACCGCTCTATCTTTTTCTTTTCACGCATTATCCGACGCAAAACCGCTTCGCACTTTTGCTGGAAATGCTCTTGAATTTCGGAGCGCAGAATGGACGGACAATTCAACGGAAAAGTTGCTGTCATCACCGGAAGCACGCAGGGGCTTGGAGCAGCGACAGCGAAACTATTTGCAGAAAGGGGTGCTGAAGGCCTCGTGATATGCGGGCGTTCGGCTGAAAAAGGACAAGCACAAGTCGATCAACTGGCAAATCTCGGAGCCAGAGCCGTCTTCGTGCAGGCTGATCTTGAGAAGGTGGAAGACTGCCGCAAGATCATTTTGGAAGCCAACCGTGCCTTTGGAAGGCTCGATGTTCTCGTAAATGCTGCTGGTCTGACGGATCGCGGCACCATTCTCGACACGAACCCGGAATTGTTCGACCGTTTGTTTGCGGTGAATACGCGGGCGCCATTCTTCCTTATTCAAGAAGCAATTAAGCTATTCCGGCGCGATAAGGTCGAGGGAACGATTGTCAATATTTCCTCGATGTCGTCCATGGGCGGTCAGCCCTTCATTGCAGCGTATTGTGCTTCCAAGGGGGCGCTGGACACGCTGACCCGTAATGTAGCCTATTCGGTTCTGCGCAATCGTATCCGCATCAATAGTCTGAACATCGGCTGGATGGCATCGGATGGCGAAGACCGCATTCAACACGAGTTTCACAATGCGCCGGAGAATTGGCTTGATGAAGCGGCTCGAAGTCAGCCTTTCGGCAGGCTGATCGATCCGAGCGAGGTTGCACGTGCAATAGCATTTCTGGCCTCGGAAGAGTCCGGTTTGATGACCGGCGCCATCGTGAACTTCGATCAATCCATTTGGGGAGCCTACGGTTCATCTCCGCATCCCGATCAGCCGCTTTGAGCGGCTGACAGTATCTCTATGTTTGATTGAGAGGGATAGTAACCGGTTCAATAGCTGAAATGAATCCGTAGATATTTCATCGAGAATATGAATGCCTTGCCCGTTGCTTTGCTCGAGTATTGCTTGAGCAAACTGTAAAATATTGTGAGAAACTTTTGCGATCCTGCTTGCGCTTGCAATTTCAGGTAGTTAGAGCATCTGCCTGCCTGACCGATTCAGGCTGTGTGTTTTAAGCAGTTGTTTCAGCCGTATTTACGCGATGTCGAAGCCTCCCTTTCGTCAGCGAATTCGCTCTGGCAATGGCTTGCACAGACACCGTTTTAATTTGCGCTGAAAGGACCAGCATCGTGGAGCAGGCAAAGAACGGAACCCGTAAGGGTGGACGCAAGGCACTGTGGGCGGCAGTTGCGGTAATCGCCATCGCTGCAGCCGGTTTGACCGGATACAAGATCACACTTGAGAAGACCATTACATCGCAGCTTGAAAAGCGTGGCGGCAAGGCCTCTTCGGTTGAGGCAGATTTTCTCGGACGTATTCACCTGCGCGACGTGACGTTGCCGTTGAAGGATGGTTCCAACGTTCGTATTGCCTCGGTAGATGGTCGCCCCAAGTTTCTGTTCCTCACCGGCATGCTGAATGCGTCGGGCATTGATACAGAAATTGGAAACTACAAGATTTCCATTCCAAGCGTGGCAATCGAAGACGCTAATTTCGATACCGCCATGCTGAAGGACACATTCGGTAATAGCGGTCTGACACTGCCAGAGCGCGTTGGTCGTTTCTCGGCAAAGCGCCTGACTGCGCAAGAAATCAAGGTCGTTCAAACGGTTGCGAATAACGAACAGAACATCGTCTACAAGGACGTTGCGCTGGAAGATATCAACCTCGGTAAGGTTGCTCGTTATACAGTGGGCGGCACGGCTTTTGACTTCACGATCCAGGTGCCTGGCGAAGACGGTGAAAAAGTCGCGGACAAGATGACTGGTACCATGGGTGCCGCAGAGGGCAAGGACATTGATGGTGTCTTCCTCGCCCGTCTCTATACCGAAAAGGCAGGCCCGGACGACAAGGAAGCAAAGCCCGTCTACGGTCCTTTCTCGGCGAAGAATATCGTCATGAAGACGAAGGATGCGAGCTTCAGCTATGATGAAATTCGCAGCAATGGCTTCACGGCTCGTATGCCTGCCGTGCCGTTCACCGAAACCTTGGAGAAGCTACAGTCTCTCGAAAATGCAGACGAACTTTCACCGGAGGAAACACGCGAGCTTATTCTTCAGGTGAGCTCACTGTTCGACACCATCGGCAAGGGCGATGTTGAAATGCTTGGCATGAAGATCGAGCCAACTGATGCATCGAAGGGCAAGGGCGGTATCGAACGCGTCGCAGTTGCTTTCGACAATCAGAAAATGGATGCGACCATTAAGGGCTTGGCCTTCTCCGAAGGTCAGGACTACATGAAGATGGAGGAAGCTTCCTTGAAGGGCTTCTCCTGGGCGACTTCAGTTGAAGCTCTGAAAAAGTTTGCGGCGTTGAATGAAGAAGAAGTTGAAAACTTCCCTTTCACGACCATGCTTCCGGAATTCGGCACACTTAAGGTAGTGGGGATCGACGCCGATCTGCCATATGAAAAGTCTGAAGATGTGGATGCAAGCGAGGAAGACGCGGACGATGGAGATCAGGCTATAACCGAAGAGCCGTCGGTTCCTTCGCTGCCTGAACGCATTCAGTTTGCCATGAAGAGCTACGAAGTAGCTCTCAACAAGCCTTACAACGGTATTCCGACCGATGTGCGTATCGCTTATGAAGATATGTCGCTCAAGGTGCCGACACAGGCTGATGACGAGTTTTACCAGCAGCTTCGGGCACTTGGCTATGATAGTCTCACCATGTCGTCAAACTTTGAGGCAAGCTGGGATGAAGCAAACCAGAATCTGATCATCAAGGACATCTCGATCAGCGGCAAGGATATGGGTGCCGTATCCATGTCAGGTTTGATGGGCGGTCTGACGAAGGAATTCTTTTCTGGCGACAAGGTGATGATGCAGGTCGCTCTGCTTGGGCTCAAGGCCAAGCAGGTAAACCTGAAAATTGAGGAAAAGGGCATCATCTCCAAGGCTATCAAGACTTATGCCAAAGAAAAAGATATGTCGGAAGATGAAGTGCGTAGCGCGATGTCTCTGATGGCTGCCGCCTCTCTGCAAGAGCTGGCAGTGGACCAGCCACAGTTGCAGGATGTTGCGACGGCGTTTTCTACCTTCCTCGCAAAGCCGAACATTTTCGAGCTCACTGTGAAGTCGAAGGCTGAAAAGGGAATTGGCGCTCTCGAAATGGTAGCTGCATCGCAGGATCCAATCTTGCTGCTCGACAAAGTCGATATCGAAGCCAAGGCGGAATAATCGACTATTCGATTGATCCAAGCGAAACGCCGGCCCTTGGCCGGCGTTTTCTGTAATCAGAGCTTCACCAAAACATTACACAAGGGTCATGCCCTTGATATATAAGGGTTCTAGTAAGCCTCGGAAATAACGAGGCCAACATGACCAGAAAAAATGTCCTGCTTATCGTCGTTGATCAATGGCGAGCAGATTTTATCCCTCACCTGATGCGGGCTGAGGGTCGCGAACCCTTCCTCGAAACTCTCAATCTTGATCGCCTTTGCCGGGAAGGCTTGACCTTCCGTAATCACGTCACGACCTGCGTGCCGTGTGGCCCGGCAAGAGCAAGCCTGCTTACGGGGCTCTACCTGATGAACCATCGGGCAGTGCAGAACACGGTTCCGCTTGATCAGCGCCATTTGAATCTCGGCAAAGCTCTCCGCGCCATCGGCTACGATCCCGCGCTCATCGGTTACACAACGACGACACCTGATCCGCGTTCGACGTCCCACAGAGATCCGCGTTTTACGGTTCTGGGCGATATCATGGACGGGTTTCGCTCTGTGGGCGCATTCGAGCCCAATATGGACGGATATTTCGGCTGGGTGGCTCAGAACGGCTTTGAACTGCCGGAGAATCGCGAAGATATCTGGCTGCCGGAAGGCGAGCATTCTGTTCCCGGTGCTACCGACAAGCCATCGCGGATCCCGAAGGAATTTTCGGATTCTACATTCTTCACCGAACGCGCGCTGACCTATCTTAAGGGGAGGGATGGCAAGCCTTTCTTCCTGCATCTCGGCTATTATCGCCCGCATCCGCCGTTTGTCGCCTCTGCGCCTTATCATGCAATGTACAAGGCAGAAGATATGCCGGCACCCGTCCGTGCGGACAATCCAGATGCCGAAGCGGCGCAGCATCCGCTTATGAAGCATTATATCGATCACATCAGACGCGGTTCGTTCTTTCATGGAGCGGAAGGTTCGGGTGCAACGCTGGACGAGGGCGAGATTCGCCAGATGCGGGCCACGTACTGCGGCCTGATCACGGAAATCGACGATTGTCTGGGTCGGGTCTTCGCTTACCTTGATGAAACTGGTCAGTGGGACGACACACTGATCATCTTCACCAGCGACCATGGCGAGCAGCTCGGCGATCATCACCTACTCGGCAAGATTGGTTATAACACCGAGAGCTTTCGCATTCCTTTGGTCATAAAGGAAGCAGGACAGAACCGCCACGCTGGCCAGATCGAAGATGGCTTTTCCGAAAGCATCGATGTCATGCCGACCATCCTCGAGTGGCTGGGTGGGGAAACGCCACGCGCCTGCGACGGACGTTCGCTACTGCCGTTTCTGGGCGAGGGGAAACCCACCGATTGGCGCACGGAACTGCATTACGAGTTCGACTTCCGCGACGTCTTCTACGATCAGCCACAGAACTCGGTGCAGCTTTCGCAGGATGATTGCAGCCTCTGCGTGATCGAAGACGAAAACTACAAGTATGTGCATTTTGCGGCCCTGCCGCCGCTGTTCTTTGACATGAGGGCAGACCCGCACGAATTCAACAATCTGGCTGAAGACCCCGCTTATGCGGTTCTCGTTCGCGACTACGCCCAGAAGGCCCTGTCGTGGCGGCTGTCTCATGCCGATCGGACACTCACCCACTACAGATCTGGCCCGCAAGGGCTGACAACGCGCAACCATTGATCTCAGGAGCAACCAAATGATCAATCTGACCCGACGCGGGATGCTCGGCCTTTCAGCCGGTGCTGCCGGTTCGCTCATCCTACCGCGCTTTGCAATCGCACAGGCTGACAATCGCCCATCGATCACCATTGCTGTCCAGAAGGTGGCAAATAGCAATACGCTCGACGTCCTTCGTGAACAGTCGAATGTGGGTGAACGTGTTTTCTTCTCCAGCCTCTGGGAAGCGCTGATCGACCGGGATTGGCTGGGTGGTCTTTCAGCGGTGCCAGGTCTTGCGACCGAATGGACCCGCATTGACGACAAGACCGTTGAACTGAAGCTCCGGCAAGGTGTGAAGTTCCACAACGGTGACGAGATGACCGCCGAAGACGTTGCCTTCACTTTTGGCAAAGAACGTATGTTCGGTGACACTCAGCCAGCCGAAGGCAAGACAATATATGTCTCGGAGAAAAACCCGCTCGGTCGCGAAAGCAAGGAGTTGCCGCTTGAAGTGCCCGCAACGGCACGCCGCTCGTGGCCGGCGCTTCTCGGTGTCGAAGTAGTCGACAAATACACGGTGCGCTTCAAGAACGGTACGCCAGACGTCACGATGGAAGGCCGCATCTCCCGTTACGGTAGCCAGATCATGAGCCGTCGTGGTTGGGAAGAGTCGCCGAGCTATCTCGACTGGGCGCGCAAGCCGGTTACCACCGGGCCTTACAAGGTTGTAGAGTTCAAGCCGGACAATATGCTGGTACTCGAAGCTCATGACGAATATTGGGGCGGACGCCCGCCGCTGAAGCAGATCCGCTTCATCGAAGTGCCGGAAGTTGCGTCCCGCATCAATGGTCTGCTCTCTGGCGAATACCAGTTTGCTTGCGATATTCCACCAGATCAGATCGAAGGCATCGAAAAGAATGATGCTTTCGAAGTTCAAGGTGGCACGATCCTCAACCATCGTTTGACCGTATTCGACAAGTTCCATCCTCAGTTGGAAAATCCGTTGGTGCGTCGCGCATTCACCCACGCGATCGATCGTCAGGCTATCGTGGATTCGCTGTGGGTCGGACGTACAGTCGTTCCGGCGGGACTCCAGTGGGACTACTATGGTGATATGTTCGTTCAGGGCTGGAATGTTCCGGAATATAACCCTGATCTCGCCAAACAGCTTCTGAAGGAAGCCGGTTACAAGGGCGATGCGATCCCATATCGCCTGCTCAATAACTACTACACGAACCAGACGCCGACGGCGCAGGTCCTTGTCGAGATGTGGAACCAGGTCGGCCTGAACGTCGAAATACAGATGCAGGAAAACTGGCAACAGGTTCTGGAAAAGAGCCCGAGCCGTGCGGTGCGTGATTGGTCCAACTCGGCACCGTTCAACGATCCGGTTTCTTCTATCGTCAGCCAGCATGGTCCGAACGGTCAGCAGCAACAGGTTGGCGAGTGGACGAATGAGGAAGCCAACAAGCTCTCAGTCATTCTGGAAACCAGCACCGATCATGCCAAGCGCAAGGAAGCATTCAAGCGGATGCTGGAAATCTGCGAACGGGAAGACCCCGCTTACACGGTCCTCCATCAGAATGCGACTTTCACCGCCAAGCCGAAGTCATTGAAGTGGAAGGCTGCGCCCGCTTTCGCAATGGACTTCCGCAAGAACAACTGGGCCTGATCCATTTGTAAAAGCGAGCCCGGTTCAATCGGGCTTGCTTTTCCTTTGGGGTTTCGAGCCCCGCAACTGTGAATGAACCAGAAGGATTGCGTGATGCCGCTGGTCGAAATTTCCAATCTCAAGGTAGCCTTTGATGGCGTACTGGTTCTGCATGGTATCGACCTCTCGATTGAACGAGGCGAAGCCGTGGGACTTGTCGGTGAATCCGGCTGCGGTAAATCTGTGACCTGGCTTGCGGCGCTCGGTCTTCTGCCGAAGAAGGCGGCTATCTCCGGTAGCGTTCTTCTTGAGGGAACAGAATTGCTCACTGCGTCGCGCGGTACGCTCGAAAACATTCGCGGTGGCCGTATTGCGATGATCTTTCAGGACCCGTCGAGTTCCTTGAACCCGGTTATCCGGGTTGGGCGCCAGATCGAGGAGGCTGTGCGACTTCATCGTAATATCAAGGGGCCGTCCGTCCGAGCAGAAGCTCTACGGTTGATGGAACTGGTTGGAATTCCCGATGCACGTCGCCGTATTGATAATTATCCGCACGAGTTTTCCGGTGGTCAAAACCAGCGTTTGATGATCGCCATGGCGCTTGCTGGCAATCCTGATATCCTTATCGCTGACGAGCCCACGACGGCACTGGATGCGACGATTCAGGCTCAGATTCTCGATCTGCTGGCCGCCTTGCGCGCCGAAACAGGCATGGCGGTGGTCTTTATCAGCCATGATCTTGGTGCCGTTTCGCAAATTTGCGAACGAGTTTCCGTCATGTATGCCGGACGCATTGTCGAACAGGCGCGGACCGAAGCGCTTTTTGCCGCTCCGCGCCATCCCTATACGCACGGCCTGTTTGATTCCATTCCTAGTCTCGACGGTGGACGCAGTCGTCTGATCCCTATCGAGGGTACAGTGCCAGAACCCGGCAAGCTTCCGTCAGGTTGTGCGTTTTCTCCACGCTGTTTGAGCGCCACGGATCTCTGCGCACGTAGCCTGCCAAGGCTGGGTGTTCCGCAGGATGATGCTGGTGAGGGGCGCGCCGTCGCCTGTTTTCATCCCTATCCGGCATCGTCGCATTTGCCGTCATCCATGGGTGACCATATTTCGATCCCAGCGAGCACAAGGGCAATAGCACAATGACCGCCGTTCTCATCGAAGCTCGCGACCTCGTCAAAACCTATACGTCGCGCAAGGGTTTTTTCGCCCAACCGGTTGCTGTGCGCGCTGTCGACGGACTCTCGATATCGGTTGCTCCGGCGATGACACTGGGAATTGTGGGAGAATCCGGGTCCGGTAAGTCGACAACCGGGCGTTTGCTTCTCGGTCTGGAAGATCCCAGCGAAGGAGAAGTTACTTTCGAAGGCTCGGCTTTGCCTCCGCAAAAAACTGCGAGCTGGCGGGCATTGAGAGCGCGCATGCAGCTCGTCTATCAGGATCCGCTGGCTGCTCTGGACCGGCGGATTCCTATTGGTCGTCAGATTGCTGAACCGCTGGAAATACACGGAATTGGAACCCCCAGTGAGCAAAGAGCCCGTGTCGCGGAACTGATGCGAGCGGTTGGGCTTCGCCCGGATCAGGCTTTGCGCTATCCTCACGAGCTTTCGGGCGGACAGCGTCAGCGTGTTGTCATCGCTCGAGCCATCGCGTGTAAACCGCAACTCATTGTCTGCGACGAACCCGTATCGGCGCTGGATGTTTCCATTCAGGCGCAAGTTGTGAATCTCTTGCGGGATTTGCAGGAGCGCGAAGGCATTGCCATGGTGTTCATCAGCCATGATCTGAAGGTAGTGCGTAACATCGCAGATCGTGTAGCGGTCATGTATCTGGGCCGTATCGTAGAAGAGGCATCTTCGGACGAGATTTTTGCCCGACCGCTTCACCCCTATACGCAGGCACTCGTGTCCAGTGTTCCCGTCGCTGGGATCCCTCTCAGTGACCGTATCATCCTGCAGGGAGAGCCGCCTAATCCCGCAGCACGTCCCAATGGCTGCGCCTTTCATCCACGCTGTCGTTTTGCCGCTCAGCGCTGCAGCAACGAGACACCGGAACTCCTCGACATGCCAGCGGGAGGCAAAGTGGCTTGCCACTTTGCCGGAACCCTGCAGACGGACGATATTCATGCTTAGATTTTTGATGGTTCGCGGGTTTCGGGCATTTGTGACCATTCTGCTTGTGGTGACATTTGCTTTTATCGTGTTGCGCATGTCCGGGGATCCGGCCCAGATCATCATGGGACCGGACGCTCCGCCAGAAGCGATAGCTGCTTTCCGGAAGAACTGGGGGCTCGACGATCCGCTCTGGCAGCAATATCTGCGTTATTTCGGAGCTATCGCGCGTGGTGACCTTGGAATATCCATGCGCGACGGCCAATCGGCAATTGCACTTGTGGTCGAACGCATTCCGGCGACCCTCCAATTGACGATACCGGCACTTCTGATCAAGCTTGGACTGGGTATTCCCGCCGGTATTTATGCTGCACTGCATCGCAACAGTGCTATTGACCGGGCGGTTATGGCGACCGCCGTCATCGGGTTCACTTTGCCGAGCTTCGTTTTAGGGCTGCTTCTCGTGCTGGTTTTCTCGGTTTCGCTGGGATGGTTGCCCTCTGGCGGACAGGATAGCTGGATGCATGCCATTCTACCCATCATCACTATGGGGCTTGGTGGCGCCGCGATTCTGGCGCGTTTCTCCCGCAGCGCGATGATCGAGATTCTGGGGCAGCCTTATATCCGTACGGCGAGTGCAAAAGGTGTGTCCTGGCGGAATGTCGTTTGGCGGCATGCACTACCCAACGCGGCTATTCCAATCGTCACTATCGTAGGTTTCATGATGGGGTCGCTGATTGCAGGTGCAGTGGTCGTTGAATCGCTCTTTTCCTGGCCGGGTGTGGGCAGATTGCTCGTGGTTTCGGTTGCTAATCGCGATCTCGCTATCGTGCAATGCATATTGCTTCTGGTGGCAGTGACGATGGTGATCTCCAATTTCATCGTTGATCTTCTCTATGGTTATCTCGATCCGCGTCTTCGTCAGACGCAGGGCAAGGCGTGAGGTTGGACCGATGACGGATGTAACCGCCAATACAGCCGCTGTTTCAGCGCAACCGAGAATGGGTCGTTCGCGCATTCCGCTTATGGTCATCATCGGCTTTATCTGGATCGTGGCAATGATCCTGATTGCTTTGACCGGGGATTGGATAAAGCCCTATAATATCACAGCTTTCGATCTTAAAAACCGCCTTGCACTGCCGGGAAATCCGCAACACTGGCTGGGTACCGACGAGCTGGGACGTGATGTGCTTTCACGCCTGATCGAGTCCATTCGCATTTCGTTGCTCATCGCTTTCGGCGCGACGATTATCTCTGCGGTATTCGGAACGACGCTCGGTTTTCTCGCAGCGTATTTTCGCGGTGCCATAGAGCAGGTTGTCGTCATGCTGGCTGATTTTCAGGCGGCACTTCCATTCCTGATCCTGTCGCTTGCCGTACTTGCATTCTTCGGTAGCTCACTTCTGCTATTGACCTGCCTTATGGGCTTTTATGGTTGGGAACGTTATGCCCGTATCGCACGCGGACTGGCTGTTTCGGCGAATGCGCAAGGCTATGCTGCAGCGGTTACCCAACTCGGCGCAACGCCGTCACGCGTTTATCTCAAGCATATCTTGCCGAATATTGCTTCGACGCTGATTGTTTCCATGACGCTGACATTCCCGGAAATTATTCTCCTCGAAAGCAGTCTTTCGTTTCTGGGATTGGGTGTGCAGCCACCAATGACCAGCCTTGGCAACATGGTCGGTTATGGTCGTGAATATCTTACCCGCGCACCGTGGATCATGCTCGCGCCGTCATTCGTAATCATGTTCACAACGCTGTCGATCAGCTTTGTGGGTGATTGGTTGCGCGACAAGCTGGACCCGACAACCAAATAAGGTCGTTTGTCCTCCTGATCGCGAAGTTGCGCTTCAACCTTGCGATAATGAAAGCGAGTTGCTCAGAGCGGTTCCGGTTGAAACTGAATCATGGAACCGCTCTATCTTTTTGTTTTTGCGCATTATCCCACGCAAAACCGCTTCGCACTTTTGCCGAAAATGCTCTAGTGTGAGGCGACGGAATTTTTATGGGAACTGACTTCTTATGTTGAAGAATATCAATCCATTGCTGACCGGTTCGCTGCTCGAGGTCCTTGCAAATATGGGACACGGGGACGATCTCGTGATTGTCGACGCCAATTACCCGGCGCAGTCCTCCGGTGTGCATGTGCTGGATTTTCCGGGAATCAGCGCGACCGATATGGCTGAAGCTGTGCTGTCGCTGCTGCCTTTGGACGATTTTGTCGACAAGCCAGCCGCTGTCATGCAGGCGCCCAATGAAACGCCAGCGATTTTCAAGGAATTTGAAAGGGTGATAGAGAAGGCGGAAGGCCGGAAGATTTCCGTCGATCCGGTTGAGAGATTTGCTTTTTATCACCGCGCTCGTGACGCCTTCGCTATCATTCGTACCGGTGAGAAGCGGCTTTACGGCAATATCATCTTCAAGAAAGGCGTTATCCGCTCCTGAGTGGTGCCGTTGATATTGACGCATAAAAACCCGGGCATTGAGCCCGGGTTCTTATTTCAGATTTATTCCTGTGGCTTCTCTGCCTGACCCTTCATCAGGCCTTTGTGCTCGCCGCCTTTGTGGCTGCCCATCCGATGCGGACCCTTATGGTGTGAGCCTTTTGCGTGATGGTACATCTTTGCGGCGCGCATTTCGCTGCGGTCGACCTTGCCATCCTCATTCCGATCCAGTGCAGCGAATTCCTTCTTGCGTTGGTTTTCGACTTCCGCCAGCGTGACCTTGCCATCGCCATTAACATCAAGGCGACGTTCCATGCGATCGGCTGCACGGCTCACGACGCGCTTGAGCGCCAATGCTTCGATTTCGTCTCGAGAAAGAACGCCATCGCCATTGGTGTCGGCGGCCTTGAGGTCATCCATACGCGAGAATTTCTCAAGATCGACAGGGCCTCGCTGGCCCTTCATATCTTTGTGTGGGGCAACGGTCGTCTCTGCTGCCGGTTTATCAGTATTTGCATCGCTATTGTCTTGTGCGAGTGCGGGAACAGCAAGCAAAGATGTTGCAATTACAGCGATAAATGCGGTCTTCGATTTCATGGTTATTTGACTCCGTTACTCTTTTACAGGGGCGCCACTAAATGGCGTGCGAGTAATGTCTGTCTTTTTAGATGAACCGCATATGAATATGCCAATTAATTATCGGTAATGTATTGGGGGGAGCTAGAAAGCCAAAGCCGATGTGAGCTTGAAAACGAAAGCAGGCCCGCAGCCGATACGGCGTGTATCTGATCGGATTAGGACAAGGTACGTCCGACCCATCAGGATCTATTATCAGCGGAAGCGTTTGTTTTCAGAAGAGAAAATGGTGGGTGATGTAGGGATCGAACCTACGACCCGCTGATTAAGAGTCAGCTGCTCTACCAACTGAGCTAATCACCCACTCGCTTTGCCGAGGCAGCGGCCCCGGTGAAGTGAGCGGTTCTATAACGGCCTCTTTTCAACCTGTCCAGCCTCCAGTCGCAAATTTTCGGAAAAAAATGACATCTTGCGCAGAAAGCCCAGAAATGCGGGGGTTTTTGATTTCCATCTTTACGCGTAACCCGTGTCTTTTTCTAGATTGCCTATTCTGGTTGTGGGCGTTCAGGGCGTTTTGGAGAATCAAGAATGAGAGATTCTTGATTTGATTCATTTTTTCACGTTTCCAGCGTTGTAAGCGGAACCAGAGGACTCCATATTCGGCAATGCTGGTCTTATATGTCCGGCGGGGAGGTTTTGTTCAGGGAGTAGGACTACGCTGCAAATGTCGCAGCCATGTCATCAATTTTTGATGCTTGTCTGAGATGCTACGGCATATAAAAGACTTGATCGGTTGGTAGTTGTCCTGAAACCATGGATACCGACACCGCCCCAAAAACTTATCAGAGCAAGGCGCTTTATGCACCGGGTTGCCCTTGCCGAAGAAAACAGGAACGGCTCATATCGTTTCAAAATCCGGTTCGCGACATTTGAGGACGGAATGGAAAGTATAATAGGCGATCTCGGACAGTTTATTTCCGATCATCGGGCATGGGCTGGGCCTATCGTGGGGATTATCGCCTTCGGTGAATCTCTCGCCATTATAGGAATGTTCATTCCAGCCACGCCGATAATGATCGCCATCGGCGGCCTCGTGGGTGCCGGAATCATTGAACCCATTCCCGTCATCATCGGCGCAATTATTGGCGCTGTGATTGGCGACATCATTTCCTATTTTCTAGGCTGGTGGCTTGGCCGCAATATCATTCACAAGTGGCCGCTCAACAAGCATCGTAGCGGCGTGGCGCGTGCGCGCCTTCTCTTCCGTCGCTATGGTTTCTCGGCTGTGTTTCTTGGGCGTTTCTTCGGTCCTGTGCGCTGCACGGTGCCGATGGTGGCCGGTATGATGTCCATGGATCAGACGCGCTTTCAGACAGCCAATGTTCTCTCTGCGCTGGTATGGGCCCCGCTGATGTTCCTTCCGGGCTGGCTGGCAGGGCGCGGTGCCGGCATTTTCGCCAGGATGGACGGTGATCATATGTTCTGGTTTGTGATCGGAATCACTATTGTCACCATTATTGCGACGGTCATCGGTGTGCGTTTTTTCAAAGCCCGTCCGCGCCGGGAGCGCAAGCGCCGCGTTCACGTCTCACCGGCTGAATGATTGGCCTCTTGTGCCGCAGGCTTCGGTCTGCTTAATAGCAGAACCATATGTTCCATATGGCAACCGGTGTCGCCGAGGCTTCATGCCTCCCAAGCGCCCATATAAGGTTCATCGCGCTTAATGCCCGACGACAGTTCTGACGATTCGTCTTCTCGAAGTCCGAGTACCCCGGAGGGGTGTTCGGACTTCGCGCGTATTGAACCATTCCCGACAATCTTCGTCTGCATCAGGCTGGCCCGCATAATAGCGGCCGGGCCACAAATTGCTTGCGCTGTATTTTCTAATTTCCGTTTCTGCTGATCTTTAAAGGAGCCGACATATCATGGACTGGTCCATGGACTGGATTGCCGACCCCAATGCCTGGATAGGTTTGGTGACATTGGTGGTGCTCGAGATCGTTCTCGGTATCGACAATCTCGTCTTCATTGCCATTCTGGCTGATAAGCTGCCCCCCCACCAACGCAATCGCGCGCGCCTGATCGGTCTTACTCTGGCTCTTTTGATGCGTTTGGTGCTGCTCGCTTCGATTTCGTGGATTGTTACTCTGCGCGAACCATTGGTCTCGCTCATGGGTATGTCGTTCTCAGGCCGAGACATCATCATGCTGATCGGTGGTCTGTTTCTGCTGGCCAAGGGCACCATGGAGCTCCACGAGCGGCTAGAAGGTGATCACGGGCCTAAAAATTCCAAGGTCGTGCATGCCGTGTTCTGGCAGGTGATCGTCCAGATTGTCGTTCTTGACGCTGTGTTCTCGCTGGATAGCGTGATCACTGCTGTAGGCATGGTTCAGCATCTGCCGGTCATGATGATCGCTGTCGTTATTGCCATTGGCGTGATGATGCTTGCTTCCAAGCCGCTGATGGATTTTGTCAACAAGCACCCCACCGTCGTCATCCTCTGTCTCGGCTTCCTGATGATGATCGGCTTCAGCCTGGTGGTCGAAGGTTTCGGCTTCCATATTCCAAAGGGCTATCTCTATGCGGCTATCGGCTTCTCGGTGTTGATCGAAGCGGCCAACCAGATGTCGCGACGCAACCGCGAGAAGCTTGTAACCACCAACGATCTGCGGGAGCGCACGGCCGGCGCGGTCCTTCGTCTGCTCGGTGGCAGTCGCGGAGAAAATCCGCTCTCCGATACGGTCGACGTGATTGCCCAGCAGACAGCGGCTAGCGATATTTTTCTCCCGGAAGAAAAAGAGATGATCCGTGGCGTTCTCGATCTGGCTGATCGGCCGGTTCGTTCGATCATGTCACCTCGCAACGAGATCGAATGGCTCGACCTCGATGAAGACGAGGCGGAGCTTGATGCGGCCATTCGCAAACTGTCGCATTCGCGCGTCATTGTTGCACGCCGTCAGGTGGATGAGTTTGTTGGCGTGGCACTGGTCAGAGATCTACTGCTTGATATCGGCGATAGGAAGCCTATCGACTGGGATAAAACGGTAAAACAGCCGCTTGTCGTGCATGAAAATGCCAATGTGTTGCGCGTCATGGAGCAGCTACGCAACTCTCCTGTACAGATTGCAGTGGTTGTTGACGAGCACGGCTCTTTCGAAGGTGTCGTGACGCCGACTGACGTTCTCGAAGCTATTGCTGGCGAATTCCCCGACGAAGATGAAGAGGCGGCTGTCGCGCAGGCGGACGGGCAGGGCGGTTATCTTGTGGACGGGTTTACCGATATCCGCCGGTTGAGCGGTCTTCTGGAACGCGACCTTGTGGATGACGGTGATCGTTATACCACTCTTGCCGGCTATGTTCTCTGGCATCTGGGACATCTGCCGCTGGGAGGCGAAAACTTTGTGGCCGACGGCCTGGAGTTCAGGATCGAGTCGATGAACGGACGTCACATCGGCAAGGTCCGTATCACGCCTTCAAGCGATTACGAGGAATAACAGGAATAAATTTGCGGGCCGCTACGGCTGGCTCGCAAATTATTTCACATCGTTAACTCCGATAAAATAAGTAGGTTATTGACAAAAACCCGGAAGCCTTCAAAATTAACCTATCGTTCATTGTTGCGGCGAAAGCGCGACAAATTTGAGCGTGACGCAATGAGGAGGCCTGGCATGAAGCGAACTGTTCAACTGCTCGCTACGAGAATGAAGAATACGTTTTTGCGTGTTCCTGTCTTTCTGGAGCAGCCTTGGCGCGAGATGAAGTTGAATGCAGAAGAGATTGCAGCCCGCCGCCGCAGCCGGTTGGAGCGTGGCGAGCATAATTTTCTCTGGTGCTGGCAGCATCGCGGTTTCTGGTAAGCCAGACAGGCGAAAAATTATCGAAGGCAGGGGGTGGAAGTCTCCTGCCTTTTTGTATTCTTTTTAAGGTTTTGCTCCAGATGAGAATTATTTTCTCATGTCGGTAAATGGTTTGGGTGCAGGTTCCATGATCGGCCAGATAAGTAGTTTATATATTTAAATCAATGATTTAGATTGATTTTGTTTCTTCTCTCGTTAGATTTGTTTTCCGAAAACAATCCAGATTAGAGCGCTTTTCGCAAACAGCGCGGTGGGGATGGGTCTAATGAGAAAAATTATTCTATATGCGGCGCTAGCCCTTGGTTTAGGCTCTGCACCGGTTCACGCGCAGGAGCCGACGGAAATTTTGAATGTTTCCTATGATATTGCGCGGGAACTTTACGAGCAGGTCAACAAAGCTTTCATCGCCGATTGGAAGACGAAGACCGGCGAAGATTTGACCGTCAATCAATCCCACGCAGGTTCCTCGAAACAGGCGCGTTCGATTCTGGAAGGGCTTGAGGCGGACGTCGTTACGTTCAATCAGGTGACCGACGTGCAGGTCCTGCACGACAAGGGCAATCTGATTCCTGCGGACTGGCAGCAGCGGCTGCCAAACAATTCGTCTCCTTATTATTCGCTCCCTGCATTCCTTGTCCGCGAGGGCAATCCGAAGAACATCAAGAATTGGGACGATCTGGCGCGTGACGACGTGAAGGTGATCTTCCCGAACCCGAAGACTTCGGGCAATGCGCGTTATACCTATCTCGCTGCTACGGCCTACGCGAATGAGGCGTTCAAGGATGATCAGGCAAAGGTACACGAATTCATCGGGAAGATTTTCAAGAATGTCCCTGTGTTCGATACAGGTGGTCGTGGCGCAACGACGACTTTTGCCGAACGTGGGATTGGCGACGTATTGGTGACCTTCGAAGCTGAAACACGCGGAACCGAGAAGGTTCTTGGCCCCGACAAGTATGATGTCGTCGTCCCCGAAGTCAGTCTTCTGGCGGAGTTTCCAGTTACGGTCGTCGATAAGGTCGTAGACAAGCGTGGATCGCGCAAGATTGCCGAAGCTTATCTGAATTATCTCTATTCCCCGGAAGGCCAGGAGATTCTGGCCCAGAACTTCAATCGCGTGCATGACAAGGACGTCATTGCAAAGCACAAGGATATCTATCCTGATGTGCGTCTCGTAACGGTTGAAGATGCTTTTGGCGGCTGGGAGAAGGTACAGAAGGAACATTTCGCCGAGGGCGGAGTGCTCGATCAGCTCTTCACCGGTAAATAAACAAAGCCAATTGGCGATCCCTGACGGGATCGCCTGCTTTTCGGAAAAATTCAGTGGCGCTTCTAAGCATGAAACGTAATTCTGTGCTGCCGGGGTTCGGACTGACCCTTGGCTGCACTTTGCTTTATCTGGCGGTGATCGTGGCCCTGCCACTGCTGGCCATGATCCTGAAGACCGCAAGTCTGGGCTGGAGCGACTTCTGGAGCATTGTGACTTCAGACCGGGCGCTGGCAACCTACAAGATCACCTTGAGTACCGCTGCGGTGGCAACCGTGTTCAATGGCTTATTCGGTCTTCTGCTGGCCTGGGTGCTGACGCGGTATGAATTTCCAGGCAAACGGTTGATCGATGCCGCCGTCGATCTTCCTTTCGCTTTGCCTACCGCTATAGCGGGTCTGGCACTCGTAACCTTGTTTGCCCAGAATGGATGGTTCGGAAGGTTCCTCGAACCAATTGGAATAAAGGTTGCCTACGCACCGCTTGGCATCATGATTGCGATGTTCTTTACCAGCATCCCATTCGTCATTCGTACGGTTCAACCGGTGTTGGAGGATATGAGTGCCGATGTGGAAGAGGCCGCTCGCAGCCTCGGAGCCAGTTCCTGGCAGATATTCTCCCATATTATCTGGCCGACCATTTTTCCGGCTTTTCTTGCAGGCTCGTCGCTTTCCTTTGCGCGCAGTCTCGGTGAGTTTGGTTCGATTGTCTTTATCTCGGGCAATCTTCCCTTCGAGACCGAAGTGACATCGCTGCTCGTTTTCATCCGGCTTGATGAATATGACTACCCCGCCGCAGCAGCACTTGCATTTGTAATGCTGGTTACAGCTTTCGTCATGCTTCTCGTGACAAACCTCATTCAAGCGAGGCAGCTTCGTTATGCAGAACGCTAGCGCAAGTTTACAGGCGCGAAACTCCGGACCAGCGCGCAATCTGTTGATCTGGCTGGCGGCGGGCTTGTCGGTGATCTGCATCGGAGCACCGCTTGCAATCATCTTCTCCTATGCATTCAGCAAGGGTCTCGATGTCTTCTTCAGCGAAATATTGAAACCCGACACATTGCATGCGGTCTGGCTGAGTATTCTCACGGCTATCGTCGTGGTACCGATCAATATGGCCTTCGGTGTCTGTGTTGCGTGGCTTGTAACCAAGTTCCGCTTTCCAGGGCGGCGGTTGCTGATTACTTTCGTAGAGATACCATTCTCCGTATCGCCCATCGTGGCCGGTGTGACCTATCTTTTCCTCTATGGATCGCAAGGTCTGCTGGGACCGCTGCTTGAATCCTACGACATCAAGATCATGTTTACTGTCCCGGCGATTTTTCTTGTCAGCCTGTTCGTAACATCGCCCTTCGTGGCGCGTGAACTGATCCCGCTCATGGAAGTGCAGGGGAGCGATGAAGAAGAAGCGGCGCTCACACTCGGTGCCAATGGCTGGCAGACCTTCTTCTATGTCACTCTGCCCAATATCAAATGGGCGTTGCTCTACGGCGCCGTGCTTTGCAATGCGCGTGTCATGGGAGAGTTCGGAGCAACTTCGGTCGTCTCGGGCGCAATCCGCGGCAAGACCAACACGCTGCCGCTTCAGGTGGAACTGCTGTTCAATGACTATAATGTCGCAGGTGCTTTCGCTGCGGCTTCGACACTTGCGTTGATCGCTCTTCTGACGCTTGTCTTGAAGGTTCTGCTTGAACATAGGCAAGGCGCTTAACTACAAAAGAGCAGGAGCGGTTCCATTTGACTGGAACCGCTCTCACGGTCACGCTGCTTGGGAAAGCGTGTTGTTTACCGGTTCGCGGTGAAGAGAAGATGCGAGAATAACTCCCTCCGGCCAACGACTGAAGCCGCTTGCTACGTTGATGTGGCCGGCATGACCGAGATCGACGAAACCCGATCCCCACACATGTGAAAGCGCCTCAGCCTTGGCAAAGCTCATATATTCATCGTTGCGGCTCGCCACAACGATGGAAGGGAAACCCAGCTCATGGCGCGGGAGCGGGGCGAAACTCTGGAAACGGCTGTCCTTGCGAGTCATGGTTTCGGCGTCGGCGGGTGCAACGAGAAGAGCGCCCGCCACGTGAGCTGCCGATGGGCGGCTTGCCAGATGTGCGACGAGCGCGCAGCCGAGGCTATGGGCGACCAGAACGGCGCCTGGATTTTCGGCGAGTTTGGCTTCGAGCGCGTACATCCAGTCGGATAGTACCGGATAGTGCCAGTCGTCCTGTTCGACGAGCAATGCTGACGGATCGTCATGCAACCATTGGCGCTGCCAGTGGCCTGCTTCCGATCCCTTGTAACCAGGGATGATCAATGTCGCAGGCATGCGTTGTTCCTCTTGAATAAAGCCTTGGGAGGGCGTTCAATTTCGCAGTTTGCATTTTTTGCGAAACTGGTTCCAAGATAGGCGGCTTGAGCCGCCATTTTAAGGAAAATAAATTCAATTTATGACAGTTTTTGTGAAAGCTATGCTCCGCACTCAACTTGGCTCTATTTCCGCTGTTTTTCGTTCCATCGCAGGAGAAACTGCGACTTCTCGAAGACCAGCACCACCACAAGCGACATCGCGAATGGAATGAGAAGGTAGAGGAGGCGGAAGACGATCAGCGCTGCCAGCACGTCAGCCTGATTCATATCCGGCAAGCCGGTGAGGAAAACGAGTTCCAGAACACCGAGGCCGCCTGGAGCATGTGAGATCAGGGCCGCCGAGAACGAGACAAGAAAGATGCCGAGAATAATAAGAAAGCCGGGATTGCCAGTCTCGGGCAGGGCGAAGTAGATGATGCCAGCGGCGCCGATCAGTTCCAGCGGTGCAACGATGAGCTGCTGCACAACAACCGACATGCGCGGATATTCCAGGCGGAAACTGCCGATCTGAAGCGGGCGCAGGCGGAGCCAGCTACCAAAAACATAAAGCAGCACGAATGCCAGCATCAAAAGTGCGATGACAATGGAGACGGTCGGCGTCAGTTCCTCGTTGAAGCGCATGAGAATATGCGGTTCCAGCAAGAGAACAACGCTGGAGGTTATGATGACGCCGAGAATGAATGTGAAAGAACAGAAGGCGATGAGGACGGCGATTTCACTGCCGGGCATGCCTTGAGAGGAATAGGCCCTGTAGCGCACGACCGCGCCTGAGACGACCGAGGCGCCGATATTGTGTGACAAAGCGTAGGTGGTGAAGGAACAAAGCGCGATAAAGAGCCAGGAAATTTTACGCTTGAGGTGCAAAAGCGCAATACGATCATAGCCCGCAAGCGAGCTGTAGGCCAGAAGCGCCGACGCTGCCGCCAGTGCCCAATGATGGGCGCGAATAGCATAAAGACTGTCCAGAACATCATCGAGTGAAATGCTGCGAAGTTCGCGATAGAGGAGCCAAGCCGAAATACCGACTGCGCAAATACCCACGACCGGCCAGATGTAATCCTTTGCTTTCATCAGCCGGTCACCATGCCTTCATGCTTCATGTCATCCCCTTTTTTGCCCACGATATCGGCCGATCTGTCTTCCGATATTATCCCTGTTATGTTGGTCTGAGATTCGGTTTCCGTGTTTTTCTTTGTGATCTCAGTCCCGATCGCCTTTGCCATGGCGGCTGCGATTTCCTCTTCTCCCAGAATGACAAAGTCTGCGCCAAGGTCGCGCAAATATTGCGCTTCGGCTTTCGAACAGGCGCGTACGATAATGCTGATTTTCGCGTTGGCCGCTTTGGCCAATGCGGTCACCCGGCCGGCTTCGAAAGCATTGGGTATTGCGATGATTAGATTTCGAGCCGTTGCCGGATTGGCTGCTTTCAGTATTTCTGAATCTGAGGCGTTGCCCGCAATGGCTTCGATGCCTTTATCCTTCAGCGACGCACTGATTTTCGGTGAATCTTCGATAACAAGAAAAGGCGTAGTCTCCGCCTGCAATCCTTCTGCAATCCTGGCACCAATCTGGCCATAGCCAACGAGAATGGTGTGTCCGGTCAGTGAAGTCTCCGGCAACGGTTCGGGTTCGCAAACGCTGAGTTCGGCGCCGGTGTTTTCACCTGTTGATGTTTCGCTTTTGCTTCGATTTTCGATCCACGGACGCATCCGTTCTGCGACGATGAACATTACTGGATTAAGGAAGATCGAGAGGATTGCACCTGCGAGAATGAGGTCACGGCCCGCTGGCGGGAGTAGATTAAGACTGACGCCTAACCCAGCAAGAATGAAGGAAAACTCGCCGATTTGTGCAAGACTTGCCGAGATGGTGAGTGCAGTGCTGACGGGACGACGGAAAGCGCGCACGATGAAGAATGCTGCGACCGATTTGCCGATCAGAATGATGGCAAGTGTTCCGAGCAGCGGGAGCGGATCGCGGAGAAGGCTCATCGGGTCGAACAACATGCCGACCGAGATGAAGAACAACACCGCGAAGGCATCGCGCAAGGGGAGGGACTCTTCCGCAGCCCGATGGCTGAGTTCGGATTCACTCATCACCATACCGGCAAAAAATGCGCCGAGCGCGAAAGAGACGCCGAACAGATGCGCTGCACCGAAAGCGACACCCAGCGCAATGGCGAGTACACCAAGACGAAACAATTCGCGGGAACCGGTCTGAGCCACGACATTCAGAAGCCAGGGGATGACCTTGCGCCCCACGATGAGCATCAGCGCGACGAATAAAACAACCTTGGCAATGGTGAGGAGGATGATGCCACCAATGCCAAGGCCCAGCCATGAAACAATAGGATCGCTCGCTGCCGAGCCCTCCGCGCGGCCGGTTACGCTGGCGACTGCCGGAAGCAGTACCAGCGCCATGACCATTGCGAGGTCTTCGACGATCAGCCAGCCGACAGCAATGCGTCCGCGTTCGGTATCAATCAGACGGCGTTCCTGCATTGCGCGCAGAAGGACTACGGTACTGGCCGTTGAAAGAGCCAGGCCGAAAACCAGACCTGCCTGCACATCCCAGCCAAGAGCGACGCCAAGGCCGGTGCCAAGTGCGGCGGCGGCTGCAATCTGTGCGAGTGCACCGGGTACCGCTATGGCTTTGACGGAAAGAAGATCCTTGAGGGAAAAATGCAGACCGACACCGAACATCAGCAGGATGACGCCAATCTCGGCAAGCTGGAGAATGAGGTCCTGATCTGCAACGAAACCGGGTGTATGGGGACCGGCAATAACACCGGCTAGAAGGTAGCCGACGAGAGGGGAAATTTTCAGACGGGTGGCTATCGCACCGAAAATGAAGGCCAGGCATAACCCGATGACGATTGTCGCAATCAAAGGCGTGTCATGGGGCATCAGGTGCCTTCCCCCTCTGGCTTCTCAGTTTTGTAAGTGGGAGCCGGGCAAGGCCTGAACCTTGCCCGGCAAACGGGTTATTTCTGCGCTGCGGCGCTGTCTTCGATAGCCTGATGTGCTTCCTTGCGGTGTTGCCACCAGTTGCCCAGCAGAAGCAGAATCGGAGCGGCGATGAAGATCGACGACGATGTTGCAATAAAGATACCGAACAGCATGGGCACGGCAAAATTATGAACCGCGCTACCGCCCCAGATAGCCATCGGGAGCATACACAGGAATGTCGTCACCGATGTATAAATACAGCGGACGAGAACCTGATTGATACTCATATCGATGATCTCGCGCAGCGGCTTCGATTTATAAAGACGCATGTTTTCACGCATGCGGTCATAAACCACGACCTTATCGTTTACCGAGTAACCGATAGCGGTCAGAAGCGCTGCGATGGCGGTCAGGTTGAAGTCGAGCTGGAACAGCGCAAAGAAGCCGACCATTTTCGTGGTGTCGAGGACGAGCGTGATGATCGCGCCCATCGCAAAGAACCATTCGAAACGCCACCAGAGATAGATGAGCATGCCCAGCGCCGACAGAATGACGGCGATGAAGCCGGAACGCGCCAGTTCACCGGAAACTTTCGGGCCGACGACTTCCGTACGCTCGATCTTCACGCCGGGGTCGAGTTCGGTCACTGCCTCACGCATCTTGTTGACAGCAACCGTCTGCGCTTCTTCGCCACCGTCCTGACGCTGAACGCGGATCAGAACATCGTTCGGGCTACCGGCAGACTGAAGTGCTACTTCACCAAGCCCCAGCGAACCAAGCTTTTCGCGCAATTGCGCCAGATCGGCTGGTTGCGACGTGACGATTTCGGCCTGAATGCCGCCCTTGAAGTCGATGCCATAATTCAGCCCCGGCTTGAAGAACAGACCAATCGACAGAATAGACAGCACGATCGAGACGCCAATACCGACGAAGCGAGCGTTCATGAAGCTGATATTCGTCTTTTCTGGGACGAACTTCAGGAACGGCTCGATGACGAGTACCTTCAGCTTACGCTTGCGGACGTACCAGGCCATCGCCATACGAACCAGCGTCACATCCGTGAACATGGAGATTGCGATGCCGAGCATCATGGTGATCGCAAAGCCGCGAACCGGACCAGTGCCGAAGGTGAACAGCAGCAAGGTCGAGATCAGGGACGTAACGTTCGCATCCACAATGGTGGAGAAGGCGCTGTGGAAGCCCTTATCCAGCGCGGCCATGGCCCCGAGGCCTCGCCGTGTTTCTTCGCGAATACGTTCGTTGATGAGAATATTGGCGTCAACCGCGATACCGATACCGAGAATGATACCGGCGATACCGGGCAATGTCAGCGTTGCGCCAATAAGGCTCAGGGCGGAGAAGGTGAGCAGGGTGTGGAGCAGCAGCGCCACATTGGCAATCGTACCCCAGACGCCATAAAGGAGCTGGATGAACACTGCGACAAGCACGAAACCGACGATACCGGTGATCAGGCCCATCTTGATAGCATCGCCGCCAAGATCCGGACCAACGGTGCGTTCTTCGATAACGGTCAGCGGAGCAGGCAGGGCGCCAGCCCGCAGCAATGCCGAAAGAACGACCGTATCCTGAACGGTAAAGCTACCGGAAATCTGACCCGAGCCGCCAGTGATCGGTTCACGGATAACCGGTGCGCTCAGTACCTTGCCGTCGAGCACGATTGCAAACGGGCGGTTGACGTTTTTCGTCGTAATGTCCGCGAACTGGCGCGCACCGAGGCTATCGAAACGGAAGGACACGATCGGCTCATTGGTGCGCTGGTCAAAGCCAGCGCGCGCATCGGTGAGACGCTCGCCGGAAAGAGCGATCTGATCCTCGATCGGGTACTTGATATTCGGATCTTTGGAATCCGGCATAATGCTTACGCCCGGAGGCGGAGTATCGTTCGGATTGGCATCGGCGACCATATGGAAGCTCATTTTCGCCGTGCTTCCAAGAAGCTGGCGAAGCTGAGCCGGGTCCTGAAGACCGGGGAGCTGAACGACGATACGATCCGAGCCAACACGCTGGATGGAAGGCTCTGCGACACCGACCTGGTCGACGCGCTGACGGATAATTTCAAGGCTCTGCTGAAGAGCGGCATCAAGACGATAGTTGAAACCTGCTTCGGTAAGGGTCAGGCGTACCTGATTGTCGTTCGAGGCAACGTCTATGTCGTTGATCGCCGTGCCGAAACCGCTGGTATTGACCTGCGAGATCAAGGTACGCAGTGCAGTTTCAGCCTTGGAACGCTGGTCCGCATCAGGGATGGTTACGACGACAGCATCGCCGACAGCACGGATCGACTGCGGTTGGATACGTTCGGCGCGCAGCTTGCTGCGGGCATCGTCAAGCAGGGAGCGCAAACGGTCTTTTTTCAGGCTCGCTGCATCGACTTCAAGCACGAGATATGAACCGCCGCGCAAGTCGAGGCCGAGCGTGACCTGACGCTTCGGGAACCAGGACGGCATCGCGTCAAGGTGCTTTTGAGTGAAGAAGTTGGGCAAGGCGATGATGACGCCGATCACAACGATCAGGCTATACAGCACAACCACCCATTTCGAAGTACGCATGGATTAAGGTTCCGGTTGATATGCCCCAATTGCCACTCGATCAGTAGCTGTGTGGACATTGTTTGTAATGGTGTTCAGGATTGGTAAGGGCCAATCTTCAAGAATGGCGTATTATGCGCTTTTTGGAGGCGCACGGGCAGAGCCAAAATGTCTCTGCAAAACTGTGAGGCGCTGGAAATTCTGGGCCGATTCAGGCGAATTTGCCTTTGGAAAAACAATGGCGACCGCTGCAACAGGCAGCGCTGCTCCGGTGCCGTCGAGATAAGCCGCCTTGATTTTGGCAGCCATGGCTTCGATCAGAATCGCCCGCATAGGCTGCGGCGAGGGGGAGGACTGCTGGCGAACAGGCGTCGCCGGACTGCCTTCAATCTGTCTTGCCACGACGCCGCCGGACTGACCGCGAGCGACGTCTTCGCCAAGCGTTGAAAAGTCCACGGCAAACAGAAAGGCCGTAAACGACAGAACGCACGTGACGAACAGCATGAAACCACGCTGTTTGTGCTGTTCCGTGTTTTTCATGCCCTTCATCAAATCGCTGAGACTTTCTTTAGAGTCTATCCGTGGAGTTGAGCCAGCTTTTCACACTCATTGCGAATCCTCATTAATCATTTGTGTTCGCACGAACAAGGAAATACTGGCATCAAGGCCTGTCTTATACGTTATGGGTCCGCTTCCCGCGCGTTATGAAATCTTGTAAGGAGCCACGCCTTGCATCCGTTTTAGGGCGCTTTATGTTGAAACCATGTCTTGTTTAACGGCAGAATTGAATTGGCATATTCATCGACGTTTCGTGTTCTTGCATTTTCTCTTCTGATAAGCGTCCTGTCGCTGGGCAGCATTACGCCTGTCTTCGCCCAGGACAACAAACCATCAACGACACAATCCGCACCGGCTGCAGCACCGCAGAGCGATTCATCGCAGCAGGCGCCGGCCGCCGCTGATCAGCAAAAGGCGTCTGCGCCCGTTTCCGGTGTCGTGCAACAGCAAAAACCGGTCATCAATGATCTGAAGCAGCAGACGAAGCGGATCAGCGATCAACTCCCGAAGGCTGCTTCGAACGATGAAACGCTGGCCAATCTCAAGCTTCAGCTCGACTCTCTATCAAAGAAGCTTCTGGACACAGGTGTAGCATTTCGTCCCCGCCTCAGTGAAATCAACACACGGCTGGAGCAATTGGGGCCGGCACCCTCCGGCGATCAGCCGACGGAACCGGCAATCGTCAGTGAAGAACGCGCCCGTCTGACCGCTGAAAAGGCAGAAATAAATGCTGTCGTCGGCGAGACCGAAGACACGTCGCTTTCCGTCAATCAGATGTCCGCAAAAATCGGCGACATGCGCCGGGACCTCTTTACAAGGACGCTATCCCAGCGCGTGAACATCGACACGACGCTTGGCACGGAAGTTGCGGTGGCGGCGAGTTCCCAAATGGTTTCGCTCTGGCGTATTGTCCAGTCCTGGTGGCGTTTTGTAAGCACGTTCAAGCTCAATTCATTTCTTGCTGCCGCCTTTTTTGCGTTCGTTGCTGCATTGGTTATCCAAATAGGTGCGCGGCGGGTTCTCGGCACGCTCTACCAGCGTGATCCATCGGTCGAGTCGCCATCCTATCTAAGCCGTCTTTCGGTCGCGTTCTGGTCTACGGTGATACCGTCGGCAGCGGTTGGTGTTTTTCTGGCGACAACCTACTTCTTTATGAATTATTTCAATGTGTTGAGAACAGATATAGCGGCTTTGTTCCAATCATTGTTTCTTGTGCTGGGGCTTGTTTTCTTCATTCACAGACTGGCGTCTGCGTGTATCAGTTCGGATATGCCGCAGTGGCGGCTGGTTCCGGTTGCACCGCGTCCGGGACGTGTGTTGAACTGGCTGATAACCGGAACCGCACTGACCAGCGGTCTCGATTCCTTCTTCGGGAAGGTCAATCAGATTTTGTCGTCGCCCTTGTCGCTGACTATGGCGAAAAGCTTGTTGGCCACCGTAATGGTCGGTGTTCTCATTCTGGCGATTGCATTTTTGAAGCCTGTTGAGCGTGAGAAGGATGGTGTTGTTCGTTCATGGCCACGCGCATTCAGAACATTTCTCATCATATTGGGGCTTTTGCCCATTCTGACTGCGGTTTTCGGCTATATCGGCATGGCACGTTTCATATCGCAGCAGATCGTGGTCACAGGCGCATTTCTCGTTACCATGTACATGGGTTTCTTGACGGGGCGAGCGATCTCCGAGGAACAAGCATTCGCATCCAGTCAGATCGGCAAGGCAATGCGGGTGCGTTTTCATTTCGACGACGCAACCCTTGATCAGCTTGGGCTTGTGGCAGGCATTTTGATCAATCTCGTCGTGGCGCTGATTGGCATTCCGCTGGTTCTCATGCAGCTCGGCTTTCAGTGGGCTGAACTGAAAAGCACTTTCTATCAGTTGATGACCGGCTTTCAGATCGGCAATATTTCGATCTCTCTCATGGGTCTGCTGACTGGCGTATTGCTGTTCGTTATCGGCTATCTGCTGACGCGGTGGTTCCAGAACTGGCTCGACAACAGTGTCATGGCGCGGGGCCGCGTCGATTCTGGCGTTCGCAATTCGATCCGTACGGTCATAGGCTATGTAGGGCTTTGTCTCGCGGCGCTGATGGGCGTATCTGCAGCCGGGTTCAACATGTCCAATCTGGCACTGATCGCTGGTGGCCTGTCTCTCGGTATCGGTTTTGGTCTCCAGAATATCGTCCAGAATTTTGTTTCCGGCCTTATTCTTCTCGCGGAACGCCCATTCAAAGTTGGCGACTGGGTGGAAGCCGGTACGGTCAGCGGTATCGTCAAGAAGATCAGCGTGCGCGCGACAGAAGTGGAAACCTTCCAGAAGCAGTCGATCATCGTGCCGAATTCGACGCTCATCAACGGTAATGTCGGCAACTGGACTCATCGCAACAAGCTGGGACGCATCGATATCAATGTGCAGGCTTCGTATACGGAAGAACCGCGCAGAGTACACGGACTGCTCCTTGAGATCGTTCGCGGGCACCCGTCAATATTGAAGAACCCGGAGCCGTTCGTCGCATTTCAGAGCATGAACGATTCACTGATGGTTTTTGATATCTACGCCTATGTGGCAGACATCACATCGACCGGCGGTATCAAGAATGAGCTGAGGTTCCAGATTGTCGAACGCTTCCATGAGGAAGGGTTGCACTTGTCGTCGTCTACGACCGATTTGGTACTCAGCGTTCCGGAAATCGAAAAGCTCTCCAGCGTGATACAGAGGGAAAAAGAGCATTCCTCTGCTGCCAGGAAGAAAAAGGCAGCTACGGAAACGCCGGAAGCCAAGGACGATGCCGACGACCGGGCTTGATGGGCATTTCGTTCAGTTACAGTTCAGTTTTGTCTGCTTATAAATGCGATGACAGAGGGCAATAGTGCTCATGCGACATCGGACATATCGCGGCGGGAGCGATGGAAAGGTCGGGACGGTATGAACAGAAATCAGGTCAACAATCTGGGTAAGCTTGTTCTTGGTGCAGCAATCGGTTTTGCAACCATGGTCGACGGCGCTTTTGCGGCTCAAATTTCCAACAATGACAGCGGTCCTCAGACGATTGTGGTCACGGAAGGCGCTTCCAAGCGGGAAATGATCGTCGCGCCCGGCGAGACCGTCGAATTCTGCGCTTCTGGCTGCTTCGTGACTTTTCCAAACGGCGACCGTGAAGCGTTGACTGGCGACGAAACGATTACCCTCAGCGGTGGCAAGGCCACGCTGAAATAAGATCGCCGAACTGTTGTATTAAAAAAGCCGGGCGAAATGCCCGGCTTTTTGCTGCTGTATAGTTTTTCAGCTACGCGGTTTCAGGTTTTCCGGGTCATAAAGCGGCTTGTAGCCAACCGAGGCGACCTCAACCGGATAGGTTTCGCCGAAATACTCGACGGCGAGCTTGCGCCCTTCCTGACAATGGCTCCATGGCAGATAGGCAAGCGCAATGTTTTTCCCGATGGTTGGACCGAAAGCCACCGATGAGGTGAATGAGCGACGGCCAAGCTCATCGACCAGTGTTTCGCCGGTTTCGGGCTCCATGACCGGCATGATGCCGACGGGATAACGGGCCACGCCTTTCGAGTCGATATTGTCGGTCATGACCAGCGTGCAGAGCATGGCGGGCTGATGCTCACGAGCGCGATATTCGACATGCCTGGCCTTGCCGCGGAAATCGGCTTCCTTGACCTTCGGGCGTGCGAGATCGGCCTCAAGGAGATTGTACTCCGTCAGCAGATCGGCGTTCTGAAGGCGCAGGCTCTTTTCCATGCGGCGGGTATTGGCATAGGTTTCGACGCCGACGGCAATCGTACCCGTAGATCGCAACGCATCCCAGACGGCAAGGCCATCTTCATAGCGCATGTGCAATTCCCAGCCTTGTTCGCCGACATAGGAAATGCGGAAGGCGGTTACGTCCTTGCCCATGATCCTGATCGGTTTGATGGCTGCGAAGGGGAAGTTTTCCGGATCAAGCCCTTCCGGATTTTCGACGACCTTCTTGAGATTTTCGCGGGCATTCGGACCCCATATGCCGATGGTGACGTATTTCTCCGTCACATCGGTGATGGTGACATCAAAGCCCTTATCCTCGACCACGCGACGCATGTAATGGAAATCGCGCGGACCTGCATCGGCACCGTTGATCATGCGGATGCGGTCAGCCATGCGGATTGCCGTGAAGTCGGCGCGCACCATGCCTTCATCATCGAGGAAGTGGGTATAGATGCCCTTGCCGATATTGGCATCGCCACCGATCTTGGCTGCACAAAGCCATTCCATCAGCTCGACATGGTCCGGACCTTCGATGTCTACCATCGCGAAATGCGAGAGATTGATGATGCCGCAATTTTCAGTCAGTTCGAGATGTTCGGCATTGGAAACGCGCCAGAAGTGGCGATTGTCCCATTCGTTTTCGCGCACCGGAACGCGATTGCCGTATTTTTCCAGCAGGTGCTCGTTGGCGGCATAGCCATGCGCGCGCTCCCAGCCGCCGAGTTCCATGAAATGGCCGCCAAGCTCTACTTCGCGCTCATAGAATGGTGAACGCCTGATATTGCGCCCCTTGGAAAAAGGCTCGCGGGGGTGAACAGCCGGATTATAGACCTTCATTGCCGTTTCCGTACAGCGATCCCAGATGAACTGCTCGGTCATCTGGTGCGGATAGAAACGCGAATAGTCGATGGCGTGATGGTCGATGGATGTGCGGCCGTCGGTCATCCAGTCGGCAATGAGCTTGCCCATGCCGGGGCCGTCCTTGACCCAGATGGCGACCGCATACCACAGACCGCGCACCTTCTGGCTTTCGCCCATGGATGGGCCGCCATCGGTCGTGACTTGCAGGAAGCCGTTGAAGGAGTGGCTTTCATTGTAGCCGAGCTCGCCCAGAATAGGTGTCAGCTCGATTGCGCGCTCTAGCGGTTCCAGAATCTGGTCCATCTCAAGATCGCGCTGCGATGGTGAGAGACGTGCTTCATGCTTTTCCAGAAGGTCACGCGGATGGCACAAGCGCGGGTTCTTTTCTTCGTAATAGCCCCATTCGATCTGGCCGCCTTCTGCGGTCTTCGGGTCGCCGGTATCGCGCATATAGGCAGAGTTACCCTGATCGCGCATGAGCGGCCAGCCGATTTCCTTTCCGGTGCCCTCAAACTCGTTATAGGGACCAAAGAATGTCAGCGGATGGTCGATTGGCATGACCGGCAGGTCTTCACCGACCATTTCGGCGATGAGACGTCCCCACAGGCCTGCGCAGATAATGACATAATCCGCTTCGATGGTGCCGCGATGTGTGACCACACCCTTGATACGGCCGTTTTCGACGATCAGCGACTGGGCAGGGGTATTGGCAAAGCTCTGCAGCTTGCCTGCGGCTTCTGCCTGATCGATCAGCTTGCCAGCGACAGTTTGCGAACGCGGGATGACAAGGCCGGCATCCGGGTCCCAAAGGCCGCCTTGAACCAGGCTTTCCTCGATGAGCGGGAACTTTTCCTTAATCTCTGCCGGTTCCATCAGACGGGCACGGGTACCGAATGCCTTGCCTGACGCAACCTTGCGCTTGATTTCGTCCATGCGGGCGTCGTCACCAACGCGCGCCACCTCGATGCCGCCGACGCGGGCGTAATGGCCCATCTTTTCATAGAAGTCGATAGAGTAGAGCGTCGTCCAGCAGGATAGAAAGTCGTGGCTCGTCGCATAGCAGAAATCCGATGCGTGGGCGGTCGAACCGATATCGGTCGGAATACCCGACTTGTCGATGCCGACGATATCGTCCCAGCCACGCTCGATCAGATGGTGTGCAACCGATGCGCCGACGATACCGCCAAGCCCGACAATCACAACTTTCGCCTTTTTAGGAAACTCTGCCATTTTATGCGTCCCTGGAGCATTTCCAGCAAAAGTGCGAAGCGGTTTTGCGTCGGATAATGCGTGAAAAAAATGGATAGAGCGGTTCCAACGATTCCGTATTAACTGGAACTGCTCTAGTTGGTATTTGACAAAACCATAGTCGTTGGCTGGTCGCGACATTTGCCTTTATACGACATATTCGCAGCGTCAGACGACTGCATCGCAGCTTCTGGAAATCCCGACAGGTCGAGCATGGGCTATCCTGTTCGCGACATGCCTCCCGATCCGAGGTTTGCACACCGTTCGACCTATGGAGCTGATTCCGGAAAAGTCTGTATGGTTTTGATTTTATTTCGGAAGATAACAGAGATGGGACTGCTCCGTTCAAGGTGCAGCTCCACCTTTCTTCGGTGTTGTGCTCAAGCGGCGATGAGCATTTTGCGGTCTGCTCGTTCCTGTTGTGGTGATCGTCCGTATAGCTCTCGATAGCATTTGGAAAAATGCGACGCCGATACGAAGCCGCAGGCAACGGCGACTTCGACCACAGGCATGGATGATTGCAACAGCAGATGTCGCGCTCGATCCAGACGAATTTCGAGGTAATAGCGTGCCGGCGACCGACCCATCTCCTGGCGGAAAAGGCGCTCCACCTGACGGCGCGACAGGCCAATCGTATGGGCCACATTGATCAGTGCCTGCGGCTCTGAAAGATTGGCTTCCATCATCTCGATAATGGTCAGCACCTTTGAGTTCTGAATTCCGAGCCGGGCACGCAGCGGTAGACGCTGGCGATCCTGCGGGCTGCGGACACGGTCTGTCAGGGCCTGCTCACAGATCTTGTTGACCAGAGTGGCGTCGAAATCGTCCCCGATCAGCTTCAGCATCATATCGAGAGAGGCTGTTCCACCTGCACAGGTGTAAAGGTTGCCATCGACCTCAAAGAGATCGGCATAGACCTCAGCCTTTGGGAATGCCTCTGAAAAGCCCGGAAGATTTTCCCAGTGAATTGCGCAGCGTTTTCCAGATAGAAGCCCGGCTGCCGCCAGTATATGAGCACCTGTACAAAGTCCACCGACCGCCACGCCGCGATTATATTCCTCGCGTAGCCATGCGAAGACCGACTTGTTACGGAATTCCTCGACATAGACGCCGGAACAGACAAACACCATTGACGGGCGCTGTTCGCGCTGCAGAAAGCGTCGCTCGTCTTCCAGCGATGCATTGACTGCACATTCCACACCATTGGATGCTGTCACCGGCTTTCCATCTACCGATGTCAAGCGCCATCGATAGGCGTCGTAACCCAGCATCCGATTTGCAATGCGCAATGGCTCGATAGCCGTTGCGAACGCAATCATCGAAAAGTTTGGAACCAGGAAAAAGACAATAGACCGCTTAACCGATGAAGCCTGGATCATAGCCCGACCGTTCCCATTTTCGAAAGCCTCGGCTGCGGTTCCCGACGCAGCTAAAGCCTTGTGTCTCCGTCACGACTCCGGGTGGTTTTGGGCCCGGTTTTTCCCGGTCGCTTTCAGACCGGCAACCTTGCTGCGTTAGCCCTGTTTCACAGGGGGAGGGCGATGGCGCAAACAAGATAGTGTTCTATTGAGACACAGAACGGGAAGGTTGCACAGTGCGGCTAAATGCCTGCCGCGAAAAGGTATTTTTATGTCGGGAAATTGAGGGCGGATCCCATGATCGCCCTCAATTGGCGTCACTGCCCACGCTTGAACTCTGCCGTGTTTTTGGCGATTCCCGGTAGACGATCGTCCACGTTCGGCCAGCCGATATCGTGCAGTATGTGCTCAGGTAGCGATTCCAGCACACGACGGCTGCGTCTCACACGGCGTTGGTAAGACCAGGATTCGACCTGTTTTTGCACTTTGGAGTAAAATTCCAACAGCCATGATGGCACGTTCGTGACGGATGAAGTTGACGTGAAGTGAACGACTGTTGCCCGACCGTTGGGAGCGGATTGGCATTGAACGGTCATTTTCTTTCTCCTCATTTGGAAAGTTCAGTTGATACGCTCGCTGCAGCTTTGCTTGTTCGTGTTTTAAATGTGCATCCCACTTGACGTTCAATCAAACGAAATATAGAAAGGATTAAGATCAGAAAATTTGAACAATGAGCAGAAAAACGGAGTCCGTCATGACAGCGCCCGTTCAACACCCCCTCCCAATGCTCGATATTGATGTGCTCCGCACATTTGTGGCGATTGCCGATACGGGAAGTTTTTCTTCTGCGGCGAATGCTGTGTTCCGCACACCTTCCGCCGTTTCGATGCAGATCAAGAAACTGGAAGAACAGATTGGTGTTGCGGTTTTCGATCGTGATGCGCGTTCGGTTACGCTTACGAGCGACGGTGAGGTCCTTCTCGGATATGCACGTCGTCTTTTGGCTCTCAATCGAGAGGCCGTATCGAAGTTCGTCGCGCCTACCGTTACCGGCGTGGTGCGCCTCGGCTCGCCGGACGATATTGGCGAATGTGTTTTGCCGCTTGTTCTCAAGCGCTTTGCGGAAACCCATCCGGGCGTAACGGTTGATGTGGTGATCGATCAGAGCAGTAACCTGCGCAAGCGGCTCGATGAGAGACGGCTCGATGTCACGCTGATCAACATATCTCATACGATATTGAACAAGGGTGATGTGGAGGTTCTACTGGACGAAGAACTCGTCTGGGCCGGTGCCAAGTGTGGCACGGCTTATCGTCGGGAACCTCTGCCTCTTTCTATTTGGGAAGAAGGGTGCGCCTGGCGTGGCAGTGCGCTTGAAGCGCTTGAGACCAGCGGTCGCCCTTACCGTATTGCCTATATGAGTTCGCATTCGACAGGACAGAGGGCCGCGATCATGGCCGATCTTGCGATCGCGCCGTTTGGTAAAACTCTCTTGAGCGATGGGATTGTTGCTCTGGGGCCGGAACATGGTTTGCCCGCTCTGGGGCGTTATCAGCTTGGCATGGTTGTGAAGCCGGAAGCCGGGCCGCATATTCAGGTCGTTGCCGACCATTTGCGAAGTGTGTTCGAGGGCTATCGTCGCTCCGGTCGGTTTGAGGCTTTTCGCTCTAGCTGACAGCAGATCACAGTTTATTGGGATTGGAACTAATGCATTCTCTTGCCAGCGAAAAACGCTGCGCTAGATTTCTTTTGTGACAGCCGAATGAATCGGCTTCACCGCCAGATGCCGGGCAGGGCTTCTTGTGTGGCGGAGGCATAACTGGTTTGAATAGATTTGGAACTCTATGCGTCTGTCTCTTTAAAAACGACAGAATCGCGCATCCCATTGGAGAGACTGTCATGAAGCTGACCCGACTTGTCCCAATTGCTATTGTTCTCTGCGCATTCACGCTTGCGTCCTGCGCAAATACTGTTCGCGGCGTTGGTCGCGACGTGAAGGGCACCGCCCATGCGGTTCAAGAAACCGTGGAATAAGAGAGCAGACGGCCCGGGTTTTCCCGGGCCTTTTCATTACGGTACCAGAAAATAGCTGACGGTGACGTGCTTGTCTGGCCACGTTTTGTATTCAATGTCCGTGGTGACGATGCCATCTTGAGGCACCGCGATGTTCGCATTTTGCAAAAGCCTTGCAATGCGCTCATTGGGTGTAGCTCCACCAAACCACAGGACGAGTACGGGCGGCGTCAAATGGGCTCTGACGTCCGGCGTTTCAGGATGCACGACATATAAGGATGCATCAAACAATCTGAAATTGCCCGGTATCTGAGCGTTGTCCGTCAGGATCGTCTTGAACGGGCCTTTCGCCTGTACCTCTTCATAGAAATGCCGATAGTCGAGCTGGCCGTAAGGCGGAGAGTTGGAGCCATAGGTTAGATAATAGCTCAATACTGGCGGGACGATCAGGGCGACGACGGCGCTCACAGCAGCGTAGTCAATCAAAGCTCTGTTTCCGGTCCGATAACGTGCCAAAAGGCTGGCCATGAGTGCCGGAGTGAGGAACAGGACTGGCTGCAGCCAGCGGTCCTTCACGTTATTCGCGCCAGTCACGACAACGCCAACGAGAACAATAATCAACCCGACCAGGATCAGAAGGCGCAGAAACTTCTCGCCGGTGGTAAGGGGCACCGACGGTGCAGTTTTCTTCTTCCAGTGAATGATTGCGATAATACCCGCGATCGCAAGAGCGAGGATAGCGAACAGAAACGCTGCCTCTATCAGGCTTTCGACACCCATCAGCCGATCATAGAGAACATTGCCGGAAGCGCCGATTTCGAATTTGTTCGCGCGTGCCATGACACTCGATTTGTGCGCAAACATCCAAAGTGCGGTCGGTCCAAAGCAGACCGCAAATGCCAGGATCGTAACGAAGCTCAGTTTGGAGAGCAGTATCCGGCGATATTCGGGAATGAGAAGTCCCGTCACGATCAGCATGATCAGGAAGAATGAGGCATTGAACTTGCCGAGAATGGCTGCCGCCATGGCAACGCCCAGCGCGGCGGCGGAAACGGTGTTGCGCGTGCGCATATGCCAGGCGAAAGCTAAAAACGCCCAGCCACAGCCCGCCGTGCCCGCAACAGAATGCGTCAGCGCACGCTGCGATTCCCATCCGATTTGCGGAATAAGAAACAATCCGAGCATGCTGGCCGAGGCAACAATACGCGAGAAGCCCAACAGCCTCATTGCGCCGTAAACGCTCAGGAACAGACTTGCAAGGATGCTGAACTTCACGATCTGGAGTGTAAGCATCGACGTGCCCAGCACTGACGCCGCCAGATTGGTAATCCATGTATAAAGAGGGGGCTGAGATCCACCATAGCCCCAGTCCAGATAACCGATATTGGCCAGTTGTTCGGCATCATCGAGGCCAGCGCCGTTGGAAACGACGGTGACGAGAATGGTTTGAAGCGCGAAATAGCACAGCACGAAAATTGCAGCCAAAGGCAGGCCGAAAAGCTTCCTGTCGGCAGTAGAAGCAGCGGTGGCTGATCGTTGTGCGGTCAAACTCATTGCCCTGAATAAAAATCGCCTGCGTGGCAGGCTTCATTGGAAGCAGTCTGCATTTCACAGGATTATGTCCGGATTTCAATCGGACTGCTCAAAAAGCTTTGTAACAAAGGCGTGTAATTGTGCATTCCCTTGAGATCAAGGGCAACCGGCCAAATTCAGGCAACTGTTTGCAGGCTGAAATGGCAAAAACCGCGCTGCCAGAGGTGCACGGTTTTGCCAATTACGCATGGCATCTCCGCCGAACAATACACTGGCGGGATATACTGAGCTCCGGTACGCAGTACCAGATCCGGAGCGTCGAGCCGGGTAAACCCGTCTCGTGCTCCTTTCTAGCTCAACATCGTTACCGTACGGTTATCAGAGACTTAAGCAAATCTAAACAATGCAAGTTTTTTGCGTGGGCAATTGTTTACTCGGTCCCGGATTTGGCGCGCAGGTAGTTGATGATACCAGAAAAGTCTTCGCCGCCATGCCCTTCGCCATCAAAAAGACTGTAAAGTTTCTGTGCGTGCGCTCCGAGCGGTGTTTCGGCGCCGGCGCTTTGGGCTGCTTCCTGCGAGAGTTTGAGATCTTTTAGCATCAAAGCAGCAGCAAAACCGGGTTTGTAGTCCCGATTCGCCGGTGATGTCGGAACTGGGCCTGGAACTGGGCAGTAAGTCGTCAACGACCAGCATTGCCCCGACGACGTCGAAGCCACGTCGAAGAGCGCCTGATGTGACAGGCCGAGCTTTTCAGCCAGAACGAATGCCTCGCTGACACCGATCATCGATATGCCCAGAATCATGTTGTTGCATATCTTGGCAGCCTGTCCGGCACCGTCGCCACCGCAATGAACAATCTTTCCGGCCATGGGCTGCAAGACCGGTTCTCCGCGTTTGAACGCATCGTCACTGCCACCGGCCATGAAGGTCAGTGTGCCTGCGGAAGCACCGCCGGTGCCGCCCGAAACGGGGGCGTCGATGGAAAGATGCCCGTGGCTCGCTGCCAGCTCATGTGCCTTGCGCGCTGAGTCTACGTCGATTGTCGAGCAGTCGATGAAAAGTGAGTCTTTTCGAGCGTTTGGCGCAATGTCTTCATAGACGGAGAGGACGTGCTTTCCCGCTGGTAGCATGGTGATCACCACGTCGACATCAGCCACCGCATCCAATGCGCTCGCAGCGATCGAGAGACCATTTGCTTTCGCCTCTTCGAGGTGCTGTGGCAAAAGGTCAAAGCCGCGGACGGTGTGACCAGCTTTCACGAGATTTGCAGCCATCGGGCCGCCCATATTGCCAAGGCCGATAAATGCTATTGTGGCCATATTGAATTCCTCCCTTGGCGGTTGTTAACTTGGAGCACGCTCCAAACTCAACGTCCGATCATCTGGCGTGCGATAATGACACGCATGATCTCGTTCGTGCCTTCCAGAATTTGATGCACGCGCAGATCGCGGACGATTTTTTCGATTCCGTATTCATGAAGATAGCCATAGCCGCCAAAGAGCTGCAGTGCTTCATTCGCCACGTCGAACCCCTTATCGGTGACGAAGCGTTTGGCCATGGCCGACCACTTACCAGCATCGTGGGTCTTGCGATCCAGCTTGCTTGCTGCGGCGTAAAGAAGGAGGCGCGAGGCCGAGAGTTCAGTTTCCATGTCGGCGAGGCGGAATTGCAATGCCTGAAAACGATCGATTGTCTGGCCGAAGGCCTTGCGTTGGCTGCAATATTCCAGTGCCTTGTCGAGCGCCGATTGCGCGCCGCCGAGCGAGCAGGCAGCAATGTTGAGGCGGCCACCATCAAGCCCTGCCATTGCTATTCGAAAACCTGACCCTTCTTCGCCGAGAAGATTTCCAATCGGGACGCGGCAATTGTCGAAATTGACGGTTCTCGTCGGTTGTGCGTTCCAGCCCATCTTGAATTCGTTGGCACCAAAAGAAAGGCCGGGTGCATCTTTTGGCACAACGATGGTGGAAATTCCCTTGGGGCCGTCCTCGCCGGTACGCACCATCGTCACATAAGCATCCGTGGCACCCGCACCGGAAATGAACTGTTTGGAACCGTTGAGGACATAGTGGTCGCCATCGCGTGTGGCGCGCGTCCTGAGTGCCGCTGCATCCGAACCGGATCCGGGCTCAGTCAAGCAGTAGCTGGCAAGCGATTCCATAGATGCGAGTTTCGGTAGAAAGCGCTGACGTTGCTCCTCATTGCCATATGTATCGATCATCCATGCGGCCATGTTGTGAATGGAAACGAAGGCCGAGAATGAAGGGCATGCAGTTGCCAGAGCTTCAAAAATAAGCACGGCATCCAGCCGGTTTAGCGCCGATCCGCCGACATCTTCGCGCACATAAATGCCACCCATGCCGAGTGGTCCCGTCTCGCGCAGGATATCAATAGGAAAGTGCTTGTCACGATCCCATTGCAAAGCCTGCGGGGCGACACGATCACTGGCGAAGCCCCGCGCCATATCCTGAATGGCAAGCTGATCTTCGTTCAGCTCGAACTGGTTCTGGTCGGCAGCATCCATGGTTTCCTCCCCGTAGCACTGCACTTCGTCACCGGACTAGATCATACCCCTGTGAGACTGCCAACGCTCCATTGGAATAATGTTGCTCACATTTGTAATAAACTGATGCGCATTTTTGCATAGACGGTGGCTGGATGAGGCTCCGTTGCCAGCGAGTTCAGTTTAAGCTACGCAGCAGTCCATGACACGCGCAATCATGTTTCAGGGAACGGGTTCGGACGTCGGCAAAAGTGTTCTTGTTGCCGGACTATGCCGTGCTGCACGTAATCGTGGTCTCAACGTTCGCCCTTTCAAGCCGCAGAACATGTCCAACAATGCAGCAGTCAGCGACGGTGGCGGTGAAATAGGTCGGGCCCAGTGGCTGCAGGCTTTTGCTTGCGGTGTGCCATCTTCCGTCCATATGAACCCGGTGCTCCTGAAGCCGCAGACAGACATGGGCAGTCAGATCGTCGTGCAGGGCCGAGTGCGGGGTGAAGCGCGCGGACGTTATTACCAGGAACTAAAACCGCAGCTCATGGCGGCAGTCATGGAATCCTTCGCCAAGGTCAGCGAAGGCGCGGACCTTGTGCTGGTGGAAGGGGCAGGGTCACCTGCAGAAATCAATCTGCGTGCTGGCGACATCGCCAATATGGGGTTTGCCACGCAGGCCGGCGTTCCCGTGGTTCTGGTCGGTGACATAGACAGAGGTGGTGTGATCGCGTCCCTTGTCGGCACCCATACTATTTTGTCCGAGCAAGACCGCGCGATGGTTCGTGGTTTTCTCATTAATAAGTTCCGGGGCGATATTTCTCTTTTCGATGACGGGCTCACTGCCATTACCCAATTTACCGGCTGGCGCTCGTTTGGCGTGGTTTCGTGGCTGAAAGCGGTATCGCGATTACCTGCTGAGGATTCGGTCGTTCTTGAACGGGCTACGCGCGGAGACAAGAAGTCGCTCGTGGTTGCAGTGCCGATGCTGCCACGTATCGCCAATTTCGATGATCTGGATCCGTTGAAAGCCGAACCTGACGTCGAGGTGGTCATGGTGCCGCCGGGTTCCAGTATCCCGGACGATACAGGTCTTGTCATTCTGCCCGGAACCAAATCAACGATCGCCGACTTGCTGGCATTTCGCGACAATGGCTGGGATCGAGAACTGGCTGCCCATGTCAGAGGAGGTGGCCATGTGCTGGGCATCTGCGGCGGGTTCCAGATGCTTGGTCGTCATATCAGCGACCCTGCCGGTATTGAGGGGCATATACGCGATATTCAAGGGCTTGGACTTCTGGATGTCGAAACCCTGATGGAGCCTGAAAAAGTGGTCCGCAATGTGGAGGCAACCTCGCTTCTCCATAATACGCCGCTGGAAGGCTATGAGATTCATATCGGGCGTACGACTGGACCGGATGTGGCGAGGCCCTTTGCGCGTATTGCCGGGCATGACGACGGAGCGATATCGCCGGACGGGCGCATCATGGGAACCTATCTTCATGGTGTTTTCAACACAGACGAGTTCCGCAGGCGATTTCTGGAGAGCCTTGGCGTACGCGGCAGCTCAGTGAACTACCGCGCTGGTGTCGAGGCCGCACTGGATGAACTGGCCGGGGAGCTGGAAACCTGTCTTGATATTGATGCGTTGTTTAACTTGAGGTGAAAATCAGTTCCACGTCCGATACGTGTCGGCTACGATTGACGCCGATGGGCCGAAAGCCTAGTGTTGGAACCATGCAACAGGTTTTGCCGGGACGAATCCCGGTAATACCAAAAGGGAATGCGACGGACGGACCCATGCCGGGCGTCTTTATCGCAGCCGACCCCGCGACTGTAGAGCGGAGAGGGATGAGGCAAGCCGGGCAACCGGTGGCCACTGGGAGTTTGAAACTTCTGGGAAGGTAGCTTCAATCCTTACGACCCGTGAGCCAGGAGACCTGCCTGTTGCGTGAGGGCATTGAGCCTGAACCCCATGGGAGGTTTTTCCCTGCTGCCTGCACGGAGGTTGTCATGGCTGCACGTACTCAAAATTCTGTTTCCAGCACACTTGCAATGCCGCTCGCTGCCCGTCTGGGCACGGCTGTCGTTTCACTGCTTCTCGGCGCGTTCCTGATTTATGGCGTGGGGCTTGCCCATTCCGACGCGCTGCACGATTCGGCACATGACACGCGTCATTCCTATGGTTTTCCCTGCCACTGAGCAGTCGACCATCTTTCGGAATTGAATAAGCAAGGCTCGATGGTGGATGGCCATCGGCGCGAAATTGCTATTGAGGGACAGAAATGTTGATCCGTTATTTATTGGCGACGCTTGCCGCCGGTCTTCTGGCCGGGCTGCTGGTTACTCCCGCCATGTATTTGAAGACCGTGCCTTTGATCCTACAGGCCGAAACCTATGAAGAGGCTGGCGGTGGCCATAGCCATGGTGAAGCGGAAGCCGCACCACACGATCATGGTGCCGCTGCCGCAGATGCGGAAGAAGAAGGGGCTGAACTGCCATTTGGGCGGCTGGGTAATACGCTTCTTGCCAATCTTGTTGCCGGAGCCGGTTTTGCCCTCCTGCTGGGCGGCGTAGCCTTGCTTCTCGGTCGCCGCATTACAATGCAGAATGGTATTTATTGGGGTATTGCGGGCTTCTTTGCGGTCGCGTTTCTGCCTGCATTGGGATTATCGCCGGAACTACCGGCAATGCCTGCCGCTGATCTAGCCGAACGTCAGCTCTGGTGGATTGCAACCGTGGTGCTCAGCGGTCTGGGGCTCTATCTCATCATGTTGCGCCAGGAAATCTGGGCAAAGATCCTTGGGCTGGTGCTGATCGTGGCGCCGCATCTCTATGGCGCACCGCATCCGGAAGATACTTCATCGCCGATTCCGTCGTTGCTTGCTTCGCAATATGCAGTCGCATCGCTGGCGACTAACCTGTTCATGTGGGCGGTGATCGGCCTCGCACTCGGCTGGTTCATCCAGCACTATGCATCGTCCGAGATTGAAGGTTGATGAAAATGGCTTCGCCGGGAAAATCGGTTCTGGTCCTCGGCGGAGCCCGTTCGGGCAAGTCGTCATATGCCGAAAAGATGGTTGAGACATCGGGGCTTAAACCACTCTATCTGGCAACAGGACGCGCTTTCGACAAGGAAATGGAAAGCCGCATTGCCATTCACCGCGACCGACGTGGTTCTGAATGGCAGACGGTGGAGGAGCCGCTTGATCTGGTCGGTGCACTTGGATTGCACGCTGCCGAGGATCGGTTCGTTCTGGTCGATTGCCTGACCTTGTGGCTGACCAATCTGATGATGGCTGAACGAGATATAGCGACCGAGACCGCGAGTCTTGTTGCCCTCTTTCCGGACCTTGCTGGACCTGTGGTTTTTGTTTCGAACGAAGTTGGACTTGGGATCGTGCCGGAAAATCGCATGGCACGGGAATTTCGCGATCATGCAGGCTTTATGCATCAGGCAGTGGCCGCGGTTGCGGATGAAGTTTATTTCATGGCGGCAGGGCTGCCGCTCAAGATGAAGGGATAAATCGATGCAGGGACAGAAAATTCCCGCGACAGTCATTACGGGTTTTCTTGGCTCGGGCAAAACGACGATGATCCGCAACCTGCTGGAAAACGCCAACGGAAAACGCATCGCGTTGATCATCAATGAGTTTGGTGATCTCGGTGTTGATGGCGGTATTCTGAAAGGTTGCGGTATCGAGGCCTGCCGCGAAGAAGATGTGATCGAGCTCAACAATGGCTGCATCTGCTGCACCGTTGCCGATGATTTCATTCCGACCATGACCAAGCTTCTGGATCGCGCTGATCGTCCCGATCATATCGTGATCGAGACCTCCGGTCTGGCATTGCCGCAGCCACTCGTCGCCGCATTCAACTGGCCGGAAATCAAGACGCAGGTAACAGTCGACGGTGTGGTAACCGTGATTGATGCGGCAGCCGTCGCCGAAGGCCGTTTTGCTGATGACCACGACAAGGTTGATGCACAGCGGGCAGCGGACGAATCTCTTGATCATGAAAGCCCCTTAGAGGAACTTTTTGAAGATCAGATTCATGCAGCCGATCTGATTGTCCTCAACAAGGCCGATCTGATTGACGCTTCAATGCTTGACGGTGTTAAGGCCGATGTGGCCGAGCGTTCGTCGCGCCGGGTGAACATGGTTCCTGCGAGCTTTGGCAAACTTGGAGCTGATGTTTTGCTCGGCCTTGGCGTTGGCACTGAAGACGACATCGCCAACCGCAAATCCCACCATGAAATCCATCATGCAGATGGACATGAGCACGATCATGACGAGTTCGAGAGCTTCGTGGTCGAAGCTGGCTCTGTGACCGATCCCAAGCTATTCACGGAAAAGCTGAAAGCAGTCATTGCAGAGCACGATATCCTTCGTTTGAAGGGCTTTGTCGATGTGCCGGGTAAGCCGATGCGTCTGGTCGTGCAGGCAGTCGGCCCACGCATCGAGCATTATTTCGACCGTCCATGGGGCAAGGATGAAGCGCGCTCCACGCGACTGGTTGTGATCGGGTTGCATGACATCGATGAAGCAGCCATCGCCAAGGCAGTGAAAGACGCTGTCTGACCGATGCATCTTCTTCTTGCCCAGAAAGGAACAATCAGCGACGGCAATGAAGCCGTCGATCTCGGCCAAACGCCGGGAGAGATATTGTTCCTTTCCGCCGCTGATACCGAACTTGCCAGTCTGGCGCAGGCGCATAAGCTTGCGCCAGGCCTACCGAGTCTACGGCTGGCCAATTTCCTGAGCCTTACCCATCCCATGTCGGTTGACGCCTATGTGGAGCGCACCGCCAGATATGCCAAGCTTATCGTTGTGCGCATCATTGGTGGCGAGACCTATTGGCCTTACGGGCTGGAAGCACTGCATGCATGTGCCGTCAATCACGGTATCAAGATTGCCGTGTTGCCGGGAGACGACAAGCCTGATCACGGGCTGGACCGGTTTTCGACTATATCCGCCCATGAACGAAATGAACTTTGGCAGTATCTGATCGAGGGCGGTGCGGCGAATACCGGCGCATTCCTTCACTATTGCGCTGCGCTGATTTCAGGTTCCGAGAAGCCGGAAAGTGCAGCACCGCTGCTCAAGGCTGGTCTGTGGTGGCCGGGAGAGCATGTCTCCTCGCTGGACAGCATCGGCTCGCACTGGAGCGATGCAAAAGCACCTGTGGCTGGAATCATCTTTTATCGGGCGCTGGTGCAGAGCGGACAAACGCAGCCCGTCGATGCGCTGATTGCTGCTTTGCAGGCGAAAGGCCTCAATCCGCTTCCGATATTCGTTTCGAGCCTCAAGGATCGATTGTCGGCGGCGGTCGTCGATGGTCTGTTCGAGGATTGTCCGCCGGATATCGTTTTGAATGCTACTGGATTTGCGATTTCTTCGCCGGGCGCTGAGCGGAAGCCCACCGTGCTGGACAAGCGCAGCAATATGGTGCTGCAGGTGATTTTCTCCGGCACGCCGAAGGCGGTTTGGGAAACCTCACAGCAGGGCTTGCTGGCGCGCGATCTGGCGATGAATGTCGCTTTGCCCGAAGTGGACGGGCGCGTGCTTTCGCGCGCTGTTTCCTTCAAGTCGGCAAAACAGTTCGACGCGGCAGTGGAAACGAATATCGTAACCCACGAGCCACATGAAAACCGCGTGGGCTTTGTGGTGGAACTCGCTGCAAACTGGGTGCGGTTGAAGCGAAAATCACCCGATGAAAGGCGTGTCGCACTTATCCTCGCCAATTATCCGAACCGCGACGGGCGGCTTGGAAACGGGGTAGGGCTCGATACGCCAGCCGGAACGGTCGAAGTACTGCACGCCATGGCGAAGGGCGGGTATCCCGTCGCTGACCTGCCCGTGGACGGTGATGCATTGATGCGTGCCTTGACGGCAGGCCCGACCAACGCTGCGCGTGACGGGCGCGAGATACGCGAAACGATTTCACTGAATCAATACAAGGCTTTCTTTGAAAGACTTCCCATTGCGATTCAGAAGGAAATCGAAGGCCGCTGGGGTGCGCCGGAAAATGACCCTTATTTTGCGCAGGAGCTTGTCGCTTTCGCATTGCCATTGATGCGGCTGGGTGAAACCTTCGTGGGCATTCAGCCCGCGCGCGGCTACAACATCGACCCGAAAGAGACTTATCACTCGCCCGATCTGGTGCCGCCGCACGGCTATATTGCTTTCTATGCTTTTCTGCGTGAGGCCGCAGGCATTGATGCGATTGTGCATATGGGCAAACATGGCAATCTGGAATGGTTGCCGGGGAAGGCGCTCGCGCTGTCCGAAAACTGCTATCCCGAGGCCGTGCTCGGTCCTACACCGCATATCTATCCTTTCATCGTAAATGATCCGGGTGAGGGCACGCAGGCTAAGCGTCGCGCCAGTGCGGTTATTATCGATCACTTGACGCCGCCGCTGACACGCGCCGAAAGTTATGGGCCGCTGAAAGACCTCGAAGCGCTGGTAGACGAATATTACGAAGCCTCCGGAGTCGATCCGCGCCGCCTGCTCAGATTGAAAGGACAGATACTCGATCTTGTGCGCGACATCGGGCTTGATCGCGATGCGGGCATTCACGACCATGATGATGAAGACATGGCGCTGCAAAAGCTCGACGCCTATCTCTGCGATCTCAAGGAAATGCAGATACGCGACGGTCTGCATATTTTCGGGCTGGCGCCTGAAGGCAGGTTGCTGACCGATCTTCTGGTTGCTTTGGCGCGTGTGCCGCGTGGTGTTCCGGTTTCGCTTGGTGGTGCACCGGGAGATCAAAGTCTCCAGCGTGCAATCGCTGCGGATTGCGGGCTTGGCGACACATTCGATCCACTGGACTGCAATATGGCAGAGGCGTGGACGGGTGCCAAACCGGAACTCTTGAGCGCCGCGAGCCCTGCAACATGGCGCATTGCGGGCGATACGGTGGAGCGTATCGAATTGCTGGCGGCCAGCCTTGTTGCAGGCAAAATAAAATGCCCCGCAGACTGGTCACAGACGCGGGCGGTTCTCCAGTCCATAGAGGAGCATCTGCGCCCCATGGTGGTTTCCTGCGGGCCTTCGGAGATAGATGGGTTTCTTGCCGCACTTGGCGGGCGGTTTGTGCCGCCGGGACCATCCGGTGCGCCAACGCGTGGTCGTCCCGATGTACTGCCAACCGGTCGCAATTTCTTCTCCACCGATAGTCGGGCCGTTCCCACTCCGGCGGCTTGGGAACTTGGACGCAAATCGGCGGAACTCCTGATTACCCGTTATACGCAGGATCATGGCGAATGGCCGACATCGTTTGGCCTGACCGCGTGGGGCACATCGAATATGCGCACTGGCGGCGATGACATCGCGCAGGCCCTGGCGCTGATCGGCGTCAAACCGGTCTGGGATATGGCGTCACGCCGGGTAACCGGATATGAAATTGTTCCGATTGCAAAACTTGGCCGTCCACGTGTCGATGTGACATTGCGCATTTCCGGTTTCTTCCGCGACGCGTTTCCGGAACAGATTGCGCTGTTCGACAAGGCCGTGCGCTCAGTCGGGGCTCTCGATGAAGATGCCGAGGACAATCCAATCGCAGTGCGCATGCGGATTGAGCAGACGCGTCTCGTTGCAGACGGGGCAGACGAAAAGACAGCGGAGCGGCGTGCGGGCTATCGTGTCTTCGGGTCCAAACCTGGCGCTTACGGAGCGGGCTTGCAGGCCTTGATCGACGAGAACGGCTGGACCGGGCGCAACGATCTGGCGGAAGCCTGGCTTGTGTGGGGCGGTTACGCCTATGGTGCAGGTGAGGAAGGGCAGGCAGAACGCGGCCTTCTGGAGGAACGGCTGCGTTCGGTTCAGGCTGTTGTGCAAAATCAGGACAATCGCGAACACGACCTTCTTGATAGCGATGATTACTACCAGTTCGAAGGCGGGATGGCTGCGACCGTTGAAAGCTTGAGCGGCGCAATGCCTGCCGTCTATCACAACGACCACTCCCGCCCGGAAAAGCCCGTGATCCGGGCATTGGAAGAAGAACTTTCACGCGTCGTACGTGGGCGCGCAGCCAATCCGAAGTGGATCGCAGGCGTCATGCGCCACGGCTATAAAGGTGCGGCAGAGATTGCGGCAACTGTCGACTATCTGTTCGCCTTCGCGGCGACCACCGGCAAGGTCGGGAACCATCATTTCGAGGCGGTCTATCAGGCTTATATCGCCGATAAGTCGGTGCATGATTTCATGGCCGAGAAAAACCCGGCAGCACTTGCCGAGACGGCAGCCAAACTCAACGATGCTATCTTGCGCGGCTTCTGGACGCCTCGCTCTAACTCTGCGCGGTTCGAGCTGGAAACATTGAGCTCAAATCTTCAAAAATTGAATCCGGAAAGGGCGGTAAATGGCTGAGAAATCGGAAAAACTTCTTTCGATGACGGAAGAGGAATTGAATGCACGCCATGCGGACAAGATGCGCAAGAAGAAAGCCGCCCGCGACAAGATTCAGGCGACAAAGACTGAAGAAAAAGGGCTGGTGATCGTCCATACCGGTAAAGGCAAGGGCAAGTCGACCGCCGGTTTCGGGATGGTTTTCCGTGCGCTGGGCCACGGAATGAAGATCGGCGTCGTGCAGTTCGTCAAGGGGTCGTGGGATACGGGTGAACGCTGGGTGCTCGAAAAATTCCCCGAGCAGGTGACGATTTCAGCGCTGGGCGAAGGCTTCACCTGGGAAACACAGGATCGCACGCGAGATATCGCCATGGCGCGTGGAGCATGGGAACAAGCCAAAGCCATGATTATGGATGAAAGCTACGATATGGTGCTCTGCGACGAGCTGAATATCGTGCTTCGCTACGATTACCTGCCGGTCGAGGAAGTGATCGAAGTTCTCAAAGCCAAGCCGGAGATGAAGCATGTCATCATTACCGGCCGCAATGCCAAGGACGAGCTGATCGAAGCGGCAGACCTTGTGACCGAGATGGAGATGATAAAGCATCCGTTCCGCTCAGGTGTGAAGGCGCAGAAAGGCATTGAATTCTAGTTTTTCTTTTGCGCATTATCCTGCGCAAAACCGTTTCACACTTTTGCTGGAAATGCTTCAATGGTGGATAGCTGGCAATTCTGGGCGCTGATGTCGGCGGTTTTTGCCGCGCTGACGGCGATCTTCGCCAAGATAGGCATTCAGGGCATCAATTCGGATTTTGCCACGCTCGTGCGCACGCTGGTTATCATCGGCGCTTTGTGCCTGTTCCTGACCGTTACCGGCCAATGGCAGAAGCCGGGCGAAATTTCCGGAAGATCGTGGCTGTTTCTGGTGCTTTCAGGGCTGGCCACTGGCGCGTCGTGGCTTGCCTATTTCCGGGCCTTGCAGATCGGTGACGCATCGCGCGTCGCACCGATCGACAAGTTGTCGGTCGTGCTGGTGGCTCTGTTCGGTGCGGCGTTCCTTGGCGAACGGATGTCGACCATCAACTGGTTTGGCATTCTGCTGATCGGCTGTGGCGTGGTGCTGGTTGCGCTTCGGGTTTAGAAACCAACCCACTGGCGCAGTGGATTGGTTCCGTCCATCAGAAGGCGAACTGCCAGCGCCAGGCTGACAACGATCAAAAGCGGCTTGATGATGCGCGAGCCGACCTTCATGGCGAGGCTTGCGCCGATCTGCGCGCCGATGAACTGGGCTACGCCCATGCAGATGCCGATCTTCCAGTTGATGACACCGACCGCGGCAAAGGTTGCGAAGCCGCCGATATTGGATGCACAGTTGAGAAGCTTCGTGTGCGCCGTGGCTTTCAGCACACCGAAACCGGCAAGTGCCACGAAAGCGAGCATGAAGAACGATCCGGTTCCGGGGCCGAAGAGACCGTCGTAAAAACCGATCAGCGGAACAAGCGTTACGCCGAAAAGAAACGGGCCGATGCGTCGTGTGCGGTCGACATCGCCGAGACTCGGTTTGATGGCAAAATAGACCGCAATCGCGATGAGAAGGATCGGCAACGCTGTGCGCATGATGTCGACCGGCAGAACCGTTGCGAGTAATGCGCCGAACACTGAGCCGACGAGCGATGCAAGGGCTTCGGGCCACTGTTCCTTGATATTGACGTGTCCTTTTCGCGCATAGGCGATGGTTGCCGATGATGAACCGAACAGACCTTGCAGCTTGTTCGTGCCCAGCGCTTCAACGGGTGGAATTCCGGCCAGCAACAAGGCGGGGATTGTAATCATTCCGCCGCCGCCGGCGATGGAATCGATGATCCCGGCAATGAATGCCGCCGCCGTCAGGAGCAGGGTAAGCGTGTCGAAGAATTCAAGCATCGGGGGAGCCTAAAGGAGAGGTTGGCGCAACATAGAGCAGTGGCTGGGTGAACGCCAGTCGAACAATAATAATCTGTAAAGAAAGCCAGTGTGTTGAGCGAGATTGTTTTCCAATGCATCCGGCGTTATTCATTATATGCTGACTGACAGTTTTGAGGGGTTCCATGAGCGAGAGCATTTTTGAGCGGATTACCGCTTTTCTCAGCAAGAAGAGCGCCGTGCAGCGTGTAGCCGACGATCCGGCGCTCGCTTCTGAACTGCTTTTGCTGTTGCATGTGGTGTTTGCCGATGGCGACCAGCATCCTGCTGAAATAGCCGCGTTCAAGGAAATTGCCGAAAAGAATTTCGGCATTCCGCCGGAAGAGCTTCCGGAAGTGGCTGAGTATCTCAAGGATTTCGCCTACGAGACGACAACCAAGCAGGCAGCCAACATGCTGGCGGAGATGGCGCCGGAGCGCCGTCTGGCATTGCTTAGTGATCTTGTAAAGATTGCCTGTTCCGATCATCGGCTTGATCGTTCCGAGGCAACGATGATCCAGCGCATTGCCGATACGCTCGGAGTGAAGCCGGAAGAGCTGCACAAAGCGCGCCAGTCGTCGCCCTGTGGGTTCTAGGAACTACAACACAGTCCTTGGCATGGGGGGCTCGTCGGGTGTGACATTCGACGAGCTTTTGACCTTGGCCGATCAGGTGTTGTCACGAAGTCCCGGTTCGCGGCCTGATGCCATATCGACCCTGAGCACCAAGCTGGGCGATCCGATATGGACTGAGCTTGCCGCGCATTATGAATGTGCACTTTGTTTCTTCGATGCCGAGCGATTGGAACAGGAAACACCACGTCTCAAAAACCCATCGGAAGCTGTTTTTCGCTCTGTCGGATGTCATGGCGTTGCTGAATCCGCTGCACTTGCTGCTATCGGTCCCGATGGTTTTCTTGTCGTAGAGAAAATTGCACTCGGCCGGGCAACTGCCGCCTTGGCGGTTGCCCGGTCCTGAGCCTGTATTATGCGGTAACCGTTTTACGCCACTGAATAATGTAGGCTACCAGCGTAGCAACCGAGAGCAGAGCTGCGGTCGCCATGATGACGGCAACATAAGCATTCTCAAAAGCCGCCGATGCCAGTACTGTCAGAGTTTGTGCATCTGCTGGCGGTAGAGATTGAGCCACCAGAAGCGCTTCGTCCAGACTGTCGCGCACAATTGCGGGGATGCCTGCGCCTTCAGGAATCACAAGGCTTGCCGTGTAGAATACGGACAGAATGCTTCCGAAAACCGTGACACCGAGCGCATTGCCGAGTTCAAAGGAGACTTCTTCAACGGAAGCCGCCATGCCTGCCTTTTCGACCGGTGCGTTCGTCATGATTGCCGATGATGCACCCGTCATGGTCGCACCGACCCCGAAGCCGAGAATTGCAAGCCCGACCAGATAAAACGACGCCGAAGTCTTGTAGGTCAGAATATAGACAATGACGCCAAGCGCCGTGATCCCCAGTGACGACCACAGGAGTCTGCCAGCCCCGAGGCGCGGCAGCATGATACCGGCAAGCGGACCTGCAACGAAGGCAGCCAGAGGGATCGGCAAGATCGACAATCCTGCATGCAAGGGCGTCATGCCTTCGATAAGCTGCATGCGCTGGCTGAAGACAAGTTCCATACCTGTCATAGATCCGGAGGCTACAAGGGCCGCGAAAACGCCCATCGAAAACAGCCTGTTGTTAAACAGGGAGAAGTCGATCAGCGGTTCGTCGCTTGCGAGTTGCCTGCGCACGAAGATGAACGAGGCGACCAGCCCGACTGTCAGCGCAGCTCCGAACACGATCATCGACGCATCGCGTTTTGCGAGCTCTTTCACGGCATAGGTGAGCGCAATTAGTCCAACCATGATCTGGACAGAACCGATCAAATCCCATTTGCGCTTCGATCCGAGCGGACGGTTTTCAAGTGTGAAGACGGAGAATGCCAGCGCGACCAGCACAACGGGCACATTGATAAGGAAGACCGATCCCCACCAGAAATATTCAAGCAGAATGCCGCCTGCCACAGGGCCGATAGCTGCACCACCTGATGCAATAGCCGCCCAAATGCCGATCGCAAGCGAACGCTCTTTATCATCGGTGAATGTCAGCCGAATGATAGAGAGTGTCGCTGGCATCATCATAGCGGCACCGCAAGCCAGAAATGCGCGGGCGGCGATAAGAAACTCTGGGTTTGGTGAATAAGCTGCGCAGAAGGAGGCAAGCCCGAAGATCGCCAATCCCGACATGAACATGCGTTTGTGGCCGACCTTGTCACCGAGCGTGCCGAGGCCAGGCAGAAGGCCCGCAACGACGAGCGGATAAATATTCATGATCCAGAGCTTTTCCGAAGCACTGGCTGCCAGATCGTGGGTGAGGCGGGGCAGCGCCGTGTAAAGCACCGTCATATCGACGACGATCAGGAACAATGCACTGGAAACAATAGTCAGAACCAGCCAGCGATTTTTCGGCAACATCGGTTAGTACCTTTTCAATACGCTTGTATTCAAACTTGCAAGGAGGGCTCACTTAATATAAATCCGTCTGTATGGAAAGTAATAATTTGTACAAAATGGGCAGGCCGCGTTCAATCGACCGCGACCATGTGCTTGATATGGCGGAAAAGCTCGTCGCTGAAGGCGGTCTGGCGGCCCTGACCATGGACGCCGTCGCACAGGCTTCCGGTGTGACCAAAGGGGGCGTTCAATATTGTTTTGGCAATAAGGACGGGCTTTTAAAAGCGATGATCGGGCGGTGGGGCGACCGTTTCGATGGTCAGGTGGCCAAGAAAAAGCAGGGCCGCATGGACGCGCTTTCTCATATTGCCGCTCATATTCGTGTGACCCGCGAAAGCGATGCCGAGGATGATTCGCGCTTCGCAGCCATGATGACCAGTCTCATTCCGAATACCGAATATCTGGATGAAACCCGCCTCTGGTATCGCAAGCAATGGGATGGGCTTGATGTTTCCACACCGGAAGGGCGCAAGGCTCGGCTGGCCTTCATAGCCAATGAAGGCGCCTTCCTGCTGCGTAGTTTCAATTTCTTCGAACTGACGGACGAAGAATGGCAATCGATCTTCAACGATATCGAAGAGTTGCTGCCGGAAACGGATTGACTTTCGACACCGTGGAAAGTCATGTCCGCAGTTCAGGAAGGGAAAATCGTGACTGTTCATTTCATTGGCGCTGGCCCCGGCGCGGCAGACCTTATCACCGTGCGCGGTCTGCGCCTGATCGAGCAATGTCCTGTCTGCATCTATGCGGGATCGCTGGTGCCGAAGGAGGTTGTTGCCGGAGCGCCGAAGGATGCGCGTCTAGTCGACAGTTCATCGCTGACCCTTGACGAGATTATTGCTGAAATGGAAGCCGCACATGCGCAAGGTTTCGACGTTGCGCGAGTTCATTCCGGCGATCCGTCGATCTATGGCGCTATGGCTGAACAGATGCGTCGGTTGGACAGTCTCGACATTCCTTATGACGTGACGCCGGGAGTGCCAGCCTTTGCCGCTGCTGCTGCCGCCATGAAGCAGGAATTGACCATTCCGGAGGTCAATCAGACCATTATTCTGACCCGCACCTCGATGAAATCGTCGGCGATGCCCGAAGGCGAAGACCTCGCCACGCTCGGGCGGTCCGGTGCGACGCTGGTCATTCATCTTTCCATCCGAAACCTCGCCAAAATCGAGGCCGAGCTGACACTTCTTTATGGTGCCGAATGCCCGGTCGTCATTGCCTATCGCATTGGATGGCCAGATGAGCAGATTTTGCGCGGCACGTTGTCGGATATAGCGGAGAAGGTTGTTGCGTCCGGGCTGAAACGTACGGCAATGATTTTTGTCGGGCGCGGACTGGACCCCAAGAGCTTTCGTGATTCAGCGCTTTATCATGAGGCGCACAGCCATGTGGCGCGTTCAAAAGCCTAGCGCTGCGCGGGCGAATGCGATTGCATCTTCCGGCGAGGCGACAACGTTTCTGGCCGCAACCGGCGGGCGGGCAATCATCATGACGGGAAGTCCAAGCGCACGGGCAGCCTCGATTTTGGCATAGGAAACGGTGCCGCCTGAATTGCGGCTGACGATCAGCCCGATCTTGCGACCCTCCAGAAACTGCTTTTCCGCAGCGTAATCGCCGGGTCTTGCCAGAACGATCTCGCAATTCGGAGGAAGGGCCACGTCAGGCGGATCGATCATGCGGATGGCGAAATGAACATCGGCGCGCTCCGCGAAAGGCGCAATGTGCTGGCGACCGAGTGCCAGAAACACGCGCTCGCCGCATGGAATAGCATTTGCTGCTTCGGTTTCATCGGAAATGTCGATCCAGTGGTCCTCTGGCTTTTCCTCCCAGGCGGCACGTTCCAGCCTCACCAATGGTATGTCGCGCTTGCTTGCTGCTTGGACTGCATTTTGCGAAATGCGCGCGGCATAGGGGTGGGTAGCATCGATGACGAGATCGATTCCTTCGCTATCGAAATAGGTGGCAAGGCCATCCGCCCCACCGAAACCACCGCTTCGAACCGTTCCGGTCAGTTTCGCTGGATTGCTGGTGCGTCCGGCAAGCGAGGTAATGGCATTGACGGGCAGTTCCGCAAAGGCCGTTGCAAGTGCGGCAGCCTCGGCTGTTCCACCCAGAATGAGTATCTTGGGGTCAGACGCGCGCAAGGATATTTCCACTGCGGTCAGTCACGATAATCTCAACTTCCACGGGCGCGCCGCGAAGGGTTTCGAGTGCTATTTCTTTCGCCTTGAGCGCAATTGGCGTGGCCATGTTGATGCCAATTGATTGAGTCAGTTCAAGCACTTCCAGCGCAGTGTTCGCAAAGAGAATCTGATCCTTCATGCTTTCCGGCGCACCAGCCTTTTCGGCAATGCGCCAAAGGAAGCTCTTGTCCACTTGCGACCGTGAGGAATGGAGATCGAGAGCACCTTGGGCGAGCTTTGTCAGCTTGGCGAAGCCGCCTGCGATTGTAAGTTTGTCGATGGGGTGGTCACGCAGATATTTGAGCACACCGCCTGCGAAATCGCCCATGTCGAGAATTGCAAAGTCCGGTAGATCATAGAGCGCTTGCGCGGCGTCTTCGGACGTCGAACCGGTCGCGCCGAGTACGTGTTTCTGACCGGCTGCGCGTGCAACGTCGATGCCGCGATGGATCGAATGAATCCAGGCCGAACAGGAAAACGGGTGGACCACACCGGTGGTGCCGAGAATGGAAATACCGCCAACGATTCCGAGGCGTGGGTTCCATGTCTTCTTGGCAATCTCTTCGCCGCCGGGCACCGATATCGTAATGACAAGATCGGCGGGCAGACCATATTCAGCGCAAATCTGTTCGCATATTTCCGTCATCATACGGCGCGGAACCGGATTGATGGCCGCTTCGCCCGGAGGGATTTGCAGGCCGGGGCGTGTGACTGTGCCGACGCCTTCACCGGCGCGAAAGATAACGCCGGTTCCGGGCGGAGCCGGGAATACCGTTGAGATGATCGTAGCGCCATGGGTTACATCGGGATCGTCGCCCGCATCCTTGACGATGCCTGCCATCGCATAGCCTTCGCCGAGCCCTTCATAGGCAAGCAGGAAATAGGGTACTTCCCCTTTGGGCAGAATTATGCCGACAGGATCGGGAAATTCCCCGGTGATGAGCGCCGTCAATGCAGCCTTTGTGGCAGCGGTCGCGCAGGCGCCAGTCGTCCAGCCGCGGCGAAGCTCGGCTTTTCCCTGACTTTTATTCGTTGGAGCGGTTTCGTCATTCATGGACGCCTTATAATGTATCTGATAGCTGTGCCGCTAGTGGATCAATGTGGTTGACGAGAATGAACAAGGCTGAAGAACCGGCTGCATGTGTCATTGCGAAGAGCAAAGTGACCCTGCCTGTGATGGAACCCGGCCACGTCTGGCTCGTGGGAGCTGGACCGGGTGACCCCGGTCTCTTGACCCTCCACGCTGTCAACGCTTTGCAGCAGGCGGATGTCATCGTTTACGATGCGCTGGTGGATGATGCCTGTCTGTCTCTCAAGAATGCAGACGCTGTTCTGGAATATGCTGGCAAACGCGGCGGCAAGCCTTCGCCGAAACAGCGCGATATTTCCCTGCGGCTTGTAGAACTTGCGAAACAGGGCAAGAAGGTGCTGCGCCTGAAAGGCGGCGATCCGTTCGTGTTTGGGCGGGGAGCAGAAGAGGCGCTGACCTTGGTGGAACATGGCGTTCCGTTTCGCATCGTTCCCGGAGTGACGGCAGGAATCGGCGGCCTTGCCTATGCAGGTATTGCCGCTACCCATCGCGATATCAATCAATCGGTGACGTTTCTGACCGGTCACGATGCCAGCGGCTCGATGCCTGATGGGATCAACTGGATCGGGATTGCCAGGTCAGCGCCGGTTATCGTCATGTATATGGCGATGAAACATATAGACCTTATCGCTAAGCGGCTGATCGAGGCGGGGCGTTCGCCGGATGAGCCCGTTGCGTTCGTGTGTAATGCGAGCCTGCCTAACCAGACTGTGCTTGAAACGACATTGGCGCGGGCTGCGAATGATGTTGAAGCGGCGGGACTGAACCCGCCTGCAATCGTGGTTGTAGGCGAAGTGGTTCGTCTGCGTGCCGGGCTGGACTGGATGGGCGCGTTAAGCGGTAAAGTCCTGTCGGGTGACCCACTTTCCAGACGAAACCAAAATGAGGGAGTGCAAAGCGCGTGAAGGGGTTCATGATAGCAGCGCCAGCTTCTGGGTCTGGCAAGACAACCGTAACGCTGGGTTTGCTGCGCGCCTTGAAACGGCGCGGAGAAACGCTTGCGCCGGTGAAGGTCGGTCCCGACTATATCGACCCCGCCTATCACAAGGCTGCAAGCGGGATGGAGTGCTTCAATCTGGACCCTTGGGCGATGCGACCCGAACTTATCAGCGCATTGTCTTCCCGTATGACTGAAAGCGGCGCCAGACTTCTGGTTGCTGAAGGCATGATGGGGCTCTTTGACGGAGCCATAGACGGTAAGGGTTCTTCTGCCGATCTGGCCCGACTTCTCGATCTGCCGGTGGTGCTGGTGGTGGATTGCGCGCGGCAATCACACTCCATTGCCGCGCTGGTCTGGGGGTTCAGCCAGTTCCGCAAGGACGTGCTGATTGCTGGAATTATCCTCAATCGCGTCGGTAGCCCTCGCCATGAGGCAATGTTGCGCGGCGCGCTGGAGCCGCTCGGCATTCCGGTTCTTGGTGCCTTGCCTCGTGATGCCGCTCTTTCGCTGCCAGAAAGACACCTGGGGCTGGTGCAGGCTGGTGAGCATTCCGATCTTGAAAGCTTTCTTGAGCATGCTGCCGATGTGATGGAAACGCATATCGACATGGGTGCACTTCAAGGCATCTGGTCGCGACCGAAGCGGTACGATGCGATGGCCAATGTTCCGCGTCTGAAGCCGTTTGGCAATCATGTTGCTGTTGCCCGTGACGATGCATTCGCCTTTGCTTATGCGCATTTGTTCGAAGGCTGGCGCAGGCGAGGGGTGGAAATTTCGTTCTTCTCGCCGCTCGGCGATGAGTCTCCGAGACAGGATGCCGACGCGATCTATCTGCCGGGCGGTTATCCTGAATTGCACGCAGGGCGTTTGGCGCAGGCCGGACGTTTTCAGGCGGGTATACGCGAAGCCGCAGCACGTGGGCTGACGATTTACGGCGAATGCGGCGGCTACATGGTTCTCGGCGAGAGCTTGCAGGATGCAGAGGGGGTTGCCCACCCCATGCTGGGTCTTCTACCGCTTGAGACGAGCTTTGCGAAAAGAAAATTGCATCTCGGCTACCGCATGCTGGAACCGCTTGCAGGCTCTCCCTGGACGGAGCCATTGAAGGCGCATGAGTTTCACTATGCCAGCATCGTGCGTGAAGGAAAGGCTGATCGTCTTTTCCGTGCACGTGATGCTGTCGGCGACGATGTTGGTGAGGTGGGCCTGCGCGTCGGTTCCGTTTCAGGCTCGTTCATGCATGTCATCGATTTTTGCGGAGAGAAAGCTTGAGCGTAGAAATCGAGCATGGAGGTGCTCTCGACAGGGCCGTCGCGCGTTTTGGCGGCAGGCTGCAAGATTGGCTCGACCTTTCGACGGGTATCAATCCCGAGCATTTTCCACTTCCCGAACTGACACCGGCAATCTGGAACCGCCTGCCGGATGAAGGGCTGTTGCAGGAAACGCTGCGACTGGCCCGCATCTATTATCGGCTGAACGAGAAAGCATCAATTGTTGCGGCGCCCGGCACGCAGGCTCTGATTCAGCTCGTTCCGACGCTGGCTGCCCCGTCGACGGTTGCCGTCCTCGGGCCGACCTATCAGGAGCACGCGGCCTCATTTTCCGCTTCCGGCTGGAAGGCCGTGCAATGCGCGACGATTGACGAAATTCCAGACGAGGCGACTGCGGCAGTCATCGTTAATCCGAACAATCCCGACGGTCGTGTGATTTCGAAAGAGGCTCTCCTGCGTCTTTCGCAAAAGCTCGGTGCTCGCGGCGGATTTCTCGTTGTTGATGAGGCTTTCGCTGATGCGCATGAAGCCGTCAGCGTCGCGGTAAATGTGGAAGATGCACCGATGATCGTGCTGAAATCCTTCGGCAAGTTCTTCGGGCTGGCTGGCGTGCGTCTGGGTTTTGCAATTGCGGGAGGCCGTTTCGTCGAGGCATTGGAGCGGCGGCTTGGCCCATGGGCGGTTTGCGGTCCGGCGCTCGCAATCGCCAGCCATGCCTTCAACGATGCCGAAGCTCTTGCCGGTTATCGCGCGCGTATTGATCTGCGGCGGCTCAAATTGTCGGCTGCTCTGGAAAAAAGCGGCCTGAAAGAAATTGGCGGAACGGCGTTGTTTTCGCTCGTCGAACATGCGGATGCACTCGGAATTTATACCAGGTTGTGCGAGAGACATATTCTGGTCCGGAAATTCAATTACGCGTCGCGCTGGTTGCGCATTGGTTTGCCTTTGGACGATGTGGCGCTTGCGCGGTTTGAAAAGGCGTTGAAATTTTGATTCAGTTTTTCTGGTCAAGCTCATGGAAATAAAGCTGATTGTCCTTTCGCTTGCGCTCCTTCTCGATCGCTTTGTCGGCGACCCGCCACGGCTGTGGCAGAGAATTCCGCACCCCGTCGTCCTGTTCGGGAAAGCAATTTCGTGGGGTGAGAAGCGCTGGAACAATCGTAATTTCTCTGCGGCGAATCTTCGTCGAAACGGCATGTGGCTGATGATCGGACTCGTGTCGGCCTGCGTGGTTACGGGGCTCGTCATTGAAAGCTTGTTGCCCTATGCCGGAACTGCTGGTGCAATTGCCGAAATCCTTATCGTGACGGTACTGCTTGCACAAAAAAGCCTGGCCGATCATGTACAGGCGGTCGCGCTGGCATTGCGTGAGGAGGGGATCGAGGGTGGTCGCCGGGCTGTGTCGATGATCGTCGGGCGTAATCCCGAACATCTTGATGAAGGTGGCGTCAGCCGTGCAGCGATAGAAAGTCTCGCAGAGAACGCTTCGGACGGCATTATCGCGCCCGCATTCTGGTTTCTGGTCGGTGGATTGCCGGGTTTGTTCGCCTACAAGCTGATTAATACGGCTGACTCGATGATCGGTCATCTGAATGATCGCTATCGTCATTTCGGACGCTTCGCGGCAAAGCTGGACGATGTGGCCAATTATATCCCCGCCCGGCTGACCGGGCTGCTTGCTTCTCTTGCCACTGCGATCACGAAAGACAGGCTTTCGGGACGAGAGGCGTTCTCCGTCATGTGGCGTGATGCGCGCCTGCATCGCTCGCCCAATGCTGGCTGGCCGGAATCGGCTTTTGCAGGCGGGCTGGGACTGGCGCTGGCCGGTCCGCGTCAATATGGAGCGGACAAAGTCGAGGGGCCTATGCTGAATGCATCCGGCAAACGCGACGCCAACGCCGACGATATCGATGCGGCGCTTCACCTTTTCTGGTCGACAATGAGCCTGATGACCGGGCTCGTGATCGCTGTAAGCCTGATTGGACTACTTGTCGGCTAGCACAAACCGTTTGCCGTCGAAACGTTGCAGGCGGTTCGGGTTGTCTGTTCGGATGCCGTCGCCGTCGAACTTGATCGTCCCGAGGACGGTTTCAAAGGAATTATTGCGGATTGTGTCGATAATCGGCTGCTTCTGCTCGTCTGCACGCTTGATCACGTCCGCAGCGATTTCGATGCTGGCAAAACCGGTGACTGCATAGGCATCTGCAAGTTTCCCGGCCTGACGTAATGCATCAATTGCGGGCTTCGCCGTCGACAGATCCTGCGGCCGGAGCGGTGCGATCATCAACGTGCCCTGACTTAAGGGCTGGGCGCCAGAAGTGGCTTCCAAAAGGCTGCCACCTGCGATCGTCAGCGGATAGTTGAGCGCGGTAGCGCTTGTGCCTATAGCCGCAATATCATCTCGCTCACCGCCGACGTAAACATGGGTAGCGCCTGCGCGTCGCAACCGGGCGACTAGCGCATTTTGATTATCAAGCCCTGGCCGATAGGTGTCGATAAATACCGGCTGTAGCTGTTGTTCCTTGAGACGGGCCAAAACGCGCGCCGCGCGCTCGCGCCCTTCAATCGTGCCGTCATCGATGATTGCGAAAGCCTGTGCACGCCAAAGGCTGCCGAGAAAACTTCCCGTCGCTTGCGTTTCCTTGTCTAACCCGGTTGCAAGACGAAATACCGCCATTGGCGCAGATGCGCGCCGTTCGGTCAGTGTGGGTTCGCTGACACCTGATGCCACAATGGGGATGTTTCCCGCCGTGAGGATAGGGAGCGCTGCCTCCAGTGCTTCCGGGCATAGAAAGCCGGTTGCGACCCGGACGCTTTCCTTCACGAACCGTTCTGCGGCTTCTTTGCCGCCTTCGGCATCGCAACGATCATCGGAAGCGACAAGTTCCGCGCCTTTCGCTGCTGCTGCGACGCGGGCGCCTTCAGCCAACTGATTGCCCAATGGAGCGAAGGTTCCGGACAGAGGTGCCGCAAGCCCAATGCGCATATCCTCCGCCTGTGCCAGTACCGAACTGGCCAGCAGTGTAAGGATGATGCTTGTCAGCACTGCAGTCGGACGTTTCCCTAACTCGATCACGTGATCCGTCTTCATTAAACAATTCGTGGCATTTTCAACGAAAAGTGGGTAGCTGTTTCCTCGCCTTTGTGCAATGCCCGTTATGGGGCCCCGTTATATGGGCCGTTATTGTGGCTTGTTATTAAGGTAGCTGGCTTCAGGTGACATGCCCTTGGGCAAGACGGATTCTGTTTGACGTGCAAACGATTAAGAACATCATTTCAAGTGCAGCTTCGGTAGAATCCAAGTCCTACCGCGATGCCATGAGCCATTATGCGGGTGCAGTGCAGATCGTCACGACCGCCGGTAGTGCGGGAAGACGTGGTTTGACGCTGACTGCCGCCTGTTCGGTGTCGGACAATCCGCCGACGATCCTGATCTGCCTGCAGAAAATTCACGAAGAAAACCGGCTGTTCATCGAAAACGGTGTTTTCGCCGTCAATACGCTCGCGGGGTCGCATCAGCAGCTTGCGGATGCATTTTCTGGCCGTATCGGACTGACGCAGGATGAGCGCTTCGAACTGGCGCGCTGGGATGTTCAGGTAACCGGGGCCCCCATATTGCAGGGTGCGCTTGCCGCTTTCGACTGCCGTGTGGTCAGCGTACAGGATCATTCCACGCATCACGTGCTCTTCGGGGAAGTCGTGGGCCTGCGGTCCAAATCCGAGGACGAGGCGCTGGTCTATCTCAACAGGCGCTACCATACGCTGGAGCTGTAATCCTATGAGCCATAGAATGTCGAAGCATGGAATGGGTGGCCTGTTTGGGGCATTGTTTCTGTTTTCGGCTGTGATGGCATCGTGGGCAGCGTCTCTGCCGCCGTATAAGGACGATTATTTCGCCTATCCCGGCATTATCAGCAGCGCTGACAATGGTGATTACAAGGTCATCGACTACAACGAGATGCGCGATATCAACGGGCGCGATGCGGTGCCCGAAAAGCGTGTGAAGGATGCCTATGTCTCGCTGAAGGCGCGCGCTTACCAGAAGGATGTCACCTTTCAGACCGCCGCCGGGCCGGTGAAGGCCATGACAGCGGGCAAACGCGAAGGTGCGTCCTTTATCATCATCTACCTGCATGGTCGGGGTGGCAATCGCCTGCAGGGCATGAATGATTTTACCTTTGGCGGCAATTTCAACCGTGTGAAGAATCTCGCCGCATTGAATGGCGGTCTCTATATCACGCCGGATTTCAAGGATTTTGCCGATACAGGCGAGGCTCAGATTGCCGGGCTGATTGAAGCAGCCAAGGCATCGTCGCCAAATGCTCCGTTGATCCTGTCCTGCGGTTCGCAAGGCGGAACACTATGCTGGCGCATAGCCTCCAATGAAAAGGCGGGTAACCAGCTTGCTGGCCTCATTTTGCTCGGTTCGCTTTGGGATGATGGATTTTTCAAGTCACCCGCATTCAAAAAACGCGTGCCGGTCTTCTTCGGACATGGCAGCCGTGATCCGGTTTTTGCCATAGACAAGCAGGAAGCCTTCTATCGTGAAATACGCAAGCGCGCGCCGGGCTATCCGGTTCAGTTCCGGCGTTTCGAGAGCGGCAATCACGGTACGCCGATCCGAATGTCCGACTGGCGTGAGATGCTGAACTGGATTCTCGCAAAACAGTGACGTCAGACTGTGGATGCGAATCGAAATTCTGGCAATGTGACCTTCCTGCCACTCGACAATCGAGCAAAACCGAATAGTTATCGAACTTAAAATTTTACCTGCTCAGCAGATCCTATGAGGTAGATCATGTACGGACGCGCCCGCACTGGAGCCCGTTTTCTAGCCATTGCCATGTTGGCCCCGCTTGCCGCTGCCTGCACGACGACTGTTCCGACCACGACAGCGACGCCGGGCAAGACCGACGCTCCGATCAGCGCGCCGACGATTTCACTGCCACGTTTCACGCCGACCGCTTATGTCGACCCTGCGCTCGCGCAGCCTTGCATCACCGCCGCGGCCAACAAGTATTTCCTGCCGGAACATGCTATTTCCGCCGTCAACTCCCGTCCGGGCGCTGCCGGTGGCACCGATGTCGACCTCAAGGTCGATCTGCGTACGGCTGTTTGCCAGGTAAGCGCCAAGGGCGGTGTGCGCGCCGTTATCGATACGTCGCCGAAGAGCGCGGATCAGATTGCAGCCGAAGCCGCAGCAGCCAAGGCAGATGCCGCCGCAGCTACCCAGCCGAAAAAGACCAAGGCGAAGAAGAACTGATTCAACAATCAGAGCTAACATATGAAAAAGGCAGGGTTTTCCCTGCCTTTTTGTTTGTCATTTCTCTGGCTTTTCACCGTACCAGCGCGGCGTATAAACCCATTTCCTGCCGTCGGACTTTGCAAAAACCTGCGTGTGGGACGAGCCCACAATCACCACGGTTCGCATGTCGACATCATCCGGTGTCAGTGCGCCGAGCGTGGTTGTGCGTGTCGTCTCTGCCGGCCTGCCTATGTCTCGTCCAAGGACAATCGGCGTGTCAGGGGACCGATATTGGCGCAGGATTTCAAGTGCGCAACCAAGCTGATGTGGACGCGCTTTAGAGATGGGATTGTAGAATGCCATGGCGAGATCGGCTTCAGCAGCGAGCGCAAGGCGCTTCTCGATGATTTTCCAGGGCTTCAGATTGTCCGACAGTGAAATGATACAGAAATCATGCCCCAGCGGCGCTCCGATACGTGACGCGGCGGCCATTGCAGCGGAAATTCCGGGCTGGATGACGAGCTCCACGCCTTGCCATGCAGGATTGTCCGTTTCATGAAGCGCCTCGACAACTGCCGCGGCCATCGCAAAGACGCCGGGATCGCCTGATGAAACCATGGCGACATGCCGCCCGGAAGCCGCCAGTTCGAATGCATGGCGCGCGCGCTGCATTTCCTCGCGATTGTCGGTCATATGGATGGTCTGATCGGTGCGGAAAGGGCGAAGGTTCTCCTCGGCCATCCGCACATAGGTCTCATAGCCGAGAATGTCTTCGGCCTGTTCCAGCTCATGCTGAACAGCGGGCGTCATCAGGTCTCGTGATCCGGGCCCAAGGCCGATAACGACCAGTTTGCCGCGTTTTCGACCGACAAGTAGCACATCTGCCGGGGTGGCAGCCACGGCAATAGCAAGCCCGTTGCCCTCTATCAATTCAACGGGCTGTTCCACTGAACGAAGGACGAGTTCACGGGTACTCTTTGCATCTGCCACATAGCGCAGCGGAATATCGAGATTGATCGCTGCCTTATGAAGCAGTGGAGAAGCGCAATCCTTCTCATGGGCGAGAAGCAATGCCAGAGACGGCCGGGCTATCCTCGCTTCGGCAAGCGCATTTTCAATATCGTTCTGAACGCTATCGCTGATCGTATCTACGGCAATTGCTACAGCGCGCGGATGGTAGGTCAGCTCGTTCAAGCGAGATGGACGGAGGTGCGGACTTATGGTGACCGTCAGCACGCCATCGTTGGCAAAAGGTAATCTGGATTCCGTAAGCCAGCGCGATTTTCCATTGAGGCGCAGTTTCTGCCCCGCAAGCAGGTTCGACATGAAGTTTTTCGCGTCGTCAGGATTGGCAAGGGTCAGTTCAGCAGGCGGGTGTAGCAGATTGATCCCGAACCGCAATTCGCCGGACGTGGTTATGGCAGGCGCGACCTCAAGTGCTGCTGCAATCTGCCGAGCCATGTCGTTGACGCCGGAGAGACCGCCCAGAAGCGGCACAACCGCGCTTCCATCTTCGGCTACGGCCAGAACCGGCGGTTCGATGCGTTTGTTCTGCAGAAGAGGGGCAAGCGCCCGGATCACGATACCGGCTGCGCAAAGCGCAATGATGGGGCGACCTTCTTCGTAAAGCGATCTGACCGCATCGCCGAAATGCACGAAAGTGTTGTCCAGCGACGCAACACGGTTCTGGAGGCCGCGTATTTCGGCATGCTGCAGAGCTGTCGCGATGCGTTGCGCGGCAGGCACTGCTGCTTCTCCGAGAACCAGAATCGCAGGGATCATGCACCGTTCCATTTTTGCCCCGGAACGAGAATGATCGAGAAATAGGGGCAGTTGCTGCCATCAACTTCGGCAAGCGGCACAATGCGCTGATTGGCCATGGTGGCGCGCTCGACATAGAGCGCACGGTCCATGAGGCCAAGATCGCCGAGCACAGCGCGAACCTTGTCGAGATTTTTACCAAGCTTCATGATGGCCGCAGCTCCCGTATCTGCAAGCCGCCGCGTCAGTTCTTCTGCGCTCATGACGCCTGAGAGGACGGATAATGTCTGATTGCGATAGACAAGCGGTGCGCCCAGCACAGCCGAAGCGCCGAGGACGGAGCAGACGCCGGGCACGACTTCCGTTTCATACTTGTCAGCAAGCCGGTCATGAATATACATGAACGAACCGTAGAAAAACGGATCGCCCTCCGCGATCACAGCAACATCCTGGCCGCGATCAAGATGGCTCGCGATCGTGCTCGTTATCTCGCCATAGAAATCGCTGACGATCTGTTCGTAATCCATATGCGCCGGGAGCTTTTCCGTCGTCACAGGATAGATGAGCGGTACCAGAACCTGTTCAGGCGAAAGATATTCCTCAATTATCGTGAGGGCGTTGCCCTTCTTGCCCTTCGCGGCGTGATAGGCTACGACCGGCGCACTTTTGAGAAGGCGGAGCGCTTTCAACGTTATCAGTTCGGGATCTCCGGGGCCGACGCCCAGGCCAAACAGTCTGCCTTTTGCCGCCATTATTCGCGCTCCGACGCGAGCGCATTGACCGCCGCTGCCGTCATGGCGCTGCCGCCGCGTCTTCCGCGTACAATCACATAAGGAATGCCGCGGCTGTTTGCAGCGAGTTCGTCCTTGGATTCTGCCGCGCCGACAAAGCCGACCGGCATGCCGATGATGAGCGCAGGTTTTGGCGCGCCAGCATCCAGCAATTCGAACAGGCGGAAGAGGGCGGTCGGCGCATTGCCGATTGCAACGATACTGTTGCCAAGATGCGGCAGCCAGAGGTCGAGCGCTGCTGCCGAGCGAGTATTGCCGATTTTCGTTGCAAGCTCCGGAACCGATGGGTCGCCAAGCGTGCAGATAACTTGATTATTGGCAGGCAACCGGGAGCGGGTGATGCCTTCGGCCACCATGCGTGCATCGCAGAGAATGGGCGTGCCCGCATGCAAGGCATCGCGCCCGGCTTGGCCCGCACCTTCCGAGAAAGCGAGGTCGTTGACCACATCCACCATGCCGCAGGCGTGAATGACACGGACTGCAAGCTTTTCCAGATCGGCAGGTATCCGGCTTAGATCGGCCTCGGCACGGATGATGGCGAAAGACCGGTCATAGATCGCCTGTCCGTCGCGAATATAGTCTGTCATGGTGGCCACTCTAATCAGTGTCGGGCGTTCAGAAGGCGCGCCGCTTCGTCAATGGTGATATCTGTCGCCAATAGCCGTCCGAAGCGCGATGGTCCAGCCCCGTCTTTTGGAAACGTGTCTTGCGTATATAGATCGTATCGACCCGCCGAACGCGCCAGAAGCGTGTGCGGCAAAGGTGCAAGTGCGGCGCATGATTTGGCGCATCCTGTGATGTGGATGGATGTCGTTCCGCATGCCAAATGGGAAGCAAGTTCCTCGCCGTCCGTCTGGGTGTCTGCGAGCGCGGAAGCGCAGCCTTTCGACCCGGAACAGGCACGAAGTCGCGCATGTGGGGTATCAACTGTTGTTTTGAGGTCAAGCGAACGAAGTTTTTCGGTAATTGCGGTTGTCTTTGCCTCGCTCATATGGGGCAGAATGATGCCTTGCCACGGCGTAAGGCGCAGTTCATTTTTTCCACTGTCGGAGAGATTTGCCAGCTTCGTGAGTTGGTACGGTGTCAGCCGTCCCATGAGCGGCATGGCGCCAACATAAAACGATCCGTCAGACTGCTGATTGTTGCCGAGATGCGAAGATGGCGTCGGTGCTTTACGCTTCCAGTCGGTGGCTGGGTGAATAGGGAACGACAATTCCCGGTTCAGACCCGCCAGAAACTCCGATTGCGAAATGATTTCGAACAGATGCTTCATCCGCGCCAAGCCACCATGGCGCAAAAAGCGATGCAGCAATGCTTCGATAAAGGGCAGGGCGTGTTGTGCTTCTATAGCCCCGAGCGCTCGCTTGTCGGGAGACGAAGCAAGGCCAAACGCAAAGGTTCCGTCGTCTATCGCCGAAAGCCAGATGTCGCCTGGATGGGAAATTGTCGCGCAGTTTTCGCCGCCATCGATCTGCAACGAGAATTTTGGCGAAAGGGCATAGAAAACCTCATTCGCCTGCAACGTGTCGAGCAGGGACGTGGCCAGTTCCGTGACGTTGCATATCTGGCCGCGATCAATGCCTGCCGTGGGACTAACCATCACATTGCGTATGTCGTCTGCACCGGGATTATCAGCGCCGAGGCCAGCTTCATGCAGCGCTGCGACGACATTTTCCCAATGCTTGGGCGCAATACCGCGCAACTGGACATTGGAGCGAATCGACAACTCTATTGCGCCTGCGTCGAAACGTTCGGCTATTGTGGCAATCGAACGCGCCTGATCGGCTGACAGGCGACCGAGCCTCAGTTTGATACGGGCAATAGCCCCATCCCTGGCCATGACCATACGCGAAAGTCCGGGGCAGGCGTTGCGCCTGTCCGATTGGACTTGCAGCGATTGATTGATTTGCTGGCTCGACATTTCAGCCTTATACGCCTTGCCGCTTGCACTTGCTACTGGCCCGCCATACGAACAAAGAAAAGGAGCAACGTTAATGAGCTGCTGGCTGACGGTTATCGGTATTGGCGAGGATGGACTGGCGGGCCTTGGAAAGAACGCCCGCGACGCGCTCATCAATGCTGCCGTCATTTTCGGTGGCAAGCGGCATCTGGATTTTCTGAACAGCGATATCACAGCCGAGCGCGTGGCCTGGCCGTCTCCATTCGACGAAGCTTTTGCGATGATTGAGGTATATCGTGGCCAGCCGGTCGTTGTGCTGGCAAGCAGCGATCCGATGTTTTTTGGCGTGGGCGCATCCTTGTCCCGGCATTTTTCTCCCGAAGAACTTCAGATTATTCCCTTTCCATCATCGTTTTCTCTAGCTGCAAGTCGGATGATTTGGCCTTTACAGGACGTCCGCACAGTGAGCGTCCATGGGCGTCCGTTTGAATTGCTGGTACCGCATCTTCTGCCAGGAGAGAGAATTCTCGTGCTCAGCAATGATGGCACAACGCCCGCAAAAGCTGCAGCACTTCTCAAGGCCAAAGGCTTTGGCCACAGTGCTCTGACGGTGCTTGAGCATCTTGGCGGGTCAAAGGAAAAGCTTATCAGCGGCAGTGCTGAAGGTTGGCCGCACGAAAACTGTGCCGATCTTAATGTGCTGGCAATCGAATGTGTCGCTGCGCCGGAAGCGAACGTGTTTTCTCCTGTCACCGGTTTGCCTGATGAAGCGTTTGAGAATGATGGACAACTGACCAAGCGCGACGTTCGTGCAGTCACGCTGTCGCGATTGCAGCCATTGCCGCGCCAACTGCTTTGGGATGTTGGTGCCGGTTGCGGATCCATTGGTATTGAGTGGATGCGCGTTCATCCTTCATGTCGTGCGATTGCCATCGAAACGAATGAACAGCGGCAAGTGATGATAGAGCGAAATCGCGCGGCTTTGGGTGTTCCCGGATTGCAGTTGGTCAGGGGCGAGGCACCGTTTGCGCTGGAAGCGCTGGAAGCGCCCGATGCGATTTTCATCGGCGGTGGTGTTACCGACGACAGGGTTATCGAAACCTGCTGGGATTCCCTGAAACCGGGTGGGCGGCTTGTTGCCAATGCCGTGACCTTGCAAAGCGAGATGCTGCTTTTTAACTGGCGTGAAAAATTCGGCGGAGAATTGACGCGCCTTGGTGTCGCTCAAGCCGCGCCACTTGGCTCCTTCGATGTCTGGCGGCAGGCGCTGCCCGTCACGATTTATTGCGGGTTCAAACCGAAATGATGACTTGAATAGTCATGTTATATTCGGGTAAGGCTGGGAAAACTATTTCCCAAAGGAGGACGGGGTATGTCCGAACTCAACGCCAACACCCGCTTTGCGCTCACGAACGCTGGTCATGTGGTCAATCAGCTTCTTGATCATTTTGTCGAGCATGCCGACGTGCATCGTCAGGGCAGCACGGCCAAGCTGGTGCTGAGCTTCGGTCAGGCGGATGTCGAATGGGATGAAGAAACGGTCAGCGTCGACGTCAAGAGCGAGGACGAAACCGGTCTTGCCTATATGAAATACTCCATCGCCGAACATGTGCTGGAATTTCTCGACAAGGGCAGCGCCAAACCGAAGATTATCTGGGAAGGTGATGGGGCCGCTGGGCTGCCGCTGCCCTATTTCCGCGAGATGCAGGTCGTCGCAGTGTCGAATGTAACGCCGCATATGCGTCGTATTCGTCTGAAGGGCGAAAACTTGTTCCGCTTCTCGCAGTTGGGTCTTCATATCCGCCTGCTGTTTCCACCGGAAGGTCTTGCCAAGCCGCAATGGCCCACAACCGGCGAAGATGGCCGTCCTGTCTGGCCGGATGGCGAAGCCAAGCTTGCCACACGTGTCTATACGATCCGCAACATCGATCCAGCAGCCGGATGGGTGGATATTGATATGGTCGTTCATGGCGATGATTGCGATGCGCCTGGTTCTGGCTGGGCTGTCAGCGCCAAGCCGGGCGATATTGTCGGGATGACCGGTCCGGGCGGCGGTGATGCAGGCGATGCGAAGTGGTATCTGCTTGCAGGCGATGAAACCGCGCTGCCCGCCATCGGGCGCATTTTGGAGCGGTTGCCTGAAGGAACCAAAGCGGTCGTGCGCGTGGAGATCGGCAGTGCTTCGGAAGAACAGGCACTCGCTTCTCGCGCGAACGTCGACTTACAGTGGCTGAACCGCGACGGTGCAGAAGCCGGAACGACGACATTGTTGCAGGATGCGGTGCGTGCGGTTGAACTGCCGGAAGACGAGGAAGACATTTACGTCTGGGCCGGTTGCGAGTTCAACGCGTTCCGGTCGATCCGCACCTATATGCGCAAGGAACGTAATATTCCGAAGGATCGCCAGCTTATTGTCGCCTATTGGCGACGCGGGCAGGATGGCGACACACCGCGCAAGGTATCCGACGAATGATGTAATGAAAAAGGGGACCTTCTGGTCCCCTTTTTGTTTACCTACTAAAGCCTTCGCTCGCCTGCATCAGGTTCTTCGTATAGTCGGCATGGATGTTGCCACCGACAAGATCATTTGCCTGCAACTGTTCCACGACCTCGCCATTGCGCATGACGGCAAGCCGGTTGCACATATGGGTGACAACGCCAAGATCATGGCTGACCATGACAAAGGTCAGGTTGCGGTCGCGCCGAACCTGTTCGAGCAGGTTCAACACTTCCGCCTGAACCGATGCGTCGAGCGCCGAGGTCGGTTCGTCAAGCAACAATATGCTGGGCTCAACGATCAAAGCGCGAGCAATGGCAATACGCTGGCGCTGGCCGCCTGAAAGCTGGTGCGGATAGCGAAAGCGGAAGCCTGAGCCAAGGCCGACTTCATCGAGCGCCTTCACGATGCGCTGTTCCGTGTCGCCGACGCCGTGAATGGCAAGCGGTTCCAGCAACAGCCGATCCACCGTCTGCCGAGGATGCAGCGAGCCATAAGGGTCCTGAAACACCATCTGGACATTGCGATAGAATGCTTTGTCACGGGGTGTCTTCAGCAATTGCCCATCGATACGGATTTCGCCGTCTTCGACGGGCGCCAGCCCGGCAACGGCGCGCAGCAGGGTTGACTTGCCAGAACCGGATTCGCCCACGAGGCCGTAGGATTCGCCGCGCGCTACGTCGATACTTACCGATTTCAGTGCATGGAAATGATCGAAATAAACGTCGATATTGTCGACGCTCAGTGCAGATGCCGTACTCATAGCTTCCCCGGTCATAATTTCCATGCCTCCTGACGTTGCAAGGTTGGCAGGGGATGGCGATCGGCCCCGATTTTCGGCATGCAGTTCAGCAATCCTTGCGTATAGGGATGTTTCGCATTGGCGAGGTCCTTCGCCGCAATTTCCTCTACGATCTTGCCCGCATACATCACGATGACGCGGTCGCAGAAGGAAGAAACGAGGCGCAGGTCGTGGCTGACAAAGATCAGCCCCATGCCGCGTTCGGCAACCAGCTTGTCCAGAATGCCGAGTACTTCGAGCTGAACCGTCACGTCGAGGGCGGACGTCGGTTCGTCGGCGATCAGCATTTCCGGCTCTGCCACCAGCATCATGGCGATCATGACGCGCTGGCCCATGCCGCCCGAAACTTCGTGAGGATAAAGCTTCATGACGCGTTCCGCATCACGGATCTGCACAGCCTCAAGCATGGCGATGGAGCGCCTGCGGATTTCCGCGCCGCTGAACTTGCCATGGGCCTTCAGCGTTTCGGCAATCTGCTTGCCGATGGTCATGACAGGGTTGAGCGAATATTTCGGGTCCTGCAACACCATGGCGATGCGGCCGCCACGCAAGGCGCGGCGTTCGCGAGCCGATATATTGAGGAGATCGATGCCGTCAAACTCGAGTTTCTTGGCGGTGATCTGCGCGTGCAGCGGGGTGAGGCCCATGATGGCGCGGCCGGTCTGGGATTTGCCCGAACCGGATTCGCCAACAATACCGAGACGTTCGCGGCCAAGCTCAAAGCTGACACCGCGCACGGCCTCGATTGCGCCCGTGCGCGTCGGGAAGGTGACGCGCAGGTCTTCAACAGTCAGAAGAGGCTTCATTGGTTATTACCCCGCGGATCGAGCGCATCGCGCAGGCCATCGCCCAGCAGATTGAAGCCGAGGCTAACGATCAGGATCGCGATGCCCGGCATAGCGGCAACCCACCACTGGTCTAGAATGAAGCGGCGACCCGATGCGATCATCGCGCCCCATTCCGGCAATGGTGGCTGTGCGCCGAGGCCGAGAAAGCCAAGACCCGCAGCGGTGAGGATGATACCTGCCATGTCGAGCGTCACACGCACGATCAGCGAAGATGTGCAGAGCGGCATGATATGGCGCACGACGATGCGGATCGGCGAAGCGCCCATCAGGCGAACGGCGGAGATATAATCCGAGTTGCGCACCGTGAGCGTTTCCGCGCGCGCAATACGCGCATAAGGCGGCCATGACGTGATCGCGATGGCGATGATGGCGTTCTCGATACCCGGCCCGAGAGCTGCAACAAAGGCGAGTGCCAGAATGAGCTTCGGGAAGGCCAGGAAAATATCGGTGATGCGCATCAATACCGCATCGACCCAACCACCGGCATAGCCCGCAACCGTGCCGACCAGAAGGCCGACAGGCGCGGCGATGATGGCAACCAGCAGCACCACGTAAAGGGTGAGGCGCGAGCCGTAGATCAGGCGTGAAAGAATATCGCGTCCCTGATCGTCGGTGCCGAGGAGATAGCCGGGAGTCCCCGGCGGCAGAAGACGTGCGTTGGCCAGATCGCCGATAACCGGAGAATGCGGTGCCAGCACATCGGCCAGAGCCGCAACGACGAGCAACCCGACGATAATCAGAAGACCGAGAACGGCCAGCTTGTTGGCGGTAAAGCGCCGCCACACCATGTAGGCACGACCAAGGCGGGCTTGCGTGCGTGATTGTGGACGCTCTGTGAGCAGCCATTCACGCCATGAGAGGTTGGAAGTATCTGTCATTTGGCTCATCGTACGCGCGTCCTTGGATCGAGAAGCCGGTAGAAAAGATCGGACACGAGGTTGAGCGCGATAAAGACCGACCCGATGACGATGGTACCACCGAGAACGGCATTCATATCAGCGTTTTGGAGTGAATTGGTGATGTAGAGTCCGAGGCCGGGCCAGGAGAAGATGGTTTCGGTCAGAACCGAGCCTTCCAGAAGCCCGGCATAGGAAAGCGCAATCACGGTCACGAGTGGAACGGCGGCATTGCGCAGCGCGTGACCCCAGATGATGCGGGTTTCCGAAATGCCTTTGGCGCGCGCAGCAACGATATATTCCTGTTCCAGCTCATTGAGCATGAAGGAACGGGTCATGCGGCTGATATAGGCCAAGGAGAAGTAGCCGAGCAAAGCCGACGGCAGGATAAGGTGGGAGATAATATCCTTGAGGGCCGGCCAGTCACGCTGGAGAATTGCATCGATCAGGTAGAAACCGGTGATCGGCGTGAACGTATATTCGAATGTGATGTCGATACGTCCGGGACCGGAGGTCCAGCCGAGCCGCGCATAGAAGATCAGGAGCGCAAGCATACCGAGCCAGAAGATCGGCACCGAATAGCCGACGAGGCCGATCACGCGCACAATCTGGTCGATGAGGCTACCGCGCTTCACGGCGGCAAGAACGCCAAGGGGAATGCCGAACAAAGCGCCGATGATGGTGCCGACGGTGGCGAGTTCCATTGTGGCGGGGAAGACGCGACGGATGTCAGTCATGACCGGATTGGTCGTAAGTACGGAAGTACCGAAATCGCCTTGCAGAACGCCTTTCACGTAAAGAAAGAACTGCTGATAGTAGGGCAGGTTGAAGCCCATTTCTTCCCGCACACGGGCGACGACATGCGCAGGAGCGCGGTCGCCGACAATTGCCAGTACGGGGTCGATCGGCACCACGCGGCCGATGAAGAAGGTTACGGCCAGAAGGCCCATATAGGTCGTGACGACGATGACCAGAAAACTGGCTATCGACGCGGCAATGGCTGATGAGCGTCGCGGCGCTCGCCTTACCTTTTTGGTGGTTTCAATATTACTCAATGTTTTGACCGCTTCCGACAATGAGAGCGTTTCCCGGTATTCCCTGGATTGGAGTTTTGCAGAAAATGCTCTGGAGCGGCTTTCTTTATTGATTCAGAAAACCGCTCCATCTCTTTGTTTTAAAGCCGATTCAGCGCACGGATGGTCATCATGCGCTGAGGCGTTACCGACTATTCCTTGCTGACGACGGCCAGGAAGTTGGAGTCGAATGTCGGGCCGAGCTTGTAGCCCTTTACGTTACCGGCAATGCCTGCAACTTCAACCTGCTGGAACAGCATGACGAACGGGCTCTGGTCGAGAGCTTCCTGCTGAAGCTTCTTGTAGATGTCGGCACGCTTTTCGGAGTCGCGTTCCAGAAGGGCAGCTTGCGTCTGCTTGGTCAGCTCCGGAATGTCCCAGGCGTTGCGCCAGGCCAGCGTCTTGGTCGATGCATCATCGCTGTTGTCAGGATTGCTGGTGAAAGCTTCGGCGTTGGAATTCGGATCCCAATAGTCCATGCCCCACTGACCGATATACATATCGTGGTTACGGGCACGATACTTGGTCAGCGTCTGTTTGCCGTCGCCGGGGATGATTTCGATCTTCACGCCAGCCTGAGCAGCAGTCTGCTGGAAGGATTCGGCAATGCCGGTGACCGGCTGGCCGTTACGGACGTCGAATGTGACCGAGAGACCATCTTTCAGTCCTGCCTTGGCGAGAAGTTCCTTCGCCTTAGCGACGTCGAGCTTGTACGGAGCCGCGTCCAGAGCGCCAAGGACACCCTTTGCCTGATAGGTTTGACGGATTTCACCGATACCCTTGATGAGGGTTGAGCCGATTGCATCATAATCGACCAGATACTTGAACGCTTCGCGAACTTCCGGCTTGGCCAGGTTCTCGTTCTTCTGGTTGAGGCTGATGTAATAGACCGTGCCCTTGGCGGCGCTGGCGGTGGTCAGCTTGTCGTTCTTCAGAACGGCTTCATAGTCGCCCGGCTCCAGATTGCGAGCCACATCGACGTCGCCGGATTCAAGCATCAGGCGCTGCGTCGCGCTTTCCTTGACGTGACGATAGAAGACGCGCTTGAGCTTGGCCTTTTCGCCATAGAAATTGTCGTTGCGTTCCAGAATGACGACTTCATTGGCGCGCCATTCGCGGATCGTGAACGGTCCCGAGCCTGCCGACTTGGTCTTCAGCCATGCATTGGCATAGTCGGTGTCGTATTTGTAGTCGTCGGTCGGCGTAACCTTCTCGGCATGTTCTTCGAGAAGCTTCTTGTCGACGACTGCAGCGACGGTCGCGGTCAGGCAGTTCAGCACGAAGCTTGGTGCATAAGGCTTGTCGACGGTGAAGACGAAGGTTTCGTCATCCACGGCTTTTGCCTTTTCGTTGACGTTGTCCTTGGTCAGACCGAACTGGGTCAGGATGAAGGCCGGGCTCTTGTCGAGGCGCACAGCACGTTCAAAGGAATAAGCCACATCGGCAGAAGTGATCGGGTTACCGGAAGCGAACTTGATGTCCTTCTTCAGCTTGAACGTATAGGTGAGGCCGTCGTCGGACACGGTCCAGCTTTCGGCGACGCCGGGCACGACTTTCGACGTGTCGTTGATATCGAGGCGAACGAGCATGTCATAGGCGTTACCGATGAATTCGGCTGGGCTCAGTTCGAAGGACTCTGCCGGGTCCAGCGTGATGGTGTCGTCGATGGCCCAGGCCTGCACCAGCGTGTCGGCAGGCGTGGCCGACCAGGCAGGATTTGCAGCCAGTACGGCCGCAAGCGCTGCACCGGCGGCCAGAATACGAAAACGTCCGAAATGCATCATGTTTGAGTTCCCTTCCTGTATTTTTGTTGGGATTTTGTTGGATTGTATCTGTATGTCAGGCTTCGTGCCATGCCTGTTTCAGGACCCTGATCCAGTTGCCCCGGCAAAGCTTTGCCAGTTCCTCACCGTTATATCCGGCCTTCTGCAAGGCCGCGACAAGGTTTTGGGTTCCGGCGGCGTCGCCGATTTCGGCTGGAATTGTAGCGCCGTCATAATCCGATCCAAGCGCCACACAGTCGATGCCCATACGTTCAACCATGTAATCCACATGGCGAACCACATCGGAAAGCGGCGTGTTTGCGTCTTCCTTGCCGTCGGCGCGAAGCATCGTTGTAGCGTAGTTCAACCCTGCTAGGCCCTTGCTCTCGCGGATCGCATCGAGCTGGCGATCGGTCAGATTACGGGCGACCGGAGTGAGGGCATGCGCATTGGAATGGCTGGCGACCAGTGGCTGATCGCTCAGTTTGGCCACATCCCAGAAACCTTTTTCCGTGATATGCGCCAGGTCGATCAGAATGCCCTTGGTGTTGCATGCCTTGACCAGACGCTTGCCCGCATCGGTCAGGCCGGGGCCGGTATCCGGGCTCATCGGATAGGCAAACGGAACACCGTGGGCGAAAACATTGTTTCGGCTCCAGACCGGGCCGAGTGAACGCAAACCGGCAGCATAAAAAACTTCAAGCGCGGCCAGATCTGCATCGATTGCTTCGCAGCCTTCCATGTGCAGCACGGCGGCGAATGTCTCGCTGTTCAGCGTTTCATCGAGTTCACGACCGTTGCGGCAGAGCTTCCAGCCTCCTGCGGCTTCCAGCTTCAGCGCGATGGCTGTGATTTCGAGAGCGATGTCGAGGGAGGGGCTGCGTTCCAGCGGAAGAGAAAGCGGCGTTTCGTAATGACCGTTGGCATCGGGCTTGCCAAGCTCGATATGCTCGCCCGAAGGTATGTAGATGGCGCATATTCCGCCGGCGAGACCGCCTTTGCGCGAGCGAGGCAGATCGATATGGCCGATATCCGTCCCGTCGATAAATTCCTTGATCGGGTCTTCGCCCTTACGGGCATTTTCCCAAAGCCGCAGAAGGACATCGTTATGTCCGTCAAAAACGCGCTGCATTCTTTCATTCCTGACTGCATGGCCTGCGAGGGCAGAACCACATATCCAAGTGTTCAGGCGCGAGGAGACAACACGGCAAGGTAAGATAACCTCCCGATATGGTGGTTGAGCTTTTCGCTCTTATTGTTCCCCGCACTTCCACTCCCGATTTATAATCGGTTAGTGCCTGTCGGAGTCAAGCCATCGAATGACGTAGTCAGACTGTGAAATGAAGATAAATTTATGCAAAACGAAAGGGCTGCGCTATGACACGCAGCCCTTTGTGCAAAAGCAGAATTGCTTGATGCGAAAACAGAATGAAGTTTCGCGTCGGATCACCAGGTCTAGAACTTGTAGTTCAGACCGGCCTTGATCGAATGGTTCTTCAGATTGTTGCGTTGCTCCACGCCGTTGACGCGGGACTTCACGTCGCCGAAGCGCTGGAAGTCATATTCAGCCTTGACGGAAAGCGGGCCACTCAGTGCCTGTTCGACGCCAGCGCCGACCAATGCGCCACCTTCCCAGCCCGGAGCCGAGGTGGTGTTGTCCTTGGCCTTGAAACGGGTCACACCGTAACCGGCAGTGCCGTAAACGAGCGTCTTGTCGAAAGCATAGCCGACCTTGCCCTTGGCATTGCCGTTCCATGATTGCTGAAGGCTGCCACCATGACCGATGCGATGTTCGGCTTCAGCAAAATTTCCTTCGAGTTCTGCACCGAACACGACATTGCCGCTCTGCATGTTCTTGCCGACGACAACACCGCCAAGAGCGCCGGTGCGGTTGGTGAAGGGGCTGGGGAACTTGGACGAAGAAGCGCCGATCTGTGCGCCGACATAGTTTCCGGACCAGTCATGCGGGCCGCTGGCAACTGGATCGTTATAGGAATAATCCGTTGCTCCCATCACGTCGGCTGCGAAAGCCGAGCCCGTAAAAGCAACGATTGCAGCGCCGAGCGCCGCTGCGGTGATAGAACGCTTCAACATTTTTTACTCCGATTTTCCCGTCCGCAAACGCTGGCGGGAAACATGCCTGAACTTATTATAGCCATTGGAAGGCGGCGCCTTCGAACTGGCTTTCGTCTCACCCTTGATTGTGACCAAATTTAAGAAAATTCGAGCGAATTCCATACATTGCGCAACCATTCTTCGCGCTATGCTTAATAATCGGTAACTGCATGTTCCCGAGAGTCTTGCTAAATCAATCCCAGTCCGCGGAAGCTGGCATGGCCATGCTTTCCAACGATGACATGATCGTGCACCGTAATGTTGAGCGCCTTGGCCGCACTGACGAGTTGCTTGGTCATGTCGATGTCTGCCCGAGATGGGGTCGGATCGCCAGATGGATGGTTGTGGACCAGAATAATGGCGGTGGCGGAGAGCTCCAGCGCCCGTTTGACGACCTCCCGCGGATAGACAGGTGTGTGGTCCACCGTACCTGTCTGCTGAACTTCATCGGCAATCAGCTTGTTCTTCTTGTCGAGGAAGAGAATGCGGAACTGCTCGCGGGTCTCGTAGGCCATGGCGGCGGTGCAATATTCAATCACCTTGTTCCATGAGCCGAGCACTTCGCGTTCCATGACCGTACTGCGCGCGCTTCGTTTGGCGACGGCTTCCACGAGCTTGAGTTCATGCGCGACGGTGGGACCCGCGCCGGGAACTTCAGCGATCAGTTTTTCGGGGGCGGCCAACACTTCGGCAATCGAGCCGAACCGCATCAGCAGAGCCTTGGCGAGCGGCTTGGTGTCGGCGCGGCGAATGGCGCGAAACAACAGCATTTCAAGCAGTTCATAATCTGCCAGCGCATCAGGGGCATCCCTGAAACGCTGTTTGAGACGATCACGATGCCCGGCATAATGCGGCGTGTCGATCTTCGGCGTCAGTTGCAGCGTGTCGCTGAAGCCGGGCAACTCGTTGCTACCCGGCTCATTCCTGTGCTTTGCCATCCTGTTTAAACCCCCGCAAAAACAGACCAGACAATTACCGAGGCGATATCCCTTCGCCGTTATCTCATGGAAGGCGGGCCGAAGACATTGGCCGGAGACAGGGTGAATATCTCGCAGCCGTCCTTCGTAACACCCACCGTATGCTCATATTGTGCTGTCAGCGAACGGTCTCTGGTAACCGCCGTCCAGCCGTCGGCAAGAACTTTCACATGCGGCTTGCCGAGATTGATCATCGGCTCGATCGTAAAGATCATGCCTTCCTTGATCTCGACGCCTTCATTCGGCGTGCCGTAATGGAGGATATTCGGCGCATCATGGAACAATTGCCCCACGCCGTGGCCGCAGAAATCGCGTACGACAGAGCAGCGCTCGCCTTCGGCATAAGTCTGGATCGCAGCGCCGATAGCCCCGGTCTTTACACCGGGTTTGACGGCCGCAATCCCGCGCAGAAGGCTTTCATAGGTGACTTCAAGCAGCCGCTCGGAAGCGCGCTTGATTTCGCCTACCGCATACATGCGGCTTGAATCGCCATGCCAGCCATCGAGGAGATAAGTCACGTCGATATTGACGATATCGCCCTCGCGCAGCGGCTTGTCGTTCGGAATGCCATGGCAGACGACGTGATTGATCGACGTGCAGGTTGATTTCGTATAGCCGCGATAGTTCAGCGTTGCCGGAAACGCGCCGTGATCCATGCCGAACTCGAAAACGAAACGGTCGATTTCGTTGGTGGTCACGCCCGGTTTGACGATATCGTTGAGTGCGTCGAGACAGCGTGCCGTCAGATTGCAAACCGTGCGCATACCCTCGAAAGCCTCGGAGCCATAGAGCCTGATCTGGCCCGTATATTTCATGGGTGCACTTGTCGCTTCGATATAGGTTACCATCACTCGATCCGTCTTGGTCTACTCAATTGGCACCACTTCAGTGGCGTCAATGCTTTTATCCGTTATTTGGCACCGAACGGCCCAAGCCTCAACCCCGTTTGCACGCGCACGTTCAAAAGCGCGTGCGTAGGTGGGATCAAGATCGCCGGAAATGCTGAATCTGCTGCAATCGTTTCGCTGGATAATAAACAGCATCACGCCCCTATGACCAGCGGCAACAACATCGACCAGTTCATCAAGATGTTTTGCACCGCGCGCCGTCACCGTATCAGGGAATTCCGCCAGGTTGGGAGTGCGGATAAAGTGCACGTTCTTGACCTCGACATAAGTTCGCTGGCGAGGACCGTCATCCAGCAAAAGGTCGATGCGTGAGTTCCTGCCATATTTCTGCTCGCGCTTGAGGCTGGCATATCCCGTTAGGTCCGGAATGAGACCGTTGAGGATTGCTTCTTCGGCGATCCTGTTCGGCAAGCCGGTGTTCACGCCGACCAGCGTGTTATCCGCTTCGACGATCTGCAGCGTATGGGCATATTTGCGGTGAGGGGCATCCGAAACACTCAGCCAGACGCGAGAGCCTGGAGCGGTCAATCCGAGCATCGAACCGGTGTTGGGCACGGAAGCAGTAATAAAGCGCCCGTCATCAAGTGTGACGTCGGCAAGAAATCTTTTGTAGCGGCGTTCCAGCCTGCCGGTAACCAAAGGTGTTTGAAAAATCATGCGCCGATTTAAAGTAGTTCGGCGGGCCTGCGAAAGGATTTTCTGATAGTTTCGCGAAAATAGTGAAACCGGTCGGGCGCTTAGAACAAGGCTTTGATGACGTCGGCCCAGCTCATATCCGCACCGAGGACCATTGCTGCCGCAACGAGGCCGGCGCCGAGAAAGGTGAGGGTGGTTCTTGTTTCGCTTGTCATTATTCTTCCCCATCAAATCAGTCGTTCAAAGCTGGGAAGAATTTCGCGGGAGAATTTGCCCGGATTGTGATGCGATAATGGCTATTCCGGGCAATTTGCGGGCTTTTTACAGATAGGGTAAACGCGCCCGCTTTTTTACTGTTTTACCCAGTTGAAGACGAGTTCCTCGCGAAAAGCGAAGCGGACGACGTGACTTGCCACCACCTCTTCGAGACGGGCGAGGTTTTCTTCCGAGGTTTCAACCGTTGTGGTCAGTTTTTCCGTGTCGGCATCAAGAATCACGAGACGGCCTTCGCCGAGATCGATTGTGCCGTGCTCCGGTGTGAATTCTACCGCGAATTTGTGCGCCCAATGTTTGCAGAGCTGCTGAAGGTAGCGGCTGGCATGGGCGGTGGGAACGACTGCTGTTGCTTTCGACATCATGCTGTCCTTTCGAAAAGGTTGCAGCCCGGCGCGTAACAGCATCCTGGCAATTCAGCCAGTAATAATTTCGTCAAATCTAAGAGAAAAGAAAAACCAGCAATGGTACGCCCAAGGGGAATCGAACCCCTGTCTGCGCCGTGAAAGGGCGCTGTCCTAACCGCTAGACGATGGGCGCCTGCTGGTGTGGGGCGCTTATAGTCAGGAAATTTCCGACATGCAAGCCCCTTTTTCACCTGTCTGTGAATAAGTTTAGACAGCGCCAAACCGCACACAACAAGCACTAACCAATTGAATTGTAGGGGGAAAAGAAAAACCAGCAAGTGGTACGCCCAAGGGGAATCGAACCCCTGTCTGCGCCGTGAAAGGGCGCTGTCCTAACCGCTAGACGATGGGCGCCTGTTGCTGGTGTGAGTGGGCTTATATTCAGGAAGGTCCTGACTCGCAAGCCCCAAAAAACACTTTTTTGAAAAAAAACGAATGTGCCGAAGGAATGGGGAAAACTTATGCGGAAAGCCACGTTACTCTATTGAAAATAAAAGCAAAAGGAAAAGCCGGATCACGTGATCCGGCTTTCGTGTATCCCAAGGATGCCTCTTTTTCAGCCCTTGCAGCGCCAGTTCCAGTCGCGTTCCGGGCCGACATCGACGTGAACCGAAGTCGTGTGGCAATAGGTTCCGACGCCGCCGCGCCCGGACATGGAACGGGCAAAGCGGGCGACTTCCCACTTGGAAACACCGTCGATCTGAATATCTGCGGCGGCGCAGATCATATGCAGCGATTTGCGAGCGCCGTTGACCTTGCGGTTATATGAGGGGCTGCGATAGCCCGAGGTCACCATTACAGGACGGCGGAAATGCCGTTCCATGGTTTTCAGCATGGAAACGAGCTGCGGCTTGAGGCAGGCAACATCCACAGTCTGTCTCTGGACCTTCAAGCCATTGGGCGCGAGGCGGGCTAGGCCCGGAGCCGAAGCAAGCGTTACGTTTGCGAATTCATCGTCTTCGTTCGCGTCAATATCACTATCGTCATAAAGGCTGTTGCGATGCTTGATTTCCACGCCGCCATTAGGACGGACGCCGGGCAGTGAATAATTATAGTCGTGCTTCGCAGATGGCGAAACGGGCTTTGCGACGGCAAGCTTCTTGTTTTCGGTTCGGTCGGAGCGCGTGCCAGCCGATTCGTCGGAGAAAAGCCGGGCTATGCTGCCTTGCGAGGCCGTTGGGCGTTGCGGCGAGGCGTAAGCGCTCTTCGTTGACCCGAACAATGAAGCAACCTGAACAGGCTTTTCAGCTTCGGCAGGCTTGGCCGCTGCGGTCTGTTCTGGTTCTGCTGCTTCGGCGGGCTTTTCTTCTTTTGCCGGTTCCGGCTGCTTTTTCGCGGTTTCGGCTGGAGCGGCTGCCGCTGGTTGTTCTGCAGCTTGCGCAGGCGCTGGTTCAGCGGTCTTGCTGCCGAACATACCGAAAAGCGATGAGCTTTTTGTCTGCTGAGGGGCTATGGCGGCTACCTCTATCGGCTGTTGTTCAGCATCTGCTGCAGCCTCGACCGGTTTCGCCTGCTCTTTAGTATTGGTGTTCGTTGCTTCGGTCACGGTCACCGGTTTTGTTTGGCCCGGCTTGGCCTCGGTCTTTTTTTCTTCTGTCGAAGGAGTAGCAGTCGTCGCCGCCTCGGCGGAAGCAGTCTGATCGGCGGCACTTTGCAATGTGTCCGCAATCATGGAGCCGCCCGTTGCGGAGGTCATCTGAAGCGGCTTTCCGTCAAGACCTGTACCGGTCGACGTACAGGACGTGACAAGAAGCGCAAGCAAAGCCACGCTACCTGAAAGAAACCTGCCGGTGGTCCGGTGTGTAGAATGCGCAAATTTCAACAGTCTGCTCCAGCTCGATTTCCCTGACCAGTTTGGCGGCTTGAACGCATTCGAGCCTACCTGGTTTCGGGAGATCGGCTCTCCCGTGCGAGGCTGACATCATCCCTGATGGCTATCGTCCCCACAGCTCCCGACTGCTTGTGTCGGGAAAGAAATTCAGAAATATCAGCGTCTTATGATAGTCACTTCAGAGTTATGACTGTCATTTCGCTGTATTGGACAAATCACCTGATTGGCAATTGGTTACCAATTTTTAAGTTTTTTAATCGCCGAGCGCAACTATTGATGCGCATTTAGCGTTAAAAGACTTCGCGTTCAGTGCGGGATATTCGCTAATAACGAAATATTACTTTATGTAACCGTTGGTTACATTGGCTAATCGTATTTGTCAGGCGGAATAGTCTGCGAGGGGCTGTCGGCATTCGGTGCGAGGCGAATTTCCGATTTGCATCACTCACTTGTTGACAGGACGCCTCGACTTGGTGCTATCCCTTGGCAATTGCTTTATCTTTGTCTGGTGTTGTGGCCAACAGCATCTTATGCGGCATTAACCGGGAACAGAAACATGACCAAGCGCACGCGGCAGATCGCCAATCTTTTGCTGGCAGCAACAGCGGCGGCTATGCTCACGGCATGCGCGGGCGGAAAAGAGTTTCAGGGCACCCCGCAGGAAGGTGCTTTGCGCACTGGTGTTTTCCCGACATTCGGCCATATGCCGAAGGCTGCGACCACGCAGATTACCGCCGAAGAAAAGCAGCAGCTTACAAGCAAACTCGATGCCGACCGCACGCGTCTGGCGGCGTCGAGAACCGGCGGTGCGGGCTTCACGCCCGCCGAGGCAGCAACTCTGCGTCAGCAGGCACAGCAGGAAACGGACGCTACCCTGAAACAGATCGAAAGCGGGGAAGAGTAAATCCTCTTCCTCGGTTTTTGGCGCGCATCTTATTCGAAAACCGTTTCACACTTTTCGGAATGCGCTCTAAAGACGAAAACTGCGTCGTTTGACGCGGCAACACGTCTCGACCCGATTCGAGAACAGGTGTATAGCTCCATTGCGGCGCGTACGCGCCATCACGTTCAACCCTCCACTGGAACACAGGATCATGTCGGAAGAATTCCATAAAATCCGTCGTCTGCCCCCTTATGTCTTTGAACAGGTCAACCGTCTGAAGGCATCGGCGCGAGCGGCGGGTGCCGACATTATCGATCTCGGCATGGGGAATCCGGATCTGCCGACCCCGCAGAATATCGTCGACAAGCTGTGTGAGGCTGTGCAGGACCCGCGTGCACATCGTTATTCCTCCTCGAAGGGAATACCGGGACTGCGTCGCGCGCAGGCGCAATATTATGCGCGCCGCTTTGGTGTGAAGCTCAATCCCGATACGCAGGTCGTTGCCACGCTTGGTTCCAAGGAAGGTTTCGCCAATATGGCGCAGGCCATTACCGCGCCGGGCGATGTGGTTCTGTGCCCGGACCCGACCTATCCGATTCACTCCTTTGGCTTCATCATGTCTGGCGGTGTGATCCGTTCGATTCAGGCCAAGCCGGATGACAGTTTCATTCCGGCACTGGAACGCGGCGTGAAGCATTCGATCCCGAAGCCGATCGCGCTGATCCTGAACTTTCCATCCAACCCGACAGCCTATGTGGCAACGCTTGATTTCTACAAGGATGTCGTCGCATTTGCCCGCAAGCATGACATCGTCATCCTGTCGGACCTTGCCTATTCGGAAATCTATTTCGATGGCAATCCTCCGCCATCGGTGCTGGAAGTGCCGGGCGCCATGGACGTGGCGGTGGAGTTTACCTCTATGTCGAAGACATTCTCCATGCCGGGTTGGCGGATGGGCTTTGCGGTCGGCAATGAGCGCCTGATCGCAGCTCTCACCCGTGTGAAATCCTATCTCGATTATGGCGCGTTTACACCTATTCAGGTTGCTGCGACGGCGGCGCTGAATGGCGATGGTTCGGATATCGCCTATGTGCGCAATGTCTATAAGCAGCGTCGCGACGTGCTGGTCGAAAGCTTTGGTCGTGCGGGCTGGGATGTTCCGCCGCCAGCCGCAACCATGTTCGCCTGGGTTCCGATCCCGGAACGTTTCCGTTCGCTGGGTTCGCTCGAATTTTCCAAGCTGTTGGTTGAACAAGCTGATGTGGCCGTTGCGCCAGGTGTCGGTTTTGGCGAACACGGCGACGAATATGTGCGTATCGCTTTGGTCGAAAACGAGCACCGCATCCGTCAGGCCGCACGTAACATCAAGCGGTTTCTCTCCACCACGGACGAGAACCTGCAAAATGTGATCCCGCTCGAAGGCCGCCGTTAAGAGCGTTCTTCATGCTTGCGGGCCGGCTGGTTCGGCCCGTAGCTTCCCACCCGATTAAGCCACTCCATACAGAAGGTCGATATAATGAGTGATGCATTACGGATCGGCGTTGCCGGCCTCGGCACCGTTGGTGCTTCGGTGTTGCGTATCCTGCGTGACAAGTCCGAAATGCTCACGCGCCAGTGCGGCAAGCCTGTGATGGTTACAGCGGTTAGCGCCCGTGATCGCACAAGGGACCGTGGCATCGACCTTTCCGGCATCGACTGGTTCGACGATCCGGTCGAACTGGCGAAAACTGCCCAAATTGATGTCTTTGTCGAGTTGATCGGCGGCGAAGATGGTCCGGCCAGGGCTTCCGTCGAAGCGGCCCTGCGCGCCGGTCGCCATGTCGTGACCGCCAACAAGGCGCTGCTTGCGCGCCATGGCGTTGCGCTTGCGAAAATCGCTGAGGACAAGGGTGTTCTGCTCAATTTCGAAGCGGCTGTTGCGGGCGGCATTCCCGTCATCAAGGCAATGCGTGAATCGCTGACCGGTAATACAGTTTCGCGCGTTTATGGCATCATGAACGGCACCTGCAACTACATCCTGACCCGGATGTGGGAAGAGGGCATTTCGTTCGAGGACTGTCTCAAGGATGCCCAGCGTCTGGGCTATGCCGAAGCTGATCCGACTTTCGATATCGAAGGCAACGATACGGCACACAAGCTGGCGCTGCTGACCAGTCTTGCCTTCGGCACGCAGATCGCTGCCGATGATATCTATCTCGAAGGCATCAGCAATATTTCGCTGGCCGATATCCGCGCCGCCGATGAACTCGGCTATCGCATCAAGCTTCTGGGCGTTGCGCAGAAAACCGATACCGGCATTGAGCAGCGCGTGCATCCGACCATGGTGCCAACCTCGTCGGTCATTGCGCAGGTTCACGGCGTGACCAATGCTGTGGCAATCGAAACCGATCTCCTCGGCGAGCTTTTGCTTTCCGGTCCGGGAGCAGGTGGTAATGCGACAGCATCTGCCGTGATCGGCGATGTTGCGGATATTGCCAAGAGCCGTCCGGGCTTCCAGCACGGTCCTGTGTTTGGCACGCCTGCCAAGGCATTGCAGCCTTACAAGCGCGCCAAGATGCGCAAACATGCAGGCGGCTACTTTATCCGCCTGACGGTTCTTGATCGCATCGGCGCCTTTGCGGCCATTGCCAAGCGCATGGCCGAAAACGACATCTCTCTGGAATCGATCGTCCAGCGTCCGCCAATGGACGGTGCCGCCAACGAGGGTATCAAGACGGTCATTCTCGTTACGCATGAGACGACTGAATCTGCCGTCAAGAAGGCGCTGGAAGCAATCTTGAAAGACGACCATCTGGTCGACAAGCCACAGATGATCCGCATCGAACGGGCCGGGTGAGCCTAAAAGCGACCTCTCTTGCAGGTTGGATTCACCTTTGTTATGAAAGCCGGGTCGGAATTGACCCGGCTTTATTCGTTTCAAGAGACAAAACAGGAAAAGGAGGGCTGTACGATGTATGTGACGCGTCATGATCATCACCGTCGGCACGGCCCCGATTTTGCCCTGCATAAGTAACTTGTGCAGGGCGGAAAAAGACTAGAACCACTGTCTTATTCTGCCTTTTCCTGAAGGCGCGGTCGTTGAGCCGTTGCCGGACATTCGCCAGCACATCTATTCGTGTCACGGTTCGGAAACCGGGCATTCGTGCGTGGCAGAATTGGGCTGATTGCCATGTCTCTTGTTTCTATCCAGAATCTTTCACTGACCCTTCATGAACCGCTATTCGCCAATCTCGATCTTGTCATCGGCGAGGGTGAGCGGCTTGGCATCGTCGCTGCCAACGGGCGCGGCAAGACCAGTCTTCTCCGCCTTCTTGTCGGTGAGGGTGAGCCAACGCTTGGCACCATCACGCGGTCGCGGGGCGTGAAGGTCGGCTATGTCAACCAATACGTTCCCCAGAACCTGTTGGGGCGCAGTTTTTACGAGGTTGTGCTGGATGGGCTCGACGCCGAGGCGCGCGATTATGAAAGCTGGCGCGCAGATATCGTACTAGATGACCTGAACGTCACCGAAGAACTGCGGCAGCGCCCCATAGGGCAGTTGAGCGGCGGCTGGCAACGACTTGCACTTCTGGCGCGGGCATGGGTATCAGAACCCGATGTTCTCCTGCTCGACGAACCGACCAACCATCTGGACCTTGAAAAAGTGCGGTTGCTGGAAAACTGGCTGAATGCGCTGCCGCGCTCGGTGGCGGTAGTCGTCAGCAGTCACGACCGCGCTTTTCTCGATGCGGTTACGAAGCGAACATTGTTTCTGCGGGCCGAAAAGTCACCGAATTTCGCCCTGCCATACAGTCAGGCGCGTGTTGCGCTCGATGAAATCGACGCGGCCGATGCCCGGCAGTTCGAAAAGGACATGAAGACAGTCCAGCAATTGCGCAGGCAGGCAACGAAGCTGAACAATATCGGCATCAACTCGGGCAGTGATCTGCTCGTGGTCAAAACCAAGCAGTTGAAGGCGCGGGCCGACAAGATCGAGGAAAGCGCCAAGGCGGCGCATGTGGAGCGCTCTGCCGGCAAGATCATGCTGAATAGCCGGGGCAGCCATGCCAAGGCTCTGGTTGTTATCGATCAGGCGGATATTGCCACGCCGGATGGGAGGCTCCTTTTCAAGACGGAACAGCTCTGGATCAATCCCGGCGACCGAATTGTTCTGCTGGGCGCCAACGGTATGGGCAAGACCCGGTTGCTAACGCTGGTGCGTGAGGCCATTCTTGCGCCGGATCAAGCGCTGGCAGGGATCAAGGCGACACCGTCGCTGGTGCTCGGATATAGCGATCAGGCCTTGTCGGAGCTTCGCCCTGACTGGACACCATTCGAGACGATTGCAAGAAGGTTCGATATTGGCGACCAGCGCACGCGATCCTTGCTGGCCGGTGCGGGCATGACGCTTGAAATGCAGACCAAGCCGCTGGAACGCTTGTCCGGCGGGCAGAAGGCGCGACTTGCCATGCTGGTTTTGCGGCTAACCAATCCGAACTTCTATATTCTGGATGAGCCGACCAATCATCTCGATATTGAAGGTCAGGAAGCGCTGGAAGTGGAACTGCTTCGCAATGAGGCGGCGAGCCTTATCGTCTCGCACGATCGGAGTTTTGTTCGCAATGTCGGCAACCGTTTCTGGATGATCGAAAGAAAAAGGCTGGTCGAAGTGGAAAGTCCGGAGTTTTTCTTTGACGGAATCGGAAGCTGATTGCCTGCAACATCTTTTGGTTGTTTAACAATTTCTGCAACTTCGGGCCGGGTGTGGGTGTTCACATCCGGCCCGGACATGAAACGAAGCGTGTATAGCTTAAATCGATTAAGAGTTTGAGCGCGCAATGTTTTTAGCCTTCTCACCCTTGCAGGGGGCGGGGGACTTTGACAAAAGGTTTGCACAGTGTCGCTATAAGAGGCGGCAATCGCGGGCTTCATGCGCCGCGTCCACGCAATTCGAATTCAGGACTTTGTTCAAATGGCCAAGACCGCAGAGCAGCAACCCCACGGACTGGATCGCATTCTCACTCTCGAACTGGTCCGCGTGGCCGAGCGTGCAGCGGTGGCCGCGGCGAGGCTGCGTGGCCGCGGCGACGAAATGGCTGCCGATCAGGCGGCTGTCGATGCCATGCGTCAGGAACTGAACCGTCTTCCCATTGCCGGAACGGTTGTTATCGGTGAAGGCGAACGCGACGAAGCGCCGATGCTTTATATCGGCGAAGAAGTCGGCACCAAGCAGGGGCCGGACGTCGATATCGCGCTCGATCCGCTGGAAGGCACCACGATCTGTGCCAAGAACCTGCCGAACTCGCTCGCTGTCATCGCGATTGCCGAGAAGGGCAACCTGCTTTACGCGCCTGATGTGTACATGGAAAAGATCGCCGTTGGTCCGGGCTACTCGAAGGGCGTTGTGGACCTTGACGCCAGCCCAACGGATAACATCATGTCCGTCGCCAAGGCGAAGGGCGTGAAGCCAAACGAAATCACCGCCTGCATCATGGACCGTCCGCGTCATGCGCGTTTGATCGAGGAAGTGCGGGCGACCGGCGCCGCGATCCGCCTCATCGGGGATGGGGATGTTGCGGGTGTCATGCACACGACCAATCCGGACGAAACCGGCATCGATATCTATATCGGTATTGGCGGCGCGCCTGAAGGCGTTCTGGCTGCAGCAGCCCTGCGTTGCATTGGTGGCCAGATGCAGGGTCGTCTGCAGCTCAATAGCGATGAAAAGATCGCTCGTGCCGCGAAGATGGGCATTGCGGACCCGAAGAAGGTCTATTCGTTGGAAGAAATGGCCAAGGGCGACGTGCTTTTTGCCGCTACCGGCGTGACGGATGGCAATATGCTCTCCGGCGTGAAGTTCGCGCGCGACTATATCCAGACGCACACCATCGTCATGCGTTCAAGCTCCCAGACGGTGCGCGAGATCAAGGCGCGGCATCAGGATCTTTCGAAGTTCTAGGGATTGCGCTAGAACTGTTCTGCCTAAACCTTGGCAGGATTGAACGTAGAATAGTCAAAGGCGGCATTGCAAAAATGCCGCCTTTTGTGTCTTTAGAAAATTATGACGACAGAGCGCTTTTTCCTCGGAATAAAACAATCCGCAACCGGACAGAAATGGGTAGACCGGCTTGGCCTGCGTGAGGCCAATACGGCGCTTGCCATTGCGCAGCATCACGGCATTTCCGATCTGGTTGCACGCGTGCTTGCCGGGCGGGGTGTGTCGGTGGAAGGCGCGCCGGAATTTGTCGATCCGACGCTGCGCAATCTCATGCCCGATCCGGCGACGCTGACCGATATGGAAAATGCAGCGGGCCGGATTGCCGATGCCATTCTGCGCCGCGAGACCATGGCCATTTTTGGCGATTACGATGTCGATGGAGCCTGTTCTTCCGCCTTGATGGCGCGGTTTCTCAAGCATTATGGCATTCAGCACTCTATCTATATTCCTGACCGGATTTTTGAAGGTTACGGTCCCAATCCCGATGCCATGCGCGATCTGGTTGCCAAGGGCGCGACCCTTATCGTCACAGTCGACTGCGGCACCAACAGTGCACCGTCCATCACGGCTGCCAGGCAGGCCGGAGCGGATGTCGTCGTGCTTGACCACCATCAGGTCGGCGGCGATCTGCCGGAAGATGCGGTGGCTATCGTCAATCCCAACCGCGAAGACGATATTTCGCAGCAGGGGCATCTTTGCGCTGCGGGGGTGGTCTTTCTGACATTGGTGCAGGTGACCAAAATCCTGCGTGAGCGCGGCAAAGGGCCGGGCCCCGATCTTCTTTCCCTGCTCGATCTGGTGGCACTAGCGACGGTCTGCGACGTGGTGCCGTTGACCGGCGTCAATCGTGCGTTCGTCGTAAAAGGACTGGTTGTTGCACGGTCGCAGAGCAATGTCGGCCTTGCGGCTCTGGCGCGGGTAGCGCGCATTGGTGAGCCGCTCAATGTCTTTCACCTCGGTTATCTCATCGGGCCGCGCATCAATGCCGGCGGGCGCATCGGCGATGCGGGACTTGGCGCACGGCTGCTGACACTGGATGATCCTGCAACGGCGGATCGTATCGCCGTGGAACTCGACCGGCTCAATCAGGAGCGTCAGGCCATGGAAGCCGAGATGCTGATGGAGGCCGAAGCGGAAGCTTCGCTGGAAATCTCTGGCGGTGCGGGCGCATCGGTGATCGTGACGGCGAGTGACCGCTGGCATCCTGGTATCGTCGGGTTGCTGGCCTCGCGGCTCAAGGAAAAGGCGCGGCGGCCTGCCTTTGCCATTGCCTTCAACGCCAATGGTGTTGGTTCAGGTTCCGGTCGTTCGATCATGGGGCTCGATCTTGGCAAGCTCGTACGCGGCGCGGTGGAACGCGGGCTGCTCATCAAGGGTGGTGGCCATGCCATGGCGGCCGGTATCACCATCGAGCGCGGCAATCTTGGCGCATTGCGCGCATATCTCGAAGAAGAATCGGCGTATATCGTTTCGCGCCTGCGTGAAAACCAGAGCCTGTCCATCGACGGCGCACTGGCAGCATCGGGTGCAACGGTGTCGCTTTATGAAGCCTTGCAGAAAGCAGGACCCTACGGTTCAGCGCACCCACAACCCATTCTGGCACTCCCCCATCATATACTGGCCGATGCGCGGGGCGTTGGGCGCGATCATGTGCGCGTGAGCCTACGTGGTGCTGACGGAAAGCGCGTCAATGCGATAGCCTTCCGGGCGGCTGAGGGCGATCTGGGGCGCTTCCTGTTCAACAATATCGGCCAAAGCGTGCATGTGGCAGGCAATCTGTCGCTAAATCACTGGAATGGCTCGATCACAACTCAGATACAGATTCTGGATGCGGCTTCGCCCGTTTAAAATTTCCGGGCCCGTTTAAAGTTTCCGAGGTCATTTGAAATTTCTGGACTTTTTTGTCTTCACACCCTTGTGAGGGGCAGGGGCGAATTCCCATATGAGGAATGATTTAAACATTCACTTATGTCTCTAAATGGGAGTTAACAATGCCGGGTTCCGGAAGCCGCCTGACCAAACTGACAGCAGCAATGGTGTTGGGGCTTATTGCCTCTTTTGCTGCGGTCGATTTCGCCGAGGCTCGCCGTGCAGGCGGTGGCGGTTTCGGCAGCCGTGGCGCGCGTACATATCAGGCGCCTGCGCCGACGCGCACCGCACCGAATAATGCTGCGCCGATCGAACGTTCGATGACGCCGAACACCGGCACCACGCAGACAACCCGTCCCGCCGCCGCTGGTGCGCAAAATGCAGCGCCAGCCCGTGCTGGCGGTATGTTCGGTAATTTCGGTCGTTCCATGCTCGGCGGTTTGCTGGTTGGTGGTTTGATCGGCATGATGCTTGGTAACGGCCTTGGTGGTCTGGCTGGCATGTTCGGTCTTCTGTTGCAGGTGGCTGTGATAGCGCTGATTGCGATGTTCGTCATGCGCATGTTTGCTAATCGCCGTCAGGGTGCGACGGCAACGGCCGGTGCCGGCAATGCAAATGCGCAACCATTTGGCTCTGCCCAGCCTTTTGGGGCGGCCAAGAGTGCCGCACCGCAACAGGGTGGCAATTCTGGCGGTCGTACGCCTTCGGTCAATCCGTTCGGCGCGGGTGCCAGGCAGGCTGAAGAGCCGGTAACTCCGGCGGTCGAAGACGAGCCGATGGATGTCGGACAGGAAGAGCTTGATCGTTTCGAGCAGATGCTTTCGGAAATCCAGAGCGCTTATGGCCGCGAGGATTATGCTGCGTTGCGCAAGCTGACCACTCCGGAAGCCATGTCCTACCTCGCCGAAGAATTGGGCGAAATCGCTTCCAGTGGCATGCGCAATGAAGTGAAGGATGTGAAGCTGCTTCAGGGCGACGTTTCGGAAGCCTGGCGTGAAGGCAATGTCGACTATGCCACTGTGGCGATCCGCTACTCCGCAATCGACATCATGCTGGACCGCAACACCGGCGCTGTCGTTGAAGGCAATCCGAATGAGCCGGTGGAAAGCACCGAACTCTGGACGTTTACCCGCACGGATGGCGGCGAATGGCTGCTCGCGGCAATTCAGGGAACGGAATGACCGTTCAGGATTAAAGAAAAGCCCGGTCGCGAGACCGGGCTTTTTGTTTTACGCATGTCTTTTTCCCGAAACCGGTTTCCACTTTCGGGAGACATGCTCTGTTACCAGCTACCGATATTTTCGGCTGAGGCCCACGGCTCCTGCGGTGCCAGACGATCACCTTTCTGGATCAGCTCGATGGAAATGCCATCGGGCGACTTGATGAACGCCATGTGCCCGTCACGCGGTGGGCGATTGATGGTAACGCCTGCATTCTGCAGCTTTTGGCAGGTGGCATAGATGTCATCGACCATATAGGCCAGATGGCCGAAATTGCGGCCGCCCGTATAGGTTTCCGGGTCCCAGTTGAAGGTGAGTTCCAGCTCTGGTGCCCGCTCTGCCTTCGCCCGGCCGGTATCGGCGGGCGCAGCGAGAAAGATCAGCGTGAAGCGGCCTTTTTCATTTTCGGTGCGGCGGATTTCTTCAAGACCGAGTTTGTTTACATAAAAATCGAGAGATTCGTCGATGTCGCGAATTCGGACCATCGTGTGCAGATAGCGCATAGTCTTTTCCTCGGCTGCTTGGTTGCTGAAGTTCGGGAAACGTATGGAAGACCGATTGGTTCGCCAAGGATATCGAATCCGATGCCGGAGACCGAACGTCAACCCATCGTGGACAAAATGGCGATCAAAAATTTTGAGCAGCAGATGTGACCGGAAATGTCCCGGAAACATCATTGCCTAATTGGGGACCGGCCATATTTCAGGTGGTGAGTCAGTTTCAAATTGCTGCTGCGCCGGAAAAAGTAACCATGAAACTGTGAAGTCTGTGGTCTTCATGGGGACGGACGCAAGTTTGGGCTTGCCGCCTCCGGTTAAGGAAGTGTTATTCTTTGGACAAGAATCAGGTTGGAATCGCAACGGAAGAACAGAGGAGGGGCGAACGCATGGCGGACAAGTCTGTGTCAAATGACCAGTTTCACAGCCAGCACGCCTCGGAAGAGCTGGGCGATATCATTGAAATTTCGGGCCATATCAAGTGGTTCGACGTGGCCAAGGGCTACGGCTTCATTGTTCCAGACCAACCGGGCCTTAATGACATTCTTCTTCATGTGACTTCACTGCGTCGCGACGGCTTCCAGACTGCTTTGGAAGGTGCGCGTATCGTTTGTGAAGTACGCCATGGTGATCGCGGCCTGCAATGTTTCCGCGTTCTGTCGATGGATACGTCGACCGCTGTTCATCCGGCGCAGATGCCGCCGCAGCGCACCCACGTGATCGTCACGCCATCGAGCGGTCTTGAGCGTGTGATCGTCAAGTGGTTCAACCGCACCAAGGGCTTCGGCTTTCTGACGCGGGGCGAGGGGACGGAAGATATCTTCATCCATATGGAAACGCTGCGTCGTTTCGGCATGATGGAGCTGCGTCCCGGTCAGGTGGTGCTCATTCGTTTCGGCGAAGGCGACAAGGGTCTGATGGCTGCTGAAATCCATCCGGATATCGGCACGGCAATCCCGGTTTCGCATTAGAACGCGTCTCGATCTGAATGGATCAGATCGGCGCGCTGACCTCTTCTATTTCAAGCATAACCTTATCAGCCGTCGAATCACTCCGGTTGGATCATGCTCTAATCGAGCGTGTTACTCAGAGCGCGCCGAAACTCCCAATTGTAGTAACAAGCGGGTGAAAGACGCTTTGTACGGCCTTGCGTGGTCTTGTCGTCATCCTGTCCCGTTGATAGGTTCACGGCCCGGATTGGAGCGTGTTTCGATCTGATTGAATCTGATCGGCGCTCTAATCATTTGTTTTTACGCGCATCTTTTCCGAAACCCGTTTCACACTTTTCGGGATGCGCTTTATGTCAGAATGGGCAGGGTATGGGCCGCATTTTTCTCGCTCTTGCATTTGTTTTCTTCGCATTCGCTGCTCAGGCCGATGAAACACAGCCGATGCGGCTGCCAGTCGATAAAGAGCCACTGACTTTCATCACCTCCAATGGCAACAAGGTCAACTTTGCGCTTGAAGTGGCGGAAAGTGATGAAGCGCGTGTGCGCGGGCTGATGTGGCGCACGGATTTTCCCAAAGACCGGGCGATGATCTTCGTGTTTGGCGAGATGCGCCGCGTCATGATGTGGATGCAGAACACGCCATCGCCGCTTGATATGGTCTTCCTTGACGACAAGGGACGCGTATCGGCTATTCACGAAAATGCGGTGCCATTCTCCGAAAATATCATTTCATCTGAGGTTCCGGCAGCGTATGTCGTGGAACTTCTGGCAGGTACGGTTAAACGAACCGGCATAAAGCTTGGCGACAAGGCGGTTCACCGCGTGATCTGCGGCGCGTGCAAGCCTTGACGTCAAGACAATGCAATCAAGAGGAATAAACAGGTGAGTGCCCTCGATATCGAATATTTCGAACATGATGGCTTGCGTCTGGCGTACCGTCAGGATGGAGAAGGCGATCCGATCCTGCTCATTCACGGCTTTGCGTCTTCAAGTCTCGTCAACTGGGTTTCGCCCGGATGGTTTCGCACGCTGACCGAAGCCGGATATCGCGTCATCGCCATCGATGATCGCGGGCACGGGCTTTCCGCAAAGCCCCATGACGCGGACGAATACACGCCGACCAAAATGGCGGCTGATGCGGCAGCACTTCTTGATCATCTCGGGATCGAAAAGGCGCATGTCATGGGCTATTCCATGGGTGCGCGCATTACCGCATTTCTGGCGATTGAACACGCCGAGCGCGTTCATAGCGCTGTTTTCGGCGGGCTTGGCATCGGCATGGTGACGGGCGCTGGTGACTGGGAGCCGATTGGCGAGGCGCTTCTCGCCGAGGATCCGGCGACGATTACGCATCCGCGTGGGCAGATGTTCCGCAAATTTGCCGACCAGACCAAGAGTGACCGTATCGCCCTTGCAGCCTGCGTGATTACCTCCAAGGAGTTGGTTTCGGCTGCCGCGATTGCACGCATCATGCAGCCTGTTCTCGTGGCCGTCGGCACAACCGATGATATTGCAGGCAGCGCGCAAGAATTGGCCGATCTTCTGCCAAATGGACAGGCTGTCGATATTCCGGACCGCGACCATATGCTGGCCGTTGGTGACAAGGTCTACAAACAGGCGGTATTGCAGTTTTTGAAAGAAAACCCGCTCTGAAGCGAATTTGATCTTGGACAAAGAGCGCGCCGACGGGGCGCGTCAAATTCGGCTGTGTCAAGGCAAACCATTTTAAGTTATGCTGCGCGCCGAACTCGTATTGCGGCGTGGGGACTGAGCGAAAGTTCGGCTGTCGTCTCCTCCTCTCGCGGTGCAAAACTGGAGTATGCATATGTCCGTTCGCACATCAGCGAAAGCGACCCCCGGTCTGGGGCAGGTCGATCCTATCTGGCATTCCATCCGTGCCGAAGCGGAGGAAGCCGCCAAGAACGATCCCGTGTTGGGCACGTTTCTTTATGCGACGATCCTCAACCAGCCGAGCCTGGAAGATGCGGTCATGCATCGTATCGCCGAACGTCTCGGTCATGCCGATCTGAGTGCCGATATTCTTCGCCAGACCTTCGATGCGATGCTGGATGCCAATCCGGAATGGTCCCAGACTGTGCGGGTTGATATTCAGGCGGTTTATGATCGTGATCCGGCCTATAACCGCTTCATGGACCCGATCCTTTATCTGAAGGGTTTCCATGCGATCCAGACCCATCGTCTGGCACATTGGCTTTACAATGAAGGCCGCAGAGATTTCGCTTATTACCTGCAGAGCCGTTCATCCTCGATTTTCCAGACCGATATTCATCCGGCGGCCCGGCTTGGCAGCGGGCTGTTCCTCGATCATGCGACCGGACTTGTTGTCGGCGAGACGGCCTTGATCGAAGACAATGTTTCGATCCTCCACGGCGTCACGCTCGGCGGAACAGGGAAGTCGAGCGGTGATCGTCACCCGAAAATCCGCCATGGCGTGCTGATCGGTGCTGGCGCGAAAATTCTCGGCAACATCGAAGTCGGTCATTGCTCGAAAATTGCTGCCGGTTCGGTTGTTTTGAAACCCGTTCCGAACAACGTCACGGTTGCCGGTGTGCCAGCCCGGATCATGGGAGATACGGGCTGCGCCGAGCCTTCCCGCGTCATGGATCAGATGCTGGGCGAAGGGATTTAAGCGATACGATGTATCGTTAGGGGCTGAACACGGCCGCTTGCTGGTTTTTTCCAGCATGCGGCCTATATTCTGTCAAAAGAAGCTATTAACTGCCAACAACCCTTAAGCACGGCTTTGCCGGGGGTTTACATAGGAAATTGCCGGGTGCAATAAACCGGCTCAATTCAATATCAGGAGAAGCCGGTTGAAACCCGAAGAACTCAAAAAACTGGACGCCTATTTCAAACGGACCTTCAACAATCCCGGCCTGCAGGTAAAGGCGCGCCCGCGCAAAAACGACTCCGCCGAGCTTTATCTCAATGATGAATTCCTGGGCCTGGTCTATAAGGACGAGGACGAGGGCGAACTCTCCTACAATTTTTCGATGGCTATTCTCGACGTCGATCTTTGATCTGTCACGGCAATCGCGTTGCGAGCGACGCTGATGCCCGGCAGGAATGCTCTTTGACGCCCTTTCCATAACGGAGAGGGCGTTTTGTTATTCAAGATAATGAGGATTCATGAGGATCGTCGCTGCTACGCTGGCCCTGTCCGTCATGCTGCCATCGGTTGTCCGTGCGCAGGCTATTGAAGATGACGGAACCTGTCCCAAACTTGCCGAAAACTTCAAGAATATCTATTTCGGCTTTCCCGATATCAAAGTGGAATCCGTGGAGCGGATTGCAAGCTGGAAGGCTTCTTGTGCGAGCAAAGCCCCTGTCGGCAAGGAAAATGTCGTCGCTTTATGCACTGCCGATCTGAAGGGCGAGGGCAGCGTTTTCTTCTGGATCAAGGCGGGGGTGGAATCGGAAATTAGCGGTTATGAAATCTGCGACTATCCCTGACTTTTGGGTGTCTTTATGAAGTTCGGTTTTTCTTTGGCCATGCTGTTGGTGGCCCTGTCCTTTGCAGCGCGCGCTGAAATTCTGGGTACCATTGAAACAGAGCAGGACGATGGCTCCCTTTCGGTGATCGAGATCCTAGATGAACCGCAAAGCGTCGGGAAATGTGACGGCGCTTATGCCGCCGCAGCATATATTGTGGATCGCAACGTTTCTCTGCTCGCAGGAAAAGGATGCTGGAAGCGTCTCGGATCGGCGGAAATACTGAAACTGGAAATCGTGCTGACCGCCACGGAAGAACGCCTTATGAGCGGAGTTCCGCTGAGCAAGATCAAATTCAGGGAAGACGGTCGCTCCGAATTTCAGCACCTGATTGGGCAATAGGATCAGTCGGTCTGTTTCGTCTTGTTTCCCAGAAGATGAGCATTGGCAAAACCCACGACCGCCTTATCCAGTGACTTCCATTCGCCCAGCATGGAGCGGGGGAATCGATAGAGAATCTGCAAGTCGCGCCCAAACTGGACATCGCGCTCGCATGAATTGAAGCTTTCCGCCGGGCCATCCGCAAGGCATCGCGCAACAAATTCCGGCTTGCCACTGCTCGGGTCGGACAAGACCAGTTCCTCGCCCTTGTAACCGCTGTTTTCCAGAAAGCGGTGTATTGTCAGGTTTCCGGGGAGAACTTCTCCGGTCGGGTCTATCAGCTCGGCGTATATCGGCAGGTAACGTCCGCTCATGTCGCGTGACATTGTTCGCTGCTCGATGGACATGAAAATGAGATGTCGCTTCGGAGTGAGAAGGTTGAAAATGGCGCGGTCGTGTTCCGTATAGCCGGTAAGTCCGGGCCAGCGGGCGTAGAGATCAAGGCGCCCCGTTACGCCGTCGCGCCGCTGGCTCGAAAAGCGGATCATGTTGGCTGGAACCGACAGGACGTTGTTGCCGATGATAATCTCATAAGCGTGTGTGCTGTCGGAGTGTCCGCCCCGCGCAATCAGCGGACCAAGCAGGCGTCCGCCGATATTCACCGCGACTGAAAGCAGGATCACAACGATAACCGCCAACAGCAGCCAGCCGAAGAGGCGGCTTCCAATTCTTGAAACGGTGTAATCTGGTGCTGTTTCCATACGGTCAGAATGTCATGGTAATGATATTGCAGAGAATATCGGTCTCTTATGGTTAACAGAGTGTGAAGTCGTGCTTGCACGACGGCACTAATCTATTGAACCCAGGCGCCGTGCCTTCCGAAAATCGATTCCGATTTTCGGGCCGATGCTGTAACCAATTCAATATCGAGTTTGTTGATGGAGGAACCACATGCCGATCTATGCATATAACGGGCACAAGCCGCTATTCGCGGACCGCAGCAGCAACTGGATCGCGCCCGATGCGACCCTGATCGGCAAGATCGTTGTCGGTGAAAATGCCGGTTTCTGGTTCGGTGCGGTTTTGCGCGGCGACAATGAGCCGATCACTATTGGCGATGACACCAATGTTCAGGAACACACCGTTATGCATACCGATATCGGCTTTCCGCTGACGGTCGGGGCGGGTTGCACGATCGGGCATCGAGCCATTCTTCATGGCTGCACCGTCGGTGACAACACATTGATCGGCATGGGCGCCATCGTGCTCAATGGCGCGAAGATCGGAAAGAACTGTCTGATCGGGGCAGGGGCGCTTGTGACCGAAGGCAAGGAAATACCGGACAATTCGCTGGTTGTCGGTTCACCTGCGCGAATCCTCCGGGAACTGGACGATGCTGCTGTCGAGAAACTCAAATTATCTGCGGAGCATTATGTGGAGAAAGCCCGGTCCTTCATGCGTGGGCTGGAGCCGGCCTGAAAAAGAAAAAGGACGGGGCCAGAGGGAGACTGACGGCCCGTCCTTGTTCGATTCATCTTTTGATTAGTTCTTGATGCTGCCGACGAGGAGTTCGCGGTCGGTCTTGATTGAGACCCAGCTACCGGTGTTCGTGGTCGACTGGCGCTTCAGATAGCTGTAGTCGGTCTTATTCCATGCAAGGACGCGGGTATCGAGATTGTCGAGAATGAAGTCACCACGGTCGGTGCGAATGGTCAGAACCGCATGGCCTTCGCCGTTTGGCTGACGAACCACCGTGAAAAGCAGCGTATTTGCCGGGATGCCGAGCGCCATCAGTTCGCGACGTTTCAAAAGCATGTAGTCGTCGCAGTCACCCACTGTTGTCGGGTATTCCCAATATTCCTCGCGGTCCCAGGCTTCCATATCGGTCATCGGCGCGATCTTTTCGTTGACGCTCGCATTGACCGCAATGATCTGTTTCCAGATTTCCGGTGTCAGCTTCAGCATGTTGCTGTTGCGGCTGGTGATGTTGCATTCGGACTTATAGCGCTCGCAGAACTCGTAATGGCCAATGGGCTGCGAAGTGCGTTCTCCGGTCGTCATCCACGGTGAATTGGAGGCGGGGCTTGCGGCCTCTGCCAGTCCGATTCCGAGCAGCATCAGGATGGCTGCGATGATGGTTTGTTTTGTCATTCTTTTGTCTCCCTGTTGGAGACCAAGATGACTTAGACAATTTGAAGGCACGCAAATTTGCGCGCGAAAATGCGAGTCAAATTCGATTAAAACTGCAAATAACGCTGAAACTTTTTGTCAACGAACGGACAAATTCAGGGCAAATCGGGCTGTTTTCGTGGCTTTTTTGTGATTCCGGGCATTTCGCGGTTTGCCATTCCGTAACCTTGACGCGCATTCATCTTTTCGGCGGATGCTTTCAACCGAAAAGATTGTCCAGTGTTGTGCTGGTCTGGATGGTAGCGAATTCGACTGCGAAGCCGCCCTGGAAATGACGGACGACGGTGCCCCGGATCGGCCCGAGCATGATGCCGCTCTTGATCGCGGGCTTGAACTCGCTTTCGATTGCTGCACCAGAAAGGGAAAGGTCGGCAATGCGGCACAGTCTTTGGTTGCCGTCGGCAAAAGTGATGTTGTGCTGGGTCTTGTGCGGCACGACGCGTTCGTGACGGCGATCTTCGGGTAGGGCAAGTTCGTGTTTGTTGGCCAGCCAGGTCAACTGTGCGGAAAGCTTGTCTTTCTTCTGCTCGGATGTCGACAGGAGAATGTGAAAGCCTTCGGATGTAACCTCGTTGGCAATTCCTTCGATCCGTCCCACGTGATCGATATAGGCGATGATCCGCTCGCCGTTACGCGGGGTGGCTATACCGCTCATTAAGGCCGTTCCTGGCGACATACGTTTGATGACGCAAGGAAATTCACTGCGATTCTCTAGCATGTAACGGCCATTAAGATCGACATTCACGGCGTTGAAATTTTCCTGCCGCACAGTGCTCGCAGAGGATGCCGCAGCAAATCTGTTCATCAAAGCCGATCCATCTCGAAATTGTGCCTACTCTCACTGCGGGCCATATTACAGCACGTATCTATAAAGAGAAATCGCGATATAGAGCACCGATCAGGCTTTACCGCCCTTAATGACGCGCAGTTTTGGAGCTGCATGTTCCTGTGACTTCGTCAGACGAACATTGGTCCATTGTCTGCCTGTACCAGCGGCATTTACTGTGATGGCAGCCGATTTTCGAACCTCGCCGGCCAGAATCAGATCGGGCGCCACCGGTTCGATAGAATTCAGATGGCCGAGGACAATTGGATCGGCACCAACCCAGGTGACGGAATCAAGCACGGCGATGCTGCCGAGAAGGCTGATCTGCCCGTCCGGCGCTTCAAGCGGGGCGAGGAACATTTCCAGATCGAGGCTTCGTCCGGACATGCTGATTCCCACATGCGAAACGAGGGCAGGGACTTCCAGGCTACTTACATTTTCCGACAGTTCGCCAAGGGCTGCCCGGTCCCGCTCGGACCAGAGCGAGAGGAACCGCGTGTTCTTCAGTTCGCGACCAAAAAGGGTGCAGATGCGTGTTCCCGCCAGACGGAACGACAGGTCGTCATCTTTTTCAGCCTCAAGGAAGAAGAGGTCGGACAGATGGCGCCCGAGCTTGCGCGGCTCGATCTGTTCACGCATCGGCGCACGAAAGAAGCCGTTTTCCGTGCGGGCCAAGCGCTGCCATTCGCTGAAAATCGCGATCGTACTGCGGTGTTTCATCATGCGCCGTTGATTTGTCCGTTTCACGCGGAGGCTGCCTCCGCTGTTGAACGCATTAAAATAGTATTAACGGCGAGGATGCCAGTTTAACCCTTTCTTCATCCACCGGGCTCGTCTGTTAAGGTTAATAATAAGTAATGGTTGCGCGGCACTAAAAGACGCGCTTTGATAGGGCATCAGACGAAGCCTTTGACTTGGTTGGCGTTTTTCTGAGCTCCAGATTTAATTTCGCGAAAGATTTCTGTTCGCGTGAAGGCCGACCGGGAACGTCCGTCGGCCTTTATTTTTAACAAATTCTGCCCTATCAACATGCATCGACCAAACGCAAAAGGCTCCTTCGGTCCGATTGCGGTGCTTCGCATAAAATAGAAAGCAGCAGTTCATGAGCGTTCCCCAGCCGGAAATGAACGGCAGTAACCGCCGGTCGGGCGGTCGTGAGCCGATGTTCAATATTCCGGGCGTTGTTCTCGCTCTGATTGGCCTCTGCGCTGCAGTCTATATTTATCAGAACTACCTCATCAGCGAGCAGCAGAACTATGAATTCATGCTGAACTTCGCGCTCATCCCGGCACGTTTCTCGCTGGCGAATGGATTTACCGACCCCGCAGCACTTTTCACGCTCATCAGCTATTCCTTCATGCATGGCGGCTTTGCCCATATTGCCGTCAACATGATCTGGCTTGCGGCTTTCGGTTCCCCGTTGGCCGGGCGCATCGGTACCGGACGAATGATCGTTTTCTGGATATTAACATCGGTGATTGCTGGCTTGACCCATTATGCGATCTATCCGGACAGCGTTTCACCGCTGGTGGGCGCATCGGGCGCGATTTCGGGAATGATGGGCGCAGCGGCGCGTTACGGTTTTCGTCGCATCGGCCATGGACGCAGATCGGAATTTGCAGGCCCCGTTCTTCCGGTGGGGCTGACCCTGACGCTGAAGCCCGTCCTGACTTTTGTAGGTGTCTGGTTCCTGATCAACATTGTTACCGGTCTTTACTCGACTGGCGGGGCGGACCTTTCCAGCATTGCCTGGGAAGCGCATATAGGCGGCTTCATTGCCGGTTTCTTTGGTATTTCACTGATGGACCGCCCACGCAGCTATGATGCCGTGCTGAGGCGATAAGTTCTGCACTCTTTTGGCTTTGACAAAGCCTTCTCCCCATTTGATGCCACTTGCCAATCGGACGATCGAAGCGCACCATCATGGAACGTGGTTGGAGGAGCTGCGTTCTGCTTCATATGGCGTTTAAACGCCGGAAGCAGCGAGTGCTAAATCTTGGAGGGACTTTGGCATGACCGTAAGATCGATTCTCGAGACAAAGGGGAGGGATGTGCTGGTTATTGCACCTGCCGATACGCTATCCCACGCCGTCGCCATGTTGAACAAACACAAGATCGGCGCTTTGGTGGTGTGCGACGAGGCCGGTCGAATCAAGGGAATCCTGTCAGAGCGCGATGTGGTGCGTGCTGTCGCCGCACAAGAAACCAAGGCCATGAGCATGCCGGTCACCGAGGTCATGACGGCAAAAGTGCAGGTTTGTCGCGAACATCACACGATCAATCAGGTGATGGAAATCATGACACGAAGCCGATTCCGTCATATGCCGGTGGAAGAACATGGCAAGCTCGTGGGAATAATCTCGATTGGTGACGTTGTGAAGCGGCGCATCGAAGATGTTGAGCGCGAGGCGGAAGATATTCGCACCTATATTGCTACCGCCTGAGTCGGAACGATTGGATTTTCTGCCATTCTCCCGGATGGAAAGGCCAACCGGGAGAGGTTTTTACAGTCGAATCAACGTGTGCGGAGATATCGCTCCGCAGCGTAAAGCGAGATTGCAGCCGCATTCGATACATTGAGCGACTTGATTTCGCCTGGCATGTCGAGGCGGGCAAGCGCGGTAACTGTTTCGCGCGTCTTTTGACGCAGGCCTTTGCCTTCCGCACCAAGCACCAGGGCGACTCGTCCGCCGGACAAGGTGGCTTCCATTTCCTGCGGCCCTTCCGAATCAAGACCGATGGTCTGGAACCCGAGGCTATGGAGTTCTTCAATCGCTTCGGCCAGATTGCGCACTTCGATATGCGAAATCATTTCGAGCGCACCAGAGGCGGACTTTGCCAGAACGCCAGTTTCCTGCGGGCTGTGACGGCTTGTCGTAATCAGCGCGCCAGCACCGAAGGCGACGGCTGAACGCATGATAGCGCCGACATTGTGCGGATCGGTCACCTGATCGAGAACGAGAAGCAGCGGGCTGTCCTTCAATTCGGACAGTTTACGGGCGCGCAGCGGCTCGGCTTCGATCATGACGCCCTGATGGACGGCTTCGGAACCGGTTTCCTTGTCGATGTCGCGCGGCTCGACGATTTCGACGGGGAAGGGGAGAGTTTCGGCCTCTCCGATCTCAAGTCGGGCGAATCCGTTTCGCGTTGCGCGCATGCGCAATATCTTGCGTTCCGGGTTTTCCACGGCGGCGCGGACCGTATGCAGGCCATAAAGCCGTACGGTTCCCTCAGTCACGGCGCTTGCCGAAATGGAAGGACGCTGCGGTTTGCGCGGTGATTTGCCTTCGGTCACGGCCTTCTGGTCGCGATGCTGGCGGCGCAGGCGCGCATAATGAGAATCTTTTGGTGTGCGGGGCGAGTTTTGATCGGTCATGGCGTGCTTATAACTCTTTAGGTGAACGGAAGATAGCGACTTCACCTGTGATTGCTATCAGGCTGTTCTGATTGCCAAATAATTTCTGATGGCTGGAAAATCCTGAGAAATGCGGGCGTTTGAGCCTATGGGACGGGAGTGTAAAAGAGGAACTTTCCACGACGTTGTGGACGGACATGCATTCTTTTCGCTTTTACCCTGTTGACAGGGGATAAGCTTATCGTCATAAGGCCCCTCGCGGATCGACGGCTGGCCCAACAGTCAGCCAGAAGCCCCGCGGAAATGCCTAGTCGCTCGACTCTGCTGATAGTGATATCTGGAGGGATGCCCGAGTGGTTAAAGGGGACGGACTGTAAATCCGTTGGCTATGCCTACGTTGGTTCAAATCCAACTCCCTCCACCACTGTCGGATCAGAGTTAAGAGTGCGCGGGTATAGCTCAATGGTAGAGCAGCAGCCTTCCAAGCTGAATACGCGGGTTCGATTCCCGCTACCCGCTCCAAATTCTTCAGGGCGGTTTGGCGTGTAAGGAATCATCGACGGGCGGTTCGCCGTTCCGTTTTGGCATAAATGCTGGCCCGGAAGCCAAACGGCTTTTGTGCTGGCGCTTGAGCGGTTCTAGAACAAAGAGAACAACGGCGATGGCAAAGAGCAAATTCGAACGTACGAAGCCCCACGTTAATATTGGCACGATTGGTCACGTTGACCATGGCAAGACGTCTCTGACGGCAGCGATCACGAAGTTTTTCGGTGATTTCAAGGCCTATGATCAGATCGACGCAGCGCCTGAAGAAAAGGCTCGCGGTATCACGA
>NZ_JBTXLQ010000008.1:0-225882 GCF_054871705.1 Brucella sp. LJL56
TACATCAACAGAACTCTCATCCCGTCAATGCCGCCAGCCAACCAAATCCAACGTCACCGCCAAACCCAATCAACCAACTCAACGGACGAACCAACCTGCCGCTAGCAGCGTCGCCGCCCTCGTTGTGGCGCCATATAGACCCCATCATTCCAAACTGTCAACGATCATTCCATACTTTTTCCAAAAATTCTTTCCACAGGCCAACAAACAAAAAGAGCCGCTCTAAAAGCAGCCCTTTATATAAGTGTCCATTCCGCTTCAGGTGGAGAGCCACCCCATCCGGTCCGCCACATCATTCGCAAGTGCGCGCACCCGCGTGCCCATGTCCTCTATAATATCGGCGCGCGCCTCTGCAGCCATCATGGACAGGGCGATACCGGCAGCAGGATGGAACGGGCGATCACAGATCGCAGCCCCGATGCAGAACATGCCCTCACGCAACTGGCCATTATCGAGTGAATAGCCTTTTGCTTTCGCCTCAACTATCTCCGCCTCCAGCACCTCGAGCGAAGGCGCACTGGCCGGTGTAATCAGGTCTGGCCATTCCGCTGGCAGGTGACGCGCCAATTCCTGTGGCGACATCGCCGCCAACATGGCCTTACCGGTCGCCGTAAAGACGGCGGGAACCTGCATACCGATGCGGAATGTGATTCCCAGCGGCGCTGTCGAGTTGCGGCAAGACAGATAGATGACATCCGGCCCTTCAAGATGCGAAAGCGTCAATGTATGGGCTCCAAGCCCGTCCGCCTCCGCAACCGCCTCATGAAACGCATCGACAATGTCGCTGCCTGCCATAAATACATTGGCCCAGCGCACCGATTGCGACCCCATTGTGAAACTTCCGTCGCTGTTGAGCTTTAAAAGCTTGAGATGAACCAGCGTCTGGCAAAGTCCGTGCACACTGCTTTTCGGCAGGCCTGTCCGGCGCGCAAGATCGGAAAGCTTGAGCCCGTCCACTGATCCCTTGCCGCTTTCCTGCGCGGATTTAGCAATCTGATCCAGAATTTGTGCCGCGCGCATAACCGCTGGCACCAGTTTCTGGGAACTCTCCTCGTTGCTCACCGTTTTCGTCATAGCTTTGCCATTCACCCGATAGACTGCCTGATTAACTGTTTGACTTTGGTTATCACGGCCTGTTTAATTCAAAATATCGTAAGCTGTTCAATATACTGAACATGCTTTCTCTGCAAGACTGGGATGGAAATCAATATGCTCGCTTTGAAAGACCCTTCGCTGCTCAAATCGCAATGCCTTGTTGACGGGCGCTGGATAGACGCCACGGACGGCGCCAAGATCGACGTGACCAATCCGGCAGACGGTTCGGTCATCGGCACGGTTCCCTCCCTGTCTGTCGCGACCATCAAGGAAGCCATCGACGCCTCCGCAAAGGCTTTCCCGGCATGGGCCGCCAAGACCGCCAAGGAGCGCACCGCGATCCTGCGCAAATGGTTCGATCTCATCGTTGCCAATGCCGATGACATTGCTCTTATCATGACGTCCGAGCAGGGCAAGCCGCTTGCCGAGGCGCGCGGCGAAGTTCTTTATGCGGCATCATTCATCGAATGGTTCGCAGAAGAAGCAAAGCGTGTTTATGGCGACACCATCCCTGCCCCGCAAGCCGGGCAGCGCCTGACTGTCATCCGCCAGCCTGTCGGCGTGACGGCAGCGATTACCCCATGGAACTTCCCGGCGGCGATGATTACCCGCAAGGCAGCACCTGCACTTGCCGCTGGCTGCACCATGATCGTGCGCCCTGCCGACCTCACGCCACTGACTGCCCTTGCGCTTGGTGTTCTCGCTGAAAAGGCTGGCATTCCGGCTGGCGTTCTGCAAATCGTCACCGGCAAGGCGCGTGAAATCGGCGCCGAACTGACAAGCAATGATATTGTGCGCAAGCTGTCCTTCACCGGATCGACGGAAGTTGGCCGTCTGTTGATGGCGCAGTGTGCCCCAACCATCAAGCGCATCTCGCTTGAACTTGGCGGCAACGCGCCATTCATCGTGTTCGACGATGCTGATCTTGATGCAGCCGTCGATGGCGCCATGATCTCCAAATACCGCAATGCGGGGCAAACCTGTGTCTGCGCCAACCGCATCTATGTGCAGCGCGGGATTTACGACAAGTTCGCCGAAAAGCTCGCGGCCAAGGTCAAGGAACTCAAGGTCGGCAACGGCACCGAGCCGGGCGTAGTCATCGGCCCGATGATCGAGCCGAAGGCTATTACCAAGGTCAAGGCACATATTGACGATGCCGTATCCAAGGGCGCAAAGCTCATCACCGGCGGCAAGGAACTGGGCGGCCTGTTCTTCGAACCCGGCGTTCTGACGGGCGTAACCCCAGACATGATAGTCGCAAAAGAAGAAACCTTCGGCCCATTGGCACCGCTTTTTGCCTTCGACACGGAAGAAGAAGTCATCGCCATGGCCAATGACACGATCTTCGGTCTGGCTGCTTATTTCTACACGGAGAATTTCAGCCGCGCGATCCGTGTCAGCGAAGGACTGGAATACGGCATGGTCGGCCACAATACCGGGCTCATTTCCAACGAAGTCGCGCCGTTTGGCGGCGTGAAGCAGTCGGGCCTCGGTCGTGAAGGCTCCAAATACGGCATCGAGGAATATCTCGAAACCAAATATATCTGCAGCGCCTACAAGCGTTAAAAACTGCTGCTTCCGTACCGTTCCCAAGCTGTCCGGTGCAAAGCAGTATCAAAGAAGATGGCGCGCATTGTTCGTGCCATCTTTTTTATTTATAGACGGTGCAACCGCTAATATGGCTCTCGCCTAAGATAATCCGGAAAATATATGCTGCGCCGCCTTTACGACTGGACGATTTCGCTTGCCGCAAGAAAATCCGCCGAATGGTGGCTTGCCATCATCGCCTTTGTAGAAAGCTCCGTCTTTCTTGTCCCTGCCGACATCCTGTTTCTGCCCATGGCGCTTGCCCGCCCCGAACGCGCCTGGCGCTATGCCTTCATCGCGACGGTTTCGTCTGTCCTCGGCGGCATTGCAGGCTGGTATCTCGGCTATCACGCCTATGAGCAGATCGCCAAACCGGTGCTCGAAATGTACGGCAAGCTGGACGCGTTCGAGCAGTTGCGCGGTACGACCAGCGCCGACACCATTTTGTTGATGCTGATCACCTCCGGCCTTGCGCATCTGCCACCAATCAAGGTGGTGACAATCCTGTCAGGTGCGGCTGGCATCAATATCTGGCTCTTTATCGCGTCGGCTATCGTGGCGCGCGGCGCGCGCTTCTATTTTCTGGCCTGGCTGCTGCGCCGATATGGCGAACCGATCCGCGATTTCATCGAAAAGCGCCTCGGTCTGATCGCAAGCCTCGTGGCCGTGGCCTTGATCGCCCTCTTCTTCGCTGTGAAATATCTTCACGCCTGAAGGGTTCGCCCAAACTCGGTCAAAATAAATTGCTTGGAGACAAGCCAGCTATTTGCCTTAAGAATAAGAAAGCCTTTTCAAGGAATTCCATATGGCGTTTGCACTCACTAATCCGGTCGGCAAAGTTCAGGCATGGACCGCAGGGATCATGACAATCGGCCTTGCCGCGACTGTCGGCACGGCGCTCGGCTTCGAGCACCTCGCAGGCTTCATGCCCTGCAAACTCTGCCTCGAAGAGCGTACACCTTATTATATCGGCGCCCCGGTTCTGGCTGCAGCCTGGCTCTCCTATGGATTGAAATGGCCGCCGATCCTGACGCGCGGGCTCATTCTAATCGGCGCGCTTTTAATGACTTATGGGCTGGCCCTGGCCGTTTTTCATACGGGCGTCGAGCTTAAATACTGGCCCGGCCCGACGGATTGCAGCGCAGCGACGATGAAAGTCACGCTCGATGCGGGTAGTCTCCTAAGCGATCTCAACACGCATCCTCCTGCATGCGACAGCGCGCCGGGCCACTTCCTCGGCTTGTCCTTTGCCGGATGGAACGTCGTCGCAAGCCTGCTCTTTGCAGCTATCGGCTACTACGGTGCTTTTGCGAAAAGTGGGAAGTAAGAGCGAAAAACTGTAGGGCTGATTCTTCTTTTATCGCATGTTGTTATCGCAAAACCGCTGCGCACTTTTGCGCAACATGCTTATGGCTCCAGTTCGACATCCCAATAGAGAAAATCGAGCCAGCTATCGTGCAGATGGTTGGGCGGGAAAAGACGGCCGTTATTGTGCAGGTCCTGCACGGTCGGCGTAATCGGCTTCTGGCGCGGCCACATATGCGCGACGGCGGGCATCATGCCGCCCTTGCGCAGATTGCATGGTGAGCAGGCGGCGACCACATTTTCCCACGTCGTCTCGCCGCCATGGCAACGCGGGGTAACGTGATCGAAGGTCAGGTCATGCGGCGAGCCGCAATACTGGCATTCAAAACGATCACGCAGGAAGAGGTTGAAGCGGGTAAACGCCGGATAGCGCGGCGGCTTCACATAATCCTTCAGGCAAATTACGCTCGGAACGCGCATGGAAAAAGATGGCGATGAAACGATGTGATCGTATTCCGCCACGATATTCACACGTTCGAGAAACACCGCCTTGATCGCATCCTGCCAGGACCAGAGCGACAGGGGATAATAGCTGAGCGGACGGTAATCAGCGTTCAGAACCAGCGCGGGCAAGCCACTGGTCGAGACGGTTCTGGGTGAGACGGCAACAGTCAAGGGCGCACCTCCTTCAGAGCAACTCCGAAAAAGGGCGAAATGGCTCTCCATGCGGAATTGCGCTTTCATCGAAGCGCCGCGCGTCCATCTGGGCGCAACAACGACGCTCCAACCTCATGAGGACGGGACTGCAATCAGCAGAAAATCAAGCTTCCGCGAATCGAAATTCCGTCATCAGCCGATACGGATAATGTAAGCCCGACGTGACAGGATTGTGAAGCGGAAACGCATTTACGCTTCGGGAAACACGCAAGTTTTACAGAAGCATCTACAGAAGCGGCGCAGCCTCGCGTCCCTTGATCGCCGCATAATAAGCCCAGAACAATCGCGCCGCCACACCGCGCCATGGCGCCCAGTCTTCCGCCAGCTTGCGAAGGGCAACAGCATCGGGCCGGATCTCATGGGCAAAGGCGTGGCCAACAGCCGTCTGCAAGGCCACATCGCCAGCCGGAAACACATCCGGATGACCGGCGGCAAACAGAAGATAGACCTCCGCCGTCCATGGGCCGATGCCCTTGACCGCCGTCAGGGCTGCGATTGCTTCCTCGGCAGGCAGCTCGCAAAGCCCGTGCAGGTCGAGGCCACCTTCGGCAAGCACTTGCGCAACTGCCAGAAGCGTTCTCTGCTTGGGACGCGAGAGACCAGCAAAGCGCCAGGCGTCCTCCCCGCCCGCAATATAGGTTTCGGGCGTCAGCGGATCGATGGCCTGTTTCAGCCTCGCCCAGATCGCGGCGGCACTGGCGGTCGAAACCTGTTGCGCGACAATGATGGAAGCCAGACTTTCAAATCCGGGTTCGGACCTACGCAGCGGCACCGCATGGGAGCGGCTGCGAATATCGGCCAGCCGAATATCGGCAATAACCAGAGCTTCCAGTCCTGCCTCAATGTCGCTCAATGTATCGATCCGCCGCATCGCACAGCCTTTCATTCTCTCGGTACACAACGTACCAATGGAATCAGATGACATTCAACTGACAACAAGCTGCCATGACCGCACCCGTGTTCCGCTTTGCTCCCAGCCCCAATGGCCAGCTCCATCTCGGCCATGCCTATTCCGCGCTTTTGAACGCGGATATGGCCAAACAAGGCGGCGGCCGCTTCCTGCTGCGCATGGAAGATATCGACACGGCGCGCTGCACACCCGCGCTGGAACAGGGCATTTACGACGATCTGCGCTGGCTGGGCCTGACATGGGAAACCCCTGTGCGCCGCCAGTCGGAACATTTCGGCGAATATCGCAACGCCCTCACCAAACTTGCCGACAAGGGGCTCGTCTACCCCGCTTTCCTCAGTCGGGGTGAAGTTCGCGAGCGGATCGGCGAAGCTTTCGCCAAGGGCAAGGACTGGCCTTCCGACCCGGACGGCACACCGCTTTATCCGCAAGGCGAGCGCGATCTGACCGAAAAGGAACAAATGGAACGTATCGCCTCGGGCATGTCCTATGCCTGGCGGCTCAATATGGAGAAAGCGCTCGACGTGGCTGGCGAAGCGCTCTTCTGGAACGAAAGCGGCCAAGGCCCGGATGGCGAGGCCGGGCGCATTGCCGCCGCCCCCGCCCGCTGGGGCGACGTGGTGATTGCACGCAAGGACACGCCGACCAGCTATCACCTTTCCGTGGTGGTGGACGATGCGTTGCAGGGCATTACCAATGTCGTGCGCGGGCATGATCTGTTTCACGCGACCTCCGTACACCGGCTGCTGCAGAGGCTTCTCGGCCTGCCCGAGCCGCTTTATCATCACCATGATCTGGTACTCGGCGATGACGGAATGAAACTGTCGAAGAGCCGACAGGATACGGCACTTGCATCATTGCGTGAGCAAGGCTTTACGCTCCATGATATTCGAGCCAAACTGTCATTATAAAAGCTATTTTCGCCGCAGCGTCACAGATGATGTGCCCTCGCCCCGATTGACGAAAGCGCACCAAAGCGGTTCAAAGGCAGCATGATAGCTGGCACTGAAGAGTGCCGGTGGTGGATTTGTTTATTTTGAAGGAGGCATAGCCATGGTTTCTCAGAAAGCCGGTAATTACGTTGAGATTGAAGGCTTGCGCGTTGCCCCTGAACTGGTGGAGTTCCTGGCCACGGAGGCCGCGCCCGGCACCGGTGTGGAACCGGAAAAGTTCTGGAAGGGCTTTGCCGCCATCATCCGCGATCTCGCACCGAAGAATCGCGCCCTCCTCGCCAAGCGTGACGACCTGCAGGCCAAGATCGACGCCTGGTACAAGCAGAATCGCGACAAGGGCTACACGCAGGCCGATTACCAGCAGTTCCTGAAGGATATTGGCTATCTCCTGCCGGAAGGCGGGGAGTTTTCGGTTTCGACCACCAATGTCGATCCGGAAATTACCCATATCGCAGGCCCGCAGCTTGTCGTCCCGGTCATGAATGCCCGCTATGCGCTGAACGCCGCCAATGCGCGCTGGGGTTCGCTCTATGATGCGCTCTACGGCACCGATGCTATTTCCGATGCCGACGGCGCGGAAAAGGGCAAGGGCTACAATCCGAAGCGCGGCGAAAAGGTCATCGCCTGGGCGAAAAACTTCCTCGATGAAAGCGCGCCGCTTGCCACCGGCAAATGGGCCAATGTCGCCGGTCTCGCCGTCAAGGACGGCAAGCTTGAAGTCAAGCTCACCGACGGTTCGGCAACGGCGCTGAAGGATGAAAGCCAGTTCAAGGGCTATAATGGCGACGCCGCCGCCCCGACCAATGTGCTGCTGGCCAAGAACAACATGCATGTCGATATCGTCGTCAATGCGGACCACCCGATCGGCAAGACCGATCCGGCCCATATTGCCGATGTTGTTCTGGAATCCGCCGTCAGCACGATCCAGGATTGCGAAGATTCGATTGCTGCCGTCGATGCGGAAGACAAGGTTGCTGTCTATCGCAACTGGCTTGGCCTGATGAACGGCAAGCTGGAAGACACGTTCGAGAAGAACGGCAAGCAGATGACGCGCCGCCTCAACGGCGACCGCACCTACAAGGCTGCCGATGGCTCCGACCTGACCCTCAAGGGCCGTTCCCTGATGCTGGTTCGCAACGTCGGCCACCTGATGACCAACCCGGCGATCATCGATGCCGAAGGCCATGAAGTGCCGGAAGGCATCATGGATGCAGCCTTCACCAGCCTGATTGCGCTGCACGATATCGGCCCGAACGGCCGTCACATGAATTCGCGCGAAGGTTCGGTCTATATCGTCAAGCCGAAGATGCACGGGCCGGAAGAAGTGGCATTTGCCAATGAAATCTTCACCCGTACCGAAGAACTGCTTGGCATGAAGCCGAACACGCTCAAAATCGGCATCATGGACGAGGAGCGCCGCACCACGGTCAACCTCAAGGAAGCGATCCGCGCCGCCAAGGAGCGTGTCGTCTTCATCAATACCGGCTTCCTCGACCGCACCGGCGACGAAATCCATACCTCGATGGAAGCGGGTCCGATGATCCGCAAGGGCGACATGAAGCAGGCCGCCTGGATCAGCGCTTATGAACAGTGGAATGTCGATATCGGTCTTGAATGCGGCCTTTCCGGCCATGCGCAGATCGGCAAGGGCATGTGGGCCATGCCTGACCTGATGGCTGCGATGCTGGAACAGAAAATCGCCCATCCAAAGGCTGGCGCGAACACCGCATGGGTGCCGTCGCCGACTGCTGCCACCCTGCACGCGACCCACTATCATCAGGTGGACGTTGCAGCCGTTCAGGAAAAGCTGACGAGCCGTCCGCGCGCCAAGCTCGACGACATCCTGTCAGTGCCGGTCGCAACCCGTCCGAACTGGACGCCGGAAGACATCCAGCACGAAATCGACAACAACGCGCAAGGCATTCTCGGCTATGTCGTGCGCTGGGTCGATCAGGGCGTTGGCTGCTCGAAGGTTCCGGACATCAACAATGTCGGCCTGATGGAAGACCGCGCAACGCTGCGCATCTCCGCACAGCACATCGCCAACTGGCTCTATCACGGCGTCGTTTCGCAAGCACAAGTCATGGAAACCATGAAGCGCATGGCAGCCGTCGTCGACAAGCAGAACGAAGGCGATGCCCTTTATCGCCCGATGGCTGCTGACTTCGACAAGTCCATCGCGTTTCAGGCTGCCTGCGATCTGGTCTTCAAGGGCCGCGAACAGCCGAACGGTTACACCGAGCCAGTCCTGCATCGCCGTCGTCTGGAGCTAAAAGCTCAGGGGTAATTCTTTTCACTTGCAAGTAATCGAAAACGGCGGGAGAAATCCCGCCGTTTTCTTGTTCAATAAGGCTCTGAAATGACCCTTCTAATCCGCCACGCGACAGAAACCGATCTCCCTGCCTTGCTCGCCATTTATAATGATGCGGTAGAGAACACGCTCGCCATCTGGAACGAAACCCTTGTCGATCTGGAAAACCGTCGCGAATGGCTCAAAGCCCGTAATCGTGACGGCTTTCCCGTTCTGGTTGCCGAACGGGAGGGACAGGTCGCAGGCTATGCAAGCTATGGCCCGTTCCGCCCTTTCGAGGGGTTCCGCCATTCATCCGAACTCTCTGTCTATGTGGCAAGTGACGCACGCGGCGGCGGTATCGGCCGCACACTTCTTGCCGAGCTCGTGGAAGAAGCACGCGAGCGCAAAGTCCATGTGCTCGTGGCAGGCATCGAAGCAGGCAATGCCGCATCCATCGCGCTGCACAAATCGCAGGGTTTTACCGATTGCGGTACGCTGAAACAGGTCGGCCAGAAATTCGGGCGCTGGCTCGATCTGACATTCATGCAGAAGATACTCTAGGCTCAATAGAAAGCGCAGCGGGTTATTGCCCTGCTGCGCTTTTTTTGTTTATACAAGCGTATTCGCAAGGACCCGGTGAAAGCCCGGGTGGCTCTTCTGGCCGCCTATCCGCCAGACAACGCAACAACATCCCCCATTTTTACAATCGGCCATGTTGAGACAGACATTTCTGTCTGTTTTCTATTTGCGGAAAATTCAATGACACGTCTTGCTGCCTACCGCCGCGAGTGGTTCTCCAATATTCGCGGCGATATTCTTTCCGGCATCGTCGTAGCACTTGCCCTTATCCCGGAAGCCATCGGCTTTTCGGTCATCGCTGGCGTCGACCCCAAGGTCGGCCTCTTCGCCTCTTTCGCCATTGCCTGTGTTTCCGCCTTCACTGGTGGACGTCCCGGCATGATCTCTGCTGCAACCGCTGCAACTGCTGTGGTGATGGTCTCACTCGTCAAGGAACACGGGTTGCAATATCTCTTTGCTGCCACGATCCTGATGGGCATTTTACAAATCCTTGCAGGCTTCCTCAAACTCGGGCGCCTGATGCGGTTTGTATCGCGCTCGGTCATCACCGGCTTCGTCAATGCCTTGGCGATCCTCATTTTCATGGCGCAGCTTCCGGAACTCATTCATGTTCCGGTTGAGACCTACTGGATGATCGCAGGCGGTCTCGCCATCATCTATCTCTTCCCGCGCTTAACCAAAGCAATCCCCTCGCCGCTCGTTGCCATTGCCGCGCTCACCACGCTTGCATGGACAACCGGTATGGATCTGCGCACGGTTGGCGATCTCGGTGAATTGCCATCTGCATTGCCGATCTTCGCGCTTCCACAAGTACCGCTGACGCTGGAAACGCTGCAGATCATCCTGCCTTATTCGATCACGCTGGCAGCAGTCGGCCTGCTTGAATCGTTGATGACTGCCCAGATTGTCGATGACATGACGGATACCAACAGCAACAAAAGCCAGGAATGCATTGGTCAGGGCACCAGCAATATTGCATCCGCCATGATTGGCGGCATGGGTGGTTGCGCCATGATCGGACAGTCGGTGATCAATGTGTCGTCCGGCGGTCGCGGCAGGCTTTCAACCTTTGTGGCTGGTTCTTTCCTGCTGTTTCTCATTCTCGTTCTCGACGATCTGGTGCGGATCATTCCGATGGCCGCTCTGGTGGCCGTGATGATCATGGTGTCGATTGGCACCTTCTCATGGCGCTCGATCCTCGATCTGCGCCGCAACCCGCCATCCTCCTCCATCGTCATGCTCGCAACCGTCGTGACAGTGGTTTCCACCCATGATCTGGCCAAGGGCGTTCTGGTTGGCGTGCTGCTTTCCGGCGTGTTCTTCGCAGGCAAGGTCGCAAAGATGTTCCGCGTGATCGAAACCACGAGCGAGGATGGAACCGAGCGCACCTATACCGTTCAGGGCCAGATCTTCTTTGCCTCGGCACAAAACTTCATTGCAGCTTTCGATTTTTCATCGCCTGCAAAAAGGGTAACGATCGATGTCAGCCATGCCCATCTGTGGGACATCACCTCGGTCGGTGCGCTCGACAAGGTGGTGCTGAAATATCGTGCCAGCGGTACGGATGTTTCGGTGATCGGCTTTAATGAAGCAAGTAGCGATATGATCGACCGCTTCGCTGTCCATGATAAGGCAATCGGTGCCGCAAAACTGGCGGTACACTAGAGCATGTCTCCCAAAAGTGGGAACCGGTTTTGGGACAAAGACATGCTTAAAAACAAAGAACAAGGGCCGCTTTCGCGGCCCTTTTTTATCAGTTCGGCTGTGGAACGGCAGTCCCGGTCGAAAGCTCTGTCAGACCGATATCACCTTCTACCTGATCGCTGCGGGCCATCAGGTAGAGGCCGAGCACAGAGGTCAAAACCGCGATGAACACCAGATACCAGGCATGCGCCATCGGGTTGACCGCCAGAAGCGAAGTTACGATCACCGGCGTCAAACCGCCAAAGACCGCATAGGAAACATTGTAGGAAAACGACAGACCCGAGAAGCGAACCGGCGCCGGGAATGCGCGCACCATTACATAAGGCACCGCGCCAACCATGCCGACCGAAAGCCCCATCACCGCATAAAGCGCGAACAAAACTGGCAGGGAAACCGCTGCATAAGTGTAGAAAACGAAAGTCGCTACACCGAAGAAAATGCCTGCAACCGCAAAGAAGCGGCCGCTGCCAATGCGGTCGACAATCGCGCCGGCACTCACCGTTCCGAACATCAGGAACAGCGTGCCGAAGCTTGTGGCGGCAAGCGACTGCAAAGGCGTGTAACCATAGAGTTTCTGCAGAAACGTCGCCGTCATCAGCGTGGTGACGACGATGCCTGCCGACAAGATCCATGTCAGCAGCACGGAAATGACAACGCCATGCATGTAGTTGCGCAGGACGGTGCCAAGCGGCAGCTTGTCTTTCAGCAGATGGCTGTTCTTCATCTCGGTGAAGATCGGCGTTTCCGCCAGCCAGCGGCGCAGATAAACGGCAAGCAGGCCGAAAATACCGCCGATGAAGAACGGAATGCGCCATGCATAGGCGGATAGTTCTTCCGGTGTGAAAATCCAGTTGATGGCGGTGGCGATCAGCGAACCGATCATGATGCCAAGCGTCAGGCCCGAGCAGAGAAAGCCACACGCCATACCAACACGATTGGCAGGCACATGCTCCGCCACAAAGGTCCATGCGCCCGGAACTTCACCGCCAATGGCAGCCCCCTGCAACATGCGGAAGATGATCAGCAGGATCGGCGCGCCAACGCCAAGCGTTGCATAGGTTGGCAGGCAGGCCATGGCCAATGTCGAGATAGACATCAGAAACACCGAGAAAGCGAAGACGCGCTTGCGGCCGAACTTGTCGCCGAAATGCGCCAGCACGATGCCACCCACCGGGCGCACCAGATAGCCTGCTGCGAAAATGCCGAAAGTCTGGATCAGCACCAGCCAGTCCGGCATGTCGGGCGGAAAAAACAGATGTCCGATAACGCTCGCAAAAAACACGAAGATGATGAAATCATAAAACTCCAGCGCGCCGCCAAGGGCCGAAAGGCCAAGCGTGCGGAAATCCTGCCGGTTCAGCGGACGGGGACTGTTGCTTGCATGGAGATTCGCCGATGCCATCGATCCGACTCTTTCTATCGCATCGGCCCGAAATCGTGATCGATTTTCGGAAAGCTCAATGCGTGGTTTCAGAAGTTCAGAGCGTCCCTTCTGCACCCAATGGGCGCGCGGCGCTCTAATCGTTTACTTGCTTGAGCCCGATCATTTCGGGTGGGTTTTAATGCGCCAAATGCGCTTGTACTGCAAGACTTGACTTCCAGATGCCGATTCTTATTTTAGAATTATTCTAAACTTTGGATTCCCGAAATGCTGAGCCGATTCTTTCGCACCGACCGCCGCCCTTTCGATTCGCTTTCCGAACAGGAAATTCTGGCGCTCGCCATCTCCTCCGAAGAGGACGATGCGCGCATCTATCTCGCCTATGCCGATGGCTTGCGCGACGAGTTCCCGCAATCGGCAAAAATCTTCGAGCAGATGGCAGCGGAAGAACACGGTCATCGCGATGCGCTGATTGAACGGCACAAAGCTCGCTTTGGCGATCGGATTCCACTGATCCGCCGCGAGCATGTCAGTGGTTACTATGATCGCAAGCCGGATTGGCTGGTGCGTCCGCTCGGCATCGACAAGGTGCGCGAAGCCGCATCGGAGATGGAGGAACAGGCCTATCGATTCTATATCGAAGCCGCCAAGCGCGTCAGCGATGCCGACACCCGCAAACTGCTGGGCGACCTTGCCCAGCAGGAAAAGCAGCACGAAGCCAAAGCTGAATCGCTGGAACACACGCTGACACCAGGCGATGTGCAGGATGAGGAACGCGCCGCCGAGCGCAAACAGTTCATCCTCACCTATGTCCAGCCCGGACTGGCGGGGCTGATGGATGGTTCCGTCTCAACGCTTGCCCCAATCTTCGCGGCCGCCTTTGCAACACAGGATACGTGGCAGACTTTTCTCGTTGGCCTTTCGGCCTCGGTCGGCGCCGGTATTTCGATGGGCTTCACTGAAGCGATCCACGATGACGGCAAGCTGTCCGGCCGCGGCTCACCGATCAAGCGTGGTCTGTCCTGCGGTATCATGACGACGCTGGGCGGCCTCGGCCACACCCTGCCCTATCTGATCAAGGATTTCTGGACCGCGACAAGCATTGCTGCGATTCTGGTCTTCTTCGAACTCTGGGCCATCGCCTTCATCCAGAACCGCTATATGGAAACACCATTTTTGCGCTCGGTGCTTCAGGTGGTTCTGGGTGGTAGCCTCGTGCTGGCGGCAGGTATCCTGATCGGGAACGCCTGATCAGTAAACATCTTATATTGCTTACAAATAATATAAATCCAATAATATCAGCATATTGACAATGGAGAAGTAGATTTAATAGGCTTTGGACAAATACATGTTGGGAGGGCGCATGAAAATCAAAAGAAATAAAAAAGGCTACTGTTACAGTAGCCTTCTAGAGCGTCGGGGGTCCGTCACGAACGAGCGTGCTGCCGACCGATTCCCGACGTTTCACCAAAAAGTATATTGATAGTAACAAGCCATGTCAAGATACCTTTCTTCTGTTGAAGTCGCCTCAATCAGCACATTCCTTTCAGCGCCGCGCTTAGGAACATATCTAGCAATCACTCGTTCACACACATCCGAAGATGCCATCGAACTCCATCAAGCAACAATGAGTCTCGGCATAGCAATCATGGCCGTCACCGGATTGATCGAAGTGAGCTTGCGCAATGCAGTTTGCCACGAATTGGACAATGCGCTGCAAATAAACGGGTGGCTAAGAAGTCCGCCGCGATCGCTCAAATGGTCTGCGCTCGAAGTGTATGCAATCAAGAAAGCCGAACAACAGGCCCGTCGAGCGATTTATTCTAAAATGACCAATGCAGACAAAGTGGCGTTAGACGCCTTGGCGTTCCCCAATGGGGTGCCTGCCGGTATAAAACACCGTAAATTGGCGGAGAAGCGTCAAGCGAGTATAAATCCTGTTTCAGATGGTCAGATCATTGCACATTTAACAATGCACTTCTGGAAAAGGCTCTTTTCAGAGAATTACGAACAGACACTATGGAAAAGAGCTTTAAAGAAGATTTTCCCTAATAAAACACTCACACGAGCGATGATCGCCTCTCATCTTGAAGCTATTTATGAAGTTCGTAATCGGCTTGCACATCATGAGCCCGTGTATGGAAGTCGACTGGAAGCGATACTAGAATCAATTGATTTTATGACTCGAAATTTTGGCAGCGTGAAACCGAGTGCCGAAACGCCCTTAGCCAAACTTATTCTACCTCAGCGTGATATTCTTGCAGGACAGGTGGCGATCTTTAAGGCAACGTTTGATCGGCTCACATAAGTCAAGCGCCTTTTGACACATAAAAGGCTTCGGCCTAGCTACTCAGCATTGCCTTCGCATCCTGCGGTCGGGAAATCGGTTCCTCGAAAGTCTCGATCGCAATGCGGGCTTGTCGGGAAACAGTGACGAAGCTGTTTGCCGGTACGGCCATCCAGTTGGCGGCCTCACCGTCCAGCGGCTCGGACACCACACATACACCGGACGATCCGCCCAGCGTCGCCGTATAAAGCGTCGGCGCAAAGGCATCGGTGGCATAACGAATGGCATAAAGCTGGTTGCCGTCAGAAAATGCCGCTGTCAGCCGCAGAAATGGCGGCACTCCGCCGCGAACCGCTTCCTCAACGACCGTTGCCACCATGCGCTTCATCGCCAGTATCGGATCATTGTCGAGGCCAAATTCCAGCATCAGCAGAAAAATCAGCTCCGAATCGGTTGCGCCATGTTTGCGACCGTAGACCTCATCGCTCAAGTGACTTTCCAGCCTGCGGCGCAGCCGGTCGAAATGACCGATCTGGCCATTATGCATGAAGCTCCAGCGCCCGGAAACGAAAGGATGGCAGTTGGAGCGGCTGGTCAACCCGCCGGTCGAGGCCCGCACATGCGCAAGGAAAAGGCGCGACCGGATCTGTCGCGCCAGACTGCCGAGATTCTGATCGGACCAAGCGGGCAGAATATCCCGATAAAGACCCGGCTCGTCTCGATGGCCATACCAGGCGACGCCGAATCCGTCGCCATTGGTACGTGTTTTGGCTTCATGCGCATCGTGGCTTTGCGCCACGAGCGAATGGCAGGGAGACGATATAACGTCTTCCAGATAGGTTTCCGGTCCGAGATAGGCGGCCCAACGACACATTTGCGATCCGGTGTTTACCGGCCCCGGTTGTGCGTCCGCTCATAAAGCTGGCGAACGATTGTGCTCGCCGTCTTCTCGAACAAAAATGGCAAAATTGCATGGATCAGTGCTGCGAATGCCGCACAAAAAAGCTTGAACGAAAAACGACCGGCAAAGGCCATATGTTCGAAATAGGTTTCGTCAACCGACTGAGGGTGCTCGGTGAAGAGGCGTGTGATGCGTGTGGTCATTGGAAATACTCCCGTCAATGAGTAATTTGTTCCCGTTTAGCCAGCGCCATAAGCACTGTTATAGAAAATCATTTTAGCAAAAGCAGACGAGATGAAATCTCAATTTGTCCTTGATAATTGATATTTTATGAGACATTTATCTCAATATGAAGCTCATCTTGGACGAAATTGATCGCAAAATATTGGATGAACTGCAGATCGACGGTACCTTGTCCGTTGATTCTCTCTCCGAGCGCGTGCATCTTTCCCGCAACGCCTGCTGGCGTCGCGTCAAGCGCATGGAAGACGAGGGCATCATCAAGGCGCGCGTCGCTTTGGTCGATGCCGAGATGGCAGGGTGCGGACTTTCCGTCTTCATCCTTGTACGTACATCGAGCCACGACCCCCAATGGCTGACGAAATTTCGCACGGCCATGGGCCGTTATCCGGAAATCGTGGGTGTTTATCGTATGACCGGCGATCTGGATTACGTGCTGAAGGCACGCGTTTCCGATGTCAAAGCCTATGACCGCCTCTATCAGCGACTGATCGCCAGCGTTCCGCTGTCAGATGTTTCGGCTTCATTCGTCATGGAAGAGATCAAGGAAACGACTGCGGTTCCGCTGAAGGAATGACAGTGCAATCCCCCGCCAGACGCCTTAGTGCCGGGCCATTTCGCGACAGCGCGTGGCGCAACGCTCGCAAACCTCAACGCATTTTTCCATGCCACCAACCTCGCGACAGGATTGCGCACAAGCTTCACAAATCTTCGCGCAGGCAGCGCAAGTTTCGCGATGCAGGGGCGTATCCAGCAACATGACGTGAGCCGCCGTCCGGCAAGTTTCCACGCAAGCCAGCATGATCCGAAAATGTTTCGGCTCGACATGCGCGCCACCTTCTTCCAGGCAGTGGCTGGAGGCCGTGTCGAGACAAACCCGATAGCAATCCAGGCAGACATCGATACATTTATTCATTTCAGGGCTTGGCATTTTCAAATCCTCATTCTTGAAACACGAAAGTCCAACAGGTGAATGATTGATTTGTTCCATAAGGGCACTGGACCGGTTTTCATGCCAGACAGACTAATTGCCGGTGCAAATTGCATGACCCTGTGCCGTACTATCATTGCAAAACAGCAAATAGGCGGTACACCTTTCATTGGTTTTCACGTATGAGCGTCGCCAATTTAAAGCGCATCCTGAAAAGTGTGAAACGGCTTTCAGACAAGATGCGCGATGAACCAGTGTCTCGCAGGCCAACTGAATTCTTGCAGGAAAGGCTCCCTCATGACCGCAGTATCTTCTTCCGCGCCAACGCTCGGCATCATCCGCCTCGAACATGCGAAAGGCCTTGAACTCCCGGCCTATGAGACATCAGGTTCGGCTGGCATGGACCTGCGTGCGGCCGTTGCCGAAGACCGCCAGATCGTTCTCCTGCCGGGACGCCGCACGCTGGTGCCGACAGGGCTGATCTTCGAAATTCCGGAAGGTTTCGAGGTACAGATTCGTCCGCGCTCGGGCCTTGCCTTCAAGAACGGTATCACCTGCCTCAACACGCCCGGCACCATCGATTCCGATTATCGCGGCGAGGTGAAGGTTCTTCTCATCAATCTCGGCGATGACGATTTCCGCATCGAACGGGGCATGCGCATTGCGCAGGCTGTTTTCGCGCCGGTCGTTCAGCCGCAGATTGAAGAACGCGCCGAGGTGACCGATACGGCGCGCGGCGCTGGCGGCTTCGGTTCGACCGGCACGGCATAAACGGACAACTCGCACGCAAAAGCCCGGCTGAGCCGGGCTTTTTATTGCCTGTTTTTTTACTGCGTCAGCGCCGCGCGCTGACAAAGAACGCCGGTGACCTGAACATCAGCCTCACCCAGTTTGACGCCGAGCAGGTCGAGAATTCCGAAAACAAGATTGTCGATCAGAGGCGCTACCGGGGTCAGCAAGACTCCCACCAGCCCCACCACATCGCCCAGCGGCAGCTTGATTATTCCCAGCAGATTGAGGTCTATTTCCATATTCTTGAGAAGGGAGCTCGAAAGAGAAGACACCAGGTCACTTGAGTAAGCAGCCTTGATCCTTTTATTCTGTATATCACTGTAGTTGAATGACAGGGAATTCGTCTTTTCTCCCAGTTTTACTTCAGCTTTTGCTTCAAGATCGATAAGATCAACTTGAATTCCTAAAAGATACAGCTTCGCTTTTGCTATTTTCGCTCGGCTCACGGAGGGCTTTCGGTTCAAATCATAAAAGGAGGAGCCGGTTTCTCCAAGGTAGATACCAGCGATACCGGGTTTTGCTGCAATCGTAACATTGGCGCTTGTCGGGCCTGATGGACAACTTATACTCTTGAGTTCCCCTTCGCCCGAAGCAATATCGACTGCTAACGGCAGATTGAGATTAAGAAGTTCAACGCCAAGTAATTTATTGCCCGATTGCCCCCCGACGCCGATACCGAGTTTCAGTCGAATCTGAGCGGTACGAACAAAAGAGCCTGCTGCGCCAACTCGGAAAAAAGGAGTGTTCAGCGGCGGTTCTCCCACCAGCACCTCCAATGTAACACCCAGTAATCCCGGGACATTCAATCCTTTGTCGATCTTGACTTGATGCTTGCCTCCAATCATGACCGCTGCAGAAACAAGCTGCAGAACATTCGCGGTTATGTTGTATCCGGCTCCAGAGCCTATTGAGGCATTCGCCAGCGACCCAAGCCCCAGCAGCTTACCGACCGGCAGTTTCGTAGCCAGTGCAACGGCATCCTTGCCCAGAATACCGAGTGCTGCTTTCGCCGTTGGATTGTTCGTCACCACTTCGGCCAACACATTTGCCAGCATGCCGACTGAAACATCCGTGTTCAGCAATTGGTCATAAGTACCAGCCGTCAGCCCTACTTTGGGAGCAAGCTTATCCAGAAAACCGAGCAGGTTGATATCAGTTGCCGCAAGTGCATTGTAATCAACAAGCTTCAGATTGAGAGTGGTCCCCAACAGGCCACCGAGAAGTCCGTTCAACACACTCTGATCGGTATTCAGGCTCAACAGTCGCGAACCGATCGAAAATGCCGCCTCGGCCTTTGTGGCCGCCATGCCGGTAGCGCCGAGCGCCGGTCGATTGATGAATGCCTGGCCAAAATAAAGATTGCCCGGACGTGCCAGCCGGACGCGAACCGCATCGGGGCTGGCCCCACCAGCCACGAAACGGTTTTCGACAGCGCGGTTCTTGTCGGGAAAATAGTTGCCCTTTTCCACCCATACGCGGGTCTTGTTGTCCGTCTTTCCGTTGACGATTGATGGGTCGTAAGCGCCTGTCATCAACACCGGATCAAGACCGTTCGCCCGCAATTGCCGCAGCACCGAATCATTGGCTTGCGAAAGAGAAGCCGCTCCGGCGACGGCAGCAAAATCAGCCATGCTCTGTAGCTGGCGGCGCTCCAAAAACAGCGAACTCGTGTCCACGCTGAAAGCTGCAATCGCCAGAAACAGTGGAGAAACCAGCGCCGCCATCGTCGCCAGATTACCGCCCCGCGCATGCAGGAAACGTGATACCAAACCCCGCATATCTTATGCCCCCAGCCCCTGTCAGATTCCACCAAGTCTTATTGTCGACGCCCTTGTGATGGTCGTGTCCGGAAGCGGCAGGCCGGTCATCAGGTTCCAGATCGGCAGGTTTTGCGCGTTGTAGCGGATCGTCAGCGTGAACTGGTTGGGGTCCGACTGCGCATTGTCGACATTCACCTGCATCTTCGCCGGATCGATCAGTGAATATTTTGCGGCGTTCTTCTGGATATAAGTTGTCGCCAGCATCAGCCGTTCCGGGGGATCGATACCCGCCAGCGCCGTCCGCGTGGCGTCAGCCGCAAGCTGCTGCACGGCATTCGCCACGCCCAGATAGAGACCGAAGGCGATCATGCCCATCAGGATCAGAAGAAAAACCGGCGCCAATATTGCAAATTCGACCGCTGCGGTGCCGCTTTTATTTCGTTTGAAAAATAACAACAAAGGTATTCTTGAAGACAAGCTCGAAAGCTTGCTCGGCAAAGCTGAAAACCTTTTTCTCTCCATAATAAGGTAAGCCATTTGCCCTCCCGTCCAAGAGCATTGAAACCTTATTTCCATGCCAGTTCGAAACAACATGCATCATGCATGCGTCGACCATCCGCCTCTACGGATAGATCACGTCTAAATTTTCTTCTCTACTTTCTGATTGTAGATTCCCGATCTTATTTAATCAGGAGATAATTTAAGAACACTTAATTACTTCGATCAGTTTGTTTCCATTGGTAAATTCTGAAAGAATAACCGCAAGTTGTATATTGATACCAACTTGGTTCGCTTCATCGCATGTTTTCGCGCAATCACCGAGAGGAGCCCGGAAGCGTCCAGCCTTTGTGTCGCCGACAATTATTGCATGACAAATAATTAAGATGAAATCCTGAGCGGAGAAGCATAGATATCCGGTTAGCTATCCATAGCTGGCAATACCGTCCCGCTTTGGTTGTATGCGACAGAGAATTTGCGGGACATATTGATGAATCTCCGGAGTTCGGAGGTACTGAAAGCTAGAGGGTTTGACGGTGCTTACATCTTCCGATTCTTCCAAAACCAGGCAGCGAACGGCACCTTCGCAAAAGCGCGTGCGCGGCAAGGCGCGCCGCTGGTGGCTCTGGCTTCCGGTAGCGGCAATCGTGGTCGGTGCGGGCTGGTATTTTTACGGCTCGGGTGAAGCGGGCGGCCAGAAGACGAGTTATCTCGCCGAAACCGTCACGCGCGGCGATATTGAAAACGCCATCACAGCCGTCGGGACGCTCAGTGCACTGCGCAGCATCAATGTCGGCGCGCAGGTCTCCGGCCAGCTCAAAAGTGTGAAGGTCGAAGTGGGCGATCAAGTCAAGCAGGGCCAGCTTATCGCCGAAATCGACCCTTCACCTTTCGAAAAGAAGGTGGAAATATCAAGCGCCCAGCTCGATAATCTCAAGGCGCAGCTTTTGAGCAAAGACGCCCAACTGACGCTGAAAAAAGCCAATGCGGCGCGCCAGCGTTCGCTGCTGGCCACGCGCGGCGTATCGCAATCAACAGTCGATCAGGCCGATGCCGATCTTGCCATGGCCGATGCCGACGTCAAGGCGCTCGGCGCGCAGATCCGCCAGCAGGAAGCTCAGCTTGCCAGCGACAAGGTCGATTTCGGCTACACCAAGATCTACAGCCCCATGGAAGGCACGGTCGTCGACCAGACCGCCAAGGAAGGCGAAACGCTGAATGCGGTACAGAGCGCACCGACCATCGTGACCGTGGCCGATCTCAAGGTCATGACGGTGGAAGCGCAGGTTTCGGAAGCCGATATCGGCAGGCTGAAGCCCGGAATGCCGGTCTATTTCACCCTGCTCGGCCAGCCGGAGAAGCGCTTTGCCGGCACGCTGCGCCAGATCAAGCCCACGCCCGCGACCGAGAACAATGTCGTGCTCTATTATGCGCTGTTCGACGTCCCGAACCCGACCGGCGAACTGATGATCAATATGAGCACGCAGGTCTATTTCATTCTCGATGAGGCGAAGAACGTATTGATCGTCCCCTCGTCAGCGCTGAATTACAAGCGCGAAGGCCCCCAGAACCAGAAAGGCAAGCCGCAGATTTCGGTCAAGGTAGTGAGCGATAACGGCTCGATCACCGAACGTCAGGTTCAGATCGGCGTACGCAATCGCGTGCAGACCGAAATCAAGAGCGGCCTTGAGGAAGGCGACAAGGTTATCGTCACCAGCGCTTCCAGCGGAGCCGAAGCCGCCGCAGGGCAGCGTGGCCGCAGGCCCGGCATGCGCCTGTTCTGATGAGCCGCCTCATGCCCGACACTCCAATAACCGACACGCCGCTCATCAGACTGGATGATATCCGCAAAACCTATCACAATGGCGACCTTGCCGTGGAAGTCCTGCATGGCATCACGCTCGATATTCAGGCTGGCGAATTCGTCGCGATCATGGGTGCGTCCGGTTCCGGCAAATCGACGCTGATGAACATTCTGGGCTGCCTCGACAGCCCGAGCGGCGGGCAATATCTGCTCGATGGCGAGGACGTATCAACACTGGACGCCGACGCACTGGCAACGTTGCGCCGCCGCACGTTCGGCTTCGTCTTCCAGAGCTACAACCTCATCTCGACCTCAACGGCGCAGGAAAACGTCGAGGTTCCAGCGATCTATGCGGGCCTGCCCGCATCGGAACGCCATGCGCGCGCCGCCGAACTGCTCCATTCGCTAAAGCTCGGCGACCGCCTCGACCATCGCCCGAACCAGCTTTCCGGCGGCCAGCAGCAGCGCGTTTCCATCGCCCGTGCGCTCATGAATGGCGGGCGCATCATCCTTGCCGACGAGCCGACCGGTGCGCTCGACAGCCAGAGCGGCGAGGACGTGATGGAGCTGCTGCGCTCCATGCACCAGCAGGGGCACACGGTCATCGTCATCACGCATGCCCGCGAAGTGGCTGAACGTGCGGACAGGCTGATCGAAATCCGCGACGGCCAGATACTTTCCGATACTGTAAAGCGTGCCATTCCCGATACGCAGGCCCCTTTCCGGCTGCAGAAGAGCCTTGAAGGCAGTTCCGCCCGCATTGCCGATGTTTCGGAAGCGGTGAAGATGGCGATGCGCGCCTTGCGGGCCAATATCTTCCGGACGATTCTGACCCTGCTCGGCATCATCATCGGCGTCAGTTCCGTGGTGACAATGCTCGCCATCGGCACCGGCGCGCAGAACTCGATTCTCGACCGCATCAATGCGATGGGCACCGATCTCATTCTGGTGCGTCCCTCCATGGCGGGTTTCCGCGGTACAGGCCAGATAGCGACGCTGATTCCCGAAGACGCCACCGCCATTCTGGAACTGCCGAATATCAGAACCGCCGTACCGGAGGTTACCGGCACGGTGACGCTGCGCCGTGGCAATGTCGATTATCAGTCGCAGGCAAACGGCACTGTTCCCGCCTTTTCCGAAGCCAAATCGTGGAAGGTCGCAACCGGCGATTTCATCAGCCAGAGCGATCTGGACAACTATGCGCCCGTCGCAGTCCTTGGTACCACTGTCGTCAAGACGCTGTTTCCCGAAGGCAGCAACCCGATCGGCCAGTATATCCTGATCCAGAAGATCCCGTTCCAGGTGATCGGGACACTGGAGCCGAAGGGCGCCGGTTTTGGTGGTTCGGATCAGGACGATGTGGTGATCGTGCCGCTCTCGACCGGCAATCTGCGGCTGTTCGGCCAGAAATATGTACGCACCATCACCGTGCAGGTAAAGGATTCCGATCTCATCAACACGACGCAGGAACAGATTCAGGACCTGCTCGACCAGCGCCACAAGAAGCGCGACACCATGATAACCAATATGTCGTCCATCCGCGAGGACGCGACGGCCATGGGCAATACGATGACGCTGTTTCTGGGGTCCGTCGCGGCGATCTCGCTTCTCGTCGGCGGCATCGGCGTCATGAACATCATGCTGGTAAGCGTGACGGAGCGCACCCGCGAGATCGGCGTGCGCATGGCGACCGGTGCACGGCGGCGCGATATCCTGCTGCAATTCATCACTGAGGCATTGACCGTCTCGGCCATCGGCGGTGCATTCGGCGTCGTGATCGGGCTGGGTGCTGCCGCCGTGGCGGGTTGGGCCGGTCTTTCGGTCGGCTACAGCATCGGGCCTGTCCTGCTGGCCTTCGCTTGCGCTTTCGCCACCGGCCTGATCTTCGGTTTCCTGCCTGCGCGCAAGGCTTCCCGCCTGCTGCCCGCCGTGGCACTGTCATCCGAATAGCAAACGCTGACGGGAGGCAGCACAGCGATGATTCCGTTCAAGAGAAGCCTGTTCGCTGCCGCGATTGTGCTTGCTGCGATGACGCAGCCGGGCCGCACCGAAACCTGCAACCGCGAAACCATTGAAGGTACAGACTATATCATCTGCGATGCAAAGGCGGATGGCACGGGCTTGCATCTGTTCTGGAAAAATGGCGACGACGAGCCCTATCGCAATTTTTCAAAAGTCGCCGACGCTGCCGCAAGTCGCGCCAAGACACTGGTTTTCGCGCTCAATGCAGGCATGTATCAGCCTGATTTTTCACCGATGGGCCTCTACGTCGAAGATGGCCGTGAGCTTCGCCCGGCAAGCAAGACAAAGCCCGCTCGTGGGACCGGCCCCGTGCCGAACTTCTACAAGAAGCCCAACGGCATCTTTTACCTCGGTGAAAAGGGTGCGGGAATCCTGCCGACAGACCGGTTTCTAAAACAAAAGATCAAACCTCGGCTCGCCACCCAGTCCGGGCCGATGCTGGTTATCCGCGACAGGATCAACCCGATTTTCATCGTCGCCTCAACCGACAAGACCCGACGTAGCGGCGTCGGCATTTGCGATGGCGGCGCAATCCGCTTCGCAGTTAGCGAGGGAGCAGTCAATTTCCACGACTTCGCGCGACTGTTTCGAGACCATCTTAAATGCCCGAACGCGCTGTTTCTGGATGGCGGCGGCGGCGCTGGCATCTATGTTCCCGCGTTACAGCGGAACGACATATCCTGGCACGGTGGTTATGGCCCGATCTTCGGGCTTGTGGAGTGATATTGAACCGGCGGAAGCAGCAAGGCCGGCCTGATGTTCCAGACCGGCCCTCGAAATCGTGCTTGCTGTACCGGCTTACTTGAAGAGTAACGGCAAGGTAATTGGCATACGCGCCTTCGCAATGGCTGCTGGCGGCGCGGGCACAGGCGAAGCCCGACGCGCGGCTTCCAGTGCAAGCTGGTCAACCTCTGGATTGCCGGATGAACCTGCCAGCTTGACCGAAAGCACATTGCCGGAAGGATCAATCACGAAGTTGATGACCACGCGTCCTTTCGCATTGCGTGCCTTACGCTGCATGAAACGCGTGTTACGCGCCATATGAGAATTCATCTTCGCCTGCCATTTGTTGGAGGCGACACCTGCCGACGCCGAATTGTCACCCCGGCGATTCGCAGCAGCCTTCTCACCCGCGTCCACGTCCATGCGCGGTGCAGCGGCTTGACGGGTTTCCGGGGCTTTCTCAGCCTTCTTGGGCTTCGGTTTCTCGACCTTTGGTTTTTCCGGCTTCGGCTTTTCAACCTTTTTCGGTTCTGGCTTCGGCTCCGGCTTGGGTTCAGGCTTTACTTCCGGCTTTTCGACCGGCAGCGGAACGGCAACCTCCGGCTTTTCAGCCTCGACCACATCCGGAATGACTTCTTCAGGCTCCTGAACAGCCTGTGGTTCCGGCTCAGGCTCCGGCGGCGTTACCGCTTCCGGTTCAGGTGGTGTCGGCTCTTCCTGCTGCGGTTCGGGCTGCGGGGTCGGTTCCGGCTCTACCTGTTCCTGCGGTGCTTCAGCCGTTTCAGGCTGGGCTTCTTCCGCAACCTGTTCTTCCATCGGCGCTTCCGGCTCCGGCGCAAGCTCCACCACCATGGCGGCAACCTGCGAGCCATCGGGCTGGTCTTCTTCCTGTGCCATGTGAATGGCGTAGGCACCTGCGGCGTGCACTGTCAGAACAAGAATGCCCGCACCCAACCAGCGCCCTGCATCATGCCAGAAGGAATGATGAGGGGTATCGGCCGCAGCCACCTTTACAGGAGGATGGTCGGGCGGAAGTGCATTCATTGCGCGGCTCCCTGCGCAGCAGGCGTTTGCGAGGCGGGTGCCGGTTGCGTTGGCGCACCGGCGGGCGCGGTTCCGGTCTGGTCCGCGCCGACGGTTTCGAGACCAACCAGCGCGATCTTCAGATAACCGGCTTCACGCAGAAGATTCATCACGCGCATCAATTCGCCATAGCCGACATTCTTGTCAGCGCGCAGGAAGATGCGGGCTTCCTTGTTCTTCTCGGACAGACCGTCGAGCGCCACGCCAAGGCGCTCGCGGGCAACGGTGTCGTTGCCGACACTGATGCTGAGATCGTCTTTCAGCGTCACATAAAGCGGCTTGTCGGGACGCGGCGCGGGTGCTGCCGTCGAGGCAGGCAGATCCACCTTCACATCCACAGTGGCCAGCGGTGCTGCCACCATGAAAATGATGAGCAGAACCAGCATGACGTCGATGAAGGGCGTTACATTGATCTCGTGGTTCAGCTCGAGATCGTCACCGCCGCCTTCGCGAACTTTACCAGCCATCGTACCTACTCCGCTGCGTGCAGCGTGCCTTCACGCACACCGGCCGTCCTGAAATCGAGGTCGCGGCTGACAAGACGCTCGACCCCTGCCGACGCATCGGCGAGCAGCGCGCGGTAGCCGGTGATGGAACGGGCGAACACGTTATAGATGACCACGGCGGGGATAGCAGCGACGAGACCAATGGCCGTTGCAAGCAGCGCTTCTGCAATACCCGGCGCCACCACAGCAAGGTTTGTCGTCTGCGCCTGGCTGATGTTGATGAACGAATTCATGATGCCCCAGACGGTGCCGAACAGACCGACGAAAGGCGCAATCGAACCGACGGTCGCAAGAATGCCAGTACCCTTGGAAAGACGGCGCCCGGCCTTGGCTTCGATGCGTGACAGCCGTGAAGAAACGCGTTCCTTGAGACCCTCGCCACCGGCACGTGCCAGTGCAGGCCCCGAAAGGCGAACCTCATCTTCCGCAGCGCGAACGAGGATCGCCCCCGGTCCCTTGGCGTCTTCCAGCGAACGGACGGCTTCGGCAAGCGTTGCCGAATGGCCGATAACCTTCAATGCCTTGGTCGCCCGGCGGCGCGCACCGGCCAGCTCAAGCGATTTGGCAACCCAGATCGTCCATGTGGCCAGCGAAGCGAGCGCCAGACCGATCATCACGGCCTTCACGACCCAGTCGGCAGCCATGAACATGCCCCATGGCGACAGGTCGTGCGGGAGGATCAGACCGCTCTCACTTTCGACAGGTGCGGCAGCAGGAGCGGCGGTCTGCGACTGGATCAATTCAGGCGAAGGTGCAGAAGCCGGGGCGGTCGCTGCAGGAGCTCCCGGTTCGTTCGCAGGCGCTGTATTGGCTGGAGCCAGGCTGGACGGCGCTTCCACAGCGGGGGTCGCCGGGGCATTCGTCGAGGGGGATGCATCCGGAGCCACATTCTGGGCCAATGCAGAAGCCGCACCCAGCAAGCCGATGCCCATCGCCGCAGCCATGAAGCCTTTTCGCCAGAAACCAGTCATTTTGATCGCCTTTTGATTGTTCAAATCCGCGCGCACATGACTAAACCCTCATGCAGGCCGTCGCACCGCTTGTTGGGCTTCTTCTTAACTCCCAATAATATGATGACGCAAGTCATGTTTTCATTTTAACGGTAATTTCGTCCGCCAATCCAGGGATAGGCGAACATTTTTCGACTCTCGCCTTTTTGCCAGTTGCACATTCACGCCAAATCAGACCTGATAGGTTCAACCGAGGCGCTTGAGGGTTGGATCTAAACACAAATTCCGGGTGCACGGGAGGAAATGCGGTTCCGAGCTGACCGGAATTCAGCCGGATTCTGGAGGACATGCCAATGATGCTCAAGGATATCCAGACGCTTGAACATGCGGCACGCACTGCAATGGCGGGAAATGACGATCCGCTGCCGGTACAACAGCGTTCATTAAAGCCGACACATGTGGGACTGGCCTTTATCATGCTGGCCGGTGCGGCTTACCTGCTGCTGGCCTGACCCCAAATCTGCAACTCAAAAGAGCGCTTGCCACGGTTTCGCCACAGGGAAGACACCAGTTTCACAATTTTGACGCTCGAATAACACAGATTTTGAGCGGAACGGAAACCGTTTCCCCTCGTTTTTTCTCCTGTTGAAGGCGAGATTGCCTCTCGCCTTCGGTTTGCCTTAATTACCGACAGGAGTTTCCATGAAAAGACTTCTCGCCTCCACGGCTCTTGCCGCGCTGATCGCCCTGCCCGCTTTCGCGCAGGATGGTTCACCGATTTTCTCCGACGAGAAACAGGAAAAACCGGTCGCCAGCGAGAACGGATATTTCGTGGCATCGCCCGGCCAGTTGCTGGTATCGGGTTTTGTCGGGCAGGCGGTTTACAACGGCCCTTCCAACGATGCTGCCAATATCGGCACGGTCAATGACATGATCCTCGGTGCCGATGGCAGCCCGCAGGCAGTCGTCATCGGGGTCGGCGGTTTTCTCGGCGTCGGGGAAAAGAATGTCGCCATCGGCTTCGATCATCTGTCATGGGTGGTTCGCGACGACGGCAAGCGCTGGCTGATCGTGGATGCCACCAAGGAACAGCTCGAAAAAGCACCCGCATTCGATCGCAGCGCAGCTTTCGAAGCTGACGGCGCGCCGCGTGCCGAGCCGCCAGCCGCCGAAAAGACGATTACGACGCAAAAGGCCGACAGGGTTATGCCGGACGGCATGAAGCCGGTCCCCTCCGAGGGACTAAGCGCAGACAAACTGATCGGCGCAACGGTTTTCGGTGCGGATGAAACGAAGATCGGAACGGTGGGCGACGTCCTGATGTCCGCTGACGGACAGACCGAGGCATTTGTCGTCGATGTGGGTGGTTTCCTTGGCATCAATTCCAAGCCCGTTGCCGTTTCCATCGCCAATCTCGACGTCGCGTCCAGCAAAGACGACAAGGTGAACGTCTTCACGCAGTTCACGAAGGAACAGTTGCAGGCACAGCCCGCCTATTCGGACGCAGCCTATAAGAAGGACCCGGAAGGCACGATCCTTCACGGCGAAGCGGAGTGACACTTCGCGATATTTGCGGAAGCATTATCGGCAATGCTTCCGCCTCTTTCAGCTATTCACCCCACCATTTACCATGACTTGCAACAACCGGCTGGTGTTGTTGCCGCTGATGGCTTTGCATGCAACCATTCAGCCAGCCACACGTTATCCGAACGATAATCGGAGAATGAACAGGAGAGCTGATATGGCGCGTGCATCCGCGAAAACGAGCAAGATCGAAGAAAAGATCGAAGAAGCGCTGACCGATGCCAGCACTGAAGACCTTCAGGCTCAGGTCGAGCAGTTGAAGGAAGACATCGCTGCCATTGCGGCAACACTTGCCAATCTCGGTTCGCAGACCGTCCGCGACGCAAAACGCGGCGCGAAGGAAACCTACAAGAGCGCCTATATTCAGGGCGAAGACGTCATCGACGATCTGCGCAACAAGGCGCAGGATGTTGAAGCCCAACTGACGGCAACGGTGCGCGAACGTCCTATTGCCTCGCTCGCCACTGCACTCGGCGTCGGCTATCTGCTGGCCCTGCTCTCGCGCCGCTGAAGCGTACCATGCTAAAAGCTCTCATGCCCCTATTGTCTGCCCTGGCAGGCGAGGAACTGAAATTCGTCGCAGGTCAAACGAAACGTGCGGCGATTTTCGGCACGGCAATCGCGATCTTCGCCATCATTGCGATTACCTTCTTCTGTGTCGCCGCCTTTCTGGCACTGGCGCAGAACTATGGCGGCCCGCTGGCAGCGCTCATTCTGGCTGCATTGTCGCTGATCGTGGCGCTGCTCATTCTCGCCGTTTTGAAAATTCAGGCTGCGTCCGAAGCCAGAAAACGCAAGCAGAAACTCGAAGCGGACAAGTCGGCAATGATGGCAACGGCAGCGATCGCAACGGTGCCCGCCATTCTCAAGCGCCCTATACTTGCTGCCGCCCTGCCGCTTGCCGGTATCGCGCTCGTCTCGCTGCTTTCAGATAAGAAAAAGCGTCCTCCGCAGAGCTGAATCACCTCACAGAAGTCTACAGACGCCGACCGCTATTGGTCGGCGTTTTCCTTCCAGCGACCGATTGGCTATTTACCGACAGGGGCATCGCCCTCTTCGACCAGCGACGACAGGCGAACAATCACCCTGGTTCCTGCACCGCCGTCGGTCTTGCAGTAAACCGGCTTTTCGCCGAACTGCATGCAAAGCTGTTCGATAACCAGCGTGCCAAGACCGTTCTTTTCGCCGGATTCCTGCTGCTCCTTGTCAAAGCCGACACCGTCGTCTTCCACAACCAGCACCGGGATAGCATCTTCGCCCGGCTTGAGGCTGATCCGGATATGCCCTTCTGGACGACCCTTGAATGCATGCTTGATCGCGTTGGTGACAAGCTCGCCCAGAATGATGCCGATTGTCGTCACATCGCGCGCCTTCAGGTCAAGCGGCGCGAAATCCGTCGAGAATTCGATCTTACGATCCTGACCGATGGCATTTCGGATATCGTTGATAACGGTGCCAAGAAAATCGTCGACGCGCGCTGATTCCATATCCTCGCCCAGACGCAGGCGCCGGTGCGCAGTTGACACAGTCTGGACGCGATCACGTGCGGCAGCAAGGGCGGCACGGGCATCCTCGCTGCGCGTCTGCCGCATCTGGAGGCCAAGCAAGGACGAAACCGTTGCGAGCGAATTGCCGATGCGATGATTGGTGTCCTGTAGCAAAAGCTCGACCCGCTGGCGCTCCCGTTCGGCAATACGACGCTCCTGCTCAAGCTCGGCAGTGCGTTCCTGCACGCGCTGTTCCAGCAATTGCTTTTCAGAACGCAGCGCCGTCTGCCCCTCGAACATGGAACGCGCATAGCGCTGAACGCGGGTAAACAGCAAAAGTGCCAGCATGGCAGCCGAAGCCAGCGCCACGATCGACGTCGCCGTCATCCAGTAGCGCATGCGGTTGATCCGCTTGTTGCGCTCGAGAAGCTGCTGTTCTTCCGCATCGATGAATTGCGTGACCGTATTGGCAAGCTGGTCCATCAGCACCTTACCCTCGTCACCGCGCACTTTTTCAACCGCGGCCGCCACATTACCCGACTGGGCTAGATTGACGGTCTGACGAACGTCCTCCTGCTCGCGTTCGACCAACGCACGGATCTGCTTGACCCGCGCATCCTGCAGCGGATTCTGATCCGTCAGAGCCTCAAGATCAGCGAGCGTCTTGTCGACACTCAGGATCGTATTGCGATAGAGATCGAGGTAAGTCTCGTCGAGCGTCAGAAGATAGCCGCGACGGCTCATCTCAATATTGCTGGCCAGGCGGGCAACCTTGTCGACCTGCTGACGCAATGCATAATTGCGGGAAATATCAACCACCTGATGGTTGACCCCGGACGACAGAAACAGCGTCATGATCGCCGATAACAGCACGAGACCGAGCGACACGATAACCGCAACCGGCTTCGATGACGATTGAAGCAGTTTTTGCAACAAAACTGATGGCAAGGACGCAACCCACAAACAAACGATCACTTTGCCGACAAGAAATATCAGCCAACGCTAACCTACAAGTGGCTGGAGATAAAAAGCAATCGTTGCGGGCAAAAACAGGCGATGGTTTGAGTTTTTAGCAACACAAGCCCCCCTTTCCATTGGAAAGAGGGGCTTAACCAAAGTCCAATGAGTTTCACTCATTGGACTTTGGTTAAGCCCGAGTGGCGATTGAACTATTTCAAGGCGTGATGCGTTAGCATCTCAGCGCCTTGGTATAAAGCGATCTTGCTTTACGCAAAGCTTCTCAAAGTTGCCCGCGATGAATCGGCGTCCGGGCCGTAATCGCTTTCGCCTTCGATCTTGAGAATTTCCTGCAGGCGCGCGCGGGCACGGCTGACACGGCTCTTGATCGTCCCCACGGCACACCCACAGATTTCCGCAGCTTCCTCATAGGCGAAGCCTGAAGCGCCGATCAGAATGATCGCTTCGCGTTGATCATCGGGCAATTGCTCCAATGCTGCGCGGAAATCCTGCAGATCGAGCGAGCCATATTGCGAGGGATGCACGGCAAGCTGTTCGCTGAACACGCCATCCGTATCCTGAACCTCACGGCCACGCTTGCGCATCTGCGTGTAAAACTCGTTACGCAGGATAGTAAAGAGCCAGGCCTTCATATTCGTCCCCATTTCAAAGGACTCCTGCTTGGCCCATGCTTTCATGATCGTATCTTGAACGAGATCATCCGCCTTGTCATGCTGGCCTATGAGCGACACCGCAAAGGCGCGCAAGCTCGACAGCGATGACAGAAGCTCTCGCTTGAACTGTGCATTACTCTCAACCGACGGACCGGGTGCTGTGTTCACGCATACTCTCCTGTTCAGCCTGATCGAGTTTTTCGAGAAGATCGAGGAAGCGATCCGGAATCGTCTCATCCTGTATCGAGGTGTACAGTGCCTTTAGTTTCAATCCGACTTCACAATTTGGTCCTAATATATCCCTCTGAACGCGGCGAGGCGACCTGACCCCGGCTCCGTTCATATGAAGGTTTTCTTTTTCTGCCATATCTTGATCGTTCCGGGCTGATTGCCCTACCCTATTAATCTAAGCCCCTGCTTGACCGGGAAATGCACGGGTTCCCAAAAAGTTCCCTGATATACCCCCAATCTCGGAACTTTTTTCAAAGCGCCCCGTTATGTGTATCATAATGCTGCGCTCAAAGCATGGCGGGAGGGCCGTAGAGCCTTGTTCGCCAATGTGCATTTAATGAACGAAAGCGGCAGTTGAGGAGTTCCAATACCATGACGTTATCGACGCGTATCGCGCCGCACCTTCCCTATCTCCGTCGTTTCTCCCGTGCTCTTACCGGCTCTCAAGCTTCCGGCGACGCTTATGTTGCGGCTGCCCTCGAAGCCTTGATTGCCGATGTGAGCATTTTTCCGCGTGCCTCTTCCGACCGGATCGGCCTGTATCGCCTTTTCTGCGATCTTTATAAGACGGCCGCGGTTCGTATGCCGGAGCCGACATCGGAATTTGCTTGGGAACAGCAGGCAGCAAGAAATCTTTCGCATATCGCCCCGTTGCCCCGACAGGCTTTCCTGCTGGTAGCGGTGGAAGGTTTCTCGGACAAGGAAGCCGCCGAAGTTCTCGAGCTGGACGATGCCGAGCTGAGCCGCATCCTGTCGGCTGCTTCGACCGAGATTTCGCGTCAGGTGGCAACGCGCATCATGATTATCGAAGACGAACCGCTGATCGCGATGGATATCGAGCAGATGGTGGAAAGCCTCGGCCATGAAGTCGTTGGCATCGCACGCACCAAGGACGAGGCGCTGGCGCTTTATAACCAGGAAAAGCCGCGCATGGTGCTGGCCGATATCCAGCTTGCAGACGGAAGCTCGGGCATCGATGCGGTGAATGAAATCCTGCAGAATGATACGATTCCTGTCATTTTCATCACCGCTTTCCCGGAACGCCTGCTGACAGGCGAACGCCCGGAACCGACCTTCCTCGTCACCAAGCCGTTCAATCCGGATATGGTGAAAGCGCTGATCAGCCAGGCTCTCTTCTTCGAAGAAGCCTCGCAAGTCGCAGCCTGAACCAAAGGTCATCAACTCCCGAAAGGCAGACGTCTTTCGGGAGTTTCCTTGTTGGCGCTGCCCTGTCCCGAAGTCAAACCGCCTTACGCCTTGTCATGAGTATTTAGAGTTGTGAGTGCCTTAATTTTCCCGGAACCACGGAACCAATACGGCTTCGATGTCGTTTCTCCTTCACACAATAAAGAGGAGACCAGACATGCTTTATTATGCGCTCGTATTTCTTGTGGTGGCACTCGTGGCAGGTGCGCTCGGTTTCGGCGGCATCGCTGGTGCCTCAGCCGGTATAGCGCAGATTCTGTTCTTCGTGTTCCTTGCGCTGCTCGTCGTTTCGCTCATCGCTTCGGCGATCCGCAAGGCATAACAGGTATTAAATCAAAGGCTGTTTTTGACCTGAAGATATATCAGCCTATATTGCTGCTTATTGAAATTAGCCGCCGCATCCGATTATGCGGCGGTTTACCGGTTCCAAAATCCGGGCCAGCTCAAGGATCAAAAAACGATCGCTCGACCGTGACCCGCCGAACAGTCGATGAAATGGACGTTATGGCACGCAAATTTCCGCTCAGCATTTCCGGAGTTTTTGCCGTTTTGCCAATGGGCGATCCAGATATGTGTTTCGTCGCATTCTCCGACGCAAAACCGCTCCGCACTTTTGCTGGAAATGCTCTGAGTTCGGTTGCGGGACAATCGGGGCAAATATGACCGCAGGCACAAAATTCACCCTACAGGAAACCGAACCCGACGCAGCCCGTCTGCGGGCGCTGTTGAGGGCAGTGCGCAACAGCAATGTCTGCGTACTCTACCAGACACCCGATCTGGTTTATTCATGGGGTGAGAATATCCCGCTCTACTGGCAGGAAAAATGGAAAGTCGGCGGAAGCGACTGCGATTTCATTTTCTCCGCAAGCCTGCACAAGCTCGACGGCGCCAAGCGCGCGGCACTCGAGACCGGCGAGGCGCAAAATGTTGAGCTTGCCATCAATGACGGCGACAGGCTGCGCTGGATCGAATTCCACATCGACTGCGATCGCGACGAGAACGGCAATATACTGGGGCTCGTCACCACGGCCATCGAAATCAGCGAACTGAAACGACGCGAGCAGGTGTTGAAGACACTGTTGCGCGAAGTCAGCCATCGCTCCAAAAATCTTCTTGCCATCGTGCAAAGCATCGCGAGTCAAACGGCGCGTTTCACCGATTCCATCGACGATTTCCTGCTGAAATTCCGCGGGCGCATTCAGTCACTTTCCTATTCGCAGGATCTGGTGACCGATTCCAACTGGCGCGGCGCGCTGTTTCGCGACCTCGTGCATTCGCAGGTGGAGAAATACATCGATGTCAATGACGAACGCCTGACCATTGAGGGCGACAACCCCTATCTGTTCCCCGGTGCCGCGCTGCATGTCGGGCTTGCGCTGCATGAACTGGTGGTCAACGCGACCTCTTTCGGCGGTCTTTCGATACCCTATGGTCGGGTGAAGATTTCGGCGAAGGTTGCCCATGTGGCCAGCGGCGACGACAGGCTGGAATTTCACTGGGAAGAAACCAATCCCGCAATGCCGGAAGTTTTCGAGCACGATCCGCGCTTCGGCAGCGCCGTGCTGCAACGCATTGTTCCTGCATCCGTCAACGGCCATGCCGATTATCGCATCGACGGAACCGGCGCAGTCTATTCCCTCGTCATTCCCACAGAGCAGTTTGACGCCTGATCGGGATCGGCAACGCCCTCACCAGCCACAAAAAAAGCCGCCATGGTCAGGCCTGAACCTGAACCACGGCGGCTTGCTCTGAATTTGCGGAACGCCAGCGGCATAACGTTTGACGTCAGCGCGGCATTCTCGCCGCTCGCCTCGTGCGGGGAGGTTGAGGCGAACTCTGAAAGTCGTGTTGTGGGGGCGGGGTCACGACCTTCATGCGCGCTTAACGCCACAGATGAAACTTGGTTCCGTCAGTTTCCGATTTTTTTGCAATAAAGTTCGAGCCGGTGATGCACGATCTCATAACCGAGTGAACGGGCGATTTCTTCCTGCAATTTTTCGATCTTGTCAGAGCGAAATTCCACCACGTCTCCGGAATCCATATCGATGATGTGATCGTGATGCGCGCCGCTTGCCTGTTCGAAACGCGAAGGCCCTCCGGCAAAGGCATGCCGGTGAATGGCACCGCGCTCTTCGAGAAGCTTCATCGTGCGATAAACCGTCGAAAGCGAGATGCTGCTATCGATCTCGACCGCCCGACGAAAAATCTCGAGTGCGTCGGGATGATCTTCCGTCTCGGTCAGTATGTCCAGGATGATCCGGCGCGGGCGCGTGATACGGACACCTGCCTGGCGCAGTTCCTGCTCATAATCGGGCTTCTTGTACGATTCTCTCATACCGCGATTATGCACCGACACACTGCCAGTTGCAAATTTTCGCAACTGACGCCTGTCCGATCTCCCCAACCCATTGCTGCGGATGCTCTTTAATGGCTCATGTCCATCAACTGCCCGTAATCGGGCACATCGGACATAGTAGCCTTATCGTTGAGATGGTATTGCCCGCGGCCTACCCGCACGAAAAGCGCATCGCTTTCCGGTTGATTGTCGGTGCAGTTTTCGGCAAGGAACGAGAAGTATCTGGAGTAAGGCCAGCCCGGAGCGACACGGCGCACATCTCTCGGCGAGAAAGGTTCGGTAAGAACACCTTTCACCCTGACAGCATTATGGATTTGAGGATAAATATTCGCTCCAATTTTCCACATGCTTTAACATTAGCACTACCATATATGACGTTCATATCCCGTAAACACGGGATGACTGCATATTTTTTGCTTGCTCAGAAAATGCTCAATTAGATGAGCAGGCAATTACCAGCCCCACTCAGGTAACAAATCGAAGCGTATCTGCTTTGTCCAGGACCATTGAGCGTGCTCCTCACTCGGCGGAAGCAAGCACAGTAAAAAGCGCCGCTCCATCACGATCCAGTTCTTCGACCGCAACAGGATAGGTGTCGCCTTCATGCGACTTGAGGCCAACTGCCGATGCTTTCATCGCCTCGCCGATCGCATCCTTGTTGCCCCAGAACTTGCCGCGCTTTGTCAGATCCGCGCCGTCTGCAGGAATAGCCACGCTATATTCCACCGCGCCTTTGTCGATACCGTCGCAAATGAGGCTCGCTGATCCGGTCTTGATTGAAATGCTCATCGTTCCTCCGCGTTTGGTTGACCCCGCACCGGCACCCACCCTAACGCCCATCAGCAAACGTGTAAAACAATGAACCGAAATTAGTATTTCGCCCCGAATGGCACTACCAATGGAGTAGTCCCCGCACCTCGTTTCGCCTACGGATTGTAAGGCTTTGTTGTTATTCTGGCGACACAATAGAGGGCGCAACAAATGGTAACCCCGATAGCGCAATATGTCAGACGTTCAGTTGCGTATGCAGCGACGAAACTGAATTACAGACAATCGATCGACAGGATCGCATCCGATGCTCAAGACTATTGGGCCGATCAAACTTCAAAGAATCATAAATCGAATTCCCACTGGAAGGGAAGCGACGGCCTCTCTGATGCCGCATGGATGCAAATTGGACAATCGCATCGAAAGCTCGTGCAGGATGCGGCCGCTTCCGTCGGCTTGAACCTGCAAGGCTCCCGAATATTGGAATGGGGTTGTGGCGGCGGTGCGAATGCAGTTCAGTTTGTGGATCTGGCCAATGAATATCTGGGCGTCGATGTATCTGCCGCGTCCCTCAAGGAATGTGCGGCTCGAATGTCGGACGTGGGATATAGGCATTTTTCTCCTGTGCTCATTGACGTGGAGAAACCACAAAAGTCACTGGAGCAGGTCAAACAACCAGTCGACATCTACATTTGCACCTATGTCTTCGAACTCATTCCGACAGAGGAATACGGCGCTGACCTTTTGAGAATAGCTTTTCAGCATCTACGATCAGGCGGGCTTGCTGTTATCCAAATCAAATATTCCACACACCAGTCAAATACACGTGGCCATAAGTGGGGATATCGACGGAATCTGGCCAATATGACGACTTACTCCATCGACCAGTTTTGGTTACTGGCTGAAAGCGTCGGCTTCAGACCGATCTCCGTCTCACTCAAACCATATGATGCTCTCGTTAAAGATGAGAGATACGCTTATTTTGTTTTACAAAAACCGGAAGCGAATGCTGACCGAGAATAACCAGCCATGTGTCGTTTGAAGAGAAAGCCAAGCCATGCTTGTTATTGGTACGCCCAAGGGGAATCGAACCCCTGTTTGCGCCGTGAGAGGGCGCCGTCCTAACCGCTAGACGATGGGCGCTTGAGTAGCCTCGCTGATATAATCGCCAAAAAGAAAAAGCGCAATCCTCGAAGGCAGAAACAATCAAGGCGGTCTGATGCCGCCCTGATCAGATTCTATCCGTTCTACTCGACATTGCCGAGCTTGATGCGACCAATGATACGCGACTCGCGATAATCATAGATGATGAGTTCCGTACCGCCATCCGGCAGCAGTGTTTCCAGCGAAAGTTCGTTGCCGGAAAGGCTTTGCGAAAGAAGACGGGTGCCGGGCGTCAGGTTGATCTGCGATTCGATCAGCTTCGGCGGTTCCGGCTTTACCGGAGCGGACACGGCCTGTCCTGGGATATCGGAACGGGCTTCTTCAACCGGCGGGGTTTCCGGCGCACGATTGATCTTGTAGACAACGGCGACAAGCACCGCCATAAGACCGATCAGCATGACACCGATGGAGACGGCCAGAAGCCGGATCATTTTGCGGCGCACACGTTCCATGGCTGGATCAAGCTGGGGCTCGGCCTGTTCATCCGGGTAATAGCCCTGCTGATAGTCCTGATAGCCTGAATCCTGATGATTCTGGTATCTCGGATAGTGTGGATCCTGCATTCAACGACTCCGGTTCGAACTTCGCCGTGTTACGGCGTGTGGCGCGTGATAGAGCATTTTGCAGCCAAATGGAAACATTTGACGCCGCATAAATGCGGTAAAACCAAGAGATAGAGCAGTTCTGACGATTTCGTTAAGGCAGAACAGCTCTCATGAAGGAAAGACACGAGTGAAAGAGCTAACAACCGACTCCGATGCCACAGGCAAGCGTCTCGACCAGTGGCTGGCCGCAGCATTGGGGCCGGAACTCTCGCGCAGCCGCGTCCAGTCCCTTATTGCCGAAGGCCATGTGACCATCGACGGCGCGCCCGCCCGTGAAACCAAGCAGAAGCTGCGCGAAGGCATGACAATCGCCATCGTGCTGCCTGAGCCGGAGCCAGCCGAACCGATTGCCGAGAACATACCGCTCGATATTCTTTACGAGGATGATGATCTCATCGTGATCAACAAGCCCGCCGGGCTCGTCGTTCACCCAGGCAACGGCAACTGGACGGGAACGCTCGTCAATGCCCTTATATATCATTGTGGCGATAGCTTGTCGGGCATCGGCGGAATTCGCCGCCCCGGCATCGTTCATCGTCTCGACAAGGACACGAGCGGCGTCATGGTTGTCGCCAAGAATGACCGCTCGCACCGGCATTTGAGCGAACAGTTTGCCGACCATGGCCGCACCGGCGATCTGGAACGCGCCTATCTTGCGCTCGTCTGGGGCATGACCGAGCGCCCGCAAGGCTTCATCGACGCGCATCTCGGACGTTCGCATCGCGACCGCACCAAACAGGCGGTCGTCAATGAAGAGCGGGAAGATGCCCGCCACGCCGTCACCCATTATGTGACAGTGGAAAAATTCGGGCCCCGCGACGATGCCACCGCACTGGCCTCGCTCGTCGAATGCCGTCTCGAGACAGGCCGCACCCACCAGATCCGCGTGCACATGGCGCATATCGGTCATCCGCTTGTCGGCGACATGGACTATGGCAGCGCCTACAAGACCAAGGCCAACAAGCTGCCGGAACCATTGAAAGAGGCCGTGCGCGGTTTCCACCGGCAGGCGCTGCATGCCTGGCTGCTCGCCTTCACCCATCCCGCGACAGAAGAGCTGATGCGTTTCGAAGCGCCCGTGCCGGAAGATATGGAGCACCTTCTGGAAAACTTCCGGAAACACTCTATATAATACTGGCAACCATCATGGTTGGCTGAACGGATGACAGCCTGTAAATAAAAGGCTGTTTCATCATCAAGATCGGGGCGCGGTTGGAATGAAAGCCGCTCTCCACCCCATAATGACCATATATTTCAAGCGCGCCTTGCAACCTTTGCCACGCGGCGACGTTCACATTGCAGTGACAGATTGTTTCATGAGTTAAAGGATCGTGTTTTCGCCAAAATCATGCCTATATATGAAGGCTCGCGTGAGGGAAGTGCAGGAGGCAGCCCCCGCGACAGGTTCGCCAAACGGGAACCTGAAATTATAAAGGAGGGTGCTCTATGGCCCAGATGAATCTCCCAAGCATCACGTCAGGTGACGGTGGTCTTACCCGTTATCTGGAAGAAATTCGCCGTTTTCCCATGCTTGAGCCACAGGAAGAATATATGCTGGCCAAGCGTTATCACGAACATACCGACCCCAAGGCCGCCCACAGGCTGGTAACGAGCCATCTGCGCCTCGTGGCCAAGATCGCCATGGGTTATCGCGGCTATGGCCTGCCGATCGGTGAAGTGATCTCGGAAGGCAATGTCGGTCTCATGCAGGCTGTCAAGCGTTTCGAACCTGAACGCGGTTTCCGTCTTGCCACTTATGCGATGTGGTGGATCAAGGCTTCCATCCAGGAATATATCCTGCGTTCATGGAGCCTTGTGAAGATGGGCACGACCGCCAATCAGAAGCGTCTGTTCTTCAATCTGCGCAAGATGAAGAGCAAGATTCAGGCGCTCGACGACGGCGATCTCCGGCCAGATCAGGTCAAGCAGATTGCAACCAAGCTCAACGTCAGCGAAGACGAAGTGGTTTCCATGAACCGCCGCCTGTCCGGTGACGCTTCGCTGAATGCGCCCTTGCGCGCTTCGGAAGGTGAATCCGGCGAATGGCAGGACTGGCTGGTCGATGACAGCAGCAGCCAGGAGCAAGTGCTGATCGAGCAGGACGAACTGGAAAACCGCCGCTCCATGCTTGAACAGGCGATGGATACACTGAATGACCGTGAACGCCGTATTTTCGAGGCTCGCCGTCTATCGGACGATCCGATGACGCTGGAAGACCTTTCCGGCGAGTTCGGTATCAGCCGCGAGCGCGTGCGCCAGATCGAAGTGCGTGCCTTTGAAAAGGTGCAAGCCGCAGTGAAAGCCGCAGCCTACAAGCAGCAGAAGGCGCTGAACCACGTCGAGGAAGCGCACGCCTGAAACTGATATAATCAGCAAGTCCTTTTACTGCCGCAAAGTGGGAGACCATTTTGCGGCAGAATTGTTTCAGAGCATTTCCAGCAAAAGTGCGAAGCGGTTTTCGGTTAAGATGCGCGTCAAAACAAATGGCTAGAGCGCCGATCTGATTCGATCAGATCGGCGCTCTAATTATCCGCCTCACCTTTGGCGAGTTCAAACCCCTCATCGATCCAGCCAGTCAGTCCGCCCGCCATGATCTTGACTGGCCGGTCGAGATTGGCGAGCCGCAAGGCACCACGCGCCGCGCCATTGCAATGCGGTCCCGCGCAATAGGTGACGAAAATCGTTTCCTGCGGCCATTCCGCCATTCTGGACCCGATGATTTTGCCATGCGGCAGATTGATTGCGCCCGGTATATGCGCTTTAGCGAAAAGCGCCGGGCTGCGCACATCGAGCAGCACGAAATCGGCTCCTCCCGACAAGGCATCATGCACGTCCCAGCAATCCGTCTCGAATGCAAATTCTGCCGCAAAATGATCGCGCGCCAACGCGCTCGGTGCTGGCGATATAGCAGTCACGGCTGATTTCCTGTCGGTTCTGGCTACACTATCCATGGACGTTCTCCTTTATCTTCGAAAAGGTTTTCGCCCATTTGCCAATTCACTTGCAATTGGCGTGATTGACAATATACGTAAAGATAATGACAAACCCAGCACAAGACCTCGAAGGCCCGCTTGTCGTAGCCCTTCTCTATGATCGGCTTTGCACTTTTGAATTCGGCATCGTTGCCGAAATCTTTGGTCTGCCCCGGCCGGAAATGGGAACCGGCTGGTATCGATTTGCCAGTTGTCCGATAGAGGATGGCCCGTTGCGTGCGCATGGCGGGATTGTCATCACTCCGGATGGTAGCGCCAATCTGATTGATGAGGCTGACATCATCGTTGTTCCGGGCTGGAAAGGCACAGACATTCCAGTACCGCGAACGATCACCGAAAAGCTGCGTCACGCGCATCGGCGCGGAGCGCGGCTTGCCTCCATCTGCTCGGGTGCCTTCGTGCTGGCTGCGACCGGACTGCTCGACGGCGGCCTTGCCACCACCCATTGGCGCTACGCCGATGCGCTGCGCAAAAAACACCCCGAGATTGATGTCGATGATGCGTCGCTCTATCGCGAACATGATCGCATCTTCACTTCGGCCGGAAGTGCCGCTGGAATAGACCTCCTGATCGAAATCGTACGGCAGGATTTTGGAGCCATTGCTGCGAATTCCGTTGCGCGACGGCTCGTCATGCCCGCTCATCGCACCGGCGGGCAGGCACAGTTCCTCGAACGTCCGGTCACAAAGCGCGAAGGCACCGCCATCAGCCCGGTTCTGGACAGGATGCGCGCCAATCTTGCTGCAGAATGGACAATCGAGCGAATGGCCGCCGAATGCCGGATGAGCCTGCGCACCTTCCTGCGTCGCTTTGTCGAAGCTACCGGTGCCACACCCGGCGACTGGCTCGTCATGGAGCGCATCGCGGCTGCCAAGGAGTTCCTTTCTCAGGGACAGGCAAGCGTTGACGACATTGCCACTTCAGTCGGCTTTGGAAGCGCCCACACGCTTCGCCACCACTTCCGCCAGAAAATTGGCATCAGCCCGGCGGAATATCGCAGGCGGTTCCTCGCTGAGACCGTCATGCAAACGCAGTAAAAGCTTCAAATAACTGCAATGGAAGACCTTTAGGCAACAGGGCGTGTTTCACCCTGGAGCGATTCCAGTTGAAACGGAATCGTTGGAACCGCTCCAGTCATTTGTTCTTACGCATGTCTCCCGAAACCGGTTTCCACTTTCGGGAGACATGCTCCAGCCTGAAGGTTGTCCCATGAAAAAGCTTCTGCTCGCCGCAGCTCTTGCGCTCACCACTGTCACCGCCGCATCGGCTTCGGAATATGTGTCCTTCCTCGATTATCCGCAAAAGGAACAGGACGGGACGGAGTTCTTCACCGCCATCGAAATCCCGCAAGGCAGCTTCACCAAATACGAAATAGACGACAAGACCGGTCACATCGTCGTCGACCGCTACCAGTCCATGCCTGTCATCTATCCGGCCAATTACGGCTCGATCACCAGCACGCTTGCCGGTGACGGCGATCCGCTCGACGCGCTCATCTATACGCGTGAGCCGATTGTTCCGGGAGCGATCATCAAGGTTCGTCCCATCGGCGTCCTGAAGATGATCGACGGCGGCGACCAGGACGACAAGATAGTCGCCGTCCCGACCACGGATATCGATCCGACCTATGACAATATCAAGGAAATCACCGATCTGCCGAAGATCGAACAGCAGCGTCTCGAAGCTTTCTTCCGCGTCTACAAGCAGTTGCCGGAAGGCCGCAAGGTCGTTGAACTGGGCGGTTTCGACAGCGCCGAAGCTGCACGAAACGAAATTGCCAAGGCCATGAAAGCTTTTGCCGAGAAGAAATAATCACTGTGCGATCCTGATCGCTTCAAAACAAAAAGGCCGCTCGAAGCGGCCTTTTCTGTTTCGATATGCAAGAGCTAGTTTGTGCCCAGCACGTCGTTGAACGCCTTCTCACCCGGCACGCCCTTTTCAAGACTGATAAGAGCGCGACGACCATTGCGATAGGAGATCGGAATATCGATCCACTGCAGGCGGCGCATCAGCGAAAGATTGGTGTCCTGCGCGGTACGGGCATCGTTCAGCCATACGATAAAGAAGTTATCGCCGATCTTTGACGGCACGGCGATCAGCGGGTTGCCCGCCGCCTGCTCCGTATCCTTGAAGGTGATGCGCTGCACATTATCCACCACGCCGCCGGGGAAACCTTCCGGCACGGTGAACACCAGTTCAATCAGGTGGCTCGCCGGGATAGACTGGTCCGTATTCTTGCGGATCGTCATCTTCAGCTCGACCTTGCTGGTCGGCATCGTGACGGTCGCGCGGACCGCCGGTTCGGCAGGCTGGCCGTCTTCCGGGCTTTCTTCGATCGTGGACCAGACCACATTGCCGCGCTCGACCGAATCTGAACCCGCGCCGCCGCGTTCTTCATAAAGAAGCGCCTGCTGGCCGACGGCAACCGTCTGGTTCTGTCCGGGCTGCGCGCCGTTTTGCGTATTCGTTTCGGCAGGCGCAGGCGTGGAAGCGGCGGTCGACGTGCCCTCGCCGATACCATTGGCACCTGCGGCTGGTCCGCTATCGGTTTCGCTGCCATCAGGCATCAGCCGTTGCGTCATTTTCGGCTCGCCTGCGGGCTGTTGCGGCTGCTCGGGCGTTTGCTCGCCGCCCGTCGTCGCCGTGTTGGTGTCGGCTGGCGGCGGCGTCGTATCTTCGGGATGCGTTTCGGTATCGGAACCGGTCGCAGGCGCGTCGCTGCGTCCAAGACTCGATGCCAGTTCCTGAATTTTGTCCTTGTTGGCCCACACCGCATAACCCGCGCCGCCAAGCACCAGAACGGCGACCAGAGCTGCAATCAGCCCCTTATAGGAGCGCTTCTCCTTCTTGGAGGTGCGTTCGATATATTCGCTGCGGCGGGCCTGCGCCTTTTCCTTGGCACGGTCCAGTTTCCAGTCGTCGCTGCGCTCGGCTGCAAAGGCCGGTGCATCATCATCTTCGCTGGAGAAATTGTCGCGACGCTCATCGCGCGGTGCACCGGAGAATGCGGACTCGTCATCATCTTCATGAGACGGCGTGCGCTCTGCTGCGTCCTGATTCGCCTCCTGCAGGAAATCTTCCAGTGCATCCTCGACCGGCTCTTCCGGCGCCGCGGCTGGCGGCGCATAAAAAGCTTCAACCTCGGCAATGGCATCTTCGAGAATATTACGCTGGCGGACAGCCACAGCCTGCGAGGCATTCGCCGTAACAAGCTTTTGCTCGATCGTGGCGCGCGCTTTCGCGTAAACACGCTGGCGCAATTCGGGCGACTTGTCCGCCTGCGCATCGATCGTCTTTTTCAGTACCGCTACAAAATCCGCCATTCCGTCTTACCCGGTTTCCGCCCGTCCAGATGAACAATAAGCACAGGATGCAATAAATGTCCCAATAATCACAATAATCAAGGGAAAGCAAAGTCTGCGGCTACGATTTAGCGAAGACTTTCAAAATGATGCGGTAAAATAGTGGCAAAATTCACCCTGTCGCGAAGCTTTGTGTGGGCGATTGCGTTCTTTGTACAACGGTCGAAACAAAATCGGAGCAGCTTCCGGAAAAGCTGCTCCGAACATATCAGTCCGTGACTGCAAACAATTAGTCGTGGAACGGATCGGTGACGAGGATCGTGTCCTCGCGTTCCGGGCTGGTGGAGAGCATCGCCACCGGCGCGCCGATCAGTTCTTCGATGTGACGGACATATTTGACAGCCTGGGCTGGAAGATCGTTCCACGAACGCGCACCGGCGGTCGTTTCCGACCAGCCCGGCAAGGTTTCATAGATCGGCTTCACGCGTGCCTGCGCGCCCATGGAGGACGGCAGATAGTCAATGCGCTTGCCATCGAGTTCATAGGCAACGCAAATCTTGATTTCATCCAGACCGTCGAGAACGTCGAGCTTGGTCAGCGCAATACCGGTGATGCCGGAAGTACGAACCGTCTGACGCACGATCACGGCATCGAACCAGCCGCAGCGACGCTTGCGACCCGTCACCACGCCGAATTCATGGCCCTTGGTGCCAAGGAATTCACCGATTTCATCGTCAAGCTCTGTCGGGAACGGGCCTTCGCCAACGCGGGTCGTATAGGCCTTGGTGATGCCGAGCACATAGCCGATGGCTGTCGGACCGAGGCCCGAACCGGCAGCAGCCTGACCGGCAACCGTGTTGGAAGACGTCACGAACGGATAGGTGCCGTGGTCGTTGTCGAGCAGTGCGCCCTGCGCGCCTTCAAACAGGATGCGGTCGCCAGCCTTGCGGCGTTCATCGAGAACGCGCCAGACCTGATCGATATAGGGAAGAATCTGATCGGCAACCGAGTTCAGTTCCTTCAAAATGGTCTCGACCGCAATTTCTTCCAGACCCATGCCGCGGCGCAGCAGATTGTGGTGCGCGAGCAGACGTTCGACCTTCGGCTGCAGCGTTTCCGGCTCGGTCAGGTCGATGACGCGGATGGCGCGACGGCCGACCTTGTCTTCGTAGGCCGGGCCAATACCGCGCTTGGTCGTGCCGATCTTGAGGCCCGAATTGGAGCCTTCGCGCATGGCATCGAGTTCACGATGAATGGAGAGGATAAGCGGCGCATTTTCGGCAATGCGCAGCACATCAGGATTGATGTCGATGCCCTGCGCGCGCAACTTCTCGACTTCGGCAACAAAATGATGCGGATCGACAACGACACCATTGCCGATGACACTCAGCTTGCCGCGCACGAGGCCTGATGGCAGCAGCGAAAGCTTGTAGCTGACGCCGTCGATGACAAGCGTATGACCTGCGTTATGACCACCCTGGTAGCGCACGATGACATCGGCGCGTTCGGACAGCCAGTCAACGATCTTACCCTTGCCCTCATCGCCCCATTGCGACCCGACGACAACCACATTTGCCATTGAAGAAACTCCTTGGCCTCTATTTGAAAATCCAAGGATCAAAGCGGCCCGGTCATCGCCAGTTGAGGCTACAGGGTGCTGATCCCTCGTCTCTATACAGATTGAAACGGGATTGCGCGACTCTTTCGTGCAAGAAATTCCCGATTTTTAGTGCGCAGAACTAGGTCGGTAGAGATTCAGTCTCTGGGAAGGCGAAAATGGTGGGATTTGAGAACCGGCGCGCAACGTATTATGGTACGTGAGCACTGGAAGCGCAAAAAAGCGCCATTTGCAGACCACCAGAGACTGAATATCACCGAACCTAGCCGGCGCGGACCATGTAGAGTGCATCATCCGAATAGCTCTTGAGCTTTTCCTCAAGCGCCGGGAGGTCGCGGACGACGAAGCCCTTCTTTTCCCAGAAGCCCTGCGAGCCGCTGACGGCAACGAGAGACATGGTGACGAAACCATCGCGTTCAGCCTGCAAGGCCATCAGTTCGACGACGCGTGTGGCTGCACCGCTGGAACGGGCTTCGGGCAGAAGCGCTATATCGTGGATATAGTAGGTGTTGGTATCGTCGGGGAGTTCGCCCAGAACGGCGTTGAGAGCCGGGACCGTATCCAGCTTCCACGGATGGCTGATGCCATAACCGAGGATTTCATTGTCACGGGCGAGCACGAAACAGCCAGCCGGATAGAGTTTGAAGCGGTCCCGGAAGACCGCCTCATCTTCGAAGAAATCGAGATGGACAACATTGGCAACCGCAGTCACGCTCGCAATATCCTGCTCGTGCATGCGCCGCCATTCCGGCTGTACCATCTCTTCAACCATTTTCTCAAACTTCTCCGACGTTGAACTCAAGCGGTGTTGCCGCCTTGATTGCCTCTTGAGCCGTCAGTTCGTCAAGTGCTGCCTGTGGAATCTGTTCATCCACATAGAGCATGGCGATCGCATCGCCACCCGGATGGTCACGTCCGAGCGAGAAGTTGGCGATGTTGATATTGTGCTTGCCGCAGATCGTGCCAAGCAGGCCGATCATGCCCGGAACGTCCTTGTTGGTGACGTAAAGCATGTGCGGGCCGACCTCGGCATCGAGATTGATTCCCTTGATCTGGATGAAACGCGCCTTGCCATCCGAGAAGCAGGTTCCGGCAATGGAGCGCTCACGCAAGGTGGTCTTCACCGTCAGCTTGATATAGCCGTCGAAGATGCCGGACTTGTCGCGTTTGACTTCCGAAACGATGATGCCGCGCTCCTTCACCATGATCGGTGCAGAAACCATGTTGACATCGGCGACCTGCGGACGGATGAGACCGGCCAGAGCCGCACTCAGCAATGCGCGCGTATTCATGGTTGCGGTGGAGCCGTCGAACAGCACTTCCACTTCCTGAATCGGCTCGTCCGTGACCTGACCGACGAAAGCGCCAAGCACATCGGCAAGTTTCACGAACGGCTTCAAACGCGGCGCTTCTTCGGCCGTGATCGAGGGCATGTTGATGGCGTTGGAAACGGCGCCCTTCACCAGATAGTCCGACATCTGTTCGGCCACCTGAAGCGCGACATTTTCCTGTGCTTCCGAGGTCGATGCACCAAGATGCGGCGTGCAAACGACATTGGGCAGTGAGAAAAGTTCGTTTTCAGTCGCCGGTTCCGTTTCGTAAACGTCGATACCGGCACCGGCCACATGGCCGGATTTCAGCGCCGCCACCAAATCCTTTTCCACGATCAGGCCGCCGCGGGCGCAATTGACGATACGCACACCCGGCTTTGTCTTGGCAAGATTTTCCGCATTGATGATATTGCGGGTCTTGTCGGTCAATGGCGTGTGCAGCGTGATGAAATCGGCGCGGGCAAGCAGCTCGTCAAGCTCAACCTTTTCAACGCCCAGTTCCTGCGCACGGGATTCGGACAGGAACGGATCGAAAGCCACCACATGCATCTTCAGGCCAATGGCCCTGGTCGCGACAATCGAACCGATATTGCCGCAACCGACGACGCCCAGCGTCTTGCCGGTGATTTCCACGCCCATGAAGCGGTTCTTTTCCCACTTGCCTGCGCGAGTGGAGGTGTCTGCCTCCGGCAATTGCCGCGCCACAGCGAACATCAGCGCAATGGCATGTTCGGCAGTGGTGATCGAATTGCCGAAAGGCGTGTTCATGACGATGATACCACGGCGCGAAGCCGCCGGAATATCGACATTGTCCACGCCGATACCGGCGCGACCGACAACCTTGAGCTTCTTGGCGGCTGCGATCAGCTTTTCCGTGACCTTGGTGGCCGAACGGATCGCCAGACCGTCATAATTGCCAATGACTTCGAGAAGCTTTTCCTTGTCCTTGCCGAGATCAGGCAGGTAATCGACTTCCACGCCGCGATCCTTGAAAATCTGGACGGCAGTGGGCGAAAGCTTATCGGATACGAGAACGCGAGGTGCCATGGAGGCCTCCTTCAAACATTTTCAGACCAAACATTTCCTGTAAACGCAGACCGATCTGCTTCAGGAAATGCTATGAATAGAGCGCATCCCGAAAAGTGTGAAACGGTTTTCGGATAAGATGCGCGTGAAAACAATCACTTAGAGCGTCGATCTGACTTAATCAGATCGAAATGCGCTCTAAGGGGGATGCGGACCGTGGCCGCCCCAACGCGGACCACGGCGTCATGCACGAAATGCTCAGGCAGCCGCTTTCAGCGCAGCCTTCTGCGTTGCAAAAGCCCAATCCAGCCAATGCGTCAGCGCTTCCAGATCGGAAGCTTCCACCGTGGCACCAGCCCATATACGCAGACCCGAAGGTGCATCGCGATAGGCGCCGATATCATAGGCAACGCCTTCCTTGTCGAGCGCGGTGACGATGCCCTTGGCGAAAGCGGCCTGCTCGTCGGCAGACAAGGCAGTCACTTCCGGATCGACAATCGTAAGGCAGACGGAAGTGTTCGAACGCGTTTCCGGCTTCACGGCCAGATTGGCAATCCACGGCGTCTTTGCGACAAAACCGTCGAGAACCGCAAAATTCGCATCGGCGCGCGCAACCAGCGCATCGAGACCACCAAGCGATTTCGCCCATTTCAGCGCGTCGAGATAATCTTCCACGCAGAGCATGGACGGCGTATTGATGGTTTCGCCGACGAAGATGCCTTCGATCAGCTTGCCGCCCTTAGTCATGCGGAAAATCTTCGGCATTGGCCATGCAGGCTTGTAGCTTTCCAGACGCTCGACAGCACGTGGGCTGAGGATCAGGATGCCATGCGCGCCCTCGCCGCCCAGAACCTTCTGCCAGGAGAAGGTGACGACATCGAGCTTCGGGAAGTCGAGGCGTTGCGCGAAAGCGGCAGAGGTCGCATCGCAGAAGGTCAGACCCTTGCGGTCTGCCGGAATGAAATCCCCATTCGGGACGCGCGCACCAGACGTGGTGCCGTTCCAGGTGAAAACGACATCGCGGTCGAAATCGACCTGCGAAAAATCGACAATCTCACCGTAAGGCGCTTCGAAGGTGCGGACATCTTCGAGCTTGAGCTGCTTGGTCACATCCGTGACCCAGCCCGAGCCGAAGCTTTCCCATGCAACCATATCGACGCCACGCGCGCCGAGCATGGACCACAGCGCCATCTCGACAGCGCCGGTGTCGGAAGCCGGCACGATACCGATACGGTAATCGGCAGGCACCTGCAGCACTTCGCGGGTAAGATCGATGGCCTCTTTGAGCTTTGTCTTGCCGATTTTCGCACGGTGCGAACGGCCAAGCGCCGCATCGACCAGCGCATTCAGCGACCAGCCGGGACGTTTTGCACAGGGACCGGATGAAAAATTAGGATTAGCCGGGCGAACTGCCGGCTTCGCAATCGTCGTCATGTTGTTTCTATCCTCTCAGATAGCACGCGTCTCGTTGGGGAGACGTGGCCCACTTACTGGGATAGCTGAAAGCGCATTTTTCATCAATACGCCTTTCTGGGAATATTTTTACCCAACCCGCCCGAATTGCTTCGGGCGGGTAGAATTTCGTTATCGGGTCGCTGTCTTCGTTTCAGACGGCTCTTCTTCCATGCGCGCATAATAGCTCGCAATCAGCGCACCGGAGATATTGTGCCAGACACTGAAAACGGCGCTCGGCACAGCCGCCAGCGGCGAGAAATGAGCATTGGCGAGCGCCGCGCCAAGGCCACTGTTCTGCATCCCGACCTCGATGCTGATCGCCTTGCGCTTTGCCAACGACAATCCCGCGAAACGCGCGGCGAAATAGCCGAGAAGCAAGCCGCAGCAATTGTGCAGAACGACGACCACAAAGATCAGCAGGCCGGACTGCACAATTGCAGCCTTGTTGACCGCGACCACCGCCGCGACGATCAGCACGATCCCGACGACGGAAACCAGCGGCAGCATGGGCACCGCCGCCTTGACCAGTCCCGGAGCCAGTTTCTGCAGGATGAAGCCAAGCGCCAGAGGCACGAGGATCACCTTCACAATGCTGATGAACATGCTCATCGCGTCGACCGGCAGATACTGGCTGGCGAAGAACCAGACGAGGAAAGGCGTGACCAGCGGCGCCAGCAGCGTGGTGACGCTGGTGCAGGCAACGCTCAGCGCCACATCGCCCTTCGAAAGATAGGTCATGACGTTGCTGGCGGTTCCACCGGGGCAGCAGCCAACCAGAATGACGCCCGCGGCCACTTCCGGCGACATCGGAATGATGCGCGTCAGCAAGACGGCGAGAAGCGGCATGATGATGAACTGTGCCAGCACACCGATGGCGACATCGAAAGGTCTTTTGGCAACTTCTGCAAAATCCTTGCCGGAAATCGTCAGACCCATTCCGAACATGATGATGCCGAGCAGAACCACGATCCACGGCGCAAACACGCTGAATGTCGACGGCAGAACAAAACCGAGAATGGCAAAGACAATGACCCAGACGGCAAATGTCCGGCCTACGAAATCTGAAAATGCTGCAATTGCTTTCATAACCCTCCCCTTTCAGGACACGCATTCGTCGCGTTCTGTCACCTGTAAGGAATCGGGCCGCACATGAAAACGAAAAATTCGAAATAGCTAAAACAATGAATTGCAAAGCGGGCCATAAGGCCCGCCGCAATTATAGCAGGGCGCTAAGATGCTAACGCATCACGCCCTGAAAATACTCAATTGCCGCACGGGCTTAACCAAGTCTCGATGAGACTTGGTATCACCAGGTCGTAAAGCGCACACCGGCACGCAATTGATGGGACTGAATGTCCTTGTCGCTGAGCGTGATGCCTGCGGCACTTGCAATATCCGCGCCTTCGATGACCCCATAACGATAGCCGATATCGAGCTTGATATTGGACGCCACGTCGATGCCCACACCCGCCATGAGAGCCCAGGCGAGACGATAATCATCATCGGTCTTGTATTCGCCATAGGCCGTATCAATGGAATAACGCACATTGGCAAAGCCGAGGCCTGCACCGAGATAGGGCGTGAAGCCGGAGTAGTTGCCGAGATCGACATAGGCATTGGCCATCATATCCCAGCTACGGACATCGACGTCATAATCGTCGAAGCTCTGTTTGGAATAGCCGAGTGTCACGTCGCCGCGCAGATTATCCGTGAACTGATAACCGATACCGATGGAGGGCACGACAGTCTTGGCCAGATCATAGCTTTGAGAGCCATTCCAGAAAGACGTCTCTGTCTGGATCTTGACCTTGGAGGAGAGGTTGTAGCCGATATCGCCACGCAGATACCAACCGGAACCCACCTCGACCGGCTGCTGCATCGGAACGCCCGGCTCATAGCTGATCATATCGAGATCGGCCGCAAAAGACTGCGATGCAAAGCACAATCCGGCCAGCAAAGCAGCCGACGAACAGAAAGCACGCCATTGCATAGACATGATGAAATCCCCGCTTATGAATTTATCATCATGTATGAATGAACATAGTTAAGATCGCATAAATATAGGGATATTTTTACTATGTTTCTAAAGCATTTCCAGCAAAAGTGCGAAGCGGTTTTGCGTGGGATGATGCGATCTCTAACAAATAAGGCCCGGATGACCGGGCCTTATCTCATCTTGCGATTTGCTATTTATTTGTAAACGGGACCATCCACGATGGTCGAAACCTGCTGCGGGGCATAGACTGGACCTGCGCCGCCAAACATATAACGCAGGCCGACGCGTACATCGTGCACATTCATGCCATTGTCGTGCCCGTCGCCAAGCCACTGATTGCCCTCGAACATCTTGCCACCGTTGATGTGGCGATAGCGATAGCCTGCATCGAGCTTGAGGTTCTGCGTGAGATCAACCGATGCACCGGCCATGAGCGCATAGGTAAAGCGCCAATTGGCAGCGCCTTCCTGTGTACCGCCATAGCGAACATCATCCAGATCAGCCCACTTCACACGTGTGCCGCCAATACCGGCACCAATATAGGGTGTAAAGCCAGCAAAATTACCAAGATCGACATAGGCATTGGCCAGAATGGAAAGGGCCGAGAAATGACTGCGCTCGTCAGAAGCGCAATTGATATCGCCATTACAGGCCGAGCCATAAGTATGACCATTGAACTTGGCGCGGGTCATGTAGTCGACCGTCAGATCGGTACGGAAATAATCCGTCACCTGATAACCAACACCGCCACCCACAAGGAACGAACCCTTCAGGTCGCCATAGAGCGTATTGCTACCGAAGGTCGGCGAACCACCACCGCAAGTCGCGCAATTATCTATAGTCGCGTAATCAGCGTCTTTGAACTTGGCCTTGGAGTAACCGATGTCGCCGCGCAGATACCAACCACCAACGGCAGGCGGAGCCACAACAACTTCAGGAACAGGTTCGATGATATCCGCCGCAAGAACGACAGGCACCGCAGCCATTAGGGCAACCGATGCTGCCACACCGGCAAAAAGAGTTTTCGTAAGACTTTTCATATGTCTGCCCCATCGGAGAATCGTACCGCCGAAGGCGACGGGTACGGATATTTGAGGGGGAGACTATTCGGCAAAAGTTAAATACAACTTAACCTTGTTTTTTTACCAAGTTCATTAACATTCGCTAATTTACTAAACGCAAAAAGGCGCGGGTCTCGCCCGCGCCTTGCTAAAATTGTCTTTGCGATGATCAGGCCGCAGCGCTGCTTTCGGACGAAATCACATCGATGATGTCATTGACGACCTTTTCCACCAAACCGCGATCATCGCCTTCCGCCATGACACGGATGAGCGGCTCGGTGCCGGACGGACGGATAACCAGACGCCCCTGAACGCCAAGGCGCTCGGTCGCTTCGTCGATTGCGCTCTTTACCCGCTTGTTTTCCAGCGGCTTGCCGCCAGCGGTGCGCACATTCTTCAGAAGCTGCGGCACCGGATCAAACTTGCGGCAGACTTCACTGATCGGCCTGCCCTGCTCCTGTGCAACGGCAAGGATCTGCAACGCCGAAATCAGACCGTCACCCGTTGTCGCGAAATCGGACAGGACGATATGGCCGGACTGTTCGCCCCCGACATTGAAGCCATGTTCGCGCATGTGCTCGACCACGTAACGGTCGCCCACCTTGGTGCGAGCCAGCGTCAGATGACGGTCGGCGAGGAAACGCTCCAGTCCAAGATTGGACATGATCGTAGCGACGATGCCGCCGCCTTCAAGACGATCGGTTGCAGCCCAGCTTTCGGCAATAACGGCCATCAACTGGTCACCATCGATGACGGTACCGTTTTCATCGACCAGCAACACGCGGTCTGCATCGCCATCAAGCGCAATGCCCACATCGGCGCGCACTTCATGAACCTTCTTCATCAGACCGATCGGATGCGTTGAACCGCAATCCTCATTGATATTGATGCCGTTCGGTTCGTTGTTGATGGTGATGACTTCCGCACCCAATTCCCACAAGGCGGCAGGAGCGACCTTGTAGCCGGCACCATTGGCGCAATCGACAACGACGCGCAGACCATTCAGATCGATATTGCGTGGCAGGGTGCGCTTGGCGAACTCGATATAGCGATAGATATCGCCATCAACGCGCTTGGCGCGACCGACATCACCATGGCTTGCCATGTAGGACGACAGGTCCCCGTCAATCATCGCTTCGATCTTGAGCTCAATCTCATCGGAAAGCTTGTACCCATCCGGGCCGAAAAGCTTGATGCCATTGTCGTAGAATGGATTGTGCGATGCGGAAATCATCACGCCAATATCGGCACGCAGCGAGCGGCAAAGCATGGCAACAGCGGGCGTCGGGATCGGGCCAAGAAGAAAAACATCCATGCCGGCGGCGGTGAAACCTGCCACCAGCGCATTTTCCAGCATATAGCCTGAGCGGCGCGTATCCTTGCCGATCACAACGCGCGAAGCCTGACCCTTGCGGCGGAAGATGTGGCCAACCGCCATGCCGACTTTCATGGCGACTTCAGGTGTCATCGGAAAGCTGTTTGCCTGTCCGCGAATGCCATCGGTTCCAAAATATTTCCGTGTCATCTGTTTCGCCTTGCGCTGAGCCATGAAACGCTCTCTATGCCTTCAAATATATGCCGCCCGAAATGATCGGTGAGCAAGGGCTGTCGATTGGACAGCAGATTTTCGCTGTTCTTAACGCGAAAACACTCACAAAAGCAATTTCGCCTTTGGCGGCAGGTTCAACGTTCCCACGTCCAAAGTCGTAAGCTGGTGCAATATGATGCACCGAAATCCTTAACGAGCCTTTGCGGCAGGCCTGAGCCAAAATAACGTCAGGAAACAAGAAAGCCGGGACAAGCCCGGCTTTCTCTCATTCGCTTTCAAGCAGTTTATTGCGGCTGCGGCTCCATACCGGGTTCGCTGCCGGGCTCACTACCCTTGCGCTTGCGCGGGCTTCCAGCCTTCGGCACACCCGACCCGCGGGACGGCGTATCATTGCCCTGATCGCGTGACGGCTTGTTGCCCGCAATCAGTTCCTTGATCTCGTCGCCGGAGAGCGTTTCATATTCGAGCAGACCTTCGGCGAGCGCGATCCAGTCCTTCTTTTTCTTGGTCAGGATGCGGGTCGCCTCGGCATAAGCCTCGTCGATCAGACGACGCACTTCGGCGTCGATGATTTGCGCAGTTTCTTCCGAAACGTTCTGCGTGCGGGACACGGAATGACCAAGGAAGACTTCTTCCTGATTGTCGCCATAGGCCACACGACCAAGCTTGTCGGAATAACCCCACTGGGTCACCATTGAACGGGCAAGCTTGGTAGCCTGCTGAATATCGGAGGAAGCACCAGAGGTGATATTTTCCTTGCCGAACTTCAGCTCCTCTGCCACGCGGCCGCCCATCATGATGGCAAGACGTGACACCATCCAGGTATAGGTCGCCGAATAACGGTCGCCTTCCGGAAGCTGCATAACCATGCCGAGCGCACGACCGCGCGGAATGATGGTTGCCTTGTGAACCGGATCAGCCTTCGGCACATTGAGCGCGACGATGGCATGACCAGCTTCATGATAGGCCGTATTGGCCTTTTCTTCCGGCGTCATGGCGGAACGACGCTCCGCACCCATCATGATCTTGTCCTTGGCGTCTTCGAATTCCTGCATGGTCACAAGACGCTTGTTGCGGCGTGCGGCCATAAGGGCAGCTTCGTTGACGAGATTGGCGAGATCAGCACCGGAGAAGCCCGGCGTACCACGTGCGACAACCCTGAGATCGACATTGGGTGCAAGCGGCACATTGCGCACATGCACCTTGAGGATCTGCTCGCGGCCGACGATATCCGGGTTCGGAACCACGACCTGACGGTCAAAACGGCCCGGACGCAGCAATGCGGGATCGAGAACATCGGGGCGGTTGGTTGCCGCAATCAGGATGATCGATTCGTTGGCTTCAAAACCGTCCATCTCGACCAGAAGCTGGTTGAGCGTCTGTTCGCGTTCATCATTACCGCCGCCAAGACCGGCGCCACGATGACGACCGACAGCATCGATTTCATCGATGAAGATGATGCAAGGCGCATTCTTCTTGGCCTGTTCGAACATGTCGCGGACACGGCTTGCGCCAACGCCAACGAACATTTCAACGAAGTCCGAACCGGAAATGGTGAAGAACGGCACATTGGCTTCACCCGCAACCGAGCGCGCCAGAAGCGTCTTACCGGTGCCGGGAGGGCCTACGAGCAGAACGCCGCGCGGAATCTTGCCGCCCAGACGCTGGAACTTCTGCGGATCGCGCAGGAATTCGACGATTTCCTCAAGATCCTGCTTGGCTTCGTCCACACCGGCAACGTCCTGGAAAGTCACACGGCCATGCGCTTCCGTCAGAAGCTTGGCCTTGGACTTGCCGAAACCCATCGCCCCGCGCGAGCCGCCCTGCATCTGTCGCATGAAGAAAATCCACACGCCGAGGATCAGGATCATCGGCAGCCACGACAGGAGAATGCCGATCAGCGAACTGGAACCATCGGTTTCAGGGCGCGCGGTAATAGCGACGTCCTTGCTTTCAAGGCGCGAAACGAGACCCGTATCGCCCGGCGAATAGGTCTGGAAGGTCGAACCATTGTCGGCAAACGTACCGGTGATCCGCTGGCCGGTGATCGTGACCGATTTCACGCGACCGTTGGATACGTCGTCAATAAACTGCGAATAGGAAACTTCACGGGAATTAGAGCGCTGACCTGGGCTTTGGAACAGGTTGAACAGCGCGATCAAAAGAAGAGCAATGATCGCCCAGAGGGCGAAGTTGCGATAGTTCGGATTCATATCGGGTCCAATCGATACCACGGCCATTCCGCGGGCACGGAACGATGTTTCGGTCTAACATAGGATCGAAGGATGGCCTTGCCAAGGCGCGTTCGGCCCCGCATCCTCGATTCTTCGCACTCTGGTTTATAAAAATTAAGACATTTCCGCGCAGCCGCGCCCGATACGCGCTTCGACGGCCTTTGCGAGATCGAAATCATGCCCCGGCAGGACGTGATCGAAGATCGCAAAATGCCGTTCGATATGAATATTTTGCGGAAAATTTTCATTCGGCAGGAATGGCAAAGCGAAAAGTCTGCCTTCCAGATAAAGAGCCGGTGAAACCAGCAAGGCCTCACGTTTTCGAGATTCGGTTTCAATGTTCCGCGACTTCAGAAAGTCCGTAAGTTCCTGTCGTCCCGGCGCAGCAAGATCGAAACCTGTTTCGCTTTCATTTGAAAAACGGAAACGGCCGTCCCAGACAATTTCTTTGCCCGGCTCCAGCGGCAGTTTCGGCAGGTTGCGCTTTTCGCGACGGAACCGATGTGGTGAACCGTCCTCGCCGCGCTCGATCAAGGCACCGAATACCGTCAGACGATGGCTGTCGTCTCCCCCAGACAGAACCCGTTCAATGCGTGACCGCTCGCTATCGCCCGGCAGGAAACGACGCCCACCGGCGATTGCCGCCAGCAACCCCGAGAAAAGACGCCTCACATTGACAGGAAGAGCGGCGTAAAGCTCTGGAGCAACGAGCAAAGCTCCGTTTGCATCAACGCGCAAGCTTGCCGGATCGGCGAGTGCGGCGATCAAGGCCGCATTGTCACGCTCACGCGCGGCCCCGGCCCCGGCAATCTGGTCAAGAACCACCTCCTTGTCGGTCTCGGCTGCGATGCCCAGACGAATCCGCGGTCGTTCATATTTCGTATTTGCGTTGCTGGGGTCATCCACCCAGGCGATACCTCTGCTGCGCAATTCGTCGCGTAGCGCCTGCCGGGAAACAGTGAGTAGCGGGCGATCGAGTTCGATCGATCCTTCCAGCCAAGAGCGCGACGACATGGAGGCAAGCCCACGCGCCTCGGCATGGCCGCTGCGTTCCTTGCGCATCAGAAAGGTTTCGATCTGGTCATCTTGCGTATGACCGGTGACGATGAAGGCCCCGCCCGCATCCCGTGCCGCCTGTACCAGCAGGCGATAGCGCGCCGTGCGCGCGGCTGCGGCAAGCCCGTTTGTCGGCTTGGCCTCGTCCCAGACCAGAATGCGGTGTTCGATCCCATATTGTCGGCAAAGCAGGCCGACATTCTCGGCTTCATCCTTCGATTCGACTCGCAGCCGATGGTCCACCGTAACGGCAATCAACCGGGGTGGGTTCTGTAGCATGGCCAGATAATCCCGAAGGAGGAAAAGCAGGCCGATTGAATCGCTGCCACCCGAAACGGCAGCAACAATGGCACTGGCCTGCTTAAATCCGAATGGCTCGAATAGTTTGAAAATATTGCTTGGGGTGAGCCCCACGAAATAACTCCGCAATCAGCACTTAGCGCGGCTGCGCTCATCAGCAACGCGCTTCAATATGGCAGGCGCCGCCTTGGGGTAACGGTCTGGAATCTGCGCAAAAGTTGCGCAGGCGACATCGCGATTGTCCATCTTTTCAAGCGTCATGCCGAGCTTGAACATGTTTTCCGGCGCGCGCTTCGAATCAGGGTAATCGCGCTGCGTATCGATGAAAACCGTTGCGGCTTCCGGAAAACGGCCCTGACCGTAGAGCGATTCTCCAAGCCAGAAACGCGCTTCCGCCGTATTGGGATCAGCCGGATAGCGCTTCACATGCTCACGGAAACCGGTTTCGGCCGACTTGTAATCGCCCGACATCAGAAATTGATAGGATGCCTGATAAAGCGAATTGGGATTATCGTCGGTCGGAAGAGATGCAACTGCATCGCCTGCAGCCGTACCACCCGCCGCAGCGCCGGGTACCGCGCCTGGCTGTGCTGCGCGCGGTGTGGTGTCAAGCGTTTCGCCGATTACATTGCCATTGGCGTCGAACCGGATGGAACCGAGCGTTTGCGGCGGTTCGCCACGTGCCGGTCCACCCTGTGCAGGCGCATTCGAACCAATAGCCACGGAATCGGCGCCAGAAGACTGGCTGGATGCATCATATCCACCGCCCTGCGGAGCATTTCCGGAAACCCCGCCATCGAGGTTTCCGTTGCTGCCCGGATTTGAACCGGCATCGGCGAGCGACGTGTCGCCACCGCCTTGCTGAGCACCCGTATCGGCACGCTTTCCAGTTTCCAAAAACTGGAAGCGGCCTTCGTTTGCTTCCTGCATCTTTTGCATCTGGTCCTGCATTTCGAGGATCTGGAAGTTCATGGCTTCCGCACGTGCGCCCAAGGCATCTGCTATCGCGGCAGGATTGCCCGTACCCTGTGCACAGAGATCGGCACCGGGAGAGGCAGCCGCCGCAGCAGACTGAACCCCACTACCGGAAGAAGGCGAGGTTACGCCGATCTTCTTTTCCAGTTCCTCGAACCGGAATTCGTTGTCTTCCTGCGTCTTTTGCAACTGATTATCGGTAAACGAAATCTGGGCGTCCACATCCTCGACCTTACCGGTCAGGTTGCGAACCAGTTCCTGCTGAAGGCCAGGACTCTGATAGCCGCCACCCTGTCCGGGGCCGCCGCTATCCCGCATGGCTTCATCCAGAATCGCCATCGAGCCGATGCTGACGTGGTTCTGTGCGCCGCCACGGCCCTTTTCCAGCGCCTGGAACCGCGCTTCGTTATCGCGCTGGATTTTCAGCATCTTGTCGCGAAGCTGCAAAATCCGCGCATAGGACTGGGCGTTCTGATGTGCCAGATTACAGACTTGCTGCGAAAACTGATCCCCGCCGGGAGCGCCTGCCTGCGCGAGCTGAATCCCCCCTTGCGAAGAAACAGATGCCGCCATAACCGGAGCACTCACCAAAAGCGGCAGCATGGCAATTGCCAGCGTCACTTTCCTCATTGGTTTCCTCATTCCCTTTTGCCCCTGTAATTCACCCATCTGATTCACAACGAACAAGATGATCGGGTGCCGCGCCTGAACGGACGCTGAACGTGGTTTGCCGCACGACCAGCTCCGCTTTTAGAGCATTTCCGGCAAAAGTGCGAAGCGGTTTTGCGTCGGATAATGCGAAAAGCGAAGGCCTCTTGACGCTCACTATGACAAGTGCGACTTCGGCCAAAGTTTGTCGAAACGGTTAATCATGTGGCCAAAAACGAAAAAAGCGGCCCGAAAGCCGCTTTTCCGTAACACTGTCAGGTGTTCGCAGATTAGCTGCCTGCACCGTTGAGCACGGTGACAGCGCGGCGGTTCTGCGACCAGCACGAGTCGGCATCGCAAACAGCGACCGGACGTTCGTTACCGTAGGAGATGGTGCGCATACGGTTGGTCGGTACGCCACGCGAAGCGAGGAAGTCACGGGTGGCAGCCGCGCGGCGCTGGCCGAGAGCGAGGTTGTATTCACGCGTACCGCGTTCGTCGGCATGGCCTTCGACGGTGATCGAATATTGCGGGTAACGCTGCAGCCACTGGGCCTGCTTCGAAAGCGTCTGCTGTGCGTCCGCCCGGATCAGCGACGAGTCGAGATCGAAGAAGATGCGATCGCCGACATTGACCGTGAAGTCCTGCGAGGAACCTGGCGTAGCAGCGCCTGCACCGAGACCCAGATCACCGGCATTGTTCGGAAGGTTCTTCTTGGACGCACAACCGGCAACGGCGAGCGACATGAAAAGGGCAATAGCGATCGGGCTACGTGCAATCGACTGGATACGGCGCATGGGCCGGAGCTCCTTAAGATTTGATGTTCCTGCGTAACCATCCAATAATCATATTGAGGTTAAGACAGGCTCAAGAAGTATGGTTAATATTTTCTTGCGGCCAGATGCAACCGGCAGTTTCCGGCAGCAGTTCTGGTTCTAGCCCTTGGGGGCAAAATGCGGCAGAAACACGGCTTCCCGGCAATGATTGTGGCAAATTGAGCTTTTCCAGCAAAACTGCGAAGCGGCTTTGCGTTAGGATAATGCGACAAAACAATGAGATAGAGCCGTTCCCCGATTCCGGTTTAACCGGAACCGCTCTATCCATGAAAAAGGCGCGAAACCGGAGCTTCGCGCCTTCACTTTCGGTAACTATTCGCGAATGCGCTATTCGAGCAGCGGCGACCAGGCCGGATCGGATGCGTAGTTTGGCGTCTGGATCTGGCGTTCGTTGCGGCCAGTCAGGTCGATGGTGAAAAGCTTCGGACCGCCTGCCCCTGCCGCCTTGCGGAAGAACATCAGCACACGACCGTTCGGAGCCCAGGTCGGACCCTCATTGTGGAAGCCTGAGGTCAACAGGCGTTCGCCCGAACCGTCGGTCTTCATCACGCCGATAGAGAACTGGCCTTGCGACTGCTTGGTGAAGGCGATCAGGTCTCCGCGCGGCGACCAGACCGGCGTGGAGTAGCTGCCATCGCCCATCGAAATGCGGCGCGGATTGGATCCATCGGCACCCATGATGTAAAGCTGCGGGCGTCCGCCACGGTCGGAGGAGAAAACAATCTGCGATCCGTCTGGCGAATATGACGCGCTTGTATCAATCGCCTGGCTGTTGGTCAGACGCGTGGTCGAGCGATTGCGCAAATCCATCGTATAAACGTTGGCGCTGCCGTCGTCCTGAAGCAGGCTCATCACGACCTTCTGGCCATCCGGCGAGAAGCGCGGGGCGATGGTCATGCCAGGGAAATTGCCGACGAGTTCACGCTGGCCGGTTTCGAGCTGCAGCAGATACACCTTCGGCGAACCGCCTTCGAACGACATATAGGTGACTTCCTGACGGTTCGGCGAGAAACGCGGCGTCAGCGAAATGGCGCGGCCGTCGGAAATGTAACGCACATTGGCGCCGTCCTGATCCATGATGGCAAGGCGCTTCACGCGCTTCTGTGCCGGGCCGGATTCGTCGACGAAAACAACGCGCGTATCGAAATAGCCCTTTTCACCGGTCAGGCGCTCATAGATGGCGTCAGCGATGATGTGGGCGACGCGGCGCCAGTTGTCCGGCGTGGTGAAGAACTGCTGGCCGATCATCTGCTGACCACCGAACGTATCCCAAAGGCGGAACTCGGCCTTGAGACGGCCGTCCGGCTGCTTGGTGATACGGCCCGTGACGAGCGCCTGCGCATTGATGACCTTCCAGTCCTCGAAACGCGGGGCCGCGTCCGGATTGGAAATCTTTTCGATGAAGGCGCCTTTGTCGATAGGCGCGAAAAGACCCGACCGCTCAAGATCAGCCGCAATAACCGACGTGATATTCGGTCCGAGCTGGTCGGCCGAAAGGAAATCGGTGATGGCGATCGGCAGCGGCTCGATCACACCCTTGTTGATATTGATTTCCACGACGGCGCGCGCCGGCATGGTGCAGACAAGGCTTGCGGCAATCATACACGCGAAAGCCGAAAAGACCGTCCGGATCTTTGTATTGATGATGCCGATTTTCATGTCTTCTGGGACCTCTTTGTCCTTGGCAAGTAAGTTGATTGGCGACCGGAACCCGGTCAGAACATTTCGCTCGGGTCGAAGTTGACGATCACTTCCGACCATGAATCGTATTTGTCGACTGGCAGATTGTACGGCGCGCAGCGTGCGACAGCGCGCTTTGCACTCTCGGCTGCAGCACGACCCACACCGTCACCGCCACCGCCTGACGTCACTTCCGGAGCGCCCTGAATGGAGCCATCCTGGTTCAGTTTCATCTTGACGGTTACGACCAGCCCCGGCGCGTCGGCCACACCGGCAGGCACGTTCCAGCATTTGGAAATCGCACCGCGCAGTGCATCCATTTCGCTCTGGCTGAGCTTAGAGCCGCCAGTATTCTTCTTGCCGCCCAGCGATGCCTGATCGGTGGAACGCTTGGCGCCGCCGCCTGCTGCCTTCTGCTTGTTCAGAAGGGCTGCGACCTCATCCGCAATCGCATCGTTTTTCGATTTCGAAGTCTGAGCAGCGTTCTGCGTCGGCTTCTTATCTTCCGTCGGCTTGCGATCCGGCGTCTTCGCAGTCTGTGCCTGTGGCGGCTTCGGCTTGGCGTCGGGTGCGGGAACCTTGTCCGGCAGCTTCGGCGCCTCCGCGTCGGGCGATTCAGCCTGCTTTTCAATGGCTTCCGCCACTGGATCAGGCTTCACTTCCTGCTTTTCTTCCGGCTTGGTCTGAACTTCCGTCGCAGGAACCGGCGTCGGCTTCGTCTCCGGCTTCTGTTCCGGTTTGGGATCAGGCTTCGGTTCCGGCTTTTTCACTGGTTCCGGTTGTGCCTTTGGCTCTTCAGCCGCCTCGATCGGTTTCGCCTTGGCGTCGGGTTTGGGCGGCGTCTGGGTATCGATATCCTGATCGCCGAAATTCTCGGCGTTAGGAACCGTCTGTGGTTTGGTCGTCGGCACGGGAGCCGACTTTTCCTTCATGGGCGCTTTCTTGTCGCCCTGCTGGATTTGGGTCATCGACTCGATCGGTACAATATCGACAGGGAATGATTCCGAATCCTGCACGTCGAAAGCCTTCGGCGAGGAAAACGAAACCACTGCCAGCGCGACCGCAACGGCATGCAAGGCAACAGAAGATGTCAGGCCAGCCTTCATGATGGCGTCAGCTATCCTGCTCCTGGAGGGTCACAAGGCCGATATTCTTGAAACCGGCGGCGGAAATGCGGGCCATGACTTTCATGACGGTACCGTAATCGGCAGCCTTGTCACCACGCACAAAAATGCGCTCTTCATAGCCTGTCTTGGCGATGGCCTGGAGTTTCGGCACCACTTCGTCGATCGGAACTTCGGTTTCCTGCAGATAGATCTTGCCTTCGCTGTTAACCGAAATGGTGATCGGCTGCGTGTCGGCATTCATGGCCTTTGCCTGCGTGTCAGGCAGATCAATCGGCACACCCACAGTCAGAAGCGGGGCGGAAACCATGAAGATGATAAGGAGAACAAGCATCACGTCGACGAATGGCGTTACGTTGATCTCGCTCATCAATGCGGGTTTGCGACCACGCCTGCGGCGCCCGCCCGACTGCATTCCCTGATTTCCTACCGACATGCCCATTGCAAGATTCCCGAAGGCTGAAATTACACTCGATGCTCGAAACCGCTTAGTTGCGCGGCGTCAGCTTCTCATCAATTTGGCGCGACAGTATGGCGGAGAACTCGTCCGCAAAGCCTTCGAGCCGTCCACCGATCTTGCCCGCGTCCGACGACAGCTTGTTGTAGGCAATAACGGCAGGAATAGCGGCGAGAAGGCCGATAGCTGTTGCCAGAAGCGCTTCGGCGATACCCGGCGCCACAACGGCAAGGCTGGTGTTCTTGGAAGCAGCGATTGCCTGGAAGGAGGTCATGATACCGACAACCGTACCGAACAGCCCGATGAAGGGGGCAGCAGAGCCGATGGTCGCCAGAAAGCCCAGACGCGAGTCGAGCTTTTCACTTTCACGCGCCAGCGCGACATCCATGGCCTTGTCGATACGCATCTGGAGGCCGATGGGCGAGCGAGCGCCCTTCTCGAATGACTTCTTCCACTCGCGCATCGCGGCCATGAAGATGGATGCCATGCCGGTGGTGCGGCGTTCCCCGAGATTGCGATAGAGTTCTTCAAGCGACTGGCCGGACCAGAACGTCTGCTCGAAGCGATCAATCGCGCGGCGCGCCCGTCCGTAAGCAATCGTCTTGTCCACGATGATAGCCCAGGTCCAGATCGAGGCGAACAGCAGGCCAAGCATAACCAGCTTGACGACCCAGTTCGCCTGCATGAACAGGCCCCAGAGGGTAACATCGGCGGCGGGGGCCGCTAACGCAACATTTTCCATCGATCTATCGTCCTCGAATCCAAACGCCCGGCCACATGACCGGGCGGTATCGCAAATCCGTTACTCAACGTCTGAAAACAGACGCTCCAAACCTGCGCAGCTTTTCAACTTGAAGCCGTACCTGCCCGACGAGCGGCCGACACTTCGCACCGCAACCGCCATTCCGGATTTCAACTTTAAATCCATCACGCGCTTGTTACGGTTAATTTTGGTGAAAGGAAGGCGCTGCGCTTCAAGCCTGCCTCTCCACCGATTCCGTCAGGGTGATTAATGGATTATTATGGTTAAAGATGCGTTAGCATTTGCAGCTACATCGGCTTGAAAATTGAAATGGACAATTGAACAGAAACGCGGCCTGCACGCCAATACAGGCAACAATAATCGATATCCGCACATCAAATATGAGGTATAAAAATAAACAATAGAACATAATTTCGATATATAATTAAAATATCAGAATAATAACGAGATAGATATGTATTATCATATAGTAAAGGATAAATAAATTGGAAGAATTTATTGAATTATTTGACGGATTCTTTGAAGAAACCATACATTTAGATACAGTTGCCGCAAAAGACACACCTCTGACTTCAGAAAAAACACCTATTCGCGAATCTGGATTGATGAAAGGAAGAAATACTAACAAGAAAAGTAATGAAATTAGCTCATTGAAACCAGATTTTCTTATCAACCGCGGCACAGATGCAATAGGTATCCCTGCTATGCAGAGAAAGATAGATCGAGGTGAATTGATTATTCATAAAATAAATAATAACAATATTTCTGGTTTTATCGAGGAAATTTCCACAGAAAGAATTAGTTCTGATTATATATTTTCTGTTTCCAATTCAAAAGGGATAAGAATACTAGAGAGACCGAAATTCTTCTCTCATTTATCACATATAGAGTTCCATCATCAGAATATATTTCAAAACGATAAAGACATTTTAACCGCCGGAACCTTACACGTCCATAATAAAAAGCTGATATTTACGAATATGTCCGGGCATTATAAGCCGTCGGTCTCATCTCTTAATATTATTGATGACTATATGAAAAGCTATAGAATACCTAAATCGAGCTATAAGCTGATTGATTACACAAAAACCAGTCAAGTCACTCTAAGAGAGAGCTTCATGGGATCGATGCGCAACTTATTTCAATGCTTCCAGTAGAGCAAAAGCTACACAATCTGATTAACGATTGAGAGCTTTCGTAATCACGCGCGACTTCCTTTCGTGAAAGCTCCCCGCCACTCGTCGGGAATGCGGCGCGGATGGCCTTCTTTGGTTATCATCACGGCCTCTACCTTCGCTTCCGAAAGCAGCCGCTCACCGCAGGTAATTTTCTGCGCCATGATGACCCGCGCCCCGCGAATTTCGCTGACGCGGGTTTCAATCAGAATAAGGTCATCCATCTTCGCCGGCGATTTGTAATCGATCTCCATGCGGCGAACGACCCAGACCATTTCTTCGCCAAGCGCACCTTCGGCCAGTTCGATATGATGAACGTCCTGCAGGCGCAAGAAATCCGTGCGTCCGCGTTCATAGAATTCGAGATAGCGACCGTGATAGACGAAGCCGGAAAAGTCCGTATCGGCATAATAGATGCGCGCATAAAGCAGATGCGCGCCGTCTTTCAGTTCGCCGGCAACCTGCGCATGTTCCATTGTCATTCGTCTTCCATGAAGAGGCCATATTGCGACTGCTGGATGATCTCAGCAGGCGCTGGCAATCCAAGATGCTGCCAGGCAACAGCCGTCAAAACGCGGCCGCGTGGCGTGCGCTGCAGGAAACCCTGCTGGATCAGATAGGGTTCGATAATGTCCTCGATCGCGTCACGCGGTTCGGACAGACCGGCAGCAATGGTTTCGATCCCCACCGGCCCGCCACCGAAGTTGCGCGCGATTATATCGAGATAGCGCCGGTCGAGTTGATCCAGCCCGCGATTGTCCACCTCCAGACGCGACAGCGCCTCATCGGCGATCTTCCGGTCTATGACGTCGGCACCGGCGACCAGCGCGAAATCACGCACGCGGCGCAACAGGCGTCCAGCAATGCGGGGCGTACCACGCGAACGGCGGGCGACTTCCAGCGCGCCATCCGGCGAAATGCCCATCTGCATGATGCGCGCGCCACGCCGCACAATATATTCCAGTTCCTCGACCGTGTAGAAGTTGAGCCGTGTCGGAATGCCGAAGCGATCCCGCAACGGCGTGGTTAAAAGCCCTAGACGGGTTGTTGCCGCAACGAGCGTAAACTTGGCGAGATCTATCTTCACCGAACGCGCTGCAGGCCCCTCTCCAATGATGAGATCGAGCTGGAAATCCTCCATGGCCGGATAAAGGATTTCTTCCACTGCCGGGCTCAGGCGATGAATTTCATCGATGAACAGGACATCGCGCTCTTCCAGATTGGTGAGGAGCGCCGCCAGATCGCCCGCCTTGGCAATGACCGGGCCGGATGTTGAGCGGAAATTGACGCCCAACTCCTTGGCCATGATCTGCGCCAGCGTTGTTTTGCCGAGACCCGGAGGGCCAACGAAAAGGACGTGGTCAAGCGCCTCGCCCCGCACCTTGGCGGCTTCGATGAAGACCTTGAGATTGGCGCGCGCTGCCGCCTGCCCGACGAAATCGTCGAGCGTCTGCGGGCGCAGCGTATTGTCTTCGTCTACACGTCTATCTGCATCGATAAGAGGGTTGCGGTCGCTCATGCCTCCCTCCTCGCATGAACATCCCGCCGAGACAAGGTAATCACCGCGACAATTCCTTCAGACCGAGACGGATGAGCTTGGCCGAATCGGCGCCCTCGCCCGCTTCCTTCAGCGCTGCAGCAACGGCATTGGCAGCCTGATCGCGCGAATAGCCAAGATTGGAAAGCGCCGACACCGCATCGGCAACCGGTGCCGGAGCAGCGCCCGCGCCAAGCTCCTGCTTCAGCCCGATGGTGCCGCTTGCCTCTCCGGCAAAGGCAGGCGCCTTGTTCTTGAGTTCGGTCACGATGCGCTCAGCGACCTTCTTGCCGACACCCGGCGCGCGCGAAACCATGGCAATATCGCGTAACGCAATCGCATTGGCGAGTTCGGACGGCGACAGCGTACCCAGTACCGCCAGTGCTACCTTGGCGCCGACGCCCTGCACATTCTGCAGCAGGCGGAACCATTCGCGCTCAAGCTGATTGGCAAACCCATAAAGGCGGATCATGTCTTCGCGGACATAGGTTTCGATGAACAGAATAGCCGCCTCGCCCGCACCACCAAGATTACCCAGCGTGCGCGCCGAACAAAACGCAACATAGCCGACGCCATGCACGTCGATGACGGCATGATCCTCGGCAATTTCATCGATCACGCCCTTAAGCTTGCCGATCATTCTGGTCTTACCCCGCTAACAACGCCTGCATACGGCGGGCGCTTACAATGCTCTGGCGATGATGGGCGTGGCAAATGGCGATGGCCAACGCATCGGCTGCATCGCTCGTATCGAACGACGCGCGCGGCATCAGCACTTTCACCATCATATGGATCTGCTGCTTTTCACCATGCCCGACTCCGATCACAGCCTTCTTGACGGCATTCGGCGCATATTCTGCAACGGGTAGCCCGACTTGCGCCGGAGCCAGCAGCGCGATGCCGCGCGCCTGGCCAAGCTTGAGTGTTGCCGTTGCGTCCTTATTGACGAAGGTGTGCTCGACCGCCGCTTCATGCGGCATATATTCGTGCAGGACTTTGGAAAGCCCTTCATGCAACTGACAGAGGCGCGATGCCAGATCCATCTCGGCATTCGAGGTCACGGTCCCCGAGCCTATGAAATGCAGTGAATTTCCAAGCGATTCGACGATGCCCCAGCCGGTACGGCGCAGGCCCGGATCAATACCAATGATGCGAATCGTTTCTTTCATAAGCGAACCCTATCCTCAGACGGATTCACTTGACAGCAGAAAAGTGAACAAAAGAGAAACATGCGCCGCGAAGAGCGCATATGATCCGTTGTTATGAAGCGCCGAAAGCGGTCTTCAGCAATACGATCTGCTCAGAAACCGGATTGCCACGCGGAACGCCCTGCAGCGAAACAACTTCACCGTAAACTTCGCGGTCCATGCGGCGCACGCGTGCCTGAAGGCGCATGGAACGGTCAATGAGTTCCATGAATGCAGCAGGCAGCTCAGACCAGCCCTGGGCCACTTCGCCCGCCGACGGCGTGTCGAGACGCACCTTGGCCTTTTCGGCGGAAACCTGCTGACGGGTCATTTCGCCGCTGCGCGCCGCACGCTGCAGCAACAGCCAGGAAGCGATCTGCATGAGGCGCGTGGTCAATCGCATCGATTCGGCGGCATAGAGCGTCGCGGCCACGCGGGAAAGATTGCGCGCGTCCTCACGGCCTTCGCCGTCGAGATAGCTTGCCGCTTCCTCGACCATATCCATGCCTTCGGCGTAGATCGGCTTGAACGAATCCGAGAAGACCATGCGCTCCGCGAGGCTGATCATATTGCTCGGCATCTGGCCCTGTTCGCTAATCACTGCTCTGCCACCTTGCATGACCGCCGGGATCGGCGGCCCATTCCGTTGCCGTATTCGTCCGGTGGGATATGCCAGACGGATACGAATGAAACCATTGAACCGCTGTTCGACCATGGGGGAGGCTGAGACGGAACAGCTACGCTAAACAAGTCCACGATAAACTGCACCTTCATGCACCGTCGCGCAAGTTTATGTTTAACATTCGGTTAACATTTTCAGAGACTTTTGATGAAAGCCTTCAAATAGAACGGATGGGCAGTCGTTCCGTTCCGCCCCTGCATGCGAGATCAATATTTTCCCGGTGCGCAGCAAAAAGCGCATAAAAAAAGAGCCGCAATGGCGGCTCTCAGGAGTTTAACAGGGAGGCGTCAAACAGAGTGGCTAAACCACTCGGTAAGAATCCAGCCGAACTGGATGTAAACCATTTAACATTCTTAAGATTAATGAATGGTTAATTTCCGCGCAGCGCTGTGGATAATCTCGCGCATTCCGGCGCTTTTCACCCAAAGAAAAGCCGCCTCGGAACTGGTCCGATGCGGCCGATCGTTAAGTGTCAGTAGCGCTGCATCGCCGGCTTTGAGCTTGGGGCAACCTGCATCTTGACGGGTTCGGCAGCTGGAACGGCGGGCTTTGCCGAAGCAACGGAGCCCTTCTTGTTCCAACCGATGGTTGGCAGCCACTCAAGATAATAAGCCAGCGCAAACTGCATAACGATGCCGGTTGCGATCAGCAGCGTGTCGTAAGGCAGGCCGCCCGGATTCACGAGCTTCATCACCTGAGCGACCATCGCCAGCAGCGTGCCGGCAATGAAGACCGGCAGCGAATGCTTGCCGAGAATGGCCAGTGGATTATCCGGCGCAGTCCGGGCGATGTTGTTCAGCGTCGGGACGACGGCAATGAGATAGGCAATCGCCAGCACGTGCAGCAGGCGTGGACCCGACAGGAACGTCTTGTCGAAGCCGGTCACAATCATCGGCATCCCCATCGATGCATCGATACCCCAGAGCGGGATACGGACCCAGGCGAGCGCCAGCACCAGATAGCCGACGGCAAGACCGATCAGCAGCGGATGCTTCGGCAACTCGCCACCGCGACGCACATGCATTACGCCTGCTATGCCGATCGCAAACAGGAACTGCCACGACAGCGGGTTGAGGAACCAGACGCCTTCGGTCGGATAATTGACCGGCGCGACGTGATACAGACCGGACAGGAACCAGACCGTACCGGAAACACCGAGCATGAGCGGCAGGCTGATGCGCGCCAGCAGGAGCAGGATCGGCGTGAGAACCAACATCACGGCATACATCGACAGGATGTTGTTATAGCCGAGCTGGTGACCCATTGTGACGATGCCGAACAGCGCCTCGACCGGATGCTTGACCAGCGGAGCAATGTTGATCTGCGTCAGGAGTTCCGAGCGCTTGAGGAAGATGGCAGCGGCAGCGAAAATGGCGATGGTCGCCATGGTCGTCATGATGTGCGTGGTATAGAGCACACCGGCGCGGCGCCACATTTTGAACGTCAGCAGCAGACGGTTGCCGGGGGCGAACTTCGATCCATAGGCAAGCGCCACGGCCATGCCGGAAATCAGCACGAAAGCTTCAGCCGAATCGGAGAAGCCGAGATTCTTGTGCGTGAAATGCTCGTAGATCGTGCCGGGCACATGGTTGATGAAGATCGTTAGCAGCGCGAGCGCACGGAACACGTCAATGCGTGTATCACGCATTTTCGTCGGTTGTGCGGGCATCGCTTCTCTAGCGGTCGCAATGTTCATTTACCAGCCTGCCTATCTTTGAAGGAAGCACCTGCACTTGGGATTGCGGGGCGTTCCAATCTTCTTCGTGTCATTCCAGATGGGTGTCCGGAACAGTTTCACACGTTTTTCCGGGGCGTTCAGTGCCCGTTATCGGTGCGAGTTATATACGCTTTAATCCCGGCAGAACCGGGTTGGTTCCGATCAACTTTCGTTCCAGTGGATAACATTATGCCAGCCCGGACAGATGTGAGCCTGAGAGTGTTTCGCCAATGAATACTTGCCGAAGCCCGGTCGCCTCGCATAAATGCGGCAAAACAAATAGATAGAGCGCTGCTTCCGTTTCCGGTAAACACAATGCTTCTATTGCCCGAATTCCATCACGTTTATCCCGTTAGGCTTGGCTCATGAACACGCCCGCTCACAAGACTGAAACCGAACGCTGCCGCATCGTGCTGGTTGCGCCTCCGCTTGCCGACGGCGCGGCTCTCGCAAAGCTTTTGACGGCTGCGCTCTCGGGCGGCGATGTTGCAAGTGTCATCCTCGACACCGGCGACCTCGACGAAGCCACCTTTCAGGCCACAGCCGAAAAGGCCGTCCCCATCATTCAGGAAAACGGCGCCGCCGCGCTTATCCTGAATGATACGCGCATCGCAGGTCGCGTCGGGGCTGACGGCATTCACATTGAGGGCAAACCTGCCGATCTGGCAGACGCCATTGAAAAACACACGCCAAAGATGATCGTCGGCACCGGAAACTTCCGCGACCGCCACAGCGCGATGGAAATCGGCGAATTGCAGCCCGACTACGTTTTCTTCGGCAAGATCGGCGCCGACAACAAGCCGGATGCCCATCCGCGAAACCTGTCGCTGGCCGAATGGTGGGCGCAGATGGTGGAAATCCCAAGCATCGCGCAGGCCGGAGCCTCGCTGGAAAGCATTATTCCCGCAGCCGAAACCGGCGCGGATTTCGTCGCGCTCGGACGCGCCGTCTTCGACGCCGAAGACCCTGCGAAGGCCGTTGCGGAAGCCAACCGGCTTCTCGATGAGAACGCGCCACGCTTTGAAAACTGACCCCTTCATCAAGGTCTTGCTGATGCCCATGAAGAGCAAATTTCTTCTCGCTGCTGCTTTGACATTCGCACTGCCCACCCTGCCCGCTCTGGCTGCGGGCGAGCCGGTGCACGGTCAGAAGAACAGCCATCAGGACAAGAAGGCCGATAAACCGGCCAAGCCGGCGATGTTGCCGCAACCGGCAACCACGGAGCCGATGCCGCCCATCGATCAGAGCCGCTTCGGCGACAAGCCGGCGGACGAGGCTTTTGGCGCGTTTCAGCGCGGGCTTTATCTGACTGCCTTCAACCTTGCCAAGCCGCAGGCTGAAAAGGGCGACGCCGCTTCGCAGGCACTCATTGCGGAAATTTACGCGCGTGGCCTTGGCATTCCCGCCAATCAGAAACTGGCGGCCAAATGGTACGAAAAAGCAGCCAATAACGGTGTTATCGAAGCGCAATTCCGCTATGCGGCGCTTCTGCTTCAAGGCGCCTATGTCAAGAAGGATCCCGCCGAGGCCGAAAAACTGATGCAGAAAGCTGCTGAAGGCGGCAATGCCATGGCACAGTTCAACTACGGCCAGATGTTGATGGTGAAGACGCCGGGCAAGCCAGGTATTGATCTCGCCTTCCCATGGTTCGAGAAGGCAGCCGAAGCGAAGCTGGCGGATGGACAATATGCACTCAGCCAGATTTACGCCAATGGCACCCCCACCATCCCCCGCGATGACAAGAGGGCGCGCGTCTATCTGCTCCTTGCAGCCGCACAGGGTTACGATACAGCGCAGTTCGATCTGGGCCGCTGGCTGATCGAAGGGCGCGGTGGCGACCGCGATTACGAACAGGGCTTCGGCTGGATGCGCCTTGGTGCGCAGCGCGGTATGGTCATGGCGCAGGTATGGCTCGCCCGTCTCTATCGCGACGGCATCGGCACCGATGGCGATCTCGTCAAGGCAGCGGCCTGGTATATCGTTGCCCAGCGGGCCGGTTTCCGCTCGCCTGACCTCAATGACATGATGGACGGACTGGCTGACGACCAGATCAAGCAGGCCATAGAAACCGCCAATAATCTGCGCGTTCGCTGATTTTCGGGCGAATTTTATGGCTGGACCGGCTCTCTTTTCGTGCTCAGGCTTGCGCAGAGCGTTGTTTTATGGTCTTGAGACGCCGATTATCGTGGTTCGAGTATAAGGCAGGTGCGCAATCTCCGGAATGAAGCCGGACGGTTGCCTTTTCGTCGTCGTAGGTCGGACCACACATGGTTTCACATTTTCATTCCGGATCAAGCTCATGAAGATCAATGGTAACGAAATCCGTCCCGGCAATGTCATCGAACATGCTGGCGGCCTGTGGGTTGCGGTCAAGACCAATGCCGTCAAGCCTGGCAAGGGCGGCGCCTACAATCAGGTTGAACTGAAGAACCTCATCACCGGCACCAAGCTCAACGAACGTTTCCGCGCCGCTGAAACAGTCGAGCGCGTTCGTCTGGAACAGAAGGATTTCTCGTTCCTTTACGAACAGGGTGAAGCGTTGATCTTCATGGACACCGAATCCTACGAACAGCTTGAGCTGGCCAAGGATTTCGTCGGCGACCGCGCAGCTTTCCTGCAGGACGGCATGATGGTCACCGTCGAACTTTACGAAGAAAAGCCGATCGGTATCCGCCTGCCGGATCAGGTCACGCTTGCCATTACCGAAGCCGATCCGGTCGTAAAGGGTCAGACCGCTGCCTCGTCCTACAAGCCGGCTGTGCTTGAAAACGGTATCCGTATCCTGGTTCCGCCGTTCATTGCATCCGGTGAACGCGTGATCGTCGACACCAACGAACTGACCTACGTCAGCCGCGCCTGATCTGCACACTATCTGCGGCGTCCACGGACGCCGCATGTCGCAAAGATTGCGACCGTTCTTTCTCAGATCGCTCAATTCCTCGACCATCCGCCGAACATGGTACCAAACATGTTTCTGGCTGGATGTTCGACCTTCTGTTTATAACTAACTGCGTGATCCCCTTAAAAATCCACGCTTCGGGATCGTGCTTACAAGGACAATGAAATGGCCCGCTCAGCCCTTCTCAACGTTATGGTCCAGGCCGCTATGAAGGCCGGCCGCAGCCTCGCTCGTGATTTTGGCGAAGTCCAGAATCTTCAGGTTTCTCTCAAGGGCCCCGGCGACTACGTCAGCCAGGCGGACCGCCGCGCCGAAAAGATCGTCTACACGGAATTGAGCCGCGCCCGCCCGGATTACGGCTTCCTGATGGAAGAATCCGGCGAGGTTGAAGCCAAGGACGGACAGCACCGCTGGCTGGTCGATCCGCTCGACGGCACCACGAATTTCCTGCACGGCATCCCTGTTTTTGCTGTCTCCATAGCTCTGGAACGTCAGGGACAGATCGTCGCCGGCGTCATCTACAATCCGGCCATGGACGAGCTTTACACTGCAGAACGCGGTGGCGGCGCATTCCTTAATGATCGCCGCCTGCGCGTTGCATCGCGTAACAAGCTGGTCGATTCTGTCATCGGCACCGGCATCCCGCATCTGGGCCGCGGCCAGCACGGCCATTATCTGGTCGAACTGCGCAATGTCATGGCCGAAACCGCAGGCATTCGTCGCATGGGCGCTGTCGCGCTTGATCTCGCCTATGTTGCAGGCGGTCGTCTGGACGGCTTCTGGGAAGACGGCATGCATCCCTGGGATCTTGGTGCGGGCATCCTGATGATACGTGAGGCCGGTGGTTTCGTCTCGGACAAGAATGGCGGACAGGATATGTTCGCCAATCAGACGATCGTTGCCGGAAACGAGGCCATTCACGGTGCGCTTCTCAAGACGATCAAGAAGCCGATCTGATCGAAGCAGGGTTTGAAATCGGTCCAGTGGACTGATTTCTCTGTGTAGACGTTCCACACTTTTCGGTGGACGCTCTTATTCAGGCATTACCGACTTTTCAAATCAGCGCGTCGTGCAAAAGCGACGCGCTGAAGCATTTTTGCCTTCATTTTTTCGTATCCAGACGATTCCGCTTCACGAATTAATGAAGTAGGCTCCTGTTCAAACACGCGACCATGGAGCGCAGCGCATGAGCGATTTGAGACTTTCCCGGGAACGTCTGGATGAGGGGCGCGATTTCGACCCTTACCGCCTGTCAAGCCCGCGCATCGTCATTCTCTCCATGGTGATCTTCATCATTATCGTGGCCTTTCTGGCAGCGATCCTGATGCGACAGATCCACACTTTCTTCATCACCAATCCCGGTCTCAACGGGCTTATTCTCGGTGTTCTGCTGGTCGGCATCCTGCTCGCCTTCGGACAGGTGCTGCGGCTTCTGCCGGAAATCCGCTGGGTCAATTCCTTTCGCGACGGTGACCGCGACGGCACCACACGTCCGCCTGTGTTGCTTGCACCGATGCGTGCACTGATCGGTCGCCGCCAGTCGATGGCGCTTTCCACCGTGTCCATGCGCTCTATTCTCGATTCGATAGCGACACGCCTTGATGAAAGCCGCGATATATCGCGCTACCTGATCGGGCTTCTGGTCTTTCTCGGTCTTCTCGGCACCTTCTGGGGCCTTCTGGAAACGGTCGGCTCCATCGGGCGCACCATCCAGACGCTCGACCCCAGTTCGGGCAGTACCGGCGACGTTCTCGATGCATTGAAAGCCGGGCTTCAGGCTCCGCTTTCCGGCATGGGTACTGCTTTCTCGTCTTCCCTGTTCGGCCTTTCCGGCTCGCTCATTCTCGGTTTCCTCGATCTTCAGGCAGGCCGCGCGCAAAACCGGTTCTATACGGAACTGGAAAACTGGCTTTCCTCTGTTACCGATCTTGGTTCCGATGTTGGCGCCGACCAGAGCGGCGGCACGGAAGAAATCCGCGTCCTGGCCGATCGGCTGCAGAACCTGCATGGCGGCGATGCCTCCACTCAGCGCACCACGGCAGCGCTTGCCAACCTCGCGGAAGGCATACAGGGCCTCGTCAAGAACATGCGCAGCGAACAGCAGATCATGCGTGACTGGGTGGAAAAGCAGGCCGATGAGCAGAAGGCCATCCGCCAGACACTCGATCGTCTCACCAAGGCTATCGGCGAGCGCTCGCATGACCGCAAATCCGATCGCACGGACAAGGTGGAGTAAGCCGCCATGTCCCTCGCCCGCAACCGCCGTACCCAAAGGCACGTCGATTATTGGCCCGGCTTTGTCGACGCCCTGACGACGCTGTTGCTCGCTATCATGTTCCTGCTCACCGTCTTCGTGCTGGCGCAGTTCCTGCTCAGCCGTGAGGTGAACAACAAGGACAGCGTGCTTGCGCGCCTCAACAGCCAGATTCAGGAGCTCACCCAGCTCCTGTCGCTGGAGCGCAGCAACTCACAGGATATGCAGGATACCATCGCCAATCTGCAGGCTTCGCTGTCCAGCGCGGAAAATGAGCGTTCGCGTCTGCAAAGCCTTTTGAACGAAGGCAGCGGCGCAGGTGCGGCAGCCGAAAAGCGCGCTGGTGAACTGTCCGAGAGCCTCGATACCGAAAAGCAGGTCAGCGCCCGCGCACTCAGTCAGGTGGAGTTGCTGAACCAGCAGATTTCGGCTCTTCGCCGCCAGATCGCGGCGCTTGAAGATGCGCTCAATGCTTCCGAAAGCCGCGACCGCGAATCGAACGCCAAGATCGCCGATCTCGGCCGCCGCCTGAATGTCGCGCTGGCCCAGCGCGTGCAGGAGCTGAACCGCTACCGTTCCGATTTTTTCGGGCGCTTGCGTGAAATCCTATCAGACAAGGAAAATATTCGCATAGTCGGTGACCGTTTCGTCTTTCAGTCGGAAGTTCTTTTTCCGACTGGTTCGGCAGATATCAATCCAGCCGGTCAGGACGAGATGAAGAAACTTGCCGATGCGGTAAACCAGCTCAATCAGGAAATCCCGGATGACATCAACTGGGTGCTGCGCGTTGACGGCCACACGGACAATGTGCCTCTGGCCGGCACTGGACGTTTCCGCGACAATTGGGAGCTTTCATCGGCCCGCGCAACCGCCGTGGTCAAATTCCTGATCGCCAATGGCGTCCCGGCCAACCGACTCGTAGCGGCAGGCTTCGGGGAATATCAGCCGCTCGACGCCTCCGACACTGCTGATGCCCGCGCCAAAAACCGCCGCATCGAGCTGAAGCTGACCGAGAGATAAAACGTTAACGGAGATAGAGCGGTTCCAGTTAAAACGGAATCAGTAGAACCGCTCTATCCTTTTGTTTTTACGCATTATCCTACGCAAAACCGCTTCGCACTTTTGTTGGAAATGCTCTAGCGAGAGGACAACGCCCTCCCCGTTCATTTGGCAGAGAAGGCTCCTGCACCTGCCTCAAATTGCAGCTTGGCGAGGCGGGCATAGATACCGCCCTTCTCGACAAGGCTTTGATGTGTGCCCTCTTCGACAATATGGCCCTGGTCGAGTACCAGAATGCGGTCGGCCTTGAGCACGGTCGCAAGCCGGTGCGCGACCACAAGCGTCGTGCGATCGGCCATCAAACCGTCCAGAGCCTTTTGCACAAGCATCTCGCTTTCGGCGTCGAGCGCTGATGTGGCTTCGTCGAGGAGCAGGATGGGCGCAGCACGCAAAATTGCCCGCGCAATGGCAATGCGCTGGCGTTGACCGCCTGAAAGCGTTACGCCGCGTTCGCCAACTTCCGTGTCGTAGCCCTTGTCGAGCGCCATGATGAAATCATGCGCAAGAGCCGCTTTTGCCGCCGCTACGATCTCTTCGTCACTCGCTCCCGGCCTGCCGAAGGCTATATTCTCGCGTATGCTGGTGGCGAAAATCGCAACATCCTGCGGCACGGTCGAGATGCGCGCGCGAACGGCCTGGGGATCTGCATCGGGCAAGGCCACACCGTCGATCAGGATTTTGCCGGACTGCGGGTCGTAATAGCGCATGACCAGCGCAAAGATGGTGCTCTTACCAGCACCCGAGGGACCAACAATCGCAACCGTCTCGCCCGGCTTCACAGTGAAGCTGACGCCGTTGAGCGACGGTGCATCCGGTCGTGTCGGATAGGAAAAATGCACGGAATCGAACACGATCTCGCCGCGCGGCGGCATTGGCATGGCAACTGGTCTGGCTGGCGCGGCAATGCCCGGCTGCTCGTCCAGAATTTCGACAAGCCGTTCCGTCGCACCCGCCGCTTGCGCAAGCTCACCCCCCACTTCCGACAAGGCGCCGAAGGAACTGCCAGCGAACACCGCATAAAGCACGAACTGACCCAGCGTACCGGCCGTCATCGTACCCGCCAGCACATCGCGCGAACCGAACCAGAGCACGGCCACAATGCTGGAGAAAATAAGGAAAATGGCGAAAGCCGTCAGGACTGCACGCGCCTGAATGGAGGAACGCGCCGCCTGAAAGGCCTTTTCCACCGCATGACCAAATCGCCCAACCACCATGTTCTCGTTGGTGAAGGCCTGCAGTGTGCGCATTGCACCAATCTGTTCACTGGCATAGGCATTTGCACGAGCAAGCATGTCCTGTGTCATGCGGGAACGGCGACGCACGGAGCGCCCAAAGGCGATCAGCGGCACGACAATGATCGGGATAGCGGCGATAACCAGCGCGGAAAGTTTCGGGCTCGTCACAACCATCATCGCCAGCGCGCCAACACCCAGAATCATGTTGCGCAGCGCCACAGAGGCCGTGGCACCGACCACCGACTTGATCTGTGTCGTGTCCGAAGACAGGCGTGAAACGATTTCGCCTGACTGCGACCGGTCGAAGAATTCCGGCGAAAGTGCCGTCACATGCGAAAAGACCGCATTGCGGAGATCAGCCACCACCCGCTCGCCAAGCGAGATCACAAAGAAATAGCGAAGACCCGATGCCAGCGCGAGTACCAGCGCCAGCATCACCAGCATGCCGAAGTAATTATTGACGAAGATGGCGTTCGAACCGGTAAAGCCATGATCAATCATGCGACGCAGCGCGACAGGTACCGCAAGGGTCGTCATCGCCGCCAGAACCAGCGAGAAAAGCGCGCCCGCGACCAGCCCCTTATAGGGTGCCAGAAACGGCATCACTCTCTTCAAAGGTGTCAGCCTGCGACGTTTGCGACTTTCTTCTGCAGTCAATTCGTGATTCATATCAATTTCAGTATCTCGGTCGGCCATTCTTATGATTGCGCCCTTGTTATTGCCGTGCGCCTGATGTATAGGCTCGCCAACCCTTTTGGAAGCCGTTGCCTGTAGGTAATGGGTCTTCATATCTGCCATTGGGCGAAAGTGCCGCAGTTTTGATAGTCAAAGCTACGCTTTTCTCCCCAGACTTTCAGGATTGAGAAGATGCAAGCCAATATCCATCCCGACTACCACACCATCAAGGTCGTGATGACCGATGGCACCGAATACACGACCCGTTCGACCTGGGGCAAGGAAGGCGATACGATGAACCTCGATATCGACCCGACCACCCATCCGGCTTGGACGGGCGGTTCGCAGACCTTGCTCGATCGCGGCGGTCGCGTTACGAAATTCAAGAGCCGTTTTGGCAATCTCGGTATCTAATTCGATATTGAATTTGGTTGGAAAGCCCCGCTTCGGCGGGGTTTTTTATTGTCTGATTTCCTACTCGACGAGACACAAAAAATCCCGGACAAAGCCGGGATTTTTCAGAGTTAGAGCGCATCCCGAAAAGTGTGAAACGGTTTTCGGATAAGGTGCGCGTCAAAACAAATGATTAGAGCGCCGATCTGATTCAATCAGATCGAAACGCGCTCTAACTCCAAGAACCAAATCAGGCGCTCAGTTTTTCCATGACTTCGTCGCTGACTTCAAAGTTCGTGTAGACGTTCTGCACGTCGTCATCGTCTTCAAGCGTATTGAGGAGCTTGAGAACGGAACGCGCCTTTTCCTCGTCCAGTTCGGTATTGGTCTGCGGCTTCCAGATCGTCTTGATCGATTCGGCCTCACCGAGAGCAGCTTCCAGAGCCTTCGACACTTCGCCAATATCTTCAAAAGCGCAGATGATGACGTGTTCTTCCTCACCGGACTGAACGTCGTCGGCACCAGCTTCGATAGCTGCCTCCATCACCTTGTCAGCGTCGCCGACGGAGGTCTTGTAGACGATCTCGCCAACCCGGTCGAACATGAAGGACACCGAACCGGTTTCGCCCAGTGCACCGCCCGACTTCGTAAAGGCTGCGCGCACATTCGATGCCGTGCGGTTGCGGTTGTCCGTCAGCGCTTCGACGATGACCGATACGCCACCGGGGCCGCGGCCCTCATAACGCACTTCGTCATAGTTCTCGCCGTCATTACCTGCGGCCTTCTTGATGGCGCGCTCGATATTGTCCTTTGGCATGGACTGCGCCTTGGCGTTCTGGATCGCCAGACGCAGACGCGGGTTCATCGTCGGATCAGGCAGACCCTGCTTGGCCGCAACGGTGATTTCGCGCCCGAGCTTGGAAAACATTTTCGACCGCACCGCATCCTGGCGGCCCTTGCGGTGCATGATATTCTTAAACTGTGAATGGCCGGCCATGGCACCCCTGTTCTGTTTAAAATGCTGTGCACGGAGAAAGCGTCACGCATGAAACAGAGATCAAGCAGAGAAGGGCCGCAAGCGGGCCACAGTGCTTTCCGTGCAGAATGGCGGCGTTATAAGGAATTCAGGCTCATTCGTCCAGCAAAAGCGCCGCCAACATCGATTCTCTGTCAATAAAAGCAATATCGCTCGACCCGTCAGGCAAAGCAGATTATCTATAAATTCATGATTCAGCCCGCCCAGAACACCCCAAGCGAAACCATCGCAGCCCGCATCAGCCGTATTCTCGCCGACCGCATTATCGCAGGCGAAATCGAGCCCGGTGCGAAACTGCGACAGGATCACATTGCCGAAGAATTCGAGACCAGCCACGTGCCGGTCCGCGAAGCCTTCCGGCGGCTGGAGGCTCAGGGACTTGCCGTGTCAGAACCGCGTCGCGGCGTGCGGGTTGCGTCGTTCGACATCGGCGAGATCAAGGAAGTGGCAGAGATGCGGGCCGCTTTGGAAGTTCTGGCGCTGCGTCATGCCGCGCCGCACATCACGCAAGCAACGCTCGATGCCGCCGAACAGGCCACACTGGAAGGCGACAAATCACGCGATGTCAGAAGCTGGGAAGACGCCAACCGCCGCTTCCATCGGCTCATACTCGAACCGTGCAACATGCCGCGTCTGCTTGCAGCCATCGACGATCTCCACGCTGCCAGCGCCCGGTTTCTCTTCGCGACATGGCGGTCGGAATGGGAAACCCGCACCGATCACGACCATCGCGCCATATTGCGGGCGCTGCGTCAGAACGATGTCGAAAGCGCGGTTACGATTCTCGCCCGGCACGTGCAATGGATCGGACATCGCCCGGTCAAGACAGCGTCGGGCAAGACGCGCGATTCGTTCGCGATTGTCGGCTGACGCCATCGCAAATGCACCGTTCCTGTTTTCACTGCTCTCAATATTCACGTGCATTCCAAGCTGCGAGATCGGTATCCTGCGCGTGACTCCCACAGCAACATGCCGTTCAGTTTGCACCACCTCTTGCGTTTATCGTCAGGGACGCTAAGAAGATATAGATCGAATTTGAATTTTATCTATAATTTGAGGAAGCCATGACGACCATCACGCAGACGCGTCCATCCTTCAGCCCGCTCAATCTGGAATCCCGTTCCCCTGCGATGCGCCTTGCCGCCGTCGCCTTTGGCACGCTGGTTCTCGCCATCTCGTCGCAGATTGAAGTTCCGATGATTCCGGTTCCGATCACACTGCAGACCCTGATCGTTCCGCTGATCGGTGCGCTCTATGGCTGGCGTCTCGGCATGGCCACCATTCTGGCCTGGCTCGGCGAAGCCATGCTCGGCCTTCCGGTTCTTGCAGGCGGTGCCGGTGGTCTTCCGCATTTTGCAGGCCCGACCGCAGGCTATCTTGTATCTTTCCCGATTATCGCCGCCCTGACTGGCTACCTGGCCGAACGTGGCTGGAACGGTAACCGCGTCGGCCTCGCCTTCGTTTCGTTCCTTGCCGCCAATGCAGTCTGTCTTGCTCTTGGCGCAGCCTGGCTGTCCAGCATCATCGGCGTTGAAAAGGCCGTTGCCTTCGGCGTGACGCCGTTCCTCATCGGCGCTCTCATCAAGTCGGCCCTTGGTGCTGCGATCCTCAAGGCCATCGCCCGCGACGACAAGGCCTGATCAAACAGGTGACAGTACGCCTGCGCGGCCATCATCTCCTTTGCATGCTGACTTATGTCGGCAAAGGCTACAGCCCGGCTTTCGTCGAAAACTACGACAGGATTGCCGGGCGGTTGAGCGAAGGGGAAGATATCCTTCTGGTCGATGGTCCGGACGACATATGCGCGCCCCTGCTCTGCGGGGGCGATTGCCATTGTTACGAAGCAAGTATCCGTGAGCGTGACCGACTTGCAATGGAGGCTGTGGGCGAACTTCTCGGCCAGACGCTTTCTACGCAGAAGGCTTTTGAACTCGACACGGAGCGGCTTGTCGTAATGCGGGGCGCTTTTGCAAAAGGCGCATTGCGCAAAGCCTGCGAGCGGTGCGAATGGTCGAACCTCTGTACAAGAATTGCCACAACGGACCAGTTTCACGGCGTTAAAATAACAAGGCCACCCAACTCGGCATGAGACAGGCGGCCTTGTTATATACGGCTTTTACTGCTGGTTCTTGCGCTTTCGCCGAACCAGCATGTTGAGCGCCTCGACCAGCGCCGAGAAACCCATAGCGGCGTAGATGTAGCCCTTCGGCACATGGAAGCCGAAACCATCGGCAATCAACGTCATACCGATCATCAGCAGGAAGCCCAGCGCCAGCATGACGATGGTTGGGTTCGCCGCAATGAACCGCGACAACGGATCGGCTGCAAGCAGCATGACGGTAACGGCTGCGACCACGGCAATCACCATGATAGCGATTTCGTCGGTCATGCCGACGGCGGTGATGATCGAGTCGACCGAGAAAACCAGATCGAGGATAAGGATCTGAACAATGGCGGCGCTCATGGTGAGCTGGGCCACTTTGCCGCCGATATTCTCCTTGCCGTCATCGGGATCGACCGTGTGGTGGATTTCCTTGGTCGCCTTCCAGACAAGAAACAGACCGCCGGCAATCAGGATGAGATCACGCCAGGAGAAGCCATGGCCGAATGCCTCGAAAATAGGGTCCTTGAGCTGGACGATGATCGAGATCGTGAAAAGAAGCGCCAGTCGCAGAATGAGTGCCGCACCGATACCGATGCGCCGGGCGCGAGCCTGCTGCGAAGCGGGAAGCTTGTTGGTGAGGATCGAGATAAAGATCAGGTTGTCGATACCGAGGACGATTTCCATCGTCACCAGCGTAACCAGCGCCGCCCAACCGGCGGGGGTCGAAAGAAATCCCAGATACTCGGTGAAAAATTCCATTAAGCTGCGTCCCCTTGCAAAAAAACTCGTTGCAAGGAGATAGGAACGCGAAATGTCCGTTCAACTGGCAGAAAGCTGAGAGCCGACAATAGCTCGCCCATTACAGATAACATCATGCTTCAAAGCATAATAAGATGTTACCGCCAGAATTCCGGAATGGTTTCTTCCAGATGCGGCCCGATGCGCAAAGGAGCAATCTTTTCGGCAAGCCCCGTACGGTCTGAAATCTCTATACCCACACCGCAGACGGTTGCAGGGCCGTTGGCTGCCTCAAAGCGCCCTTTCGGTACCTTCGACAGGAAACGGTTGAGTGGTTCTTCCTTGTCCATGCCGAGCGAGGAATCGTAATCACCGCACATGCCTGCATCGGACATATAGGCTGTGCCGTTGCGCAGTATCTGGCAGTCTGCCGTCGGGACATGCGTATGTGTTCCAACAACGGCGCTGGCGCGGCCATCAACGAAGTGACCGAAACACTGCTTTTCGCTTGTCGCTTCAGCGTGGAAATCGAAAAAGACCGCGTCGGCTTGCTCGCCGAGCGGGCAGGCTTCCAGAATTTTCTCGGCCGCGATAAACGGATCGTTGAGATCGGGGTGCATGAACACCCGGCCCATGACGTTCGAAACCAGAACGCGGGCGCCGTTCTTGGCGATATAAAGCCCCTCGCCTTTTCCGGCCGTCCCTTTCGGGAAATTTGCCGGGCGCAAAAAGCGATCCTCGCGCCTGGAGAAATCCAAAGCCTCGCGCTGATCCCATACGTGATTGCCGGTCGTGACGACGTCGGCACCAGCACGAATGGTATCGTGGAAAATCTCTTCCGTAATGCCAAAACCGCCCGCGGCGTTTTCGCCGTTGACGATGACGAAGTCCAGCTTCAGATCGGAAATCAGCCCCGGCAGTTTTTCATATACCGCGGTGCGGCCCGACCGGCCCACCATATCACCAAGAAAAAGCAATCTCATGAGAATGCCTTATAAACCTGCGCCAAGCGAACGCAAGCCGCTCTCGGTCAGTATCTGATCGAGAGCTATATCGTGCGGCTCATCGGGCACACGCTCGACCTCCTGGCAGTCAAAGGCCATGCCGATCAGAAGCGGCTGTAGGCCGCGCTCCGTGAAACGCGCCAGCGCGCGGTCGTAATGTCCCGCACCGTAGCCAAGCCGATGTCCGCGCCGGTCAAAGCCCGCAAGCGGCATCAGCATGATCGCTGGGTCAACCAGTGGTGCATCTTCTCCAGGGCCCATCGTGCCGAAACCTGTCTGCCGCAATCGGGCATCGGGCAGATATTCGCGAAAGGCAATCGTTTCCTTGTCCAGAACAACCGGGAGGCAGAGCCGCGCGCCTTTGGCACGAAGGGCCGACAACAGCGGGCGCGGGTCGATTTCGGAACGGATCGGCCAATAACCAGCAATCAAGGTACCTTTGGGAACGTCGATCGCGGCTTCACCCTTTTTGGCTGCAGCCAGGGAAGCCTCATAATGAAAGCGGGGATCAAGCGCATCACGAACTGCCAGAATCTTGCGCCTAAGCTCCTGCTTTTCCAAACCGGGGCTACGCTCCGTCGCCGTCATTCCAAGCCACTCCCTGCTGCCGTGTTTCATCATGCAGTGGAACCGCATTGAGCCGATCCGTCAAGTGATCCCGCTCATCCCGCGCGCGATCTCCTCTGAACGGTGGCGGATGACCTTCAAGACGACGCCGTGGAAGTCATTCAGGAACAGTCTGCCCCACAGATCACAGTAGAAGTCGATCGGCGTGGCGATCTGATAATGGGTCGTCAGCGTCAGGCGTGTATGACCATTCGCCAACGGTTCAAGACGATAATCACCCTGCGCAAGCTTCAGATAGGTGCTGTCGACCTTGATATGCGCTTCCACCTCGGGCGGTATGGAACCGGGGCCGAAGCGGAAATCCCACGCCAGAAGCCGGTTTTCTTCCCACTGGGTCACGATTTCCTGAAAGTTGACACCATGTGTCCACTGCAAGTCGCGCACCGCGCCGATGCCTGCGCCATTCAGCCTTGCGTCCACCGGCTGCGGCACGCCAATTATACTATGGCTGAATGTCCACGACAGCTCGTCGGGGCGCACATTGCGGATTTCAACCGTTTGCTGCCAGACGACTTCAGGCGCCGCCGCGATCTCGATCACCGTCGTCACAGCGCCATCATGCGGATTGTAGGACATTTGAAGTTCGGCTGGCAGAACGAGTAGCGGCAGCGCGATCACCAGCGTCGTTGTGCGACGCGAGCGAAACTGCCGAATGATCCACAAAGTCACAGCCGACCCTAGTGCCGAAAACACCATGAAGAACGGAGCGGCCATGGCCACGCAAATCCCAGCTTCATGGAAAAAGATCATGCTGGTGACGACAAGCCCGGCGATGATAGCCCATCCCATGCGGACATGCCGCCACAGGCTCTTTTGGGCACGGGGATCGGAGAGGCTGGAAGCAAGGCTGGCGACAGCCATCGGCAGCAGCATCAACCCCGCAATGACAGGCATCGCATCCACATAGTGGCGCGACCAGATCATGATATAAAGCAGAAGACCGTAGATGAATGCGATGGGTATCGCGACGGCCAGTCTTTCAGATGAATCGGGTGGTGCTGATTGGGGAGAAGTCATAAAAAAGCGCGAACTGTTGAGATTCACGCATGTTTACGAACAAATTGTCCGTCAGATCAAGCTCTTAACTATCCTGCGAAAGCCTGAAGAAAGAAAGTGGCGACCACGACGACCGATGGTAGTGATTGATCCCGGGAACCTACAAAGTAGGTGGGCGCCATATGCGAAAGCCCGCAAGCCTTCACAGGGACAGCTCCCTTAGAGATCAATAAGGCCCCGGGGATGCTGTTACACCTGTCGGGAAGCGCAGTTCGCCGAGAGCCAATATAGTACCTGCCCAACAGGAACACCAGTGGCTTGCACCGGCTCAACAGGAAAACTTTTCAGAAAAATCCAAAACAGGATTAGCTGCTTCTCGGTGCAATGCGTGAAGCCACCTGCTCGATGCGCGATGCCACATCCGACAGCATACCGGTCAGGGCGGCATCGTTGCTATCGGCGCGACCAAGCGCTTCATCGCGTGCACGGCGGAGCGTTTCGACTTCGCTTTCCAGACCGTTGATGCGCTTCTGCATCTCGGCCATCTCGTCCATGACCATGATCCCGGCCATGACGGTCAGGCGCAGATCGCCGATCTCCCCGAAGGAGGTTTTGAGATGCGTGACATATTGATCGAAACGGTCGGCAAGCCCGGACAGGTGTTCTTCCTGCCCTTCGTCACAGGCCATACGATAGGCCTTGCCATCGATGGTAACGGTTACGGTCGCTATGGTAGCCTCCTATCGGTCCAGAACGGCGCGGATTGTCTCCATCGCTGTCACAAGGCGGCGCGAAACTTCGCGGTTTGCAGCTTCCAGCCGCTCGGCACGTGCTTCCGACTGATCGAGTTCCTGGGCGAGACGGCTGCGATCCGCATTCATACGCTGCACCTCCTCCTCGGCCTCGGCGAAATCGCCTTCCTTGTCCAGCCGCAGATCGACCGCTTGTTCAAGCGTATTGAGTGCCTTTTCCAGCCGTTCCAAGACTTGCCTGAGGGTCGTTTCGGGTGCCATCCATATCCTTTCCAATGCCAATTCGCGGGCCAATTATGGGCATCGAATCGCGCCTGCCGGACGGGCATCTTTGAAAAGATTGTAATAATCACCCGTCAGATAAGCAACAAATGAGGGGCTTATGTGAACGTTCATGCACCGTTATCGGTGCAAAAACGGCTTTTCGGTGATTGTTCTCCAGCTTTCCACACAACTCAATCGATTAGTCGCGGACAGTTTATTGCCCAAAAGTCATCGGTTTATTGACTCCTTATACGCAGGTGCTATGTGTCCCGGTGCCTTCTGGAGCGTGATCCCGAAACGCATGACGCCGTTTTGGATACGGATCGTGCTCAGGCAAAAGGCATCGCCGCAACCCCGTTAAACCCTTCCAAGGAAAGACGGCTGAGACCATGACCAATTCCGACAAACAAAACCAGATGGCCAACGCAATCCGCTTCCTCTCTATGGACGCGGTCGAGAAAGCCAATTCGGGCCATCCCGGCCTGCCGATGGGTGCAGCCGATATAGCGACGACGCTTTATTCCCGTTTCCTCTCGCACGACCCGCAGAACCCGCATTGGCCGGATCGCGACCGTTTCGTGCTTTCGGCAGGTCACGGCTCGATGCTGCTTTATTCGCTGCTCTATCTTTCGGGCTACGAAGATATCACCATCGACGAAATCAAGAATTTCCGTCAGCTCGGTTCACGCACGGCAGGCCATCCGGAATACGGTCACGCCGCCGGTATCGAAACGACGACCGGACCACTCGGACAGGGCATCGCCAATGCCGTTGGCATGGCGCTTTCCGAACGCATCCTCAATGCACAGTTCGGCGACAGCCTCGTCAACCATTACACCTATGCAATTGTCGGTGACGGCTGCCTCATGGAAGGTATCAGCCAGGAAGCTATCGCGCTTGCCGGTCATCTGAAGCTGAACAAGCTGATCGTGTTCTGGGACGACAACAACATCTCGATCGATGGCCCGGTCACGCTTTCCGACAATACCGATCAGCCCGCCCGTTTCGCCGCTTCCGGCTGGAACGCGATGGCTGTCGACGGTCATGACCAGGATGCGATTGCCAAGGCTATCGAACTGGCCAAGGTTTCCGAAAAGCCGACGCTGATTGCCTGCAAGACGACCATCGGCTTCGGTGCGCCGAACAAGGCCGGCACCAACAAGGTGCACGGCTCACCGCTCGGTGCTGAAGAAATCGCTGCAACCCGCAAGGCGCTCGGCTGGAGCGCGGAACCTTTCGTCGTTCCGGCAGAAGTGCTGGACGGCTGGCGCGTTGCCGGTCTCAATGCCGCCAAGAAGCGCCAGGAATGGGAAAAGCGTTTTGCTGCTGCCAACGCGGAAACCCGCGCTGAATTCGAGCGCAGGATGCGTGGCGATCTGCCTTCCAACTTCGATGCAACCATCATCGAATACAAGAAGAAGCTTTCCGCCGACAAGCCGAAGGTCGCAACCCGCAAATCTTCGGAAATGGCACTGGAAGTCATCAACGGTGTCGTGCCGGAAACCATCGGCGGTTCCGCCGACCTCACCGGTTCAAACAACACCAAGACGAGTCAGACCAAGGCCATAACGCCGGAAGATTACGGCCAGCGTTACGTCCATTACGGTATCCGTGAGCACGGCATGGCTGCGGCCATGAACGGCATGACGCTGCATGGCGGCCTGATCCCTTACGGCGGCACCTTCCTGACCTTCTCGGATTATTGCCGTCCGGCCATGCGTCTTTCCTCGCTGATGGGCATCCGCGTCATTTATGTGATGACGCACGACTCCATCGGTCTTGGTGAAGATGGCCCGACCCACCAGCCGGTCGAGCAGCTCGCCGCCTTGCGCGCCATTCCGAACCATAATGTGTTCCGCCCTGCCGACGCTGTCGAAGCGGCTGAATGCTGGCAGATCGCCCTGCAATCGAAGAAGACGCCGTCGACGCTGGCTCTGACCCGCCAGAACCTGCCGACGGTGCGCACCGAACATCGCGACGAAAACCTTTCGGCTTTCGGCGCGTATGAACTTGCTGCGGCAAGCAAGGATGCCAAAGTGACGATCTTCGCGACCGGCTCGGAAGTGGAAATCGCGCTCAAGGCCCGCGACCTGCTGGAAGGCAAGGGCATTGCCACCCGTGTCGTTTCCGTTCCTTGCTTCGAGCTTTTCGAACAGCAGAGCGACGCTTACAAGACGGCAACCATCGGCGATGCGCCGGTCAAGGTGGCCATCGAAGCGGCAATCTCGCTCGGCTGGGAGCGCTTCATTGGCGAAAACGGCATATTCATCGGCATGAAGGGCTTCGGCGCATCAGGCGAGATCAACGATCTCTACAAGCATTTCGGCATCACGGCAGAACATGCCGCCGAAGCTGCGGAGAAGAAGCTCAACGCCGCATGATTTAAAAGAACGCCGGCGTCGCAAAAACGCCGGCGTTTGAGTTTCCATTCCTGTTCGGTCGGACGAATCCTGTTCGATTTGCTCGTTCCAATGGACTTTTGAAGCACTGCATGTGCAGTACCCTACCGGGAGATTAAGAGAAAATGGCAGTTCGCGTCGCAATTAACGGTTTTGGCCGCATCGGCCGCAACATCCTTCGCGCCATCGTTGAGTCGGGCCGCACCGATATTCAGGTCGTCGCCATCAACGACCTTGGCCCGGTGGAAACCAACGCGCATCTTCTGCGTTATGACAGCGTTCATGGCCGTTTCCCCAAGGAAGTAAAGGTTGCAGGCGATACCATCGACGTCGGCTACGGCCCGATCAAGGTTCACGCCGTCCGCAACCCGGCTGAACTGCCGTGGAAGGAAGAAGGCGTCGACATCGCTCTGGAATGCACCGGTATCTTCACCTCGCGCGACAAGGCAGCACTTCACCTTGAAGCTGGTGCAAAGCGCGTCATCGTTTCGGCTCCTGCCGATGGTGCTGACCTCACTGTCGTCTATGGCGTCAACCACGACAAGCTGACCAAGGACCACCTGGTCATCTCCAACGCGTCGTGCACCACCAACTGCCTTGCGCCAGTGGCTCAGGTCCTCAACGAAGCCATCGGCATCGAAAAGGGTTTCATGACGACGATCCACTCCTATACCGGTGACCAGCCGACGCTGGACACCATGCATAAGGATCTCTATCGCGCTCGCGCAGCCGCTCTTTCCATGATCCCGACCTCAACGGGCGCAGCCAAGGCCGTCGGCCTCGTTCTGCCGGAACTGAAGGGCAAGCTCGACGGCGTTTCCATCCGCGTTCCGACCCCGAACGTTTCGGTTGTCGATCTCACTTTCATCGCCAAGCGTGAAACGACTGTCGATGAAGTCAACAACGCTATCCGCGAAGCTGCCAATGGCCGCCTCAAGGGTATCCTTGGTTACACCGACGAGAAGCTTGTCTCGCACGATTTCAACCATGACTCTCATTCCTCGGTCTTCCACACGGATCAGACCAAGGTTATGGAAGGCACCATGGTGCGCATCCTGTCGTGGTATGACAATGAGTGGGGCTTCTCCAGCCGCATGGGCGACACCGCTGTCGCCTTTGGCAAGCTGATCTAAGCCTTCGACCATGTTTCGCGCCCTTCTCCCCACCGTTGCGCGCTGGCGTCCGCTGGAAGGAGAAGGGCTCGAACATCTCGATATCGGCCCCACAGGCCGCTCGATCCGCGCCGAAAGCGTGGTGATCGGAGAACGCGGCGGAAATCCTTATGGCGTGCGCTACAGCATCAACTGTAACAGTGCCTGGCATGTCCTCCATTTCCTGATCGAAACCACATCAGGCCATCGGCTGGAGCTTATTTCCGACGGAGACGGCCGCTGGAACACGATGGCGGGCGATGCATTGCCCGAGTTCGACGGCTGTATCGATATCGATCTGGCAGGAACGCCCTTCACCAACACCCTGCCGATCCGCCGTCTTGGTCTTACACCGGAAAGCGGCACCGTTCAGCTCGACATGCTTTACGTGCCATTTGATAATTTCCGTCCATTGCGCGACCAGCAGCGCTATACCTGTATCGAAGAAGGGCGGCGCTATCGCTACGCGGCGGCCGACCGCACCTTCACTGCCGAATTGCCCGTCGATGAGGACGGGCTTGTCACCGACTATCCAACCCTTTTCCGGCGCCTGCCTGTTTGAGCACCTCTGCTCCTCTGGCTCCTGAAAGACAGTTCTGGGAGAACGATCATGAGTTTCCGCACTCTCGACGATGCCGACGTCAGCTCCAAGCGCGTACTGGTTCGCGTCGACCTCAACGTGCCAATGGCGAACGGCGAAGTCACCGACCTGACCCGTATCGAACGCATCGTTCCGACCATTGCCGAACTGTCGAAAAAGGGCGCCAAGGTCATCCTGCTCGCCCATTTCGGTCGTCCAAAAGGCGTTGCTTCGGATGAAAACTCTCTGAAGCATGTCGTAAAGCCGCTTTCGAAAGTGCTGGGTCACGGTGTCCATTTTGCTGAAGACTGCATCGGCGACAAGGCAAAGGCAGCCGTCGATGCGCTGAAGGACGGCGATGTCCTGCTTCTGGAAAACACCCGTTTCCACAAGGGCGAGGAAAAGAACGATCCGGAATTCGTCGCGGCTCTGGCCGCCAATGGCGATCTCTACGTGAACGACGCGTTTTCGGCTGCCCACCGCGCCCATGCTTCGACGGAAGGCCTGGCCCATGTCCTGCCCGCTTTTGCCGGCCGCGCCATGCAGGCTGAACTTGAAGCGCTGGAAAAGGGTCTCGGCGACCCGGCTCGCCCGGTAGTGGCCATCGTCGGCGGCGCCAAGGTTTCAACCAAGCTCGATCTCCTGTCCAACCTGATCGAAAAGGTCGATGCGCTCGTCATCGGCGGCGGCATGGCCAACACTTTCCTGGCAGCGCAGGGACATGATGTCGGCAAGTCGCTCTGCGAGCACGAACTGGCCCACACCGCCCGCGAAATCATGGCCAAGGCCGAAACCACCAAATGCGCGATCATCCTGCCGGTCGATGCCGTCGTGGGCTGGCACTTTGCAGCCGACACGCCGAACAAGACCTATGGTGTAGATGCCGTACCAAGCGACGGCATGATTCTCGATGCGGGCGCGCTTTCAACTGACCTTATCGCGTCGGCCATCGACGACGCAGCAACGCTTGTCTGGAACGGTCCGCTCGGTGCGTTCGAACTGCGCCCGTTCGATGCGGCAACGGTCAAGACCGCAAAACACGTCGCAGCCCGCACCAAGGCTGGCAAGCTGGTTTCAGTCGGCGGCGGCGGCGATACGGTCGCAGCGTTGAACCATGCTGGCGTGGCCGACGACTTCACTTACATCTCGACCGCAGGTGGCGCCTTCCTTGAGTGGATGGAAGGCAAGCCCCTCCCCGGCGTCGATGTGCTGAAGAAGTAATGTGATAAACTGCATTCAAATAAGCTCGGCTGCTGCCGGGCTTATTTTTTGGGTGTGAGCTTCAAAAGCCGCCCCGGATTATTATCCTCGACCAGCCAAATGGCACCGTCCGGCCCGACAGCCACATCGCGGATACGGTTTTCCATTTCAAAGCGCTCGGCTTCGTCCGCCTTGCCGTCCTTGTCGATCACGACACGCACCAGCGACATGACCGAAAGCCCTCCGATCAAAGCCGAACCACGCCATTCGGGGAACATGTCTCCCTCGTAAAAAGCAAGCCCGGCTGGAGCGATAACCGGCGTCCAGTACACCAATGGCAGCTCGAATTCGGGACGTGTACTATGGCGCGGGATGGGCCTGCCGCTATAATTGTCGCCATTGGAGACGACGGGCCAGCCATAATTGAGACCGGGCTTGACGAGGTTGAACTCGTCGCCGCCGCGCGGCCCCATCTCATGTTCCCAGAGCTTTCCATCGGGACCGAAGGCCAGCCCATACGGGTTGCGATGGCCGGTCGACCACGTCAACGCCTGCACACCTTCCGCATCCGCGTGTGGGTTACCCTTCGGCACGGAACCATCGAGATTCATACGGAGAATTTTCCCCATGGGCGCTGCATCGTCCTGCGCTGTTGCAGGCAACATACGGTCGCCAACGGAAAAGAACAGATGTTTGCCGTCCGGCGCGAAAGCAATAATGCCGCCCGGCTGTCCACCGCGCGCCGCCGCATCCTGTTTCCAGATCGTGGTCTTGTCCTTCAGCGCTGCCTTGCCGTCTCCTTCCTCCAGAACCGCGCGCGCCAGAACGACGCTACTGCCGTTCTGCGCCGGTTCGTTATAGGAAAAGTAAACTGCCTTGCTCTTTTCGAAATCCGGAGCGGGCGCAATATCAAGAAGACCGTTCTGGCCGCCAAAGGCGACTTCCGGCACACCGGCAACGGCGGTCTTGTCGCCTGATTGCGTGACGATGAAAATCTTGCCGCCCTTCTCAGTCAATAAAAGTCTGCCATCGGGCAAAAAGGCGATAGCCCAGGGCGTGTCGAATTCGGCAACCGATGCTACCTTAAACGGAGCACTTGCTTCGGCCTGCCTGCCACCGGCATTGATGCTCTCAGCAGAAACATCCAACACCGGCAGAGCAACCATTGATGCAGCCAGAACAAACGGCAGGCTCAAAAGGGCGCGTCGCATATCTCCTCCTCAAATCTGGACAACGGAAAACAGGCTGGTTTTCTCACTGGTTTCTTACATGGGGTTTGAGACGCGGATATCAAAACGGGTTTCGGCAAAAACTGCGATAGCCAATCCGACAGGCCTTAAGAAAACTTATCTCGCCTAAACCGTTTGAAAATTATTTCAAACGTTTCAATGACTTGCGCCCGCCACAGTTTTAACCAACACTCCTAAAATCTCTGACAGAAGGAGCATTGTGAATGACCGAACGTCTTGAAGATATTGCGCTTTCTCTGGTTACGAAGGGCAAGGGCATTCTCGCCGCCGACGAAAGCTCGGGTACCATCAAGAAGCGCTTTGACGCCATCCCCCTCGCCTCGACGGAGGAAACGCGCCGCGACTATCGCGAAATGCTGTTTCGCTCTGACGACGCGATGAAGAACTATATTTCGGGCGTCATTCTCTATGATGAAACAATAAGGCAGAAGGCCAAGGATGGTGCACCGCTTGTTGAAATCATCCGCAAGGCAGGAGCCATTCCCGGCATCAAGGTCGATGCGGGCGCGAAGCCGCTAGCAGGCTTCGAAGGTGAAACCATCACAGAGGGGCTGGACGGCCTGCGGGAACGGCTTGCCGAATATTACGGCCTTGGCGCGCGTTTCGCCAAATGGCGCGCGGTGATCTCGATTTCCGATGGCCTGCCCACATGGGGCGCAGTGAAACAGAATGCCCAGACCCTCGCCCGCTATGCAGCACTTTGCCAGGAGGCGAACATTGTACCCATTGTCGAACCGGAAGTGTTGATGGACGGCCAGCCAGGCAATCACACAATCGACCGTTGTTACGACGTGACGGAATGGGTTCTGAAAACCGTCTTTACCGAACTCTACGATGCCCGCGTCAAGCTGGAAGGCATGATCCTCAAGCCAAACATGATCATTGACGGCAAGAACGCCCGCAAGGCTTCGACCGAAGAAGTAGCAGAGAAAACCGTGCGTTGCTTCCGCAATACGGTCCCGGCAGCGGTGCCCGGCATCGCCTTCCTTTCCGGAGGCCAGACCGGCGAAGAAGCGACAGCCCATCTTTCCGCGATGAATGCAGGCTTCGACATGCCGTGGAAAATGACTTTCTCCTATGGCCGTGCCCTGCAAGCGGCAGCGCTGGAAGCCTGGGGCGGCAAGGATGAAAATATCGCTGCCGGTCAGCGCGCTTTTGCACATCGGGCAAAGATGAACGGTCTGGCTGCAACCGGCGGCTGGAAAAAAGATCTCGAAAAGGCAGCCTGACTTGCCTTGAAAAACAAGAGCCCGGCCATTTCAGCCGGGCTTTTCGTCAGCCCTCGTGCAGGTGGAACCCTACCGCTAGTGCCATGATCAATATGGCAATGGCTGCGATCTTCCAGAAATCACCGCGCCGCTTCAAGCCCGGCAGGCCAAGCGGTTTGATGATGTGCAGTCCCATCAGAAGAACAAGCAGCACAGGCAGGATTTTTGTCACAAATCACCTCTCTGCCTCCTTGTGACGCAGACAGGCCATCGCCGCAAGACGTCTGCACCAGACACAGCCGTTTTACCGGTAAGCTTCGATCTTCATCTTAAGTTTCATGGACGAGCCGCCGCCGGGCGGCGTAAACTGCATGTGGAGGTGACCAAAGCGCATGGAGGAGATGGACTGGAACAGGTCGATCTTGTGCTTTCGTCAGCAGACTAATCACGACGCGACAACCACCCACCAGAGTGGACATTGCGCGTGTTTCTGGGAGGAAGAGCATGACTTCGAAATATGCCGAAACCTATGCCGCATGGCAGACCGATCCTGAACGCTTCTGGGCTGAAGCGGCGCAGGGAATCGACTGGTTCAAGCCATGGGACCAGATTTTTGCGGGCGATGAAGGTGTTTATGGCCGCTGGTTCAAGGGTGCTGAGTGCAACACCTGCTATAACGCGCTCGACCGCCATGTCGCCAATGGACGTGGCGAACAGGTTGCGCTCATCTATGAAAGCCCGGTCACCGGCAGCGTGCGCAAATTCACCTATCGCGAACTGCTGGAAGAAGTGGAGGCGCTCTCCGCCGTCATGCTCGACAATGGTGTGTCGAAGGGCGACCGCGTTCTCATCTATATGCCGATGGTACCGGAAGCAGCCGTCGCCATGCTGGCATCGGCCCGTATCGGCGCCGTCCACTCCGTCGTCTTCGGCGGATTTGCCGCCAATGAACTCGCAACCCGTATCGACGATGCCAAGCCTGTGATGATCATCGCCGGTTCCTGTGGTATCGAACCGACCCGCGTCGTGCCCTATCAGGCCATGCTCGACAAGGCGATTGCCCTTGCAAGCCACAAGGTCCATAACTGCATCATATTGCAGCGCGAGCAGTATCGGCATGAACCGGTGGCAGGGCGTGACATCGACTATCGCGAGGCTGTCGAAGCGGCGCGCGGTCGTCACGTCCCATGCACGCCGGTCCATGCAACCGATCCGCTATACGTGCTATACACGTCGGGCACGACCGGCGAGCCGAAAGGCGTCGTGCGCGACAATGGCGGGCATATGGTGGCGCTCGTCTGGTCGATGAGGCATGTTTTCGGTGTGGAGCCCGGACAGGTCTGGTGGGCGGCCTCCGATGTGGGTTGGGTGGTCGGCCATTCCTATATCGTCTATGCGCCGCTGCTACATGGTGCGACCAGCATCCTGTTCGAGGGCAAGCCCATCGGGACGCCGGATGCGGGCGAATATTGGCGCATCATCGAAGAACATGGCGTGGAAGTGATGTTCACCGCACCGACCGCATTGCGGGCAATCAAGAAAGACGATGCGGACGGCAATTTCGTGCGCCGCCACGACCTTTCAAAGTTCCGCGCCCTTTATCTTGCTGGCGAACGCGCCGACCCCGATACGATCCACTGGGCCGAAAACCTGCTGGGCTGCCCCGTGATCGACCATTGGTGGCAAACGGAAAGCGGCTGGCCCATGGTCGCCAATCCGCTCGGCCTGGGTCTTCTGGAAACCAGATACGGCTCGCCCGCCGTCTGTCTTCCGGGTTACGATATCCGCGTGCTGGATGACGAAGGCCATGAGCTCGAACGCGGCCAGCTCGGCAATATTCTCATCAAGTTGCCTCTACCGCCCGGCTGCCTGCCGACGCTGTGGAACGCCGATGAGCGTTTCCGCAAAGCCTATCTGAACGAATTTCCCGGTTACTATAAAACCGCCGATGCGGGCTATATGGATGAGGACGGCTATCTATATATCATGAGCCGGACGGACGATATCATCAATGTCGCCGGCCATCGCCTGTCAACGGGTGCAATGGAGGAGGTGCTTTCCAGCCATCCCGACGTTGCCGAATGTGCCGTGCTTGGCATTTCCGACCCGATGAAGGGCCAGGTGCCATGCGGTTTCCTCGTGCTTAAATCCAATATCGACCGCGACCCGCAAGAGGTCGAGAAGGAATGTGTCAGCATGGTGCGTGACGTCATCGGACCGGTTGCAGCCTTCCGGCTGGCACTGACCGTAAAACGACTGCCCAAGACACGATCCGGCAAAATTCTGCGCTCAACCATCCAGAAGATTGCCGACGGCGAAGAATGGAAGATGCCGGCCACAATCGACGATCCGGCGATTCTGGACGAAATCAGTATCGTTCTGCGCGAGCGTCACACCGGCCTCGCCTTTGCCTGACCGTAAGGTTCAGGACTATTGACCGGCGGTTTTCGCCGGTCCACTCTCCGCGCGAATTGGAGATCAACCATGCAATTAGAAGGCAAGGTGGCAATCGTCACCGGAGCTGCCCGCGGTATTGGCTATGCGATAGCAAAGCGCTTCCTGATGGACGGTGCAAGCGTCGTGTTGTCCGACATCGACACCACCGCAGCGATGCGCGCAGCCAAGGATCTGGAGCAATTTGGCCCGGTTCGCCATATGGCGGCGGATGTGGGCGACAAGCTCGACATTCATAATCTCCTGACTTTTACCGTCACCAATGTCGGAGAGATCGATATTCTCGTCAACAATGCCGGCATCGTTCATCAGGCAGATTTTCTCGACCTGAAGGAAGAGGATTTTGACCGCGTCATGCGGGTCAATCTCAAGGGTGCTTTTCTGTGCGGTCAAGCCGTGGCCAAACGCATGGTGGAACGGGTCGAATCGGGCGGCGATCCAGGCACGATCATCAACATGTCGTCGATCAATGCGATTTTTGGTTTGCCGGAGCAACTCGCCTATTCTGTTTCCAAAGGCGGATTGAACCAACTGACACGCACCATGGCAGTAGCACTCGCCCGCTGGGGGATTCGCGTCAACGCGATCGGTCCCGGCTCCATCGAGACTGACATGCTTTCCGCTGTGAATACCGACGTGGAAGCTCGCAACAAGATTCTTTCCAGAACCCCGCTTGGTCGTATAGGCCAAACCTCTGAAATTGCTTCAATAGTGTCGTTTCTGGCATCGCGGGATGCGAGCTATGTGACAGGACAAACCATCTATGCGGATGGCGGGCGCCTGCCCCTCAGCTATACGGCAGCACCACGCTACAAGGCGTGACGTTGCGGCTTCGTAATATTAGGAAGATAATGAAATAGAACTTCGCTCCTGACAGATAGCTGTCAGGAGGGGTGTGCGATACTGCGTATCCAAGGATGAGGGAGATTTCACCATGGCACTCGCAATCGCACCATTGATCGCAGTTTTGAAGGAATACAGGCGTAGGCAGGATGAGCGCCGCCGGTTTATCCGAACACAGCGCGTCATCGACGGCCTGCCAAGAGACCTGCGCAAGGATTTGGGCTGGCCGGATCGCTATCTGGAGCAGCGCAACACCAAGTACTGCAACGGAGAATAAACCGGAATGCGCCGTGCAGACCGCCTTTTCCAGATTGTTCAGCACCTGCGCGGTGGCAGGCTTGTCACCGCGCGCCAGCTTGCGGAACGGCTGGAAGTCTCCGAACGCACCATCTATCGTGACATTTCCGATCTGCAGTCGACAGGCGTTCCCATCGACGGCGAAGCCGGTGTCGGCTATATTCTGCGGCAGGGTTTCGAACTCCCGCCACTCATGTTCACGCGCGATGAAATCGTCGCTCTTGTCGCCGGAGCGCGTCTCATTCGCGCCTGGGGCGGCGTTTCCATGGCGCGTGGCGCGGAAGAGGCGCTGGTCAAGATCGAAGCCGTCCTACCCAAGGAAGAGCGCGCCCGTATCACCAGCACCCAGATTCATGCGCCTACGGCCCGCATCAGCATGGACGAACGCCGCATCATCGACGCAGTGGAACGCGCCGTCGATCAGGGCAATGTTCTCAATATCCGCTATCGCGATCTGGAAGCGCGCGAAAGCGAGCGTGATATTCGTCCACTGGGACTGTGGTTCTGGGGCAAGGTCTGGACGGTTATCGGCTGGTGCGAGTTGCGCAACGCGTTCCGCACGTTTCGCACCGACCGTATCGTCGAAGCCAGCGACGCTGGTCGCCTCTTCCGGGCTGAACGCGGCAAGACGCTCTCCGATTTCTATCGTCTCATGGAATTGAGCGAATACAACGCCTTCAAAGACTGATTATTGCGGCAATACTCCCAAGACGACCGCGCGAGCTGGTCCGGCAGTCTGTTCATGCAGACATGTCGGGCTGGCTCTCTTTTTCAGTCATGATGGCAATTAGCTGATCAATGACATACCGCAGCCCCCGATCCTCCTGACGTCGCCTGTGCCAGGCAACATGCAAAGGAAATCCTGCAATGGGGACAGGCGGCGTAAAAGCGACGAGAGCAGACATATCCTCCGGCATACAGCGCGATGGCAGCATGGCAATCATATCGGTGCTGGCCAGCAATTCAGGCACCATGCCGAAATTGGGCACAACCACGCCGACCCGGCGGCTCAATCCCCGCTCGGCCAGAGCGCTGTCGACGGGGCTTCTGTTGTCTCCGCGTCCTGAAACAAGGATATGCGGGTGGTCGAGCCAGGACTTCAGCGAAAATGCCTTTGCTGCCGGATGGTCCCGGCGCATCGCGATGACGTAATTTTCCTCAAGCAACAGTCTGCGCTGAAGTTCTCCATCGGCGTCAGGAAAAACGGACAGAGCAAGATCGCTTTCTCCTGTCACCAGCGCATCACGCGCCACGACAGGCCCCTGCCAGGGCTGGACGATGATATCGATACCGGGTGCAGCGAGCCCAAGCGCCTTCAACAGCGGTCTTATGACAAAAATGGCCGGATAATCCGCCATGCAGATGCGTATCGTCTGCCGCAGTGACGCAAGAGGCACTTCGGGCGGATCAACCAGATCGACCACACCCGCAAGAATTGTCTTGAGCGGAGCTCGCAACGCTTCCGCTTTCGGTGTGCGCCTCATCGTGCCCTGCCCACGTTCCAGAAGCTGGTCGTTGAACAAGGCACGGCAGCGCTGCAAAGCATTCGATACGGCTGGTTGTGTCAGGTTAAGCTGATCGGCAGCCCTGCTCACATGCGCTTCATCCAGAAGGGCATCCAATATGACCAGAAGATTCAGATCGAGACGACGTAAATTCATGAAATCAATAATAGACTATATTGATAATAAATTGGAATAATTTCACTATTCGCCGCATCGTCCTTCCAACCCTGAAGGAGACGACGATGAGCAAGACGCTGATTTTACTTTTTCACCCAGATTTGGCGCAATCACGAGCCAATGCAACGCTTGCCGCAGCCGCAGCAAAACTGCCGGGCGTAGAGATCGTCGATATGCAGGCCACTTATCCGCAGGGGATCGACTTCTTCAAAGATGGAGAGCAGGAGGCCCGACGTCTTTTGTCTGCCGATCGCATTGTCCTGCAATTTCCAGTTCAATGGTATTCCACGCCCCCGCTTCTGAAGGCATGGCAGGATGCTGCACTAACCCGCATGTTTTACGTTGCTTACGACCAGGAAGGGCGAAGGCTCGAAGGTACGCCGTTCATGATCGCAGCGACGGCAGGAAATGTTCCCGAGGCTTATTGCGAGGGCGGGCGCAATATGTTCCCGATGATCGATTTGTTTGCGCCTCTGCGGGCAACAGCAAATCGTTGCGGGCTGGACTGGACAGCCCCCTTCGTGCTTTACGCCGCCGACAAGCTTTCAACCGAAGCACTTGAGGATGCGGCCAGCCGCTATGCAGACATTTTGAAAGACTGGATAGCTGCGACACCTCTTTCCAAAAATGAGGAAGCCGCCTGATTCAACAGAAAAGCCCGACTGATGAAGCCGGGCTTTTTGATATTTCGGTAAGGCGATGTCGCTTTGCGACTATTCGTCTTCGTCTTCGTCCGGGGTCGAGCTCTTGAGCGAAGAGAGCTTGGCGAAAACCTTGTCCGCATCGAGTTCTTCTTCTGCGGGCTGCTCGTCACGATAGTCGAAATTCTCGGTCGCAGAAGCTGGCAGCAAGGTGCTGTCTGATTCCGGCGTGGCCGGACGGTTGCGGGAGGCGCGTTCGACTTCAATGTCGAGATCGATCTGCGAGCAGAGGCCGAGCGTAACCGGATCCATCGCCGTCAGATTTGCCGAGTTCCAGTGCGAGCGATTGCGAATCTGCTCGATGGTCGACTTGGTCGTGCCGATCAGGCGCGAGACCTGCGCATCCTTCAGTTCCGGATGATTGCGAACCAGCCAGAGAATCGCATTCGGGCGATCCTGACGCTTGGAAAGCGGCGTGTAACGCGGACCCTTGCGCTTGGCTTCCGGAACACGAACCTTCGGTTCGGAAAGCTTTAGACGATAATATGGGTCCTTCTCGCCCTTCGCGATCTCTTCACGCGAAATCTGACCTGTAATGACCGGGTCGAGACCCTTGATGCCCTGCGAAGCTTCACCGTCGGCAATAGCCTTCACTTCCAGCGGGTGCAGCTTGCAGAAAGCGGCAATCTGGTCAAACGACAGAGCCGTATTATCGACAAGCCAAACGGCCGTTGCCTTCGGCATAAGAAGCTGGGTGGCCATTAGATATAATCCTTCTGTTCGTCCGCTCCGGTGGCGCGGGACGTGGGCAAAACCACAATTTCCGGGAAATCACGGCCTATATATCGTTTTTTTTTCGCCAGAGCAAGAATGGCGCGCGAGCTTAAGCGATATCGAGCACAATCTTGCCGATATGCCTTCCCTCCTCCATGCGTTCATGCGCGCGCCAGGCGTCTTTCAGCGAAAAGATCATGTCCATCACCGGCGCAACACGACGCTGCGCGAGAAGCGGCCAGACTTTTGCTTCCAGCTCCCGTGCGATGCCAGCCTTGAAGTCAACCGGGCGCGGTCGCAGCGTGGAACCGGTATGGGTCAGACGCTTGGTCATCAAGAGTGCGAAATTGGCCGTGGCTTTCGCACCGTTGAGAAAAGCGATCTGCACGATGCGACCATCCTCGGCCGCAGCTTTATAATTGCGGTCGACATAATCACCACCAACCATATCGAGAATCACATTGACGCCTTTGCCCTTGGTCATATCCTTTACGACCTCGACAAAATCTTCTTCCCGATAATTGATCGCGCGATCAGCCCCGAGTTTCACGCAGGCTTCGCATTTCTCTTTTGAACCCGCAGTTGCAATGACGGTCGCGCCAAAAGCTTTTGCAAGCTGGATAGCCGTCGTGCCTATACCGGACGATCCACCGTGAACCAGAAAAGTCTCGCCCTTCTTCAGCCCACCGCGTTCGAACACATTATGCCAGACAGTGAAAAAAGTTTCCGGGATCGCTGCTGCTTCGATATAGCCATAGCCGGAAGGCAACGGCAGCGCATTGGTTTCATGCACGACCGCATATTCGGCATAGCCGCCGCCAGCCAGCAGTGCCACAACCTGATCCCCGGTCTTGAACCGATTGACGCCGCTGCCGACCGCAACAATATCACCGGCAATTTCCAGCCCTGGAATATCCGACGCGCCGAGTGGTGGCGCATATTGCCCCTGTCGCTGCAGGACGTCCGGTCGGTTAACCCCGGCGGCGCGTACCCGCACCAGAATTTCACCTTCCTTCGGGTCCGGCACCGATCGCTGAACGGGGCGAAGCATATGGGCTCCACCCGGCTCGGAGATTTCAATAGCGGTCATCTGGGAAGGCAAGTCGGCCATCATCTTCAAACTCCATTCAGATTTCTTGCCCTACGCGTCGTCGCAGAAATGCCTCAAGACGGATGCAAGACGTCACGTTAGGGAAATCGTCATCGATTTTCCCAAATATATATGCGAAGATTCAAGGTGTTAAATCTTTTCTGAGCCATCATTGACCACGGAGGACGGCTATGAGCGGTTTTGATGAGGATGTAGTGAAGCCGCGCAACAGCGTGGTACTAAGCGAAGAAGAACTGTCGCTGCTTTCGGTCACCGAGATCGACCAGCGCATTGCCTTTCTGCAATCCGAGATAGAGCGGCTAAAAACCGAGCGCCTCAAAAAGGGCGACAGTCGCGCTGCGGCGGAAGCATTGTTTCGATAGGGATCGGGTCGCCCACGAAGATGGATACCAGTGCGAAAGAACTGGAACCAATTGCGGACGAAACGTTTGGGAACAATAGGCATTGATCGCACCAACCACTCATAAGCCTGCGTACTGACGGTCCAGTTTCAGATTTCGGGAATAGAATTTTGCGCATTTACATTCAGGTTCTGGCCCTTCTCTGCGGCACAGCCTTTCTCCTCATCGCTTCGGGCCTTCATGGCCTTCTGTTGCCATTGCGCGGCGGCGCGGAAGGCTTTTCGGTCGCATCGCTCGGCATGCTCGGCACGACATGGGCAGGCGGCTTCGTCGCGGGCTGTCTGTTTGCGCCGCGCCTTGTGCGTCGCGTCGGCCACGTGAGGGCGTTCGGCTGCTTTGCCGCATCGGCGGCAATCATCGCCCTGCTTTCCGGCATCTTCGTGGATGCGACGATCTGGGTGATCCTGCGCGCCTTCACCGGTTTTTCCATGGCGGGCGCTTTCATGGTTATCGAAAGCTGGCTGAATGAGCGTGCAACCAATGAATCGCGCGGCAAGATTTTCGGCATGTATATGATGGTCAATTATGGGGCGACCATGTCCGGCCAGATGCTGGTTGCAGCGGGAGACGTGCACTCCGATCATCTGTTCATGATCAGCGGCATCTTCTTCTGTCTGGCTCTCATTCCGACTGCAATCTCTACGGCTGTCAGCCCCAAGCCACTGACGGAAGTGCAACTCGATCTCAAGGCGCTCTATAATAACTCACCCGCGGCTTTTGTGGGTTGTATTCTGATCGGCATCGCCAACGGAGCCTGGGGTACGCTCGGAGCCGTCTTCGGCGCGAAATCCGGCATATCGACCACCGAAATCGCATTGATGGTCAGTGTCACTATCGCAGCAGGCGCCTTGATGCAGATTCCGATCGGACGCATATCCGATCTGGTCGATCGGCGTTTCGTACTGGCAAGCGTTGCGGCGCTGGCGGCACTGGTCGGCCTTATCGCCTTTCTGGTCGCCCCTTCCAGCGGCCCAGTCATCATCACGATGACCGGCTGTTATGGCGCGCTTGCCTATGCGCTTTATCCCGTTGCAGTCGCTCACGCGAACGATCATGCGACGTCCGAAAGCTTTGTGAAAGTATCGAGCGGGCTTCTGTTGCTTTATGGCTTCGGCACGATGCTCGGACCATTGCTGGCGGCGGTGGCTATGGATATTTTCTGGCCATCCGGGCTCTTCGCCATCACCATGCTCGCCCATATTTCCATCACCGGCTACGCATTGTTCCGTTCCCGCAAGCGTGCTTCCGTTCCGAAGGAAGAGAAGGACCAGTTCAAGAGCATGCCTTCGGAACGTGGTGCAACACCGGAAGCGCTGAACCTCGATCCGAGAGCTGAGACGGAAGGATGACGAGCGTTGAAAATGACGCCGATAAATAAAGCTAATTAAATAGTTGAATCAATATGTTCGGCGGCTGTGGCGCAGCCGCCAACACGGCAATCCGGCGTCATAACCACGACATGGCAATTCAGGCTCGCGAGAACCTTTCAACAGCCGATGTCTTTGGCTTGATACACCTTATCGAACCGCGACCTACAGCATCGGCCCGAAAATCGGAATCGACTTTCGGAAAGCGCGATGCGTAGACTCAAGAGGTTAGAGCATCCTTTGTGCATCCATAAGGACGCAGGCGCTCTAAGCGCGGCTTCCCTGTCAGTGACGTGTTACCTGGGATCTCAGTTTTTCGATCTGGTCCTTAAGCATAAGCTTCTTGCGCTTGAGAGATGCAACGTGCAGGTCGTCCATTGCCGGTGACGCTATAGCTTCGGAAATTTCCTGCTCCAGAGCGCCGTGCTTCTTTTCGAGCGTGGCAAGATGGGACTCGATAGCCATCATCAGATCTCCTTTGGTTGATTTCCCTGATTTACGGAACAGCGCGGACCTCGTTTGCCCGTTTTTCCGCTATCCCGCCATTCAACCTGCATGAACGCCCGGCACACCTCCTGTATTCCGGGCCAAACACGCAGTCCCGGCTGCCAAGGATACGGATTGTTGTCGCCTTCGACAGCCGCTATCCATGACAGAACCATGACAGTTTGGCACGAGTTTGATGCAAAGTCGATTTTGTCATGGTAGCATTTTCCTGACGCGAAAAATGTGATAAGGGCTTCGCCAGAAACGGGCTGACGCCGCACCTTTTTATGGTTTGGCGCGGCCCGTAAAATTATTCAACAGAACGGGGCACCGCATGTCCGATCAGGAACAGGCCGAAATCAGATTGGCCGTCGCACGACTGAAACAGGAACACGCGGACTTCGATGCTGCCATCAACGCCATGATAGCTGTTGGCTGCGACCAATTGCGCGTCCAGCGCATGAAGAAGAAAAAACTCGCAATCAAGGACAAGCTGCAGGAGATGGAAGATCAGGTAATCCCCGACATCATCGCCTGAATGTCCAGAATAATCCATGACAGAGCCGGGGTTCGCCCGGCTTTATCATTTTAACATCACGCTAAATGCATATGAAAGAAGCGGAGCAGGAAGATCAATGAGCGTTACTGCCGATGTCGCCATCATCATGGGAAGCCAGTCTGACTGGGAAACCATGCGCCATGCAGCAGACACACTGGAAGCACTCGGCATTTCCTTCGATGCCCGGATCGTTTCCGCGCATCGCACGCCTGATCGGCTCGTTGCCTTTGCCAAGGGCGCCAAGGCGGAAGGGTTCAAGGTCGTCATCGCGGGCGCTGGCGGCGCAGCTCACCTGCCGGGCATGGCCGCTGCCATGACCCCGCTGCCTGTTTTCGGCGTTCCGGTCCAATCCAAGGCGCTTTCAGGCCAGGATTCACTCCTCTCCATCGTGCAAATGCCAGCCGGCATTCCTGTCGGCACGCTGGCCATCGGCCGCGCTGGGGCGGTCAATGCAGCCCTCCTGGCCGCAGCCGTTCTGGCGCTTTATGACGAAGCGCTGGCCGCCCGCCTCGACGAGTGGCGCAAGGCGCAAACGGAAAGCGTGGCCGAGCGCCCTTCGAATGAGGCCTGATATGAAAAATTCTGTACTGAAGCCCGGTGCAACCATCGGCATTATCGGCGGCGGACAGCTTGGCAGAATGCTTGCCATGGCCGCAGCGCGTCTCGGCTTTGAAACCGTGATCCTGGAGCCGCAGGCCGATTGCCCGGCAGCACAGGTCGCCAATCGCCAGATCGTCGCTGCCTATGACGATCCAAAAGCGCTCGCAGAACTTGCAGCAGCCTCCGACGTCATCACCTACGAATTCGAGAACGTGCCGGTCAGCGCCGCCGACAAGCTGGCCGAAACCGCTCTGGTCTTTCCTCCCCCGGCAGCGCTCGAAGTCTCGCAGGATCGCTTTACGGAAAAGCAGTTTCTCAACTCCAGCGACATCGCGACGGCACCCTGGCGCCTTGTGGACGACGAAGAAACCCTGATCGCGGCTCTGGCCGCACTTGGCGAGCGCGGTATTCTCAAGACGCGGCGTCTTGGTTATGACGGCAAAGGACAGGTCCGCCTGACATCGCTCGACGAGGCAGAAGCCCACAAGGCAATTCTCGCCATTAATCGTGCCCCGGCAATCCTCGAAGGTTTCATCGATTTCGAGTGCGAAGTCTCGGTAATCGCAGCGCGCGACCGTACTGGCAATGTCGCCATTTTCGATATTGCTGAAAACGTGCACAAGGACGGCATCCTGGCGACCTCAACAGTACCGGCTGCCATTTCCGATAGCACGGCGGAAGAAGCCCGCAAGGCCGCTACGAAGCTTCTGAACGCGCTTGATTATGTCGGCGTACTCGGACTTGAATTCTTCGTCCTGAAGGACGGCACGCTGCTGGCAAACGAATTTGCCCCGCGTGTCCATAATTCGGGCCACTGGACGGAAGCGGCCTGCGCCATTTCGCAGTTCGAGCAACACATCCGCGCCGTCGCCGGATTACCTTTGGGTAACACCGACCGACATTCGGATTGCGTGATGGAAAACCTGATCGGCGACGATGTCGACACAGTACCGGCGATTCTCTCCGAAAAGGACGCGGTGCTGCATCTTTACGGTAAAAAGGAAGCGCGTCCGGGCCGCAAGATGGGTCATGTGACGCGCATCCACGCCAGCGGGAAATAATGTTCATCGGGAATCCCGTCGATTCCCAATGAATCTTTTGCTACTCGCCAAGAATTTCAGCTCCAGCGCCCTGAATCTGCGGCTCAGGAGTTGACATTTGCCTGAAACCTTGTGTATTTCGGCCAACCCTTCGGGCATCTAACAGTGCCTGTAACCAATTGGCGCCTTGGGCGCCTGTTTTTATGAAGCCCCGCGGCATCTGCACGTCAACGGGCCAACAAGACCGGTGATTGACATGAAGATCAAGAACTCGCTTAAAGCGCTTAAGGCCCGTCATCGCGACTGCCAGTTGGTCCGCCGCAAGGGCCGCGTTTACATCATCAACAAGACTGCCCCGCGCTACAAGGCTCGTCAGGGCTAATCTTATTTCTGATTTTGCATTTGACGTTTCGCTGCGCATGGTAAAATCTATGCGCATGCGGAACGTTTTTGCATGTCTGATTTCTTTTTCTGCGCTCGCGTCGCTTGGCACGACGATGCTATCGGCTTATGCCGAAGTGGCGCCCGGCAAAGTACCGCTTATCGCACCTCTGACGCCCGTTCAGACCGGCCCCGACAGCGAACAGAACCCCGCCCCCGAAAAGCCCGCATCAGCCGCAGCACAGACGCCAGAAGAGCGCCTCGACAAGCTCTTTGCCGATCTTCGTCGCACAACGGATGAGGCCAAGGCACGGCGTATCGCTTCACAGATCAATACGCTGTGGTCGCAGTCAGGCAGCGCAACAGTCGATCTCCTGATGCAATGGGCCAATGCTGCGATGCTCGAGCGCCGCTATCCTTCGGCTATCGACTTCCTGAACGAGGCGATCGCACTCGACCCGGAATATGCGGAAGCCTGGAACCGCCGCGCTACGGTGTATTTCCTGCAAAAAGACTATGCCCACGCGATGTACGACATCAATCGGACGCTGGAGCTGGAGCCGCGCCATTATGGCGCCCTGACAGGCATGGCAGCCATCTTGCGCCTGCGTGGCCTCAAGGAACAGGCGCTGAAAGCCTATGAGCAGGCGCTTCTCGTCTATCCGATGATGCGCGACGCACAAAAGAACTTCAACGATCTTGCCGACGAATTGACAGATACACGGACTTAGGGCTGCTTCGCACCTGTCCGCGAAACATTCTCAAAATTTATCCAGACCAAAACAAAACGCACTCCGAAGGAGTGCGTTTCTTTAGATGCCGTGCGCCGCGACTGGATGAGATTCCGGCTGTGATGAGTCGAAAATGGTGAAGTTTGAGAACCGGAGCGCAATGTACATTTGGGTACATGAGAACCGGAAGCGCAAACAACGCCATTTGCAGGCCGTCAAGGCCGGAATATGCCGGTCTAGATGCCTGATTTTCCATCGGGACCGATATAGGCGATGCGCAGCATGTTGGTCGCACCGGGCGTTCCGAATGGAACACCGGCGGTAATGATGACGCGATCACCAGCCTTGCCGAACTCCTCGTGGAAGACGATTTCACAGGCATGGTTGACCATGTCTTCAAGATCATGCGCATCGGCAGTGACCACGCAATGCAGGCCCCAGACGAGCGACAGCTTGCGCGCGGTGTCAACGACCGGCGACAGGGCAATGATCGGTGTGCGCGGACGCTCGCGGGCGGCACGCAGGCCGGTCGTGCCGGAAGCGGTATAGGTAACGATAGCCGAAAGCTTCAGCGTTTCTGCGATCTGGCGTGCAGCAAGTGAAATCGCGTCGGCACCCGTTGGTTCTGGCGCAGCACGCTGTGCATCGATGATGGTCGAATAGGTCGGTTCCTTTTCCACCTGCTCGGCGATGCGGTTCATGGTGGCGACAGCTTCGACCGGATATTGGCCCGAAGCCGATTCCGCGGAAAGCATGATCGCGTCGGCACCTTCGAACACTGCGGTTGCAACGTCGGACACTTCAGCGCGGGTCGGGACCGGAGCCGTAATCATCGATTCCAACATCTGCGTCGCGACAACGACCGGCTTGCCGGCACGGCGCGCCTTGCGGGTAATCTGCTTCTGGATACCCGGAACGCTTTCAAGTGGCACTTCAACACCGAGATCGCCACGCGCAACCATCAATGCGTCGGAAAGCTCGATGATTTCATCAAGGCGCGTCACCGCCTGCGGCTTCTCGATCTTCGACATAATGCCGACCTTGCCGCGCGATACCTTGCGCACCTCGGCCAGATCTTCCGGACGCTGGATGAAGGAAAGCGCAACCCAGTCGATTTCTTCCTTCAGAACAGCATCGAGATCCTTGCGGTCCTTTTCGGTCAGTGCGCCGACGCCAAGCGTCGTATCCGGCAGGCTGACGCCCTTGCGATCTGAAATACGCGTTCCGGAAATCACCTTGCAACGGATCGACTTGCCATCGCTTGCCTCGGCAACTAGATGCAGCTTGCCATCATCGATCAGCAGACGATGACCCGGTTCGACAGCTTCAAGAATCTCGGGATGCGGAAGATAGACACGATGTTCATCACCGAGCGCTTCATTGTTGTCGAGGGTGAAGGTCTGACCGGGAACGAGATCGGCCTTACCGTCCTTGAACTTGCCAACGCGCAGCTTCGGACCCTGGAGGTCGGCCAGAATGCCGATCGGACGCCCCAGTTCCTTTTCCACATTGCGGATGCGCTTGACGAGGGTGCGCATCAGATCATGGTCAGCGTGACTCATATTGATGCGGAACACATCCGCGCCTGCCTCGAACAGCTTGCGGATGACGGCTTCCTCACCCGACGCCGGACCTAGTGTGGCGAGAATCTTGACCTTGCGGTTGCGCTTCATTGACTATTCGTTCCTGTAACAGTGGGGTTTTCTGTCGGCGTTTCATCGGTGAGCTGAACCATCCAGCTCGATTGTTCCCCGGTGTCGTATTCCTGGAAGCCGTTGCGCTGGAACCCCCGCGCAAAGCAATCCTGGACGCCAGTAATACGGAATTCTTTCTCGGCCACGCACATATTGACCTTGCCCTCCCAACGTCCGCCGCCCTGAGCGTCTTCGGCGTAGAGGTAATAATAGCGCGAGGTCAGCGGCCCTTCGATGAGAGTCTTGCAGCTCGATCCGTCGATGTGCCACCAGCCTTCGGTCACCCAGCCCGTCTTGGCTCTATAGCCGATGGATACGCCAACCAGGTTCTGGGTTGCATTGCATACGCGGAAATCCGCACGGGCCTCTATGGATGTCATCCCCAGCGCAGTCATCAGCACACCGGCAAACAAAACTAGAGATAGTGGAAGTCGCATACGCAGAACCCCTTCAGCCCGCTATCGGTTTTATCGAACAATTTGTATTGCACAGGGAAATCCCATCTCGGGGAAATCCCATCTCGGGTCGCTCTCTTTTCGGCAGTTTCGCCTTTGATGTCAACGCAATCCCAATGAGAACAGGTACTCTTGACCAAAGAATGATCGTTGCAATCCGGGCTTTCTCATGACAGACCTGAAACAGCTTCCCGCACAACACAGAAATAATTCCCTAATTTAACCTCGGGATCTCGCCCCATGCTGCTTCAATCCGGACCAAATGTTTCGATGTCATTCTCGCCGGTGCACAATGTCAACGGTGATTTCAGCCTCGGTCTGCTCCTAACCGCCGACCACGCACGCCGCGATGTTCCGGCCGAATATGGCACGCTTGGTTTGCAGACAAGTGAATTCGACCGGCATATCGCCTATGATATCGGCGTCGAGAATCTGACCCGCAAACTTGCAAGCCGTCTGAACGCGCCTGCGGTCCTCGGCGGGTTTTCGCGACTGCTGATCGATCCCAATCGTGGCGAAGACGATCCGACGCTTATCATGCAACTATCCGACGGTGCGGTCATCCCCGGCAACTATCCAATGTCGGCAGGTGAGCGCGAGGAGCGCCTTGAACGCTTTTATCGCCCCTATCACGAGACTGTTGCACGGGCGAGCGGGCGTGTAGCGGCCGAAAGCGGAGCGGCGCCCTTCATCATTGCGATCCATTCCTTCACGCCGCGTTGGAAGAACAACGCACGCCCCTGGCAAATCGGCCTTCTCTGGGACAAGGACGACCGCGCCGTTGCCCCGCTCCTGGCTCTGCTGCGTGCCGAACCGGGTCTCACAGTCGGCGACAACGAGCCCTATGACGGTGCACTCAGGAACGACGCTATGTACCGGCACGCGACAGCCAAAGGTTTTGCCCATGTCCTGATCGAGGTGCGGCAGGATCTGATTGCCGATGACAAGGGCGCGGCTGAGTGGACTGAAAGGTTAGCGCCGATGATCGCGCACATCAACACCTTGCCCGGCATTCATGTGGTCCAGCATTTCGGCTCGCGTGCTGATCGCGGTGAGTAACAGGCCTGTCAGGAGAAGCTTTACCCGCTATCCACAGGGCTTGACCCGCCAAATCGGGTCGTGCATCGAAAAAGGCTCTTAATTTTACCTGCGACTCGCGGGAAAAACGGTCCAGACTTTCGATAAGCGGTTTTCGCGCAATGCGTGTCCGCACCATCATAGACTTTGAATTGGAGAACTCCTCGTGAGCGACGATATTACCAGCGAAGCCCAAACCATTGCTGTCGGCCAGTTGCGCGCTTTCATCGAGCGCATCGAGCGCCTGGAAGAAGAAAAAAAGACCATCGCCGACGATATCAAGGAAGTTTACGCGGAATTGAAGGGTTCTGGGTTTGACAGCAAGGTCGTGAGGACCATTATTCGTCTGCGTAAAAAAGAAGACCATGAACGACAGGAAGAAGAAGCCATGCTGCAGCTCTATATGGATGCGCTTGGCATGGGCTGATTTCGGCTCTTCCGGGAGCCTTTCCTCTTCTTCCTGAAATCGAAACCCGGCGGATCGCCCGCGATTCGTATTCAGTGTCTGAATAAAAAAGCGTCAGGCCATAGCGAAATTGGTGTTTTTCGAGAACCGGAGCGCAATGTACTTCCGTACATGAGCACCGGGAGCGCAGAAAGCGCCATTTGCAGCCAGGCATGGCACTTTTGGATCAGACACCCAGAGGAAGGGGATAGGATCCATGAAGTTCAGGAAGCTCGGACGTACCGAACTCAACGTTTCGCCGCTTTGCTTCGGCGGCAATGTATTTGGATGGACGGTCGATGAAGCGACATCATTTTCGCTTCTCGATCGTTTTGTCGATGCGGGATTCAATTTCATCGACACAGCGGATGCATATTCCGCATGGGCAAATGGCAATGTGGGCGGTGAATCCGAAACCATTATCGGCAACTGGCTGAAGTCCCGCGGCCTGCGCGACAAAGTGGTCATCGCCACCAAGGTGGGCTCTGAAATGGGCCCTGACGAAAAGGGGCTCTCTCCAGCCTATATCCGCAAAGCGGTCGACGCCTCCCTCAAACGGCTGCAGACAGATTATATCGATCTCTATCAATCGCACTGGGACGACCCCGAAACACCGTTCGAAGACACGCTCGGCACCTATAAGGAGCTGATCGACGCAGGAAAGGTGCGCGCCATCGGTGCATCCAATCTCACACCCGAACGCCTCTCAGAAGCACTGGATGTCGCCCGAACCCACAATCTGCCGCGCTATGAAAGCCTGCAACCTCTTTACAATCTCTATGATCGAGCGGATTTCGAAAATGGGCTGGAGAAAATTTGCCGCGAAAATGAGCTTGGAGTTTTATCCTACTATTCGCTCGCGGCAGGGTTTCTGACCGGGAAATATCGTTCCGATGACGATCTGGGACAAAGCGCACGCGGCAAGTCGGTCGAAAAATACCTGACGGACCGTGGTTCGCGGATCATTGCTGCACTTGATGATGTGGCCCGCAATCTCGATGTCACGCCGGCACAGATCGCAATCGCATGGCTCATAGCGCAGCCATCGATCACCGCGCCCATCGCCAGCGCCACACGCTCTGCCCAACTCGGCGAACTGATTGCCGCAGCCGAACTGAAACTCAGCGATGATGAAATCGCCTTGCTGAACAAAGCGAGCAGTTAAGTTCGAAGATTATGTCGAAGGGTAGCCTTACCCTTCGATTTCCTCTCGCAACATTTCCAGCTCCAGCCATTCTTCTTCCATGGCCGCATTTTCAGCGCGTTTCTTCTCCAGAAGATCGGCAGTCTTGGCAAAAAGCGTCGGGTCCTTGGCATAAAGCTGCGGGTCGGCAAGCTTGCCTTCCAGCACTGCGATTTCCTTCGAGAGAGCATCCATCTTGCCCGGCAGGGTTTCGAGCGCAAATTTCTGCTTGTAGGAAAGCTTACGCTTTTCCTCACGCTTCGGCTGCGAAGTGTCCTCTTCCGACTTCTCATCACTTCGGCTGCCTGACATCTTGACCGAGCGCCGGTTCAAAGCCTGCTCCTTGCGCTGCGCCATCATGTCGGCATAGCCGCCCGCATATTCGAGCCAGCTTCCGTCCCCTTCCGGCGCAATCACCGACGTAACCGTGCGATCCAGAAAATCGCGGTCATGGCTGACCAGAATGATCGTTCCGGGAAAACCTGCGACCAGCTCCTGCAACAGATCGAGCGTTTCCATATCGAGATCGTTGGTTGGTTCGTCGAGGATAAGCAGATTTGCGGGCCGTGCCAGAACGCGGGCCAGCATCAAACGGGCACGTTCGCCACCGGAAAGTTCGCGAATGGGCGTGCGCGCCTGTTCGGGCTGGAACAGAAAGTCTTTCATATAGGAAACGACATGCCGCTGTTCGCCGTTGACAACCAGGCTTTCGCCCCGCCCGTCCGTCAAGTAATGCGCCAGTGTCTCATCCAGGTTGAGGCTTTCGCGCTTCTGGTCGAGTTCGGCCATTTCGAGATTGACGCCGAGCCGCAAGGTTCCTGAATCCGGTTCAAGCTTGCCAGTCAGAAGCGACAGAAGCGTCGTCTTTCCGGCGCCGTTCGGACCGACGAAACCGATACGATCGCCGCGCTGCACACGTGTCGAAAAATCCTTGACCAGCACGCGGTCGCCATAGGCCTTGTTCAGTCCTTTGGCTTCGATCACCAGCTTGCCCGATTCCTTGGAATCGCTGGCGGTCAGTACCGCCGTCCCCTGCGCTTTGCGATGATTGCGAAAATCAGCGCGCATGGAATGCAGTTCGCCGAGACGGCGCATATTGCGCTTGCGGCGGGCGGTGACGCCGTAACGCAACCAGTGCTCCTCACGCGCAATCTGGCGTCCGAGCTTGTGATGATCACGCTCTTCCTCTTCCAGAACCTTGTCGCGCCATTCCTCGAAATGGCTGAACCCCTGTTCAAGACGGCGCGTAATGCCGCGATCCAGCCAGACGGTCGCCCGGCTGACATTTTCCAGAAAGCGACGGTCATGCGAGATCAGCACGATAGCCGAGCGGATCTGGCGCAACTCGCCCTCAAGCCACTCGATGGTGGTCAAATCCAGATGGTTGGTCGGTTCGTCCAGCAACAGAACATCCGGCTGCGGCGCGATCACCCGCGCCAGGGCGGCGCGGCGCGCCTCACCACCGGACAGATGATCAGGCTTTTCCTCGCCGGTCAGTCCCAGATGTTCAAGGAGATAGGTGACACGATGCGGGTCGTCGGCCGGCCCCAGCCCTGCTTCCACATAGGCGCGCACATTGGCGAAGCCGTCCATGTCCGGTACCTGTGGCAGATAGCGAACGGTTGCGCCCGGATGCTTGAAAACTTCGCCCGATGTCGCTTCCACCATGCCGGCGGCAATCTTGAGCAGGGTGGATTTACCCGAGCCGTTACGTCCGACCAGTGCGATGCGATCACCTTCGCTTACCGAAAGGCTGGCATCCTCCAGAAGCGGTGTGCCTCCAAAGGTGAGCTTGATCTGGTCGAGGCGAAGGAGTGGTGGTGCCATGGTTCTCGTCGATAAACTGGGTTGAAAATTCCGCCCTGCTTGTCCGCGACAAAAGCCGTCCTGTCAAATGGAACGGTACGAAAAGACCCGCGAAAAACAAACAGGCCGGGTTTCCCCGACCTGTTCTCCAACTGATATGCATCAGCCGCTATATTCTTGGCCCGGCTATTACTGGCAAGGCGCTTCGTAGACGCGGCCATACGGATCACGATAGCGGCAGTACTGCGTGCCATTGCGCGTCTGCGCTGCACCAAGGAGCGTACCGGCAACGCCGCCGATAGCAGCACCAGCAAGAGCACCGCGGCCATTGCCGCCGATTGCGCCACCAGCGAGAGCGCCGAGTGCTGCGCCACCGACACCGTAACCAGCGGTGCGCTGTTCGTTCGTCGTGCATGCAGCGGTCGAGAACGCGAGCACGCCAGCAACAGCAATCATCGTAAGACGTGATTTCATGAAACATCTCCTACAAGAGTTGAACTAATCACCGACTTTGCGTCCCCAATTTCGGCGTAAAGCAGATGACACCCGCTTGGCCCATTTACAATACGTTTCGCCTGCCAGCGTCAAGCTCTTTCGATTGATAAGGTTAGCGGGCTCAGCGCGGTGTTTCCTCCACCGCCAAGTTGGCGATAAGTATCGCCAATCCAGAATACGCAGTAACACGAAGTGTTCCGCGAACTACATTAGAAACCGTCCATGAAGAACCGAACGGGAGTGTCACATTATCTAACGGCCACTCCGCATTTGTGATCGAAAGGCCTTCGACAGTGCTGAAATTAATCACACTGAACGGTGTTCCGTCCGGAAAGTCATAAACATAATCTCCCGGCGGCAAAGGCCACGCTTCCTCGAAACCGCTGGACAGAAGCACGTTTCGCCCATTTGCGGCCTGCGCCGTCGCCATGGTCAGATGCAGAAGCGTGTGGTCGGTGCGCTGTCCGCCAAAGGCTCCGCAAAGGATCACGCGATCCGCACCCCGCATATAGGCCTCCTCAAGCGCCAGTTCTCCGTCCGTCATGTCCTTGGCGGAGGGGAACGTCTTTTGCGGCACGTGTCCATATTGCACGCGCAGTTCGGCAGATGCCGAATCGAAATCGCCGAGCCACAGTTCCGGTTCGACACCGAGAGCGGCTGCATGCCTGATCCCGCTATCGGCAGCGAGAATACGCGCACCTGCAATTTGGCGTTTTAGGCGATCGGTCACGACCAGATCGCCGCCGAGGAGAATTACGAATGTGCTCATAAGCCGCTCATAACACGGGCAAATCCGCGCCGGAAGCCTGCATTCGCTGCCATTGCTATGTCTTGCCCTTCCTATTGCGAAAGATTATTGTCGCAACCGCTCTAACGGGGTGCCGTCTGCTTTCGCGGATGGCTGAGAGGTCGCATTCCCGGCCAACCCGCTGAACCTGATCCGGTTTGCACCGGCGGAGGGATTAGACGCTCCATAAACGGCGCTCGATCCTCTTGTAATAAAAGAAAGGAAGTGCCGTGATACGGCTTTTATCTTTGCTGGCCTTTTCATTTTCCGCAGCCGTTGCTTTCACGCCTTCGGCGCAGGCGAAAGACAAGCTCACCGTCTATACCTATGACAGTTTCGTTTCCGAATGGGGACCGGGGCCGAAGGTCAAGGAAAACTTCGAGAAGGAATGCAACTGCGAAATTGACTGGATTGCATCCGCTGACGGTGTTGCCCTGCTCAACCGCCTCAAGCTTGAAGGCAGCAATACCAAAGCCGATATCGTTCTCGGTCTCGATACCAATCTGACGACCGAAGCGCGCGCTACCGGCTTTTTTGCTCCAAGCGGCATCGATCAGAGCAATGTGAGCGTTCCAGGCGGGTTCAAGGACGATATTTTCGTTCCCTATGATTACGGTTATTTCGCTGTGGTCTACGATTCGGAAAAGCTGCCCAATCCCCCGAAGAGCTTGAAGGATCTGGTCGAAGGCGATCCCTCGCAGAAGATCGTGCTGCAAGACCCGCGCACGTCAACGCCGGGGCTGGGCATGCTGCTCTGGATGAAATCCGTCTATGGCAATGAGGCGGAAGCGGCCTGGCAGAAACTGCAGAAGCGCATCCTGACCGTCACGCCCGGCTGGTCGGAAGCTTATGGCCTCTTCACCAAGGGTGAAGCCCCGATGGTGCTGTCCTATACGACGTCTCCCGCCTATCACATGATCGCGGAAAAGACGGAGCGCTATAAGGCTCTGGCCTACCCGGAAGGCAATTATCTACAGATCGAGCTGGCCGCCCAGACCACGACCGGCGCGAAAAATCCTATGGCACAAAAGTTTCTGGCTTTCATGACTGGTCCCGGCTTCCAGGATGTCATTCCTGAGACCAACTGGATGTATCCGGTGGGCAAGACTTCCACCGCGCTTCCGGCTGCTTTCGACGCGCTGCCGAAACCGGATAAGACGCTTCTCCTCCCTTCCGACGAAGTAGCCAAGAGCCGGAAGTCATGGGTCGATGAATGGTTGGCTGCAACCAGCAAATGACGGCATTTGCGGCAAAGCACCGTCTGAAAGGCATATCCGCCGCAAAACCGGCTGCGGGTGTGCTCGCGCTTGTCTTTCTGGTCGTGCTTGCCGGTGGTGCGCTCGTCGCACTGGCATTCGAAGCGGGCAGCGGCGGTTTCGATGCTGCAGCCAATTTCGACACCTATCTGTGGCGGGTTGCCCGCTTCACAATCCTGCAGGCAATCGCTTCGAGCCTGCTTTCCGTGCTGTTTGCAGTTCCGGTCGCCCGCGCGCTTTATGCGGAAGCAAGCTTTCCGGGGCGCGGCCTTATTCTGCGTCTGTTTGCCCTGCCGCTTGCTCTGCCTGCACTGGTCGCAGTACTCGGCGTTACCAGCATCTATGGCCGCAACGGATTCATCGCACATCTGTCCGAAGCTGCAGGACATCCGTTCCAACCGGATATTTACGGCATTACCGGTATCCTGATCGCCCATATCTTCTTCAATATGCCGCTTGCAGTCCGTCTCATTCTGGCAGGTTATGAGTCGATACCGACCGATTACTGGAAGCTCTGCGCACAGCTCGGCATGGGCAATGGAGCGCGCTTCCGGCTCATCGAATGGCCCGTGATCCGGCGTAATCTGCCGGGCATGATCGGCCTGATCTTCATGCTCTGCGTGACAAGTTTCACGACCGTGCTGACGCTCGGCGGCGGGCCACGTGCCACCACGCTGGAAGTCGCGATCTACCAAAGCCTGCACTTCGATTTCGATCCGGGTCGCGCGGTCGCTCTCACCTTCACGCAGCTTGCATTGACATTGCTTGTCCTTCTGGCCCTGCGTCTGACCGGTAGCCCATCCGAAGAAGGCTTCACCCATTTCGCGACACCGCGACGTTACGGCAAAACGTCTACGGCTGAACGTATTTCGCACATCGTCATCATCGGAACAGGTTTCCTCTATGTCGCACTGCCGATTGCGGGCGTGGTCATTTCCGGTCTCGCCGCCGATCTCGTGCGACTATTGACGGAGAGAACGGTCTGGCGCGCGATCGGCACCAGTCTGGTGCTCGGTTTTTCCGCAGCACTACTCTCAGTCATTCTGTCACTTGCGCTTGTGTCAGCACGTGAAGCAGTGAAAGAACGTAAGCTCGCCAACATCTTCGATACAGGTGCCAGCCTGATCCTTGTCATGCCGCCCATTGTGATCGGCGCTGGCTGGTTCATCCTGCTTCGCCACTTCACCGATCCGTTTGCGATGGCACCTTTCATGGTCGTCACCGTCAATGCGGCGATGGCCATGCCCTTTGCCGTGCGTCTGCTGCGCCCCGCATGGGACACGGCGGCCAGCCGCCACAACCGGCTTTGCGCACAACTGGACATTCACGGCCTTAACCGTTTCCAGCTCATCGACTGGCCGTCAATCCGCAAACCTTTCGGTATGGCCTTTGCTTTTGCCATGGCGCTCTCGCTCGGTGACCTCGGCACCATTGCTCTATTCGGCAGCGACGCACTTTTGACGCTGCCCTATCTCCTCTTGCAGCGCATGGGCAGCTATCGCACATTCGACGCGGCTGGTCTGGCGCTCATTCTCGGGCTGCTTTGCCTTGCACTGATGATGATCGCAGATCGCGCATCCCGAAAGGAAAAGCCTTCTCTATGAATGCCCAGATGAATGCCCCGATAAACGCGCTTGCCGAAATTCGCCTTGATGACGTTCGTTTCAGCTATGGTGAAACCGCCATGCATTTCGATGCGACGATACAAGGCGGCATCATCGCTGCGATTATCGGGCCAAGCGGTTCGGGCAAGTCGACACTTCTCAACCTGATTGCCGGTTTCGAATTTCCGCAATCCGGCCGCATCCGGATCGGCGATGTCGACGTTAGCGAGCTTTCACCAGCCAGACGGCCTGTTTCGATGGTGTTTCAGGAAAACAACCTGTTTGCCCACCTGACCGTCGAACAGAATGTCGGCCTCGGGCGCTCGCCCAATCTGAAGCTGAACGCAAAAGACCGCGCCGATATTGCGGAGGCTTTGTCGCGTGTTGGACTTGCAGGCAAGGTGCAGCGCAAACCGGAAGCTTTGTCCGGCGGTGAACGTCAGCGCGTAGCGATTGCCCGCGCTCTCATACGCCAGCGCCCGGTTCTGCTCCTTGACGAAGCCTTTGCCTCACTCGGCCCTGCCCTGCGGCACCAGATGCTGGATCTGGTCCGGGAGCTTCACCTTGAAACCGGCATGACAGTATTGATGGTCACGCACACACCGGAAGACGCGCTCTATCTCGACGCCTTGCTCATATTCCTCGACAACGGACAGATCTCCGCGCAAGGCCCAGCCAACAAACTGCTTTCCCCGACTGGACCGGAAGCACTGCGGCACTATATCGGCGAAAAACGGAATTCAGTGCCGAGCCTCAAATAGAGTTACGGTTGCGGACATATTTTGTTCGCAATCTGTCGGAAGAACCGGCTACAGCTTTCTTGTGCGCTTGTACGCTTTCTGGTCTGTGGCTAGATTTGGCCTCGGATCATGCAATCTGATTCAGAAGCGAGGATAAAATACTGTTCCGTCAATCGACCCGCTCCCGGGCCTTCCTGTGTCTACCTATCTCCCTGCCAGAATGGACGCAGCAAAATTGGCGGAAACCAGCCATCGGTCTTGGCTTGCTTGCGATCGCCCTGATTTCAGGTTGTCAGTCGATCAATTCCAGCAAGGATCTGGGCCTGCAGCCTTCCGACAATCCGGTGACGGTCGACAATGTAACGCGCAATGACCGGCTGGCACAGCTTGGCGCGCAGCAGCATCCACGCATCCTCGCGACCTATGGTGGTGAATATAAGGACCAAAGGCTTGAACGCATGGTGGCGAAGATCGTCGGCAAGCTGACGACCGTTACTGACAAGCCGGACCAGACCTATCGCATCACCATTCTCGATAGTCCAAATATCAACGCCTTCGCATTGCCAGGCGGCTATCTCTATGTCACGCGCGGCCTGCTTGCGCTCGCCAACGATTCGTCGGAAGTCGCGGCGGTGATTGCCCACGAAATGGGCCATGTCATCGCCAATCACGGCATTCTGCGACAGGAGAAGGAAGCTGAGACGGCCATAGCCGGGCGTGTTGCCAGCGAAGTGCTGCATAATGAATCTGCCAGCCGGGAAGAAGCACTGCGCGGCAAGCTGCGGCTTGCGCAATTCTCGCGCAATCAGGAACTGCAGGCGGATGCAATCGGTATCAAGATGATCGGCGAAGCCGGTTACGATCCGTTTGCTTCGGCGCGTTTCCTGCAATCGATGGAAGCCTATCAGGGCTTTCGTTCGGTTTCGGGTGCGACCGATGCCAGCCTCGACTTTCTCGCAAGCCATCCGGCAACACCGCAGCGCATCCAGCTTGCGCTTGGCCATGCGCGCCGCATCGGCGCACCGGGTGTCGGCACGACCGATCGTGATTCCTTCCTCAATGGAATTGATGGCCTTCTTTACGGCGACTCGCCCAACGAAGGTTATGTCCGCGAACAGACCTTCATCCATCCGAAGCTCGGCGTCACCTTCCGCGCGCCGGTTGGTTTCACTATCGACAACTCGGCCAATGCGGTCATGGCCAGCGGACCCGGCGAGGTTGCCATCCGTTTCGATGGCGCATCTCTTCCGGCCGGATCGAACCTTGCCGACTATATCCGGTCCGGCTGGGTGACAGGTCTCGACGACAGTTCGATCCAGACCGCCATCATCAACGGTTTGCCTGCCGCAACTGCGCGCGCCAGTGCCGACCGGTGGCAGTTTGACATCGTGGTCATCGGTGCCAACAACAAGGTCTATCGCTTCCTGACCGCGGCACCGAAAGGCAGCAATGCCCTTCTGCCCGCTTCGCAGACGGTCACTCAATCCTTCCGCCTGCTGTCGCCAGCCGAACAAAACGCCATCAAGCCGCTTCGCATCCGCGTCGTGACGGTGAAGCCGGGCGACACGCTGGCCAGCCTGTCGGCACGCATGCAGGGCACCACCCGCAAGCTGGAACTGTTCCGCCTTCTCAATGCCATGTCAGCGGGGGCGACGGTTTCGGTCGGCGACCGCGTGAAGCTGATCAGCGAGTAGGCCTTAACGATGGAAACACTTATCCATTCTGTCCTTGCCGGGAAAATTACACCTCTCGGGCCGCGCGGCGTTCCAAGCGGCATCGACAAGCAGCCGGTTACCGGCAAAGTCCGCGTAACGTTTGAAGGGCTGGCCTGCGACGCTCAAGGCGACCGGAAAGTGCATGGCGGACCGGAAAAGGCACTCCATCATTATCCGCATGACCATTATGCTGTCTGGCGTGACGAAATTGGTGACAATCCGCGTCTGAACTTGCGCGGTGCTTTCGGCGAAAACATCTCCACGTCGGGTCTCGATGAACGCAATGTTGCCGTGGGCGACAGGTTCCGGCTTGGCAGTGCGCTTGTCGAGGTTTCACAGGGACGCCAACCCTGCTGGAAACTGAACGAACGCTTCGCAACAGCCGATATGGCCGTTCGCGTCCAGAAGACAGGGCGGACAGGCTGGTATTATCGTGTGCTGGAGGAAGGCGCTGTGGAAACTGGCGATTCGATGACACTCATCGATCGCCTTTCACCGGACTGGACGCTGAACCGGGTCTGGCATCTGCTCTATGTCGATACACTGAACTACGAAGAACTCGCCAATATGGCGGAGCTTTCGCATCTAGCCGATAGCTGGAAGCGCTATGCAGTGCGTCGCCTCGAAAACCGCAAGGTTGAGGATTGGTCGTCCCGGCTTGAAGGCAAGACCACCGACCCACAAAAGTAAGGAGGAGTCGCCAGCCCCCTCTACTTGTGCTGTCCTGATCGTAGCTAACAGCTTATGCCTGATAGGCTGCCAGTTCATGCTGGCTCAACAGAGCAATCTTCAGCTTCTCCATCGCCCGGCTTTCGATCTGCCGCACCCGTTCCTTGGAAATGCCAAGCTTTTCACCCAGCGCTTCAAGCGTAACGCCGTCATCATCGAGGCGCCGCTCGCGAATAATGTGCAGCTCGCGCTCGTTCAGCGTGTCGAGAGCAACATTGAGCCACTGATTGCGGCGCTCCATATCAATGGAGCTTTCGGCGATCTCGTCTTGCAGGGGATGATCGTCAACCAGAAAATCCATACGACGGGACGCGCCAGACTCGTCATTGTTCACAGGTGCCGATAGAGAGCTGTCTGGTCCCGAAAGGCGGCTGTCCATGATCTCGACATCGTTTGTCGAAACGCCCAATTGATCGGAAATTTCCCGATACATCTCGGCTTTGGTCATATTGTCATCGGACTGAGCCAGTTTCGAACGAAGCCGCCGCAGATTGAAAAACAACGCCTTTTGCGCCGAACTTGTGCCACCGCGCACGATGGACCAGTTGCGCAGGATATAGTCCTGCATCGACGCGCGAATCCACCACGATGCATAAGTCGAGAAACGCACTTCCCGCTCGGGATCGAAACGCGCGGCAGCTTCAAGAAGGCCGACATAGCCTTCCTGGATGAGATCGTTCATCGGCAGCTTGAACTTGCGGAAGCGCCCGGCCATCGAAATGACGAGACGCATATGGGCGGATGTGATGCGGTGAAGTGCTTCCTGATCTTTCAGTTCCTTCCAGCGAATGGCGAGGGCTCGTTCCTCTTCGCGCTCCAGATAGGGAGCCGACATTGCGCTACGGATCATTGACTGAGAAGAAGCGGCTGCGGCTGGGAGGCTACGCGCAACCATAGGCATGCGATTGGCTGGAACTGCGGAAGAACTGCTCATGGATGACTGCTTCATCTGGTTCTCCTGTTCTGAACTCACGCCCGACAGGCGTTCAGTGGAAGGATATGCCAGTCCCACAAAGACCCCTTGGACGAACTAGCGAATTCGTCCAAAACTCCCCGCCAGGCCTATTCTTTGGCCAATACGATTACGCCGCAAAACAAACCCGTTTACGAACTGGTGTCTGAAAGAACGCGTCAGGTGCCATCAGGTTCCCTCCAACCCAGGATAAATCTCTGACAATGCAGAAAGATGACTGGAGAGGTTAATGATTGATTGCAAAATTCAATAAAATTTTAACCAAGTAATATTTCCCTATTCACAAGGAGGGTATGCGCTCAACTCCCGGCGAAGAGAAAAACAAAAAAAGCCCGGCTAAAACCGGGCCTTTTTGAAAGAAAGAGAAGTAGGCTTATGCAGCTTCTACTTCATCATCGTCGAGGTCAGCTTCAGCGTCGGCCTTGCCACGCTTCGGTCCCTTGGCAAGGTTTGCTTCGATCAGACGAACAGCTTCGGTTTCAGAAAGCTTGTTCACGGCAGCGATCTCACGTGCCATACGATCAAGGGCAGCTTCATAGAGCTGACGCTCGGAATAGGATTGTTCCGGCTGGTTCTCAGCACGGAAAAGATCGCGAACGACTTCCGAGATCGAGATCAGATCGCCGGAATTGATCTTTGCATCATATTCCTGGGCGCGGCGTGACCACATGGTGCGCTTTACACGTGCGCGGCCCTGTACGACCTTCAAGGCGCGCTCAACATAGTCGGTCTCCGACAGCTTGCGCATACCGATGGTAGCGGCTTTGGCGACCGGCACCTTCAGGCGCATCTTGTCTTTTTCGAAATCGATCACGAAAAGCTCGAGCTTGTGACCTGCCACTTCCTGCTCTTCGATGGTGACGATCTGGCCGACACCATGAGCCGGATATACGATGGCCTCACCGGCCTTGAAACCGCCACGCGCTACTGGAGACTTTTTCTGCTGGGATGACATACGCTTCATTACTCCCTGTTGTGCCCGGCGCGACCCGCCGGTTGACACATGATGTTCGACCGCGCTCCGGAGGAATGAAGCACGGAAGTTGGTTGTCGGCTTGGAACTGAAAACGTATCTGACGACAAATCTAATCGACCGGGTGTACGGTGAGGGGGACGACGCCAGATCGCAATCATCTTCCCCGGTGCCATTCAGCCCGGTACTAAAGATCAGCCCTTTCAGAGATTAACGCATAGCGCCACGAATTGACGTCCAGTCACCGAAATTATGGAAGCAACCTAACACAATTTCGCGAAAGAATCAACAAATTGCCAAATATGTCGCATCTGGCAACTCAACACGCCTAAAAGATAGGCGTTTTCCCGTGATTTCATTCGTCTTCTGTCCCTGCATTGCAGAAAAAGCAAGTGATAACCCCTGCAATTCTACAATGTTCGACAACCTGACAGTTTTAACAGGCCGAACTTGCATGTTCCTGACGCGCTAAGTCTTGTGGAACAAGGACATACTTACAATATCGTCTCTATAGCATAGCAGCCTGACAGCACTTCCTGCAACGCCGATCCGGCATTAGTCGCCGCTACCTGGTTCTGCGGAGAAATACTTATCCAGCTTTCCAGCAACGCCGTCCATTTCCTTGGCTTCCGGCAGGGCGTCCTTCTTGGCAGTAATATTGGGCCATTTTGCCGCATATTCGGTGTTCAGTTCCAGCCACTTGTCGAGGCCCGGCTCAGTGTCGGGACTGATAGCCTCGGCAGGGCATTCCGGTTCACATACGCCACAGTCGATGCATTCGTCGGGATTAATGACGAGCATGTTTTCGCCTTCGTAGAAGCAATCGACCGGACAGACCTCGACGCAGTCCGTATATTTGCAGCGAATGCAATTATCGGTCACGACATACGTCATCGTCGAACTCCTGTTGCCGCCCGAATTCCTGAATAGGCAGCTTATCTATCCTACAGCTTTGCGCCGATACTCCGGCAAGCCGACAATTGGCTCAGGACTTTGGAATATCTCGCCACGAAGTCACTGTGCACGGAAATGGTGCGGGTCTCAGCCCGTGCCCTTTTATGACCCCATGCCTTTCTATGACAATGCGTGAGGTAACGATTTTATCCTGTCATGACAAGGGTACAAACGCCGCAATGTCACGAAGTCGCGCACATCTGAAACAGCATTTCGTTTGAGGGGTTTCGCGTGGAAAAGGCTTTCGCCAGAACGGTTTGATACGCAATTTCTATCACCGCCGTAAGTTACCTGCGGCAACACGTCCAGACTGGAGCTGATCCCAATTTAGTGGAATCACAGCAACAGCCGGAACTGTCATTGCAGGACATCTCGCCACGCAGACCATTCCCACATACGGGAGATACACTCTAGTTTCCGCGTAAGCGATCCGTTTCGCGACGTTCTTTCTTGGTCGGGCGCCCTGCCCCGCTCTCGCGCTGCGGCGTTGCGGCCACTGGTGCCATCGCAGTCGCTGATGCCGGTGGCGGCGTAAGATCTTCATAAAGAAGCTGTGCTTCAGGCGCCGGGCCGCGACGTTCACCCGGAGCAAGTATCTTGTAAACGAGGATGCGCCGGTCGAGCGTAATGGTCAGTACATCGCCGACCTTCACCTGATGAGCGGCCTGGTCGATCTTGTCACGGTTGACCCGGACTTTGCCGCCAACGGCGAGTTTCGCCGCCAGCGATCTTGATTTGACCACGCGCGCGAAGAACAGCCACTTGTCGATTCGCTGTCTTGCGCCCGTTTCTGCAGTCATCTTACTTCTTCATCTGCTCTTTCAGAGCAAGAAGCTTGGCAAAAGGCGAATCGGGATCGATACGCGCAGGACGTTCCTGCTCCACCCGTTTGCCGCCCTGATGGCCATGATCGCGCTTCTGCTGACGCTGATTGCCACCACGGAAGTCACCCTTGGAACCTTCGCGCTTGCCTTCGCCGTCGTGACGCTTTTGCTTGTCGAAGCGCTTGCCGCCGCGATCGTTACGCGCCTGCTGGTCTGCGCCGCCTTCGGACTTGCGTGCCTCGCCACCCTGATCACGGTTCTGATGACCGCGATTCTGATTGCCACGATTTTGACGCTGACGGTTCTGATCCTGATTGCGGTTGCGGCCTTCGAAACGACCCTGACGCCACAGAAGAACAGGCTTTGGCTCTTCAGCCACCGCTTCTGCCGTTTCATCCGGCTGGGTGGCTTCCGCGGCTGCAGCAGCGGCTTCTTCCACCTTGGCTTCGGTTTCTGCCTCGGCTGCAACAACCGGTGCCGGTACAGGTTCAGCCGCTGGCACAGCAGGCTTTTCAGCTTCTGCGACCGGTGAAACACCCGTTTCCTTGGCTGCAGCTTCCGCTGCAAAGGCATCGAGTTCGGCAAGCTTCCCTGCTACGGCAGCCGCGTCCATGGCCTCGTGACGATAGCCAAGGCTCTTCAGGATCTCTTCCATATCATCGGTGGTCGCACCGAGAATGGACATCATGGCCGGTGTAACAATGAAGCGTCCGCCATCATAAGCGCCATCTGGACGAGTGCCCGACCCCGGACGCCAGGCAAGTGCCGGGCGAATGAGGTCGGCAAGACGTTCCAGAATATCGATACGCACGGCGCGACGGCCCAGCACACGATAACCTGCCAGACGGTAGAACATCGGATCGAAAGCCGGATCGACCACGACCGAGGTACGGCCCGCAGCCAGCACATTCACGACATCGCCATAACCGGCGCGTTCGCGGCCATCATTCTTCAAGGCCCAGAGCAGCGTAATGAGGCCGGCCGGAGCTGGCTTCAGCAACATGGGCATGAAGACATGATAGGCACCGAAACGCACACCGAGACGGCGAAGCGCCGCGCGCGAATCCTGATCGAGGCCACGCACTTCCTCTGCCACATCGCGGCGCGGAAGAATGCCAAGATTCTCAACGATCTGGAATGCAAGACCGCGCGTCATGCCCGTCAGGGCATCGGCGGCAGCCAGATCGGTGAGCGGCTTCAAAATGGTTTCGATATGATGAGCTACGAAACGTTCGATGCGCGCGGCAACTTTGTCGCGCGCCGCTCCGGTAAGCTGTTCGTCGGCCAGGATCACCGCACGCGGCTTCAGCAGCTCATCGCCCGCAACCAGCGTTGCGACCGTTGAGCCAACCCAGCGCATAACGCCGTCCGAGCCGAGCGCGAAATCGCCATTCGGCGCAGCAGCAAAGCGCTCCGCGCGACGTTCAAACTCGGCGGCCAGCGCCTTTTGTGCAGCCGACTTCACCGCCTTGGCGTCCGGCCCCTCGGCCTGAACGTCAGCGGTAAAACGGAATCCTTCCAGTTGCCCGACATTATGGCCTTCGACAATCACGTCTCCGGCCGGGCTGATTTCTGCTTCAAGCATGGCATTCTCTCTCAGGCGCCTCATAAGCACGCTTGTCCTGCGGTCTACAAAGCGTTTCGTCAACCTTTCATGCAGCGCGTCGGACAATCTGTCCTCAATTTCGCGCGTCTTTTCCTGCCAGTGTGTCGGATCGGCAAGCCATCCCGGCCTGTGCGACACGAAAGTCCAGGTTCGAATTTGCGCCACACGATGCGACAGGGTATCGATTTCCCCCTCTGTGCTATCGGCGCGGCGCAGTTGTTCGCTCATATAATCTTCATCGACGCTCCCTCGGCGGACAAGATCCTGATAGATGGTTGCAATGATATCGGCATGCTGCGCCGGCGCGATCTTGCGATAGTCGGGCAGCGCGCAGGCGTCCCACAAGAGCTCGATCCGTGCCGGTGTCTTTGCGAGCCGCACAATCTCGTCGTCTTTCGACAAATTTTCAAGCGCTTGTTGATCGACGGCTGGCAAAGCTTTGGCCAACCCTTCGACCGGCGCGGGTGTCTCCAGAGAAAATCGCAAGGATTCGAGCGATGAAAAGTCGAAACGGGCAGTACGCCATTGCAGAACTTTCACCGGATCGAAATTATGCGCTTCCACCCGCTCGACCAGTTCTTCGTCGAACGGACGCACCTGGCCGGTTACACCGAACGTGCCGTCACGCAGATGTCGACCGGCGCGTCCAGCGATCTGTCCCACTTCGGCGGGCGTCAGATCACGGAACTGATAACCGTCAAATTTGCGGTTCTGCGCGAACGCGACATGATCGACATCGAGATTGAGTCCCATGCCGATGGCATCGGTCGCCACCAGAAAATCGACATCGCCCGACTGGTAAAGCTCGACCTGCGCATTGCGCGTCCGCGGGCTGAGCGCTCCCATCACGACGGCAGCACCGCCGCGCTGGCGGCGGATCAGTTCGGCAATCGCATAAACTTCATCCGCTGAAAAAGCGACAATGGCCGAACGATTCGGCAGGCGCGTGCTCTTCTTCGAACCGGCATAGGCCAGATGCGACAGACGCGGACGCGTCACCACATTTATGCCGCGCAAGAGCTTTTCCAGAATAGTGCGCATGGTGGCGGCGCCGAGCAGGAGCGTTTCCTGGCGCCCGCGCAAATGCAGGATGCGGTCGGTGAAAATATGACCGCGCTCAAGATCGCCAGCCAATTGCACTTCATCGATTGCCACGAAAGCCGCGTCGGTGCGGCGCGGCATGGCCTCGACCGTGCAGACGGAATAGCGCGCACCGGGCGGCACGATCTTTTCTTCCCCCGTCACCAGCGCGACATTAGCCGCCCCCACCCGTTCCACGACGCGACTATAGACCTCGCGCGCCAGGAGGCGCAGCGGTAGGCCGATCATGCCGCTTCCATGCGACAACATACGTTCGATGGCCAGATGGGTTTTGCCGGTATTGGTCGGCCCCAGCACCGCAGTCACGTCGCGGCCACTCAAGGTCAGCGGCAAATCATGGGCAGGGAGTTGGTTCATGCCAATAATCGGGTTCCCGGTACAAGCGCCCGTCACGGGCTGGATGCTGGTTCTTGCGATAGCACTATACGACCTGCACCGAAAGCGCTCCTGTTAAGTTTCAAGTATGGACGAGTTGCCAATGTTTCGACGACCGATATGCAGCCAGTCAATAACGTGTCGATTAACAATTGGAACGACTCTGGAACGAATCGGCGACGAATCGCTGACTCCGAAGTCTTCGCCTTTTGTTCACGGCAACATATAGTGATCGTAACACAAAAACCCACCATATAATGAATCGGACGGTCCGCTTTTCTGTATTCTTCTGACGCGAAACGACAAGGCTGTTAACTTTTGGAAAAACCTGTCAACGGGCTGTTTCAACGGCAACGGGATTCTTCAGAAAGTCTTAATGATTACTGATGGTTCGGTCACGTCGAAATCGATGAAAATCCAATTTCCATTAACCTTCAGGCCAAAGCCGGAACGAATCGGCGACGAATCGGCGATCTGCAAATTTTCTCCATTTGTTCTCACCACATCTGGTAGTCAGTGACCTTGGCACGCCATAGAAAAGCAAACCCGAACCGACTTGGACGGCCCTGTCACCAGCTTCGCGTTAACTTTTCCGGCAATTTCATCACGCCGACGACGGTGATTTCAAGCGTCTCATTGCGGAAACAAAAAGGCGGACGGAGCTTATTTCTCCACCCGCCTCAAGGCTTGTTATGGAAGTATCAGTCGCGCTCGACACACAAAGCGACGCCCATGCCACCGCCGATGCACAACGTCGCCAGGCCGCGCTTGGCATCACGGCGCTTCATTTCATAAAGCAGCGTGGTCAGAACACGCGCACCCGATGCGCCGATAGGGTGACCGATAGCGATCGCGCCGCCATTCACATTGACGATATCCGCATCGAGACCGAGATCGCGCACGACAGCACAAGACTGCGCAGCAAAGGCTTCATTGGCTTCGACAAGATCAAGATCGCCGACGCTCCAGCCTGCCTTTTCCAGCGCCTTCTTCGTTGCCGGAATCGGGCCTGTGCCCATGATCGAGGGATCGACGCCAGCCGTTGCCCAGGAAACGATGCGCCCAAGCGGCTTCACACCGCGTTGGGCGGCTTCATCCGCATCCATGAGCACAACCGCCGCCGCTCCGTCATTGATGCCGGACGCATTGCCAGCGGTGACCGTACCTTCCTTGTCGAAGGCCGGCCTCAGCTTTGCCAAAGCCTCCATCGTCGTGCCGGGACGGATATATTCATCAGCCGAAACAACGATATCACCCTTGCGGCCCTTCACGGTGAAGGGAACGATTTCATCCTCAAATCTGCCGGCACTCTGTGCCGCCTCTGCCTTCTGCTGCGAGGCCAGTGCGAACTCATCCTGATCGCCGCGGGTCAATTGCCACTGGCGGGCAATATTTTCAGCAGTGATGCCCATGTGGTAACCATTAAAGGCATCGATCAGACCGTCCTTCAGCATGGTATCGACCATCTTGAAGTCGCCCATCTTCACGCCTGACCGCAAATGGGCGCAATGCGGCGCCATGGACATGGATTCCTGTCCGCCCGCCACGATGATCTTGGCGTCGCCGGAAAGTATCTGCTGCATGCCGAGCGCAACCGCCCGCAAACCGGAACCGCACAGTTGGTTGATGGAAAACGCAGTCGTCTCCTTGGGGCAACCGGCATCCATCGCGGCCTGCCGCGCGGGGTTCTGTCCCTCGCCTGCGGTCAGCACCTGTCCAAGAATGACCTCATCTACATCCGTCGCAGCGACACCGGCACGTTCCAACGCACCTTTGATGACCGTAGCGCCCAGTTCATGCGCTGGGACATTGGCAAATGCACCGTTGAAAGCGCCGACTGCGGTGCGGGCCGCGCTGGCAATGACGATGGCTTTCGGGTCGGACATTCTTTCCTCCTTGAAATGTTGCGCAACAGAAAGACCAAAATTCAGGCCTTGGCAAGCTTTGCTGTGCGTCAGCAACCGTCTTCATGAAAATCGATAAAGTGTTTTTCCCGTGACGAGCACCATTGGAGCGTGCATCGCCGACCATGATCGCTAAATTACATTTAGCTATATATAGGAGATATCCATGCTTTCACTGACGCTCGAACAAGCCAATACGATCATTGCCGGTGCTTTTGCCAAGGCGGGCGAACTGAAACTGAAGCCGCTGGCTGTCTCCGTCTTCGACGCAGGCGGAAATCTGAAGGCGTTTCAGCGGCAGGACGGAACCTCGATCCTTCGCTTCGAGATCGCCTCGGGCAAGGCTTTCGGCGCACTCGCCGTCGGAACGGGCTCGCGCTGGCTGCACAATCAGGCCAAGGACCGTCCGCACTTCCTCGAAGGACTGTCGGGCGTATCGGGCGGCAAGGTCGTGCCGGTGCCGGGCGGCGTTCTGATCAAGGATGCAGGCGGCGAAATCCTCGGTGCGGTCGGCATTTCAGGCGACACATCGGACAATGACGAAATTGCAGCCATCGCCGGTATCGAAGGCGCAGGATTTGCATCTGACGCAGGCTGATTTTTGAAATAAGCTCACGATCAAGGCCGCTTTATGCGGCCTTTTTTCATGCGCCTTGGCCAGCGACCACACAAAAGAAAACGCCGCTTCCGGAAACCGGAAACGGCGTTTTTGAAAGCCATCTTTCGGCTGCAATGCAGCGTCAGACTTATTCCTTAGCTTCGAGGACCTGACGGCCGCGATACATACCGCTCTTCAGATCGATATGATGCGGACGACGAAGTTCGCCCGAATTCTTGTCCTCGACATAGGTCGGGGCCTTCAGAGCGTCAGCCGAACGGCGCATACCGCGCTTGGACGGAGACGTTTTTCTTTTAGGTACTGCCATGGATCCAGCTCCACTGATCGGTCAATAAACGTCCGGCACGGCCCCTGTGGAGCCTGTCACAGCGGACAAAATTCCGGAAAGTCACGTGCCTATACACGCTCTCGCTGGCTTTGACCAGTCGGAGTCTGATCTTTTTTTCGTAACGCGTATTTATTGCACGCAAACCACATAGGGCCCCGCCCTTGCAGCACGTCCGGCGACGATCCGCGCGATGCGCTGCATATTGCGTGTCGGCTTGGCAGGATTGCGAAGTGCGGGGTTTGGCAACGTGACGGCAAGCAACGCGGATTGCTGGGCGGTGAGTTTAGCGGCCGGACGCTTGAAATAATGCTGGGCTGCGGCCTCAATACCATAAATGCCTGGCCCCCACTCTGCGATATTGAGATAGATCTCCATTATGCGCCTTTTGGAAAGAATACCGTCAGCAGCCAGCGCCAGCGGAAATTCGAGCCCTTTTCGGACATAGGAGCGCCCATTCCAGAGGAAGAGGTTCTTCACTGTCTGCATCGTGATCGTGGAAGCTCCGCGGCTCGGGCCTCCTTCGCCCGCATCATCCAGAACCAGCCCTAGCTGATGCCAATCCACTCCGCCGTGGCTACAGAACTGGCCATCCTCGGCCATCATCACCGAATTGACGAGAACCGGTGCGATATCGTCGATACTGACCCATCTGCGGTCCACGCCCTGCAACAGAACATAGTCCTTGACCATCAAGGTCGAGATCGGGCGGACGAAGGGCACGGAATAAACGAGAAGCAGGAAAATCGGCAGTACAGCCAGAATCACCAGAATCTTGAGCGCGAGAGCAATCCGGGCACCCCAAACGGGATCTGCCAGATAATTGCGCCCACCTTTGCTCTTGATGATGATTTTTGCCACTGCCACCGCCTGCTACCTTCCCCTAAGCGACATAAACCATTCCTTAATAAGTTTGAACCGGAATCCATAATCCAACCGGGGAAACAAGTCGAAACGTGCCGTTTCGTGACGGTCAAATGAAAAAGCCTGTGCTGATCGTTATGGCCAGTTGACCAATTCAGCGCTTTCGTCCATCCCCTTTGCCATGGAAAAGCTGTCGACCGATTTCACCGCCATTCTCAACCATCGTGCCATGGAAGTGGAAATAGCACTGACGGGCCTTCTGGATCAGCGTCTGCGGACAGGAGAAATCGCCCGCCCGGAACGGCTGCTCGCCGCCATGCGGCACGGTGTCCTGAACGGTGGCAAGCGCCTCCGGCCTTTTCTCGTTGTCGAAAGTGCCGCTTTGTTCGGCAAAGGTGGCGACGCTGTTCTGCGTGTTGCTGCCGCTCTCGAATGCATTCACTGCTATTCGCTTGTCCATGACGATCTGCCAGCTATGGACGACGATGATCTGCGGCGCGGCCAGCCAACAGTGCACAAGGCATTCGATGAAGCCGCCGCCATTCTGGCTGGTGACGGCCTTCTGACCTATGCTTTCGACATCATCTCATCCGATGAAACCGATCTCGATGCAGCAATTCGCGTGCAGCTCGTTTCAGCGCTTGCCCGCGCATCCGGCCTCGGAGGTATGGTGGGCGGACAGGCGCTCGATCTGATGGCCGAAACCAGCAAGCCCGACGAAGCCGGTATCATCACGCTGCAGGCGATGAAGACGGGCGCGCTGATCCGCTTTGCCTGCGAGGCAGGGGCCATCATCGCCAATGCCTCCAGTGAGGACCGCGAACGTATGGCCGAATTCGGTTCCGCCATCGGCCTTGCCTTCCAACTGGCCGACGATCTTCTGGACGTAACCGCCGACGCTGAGGCGATGGGCAAGGCCACCGGCAAGGATGCAGCCGCCGGAAAAGCTACGCTGGTTTCACTGCACGGCATCGACTGGACGCGCAAGCAACTGTCTGGACTGGTTGCCCAAGCGGAAAGCCTCCTGGTGCCTTTCGGTAAGGATGCGGATATTCTGAAGCAGGCGGCCCGCTTCATCGCCGAGCGCCAGAGCTAGAGCATTTCCAGCAAAAGTGCGAAGCGGTCTTGCGCAGGATAATGCGTAAAACAACTATTTAGAGATCGTCCTCGCGTATCTTGATGATGACCACATCATCGGCGGAAAGCATACGCCCATCCTGAGCACGCACATCAAGCGCGGCCACGTCCTCGCCTGAAGCGCTGTCGACAAGGCGTGAATGCGTCTCACCCGGCGCAAAGAGGTGCTTTTCGCCCCATTGCCGGAGGGACACGATGACAGGCAGCAGATCGCGCCCTTTTGCCGTCAGCCGATACTCCTGATGTGCACCGCCATTGGGATCGGGCACAGATTCCATGATCCCTTCGCCCGTCAGCTTGCGCAGACGTTCCGAGAGAATATTGCGGGCAATTCCCAGATTCTTCTGAAAGGCGCTGAAGCGCGTCACGCCGTCAAAAGCCTCGCGCACGATCAGCAGCGACCACCAGTCGCCAATTACATCAAGCGCCCGCGCACTCGGGCAATAATCGCCCTTCATGCTTTTCTTCCGAACCATGTTCACTCCATCGATTGCAATCTGGTTGCAATATAAAACCTTTTGCACTACAAGCAAAATGGTTTCATTTTAAAACCATTTTAGGAGTCCATCATGCAAACTTCAACCGACGCGGCAGCAACGCTGTCCGCGAACCCTGATGCACGCCCTTTGCTTTCTTCGGCCACTCTTTTTCTGTTTGCGGCTGCAAGCGGACTAGCGGTAGCCAATGTCTACTTCGCTCATCCGCTACTCGATGTGATGGCCGACGATCTTGGCCTCAAGCGATCAACTGCAGGCCTCATCGTCGCCGCCAGCCAGATCGGCTATGCTCTCGGCCTGATTTTCCTGGTCCCGCTCGGCGATCTGTTCAACCGACGCAAACTCATCATCACGCATTTTCTTCTGTCGGTCCTGTCCCTGATCGCAATCGGTTTTGCGGCCAATGCCACCGTGCTTCTGGTCGCCATGGCTTTTATGGGCCTGCTCGCCGTCGTCACACAGGCGCTTGTTGCCTATGCAGCGAGCCTCGCAGAACCCGCACGACGCGGCCATGTGGTCGGCATCGTAACCAGCGGTATCGTGCTCGGCATATTGCTGGCACGCGCGATAGCAGGCGCCCTCACCGACATTGCCGGCTGGCGCAGCGTCTATTTCGTTTCCGCCATTCTTACATTTTTGATCGCGCTCCTGCTCTGGCGCAGCCTCCCCAACCAGAAACGACAGCAGACGAGCGTCAGCTATGCGGCACTCATTTTGTCGCTCGTGACGCTGTTTCGCTCCGAGCCGGTGCTGCGCATTCGCGCCATCATCGCCATGCTGATCTTCGCCAATATCACCACTTTGCTCGCGCCAATGGTCATGCCGCTCAGCGCACCACCCTTCGAACTGAGCCATGCCCAGATCGGTCTGTTCGGACTGGCCGGTGCTGCCGGAGCGCTTGCTGCGTCGCGTGCCGGGAGCGTGGCGGATCGCGGTAATGCCCAGCGCATGACAGGCTTCGCCTTGTTGTTGATGTTCTTCTCATGGGGCCCGATAGCCCTGCTCGGACACTCGCTGCTCTGGCTGATCGCAGGTGTGCTGATTATCGACTTTGGCCTTCAGGCCATCCACGTCACCAATCAGGCTATGATCTATCGTGTGCGCCCGGACGCGCAGAACCGGCTCACCGCCGCCTATATGGTTTTCTATTCTATCGGCAGCGCAAGCGGTTCAGCACTTTCAACCTGGGTCTATGCCCATGCGGGCTGGAATGGCGTGTGCCTGCTTGGCGCAGGCATCAGCCTTGTCACGCTCGTCTACTGGGCAGCGACGCTGAAGGCGACACCCGAGACCGCAACCCGAGCAGTGACGTTGCCTGCTTAGTTCTGTCCGGCAGCAATCTTCTTATCGAGTCCAAAACGGTTCTCGATGTAATCGGCAACCATCTTCTGGAACTCCTCGGCAATGGCAGGACCACGCAGCGTCGTGACCTTCTTGCCATCGACAAAGACCGGTGCGGACGGCGTTTCGCCCGTACCGGGAAGCGAGATACCGATATCGGCATGCTTCGATTCGCCCGGACCGTTGACGATGCAGCCCATCACGGCCACCGAAAGCGCTTCCACGCCGGGATATTTCTCGCGCCAGACTGGCATATTGCGACGAATATCGTCCTGAATGGTCTGCGCCAGTTCCTGGAACACGGTCGACGTCGTGCGTCCGCAACCGGGGCACGCCGCAACGATAGGGATGAACTGTCGGAAGCCCATGGTCTGGAGCAATTCCTGCGATACCTGCACTTCGCGGGTGCGATCACCGCCAGGTTCCGGGGTCAGCGAAATGCGGATCGTGTCGCCAATGCCCTGCTGCAGCAGAATGCCCATGGCCGCCGACGAAGCGACGATGCCCTTGGTGCCCATGCCAGCTTCAGTGAGGCCCAGATGCAGCGCATGATTGGAACGCTGCGCCAGCATGGTGTAGACGGCGATCAGATCCTGCACCTGGCTGACCTTGGCCGACAGAATGATCTTGTCGCGACCAAGGCCGATCTCTTCGGCAAGATTGGCGGAAATCAGCGCCGACTGCACGATGGCCTCGCGCATGACTTCCTGTGCGCTCAATGGCGCGCCAGCGTCCTGATTGCGATCCATCAGCGTGGTCAGCAATTCCTGATCGAGCGATCCCCAATTCACGCCGATACGGACAGGCTTGTCGTAGCGGATCGCCATTTCGACGATATCAGCGAACTGCTTGTCCTTCTTGTCCTTAAAACCGACATTGCCCGGATTGATGCGATATTTTGCAAGTGCTTCCGCACAGGCCGGATGATCGGCCAGCAGCTTGTGCCCGATATAATGGAAGTCGCCGACCAGCGGCACATCATGCCCCAGACGCTCCAGCCGTTCGCGGATTTTCGGCACAGCCGCAGCCGATTCATCGCGATCCACCGTGATGCGCACGATTTCCGAACCGGCGCGGTGTAAAGCCGCCACCTGCGCGACCGTGGAATCCACGTCCGCCGTGTCCGTATTGGTCATTGACTGCACGACAACGGGCGCACTGCCGCCGACGATAACGCCGCCGACACTGACGCCAACCGATTGGCGGCGAGGAAATGGATGCGAAAAATAGCTGACGGTCTCGGAAGACATTTTGCTCTGTTCTTAACTGTACCTGTTTTCAGGTGGCGCAGCGCGACGCGAATGTCAACGCCCGCATTTATCTGGGTCTGCGTATATCCGGCTTTCGCTTTATATAATCGCTTGCCGACGCAATGTCGCCCTCTCATTATGTCCTGATTGACAAGGAGGATCCTGCCCATGACCGACGCAACTGCCCGCAAAACCGCAATCGTCACCGGATCGAATTCCGGGATCGGCCTCGGTATAGCCCATGCGCTGGCGGCGGCAGGACACAACGTTGTGATCAACTCATTCACCGACCGTGACGAGGATCACGCGCTCGCGGCCAAGCTCAGCCAAGAACATAGTGTCAGCGTGGTCTATATAGCGGCCGATATGTCGAAGGCCGACCAATGCCGCGAGCTCATCGCAGAAACTGTAAAACAGTTCGGCCACGTGGACATTCTCGTCAACAATGCCGGTATCCAGCATGTATCTCCGGTCGAGGCGTTCCCGACGGAGCAATGGGACCGCATCATCGCAATCAACCTGACATCGGCCTTTCACACCTCTGCTGCCGCGATCCCGCATATGCGTAAGAGCGGCTGGGGCCGCATTATCAATATCGCATCTGCTCATGGCCTCGTGGCATCGCCGTTCAAATCGGCATATGTGGCTGCCAAGCACGGCATTGTCGGCTTCACCAAAACGCTGGCGCTGGAACTTGCAACTGCAAAGATCACCGCCAACTCCATCTGCCCCGGCTATGTGCTGACGCCGCTTGTCGAGGCGCAGATACCGGACCAGATGAAAGCCTATCATATGGACCGCGAAACCGTGATCCGCGACGTGATGCTGGACAAACAGCCGACGAAGGAATTCGTCACCACCGCACAGATTGGCGCTGTTGCCGCCTTCCTCGCAGGCGATGCGGCAGCGCAGATCAACGGCGCCGCCATTCCTGTCGATGGCGGCTGGACGGCAGAGTAGCGCATCCCGAAAAGTGGGAACCGGTTTTCGGATAAGATGCGCGTCATAAGAAAGTTCAATGCTTATGGTCGGCGTATCGGGCCAGACTTGAGAAGGCGAGCACGACCAGTAGCAGAGCAGGAAGCGCCAGAAACACTACGCCGAAGCCGCTATGCTTGGCGACAAAGCCGATCAGCGACGGCGCTACCAGCATGCCGGAATAGCCAAGCGTCGTGGCTATCGACAGGCCGACACTCGGATTGACGCCGGGCATATTGCCAGCCATCGAGAAGGCTATCGGCACCATGTTGGAAATGCCGATCCCGCAGATCGCGAAGCCGATAATCGCGGTTGCCGAGCTGTTTCCGAAACCGACGATCAGCATGCCAATGATAGCAATGATCGTGCAGGCGCGCAGAGTTTTGACTGCACCAAACCGGTCGCGAACCAGATCGCCTGCAAAACGCATGATTGCCATAGAACCCGAAAATGCTGCGAAGCCGAAGCCTGCCACCGTGACGGAAGCGCCAAGATCCTGACGCATATGATAGGCGCCCCAATCGAGGATAGCCCCTTCCGGCACCATGGAGAACAGTGCCATGACGCCAACAAGCCAGGGCAGAGGATTGCGCGGCAAGGTCAGCTTCTGCTTTTCGCCGTTCGGATGATGATGCTCCGTGTCCGGGACAATCGAGGGCCAGGCGACGGCGATCAGGATGGCGGCGACAATCGTCGTCACCAGCGCATGAACCGTCGACCCGAATTGCGCGATGAGAAAGCCGCCCGTGGCAGCGCCGATCAGGCCGCCAAGGCTCCAGAAAGCATGGCAGGATGACATGATCGCCCGGCGCATCTTCTTTTCGACCGCCACCGCATTGGCGTTCATCGACACGTCCATCGCGGCCATGGTCCCGCCGAAATAAAACATCACGATCACAGCCGTGATCACATTCGGCACCAGTGCGATGACCAGCAGAGCCGGAATGAAGGCAAGCGCAAAAATGCGCACCACCATACCCGAACCGCGATGCGCCGAAAGAGCGCCTGCGACCGGCATCATGGCCAGGGAACCAAGGCCAAAGACGAGGATCATCAGTCCCATTCCAGCGCTATCAAGCCCAAGGCGCTCCGCAAATTCCGGGATTTTCGGGGCCCAGCCACCAAAAATATAGCCGTTCATCAGAAAGAGGAGTGCAACGGCAATCCGCTCTTTGGTTATAATCGGCGCACGCGCAGGCGCCGCATCTTCGCGTCCGGAAACCTGTTCCATCTATCCCTCAGTTGCGGTCCGCTGCCGCCCGTAAAATCTTCATACCCGATGCCACATAGGGCGCAAGTGCTGCTTCATCCGCATCATATTCGACAGCCATGACACCGACATCGTCCAGAGGAACGACATCATGAGCGGCAACCGTGCCAAGCTTGTCGCTCGTGATGGCAAGCGCCACCACCCGGCTGCGTCCGGCAATCACCCGTTTGAATTCCGCATCGTCCAGATGCAGCGCCGTCACGCCAATTTCGGCAGCAATACCGCACGCACCCAAAACGCAAAGATCAGGACGCAACAGCTCGGCATCGCGCAGGGCACGCGCACCAACGGCAGCGCTGACCCGCCGGTCGATTGGGCCGCCGATCATGATCAGCTCGATCTCCGGCGATCCCATGAGATTTGCAGCGATGGACGGCGTGTTGGTGACGATGGTGAGAGCTTCACCGCGTTCGACCAGAAGCCGCGCCAGCGCCGTGTTCACCGAAGAAGCATCCAGAAACACCGTCATGCCGGGCTCAACCAGTCCTACCAAGACGGCAGCCAGTGCGGCCTTCGCCAGTGGTCGCTCGGAATCCCGTTCTGCAAGCGGAGAAGGTTCAGGCACCGCGCGTAACGCACCACCATAGACACGCCTGCAAAGCCCCGCCGCCGCCATCTCGCGCAGATCGCGCCGGATCGTATCCTCGGACACACCGAAGCTTTCCGCCAGTTCAGCCGCCAGCACACGGCCCGACCGTTGTAGCAGTTCCTGAATGCGCGCCTGTCTTTCGTGAAGCAGAAGCTCTGTCACTGTTACCTCTTTCAACATGCACAATCATGCATAAATCGGCACAAACATGCATATCAGATTTTGGGAGCGCTGCAAGCGCAAACAAAAGCCGCACCGTTTTAGCGGCGCGGCATTAGCTTTAGAGAATGTAGGCCCCCTAAAGTCTGGCAGATTCTGGCTACGCCATTTGCAGGCCGCCAGAGCCTGAATATGCCAGACTTTTACTCGGAGTAGACGACCAGAAGATCCTTCGCATCGATCTGCTCGCCGGGGCGCACCAGCACTTCCGCGATAGTGCCATCGCGTTCGGCATGGATAGCGGTTTCCATCTTCATCGCTTCGATGGAAAGCAGAACGTCGCCCTGAGAAACCTTTTGGCCAGTTGCAACGGCAACCGTGGAGACGACGCCCGGCATCGGCGCGCCGACCTGTTTGTCGTTCCCGGCTTCCACCTTGCGGCGGACACCGCCGGAAGCGCCCTTGGCGCGGTTCGGCACCTTGATGCGGCGTGGCTGGCCATTCAACTCGAAGAACACCGTCACCATGCCCTTCTCGTCAGTCTCGCTCATGGCCTGATTGACGATCACCAGCGTCTTGCCGCGTTCCAGATCGACGAAGACTTCTTCTTCCGGCTTCAGGCCATAGAAATAGACCGGCGTCGGCAGCACGCTTGTCGGACCATAGGTTTCCTGCGCGGAAGCATAATCGGTGAAGACCTTCGGATACATCAGCGCCGAAGCGAATTCCTGATCGGAAATCTTGCGATCGACTGTCTCCTCGAACCCTTCACGCTCGGCATTGAGATCAGCAGGTTCCAGCAAGGCGCCGGGACGCACGGTGAACGGCTCGTCGCCCTTCAGAATCTTCTTCTGCAACGCTTTAGGCCATCCTGATGGCGGCTGACCAAGATCGCCGCGCATCATCGACACCACGGAATCCGGGAAAGCAATATCCTTTGCCGGGTTTTCGACGTCATGGACGGTCAGGTCCTGACTGACCATCATCAGTGCCATGTCGCCCACAACCTTGGAGGATGGCGTGACCTTGACGATATCGCCGAACATGCGGTTCACATCGGCATAGGCCTGCGCCACCTCATGCCAGCGGGTTTCCAGTCCCAGAGAGCGGGCCTGCTCCTTCAGATTGGTGAACTGACCGCCCGGCATTTCATGCAAGTAAACTTCGGAAGCCGGTCCCTTGAGGTCGCTTTCGAAGGCCGCGTACTGATTGCGCACGGCCTCCCAATAGAAGGAAATGCGGCGGATCGAATCGGGATCAAGCCCCGGATCACGCTCGGCCCCATGCAGCGCCTCGACGATGGAACCGAGGCAAGGCTGCGATGTGTTGCCGGACAGCGCATCCATTGCCGCATCGACCACATCGACGCCCGCATCGATCGCAGCAAGCACGGTCGCCGCCGAAATGCCCGAAGTATCATGCGTATGGAAATGGATCGGCAGATCGGTTTCCTCGCGCAACGCCTTGAACAGCACACGCGCCGCGGCAGGCTTCAGCAAGCCCGCCATATCCTTCACCGCAATGATATGCGCGCCTGCCTTTTCCACTTCCTTCGCCAGATCGACATAATATTTGAGATCATATTTGGCGCGTTCCAGATTGAGGATATCGCCGGTATAGCAGATAGCCGCTTCGCAGAGCTTGTTTTCCTCCAGCACCGCATCCATCGATACGCGCATGTTCTCGACCCAGTTGAGGCTGTCGAAAACGCGGAACAGATCAATGCCGCCGCGTGCTGCCTCGCGCACGAAATATTTCACGACATTGTCGGGATAGGATTTATAGCCGACACCGTTCGCACCGCGCAAAAGCATTTGCAGAAGGAGGTTCGGCGCAGCTTCACGCACCAGCGCCAGACGCTCCCAGGGATCTTCCGTCAGGAAGCGCATCGAAACGTCGAAGGTCGCACCGCCCCAGCATTCCAGCGAAAACAGGTTCGGCAGTGCCTGCGCGTAAGAATTGGCGATGCGGGCAATGTCGTATGTGCGCATGCGCGTCGCCAGAAGCGACTGATGGCCATCGCGCATGGTCGTATCGGTGATCAGCGCGCGCTTTTCGTTGCGCACCCATTCCGCGAACTTCTTCGGCCCAAGCTGGTCCAGACGCTGCTTGGTGCCATCGACAATCGGCTTGTCGCCGAACCACGGCACACGCGGCTTGGCCGCATCCTTAGCCGGCTTTGCACGCCCCTTGGTTTCTGGATGGCCATTGACCGTCACGTCGGCGATATAGGTCAGAAGCTTGGTGGCACGATCCTGCCGCTTGACCTGCTCGAACAGTTCCGGCGTCGTGTCGATGAAGCGCGTTGTATAGTCGTTAGCCTGAAACTTCGGATGATTGATGATCGCTTCGAGGAAGGTAAGGTTCGTCGCCACACCGCGGATACGGAATTCACGCAAGGCGCGGTCCATACGGCGAATGGCTTCCAGAGGCGTTGCGCCTGAAGCCGTCACCTTGACCAGCAGCGGGTCGTAATAGCGGGTGATGAACGCACCCGAATAGGCCGTGCCACCATCCAGACGGATACCGAAACCCGATGCCGAGCGATAGGCCTGAATGCGTCCGTAATCGGGAATGAAGTTCTGTTCGGGGTCTTCCGTGGTGATACGGCACTGAAGCGCATGGCCGTTGAGGCGAATATCTTCCTGGCGCGGCACACCCGATTCCGGCGTCCCGATGGCAAAGCCTTCCAGAATATGGATCTGCGCCTTGACGATATCGATGCCGGTCACCTGCTCGGTAACCGTGTGCTCAACCTGAATGCGCGGGTTGACCTCGATGAAATAGAACTTGCCGCTATCGGCATCCATCAGAAACTCGACGGTACCGGCGCCGATATAGTCGGTGGCATGGGCGATCTTCAGACCATAATCCGCAAGCTCCTGACGCTGTCCGTCGTTGAGATAAGGCGCTGGCGCCCGTTCCACGACTTTCTGGTTGCGTCGCTGGATCGAGCAGTCACGCTCGAAAAGATGAACCGCATTGCCATGGGTATCGCCCAATATCTGCACTTCGACATGGCGCGCCCGTTCAATGAGCTTCTCGAGATAAACTTCATCCTTGCCGAATGCAGCCTTGGCCTCGCGCTTGGCTTCCGTCACTTCGCGAGCGAGATCAGCCTCGGCGCGGATGGCGCGCATACCGCGACCGCCACCGCCCCAGCTCGCCTTCAGCATCAGTGGATAGCCGATTTCTGCCGCAAGCTTCTTCACTTCCTCCATATCGTCAGGAAGCGGGTCCGTGGCCGGAACCACCGGCACGCCGATTTCGATGGCGAGATTGCGCGCCGCAACCTTGTTGCCAAGACGGCGCATGGTCTCCGGCTTCGGGCCGATGAAGATAATGCCGTTTTCTGCACAGGCTTCGGCGAATTCCGGGCTTTCCGACAAAAGGCCGTAGCCGGGATGGATCGCATCGGCACCCGAAAGCTTGGCGACACGCATAATCTCATCAATGGAAAGATAGCTTTCAATCGGACCGAGATCGCGATCCAGATGGGGCCCGCGACCGACCTGATAGCTTTCATCGGCCTTGAAGCGATGCAGGGAAAGTTTGTCTTCCTCAGCCCATATGGCCACCGTTTTGAGCCCCAGCTCATTGGCGGCGCGGAATACGCGGATTGCGATCTCGGATCGGTTGGCCACCAGAATTTTCCGGATAGGCTTTGGGGCGAAAGACAAGGCAGATCTCCCTAACTGCTATGACAAAGGCGCCATTGCTTAACCTGCAATAGACACAAGCGCAAACAAACTGTGCAACCGGGAGATAAAAACAAAATGCCCGGCTAAACGCCGGGCAGATTGATGAATTTTACAGCACTTCATGCTAATATATGAGGCAATTTTACTTCTGGAAGTAATTATACTTGCCGTCTTCACCCTTGCGCCATTCGAACATGACGTAAGGCGAAAGGCTCGGATCACCCTTCGCATCGAAGGAGATGTCGCCGAGCACGGTCTTGAACGGACCCTTTTCCTTCATCGCAGTCGCAACTTCCTGCGGATCGTTGCTGCCAGAAGCATTGGCGGCATTCACCAGAGACTGCACACCGGCATAAGCGTAGAAGGTGTAGGCCTCCGGTTCAAAGCCCTTGTCACGGAATGCCTTGATGAGTTCGGCATTCGACTTGTCGTCGCGCGGATCCGGACCGAAGGTATTCATGACGCCTCCGACAGCATCACCGGCAATCGAGGCGAGTTCGTTGGACACGATGCCATCGCCCGAAATGAACTGAGCCTTGAGGCCCTGATCAGCCATCTGACGGATGAGCAGGCCTGCTTCCGGATGCATACCGCCCCAATAAACGGCAGTGATGCCAGCGGCTTTCATCTTGGAAATAAGCGCAGAGAAATCCTTGTCGCCCTGGTTCACACCTTCGTAGAGCGCTTCCTTCATGCCATTGTCGTTGAGCGACTTTTTGGTTTCGTCGGCAAGGCCCTGACCGTAAGGGGTCTTGTCGTGAAGGATGGCGACTTTACCATCCTTGTAATTATCAGCCATATATTTGCCGGCAACGATGCCCTGCTGATCATCACGACGGCAGGTGCGGAAGGTGTTCCACAGTTCCCGCTCGGTGAAAGTCGGGTTGGTGGTGCCCGGCGCGATCATCAACACGCCATTTTCAGCGTAGATGTCCGAAGTCGGAATGCTGACACCGGAATTGAAGTGGCCGATCACGAACTGGACGCCATCGCCCACGAACTTGTTTGCAACAGAAATGCCCTGCTTCGGATCGGCAGCGTCGTCGCCATAAACGATAGTGATCTGTTCACCGTTCATGCCGCCCTTGGCATTGGCTTCTGCGACTGCCGCTTCGACACCGCGCTTGATCTGCTCGCCGAAAGCTGCCTGGCTGCCGGTCAACGGTGCGCCGACGCCGAGCTGGATGTCGGCAAAGGATACGCCGCCCATCGCAACCAGTGCGGAAAGGCAAACACCGCAGAATAAGGATTTCTTCATTTCAGTCGCTCCCACTAAAACGCAGCCCGAAAGTTTGAAATCATTTTCGGTATACGTGTCAAAATAGCCTGTCGGAGCGGTGACCTGACTGGATCAGATGACCGCCATTCTTGCAGGTTTGAACGGCAACGCTAAAGCTGTCGCACGAAAACCTGCCGACATTCGAGTGGGAGACCGCGTCAGCCTCAGAAACGCAATTCGGGCTTGAAACTACCCCGCGTTGAAACCGGTCCTCCCACCAGAACGCGAGACCAAACATAGAGAATCGCCCTATATCCAGCCATCGAACTAGATACAATCACTTTGAATATCGAAGTAAAGTAATGATTTCGTCTAAGTCCTGCTTTTTTCGCATGACTTTATGCGGATTGGAAGCGTTGAAACGAAAATGCCCGGCTTGAAGCCGGGCATTTCCTTTATTCGCGAAAGAATAGGAGCGAAACTTACTGCTGAATGTAAGTAAATTTCCCGTCGGCACCCTTTTCCCACTTGTACATGACATAGCCAGGAAGCTTCGGATCGCCCTTTTCATCATAGGAGAGGTCGCCGAGCACGGTCTTGAACGGACCCTTTTCCTTGAGCGCCTTGGCAATTTCCTGCGGATCGTTGCTGCCGGCAGCCTTTGCGGCCTGGGCCAGCGACTGAACGGCCGCATAGGAATAAAGCGTGTAGGCTTCCGGCTCGAAACCGGCATCGCGGAACTTCTTCACCAGATCGGCATTGTTCGGGTTGTTGCGCGGATCAGGACCGAAGGTGTTCAGCGTACCTTCGACAGCCGGACCTGCAATCGATGCCAATTCGTTCGACACGATGCCATCGCCCGAGATGAACTGGGCTTTCAGACCCTGATCGGCCATCTGACGAATGATGAGACCGGCTTCCGGATGCAGACCACCCCAGTAAACCACATTCACGCCAGCCTGCTTGAGCTTGGCGATCAGAGCGGAGAAGTCCTTTTCACCAACGTTTACGCCTTCATAGACGGCTTCCTTGGTGCCAAGTTCGTTGAGCTTCTTCTTGGTTTCGTCGGCAAGGCCCTGACCATAAGGGGTCTTGTCGTGAATGACAGCGATCTTCGAGTCCTTGAAATGATCGAAGATATACTGACCGGCAACGATGCCCTGCTGGTCATCACGGCCGCAGGTGCGGAACGTATTCCAGAGCTGGCGCTCGGTGTAGACCGGGTTGGTCGCAGCAGGCGAGATTTCGAGAATGCCGTTTTCGGCATAGACTTCCGAAGCCGGGATCGAAACGCCGGAGTTGAAGTGACCGATGACATACTTCACGCCGTCGGCAGCAAACTTGTTGGCAACGGAGATGCCCTGCTTCGGATCCGATACGTCATCGCCGAGCGAGATCGAAATTTTCTCGCCATTGATGCCGCCAGCATCGTTGACTTCCTTGATCGCGGCTTCCGCGCCCTTCTGAATCTGCGCACCGTAAACGGCGTTCGGACCCGTCAAAGGTGCACCGATACCCAGAACTACATCAGCCCAAGCCGAGCCCCCGAAAGCCATAACTGCTGCAAGAGCAACGCCTGCGAAAAGCGATTTCTTCATTGTTGGAACTCCCATCATTGTATTTACCCCGAAACGATGTTTTGCATCGCCTTATTTTCTTGCTGATTACTCAGCAATATCTACGTTGAATCTTACTACTGTCAACGTGATCTTGTAAAAAAGCTTCGCCGCATGACGGCGAAGCTTTAAAATTATTTTGCCTTCCAGCTAAGAGGCGAAGCTTTTTCATAAAGCCAGCTATATTGCCTCACCATTTGCTTGGTGCGGGTGAAGCGGAAGCCGACCGTACCGATGATCATCAGCACGATCACATCAACCACATAGTAGTGGAACGAAAGAAGCGTTCCTTCAAACAGCGCAAAGTGGATGAAGCGCACCGCAGCTCCCAGCGGGATCATATAGAGCAGAAGCTGCGGATAGGTGCGCCACGTCGATGCACAGGCACGCCCCGTCATCCAGGCGGCCCAGCCGCCCAGCAAACAGGTAATGAGGAAAAACAGCCAGAACGACGGTTCTTCGTAGAGAATACCCTGCATTTTATCCTCCTAGAGCATTTCCAGCAAAAGTGCGAAGCGGTTTTGCGTCCGGAAATGCGTCGTATCAAAGAGATAGCACAAGACTGACGATTGCATGACAGGATCCCTCTAGTGCCTTCCGCCTTCGAGATAGGCGGCGCGGACTTCCGGATCGGCCAGCAATTCGCGGCCAGCGCCGCTCATGGTGATCGAGCCGTTGACCATCACATAGCCACGGTCAGCGAGCTTCAACGCACCGAATGCATTCTGCTCGACGAGAAACACCGTCAGTCCCTGTGTACGGTTCAGTTCCTTGATCGCCTCGAAAATCTGCTTCACGATCAGCGGCGCAAGACCCAGCGACGGTTCGTCGAGAAGCAAAAGCTTCGGACGCGCCATCAGCGCGCGGGCGATAGCCAGCATCTGCTGTTCGCCGCCCGAAAGCGTGCCGCCACGCTGGTTGATGCGTTCCTTCAGACGCGGGAACAGGTCGAACATCAGCTTTACGTCTTCTTCGAAATATTGCTGATTATCGAGGCTTGCGCCCATCTGGAGATTTTCCAGAACCGTCATGCGCGGAAAGATACGACGACCTTCCGGCGACTGCGCAATGCGCAGCTTGGCAATCTCGTGCGGCGGCATGGATGTGATATCCTCGCCGTTGAAGAGAATGCGGCCGGTACGTGCCTTCGGCGAACCGAAGATCGTCATCATGAGCGTCGACTTGCCGGCGCCATTGGCACCGATCAGCGCCACGATCTCCCCCTCGTCCACAGTCAGGTCGATGCCCTTGAGGGCGCAAATATTGCCGTAATAGGTCTCGACCTTTTCGACGGCGAGAAGCGGTTGCTTTTTCTGCATGGTTTCAGCCTGCATCATTCGCCTCCCTTCTTGGGCTTGGCCGGAGCTTTTGTCGACGCTTTCGTCGGCGCTTTGGCGCTTTTGGAGGCACCAGTCTTGGCGGTCCCACTCTTGCCAGCCTTTACGGGAGCAGTCTTATGGCTTGACGGAACATCACCCGCTTCAACGCGCTCGGAAAATTCGGTCGCCTGACCGGCGGCGAGTTGCCTGGCCTGCCCGACCCAGTCTTCGCGAGCGATGCGCCCATCGAATTCCAGATAGGTTTCAGCTTCCACAATATCCGCTTCGCTCCAGGCGGCGATCTGATCGAAATGATAGATGCCGTGTTCGTGGAGCTTCTTTTCGTTGACCGCGCCAATGCCCTTGATGAGGGTCAGATTGTCGGCCTTGCCGCCACGTGCCGACGACAGACCACCTGCCAGGGAAGCGCGTTCAGACGGTACTTCGCCCTTCTCTTCAGCGATTTCTTCCTCAATGGCTTCCTCGGCAAGCTGGGCCGCGACCAGATGCGCCGGATCGACAACACCGGGCTTGTCCGCCTCTTCGATCAGCTCGGCAATCTCTTCGTCATCCACGCCAAGATAGGCGGCGATAACGCGTGGATCGTTCTTGACCTCTTCCGGCGCACCGTCGGAAATCTTGGTGCCGTATTCCAGCACGATCACATGATCGGAGATTTCCATAACCACCGACATGTCGTGTTCGATCAGCAGAATCGACGTGCCGGTTTCCTTGCGGATATCGAGCAGGAGCTTGTTGAGCTCTGCCGATTCACGCGGATTGAGGCCGGCAGCCGGTTCGTCGAGGCAAAGGATTTCCGGCTCGGTACACATGGCGCGGGCGATTTCCAGACGACGCTGATCGCCATAGGGCAGATCACCCGCCGGATCGTCCGCACGACCGATCAGGTTGATTTTCTCCAGCCAGTAACGCGCCTTTTCAACCGCGTCCTTCGCCGCCGACTTGTAGCCGGGCAGACCGAGAAGGCCGAGGATCGTATAACCCGACGAGCGCATCAGCGTGTTGTGCTGCGCGACCAACAGATTTTCCAGAACGGTGAGGCCTGAAAACAGGCGAATGTTCTGGAAGGTACGCGCCACCCTTGCCTGCTTGGTGATCCGAAAATCGGGCAGGCGCTCCAGCAGGAACTTTTCGCCGGTTTTCCGGTTCATCGTCAGCATGCCACCCGTCGGCTTGTAGAAGCCGGTGATACAGTTGAAGACCGTGGTCTTGCCTGCACCGTTCGGGCCGATGATCGCCGTGATATCCCCACGCTTCACATTGAAGCTCAGATCGTTGATGGCGACGAGACCGCCAAAACGCATCGAGAGATGCTCGACCTGAAGGATGGTATCTTTTTCAGTGTTGCCCAATTCGGCTTTATCAGACGCAGTGCCAGACATAGTGCTTATCTCCGCCATCAGCCGTGCCCTTCCTTGGTAAAGGCACCCGACACCATCTTCTTCTCATGCAGGAACGCACTCGGTTCTCGACTTCCGACGAAACCACGCGGCTTCCAGACCATGACGACGACCATGGCGAGACCGAAGATCAGCATACGATAGAGTTCCGGTGTGAAATCAGGCCCGAAAATGGCTTTCAGGAAGCTCATTTCACGCAGGATTTCCGTGCCGCCGATCATGACGATCGCAGCAATGGCGATGCCGACCAGCGAGCCCATGCCGCCCAGAACGACGATGGCGAGAATGACGGCGGATTCGAGGAACACGAAGGATTCCGGACTGACGAAGCCTTGGCGTGCAGCAAAGAAGGAACCTGCAAAACCACCGAACATCGCCCCCGTGGCAAAAGCCGTGAGCTTGGTCGTGGTGGTGTTGATGCCGAGCGAACGGCAGGCGATTTCATCTTCACGCAGTGCTTCCCATGCGCGGCCAACCGGCATGCGGCGCAGACGGATGGTGACCCAGGCCGTCAGGAGCGCCAGCAGAAGGATGACGTAATAGAGGAAGAACTTGTAGTGCGCCGCCGAGAAGGTGAGGCCGAAATGGGCTGCAAAACCATCCTTGCTGGCATTGAAAGGCAGACCGAAGAAGGTTGCCTTGGCAATGCCGGAAACGCCGAATGTGCCGCGGGTGAGATCGGTCCAGTTGATGAGAACCAGTCGGATGATTTCACCGAAGGCAAGCGTCACGATGGCGAGATAGTCACCACGCAGACGCAGGACCGGGAAGCCCAGAATAACACCCCAGGTCGCGGCGAGAATACCGGCAATTGGCAGCAGCATCCAGAAGGACAGGCCGAAATAGGCCGACAGCAGCGCATAGGAATAAGCGCCCACTGCATAAAAGGCGACGTAACCCAGATCGAGAAGACCGGCGAGACCTACCACGATGTTGAGGCCCCATGCCAGCATCACATAGATGAGGATCTGGACGCCGAAATTGTCGACCCATTTGAGCGATCCCTGCCAGCCGAGGAAGGCAACGATCAGAATCGGGTAGACAAAGAGGAAGGCAACGCCAAGGCGCGAGAAGTTGCGACGCACGAAAGACGGGCTTTCGACCGCAGCGGCAGGCTGCTTGCTCTTGGCAAGCTTGCGTGCCTCCAGCCAGGGCTGGGCGAAGGCAACGAACAGGAAGCGGCCAACCGCAGCCAGTGCGACCATAACGGCCAGCGTGCCCCAGCGCTGAACGAGCACCAGTTCGTTGTTGATGTTCTGATCGGTCTTGAAACCGATGATGAGGCAGAAGAGACCCAGTGCCAGAAGACCGGCGAAGAACCCTTCACGAATGGCCCGGCCAAAAAGGGAATCCGGGCGTGAACTCGACTGTGCAGCCATGATTAAACCTTTTCGACTTCAGGTCGGCCAAGAATGCCGGACGGCATGAAGATCAGAACGATGGCGAGGATCGAAAACGCAGCAACGTCCTTGTAGTCGATCGAGAAATACGCTGACCACAATGCCTCGATGAGACCGATGAGCAAACCACCGACCACAGCCCCGGGGAGCGATCCGATGCCACCCAGAACGGCCGCCGTGAACGCCTTGACGCCAGGGATGAATCCGTCGGCAAAGGAAATCACACCATAGAAGGAAAGATAGAGCGTACCGGCAACTGCCGCGAGCATCGCACCCATCACGAAGGTGAGCGAGATGACGCGATCGACATTGATGCCAAGAAGGGCTGCCATCTTGCGATCCTGCTCACAGGCACGCTGCGCGCGCCCCAGCGAGGTACGATTGACGATATACCAGAAGATCGTCAGCAGCACCGCCGTCACCACGATGACCACAACCTGCTTCAGAGAAATCGTCACATTGGTCCCCAGGATATTGTAGGAACCGTTCAGCAGTTGAGGCACCGGCTTGTTACGTGGCCCCTGCGTCACCTGGACGAAGTTGGACAAGGCAATCGACATGCCGATAGCCGTGATCAACGGTGCGAGACGGAACGAACCACGCAGCGGCCGGTAGGCCACGCGCTCCATCGTCCAACTCCACAAACCCGTCAGCAACATGGCGACGATCATCATCAAAAGAAGCATCAGCGCGATTGGCAATGCCCCAATGAAGGTTGTGATCATGAGAAAAACAATCAGCGCCATGAAGGCGCCGAGCATGAAGACATCGCCATGAGCAAAGTTGATCATGCCGATAATGCCATAGACCATCGTGTAGCCGATGGCGATCAGGCCATAGATCGAGCCGAGCGCGAGCCCGTTGATCACCTGCTGGAAGAAATATTCCATCGAGAAGCCACCCATTTTACCGCCCGGGACTTTTTTGGCGCATCTTTATTTCGTGCGCTTCATTTTATTCCCGGCTATTTACACCTAACGGCTGTATAGAGGAATGCAACCCCCTTTTGTCTCAGACAAAAGACTAAGGGTATTATCCTTCTACAAACTAGTTACGTCCCCTACTAAACGTCCTGTATATGTTTTTTTCTCCTACCCAGGACGCCTTATTCCACATTTTCTGCATGGCTCGAAAGCCAAAAAATTGGGAGCCAGTAATAAAATTACCAGCCGTACCCACTTTACGCGACCGTAAACCCGTGTGCAAAGGGATCACGGTCGTCGATGAAGATCGTATTATATCCCGTCATGCGTGCCCAGCCCGCAATTGAAGGGATAATTGCCGGCAATGTGCGGTCCGTGCCCACTACTTCCGTCGCACGTTCCACACGACCGTGGAAAAGCGACCCGATAATGGATTCATGCACAAACTCGTCGCCGGGCTTCAGCTTGCCCTTGGCGGCCAGTTGCGCCATGCGCGCAGATGTACCGGTTCCACACGGTGAACGGTCGATCGCCTTGTCGCCATAAAAGACGGCGTTGCGGGCATGCGCTTCCGGATGTTTTGGCTTTCCGGTCCACAAAATATGGCTCAAACGATTGATATCGGGCAGCAACGGATGCTGGAACTTGTACTTCTCATTCAACCGCTCACGCAGGATCGGGCTCCAGCCAATCAACTGCAGCGCGGAATAATCTTCCATGTCCGTGTAATTTTCTTGCGGCTCGACAATCGCGTAGAAATTGCCGCCATAGGCCACATCGACCTTGATGGTGCCAAGGTCCGGGCATTCGACTTCAAGCCCTTCGGCATAAAGGAAAGCCGGAACATTGGTAAGACGAACGCGCTCGACATATTGTCCGTTCTGCTCGTATTCGATTGCCACCAGACCGGCAGGCGTATCGAGATTGAGCTTGCCCGGCGTCTTCGGCGTCACCAGTCCATGCTCAATCGCCATCGTCACGGTTCCGATGGTGCCGTGGCCGCACATCGGCAGGCAACCGGACGTCTCGATGAAAAGCACGGCGACATCGCAATCAGGCCGGGTCGGCGGATAGAGAATGGAACCCGACATCATGTCATGGCCGCGCGGCTCGAACATGAGACCGGTGCGAATCCAGTCATATTCGCGCAGAAAATGCGCCCGCTTTTCCATCATGGTCGAACCTTCCAGGTTCGGCCCGCCGCCAGCCACCAGACGCACGGGGTTGCCGCATGTATGTCCGTCGACGCAGAAGAAGGAATGTCTTGCCATGATGGTCAGTTCCGAAAACGTTGTGGCTTGAAAGGTTCAATGTCGATTGCAGGCGCGGCCCCCGTGATGAGATCGCGGATAAGCCGCCCGGTCGCAGCCGATTGCGTGAGGCCGAGATGGCCATGGCCGAAGCCATAATAGATGTTTCCGCCCGCCGAAGCACGCCCGATAACCGGCACGGAATCGGGCATGGACGGCCGATAACCCATCCATTGCCGCCCGCCCTCGGTGCGAAGGCCGGGCAGAAACATGGAAGCCTTCTTTAACATGGCTTCAGATCGTGCAAAATTGGGCGGCAGGTCGAGACCGCCGAATTCCACGGCGCCACCCACTCGCAGCCCGGTTTCCATGGGTGTGACCACAAAGCCATGGCCGGGGAATGTCAACTGCCGCTTCACATCGAAACTTCCAACAGGCAGTGTCGTGTTGTAACCGCGTTCCGTATCGAGCGGCACGGCGTCGCCAAAGCCTTTGGCAAGATCGCGAGACCACGCGCCCGCCATCAGGACAAGATGTGCCGCCTTGATTTCGGTTCCATCCTCAAGGCGAATGCTCGCCCCGCCATTACCTGGTCTTGCACTCGTGACTTTCGCCTGAAGAAAGTGCGCGCCCTTGCTTTCGGCATAGGCCCAGATCGCCTTGCCAAACAGCTTGGGATCGCTGACATTCTTCCAGCCGGGAACAAACGTTCCAGCAACGAAACGCGGGCTCAGGCCCGGCTGTAATTCGGCAAGCCGATCGCCACGCACGTGTTCATAGGCAATTCCAGCCTTCTCGCGGACGTCCCAGCCCGGCTGCGAGGCGGTAAGTTCCGCTTCACTTTCATAGAGTTCCAGATTGCCGTTCTCACGCAACCTGTCGCGCAATCCCGCGCGATCGATGAGCGCCATCATCTCGCTGCCTGCAAGACGCATAATATCGGCCTGTGCAACTGCGGTTTTCGCCAGCGCATCTGCACTGCTTGCACGCCAGAAGCGATAGAGCCACGGCACCATCTTTGGAAAATAAGAGGGGCGGATCGTAAATGGACCAAGCGGATCCAACAGCCAGCCCGGCACCTTGCGCATCACGCCTTTGGAGGCAAGCGGAAGAATATCGGAAAATGCCAGCGCCGCCGCATTGCCTGAGCTGGTTTCCTCGCAAATGCCGCTTCTGTCTATGACCAGAACCTGGCGTCCTGCCTCGGCAAGCAAGGCGGCAGCGGCGACACCGACAATACCGCCACCGATAATGAGAACATCCTGCTGACCCTGCGGATCAGATTTCATCTTTTGCGGCTCCCCACCGGATTCAATTTTACCCACAGTCCGGAATGGTCAAAACCCGGACAGCGTCTATGGTCCGAGCAATCGGCACTCAACATAGTTTCAATGCCGGTCACCCCGATTCTGTCTATCGATTTTTTGGAATGACACTGTGCTGAAACTTCGCCATCGCTTGAAAAAGCCACATAAGCAGATTTAGGGATCAACCAGTTTACATCACACCGTATTGATATATCAGAGATATATCTGTAAGATTGAACTATGTCAATCGTCGTAACCACAAGGCATGGACAGGCATGGAAGAGACGAGCGTTCGAGACAGGTTGACACGGAGCCAGGCAAGCGTGCCGCTGGCGACCATGGACGGCTGGGGCAGCGAAAGTCTGGCCGAGCAGGCTTATCGCATTCTGGAACGTTCCATCGTCACGCTGGAACTGGAACCTGGCACTGTCGTCAACGAGCGTACGCTCATCGAGCTGACAGGCATGGGTCGCACGCCGATGCGCGAAGCCATTCAACGGCTTGCATGGGAAGGCCTCGTGGAAGTGCGCCCGCGTTCGGGCATCGCCATAGCGCCTATTGACCCAAAGGATTTCATCAAGGTGCTGGATGCCCGCGAGGGTGTCGAGCGGGTTCTGGCACGCGATGCGGCGCGTTTCGGCAGCCCGCGTGATTATGAACGGCTTGAAGCTGCCGCTGCAGCCATGCGGCAGGCCATTCCCACCGAGAACGTGGCACTGTTTCTCAACGCCGACAAGGCATTCGACATTGTTCTGGGCGCAGCGGCAAGCAATCCCTATGCCGCCCGTATCGCAGCACCCTTGCAAACCCACAGCCGCCGCTTCTGGTTTCGCCTTCGGCCGTCGACCGGAATATCCGGTTCGGCCAATGCGCATGCAACACTCATCGAGGCGATCATTTCCCGCCAACCAGAGCGGGCCAGTGATACGGCCAGCGAGCTAATGACCTATCTGCGCACTCTTGCGCCGTAAACTTGGGCACCAAGCTTGAGAGCACAATCCGACCGGAGTGAAACAAGGATCGATAAGATTATGCTCGAAATAGAAGAAGCTAGAGCGCTGATCTGATCCAATCAGATCGAAACGCACTCTAACGGGCGCGCAATGACCGGCGCGCCCGTTCGTTGGTTCTGATACTTGTCGCCGCAAACGGGCCGGTATCGAGAACCAGTCCGTCATCGGTGTTGACGCCATATACGGCCAGTGCATAGGCATGGCGAGTTCCACGCTCCATATCCTTCGCCTGCACCGAAACGATGGAAAGAATGGCGCAGAGGCCAATGGCCGCCTGAGACGAATAACGCATCTCCAACGCTCCTCGTCAGGATTTTACAAGGTCAATAACACTACCAGTGGACTGCTTGGCTGCGACCGAAAGATGGCACGATATGTCTGATTTCGGGACACCGGCTCACGAAAATGCGATCGCTAAAACAAAAGCCGAAGCGTGAGCTCCGGCTTTATCTGGATCGCGGGGGAATGATGGCTGCTCAATGGGTCTTGTTCATCGATGCTGACATTTTGCGGAGAACATTGAGCGCAATGCCCAGCTCCTCGTCGCTCACGCCTTCCAGCAGGTCCTCGCGAACATCACCGGCAAGTTTCACGACCTGTTCGGCCAGAGTTTTGCCTTCCGCCGTCATCACCACCCGTTTGGCGCGCCGATCGCCCTGAACCGTCTGCCGCTCGATGAAGGATTGGCGCTCCAGACCGTCAAGCAGGCGAACCATCGTCGCATTCTCGATTTCCAGCGCTTCTGCCAGTTCCTTCTGGTAGAGGCCTTCCTGTTCGATCAAGGCAAGCAAGGTGCGCGCCCGGGCCAATGTCAGTCCGCGCTCTTTCACACGCGCGTCGAAAACGGTGCGAAGCCTGCGATTAACCTTCGCCATGGCATCAATCATTTCAGCTTTAAGATCTGCCGTATCCATGCCAACCGCCTTATATATTAGTAAACTAATGATTACAGATTTGGATAAATCGCTGGCGAACTATTTTCAAGCGAACTTCCTGAACTCACGCAAGAGTGATGGGATTCAGCGCCGATATGACTGCATAACGAACAAATTCACTGCAAAGCCAGTGATCTAGAGCATGTCTCCCAAAAGTGGGAACCGGTTTCGGGATACACTCAAAAAAGAAAAAGCGGGCCAAAGCCCGCTTTCTCGAAAAACATTAAACTGCCACCTATCAGGCAGGCATGATCGTTCCCTGCAGCGTCATCAACTGATGCAGGAAGATTTCCGCCTTGGTGCGATGTTCGTTGGACGAAGCGTCGTCCAGAGCCTCGCGGGCATGATCGATGCGGCGCTGAATGTCTGCCGGGTCGATATCGTCCACATGGGTCGCCGATTCGGCCAGAACGGTGCAGCCCTGCGGGGTGATATCGGCAAAGCCGCCGAAGACCACGTAGGAGTCGGACTTGCCATCGGCAAGCTTCACCGAAACGACACCCGGCATGATCGTCGTCATCAGCGGCGAATGACCGGCGAGAGCCGTCAGATAGCCTTCGCTACCCGGAATGACGACTTCCGTCACCTGCGCAGAAAGCAGGAGTCGTTCAGGCGACACGAGTTCGAATTGGAAAGCTTGAGCCATGGTTCTCACTTGAATTCAAAAGCATGATCTCGAAAGGTGGAAACCGGTTTTCGAAAAAACATGCTTAAACAAAATGATTGGCTTTCACGGCGGGCCTTGCGGCCCACCGGGAAACTCAATTCATCAAGCCGCTTCAGCAGCCAGCTTCTTCGCCTTTTCGATCGCTTCTTCAATCGATCCGACCATGTAGAAGGCCGGCTCCGGAAGATGATCGTAATCGCCAGCACAAAGGCCCTTGAAGCCCTTGATGGTGTCTTCGAGCGCAACAAGCTTGCCGGGCGAACCGGTAAACACTTCGGCCACGAAGAACGGCTGCGACAGGAAGCGTTCGATCTTACGAGCGCGCGCAACCGTCAGCTTGTCGTCTTCCGAAAGTTCGTCCATGCCGAGGATGGCGATGATGTCCTGAAGAGCCTTGTAGCGCTGCAAGATCGCCTGCACCTGACGGGCGACGGCGTAATGTTCTTCACCAACGATCATCGGATCAAGCATACGCGACGTGGATTCGAGAGGATCCACAGCCGGGTAAATACCCTTTTCAGCGATCGAACGGTTCAGCGTGGTGGTCGCGTCCAAGTGAGCGAACGACGTTGCCGGTGCAGGATCGGTCAAATCGTCGGCAGGAACGTAAATTGCCTGAACCGAAGTAATCGAACCCTTGGTCGTCGTGGTGATGCGTTCCTGCATCGCGCCCATGTCGGTTGCCAGCGTCGGCTGATAACCCACAGCGGAAGGAATACGACCGAGAAGAGCCGAAAGTTCCGAACCAGCCTGCGTGAAGCGGAAGATGTTGTCCACGAAGAACAGAACGTCCTGGCCCTTGTCACGGAAGTTTTCAGCAACCGTCAGACCCGACAGGGCAACGCGAGCGCGCGCACCCGGAGGCTCGTTCATCTGACCGTAAACGAGTGCGGCCTTGGAGCCTTCACCGCCACCGAGCTTGTTAACGCCCGATTCGATCATTTCGTGGTAAAGGTCGTTACCTTCACGGGTACGTTCACCAACGCCTGCGAATACCGAGTAACCGCCGTGCGCCTTAGCGACGTTGTTGATCAATTCCATGATGAGAACGGTCTTACCAACGCCCGCACCGCCGAACAGACCAATCTTACCACCCTTGGCGTAAGGAGCGAGAAGGTCGACGACCTTGATGCCCGTTACGAGGATTTCAGCTTCGGTCGACTGTTCGATATACTCAGGAGCTTCCTGGTGAATCGCGCGACGAGCAGTGGTCTTGATCGGACCAGCTTCGTCAACTGGCTCACCAATAACGTTCATGATACGGCCGAGCGTTTCTTCGCCAACCGGAACCATGATCGGGTTGCCCGTGTCGCGCACTTCGTGACCGCGAACCAGACCTTCGGTCGAGTCCATGGCGATGGTGCGAACAGTGTTTTCGCCCAGATGCTGCGCAACTTCGAGAACCAGACGGTTGCCCAGATTGTCGGTTTCCAGAGCGTTGAGGATCAGCGGGAGCTGACCGTCTTCGAACTGTACGTCGACAACAGCGCCGATAACCTGAGTGATACGGCCAACTGCGCCGGTCGCTGCAGCCTTGGGAGCTGCTGGAGACTTGGCGGCAGCCGCCTTAGCTGGTGTAGCCTTGGCTGGAGCCTTCTTGGCCGCTGCTGGCTTCGCTTCGGCCGCGGCGGTAGTTTTCGGGGTCGCTGCTTTTGCCATCGATCCTTACCTTCCGTTAGCATGGTCCCGAAAAGTTGCAGACTTCTCGGATAAGATCATGCGGTAAACCCTAGAGCGCTTCCGCGCCCGAAATGATTTCGATCAGTTCCTTGGTGATCTGAGCCTGACGCTGACGGTTATACGTGATCGACAGTTTGTTGATCATGTCGCCCGCATTGCGCGTCGCATTGTCCATCGCGCTCATCTTCGCGCCCATTTCGCCCGCCACATTTTCCAGCAGTGCGCGGAAAATCTGGACCGAAATATTGCGCGGGATCAGCGTGCTCAGGATCGCCGCAGGATCAGGTTCGTACTCATAAATCGCATCGCCTGCAGTATCCGCCTGCGCAACATCGCCGGCCGAAGCCGGAATGAGCTGCTGCGCGGTCGGAATCTGTGCAATCACCGACTTGAACTCGGAATAGAACAGGGTGCAGACATCAAATGCGCCTTGTTCGAACAACTCGATCACCTTGTGGCCGATCTGGTCGGCATGCACAAAAGCGAGCTGCTTGACTTCGCGCAAATTGACATGGTCGATGATCAGCGAGGCAAATTCGCGACGCAGTATATCTGCGCCCTTCTTGCCAACCGTGATGATCTTGACCGTCTTGCCTTCAGCGAGGAGCTTGCGGGTATGATCGCGCGCCAGACGCGCGATCTGCGAGTTGAAACCGCCGCAAAGGCCACGTTCTGCGGTGCAGACGACGAGCAGATGCACGTCGTCCTTGCCCGTACCGGCCATCAAGGCCGGTGCGTCTTCGCCGCTGACATTCTGCGCGATATTCGCGAGAACGGCACCCATGCGCTGCGAGTAAGGCCGTGCGGCCTCCGCAGCTTCCTGGGCACGGCGCAGCTTCGCCGCGGCGACCATCTGCATCGCCTTGGTGATTTTCTGCGTCGCCTTGACCGAGGCGATACGGTTTCTCAGATCCTTTAGTGAAGGCATCCGTTCATCCCGTCACAAAATTCAAGCGAAAGACTTGGCGAACGCGTCGACCGCTGCCTTGAGCTTTGCTTTGATGTTGTCGGTGAGTGCCTTTTCGTCGCGGATCGCGTCGAGAACATCCTTGTGCTCGGTGCGCAGCGAAGAAAGAAGACCTGCTTCGAACTTGCCAACCTGATTAACGGCGATCTTGTCGAGATAGCCATTCACGCCAGCGTAAATCACGGCAACCTGTTCTTCCGTCTTCAACGGCGAGAACTGCGGCTGCTTGAGAAGCTCGGTCAAACGTGCGCCGCGGTTCAGCAAACGCTGGGTCGAGGCATCAAGGTCGGAACCAAACTGTGCGAAAGCGGCCATTTCACGATACTGGGCAAGCTCGCCCTTGATCGAACCGGCAACCTGCTTCATGGCCTTGATCTGGGCCGAAGAACCAACGCGCGAAACCGACAGACCGACGTTAACAGCCGGACGGATACCCTGATAGAACAGGTTGGTTTCGAGGAAGATCTGGCCGTCGGTGATCGAGATCACGTTGGTCGGAATGAAGGCCGAAACGTCATTGCCCTGCGTTTCGATGACCGGCAGAGCCGTCAGCGAGCCAGCGCCGTTTTCGTCGTTGAGCTTTGCAGCGCGTTCGAGAAGACGGGAGTGCAGATAGAAAACGTCGCCCGGATAAGCTTCACGGCCCGGAGGACGACGAAGCAGAAGGGACATCTGACGGTAAGCAACAGCCTGCTTCGACAGATCGTCGTAACCGATGAGAGCGTGCTGACCGTTGTCACGGAAATATTCGCCCATCGCGCAACCCGCAAACGGAGCGAGATACTGCATGGGGGCCGGATCGGAAGCGGTAGCAGCGATAACGATCGAATATTCGAGAGCGCCGCGTTCTTCGAGAACCTTGACGAACTGAGCAACAGTCGAACGCTTCTGGCCGATAGCAACGTAAACGCAATAAAGCTTTTCGCTGTCCGGGCCGTTGTCGTGGATCGGCTTCTGGTTCAGGAAGGTGTCGAGAATGATGGCGGTCTTGCCGGTCTGACGGTCGCCGATGACCAGCTCGCGCTGACCACGACCAACCGGGATCAGAGCGTCAACAGCCTTGAGGCCGGTCGACATTGGCTCATGAACCGACTTACGCGGAATGATGCCCGGCGCCTTGACGTCGACGCGGCGACGCTCGGTAGCAACGATTGGGCCCTTGCCGTCAATCGGGTTGCCGAGAGCATCGACAACACGGCCGAGCAGACCTGGACCAACCGGCACATCCACGATGGCGCCAGTACGCTTGACGACGTCGCCTTCCTTGATGTCACGGTCGGCACCGAAGATAACGACACCGACATTGTCGCTTTCAAGGTTCAGCGCCATGCCGCGAATACCACCAGGGAATTCGACCATTTCACCAGCCTGAACATTGTCCAGACCATAGACGCGAGCAATGCCGTCACCGACGGACAGAACCTGACCGACCTCGGAGACCTCAGCCTCCTTGCCGAAGTTCTTGATTTGCTCTTTCAGGATAGCGGAAATTTCCGCGGCGCGGATGTCCATCAGCCGACCTCTTTCAGTGCAAGCTTAAGAGAAGAAAGTTTGGTACGAAGGGACGTGTCGATCTGACGCGAACCCATCTTGACGATAAGACCGCCGAGGATCGACGGATCGACGGTGACGTTGATCGTCACGTCCTTGCCGGCCACGCCCTTCAGCGTTGCCTTCAATTCGTTCTGCTGCGCGGCACTCAATTCGTGCGCGGAAAGAACATCGGCGGAAATCTCGCCACGATGTTCAGCAGCAATCTTGTGGAAAGCGGCGATTATGCCCGGCAGCGCAAAGAGGCGGCGGTTCCGCGCGACAACGCGCAGGAAATTTCCGACCAGACCCTTGATGCCCGCCTTGTCGGCAAGAGCGCCGACGGCGTGAAGCTGGTCTTCCGACGAAAATACCGGACTGGAAATCAGCCGCTTGAGGTCTTCGCTTCCGCTCAGAAGCGCCTCGAAACGGTCGAGATCTTTTTCCACAGCCGCAACGGATTTCGCGTCGAGCGCAAGCTCGAAAAGCGATCCGGCGTAGCGCTGTGCGACACCTGAAATGAGCGAAGACGTTTCAGCCACGAACAACCTGCTCTCTACGTTGAAACCATCCTTTTGGGGCCCAATCTTGCTCAGGACGCCAAGCCGATGATTTTATTGAATGTTTTCGGAAAACCACTGACGCGCGAGCACATCAACACCGAAATGTGATTGCCGTCTAGCATAGACGAACAGGACTCGCAACACGCGAATCCGGCACTTTTGTGTAAGATTTGCCGCCTTTCGCGGTCAAAAAAGTCGCATCTGCCCCGGCGAGGCGACCTGCTGTTACACAACCTGCACGCCTGACGTGCAAAAGGGCACTCTTTCCGGTCAGGAAATGAAGCCGAAAGCATAGAGCAGCGGACCTGCTGCCAGCACGAATTCGACCAGTGCGGCGAGACTGCCATAGAAGCGTCCGCCGGCCGGTCCGCCCTTGCGCCCGCCGGCGTCTGACATCATCGAAATGAAGCGTCCAAACAGTGCAAATCCCCATACGGAGCCCAACACCACCCAGAGGAACGGCTGTGCGAAAATAAGGCACCCGAGCCCCACGCCGAGATAAGGTCCGGCAAGCGTTGCGCGGATGGAACCGTAACCTTCGGGGCGGCCATTGATCGGCTGGAGCCGCAGCAGCTTCATCGTTATGCCGGGCGCAAAAAGCATGACAAGACCGGCAAGCGCCGTTATGGCGGCAGAGCCCCAGGCAAGCCATTCTCCGGTCGTGGCAGGAAGATAGAATTCCATCGCAATTACCCTTTCGGCACCCTCATCGTTTCTTGTCGTACAAGCATTCCCCCAACAGTGGAACCCGGTTTGGGAGACATGCAGAGAGATAGTCAGGCAGAGAGATAATCAGACAGAACGCTCCCCGCGATCGAACTGACACGGAATTCTGTAGCGGAATTTCCGTCGATCTTCCATGCCTTTACAAGTCAGAGGAAACTTTGCGGATCGATATCCACCTGAACGCGGATCGATCCACGTTCCTTTGGGCCACCGGCAAGCAAGGCGCGGATAAATCCTTGAATATCGGCGCGTTTGGTTCCATGCACCAGAATGCGGAAACGATGCCTGCCCCGCACAAGTGCCAAGGGGGCCTCGGCAGGGCCAAGCACGGAAATCTCGGACGACGAAGGTGCTGCCCGGCGCAACGCACGCGCATGATTTTCAGCATCGGGCCGGTTATCAGCGGAAATAATCAATGCCGCAAGTCGACCGAACGGCGGCAGTACGCTGCGCTCGCGCTCCTCGATTTCGCGCGCATAAAATGCTTCGGTATCACCACTGACGATGGCGCGCATGACCGGGTGATCCGGCTGATAGGTCTGGATGAGGCCGAGGCTCTTGCGCCCTGTTCGACCGGCACGCCCTGTCACCTGATTGAGTAGCTGGAACGTGCGTTCGGCGGCGCGTGGGTCACCATTGGCAAGGCCCAGATCGGCATCCACCACGCCCACCAGCGTCATGTTGGGAAAGTTGTGCCCCTTGGCGACGAGCTGCGTGCCGATGACGATATCCGCCTCGCCTTTTGCGATAGCGTCGAGTTCCAGTCGCAACCGTTTCACGCCGCCTGCCATATCAGACGAAAGAACTATGATTCGTGCTTCGCTGAAAGTTGCCGCCACTTCTTCCGCGATGCGCTCCACACCAGGACCGCAGGCAACCAGATGATCCAGCGTGCCGCATTCGGGACAAGCTTCCGGCGTCGGCTCGTGATAGCCGCACTGATGGCACATGAGTTGCCCTCGAAAACGATGCTCGACCAGCCAGCTCGAACATTGCGGACACTGGAAGCGATGGCCGCAGACCCGGCATAGCGTCAAAGGCGCATAACCGCGTCGATTGAGGAACAAAAGCGCCTGCTCGCCGCGTTCCACCGTCTTGCCGACAGCTTCCGTCAAAGCGGGCGACAAAAATCGGCCAGGCGGCGGCGGAGAACGCCGCATGTCGATGGTTTTCAGATCGGGGAGTGCCGCTTCTGCATAGCGCCCATAGAGCTTGATTCGCTTGTAGCGCCCCTGCTCCGCATTGACCTGACTTTCGAGAGACGGCGTGGCCGATGCCAGCACCACCGGAAAACCGCTGATATGACCACGCACCACGGCCATGTCGCGGGCATTGTAAAAGACCCGATCTTCCTGTTTGTAAGCCGGATCATGTTCTTCATCGACGACGATCAGCCCCAGTTCCTTGAAGGGCAGAAAAAGCGCCGACCGCGCGCCCGCTACGACCCGCACCGTGCCTTCCGCAATCTGTCGCCAGACGCGTTCACGGGTGCGCGGCGCAAGATCGGAATGCCATTCAGCGGGCTTTGCGCCGAACCGGTCATGGAACCGGTCGAGAAACTGCTGCGTCAGCGCGATTTCCGGCAGGAGAATCAGCACCTGCTTGTCTTGCTCTATCGCCTTGGCAACCGCTTCGAAATAAACCTCGGTCTTACCCGATCCCGTCACACCATCGAGCAGCGAAACCGAAAAACAGTCAGCGTCGACAGAATCAGAGAGCATTTCCGCTGCCGCCTGCTGATCTTCCGAAAGCGTGGCCCGCGCATAGTCGATATCGGGCTTTGCCACCACGGCTGGCGGCGGCAGCATGACTTCCTCGAAAATGCCTTGTGTCTTCAGCCCGTCCACGACCGTCATCGAGACACCCGCCGCATGGGCAAGGCCGGATCTGGTCCACGCAAGCCCGTCGCGGGCGAGCTCCATCACGCGCGACCGCGCTTCGGTCATACGCTCCGGCTCACCGCCGGAATAGCGAAGCCCCGGCACCGCCGGTTCGGGATCGAATGCGGCCGGCGCGCGCAGAACCATGCGCGCCACCATGCCGGGCGGTGAAAGCGTGTAGTCGGCGGCCCAACGCATGAAGCGCAGCATGTCGCCGCGCACCGGCGGGCAATCGAAAACTTCGGAAATCCCGCGCAGTTTTCTGGCATCGACGGCATCGGTTTCACCCTCGCAGACGATCCCCGCCACCTCACGAGGTCCAAGCGGCACGCGCACGATCGATCCGGGCTGGACGTTCATCCCTTCCGGAACCATATAAGAATAGGGCCGCTCCGCGGGCATGGGCACGAGCACGGGAACGACCCGTGGTGCGAGCTCCGGAAACAGACTGGAAATATCGTGCGAATCTTTCGACATGATTGCGTGACCTTGGCGCGGCTTTGCGCTAAAGAAAAGCCACCTTCCGGGACTTAAATGGATTTAGCTCCCAAAAACCACCCGCGCTCATTATGGAGGAACGCTGTTATGAAATTTTTCGTGGACACTGCGGACGTCAAGGAAATCCGTGAGCTCAACGACCTCGGACTGGTCGATGGCGTGACCACCAACCCGTCCCTCATCCTGAAGTCGGGTCGTGACATTATCGAAGTCACCAAAGAAATCTGCAACATCGTTAAAGGCCCGGTTTCCGCCGAGGTTGCCGCGACGGAGTATGAGCAGATGATGAAGGAAGCAGCCGTCATCTCCAAGATCGCTGACAATATCTGCATCAAACTGCCTGTCACCCTCGACGGACTGAAAGCCTGTAAGGCTCTGTCTTCAGAAGGTCACAAGGTCAACATGACGCTCTGCTTTTCGGCCAATCAGGCGCTTCTCGCAGCCAAGGCTGGCGCGACCTTCATTTCACCGTTCATCGGCCGTCTCGATGATACCGGCATCAACGGCATGGAGCTGATTGCCGAGATCCGTACGATTTACGACAATTACGACTACCGCACGGAAATTCTGGCCGCCTCGGTTCGCACCGTCAATCACGTCAAGGAAGCAGCACTCATCGGCGCTGACGTCGTGACCGCACCGCCGGCAACCCTGAAGGCGCTTGTCAAGCATCCGCTGACCGACAAGGGCCTCGAAACCTTTCTTGCCGATTGGGCCAAGACCGGCCAGAAGATCGCCTGATCAGCGACCTTGCCAGACAGATGAAAAGCGGGCTCAGGCCCGCTTTTTTATTGCAGTACGCTTTCCCCGTCCTGCTTGCTCACACGGATCGGTCTTGCGCCGCATTGCTCCGCAATGGCGCTGGCAAGGGCGGCTGAATGGGTCACCACCCATATCTGGCTGCGTTCGGATGCCTGCGCGATCATTCGGGCAAGTGACGGGATCATATCGGGATGCAGGCTTGCCTCCGGCTCGTTGAGCGCGATCAGCGACGGCAGGCGATAGGAAAGCAGTGCACCCGCCAGAGCCAGCAGGCGAATCTGTCCATCGGACAATTCTCCGGGGCGAAATGTTCGCGGCGGAAAAGCCGGGAAGTTCAGGCCGAAAGTCGCCGTTTCGTCTGGATAGGGAATAACCAGCTTGGCGCCTTCCAGCGCGTCGGCAACCAGACGATCCAGATCGACCGTATCCTGCCGGATATGCGCCAGCGTCGCAAAGACCGAGGCAAGATTGCCGCCATCCTCGTCCAGCATCGCAGCGGTCGCGGCTATGGACGGCTGGCGTACCGGCGCATCGCGGTCGCTTCTAAAACCATGGTAAAAACGCCAGCCACGTATCTGCGCGGAAAGATCGCCTATCTCGGGATAATGGCCAGATTGCCCCAGCACCGCCAGCCCGCTTTCCGAAGTCAGCAGCCGCGCCGGATGCTCCATGCGCCGGCCCTCCCCGTCCCGCGCGAAGACCGCAGGCCCACGCCGGTCCATCAGATCCACAGGACGACGGCCCGTATCGAGATTGAGCTGTTCTTCCTTGATCTGCGGCTCGAAGGGAAAGGCGCCGGAAACCGGCGGCGGCAGACCTGCCTCGACACGATAGGAAAGACGCGAGGCCAGTCGCTCGTCTTCAAAATCCGCTTCCAGAATGATACGCGCCGATTCGTGCTTGCGGCGATTGCCGCTCCACATGGCCGATTGCATCCCTCCTTCCCGTACGATTTCGGTAGAGAGATTACCCTCAGCCGCCGCCTTTACCAGTTGCAGCGCCCGATAAAGATTGGATTTTCCAGCACCATTCTCACCGACAAAAACCGTCACCTGTCCGAGATCGAAACGAACAGAGCGCAGCGAGCGATAGCCCTTGGCGGTAAACGAAACGAGACGCATGATCCCTCTGGTAGAAAAGCAAAAGGCGGCACGAACCCGCACCGCCTTTTAGAGTGATTGGCATCAGGCCAAAATCAGAGCTTTGACATTTTCATCGCCAGAGCGAGGAATATCTGTTCAGCAAGTTCTTCTGCAGCGCGCTTGCGCGCATCGCGTTCGGCACGCAGATTGGCGAATTCCTGACGCGGGCGGTCGAAGGAGGCGCCGACTGTACGGGTGCCCACAGCAAGCGGCTTGCCGTCCTTGTCGCGCAGCACGAAATTCGACGTTGCCTTGACAATACCGGACGATGGACGGCCCGTACGATCAGTCTGGTCACCGATATCCACGCTCACCGCCGCGAGGGTGTAGTTGCTCAGACCGAGACCGAGGCGATAGGTCGGGTTGGCCGGCTCACCGGCACCGCCGCCAAGCAGGAAGATCAGGCGATTGCGAACCTGCTGGCCGAAGACATCGCCAGCCGGATCGATCGCCACCGAGGCAAGCTTGGTGCGCATGTCGGGCGTCACGCTGCCGCCTATGGTTCCACCGACGCCAGCGCCAGAGGAATAAAGCGGCTGCACGGTGCATCCAGCCATCAGCACCGCAGCTCCGAGCGCGAAAAACGCAACGCGAAAGGCTTTGATTGCAGAGAAAAAGCGGTCAGGCAACGACATTGACGATCCTTTGCGGCACCACGATAACCTTCTTCGGCGAGCCTCCATTGAGCGCAGCCTTGACGAAGTCAAGTTCGAGCACCGCCTGCTGGATGCTAGATTGATCAGCGTCGCGGGCGATTGTCAAATCCCCACGCTTCTTGCCGTTGATCTGCACCGGCATAACGATCTCGTTTTCCACCACCAATGCCGGATCGAATTCCGGCCAGGCGCTGCGGGCAACCAATGTTTCACGACCGGCAATCTTGCCGCCCAGCACAGCCAGACACTGTTCAGCCAGATGCGGCATCATCGGCGCCAACATCAGGATGAGCTTTTCGGTGACGTCACGGACAGCACTCTTCAACTCGTCATCCGCATTGCCCGAAGCTACCTGCTGCAGGGAAGCAGCAGCCGTATTGACCAGCTCGTAAAGACGGGCGACGCCACGGTTGAAGGCGAGCTTCTCGATATCGTCGCCGACAGCCTTGACCGCCTTGTGCGCAGCCTTGGAAACGACAAGGGCTTCGCCCTGCGTCCCGGTCTTGGGCGCAACGTCCTTCAGATGCTCCGCGGCTTCCGCCACCAGACGCCAGACGCGCTGCACAAAACGATGGGCGCCTTCGGCACCGGCTTCCGTCCAGATCACGTCACGCTCGGGCGGCGAATCAGACAGCATGAACCAGCGCGCCGTATCGGCACCGTAGGAAGCTATAATGTCATCGGGATCGACAACATTCTTCTTCGACTTCGACATCTTCTCGATGGAACCGATTTCCACCGGCTCGCCTGTCGAGAGCAGGGTCGCGCTCCGCTTGCCGTCGTTTTCCTCGATGCGAATGTCGGCAGGCGCTACCCACTGGCCGTTGGCCTTGTAGGTCTCGTGCACAACCATGCCCTGTGTGAACAGGCCCTTGAACGGCTCGTCGATGCCGACGTGACCGGCGACCTTCATTGCGCGGGTGAAGAAGCGCGAATAGAGCAGATGCAAAATCGCGTGTTCGATACCGCCGATATACTGATCGACCGGCAGCCAGTGATCGGCAACCTTGCGATCAGTCGGCTCGTTTTCCCACGGTGCCGTAAAGCGGGCATAGTACCAGGACGAATCGACGAACGTGTCCATCGTGTCGGTTTCACGGCGCGCATCGCCGCCGCATTTCGGGCACTTCACATGACGCCAGCTCGCGTGACGATCAAGCGGATTGCCCGGACGGTCGAACTCGACATCATCCGGCAGCTTGACCGGCAGATCGGCGCGCGGCACCGGATTGACGCCACAGCTTTCGCAATGGATCATTGGAATCGGGCAGCCCCAGTAGCGCTGGCGCGAAATGCCCCAGTCACGCAGACGGAACTGTACCTTGCGGCTTGCCTGCGGGCTGTTGCCGAGGCTGGTCTGTTCCAGACGGTTCGACACCTCATTGAAGGCCGCTTCCGGCGTCATGCCGTCGAGGAAGCGTGAATTGATCATCACGCCGTCGTCGGTATAGGCCGTTTCACCGATACTGAAGCCTGCCGCATCCTCGCCCTTCGGCATAACAACAGGCGTAACCTTCAATTTGTACTTGTTGGCGAAATCCAGGTCGCGCTGATCGTGTGCCGGACAGCCGAACACGGCGCCCGTACCATATTCCATCAGGACGAAATTGGCGACATAGACCGGCAGTTCCCAGTTCTCGTCGAACGGGTGCTTGACCTTGACGCCGGTGTCGAAGCCCTTCTTTTCTGCCGTTTCAAGCGCTGCCAGCGACGTTCCATGGTGATGGCATTCCTCGATGAAACCAGAAAGCGAAGCATTGTCTTCGGCCAGCTTCTTCGCCAGCGGATGATCGGCGGAGATCGCCACAAAAGCCGCACCGAACAGCGTGTCGGGGCGGGTCGTATAAACTTCGATTTCCGAAAAACCGGCAGGCGCGGTCTTGCCGTCCAGCGCGAAGCGGACCTGCAAGCCTTCCGACTTGCCGATCCAGTTGCGCTGCATCAGGCGAACCTTTTCCGGCCACTGGTCGAGCGTATCGAGACCGGCCAGCAATTCCTCGCTGAAATCGGTGATCTTGAAGAACCATTGCGTCAGTTCGCGCTGTTCGACCAGCGCACCCGAACGCCAGCCGCGGCCATCCACCACCTGTTCATTGGCGAGCACAGTGTTGTCGACCGGGTCCCAGTTGACCTTGGAGGTCTTGCGCGTCACCAGACCTTTTTCGAAAAGGTCGATGAACAGCATCTGCTGGCGATGATAATATTCCACGTCGCAGGTCGCGAATTCGCGCGCCCAGTCGAGCGAAAGGCCCATCGACTTGAGCTGGCTGCGCATCGTGGCGATGTTCTGGTAGGTCCATTCCTTAGGATGAACCTTGTTCTGCATCGCCGCATTTTCAGCAGGCATGCCGAATGCGTCCCAACCCATCGGGTGAAGCACGTTGAAACCCTTGGCGCGCTTGTAACGGGCGACAACGTCACCCATCGCATAGTTGCGCACATGGCCCATATGGATGCGCCCCGACGGATAGGGGAACATCTCGAGCACATAATATTTCTCGCGGCTGTCGCTATTGTCGGTTTCGAAGGTCCGGTCTTCTTCCCAGACTTTCTGCCAATGAGCTTCCGCCACGCGCGGATTATAACGTTCGGCTGCCATGACCGTATTTACTCGTACGAAGGTGATGCAATAAGGAGAGTCGATGTTTAATGGCGACCTTCACCACGTATTGGCGAAAGCGTCAACCTTTTGCGGATGAAAAGCCTGAAAGCGAGAGTTTCATGTCAGATATCGTAGCGAAGCTGAACACGGTCAAGGCCGCAATCGCCAATGCCGAACAGGAAGCACAGCGCAACAAGGGTTCCGTTACACTCGTCGCAGTGTCGAAAACCTTCGATGCGGAAGAAATCCGCCCGGCACTCGACGCGGGCCAGCGGGTCTTCGGCGAGAACCGCGTGCAGGAAGCACAAGCCAAATGGCCCGGACTGCGCGAGGATTATTCCGGCATCGAACTGCATCTCATCGGCCCGCTGCAATCCAACAAGGCCGCCGACGCCGTCGCTCTTTTTGATGTCATCGAAACCGTCGACCGCGAAAAGATCGCAGCCGCCTTGGCCAGCGAGATCAAAAAGCAGGGCAAGGCCCCGAAGCTTTACGTGCAGGTCAATACTGGTCTTGAAGAGCAAAAGGCTGGTATTGCGCCCAAAGATGCCGTCGCCTTTGTCGAGCGCTGCCGCAAGGAACATGGTCTCGCCATCGAGGGGTTGATGTGCATCCCGCCTGCGGATGAAAATCCCGGCCCCCATTTCGCGCTTCTGGAAAAGCTCGCCCGCGAGGCACAGGTCGAAAAGCTTTCCATGGGCATGTCGGGCGATTACGAGACCGCCATCGGTTTCGGCGCGACGTCGGTGCGTGTCGGCTCGGCCATCTTCGGCGGGCGGAGCTATACCGCCCCCGCCTGAATCCTTTGTCCATCACCTATATTAGTGCAGGACGATCTCGCCCTGCACATTCCTCCAGTCCGAGGGGCCAAGCAACCGGAAATGCGTGTAGCTGACCGAATGCAGCGGTCCGTCGATTTCCCGATTCCAGAATTCGATGAAGTGATTGAGCACCGGAAAATCGGGCGCGAGATCATAATCCTGCCAGACGAAAAGCTGCAGCAGATGCGGGTGATCAGGCAAGTGGTAGAAAACTTTCGCCGTCGTCAGACCATAACCGGCGAGTTGGAGTTCGAAGGCTGACTTTGCGTTCAAAGCGGACGTCGTCATGGCGATTTCCCCTTTTTGTGAAGAGCCTTATTGTCAGGCTCCTGAATAGGAGATAATCACTCAAAATGGTTTTTAAACTGTAAAAACAATATATTAGCATCAGCCAGCAGCGAGTGCTGCCAGTTGCCATTTCTGACGATGCGTCATTGTGGATCATAGACGCGCCGATTGTCTAATTTACCTTGCCCGCAATGGAAGGTAGACAGGGCACCCGATGGTCTCGCCTTTCACGGCAAGCCGTCTCATCCGGCGGGAGGTGCCGGTCAGTTTTTGGGTGCATTTATACGAGCGGGATATCGTCCGGCTCGCGGAATGCTGAAGGAGGAAATCATGTCGGAAAAGCTTTACCCGGTCCTTGCCGAGGCAAAGAGAAACACGCTCATCGACAACGCAACCTATCTCGACTGGTATGAGGAGAGCGTGAGCGACCCGGACAGCTTCTGGGCAAAGCACGGACGGCGCATCGACTGGTTCAAGCCTTTCACCAAGGTCAAGAACACCGATTTCAACGGCGACGTGTCCATCAAATGGTATGAGGACGGCGTTACCAACGTTTCCTATAACTGTATCGACCGCCACCTGAAGAGCCGTGGCGATCAGGTCGCCATCATCTGGGAAGGCGACAATCCCTATATCGACAAGAAGATCACCTATCGCGAACTGCATGAGAATGTCTGCCGCCTCGCAAATGTGCTGAAGAAGCACGGCGTGAAAAAGGGCGACCGCGTCACGATCTATCTGCCGATGATCCCGGAAGCGGCCTATGCGATGCTGGCCTGCGCGCGCATCGGCGCTGTGCACTCGGTCGTCTTCGCCGGTTTCTCGCCGGAGGCACTGGCCGGTCGTATCGTCGACTGCGAATCCACTTTCGTCATCACGGCCGATGAAGGCGTGCGCGGCGGCAAGCCAGTTCCGCTGAAGGAAAATACCGATACCGCCATCGACATCGCTGCCAAGCAATATGTCATGGTCAACAAGGTTCTCACCGTGCGCCGCACCGGCGGCAAGGTGAGCTGGGGACCGGGTCGCGACCTCTGGTATCATCAGGAAGTCGCGAGCGTCGAACCGACCTGCGACCCGGAACCGATGAATGCGGAAGACCCGCTCTTCATCCTCTACACCTCCGGCTCGACTGGCAAGCCGAAGGGCGTGCTGCACACGACGGCTGGCTATCTCGTCTATGCATCGATGACGCACCAATATGTCTTCGACTATCATGACGGCGACATTTACTGGTGCACGGCGGACGTGGGCTGGGTGACGGGGCACTCCTACATCGTCTACGGCCCGTTGGCCAACGGCGCGACGACATTGATGTTCGAAGGCGTGCCGAACTTCCCCGATCAGGGACGTTTCTGGGAAGTCGTCGACAAGCATCACGTCAACATCTTCTATACCGCACCGACGGCCATCCGTGCACTGATGGGCGCAGGTGATGAATTCGTCACCCGTTCGTCGCGCTCGACGCTGCGCCTGCTCGGTTCGGTCGGCGAGCCGATCAACCCGGAAGCCTGGGAATGGTATTACAACGTCGTCGGAGACCAGAGGTCGCCGATTGTCGATACGTGGTGGCAGACGGAAACCGGCGGCATTCTCATCACCCCGCTACCCGGCGCAACGGACCTCAAGCCAGGCTCGGCAACGCGTCCGTTCTTCGGCATCAAGCCGGAACTGGTGGACAATGAAGGCGCCGTGGTTGAAGGTGCAGTAGACGGCAATTTGTGCATCATCGATAGCTGGCCTGGCCAGATGCGCACGCTTTACGGCGATCATAGTCGCTTCATCGAAGCTTACTTCTCGACCTATAAGGGCAAGTATTTTACGGGTGACGGCTGCCGTCGCGACGAAGACGGCTATTACTGGATCACGGGCCGCGTCGATGACGTGCTCAACATTTCCGGCCACCGCCTCGGCACGGCGGAAATCGAATCGGCACTCGTCTCGCATCACTCGGTTTCAGAAGCCGCTGTCGTAGGCTATCCGCATCCGATCAAGGGACAGGGCATTTACTGCTATGTCACGCTGATGACGGGCGAAGCAGTTCAGGACGAAGATGCCCTGCGCAAGGAGCTGACCCAGCACGTGCGCAAGGAAATCGGCCCGATAGCCACGCCGGACAAGATCCAGTTCTCGCCGGGCCTGCCGAAAACCCGCTCGGGCAAGATCATGCGCCGCATCCTGCGCAAGATCGCCGAAGACGAATTCGGCGCACTGGGCGATACCTCGACGCTCGCCGATCCCGGCGTCGTGGACGACCTGATCGAAAATCGCCAGAACAAGAAGTAAAGCAACAGTATTTGAGCTGAGTATGAATGCGCGGTTGCCGCGCATTCATACATTTAATATATCGATCATTTTTCTATAGCGGCAATGGACACACCCTATTCAGACCTGTCAAGGCGAAACATTGTAAAGTGCTTCGTTCATACCGATTAATCATATTACCTTAAGACACCCCGCAAACGATCTGTCAGTATTCTCAGTATAATATACTCCTTACATCTGAAATACTTTGTATCGGTATAGGAGTAAGGATATGTTAGATTTTTTTAACGGTAAACAAATAGAACGAGCAAGTTTCTTTGAAAAAGATGCCATGCGTCATCTGGCAGAAACCGCACGCCCTTCGAGAACAGACTTGATAAAAAAATTTCTCCTAAAACAATCAGATGGTAACCATAATTACTTTTACACCGGAATGGATGGAAAAGAACTTCGTAACTCCAATGGGCACATAAGAAATTTAGTTCGCGGGGATCCAAATTTTATTTTATTTGAGGACAATTATAAAGGTCAGAATAGGCTAAATTTAATAACAAAAAACACCGTTAATGATGTTAATACTTTTGAAAATTTCGTTAAGAGCAATTACAAAATAGAAAAAAATATTGATATATACTCAAATTACTCATCGATAAGGCTTTTATTTGACTCTTCTGGCGCTCAAGATGAATACTCCTTCGCTTACTCCCTTGCAGAGCGATCAGATCTACTGGTCAAGGGATATGAAGGCGTGGTAGACGCAGGAAGCTTCAGTCAAATCCCCCGCCAAGGCTTACGTTATACTTTGGAAAATTTATTGGGCCGTATTAGGAGCAAAGTGGGTGTACGCCGGTATCGACGTTTCGAGTTTTTCCAGAGAGAAGACGGCCTCTACCGCCATACTGAAGACATCTCTGTATCTGTGAAATTCGCCCGTCGGGGCGGCAAAGGGCATAGGGCATTTAGGGGCCTTGTTGATGATAGCGAGATATTATTATTTTAAAGTCAGTTATCCCTTAGGCCAATGCTATCAATCCTCACGATCGACAGATGAGCTTCCTAAAAATCTATCGATCTGCCCTTGATCTCCCAATCGCCGAAACGGGCGGGGTCCTTGCCGCCACGACCGCCGATTTCGCGGGGCGCGGCGCTTGCCTTTTCGGCAGCGCGGCGCGCTTCGGCTTCCTTCAGCGCGCGCTGGGCAGCAGGCGGCAGGTCTTCGAACGTGCGCTTGTCTACGTTTTCCGGGCTTTGGGTTGCTTCGGTTTTTTCGCTCATCGATCACATTCCTGTTGGCTGCATCAGCTCCCATTATTGAAGCGAAGCCTGTTCATACCCATCATATAGGCAGAAAGGTATCTGGTGCAAAACCCCTACGGGGTCACGCAGCCTAAGATTTGGAGACCGCCACGGATGAATATGACGAAAACTGCCATGCTGATCGCCCTCATGACGGTCATGTTCATGAGCATCGGCTATTTGCTGGGCGGCGGCGGCGGCATGATGATTGCGCTTGTGATCGCTGTCGCCATGAATCTGTTTGGCTACTGGAACTCCGACAAGATGGTGCTGCGCATGTACAATGCGCAGCAAGTGGACGAGCGCAGCGCGCCGGATTATTACCGCATGGTGAGCGGGCTGGCCGCCAATGCAGGCCTGCCCATGCCGAAGGTCTATATCATCCACGAAGACCAGCCGAACGCTTTTGCCACGGGCCGCAATCCCGAAAACGCCGCCGTCGCGGCCACGACCGGCCTCATCAACCGCCTGACGCCGGAAGAAGTCGCCGGCGTGATGGCGCATGAGCTGGCCCACGTCCAGAACCGCGACACGCTGACCATGACGATCGTGGCAACGCTTGCCGGTGCCATATCCATGCTCGGCAATTTTGCCTTCTTCCTTGGCGGCAATCGCGAAAACGGCAATGGCATCATGGGCGTCGTCGGCACTATTCTCGCCATGATCGTCGCCCCCTTTGCCGCGATGATCGTGCAGATGGCCGTCAGCCGCACCCGCGAATATGCCGCCGACAAGCGCGGCGCGGAAATCTGCGGCAATCCGCTGTGGCTCTCCTCGGCACTGGGCAAGATCGCGCGCGGCGCCAAGGCCATCCCGAATGAGGAAGCCGAACACAACCCGGCAACCGCGCACATGTTCATCATCAATCCCTTGAGCGGGCGCGGCGCGGACAATCTTTTCTCGACGCACCCGGATACCGATAACCGCATTGCCGCACTTGAACAGATGGCTGCTCAAATGGGCATCCGCTCGGCCGGAATGGCGCCGCGCGCATCTGCCCCTTCCCAAAGCAGTGGCCCATGGGGTAATGCAGGCGGTAACAGCAATGGCGGTTCCGGTTTTAGGGGGCCGTGGTCCTAAATAAAGTAGAACAGTGTGAACGATAAAAAGCCCGCGCCAAAGCGTGGAAACAAAAAGTCGCAAACAAATAACAGCGCCCCAACTGATCGCCCTGACCTGCGCCCCGGTCTGGCGGCGCGTTTGTGTGCTGCACGTCTTCTTGGCGCGGTGATCGAAAAGAACACCTCGCTTGACGGTTTGACCGACAATACCCACGGCCATCCGCAATATCTGGCGCTGGAGCCGCGCGACCGCGCACTGGTTCGCGCCGTTCTGGGTTCTGCGCTGCGCAATCGCGGCAGCATCGAACGCGCCATCAACAAGCGGCTCGACCGGCCATTGCCGGAAAATGCCGTGGCGTTGAAGCATCTTCTGCATGTCGCCATCGCGCAGATTTTCTATCTGAACCTGCCCGACCATTCGGCGGTCGATCTTGCGGTGGAAGCGGCGAACAACGATCCGCGCAACCGCAAATATGCCGGTCTCGTCAATGCGCTGCTGCGCCGTCTGTCGCGCAACAAGGAACGCGCGCTCGCCCACACGCTTGAGCCCGAAACCAATGTGCCGGAGTGGTTTGCCAAAAGCATCACCGACGCCTATGGCGCGGAAAAAGCAGCAAGCATTCTCACCATGCATGCTTATGAACCGCCGATTGATTTCACGGTCAAGGGCGACGCAAAGGCATGGGCCGAGAAGCTCGGCGGGGTCGCACTGCCCAATGGTTCGGTGCGCCTGCAAACGGTCGAAGGCAATCTCACAGACCTGCCTGGCTTTGCCGAGGGCGACTGGTGGGTGCAGGATGTGGCGGCAAGCCTGCCTGCCCGCCTGATGGGCGACATCAAAGGCAAGCGGGTCGCTGACCTGTGCGCTGCCCCCGGTGGCAAGACCGCGCAGCTTGTGCTTCAGGGCGCCGACGTCACCGCCCTCGACCTTTCCGAAAACCGGCTGAAGCGTCTGCGCGGCAATCTGGAACGTCTCGGTTTCGAGGCGAAGACCGTCGCGACCAATCTGATGGATTTCCAGCCGGACGAATTGTTCGACGCCGTGCTTCTGGATGCACCCTGCTCTTCCACCGGCACGGTGCGCCGTCACCCTGACGTGCCATGGACCAAGACGCCGCAGGACATTGCAAAACTCGCGGAACTTCAGGGCAAGCTTTTGGTCCACGCGGCTACTCTGGTCAAACCTGGCGGCGTAATCGTCTTTTCCAATTGTTCGCTGCATCCGCTCGAAGGCGAGGAAATGGCCCGCAAGGCGGCGGAAAATCCGCTGCTGGAACCTTTCCCGATTACGGAGCAGGATTGCGCCGGCCTGAATGGGCTGGTGACGGTGGAAGGTTTTCTACGATCCACTCCGGCAGACCTGCCGCCGGATCGTTTTGAGGGCAATCCGCAAATGGCTGGCATGGACGGCTTCTTCGCGGCCCGCTTCAAGCGCCGATAGCAATCGCTGATAAATTAGCAAAACTGGCATAGGATGCATGACTTGCATCCTATGGTTAACGCTCGATTCACCATTTCAGTACAATTGTATCAAAGGACACCGGCTGTTCGATCTGGCCGCAGAATAATGACAAACGATACGGAGAAAGACCGGGTGGCAGTTGCCCTCAGCGAAACCCCGCACCTCTGGGGACTGGCCGTTGCACAGGCTTGGCGCAAGTTCAGCCGCCGTCTGCGCATGGGGCCTCTCTATCGCTGGCGCTTCACCGGCTTTACGCCGGACCGTATCCTGATCGCACCGCCTGATCTGCGCGTCGCCGACCCGCAATTGGCGCAGGAATTCTACCACGGCCGTTTTGCGCTGGCTGGTCGTCTGGTCGAAACCGGCGGATTGTCGCCCTTCGCTGTCGAACCTCCGACGCCGGAATGGGAAGCAGCACTTCAGAGTTTCGGCTGGCTGCGCCATCTGAAAAGCGCCAATAGCGAACTGGCAACCGCCAATGCGCGCGCGCTCGTCGATGACTGGATGCGCATGTTCGGCAAGCGGATCGGTGGCATCGCCTGGTCGCCGGAAGTCACCGCCCAGCGCATCATCGCCTGGCTCCAGCATTCGAACCTCATTCTGTCGGGTGCCGAACTCCCCGCCTATCGCCGCTTCATGCGTTCGCTGGCCATGCAGGTACGTTACCTGCGCACCGTTGCAGCCGCCATGGATGATGGCGAGGAACGCTTGCGCGCCCGCATCGCATTGGCATTCGCCGCTCTGGCTCTGCCTGTTTCGCCGCCGACTGCACGCGCCGCCCGGCGCAATCTCGAATATGAACTGAAACGCCAGATTCTGCCCGATGGCGGGCATATCTCGCGCAATCCCGTTACGGTTCTGGAACTTTTGGCCGATCTTCTGCCACTCCGCCAGACCTATGCCAATGGCACGGAAGCACCGCCCAAGGCGCTGATCGAAGCTGTCGAGCGCATGTTGCCTGCCCTGCGCTTCTTCCGTCATCAGGATGGTAGCCTTGCGCTTTTCAACGGCGTCGGCCCGACTATGCCGGAACGCATCATCTCGGTTCTCCGACACGACGAAACGGCTGGATCGCCGCTGACCCATGCGCCCTATTCCGGTTATGAGCGGCTTTCGATGGGCTCGACCACCATCATCGCCGATACCGGACTGCCGCCGCCGGTCACCGCATCGCGGGACGCCCATGCCGGTTGTCTCGCCTTCGAAATGTCCTCCGGGCGCCAGCGCTATATCGTCAATTCCGGCATCGACCGTTTCGGTCCGCCGGAATTTCGCCCATTGGGCCGCTCGACGGCTGCGCACTCCACCGTCACCATCAACGACACCTCCTCGTGCCGCTTCAGCCTCAATGCAGGCCTTTCCAACATGATCGGCACGCCGATCATTGCAGGCCCGGCCCGCGTGCAACGTGACCGGATCGAGGAAATGGGACGGCAGGGTTTTGTTGCCAGCCATGACGGCTATGCACGTCTGTTCGGCATCTATCACGAGCGTCGTCTCGTGCTTTCCCACAATGGCAGCGTCATTCAGGGCGCCGACCGTTTCTATCGCGGTGATGGCCGTCCGTTGAAGGCCAATGGACGCGACAATATCGCGGTTCGTTTCCACCTGCATCCATCGGTCGACATTTCCTTCGATGAGAACGGATTGATCGTTCTGTCGGCGGATCGAGACGATACCTGGGTCTTCTCCTGTTTCGAAGTTGCGCCGCAACTGGAAGATTCGATCTTCTTTGCGGGTTTCCGCGGCCCCGTGACATCGAAGCAGATCGTGCTCTCCTTCCCGGCCTCGGAGCTGCCGGAAGTAAACTGGCAGTTCAGCCGCGTCGCGCTTGGCAGTTACGTATAATAGCAGGGCGCTAAGATGCTAACGCATCACGCCCTGAAAATGCTCAATCGCCGCACGGGCTTAACCAAGTATCGATGAGTCAAGCTCATCGATACTTGGTATAAAGTTTAAATTGGTCTTTTGCGGTAGGATTCTCGGCGCGCTTGTGTTAGGGCGAGCCGTCCCGTTTCAGCAACGAAGAGACCAACTCCCTATGGCTGTCAGCTCCAAGCATATTCCCGCTCCCGATCTTCATCGGGTGCGCCGCGCCCTCCTTTCCGTTTCCGACAAAACCGGCCTGATCGATTTCGCCAAGGCGCTTCACGCGCAGGGTGTCGAAATCCTTTCGACCGGCGGCACCGCCAAGTCGATTGCTGCCGAAGGCATTCCGGTGAAGGATGTATCCGAAGTAACCGGCTTCCCGGAAATCATGGACGGGCGCGTCAAGACGCTGCATCCGGCAGTTCATGGCGGTCTGCTCGCCGTGCGCAATGACCCGGAACACGTCGCGGCCATGGAAGAACACGGCATTGGCGGCATCGATCTTGCCGTCATCAATCTCTATCCATTCGAAGAAGTCCGCTTCAAGGGTGGCGACTACGATACCACTGTCGAGAACATCGACATTGGCGGCCCGGCAATGATCCGCGCTTCGGCCAAGAACCATGCCTATGTTGCAACGGTCGTTGATCCTGCCGACTATGCCGACGTCGTCGCCGAACTGGAAAAGAACAAAGGCTCCCTGCCGCTCGCCTTCCGCAAAAAGCTCGCCGCCAAGGCATTTTCGCGCACTGCGGCCTATGACGCCGCGATTTCCAACTGGTTTGCCGAAGCAATCAACGAAGAAACCCCGACCTACCGCTCGGTCGCAGGCAAGCTGCATTCCGTGATGCGCTACGGTGAAAACCCGCACCAGACGGCTGGCTTCTATCTTACCGGCGAACAACGTCCGGGCGTCGCCACCGCGACCCAGCTTCAGGGCAAGCAGCTCTCCTACAACAACATCAACGACACTGATGCGGCTTTTGAACTGGTGGCCGAATTCGATCCGGCCCGCACCGCAGCCGTCGCCATCATCAAGCACGCCAATCCGTGCGGCGTGGCGGAAGCGGCAACGATCACCGAAGCTTATCTCAAGGCGCTTGCCTGCGATCCGGTTTCGGCCTTTGGCGGCATCGTTGCGCTCAACCAGACACTCGATGAGGAAGCCGCTGAAGAGATCGTGAAAATCTTCACCGAAGTCATCATCGCACCGGCTGCCACCGAAGGTGCACAGGCCATCGTCGCAGCCAAGAAGAACCTGCGTCTGCTGGTGACCGGCGGCCTGCCGGACCCGCGCGCAAAGGGCATTGCCGCCAAGACGGTTGCCGGTGGCCTGCTGGTCCAGTCGCGCGACAATGGCGTGGTCGACGATCTCGACCTCAAGGTCGTTACCAAGCGTGCCCCGACCGATGCCGAGCTCAACGATCTGAAATTTGCCTTCCGCGTTGGCAAGCATGTGAAGTCGAACGCCATCGTCTATGTGAAGGACGGCGCAACGGTCGGCATTGGTGCTGGCCAGATGAGCCGCGTGGATTCGGCCCGTATCGCAGCCCGCAAGGCAGAAGATGCAGCGGAAGCTGCAGGTCTTGCGGAACCGCTCACCAAGGGCTGCGTGGTCGCGTCCGATGCGTTCTTCCCGTTTGCCGACGGTCTGCTGTCCGCGGTCGAGGCCGGAGCAACCGCCGTCATCCAGCCGGGCGGCTCCATGCGCGACGACGAAGTGATCGCCGCTGCCGACGAACATGGCATCGCCATGGTCATGACCGGAATGCGTCACTTCCGCCACTAACACCATATCGAACACGCATTTGTCGAAGCCCCGGAACCAATCATTCCGGGGCTTTTCGTTTTCAGTAAGTTTCGTTTAAATTCGTTTCAGCATTGAATAAACGGGAGGAGTTCGCCCATGACGCAGTTTATCGGTTCCATCGACCAGGGAACCACGAGTTCGCGTTTCATCATTTTCGACAAGCAGGGCGATATCGTCGCGAGCGACCAGCGCGAACACGAACAGATTTACCCGAAAGCGGGCTGGGTCGAACATAACCCCATCGAAATCTGGCGCAACACACAGCACGTCATTGCCGCCGCACTCAAAAAGGCAAAGCTGAAGGCGAGCGATATCGCTTCCGTCGGCATCACCAATCAGCGCGAAACCACCCTGCTCTGGGACAGACAAACCGGTGCGCCGCTTTATAATGCGGTTGTCTGGATGGATACGCGTACCGACGAACTTGTTGCCCGTTACACGAAGGAGGGCGGCGCAGACCAGTTGCGCGCCAAGACTGGCCTGCCGATCTCAACCTATTTCTCCGGCCTCAAGCTGCGCTGGATACTCGATCACGTTCCGGGTGCGCGTGAAAAAGCCGAAGCCGGAGACGCTCTTTTCGGGACCATCGACACATGGCTGGTCTGGAACCTGACCGGCGGCACCGATGGCGGTATTCACATCACCGATGTGACCAATGCGTCTCGAACTCAGCTCATGGACCTTTCGACGCTGAAATGGGACGAGGACATCCTCCGTCTGTTCGATATTCCGTCGGCCTGCCTGCCGAAAATCCGCTCTTCGAGCGAGGTCTATGGCGAAATAACCGTACCCTCACTTTCCGGCGTCAAGCTTGCGGGCATTCTGGGTGACCAGCAGGCAGCACTCTTCGGTCAGGCCTGTCTGGAACCGGGCGAAGCCAAGAATACCTACGGCACCGGCTGCTTCATGCTGATGAACACCGGCGAGAAACTGGTGCCCTCCAATTACGGCTTGCTGACCACGGTCGCCTACAAGCTCGACGGTGCGAAGCCGGTCTATGCGCTGGAAGGTTCGATTGCCATTACCGGCGCTCTGGTGCAGTGGCTTCGCGACAATCTCGGCATAATCAAAAACAGCAGCGACATCGAAACACTGGCGCGCACGGTTGAAGACAATGGCGACGTCTATTTCGTTCCCGCTTTTTCGGGTCTTTATGCGCCGCACTGGCAGGATTCGGCGCGCGGAATCATCGCCGGGCTGACCCGCTTCGCCAACAAGGGCCACATTGCGCGCGCAGCACTTGAAGCGAGCGCCTATCAGGTGCGCGAAGTGCTTGAGGCGATGGTCAAGGATTCCGGCGTCGAGATCACTGAACTGCGCGCCGATGGCGGCATGACCATCAACGACCTTCTCATGCAGTTCCAGTCCGACATTCTGGATGTGCCGGTCGTGCGCCCGAAAATCATCGAGACGACGGCGCTGGGCGCTGCCTACGCGGCCGGGCTTGCCGTCGGCTACTGGAAATCCACGCAGGATATCGTGGAAAACTGGCAAGTGGGCCATCGCTGGCATCCGCGAATGACACCGGAGGAAAGCACCCGCTTGTTCAACGCTTGGGAAAAGGCCGTGCAACGTTCGCTCGGCTGGGTGGAGTAAATAACGCTCTGGAGCATATCTCCCGAAAGTGGAAACCGGTTTCGGGAGATATGCGTAAAAACAAACAGACGGAGTATTCCCAATAATTCAATCGAAACAGGAAATGCTCTATCTGTCAGCGGGGTACGGCGTTCTGGCCGTCAATATAAAGCCGACTAAGAAAAACAGGATGAGCACCGACATTCCCATCGCGGACGAAGACGTAAGTGCAGTAACGCTTGCCACGAGGAAGGGTCCTAAAAAGCTGGTTGCCCTTCCCGACAAGGCATAAATCCCGAAATACCGGCCTGCGTCTGCGGGATTGATACTGCGGGCGAACCATGATCGCGACGACGCCTGTACCGGACCGAAGGCCAGCCCCAGCATGACGCCATAAATCAGAAAAGCCCGCTCTCCCGGCATGGAAAACAATTTGTCGGACTGGATATTTTCGACTGTAATCAGACCGAATAGCAGAGAATGGCTTCCCGTCGAGACAAACCCGATAGAAGCCAGAAGCAGCAGAACGACAGCAATCATGACGATCACCTTCGAACCGAAGCGCGTATCCATCCAACTGGCGATCAGACAACTGAAAATCGCTATCACAATGGTGAACATACCGTAGAGACCGATTTCGGTGATCGACCATTTGAAAAGGGAGGCGGCATAGCCTGCCCCCAGAACAGTCATCGAATTCACGCCGTCCTGATAGATCATGCGGGCAACGAGAAATCGCGCGATCCCCGGATGCTTGCGCACTTCACTGAGTGTGGATCGCAATTCAGACAGGCCCCTGCCGACTGCCTGCCGCAGCGGTTTTCCCCGTGCCTGATCGGGTGTGAACAGAAACATCGGCAGAATGAATACCAGATACCACACGGCTGAGAGCGGCCCCGTAATGCGGGCGTCCTCACCTTGAGCGGGATCGAGCCCGAACAAAGGCGTCATCCCAATGATGGTCTTGCCGGTTTCAGGTGACGCGGAAAGACAAAGGACAACAAAGAACAGAACGACCATGCCGCCCAGATAACCAAGCCCCCAGGCAAGGTTCGACACCCTTCCAATATCCGCGCGAGGCACCAGACGCGGCATCATGGAATCGTTGAAGACGACGGAGAACTCCGCCGAGATCATCGCGATGCTGAAAGCAAGAAGCACCCAGAACATGTTCGCCCCCGGCACTGCAAACCAGAGTGTCAGAAGGCTCACGATCTTCAGGACGGCGAAGAAGCCGATCCACGGTTTGCGCGCGCCAGTCTGATCGGCAATCGAGCCGAGAACAGGGGAGAGAATAGCGATAACGAAGCTGGCGGCGGCTACACCATAGCCCCATGCGATCTGACCGTCATACGGCGTGGCAGCCATGCGCGATATGAAGTAAGGGCCGAAAATGAACGTCACGACGACCGTAAAGAAAGGCTGGGCAGCCCAGTCGAAGAAAATCCAACCCCATACACCGCGCCGCGAGGCATAGCCGCGCGCAGCCAGAACCTGATCGCTCAATTGCTCTTTCCTTCCCCCGATGCAAGAAGCTATTTCCGAACAAACCGGCCAGCCGATCGGACGCCTCTCTCTTGCTGGCGAGAACTTACACCCTGGAAATTGCGATCACAAGAAACGAAAAGGGCGGCCGAAGCCGCCCTTTTGCAAGATTATGTCGTTGTTTTCTACTGCGCCAGATCGGACATCAGTCCTGCTGCAACCGCGAGGCGCGAGACTGTCAGGTCGCCACCTTCCGTCAATGCTACCATGCGGTTCTTCACCTGCTCGATGCGCGCCCCATCGGCTGCAAACCAGGCTGCTGCCGGGTCCTTGTCCTTGGCGAAACGCTTGAGCGCCGCAATGGTGATACCGCGTGCGGCCTGCGTGATCGTATCGCTCGCACGTGACAGAGCAAGCCCGTCATAATAGTCCGTGACGGGGATGGAGCGCGCGGCTTCCTCGATGCGTCCGATGCGGAAAGCTTCCGAAACACCGAAATAGGTCTTGGCGGTTACAACCCGGTCGGCATCGGCCAGATGCGCAATCAGCGCGATGTCCGGCATGATGCCTGCAAGCTGCAGATTGGCAAGACGCTGAGCCAGCTTTTCCGGAGCACCCTTTTCCACGAAAGCAGCCTTATCGGCCTGCAGCGTGCTTTTCAGATATTCCGGCATCAGACCGTCGAAACGCGGTTCCAGCTCGGCACGTGCCCTGGTGATCGTATCCACCAGTTCCGTCAGATTGGCGCGTGTCGTGTCGTTGCGCAGCACCCAGGCCGTCGTCGCCTGCAACATTTCGCCGACGAGATGGTAGAACTGGTTCTGCACATCGCCCGGCACCTTGCTGTCGAGTGCATCGATGGCATCATAGATCGTATCTATATCGAAGCCATCACGCACCGCCACATAGGCGCGGACGATATCGGCAGGCGACTTGCCGGTCGTATCGGCCAGACGGCTGATGAAGGTGATACCGCCGCGATTGATGACATCGTTTGCCAGCAAAGTAGCGACGATTTCACGGCGCAGGCGATGACCAGAGATTTCCTCGGCATAAGTCTTGGTCATGCGCTTCGGGAAATAGCCGAACAGCAGCGACTGGAAGTAAGGCTCGTCCGGAAGCTGGCTTGCCACCAGATCGTCCGACAGCGACAGTTTGGCATAAGCAAGCAGAACCGCCAGTTCCGGGCGTGTCAGCGGCTGGCCCGCCTTCTGGCGTTCGGCCAAAAGCGCATCGGACGGCAGATTTTCAACCTTGCGGTCGAGAAGCTTGCGGTTTTCCAGTTCCGCCATGAACCGCGCCTGATAGGGCAGCTCTGCCAGACCCTGCCTTTCGCTGAGCGAAAGCGCCAGCGGCTGCAGATAATTGTTGCGCAGAACGAGTTCCGACACATCATCGGTCATGCTGACCAGAAGCTTGTTGCGTGCAGGGCGCTTGAGATTGCCTGAACGCATGGCAGCGGCCAGTGCGATCTTGATGTTGACCTCGACGTCGGAACAGTTCACGCCTGCCGAATTGTCGATGGCGTCCGTATTACCGCGACCGCCTGCCAGCGCATATTCGATACGCCCGCGCTGCGTTACGCCAAGATTTGCACCTTCGCCGATCACCCGTGCACCAACTTCCGATCCGGTGATGCGGATCGCATCATTGGCGCGGTCGCCAACCTGCGCGTCCGTTTCAGCGGACGAGCGGATATAGGTGCCGATACCGCCGAACCAGAGGAGATCGACCTTCGACTTCAGGATCGCGGTCATGATTTCCTGCGGCGTGGCGGAGGTCTTTCCAAGGCCGATGACTGCCGCTGCTTCCGGCGAGAGCGTAATCGTCTTCTGGCTGCGGCTATAGATGCCGCCGCCAGCCGAAAGCTTGGAGCGGTCATAGTCCTGCCAGCTCGAACGCGGCAGCTCGAACAGACGCTTGCGTTCGGCAAAACCGTCGGCTGGAACCGGGTTCGGATCGATGAAGATATCGCGATGGTCGAACGCAGCCACCAGCTTGATCTGCTCGGAAAGCAGCATGCCGTTGCCGAACACGTCGCCCGACATATCGCCCACACCGGCAACCGTGAAAGGTTCGGTCTGGATATCCATGTCGAATTCACGGAAATGCCGCTTCACGGCTTCCCACGCGCCGCGCGCGGTGATGCCCATGCCCTTGTGGTCGTAACCGGCAGAACCGCCCGATGCGAAGGCGTCGTCCAGCCAGAAATCATGCGCCTGGCTGATGGCATTGGCCGTATCGGAGAAGGTGGCCGTGCCCTTGTCGGCAGCAACGACGAAATAAGGATCGTCATTGTCATGGCGCACGACTTCCGCCGGCGGCACGACATGACTGTCCTCGATATTGTCGGTGACCGACAGAAGCGTGGAGATGAACACCTTGTAGGCATCGCGACCGGCTTCAAATACTGCATTGCGATCGCCGCCGACCGGCAGACGCTTCGGATAGAAGCCGCCCTTGGCACCAACCGGCACGATCACCGCATTCTTGACCTGCTGTGCCTTCACGAGGCCCAGCACTTCAGTGCGATAATCCTGCGCGCGGTCCGACCAGCGCAGACCACCGCGGGCGACAGCGCCGAAGCGAAGGTGCACGCCTTCCACTTCCGGCCCATAGACGAAGATTTCGCGATAGGGGCGCGGGTTGGGCAAGCCTTCGACCAGACGCGGATTGAGCTTGAAGGCGAAGGTGACACGCTGCTTGCCGTCGGCGTCCGGCTGGTACGCATTGGTGCGCAGCGTCGCTTCGATCAGATTGCGGAAACGGCGCAAAATCTGGTCGTCATCAATGCTCGGCACACCAAGCAATGCGGTCTCGATGGCATCGACCAGCTTCTTTTCAGCCGCATCGCGGCGCTTGGCCGATGGGTTGAAGCGCAGGTCGAACAGCGAATAGAGGTCGCTGGCGATTTCCGGATAACGGTTCAGTGCAGCCGCGATGAAGCCTTGCGAATAGGCAATGCCTGCCTGTTGCAGATAACGACCGTAGGAACGCAGGATCATGATCTGGCGTGCCGTCAGGCGTGCAGTCTGCACCAGCGCGTTATAGCCGTCATTGTCAGCCAGACCGTCCCAGACATTGCGGAACACATCTTCCAGCATCTCGCCATCGTCGGAAAGATCGACGGGAGCGCCATAGGCGTTCACGAGCTGCATGTCGTGCACGTAAACGGCAGCGCCGTCCTTGCCGGCATGCGGCAGGTCGATGGTCTGCTCGCTGACGACGCGGAAGCCCATGTTTTCCAGAAGCGGCACACGCTGCGACAGCACAACCGGCGCACCGTGATGATAGAGCTTCAGCGAAACCGCATCGGGACCATCGGTACGATAACGATAGAAGTCCACGAAAAGCGGCGCCTCTGCGCTCAAGCCAGCGATGCGCTCCGCATCGACCAGCGCTTCCGGCGCGGTGAAGATTTCGCGGTAGGACGGCGGGAAGCTTGCAGCAAGTGCGACGGTCTTTGCATCGGCACTGTCAGAGCTTTCACGTACGGCATCGTCCCATGTGCGAACGATGGAACGCACTTCCGCTTCCAGCGCTTCGCGATCCACATGCGGCGTGGAGCGCTCATGACGCCGGATGACGAACTGGACGCGCGTCAGGCCATTCTGCAGGAAGACGGGGTGGAATTCGAAACTGTCGCCGCCATAGACGTCGACCAGATAATGCCCGATCTTCTCCCGCACAACCGAGTCGTAACGGTCACGCGGGATGTAGACCAGCACGGTGGCGAAACGGCCAAAACGGTCAAGACGCGGAACGGCGCGCACGCGCGGACGCTCGCCGAGCGCCAGGATCAGTTCTGCATTGGCCGTCAGGCTTTCCGCATCGATCTGGAAGAGCTCGTCGCGCGGATATTCTTCCAGCACATTGATGAGAGCCTTGCCCGAATGGTCCTCACGGTTGAAACCCAGATGCTTGATGACCGCATCGGCCTTGGAGCGGATGAACGGAATGCCTGCAACCGAACTAATATAGGCAACCGAGGTGAAGAGACCGACCAGGCGCAATTCGCCGATGGCCTCGCCCTTCTCGCCGAATATCTTCACGCCGACATAATCGAGATAGGAGCGGCGATGCACCAGCGAAAGCGAATTCGCCTTGGTGACGATCAGCGGCTCGTTGCTGTCGAGGAATTCCGTTACCTCGCGCGGCGTCACCGTGTCGTCGTCGTCCTTGCGCAGAACGCGCACCTCATTGTCGTTGAGGATGCCGAGCGTTTCCTTGACCGGAACCAGCTCGCGCTTGTCGCCCTTACCCTTGAAGGTCAGTTCGCGAAGGCCGAGGAAGATGAAACGGTCGTCGCGCAGCCATTCCAGAAACGCTATGGCTTCCGGCATGGCCGGATCGCCCGTCATTTCGGAAACGCGCTTGTAATCGGCAATTGCGCCATCGAGGCGCTTCAGCATCGGCTTCCAGTCGCTGACAGCGGCACGAACCTGTCCAAGCACGCGCTTGATGGCCGCAGTCAGGTCGGCCTTGGCCTGCTTGTCGAGGGCTGGAAGATGAATCTGTACCAGGCTGACGCGCTCAACGCCCTTGGCAGGAGCAAGCTGCGATGCTTCGCCCAGAATGACCAGCTCGTCCTTTTCGCGCGCAATATCCAGAACCGGATGCACGACCATGAAAATCTGGCTGGCATGATCGTTCAGCTCACCCATGATGGAATCGAGCAGGAACGGCATATTGTCGTTGACGATGGTGATGACGCTCACCGGGCGACCGTGGCGTTCGATACCGTTATCGACGCTGATGATGCTCTTGCCCTTGCGATAGGATTCGAGGGCGGCATAACCGTGACGGGCTGAACTGTCGAGAGCGGCAGCATCGTAAGCGGCCAGATCTTCTGGCGGCGCCCATTCGAAGAGAAGCTGCGAGAAGGCCGTAAGCGCCTTCGACTTTCCTCCCTTCTTCTCCTCCTTGCTTGCCTTGGAACCCTTAACCTTGCTCGACCGATCCTGCTTTGCAGTCACGTCGGATACTCCTGTCATGATGGCAATGCGCGCCAAACTAGCAGATTAGGCATTGGTTTCGATGGCAATTCGTTGAAAATAACGAAAAATTTCCCGGAAAGTCAGAAAGACCGTATTTAATCCATTTAATTTGGAACAAAACTTCGAAAACTTCCCGCGAAATTTCGGAATATGCCAGCGGATTTCTCCGCGAGGTTCAAAAGACACCCCAAAAGAGCAAAGCAGCAGGCCGACTTCGCCACATTTCAGACTAAAGTTGCTGATGATTCTGAAAAAATAAACAGACACTCAGAGCTCGATCAGGTGATCGTCCAACTCGTTGACATTGTCGGGTCCCGCCGGGAAATGCTTCTCCAGCAAAAGCCCGGCCTGACCGATGGCCAGCACGAACCCCTCAGTCACTTGCGCGCGCGATGCATGATGGATGAGCACTGCCACGATCGCGTTCCACTCCTCCTGTTCGACACGCGCATGGATGCCCGCATCGGCGATCACTTCCGCATAATGTTCGGCCATTGAAACGAAGAGCAGAATGCCGGTGCGATGCTCGGTGATATGGACATTGCGCGCCAGAAACTGTTGCAACGCATTGAGATGGGCGCGCTTGTAGCGGATGCGGCGCGGCACCAGCAACATGCGTATGGCCGGAAAAAACCAAAGCACCAGCATCGCGGTCAGAAACGCCGCCAGCACCGCAAGCCCGAACATGGGCAGGCGGATATCGAACCAGTACCAATGGGCGAGAAAGGCCGCGATCACCGAGGCTATCAGAATACCGCAAGTCGCGACAAAGCCTGCCGCAAAGAAATAGTCGTCGCTCGAGCGCGCCAGGACGGCATAGATCTCGCCGCTGGTCTCCGTTTCCGCCTTGCGGATGGCCTCGGCAATGCGTACATGGTCCTCGGCGCCAATCAGCGTTTGATGCTTCATCCTTGCGTCTCCCTACCAGCTACCCGAGGCACCGCCGCCACCGGATGAACCGCCGCCACCGGAGAAACCACCGCCTCCCCCGCCGGACGACCAGCCACCGCCACCGCCCCAGCTTCCACCACCCCTGCCGCCAGAGCCGCCGCCGCGATTGTTGTAATCCATGACCATGCCGAGCCACTGATATTTGCCCGGCCCGATCTTGCGCCCGAAAACCGGCGTCAGGATCGCCATGCCGAAACCGCCGAAGAAGATCAGGCACCAGAAGGCGATGAAGACGACAAAGACCCAGTCGACATCATCCGAACTCGACTGCACATTGCGTTTGGCCCTCGCTTCAAGCTCTGCTGCATCGCCGGAAAGCACCGAAAGAATGCCGTCAACGCCCTGCATGATGCCATTCGAATAATTGCCTGTGCGGAATTCGGGAATGATGGTGCCATTGATGATGACGCTTGAAAGCGCATCGGTCATAACGCCTTCGAGACCATAGCCGACCTCGATCCGCACCTTGCGGTCATTAGGCGCCACCACCAGCAATATGCCGTTGTTTTCTTGGCTCTGCCCCAGCGCCCAGGCACGGAACAGACGGTTGGAATAGGTTTCGATGTCTTCGCCGTTGAGGCTCGGGACCGTCACCACCACCACTTGATCCGACGACTTCGCTTCAAAATCGGCAAGCTTCTGGGTCAGTTGCTGGCGCTGCGTTGGATCGATGATCCCCGCCGCATCCACCACACGGCCGGTCAAGGCCTGTGCAGGCTTTGGCGCATCTTGTGCAAGGGCTGCCGTGTGCAGCGTCAGCGCTGCGGAAAACAGCAGAAAAGCGAGCGCAAGGAGATGCCGCGGCCAGCGAAGGTCGCGACGATCATGCGAGAGTGCTGCACTCGCCCCGAAACGCATCATGAAACGCGCCGTCAGTTGAAGTTGACTTTGGGCGCGGCCTGACTGCCTGCATCGGCACTGAAGCTCTGCATCGGCTGCGCATCGCGATACCAGATCCACGTCCAGATCATCGTCGGCATGGTGCGCAGCGACGTGTTGTAGACGCGAACCGCCTCGATATAATCGCGGCGTGCGACGGCGATGCGGTTTTCAGTACCTTCAAGCTGCGACTGCAATGCAAGGAAGTTCTGGTTGGCTTTCAGATCCGGATAGCGCTCGACCACCACCATCAAGCGCGACAGCGCGCTGGTCAGATTGGCCTGATTATCTTGAAACTGCTTGAAGAGCTCAGGATTATTGAGCGTCTCCGGTGTGATCTGCACTTGCGTTGCCTTGGCGCGCGCCTCGATCACGGCCTGCAGGGTTTCCTGTTCGTGGGCGGCATAGCCCTTCACGGTCTCGACCAGATTGGGCACGAGATCGGCGCGGCGCTGATACTGGTTTTGTACCTCGCCCCAGGCGGCTTTCGCCTTTTCCTCATTGGTTGGGATCGTGTTGAAACCGCATGCCGAAAGCAGCGGAACCAGAACAACCAGACCAAGAGCGATGAAAATACGGCGAAAAGAGAAAGAAGTGGCAACGGTCGCAGCCGACATGGATTTCTCCTGAAAAGGGCGCTTTGCCAAGCGCCGGGAAAACAAATCTGTCACCCGCACATACGCGTTCACGCAAATGCGAGCCGTCAAATCAACAAGATAGACGAAATTCACTCGTTTTCCAGTCGATTTGAACAACAAGGTAAAACCGCGAACAAGACTGCCCGATTTCAGGAATGCAATCGGAAAGCGCCACCTTCAAGCGCCGCGCGGACAGCGGCCAGCGTTTGACTGCGCGAAAGCCCTTCCGTGGCCAGCACGTGCGGCTCAAGCGGACCCAGCGCTGACAATTGCTTATGCAGTTCCGCAATCGGCCCCGGATCGGTCAGCGTATTGCCGCCCCGCTCGCGGCAGCGCCGGATCGCTTCATCAAGCGACGGCCTCAAAACTATATAATGAAGCGGCGCGGCAAGCGTTCGGAACGGCTCGAGGAACCATGGCCCGATTATCCCGTCGACGATGACGAAATAGCCACCATCGGCATAGGCCTTCGCCACCCTGGTCAGCGCCTCCATCACGATGGCATTTTGCGCATGGGCTTCCGGCAGGTAAGGCTGGATCGCACCGTTCTTGATGAAATGCCAGAAATCATCCGAATGAAGATGAACCTTCGGCGAACCGGGCTGGTTCGCAAGTATCTCGGCGGTTGTGGTTTTACCGGCGCCCGGCGTGCCGGTCAGGATAAGAATTTCACCAGAATGTTCCATGTCGGGTTTCGTAGCACAATGATCGCTATCCGTCAGCCGGGTCGTTTCTGACGAGAGTGGCTATGCTTAGCCCAACAAAAAAAGCGGCGGATTGCTCCGCCGCTTTTTCAAAACGTGAAACTGCGCGAAAGATTATTCGCTTGCAGCTTCTTCAGCCGGAGCAGCAGCTGCTGCGGCAGCTTCAGCGGCCTTTGCAGCAGCTTCTTCTTCAGCCTGCTTGGCCATGGCCAGACGTTCCTGGGCCTTCTTGCCCGGCTCACCCTTGGTCGGGTTGCTGCGGGTCGGACGCTTTGCAAGACCAGCCTGGTCGAGGAAGCGCAGAACGCGGTCGGTCGGCTGTGCGCCCTGTGCAATCCAATGCTGGATGCGGTCGGCATCGAGCTTCACGCGTTCAGCGTCCTTGGCCAGCATCGGGTTCCATGCGCCAACGGTTTCGATGAAGCGGCCGTCGCGCGGGCTGCGGACGTCGGCAACAACGATGTGGTAGTAAGGACGCTTCTTGGAGCCAGCGCGGGCCAGACGAATCTTCAGAGACATTTTTTCTTTCCTTTAGACAATTGCTTCGCCCGAGGGATGGCCGGGACAAAACGGGTTAGACCGTCAGTACGGTCGTTGTTTTGGCGCGCATCTTACCCGAAAACCGTTTCACACTTTTCGGGATGCGCTTTACTTTCCGCCGTGGTTTGCGGCGGCATGCTCATGGTGCCGAATGACTTCCTTCACGATGAAGTTCAGGAATTTTTCGGCGAAATCGGGATCGAGATGAGAGTCGACTGCAAGGGCACGCAGACGTTCCACCTGACGCTTTTCGCGGGCCGGATCGGCCGGTGCGAGGCCGCGCTCGGCCTTCAGAACGCCGACAGCCTTGGTGCAGCGAAAACGTTCGGCCAGCATATGGATCAGCGCTGCATCGATATTGTCGATGGAGGCGCGCAATGCCAGAAGTTCAGCCGGTGCAGTGTTCTGTTCGTCGCTCATGATGCTCACTTCTTCTTCGGTAGGCCGGGAAGGCCGCCACCAAGACCAGGAAGCTTGGGTCCGCCCAGGCCGGGCAGTCCACCGCCGGGAAGCCCCGGCATTCCACCCTTGGTCAAGCCCGCTGCTTCCGCCTGCTTGGCAAGCGCTTCAAGCTGCTTCGGGTCCATCTTCGACAGATCGGGCATGCCGCCGAGGCCACCCATGCCGCCGCCCAGACCACCAAGGCCCATCTTGCTGGCAAGACCGCCCATCATCTGCTTCATCATTCCGCCCTTGCCCTTGCCCATGACCTTCATCATGTCGGCCATCTGGCGGTGCATCTTGAGAAGCTTGTTGATGTCGGCAGCAGTCGTGCCGGAACCTTTGGCAATGCGCTGCTTGCGGCTGTGCTTCAGGAGGTCGGGATTGGCGCGCTCGGCCCTGGTCATCGAACCGATGATGGCGAGCTGGCGGTCGAACACCTTGTCGTCGAGACCGGCTGCTGCAGCCTTGTCCTTCATTCCGCCCATGCCGGGCATCATGCCCATGATGCTGCCCATGCCGCCGAGCTTCTTCATCTGGCCCAGCTGATCGGCAAGATCATTGAGATCGAACTTGCCCGACTGCATCTTCTTGGCCATCGCCGCGGCTTTTTCCGCGTCGATGTTTTCAGCAGCCTTTTCCACGAGCGAAACAATGTCGCCCATGCCGAGAATACGGTCGGCGATGCGCTTGGGATAAAATTCCTCCAGCGCATCCATCTTTTCGCCGGTGGCGATCAGCTTGATCGGCTTGCCGGTGATGGCGCGCATCGAAAGGGCTGCGCCGCCACGACCGTCGCCGTCCATACGGGTCAGGACGATGCCGGTAATGCCAACGCGATCATCGAAATTGCGCGCCAGATTGACGGCATCCTGACCGGTCAGGCTGTCGGCAACGAGCAGGATTTCATGCGGATTGGCGGCCTTGCGGATATCCGCCATTTCCACCATCAGCGGCTCGTCAATATGCGTGCGGCCTGCGGTATCGAGAATGACGACATCGTGCGCGCCGAGCTTTGCAGCCTGTACGGCGCGCTTGGCGATTTCCACCGGCGACTGGCCGGCAATGATCGGCAGTGTGTCCACGCCGGTCTGAATGCCAAGCTGGCGAAGCTGTTCCTGTGCGGCGGGACGGCGCGTATCGAGCGACGCCATCAGCACCTTCTTGCGCTGGCGCTCGGTCAGGCGCTTGGCTATCTTGCCGGTGGTGGTCGTCTTGCCCGACCCCTGCAGACCGACCATCATGATGACGACGGGCGCAGGCGCGTTCAGGTCAATCGCAACGCCTTCGGTGCCGAGCATCTCGACAAGCTCGTCATGGACGATCTTGACGACCATCTGACCGGGCTTGATGCTTTTCAGGATTTCAGCGCCGACGGCCTTCTCACGAACGCGGTCGGTGAAGGAGCGAACCACTTCCAGCGAAACGTCAGCCTCGATCAGCGCGCGGCGCACTTCGCGCAGCGCTGCGGTCACGTCGGCTTCAGAAAGAGCGCCGCGTCCGGTAAGGCCGTTCAGGATGGAGCCAAGGCGCTCCTGAAGTGATTCAAACATTGCGTTTCCTTTTAATCCGAGAAGAGGCTTATGCTTCGTCAGGGATAAATCGTCCCGTGTGTCTGCCAGTTCAAGAACCAACCAAAGCGATACAGCACCCGAGGGCGCATCGCGCTGTCGGATGTGGACCTCCGGGATCTCTTTATACCAAATGGGTCCCGGTCGGTGGCTCGCGTTCTGAAGATCGCGGATAGATTGGAGCTGGCTTTAAGGCGATCAGCCCCCAATGTCAAGCAAAAGGCCCAAAACACAATGAAACCGGCCCCGGTTTAAATTCGGGGCCGGCACATTTTCCTGTCCTGTTATTGCGTGGCCATACCGGCAAGTGGATCGCCAATGCCCAGCACATAAAGACCGATCATCAGCAACGTTCCCGCCAGAACCACATAATAGATCGTGGGAATGATGGTCATGCGCAGGGTCGTGCCTTCGCGGCCCAGCAAGCCGACCGTAGCCGATGCGGCCACAACGTTGTGGATTGCGATCATGTTGCCAGCCGCCGCACCCACCGACTGACCGGCAACCATCAGCGCACCGGAGATGCCGAGCCCTTCCGCCACACCATACTGGAACTGGCTGAGCATGAGGTTCGACACCGTGTTGGACCCGGCAAGGAACGCACCCAGCGCACCGACGGACGGGGCGAAGAACGGATAAACATTTCCGACTTCCGTTGCCACCCACTCCGCAACCATCAGCGGCATGCTGATGAGTTCCTTGCCGTTGACGCCGGAGTTGATCATGACGCGCACCATCGGCACGGTGAACAGGAGCACGAAGCCCGCACCCAATAGCGTTTTGGTGCTTTCTCCGAAAGCCTTGGCGAACTGCCCGCCATTCATGCGATGCAGGAAGAAGGTGATCACGCAGACGATGACCAGAAGACCGCCCGGCAGGAAAAGCGGCGTGAAATCACCGCCAATCCCGGTTTCGCCCATGATGTCCTTGGCAACGAAAGTGATCGACTTCAGCGCATTGCCCACGGACGGGAACGTGCGGCTGACCACCAGAAAGATCGCCAGCAGAATGTATGGCGTCCACGCCAGAGCAAGCGGGATCTTCTTCGAGGTCAGCTCATCGAGCTTGATCTGGACGGTACCGACCCAACCTGCAGGCCATTCCGTAGCAGGCGGGAAATCCCAGATTTGCTTCGGCATGAGAAAGCCGCCGCGCGCCGCAAATGTCGCCAGCGCAAGCCCGACCAGACCGCCGATCATGGACGGAAATTCTGCGCCGAGGAAAACCGCGCTCAGTACATAAGGAATGGTGAAAGAGAAGGCCGCAAACAGCGCGAAGGGCAGAATGGCAAGGCCTTCCGTCCAGGAGCGGTTGCGCCCGAAGAAGCGGGTCATGATGACCACGAGGAACAGCGGCATGAACGTGCCGCAGATTGCGTGCAGGATAGCCACTTCCGATGTGATGATGTGGAAGAATTGCTCCCAGCTTGATCCCGCGCCCTGCAATTGCGCCGTCAGAGCCTCGCGATTGAGACCCGACTGGACACCGACGATGAGCGGCGTGCCGACAGCACCGAACGACACAGGTGTGGACTGGATGATCAATCCGAAAGTAACGGCGGCAAGCGCCGGAAACCCGACAGCCACCATCAGTGGCGCGACAACCGCAGCAGGCGTGCCGAAGCCGGATGCCCCCTCGATAAACGAGCCGAACAACCAGGCAATCAGGAACACCTGAATGCGGCGGTCCGGGCTGATTTGGGCAAAACCGGAGCGGATCGCAGAAATGCCCCCCGAATATTTAAGCGTGTTGAGAAGCAGAATCGCCCCGAAAATAATCCAGAGCAGACCTGCTGTCTGGATCAGCCCCTGAATGGTCGAGGCGATGACGCGGTTACCGCTCATGCCCCAGATCGCCATGGCGATCACCACAGTCAGCACATAGGTCACCGGCATTGCAATGCGGGCCTGAATGCGAAATCCAACCAGCATGACGCCGGCTACGAGAATTGGCAGAAACGCAAATAGCGCAAGAAATCCGTTCGACATGTGGCGTCCTCCCCGTCAATGTCGCGAATGTTGAAAATCAACAATGAACCGCTGGTAAAGAATTTTTACCAGTAAGGCCATAAGCAATAGGTATGAAAGCCACAGCTTCCAAGCGAAAAATTTCACTCGCCGTCTGGAAGCCAACAAAAGCTTGCTGTTCTTGTGCAAAAATGCTTGTAAACGCGGCATTTCGCACCCGCCTCTGCCCGCTTTGCCGTTGCCGCATGACATTTGGTGTAAGGAATGGCAAATTCGCGTCGAGGTCGAATCAACTCCAAAGGAGAAACGAATGGCATTGGTTGCCAAGGGCCGTTCTTGGACGGCAGCAGCAGTTCTTGCAGTGGGCATGATGACGGGAACAGGCATTGCCGAGGCAGCCCAGTGCGGCAATAACGCCGCCGGTTATAATGCCTGGCTCCAGCAGACGGTGAAGGAAGCCGCTTCGCGTGGTATCGGCAAGGCCGGGATCAATGCGCTGGGTAATACCAAGTATGCGCAGGCAACCATCAATGCCGACCGCAACCAGAAGAGCTTCAAGCTCTCCTTCGAACAGTTCATGCAGAAGCGTGGCGCTGATACCATCATCAAGCGTGGCCGTGCGCAGAAGCAGCAGAACGCCGCTCTCTTTGCCGCAATCGAAAAGCGCTATGGCGTCCCGGCCGGTCCGCTTCTCGCAATCTGGGGCATGGAAACCGGTTTCGGTGCCTATCTCGGCAAGCAGCACACGCTGTCGGCCGTCGCGACACTCGCTTATGATTGCCGTCGCAGCGACTATTTCACCGACCAGCTCTATGCAGCCCTTCAGTTGATCGACCGTCAGGATCTCAATCCGAATGCGGTCGGCGCTATGCATGGTGAAATCGGCCAGACGCAGTTTCTGCCGGTCAACGTTCTGAAATACGGCGTCGACGGCGACGGCAGCGGCCATATCGACATGGCGCGCTCCAAGGCGGATGCGCTCTATTCGACGGCCAATTTCCTCGTCGGCCATGGCTGGAAGCGCGGTGCAGGCTATCAGCCGGGCGAGCCGAACTATGGTGCGATCCAGGGCTGGAATGCTGCACAAGTTTACCAGCGCGCCATCGCCGTCATGGGCAAGGCCATCGACGGCAAGTAAAGGCTGAAATCGCAATTCTGCTTTGAAATTGCCGCAGAAAAGCCTCAAAATTCACAAAATAGCCCCAAATTTTGGGGCTATTTTTGTATCTTTTCCTGCGATTTTTCACGTTTGGGAAAGAAAACCATCAATTTAAGCCGTCCAGAACAAGGCAAAACGGCCCCTGTCGATCTGAAAGGAGCCGTTTAAGGAAGCGTTTTTTGAAAGCCGGGCAGACCCAGATCAGGCAGGATCGGGCCGCTTGAAATCACCCGTCTGGTGATCCATCACCCAAAGCTCGCCGGTCGAAATATCGAACCATGCGCCATGCAGGCTAAGCTTGCCCTTCTTCTCCAGGATATCGACGCAAGGGAATGTGCGCAGATTGTTGATGGAGTAGCGGATCGAGATGCGCTCCAGCGCGGTCTGGCGTTCGGTTTGCGTCATGAGCTGGTTGCCGCTGATAGCTTCTGCGGCAGGCGCGATCAGGCTCATCCATTTGCCGATGAAGTCACCCGGCGAAAGCGGCGCGCTTTCGGTGTCGAGCGCAGCCTTGATGCCGCCGCAGCGACCATGCCCCATGACGACGATATTCTTCACCTTGAGGCTTTGAACCGCAAATTCCAGCGCTGCCGAGGCCGCATGATATTCGCCGTCGGGCTCGTAGGGCGGGATGAGATTGGCAACATTGCGCAGGACGAAGATTTCGCCGGGCGCCGTGTTGAAGATGGTTTCGGGAGCCGCACGTGAATCACAACAAGCGATAACCAGCGTTTCCGGTGATTGTCCCTTGTCGGCCAAATGGCGATAGCGTGAAGTTTCGTGGGCAAAATGCTCGCGCATGAAGGTTCGATAACCGGCGAGAAGTGAGTCTGGAAGATCAACCATATTTTTCCAATATCCCTATCGAAAACCAAGATCAATCGAAATGCATCAAACGGGCTGCGTCCAATTGGACGCATAAACGCCGTTCGCTTTCATACAGGCTTCTCAAGCCCATATCGCCATACGAAGACCGAAAGCATCGCGTTCCACATGGTCGGGATGCGGACGTGCTTCTCCGCGCGCATGACGACCAGCCACGAGATACATGGCACAGGCATCGAGAAAGTCATCCTCCCTGGCACCACGCGGAACAGGACTTTTCAAAAAATCCTCGGGCAATCCGCAACTGTGCAGCAATGCCCGGCGTTCGGTCATCCCTTCCGGATTGACACGGCTTTTGATCTTCTTCGGCAACGCCATAGCCTGCCTGCCATTCAATGCTGCAAAAGCGAGCTCTGGATGCGATTCGATGACACGCGCGGCAAGCCCCGCGTCGGAGGAGAGCAGAGTATCGAGTTCACGGATTTTGGGAAAAAGCCCGAAAGCCTGCCGGGAAACCTTGCGCGGCGGATCCGTATGTTCAAGCGACAGGGCGCAACTCTCGCGATAATCCTGCGCATAGACGGCGGCACGTGGCGGAATGGAAAAAACGCTCGATTGCCGCTGGCCAAGATGAGCCCGCGCGGCACGCTCTGCCGAACGGCCGCCCTTTTCCGGCAGGCCGATCGGCATATCGACGGCAATGATCGCGCTCTCCAAAAGCGACGCCACCAAGACGGAGAAACTGCCGAACACTTCCGCTCGCAAGCTCCCGCCCTCCCCTATCACAGCGATCCAGCCGCCGGGGCAGCCATCAACACCAGCGAGCGCGGTGGCCGGAGATGTCGTCAAGCGCGTAGACCCTTGGTCGGATGCATCAACCGCCGCGTCTGTACCATGGCCATCGGCGTGGCGAGGCTCGACGCATCGGCCTCCAGCATCAGCTCATCCGCCCCACGCTTTGCCGAACGTGCCATGATTTCAAACACTGCTGCCGTGGTGCTTTGCAGCATCTTTTCTTCTGGCATGCCGGACAGGCGGCGCGCAAGGAACACGGCAGAGGTCAGATCGCCAAGACCATTGGTCGGACCTTCGACGCGGCGATGTTCAGCCATCAGCGCCATGGTCGGCGTGAGCAGAATATTGCCAATGCTGCCGCTCATCAGGGGAAAGGCCGATGTAACCAGCATGGTTGCCGGACCAGCCTCCAGCGCGGCTTCCATCAAGGCGGTATTGTCTTCCAGCGGAACACCGGTCAGCCAGGAAAGCTCGAAACGATTGGGCGTTGCGATATCGGCGAGCGGCAGAAGCTTGTCACGAATGCCCATGGCGGTCGCTTCGGGCACATAAAGCCCCTTTTCATCGCCGATGACCGGATCGCACAGATAGACCGCTTCCGGATTTTTCGCCTTCACGGCTTTGACCAGTTCGGCGACGGCTGCCGCCTGTTCGGGATGGCCGAGATAACCGGTCAGGATAGCACCCACCTCGCCAAGCCACGGCGCGCGCTGAAGATCCTGCATCAGGCGCGAAAACTCTTCCGCCGGCGGCACGATGCGTCCGGCAGGCCCATGGCCGGGATGCCAGGGCAGCACCACCGTCGGCACGGCCCAGACGGGAAAACCCAGAGTTTCCAACGCGAAAACGGCGGCTCGATTACCGACCGAACCGCGCACGACATGGCTTGAGATGACAATAACGGTTGTCGCATCCGAAGGCGCAGAAAGCGTCATTGGGTACCTAGCTTTGCATGAGATAGAAAATGAGCCAGACGATGATCGCCAGCGTGATGAGGAAGCCGAGCCCACGCCCGACACGCGTGGCCCAAAGCTCGATGGGATCATTTTCGGGCGCATCGGCAGCGGAAAGATGCTGCGCCGTGCGGGAAAACCCGCGCCGCATGATGCCTTCGGCACCGGTCTGCTCGCGTTCGAGCCGGTCGAGAATACGCCGGGCCTCTTCCTGACGCTCGCGTCCCGGCCCGCCGCCTTCCCCTATGCCCGCCTGCTGGCGCTCGCCCATGCTCTGCCTGCCTGTCGAATAAAATTGACAGGCACAGCATCACGCCCAAAGGACCGTTCTGCAAGCAGTTTATTGCAGTCTCATGCGAGCTTCACGATCAGCTTTCCGAAATTACCGCCTTCCAGCAGGGAAATGAAGGCTTTCGGCGCGTTCTCCAGCCCTTCGACGATATCCTCCCGATAACGCACCTGACCATCCGCAATCCATTTCGCCATGTCATGATAGAAAGCGGGCCTCTGGTCGGCAAAATCACGCTGGATGAAGCCACGAATGGTCAGGCTTTTCGACAGGATGTCGCGCATCACCAATGGCAGGCGATCCGGGCCATCGAAAGGACCGCTCCGATTATATTGCGCAATCAGGCCACAGACCGGCATACGCGCAAACTGGTTCAACAGTGGAAACACCGCCTCGAAAACCTTGCCGCCGACATTCTCGAAATAAACATCGATGCCCTTCGGGCAAGCCTGCGCCAGTTCCTGTGCGAAGTTCTCGCGACGATGGTCGACGGCCACGTCGAAGCCGAACTCATCAATCAAGGCCTTGCATTTATCCGCCCCGCCCGCAATGCCGACGGCACGCGCGCCTTTCATCCGGGCGATCTGTCCCACAGCGGAACCGACCGGCCCGGTTGCCGCAGCAACCACGACGGTTTCGCCGGACTTCGGCTGGCCGATGGTGAGCAGACCGGAATAGGCGGTAAAACCCGGCATGCCGAGAACACCAAGGGCTGTCGTTACAGGCGCTTCCTCTGGATCGAGCTTGCGCAAGGTCGAGACATCGGCGATCGCATAATCCTGCCAGCCGGAATGGGAAAGCACGATATCGCCCGGAGCAAAGCCCGCGCTCTTGCTTTCGACGACCTCACCGACCGTGCCGCCCTCCATCACGTCGCCGATTGCCACCGGCGCAGCATAGGATTTGGCCGCGCTCATACGCCCACGCATATAGGGGTCGAGCGACAAATAGCGCAGTCTCAGGAGAACCTCGCCGTCACCGGGGCTGGGAATCGCCGCTTCCTCCAGCCGGAAGTTTTCTGCGGTCGGTCGACCATCGGGGCGCGATGCGAGCACGATACGGCGATTGATCTTTTCGCTCATGAGCGGAACTCCTGATAGTGATGATCGGACTTCAAGTTTTGTTTATTTAGGGCGAGAATCGGAAAAGTTGAGCTCTTGCAATCGGGATCAAGCTATATATTCATTGTGAACGCCTGACTTGGAAATCTATTCCAAAGGCAGCGATTTTGGGCCATGTATCACCCTTTTTGCAGTGGGCTTTGAGCCTTTGGGTAAACAGCATGAATCAGGACAGACTTTTTCTCTTGAAACCGGGCTTTGAAGACCCGGCTTATCCCGTCCAGCTTTTCTATTGCTGGCATTGCGCGCTGATCGAGGGTGTTCTGGCTTCATTTCCGGAACTGGGAAGCAGGCTGGATATAGAACGTGTCGACTGGCAGCGCCCGCGCAAATCCGTCATAGCACTGGCAGGTGAAGACAACCAAAACCTGCCCTTGCTGATATTGAAGGACGGTGACCGCTCCGCATTCGAGACCGGTATGCATGAAGGGCGTTCGCTGATTGGCGACCCGCACAAGATATTGGCCGCCCTTGCAGAGCGGCACGGATTTCCTCTGCCTCATCCCTGAAACAAAAACCCCGCCACAAGGGCGGGGTTTCGCTTGGGGGACAGTAAAGTGCCTATCACCTCATCCTGAGTTCATCGAAGGACGAGGTGATCAGCGCATTGCTTACTTCATCGTCGGGATGACAAACTCGGCACCGTCATTCACACCATGCCGCGCGCCCGCAGCGAAGCGAGGACGCGCAAGCAAAGAATCGTCTGGGGTTACTTCATCGTCGGGATGACGAATTCTGCCCCATCCTTAACCCCAGACGGCCAGCGCGAGGTGACGGTCTTGGTCTTGGTGTAGAAGCGGAATGCATCCGGGCCGTGCTGGTTGAGATCGCCGAAGCCGGAAGCCTTCCAGCCGCCGAAGGTGTAATAAGCGATCGGAACCGGGATCGGCACGTTGATGCCGACCATGCCGACCTGAACGCGGCTGGCGAAATCGCGGGCCGCATCGCCGTCGCGGGTGAAGATGGCAACGCCGTTACCAAATTCATGTTCATTCGGCAGAGCAAGCGCTTCCTCGTAGTTCTTGGCGCGAACGACCGAGAGAACCGGGCCGAAGATCTCTTCCTTATAGATGCGCATATCCTTGGTCACGTTGTCGAACAGGCAGCCGCCCATGTAGAAGCCGTTTTCATAGCCCTGCATCTTGAAGCCACGTCCATCGACGACCAGCTTCGCGCCTTCCTCGATGCCGAGATCGACATAACCGCGAATGCGATCAAGAGCAGCCTGCGTGACAACCGGGCCGTAATCGGCAGAATTGTCGGTGGACGTGCCGATCTTCAGCGATTCAACGCGTGGGATCAGCTTTTCCATCAGGCGGTTGGCGGTGTCTTCACCGACCGGAACGGCAACGGAAATTGCCATGCAGCGTTCGCCAGCCGAACCGTAACCGGCGCCGATAAGCGCATCGACGGTCTGGTCCATATCGGCATCGGGCATGATGAGCATATGGTTCTTGGCGCCGCCGAAGCACTGCACGCGCTTGCCGTTCGAGCAGCCGCGACCATAAATATACTGGGCAATCGGCGTGGAGCCGACGAAGCCGATGGCTTGCACCTCCGGATCATCGAGCAGTGCATCGACCGAATCCTTGTCGCCATTGACCACATTGAAGATGCCAGCCGGAAGGCCTGCTTCCATGAACAGTTCAGCAAGGCGCATCGGGACGCCCGGATCGCGTTCGGACGGCTTCAGAATGAACGCGTTGCCACAGGCAATCGCCGGACCGGCTTTCCACAGCGGGATCATGGCCGGGAAGTTGAACGGCGTGATGCCCGCAACAACACCGAGCGGCTGGCGCATGGAATAGGTGTCGATGCCCGTACCGGCATTGTCGGTGAATTCGCCTTTCAGCATATGCGCGGAACCGAGGCAGACTTCCACCACTTCCAGACCGCGCTGGATGTCGCCCTTGGCGTCGGCAATCGTCTTGCCATGTTCGCGGGCCAACAATTCGGCCAGGCTGTCATATTCGGCTTCGACCAGTTCGATGAACTTGCGCAGGACGCGGACGCGGCGCTGCGGATTGGTCGCGCCCCAGGCTGGCTGTGCAGCCTTGGCGTTTTCAACGGCGGCGCGCACTTCAGCCTTGGTGGCCAGCGCCACTTTCGCCTGTACCGTGCCGTCAAGCGGCTGGAAAACGTCGGCAGTGCGACCGCTATTACCGGCAACGTGCTTGCCGCCGATGAAATGTCCGATATTGCGCATCGAAGAACCTCCCTGATGATCGCCTTGAGGAGCCGCACGGCTCCCATCGTTGGCGCCATCTTGACTCTGCAAATTCGTGATTGCAAGACGCTGAAAAGCGTATCCGTTGTGCAAATTTTATAGTAATCAGGAAACATATTCACGCAGAGAGCATCATGAACTGGGACGATATTCGCATTTTTCTCGCCGTCGCCCGCTCAGGCCAGATTCTGGGTGCGGCCAAAAGGCTGGGCCTCAACCACACGACTGTGGCCAGACGGCTGACCGCGCTTGAAACGGCGCTGTCCACCACGCTTCTGACACGCCGCACCAACGGCTCGACGCTGACACAGGCCGGCGAGGAGTTTCTGCTTGCTGCCGAACGCATGGAAGCCGAAATGCTTTCCGCCCGCTCGCAGGTCGGCAATGCTGATATTGCCGTATCCGGCACGGTGCGCATCGGCGCGCCAGACGGTTTCGGGGTCAACTTTCTGGCGCCCCGGCTGGCACGGCTGACACAGAAATATCCCGATCTTACCATCCAGTTGGTGCCGGTGCCGCGCTCGTTTTCGCTGTCGCGCCGCGAAGCGGATATCGCCATTACGGTCGAACGCCCGGAACAGGGGCGGCTTATTGCGCGCAGGCTCGTCGATTACACGCTCAGTCTCTATGCGCATCGCAGCTATCTGGAAGAAAACGGCACGCCGGAAACCACTGACGATCTCGCCCGACACCGGCTTATCGGCTATGTGGAGGATCTCGTCATCAATCCGTCGCTGGCCTATGCGCCAGAGATCAGCCGCGACTGGAAACCGGCCTTCGAAGTATCGAGCGCGCTTGGACAGGTCGAAGCCGTGCGGGCCGGTGCGGGCATCGGCATATTGCACGCCTTCATCGCTCGCGCCGATCCAGATCTCGTACCCATTTTGCCGGATCGGGTTATCCGCCGCGCCTATTGGCTCGCCTATCATGAATCCGCCCGCACGTTGCGGCGCGTCACCGCCATATCGGCCCTGATTTCCGAACTGGTCGAAAGCGAAAAATCGCTTTTCAGCTAAATCAATTGAGCTTCATATAAGCGATCATGACGCCGACGATCATCGCAGCCGGAACGAACAAGGCGTCGAGGCCGATGAAATAATGGCCGAGACCGCCGCCAACAGCGCCCAGCATCAGGGACAGCCAGACCGCCACATGCTGCAGCCAGCGCCATTTCGGCGTTTCACCACGCAGCGAACAGGCAAGATCGGCGGCAGCATTGAAGAGCGTTCCGGTCACATAGGTCACGCCGAGACGCGCAGCCCCGATAGGCTGCACCGCAGCATTCTGTGCACCCATGGCTGCGGCAAGCAACAGCACCGGCTGGACAAGCATCGCACCCTCGCCCCGTAGCACACCGACCAGCAGCAAGATCACGACGACGCTTGCCATTACATAGAGACTGCCCCAGCGCCCATACGCACGCACGACAAGTGTGCCGAAGAAGGCGCCACCGAAGAAAAGAACAATCAGGATCGCGGGGAACCAGATCAGCACCGTGCCTTGCACGCCAGGCTGCCCCGCGAGCGCGACACCAAGCTGCGTGGTGTTGCCGCTCATGAAGGATGCAAAGAAACCGCCCAGTTGCAGGAAGGCAATCGCATCGACGAAACCCGCCGCTGCCGTGAGAACCAGACCGAGCGACAGTTTGGAATTCGGTGTCATTTCAGTGAACTTCGAGAAAGGAAACGACCCGGCTCAAAAAGGCCGGGCCAGGCAATTGATCTGATGCTCACGCACGTTTGACGATGCGCAGGATAATCAGAAGGATGGCAGCACCTATAAAGGCGTTGACGATCGCGGCGATAATCCCTCCGCCAACGGAAAATCCGAGACGCGGCAAAAGCCAGCCCGCAAAGAATGCGCCGATCACGCCGACAATGATATTGCCGATCAGGCCGAAACCGCCACCCTGCACAACCTTACCGGCCAGCCAGCCGGCGATGAGACCCACGAAAAGAAATACGAGAAGACTTCCAACATCCATGCGCTTTTCTCCCTCTCAAAACGCAACCGTTTGGCGCGCCTGGAGCGAGTTGACAATATGTTGGTCACGCGCACAAGAGGGGCAGGAAAATTTGAGCTCACCCTAAAACTGCAGCGCATTTTGAGGATGGGCCAGGAAATTACGGGACCAGATGCCGGAACGCGGCGACAACTTCCTCGTAAACCTTGCGCTTGAAGGGAACGATCAGTTCCGGCAGCTCGACCATCGGCTTCCATTCCCAGCGGTCGAACTCGGCCGTATGCCCGCCGGGCGGCGGATTGATGGCGATCTCGCTCTCGTCGCCCTCGAACCGATAGGCAAACCATTTCTGCGTCTGGCCGCGATACTTGCCCTTGAGCGCCTGGCCAACCAGATGCGGCGGCAGATCATAGTTGATCCAGTTCGGCGCTTCTGCAAGCAGCGATACCGACTTCATGCCGGTCTCCTCATAGAGTTCGCGGATAGCTGCTTCGATCGGGTCCTCGCCCTTGTCGATGCCGCCCTGCGGCATCTGCCAGAGCTGGGTCGCGCCGTCCATCTCGTCGCCGGGAATGACGATACGACGGCCAGCCCAGACCAGACCGGCCTTGTTCAGCACCATAAGTCCGACACATGGGCGGTAGGGCAAACTTTCAGGATCGACAGGACCTTTGTGCTTCGACATGACATTCTCCATGATATGTTATTGCCGTTCCGGGTCGCGAACCAGCGCCGAAACGGGAACGATTTCGATGCCGCGCTTCTTGACCTCATTGGCCCATTCAGCAACCGCATCGACGGTCACCGCGAAGGCCGAGCCGGTGCCGATGGCGCTGCCATTGGCGCGCGCGGTCCGCTCCAGTTCATCGAGGCGATCGAGAATGGCGCGGCGCTCTTGCGCTGCATCGATCAAAACATTGGCGGCAGCGAAAGGCACAGCGTCGCTCGCAGCGATCCGGTCGGCCTGACTGCGCGCCGACGTGCCGTCATCCAGATAATACAGGCCGCGGTTTCCAATCTCGCCCAGCACCGGCGAAAACGCTTCCGTCTGGGATGTAAAACGTGCGCCCATATAATTCATGACACCAGCATAATTGGTCATCCGCGACAGCGCCCACCGCAATGAAGCCCGATTTTTCTCAAAGCCGTCATCAACCGTCAGCGTATTGCGACCGGGATTGACACGCGGATAATCGAACGGTTCCATCGGCAGTTGCAGCACAAGTTCATGACCGTTTTGCCGGGCTGCCTGCATCCAGCGCTGCAAGCTGTTGCCTTGCGGCGCAAATCCGAGCGTGATTTCCGGCGGAAGCTTGTCAACTGCCTCCATGCTGCCAGTCTGCGACAATCCAAGTCCGCCAATGACGATGGCGACCCGAGCACCGCGCGCGCCGGACCAGCCAACCGCATAGGCGTCCATCGGGCGCAGACCGTCTGCCCCACGCACCGGAAGTGGTCCGGTGGGGCTTTGCTCAACCAGCGCCTGTTCCGGCAGATGGGCGACGCGCTGATCCTGCCCGGATTGATGTGCATTTTGCACCACGATCACATTACCCTGCGCCGTACCGGCAGTGACGCTTGGCATGCCGGGCGGCATATCGGGTGTGACCTTGATGATGGCAGGCCCCGGCTGACCGTTCGTTCCGCGCAGCGCACTACCACCGGGCGGTGGCGTATTGCCGGTTGCAGGTTGGGCCTTCGTCCCGAGGGCTGGCGCTTCGACTTGCGACGGTTCCACAGCAGCGGTTTCGATCTTGCGGAAATTTGCCTGATTGCTCTGCCAAATGGCGAACACCGCACCACCGGCAAGGCAAAGCCCCACCACGACGGCGAGACCTGTCACAGAAGAACGAAAAGCGCGGGAGCGTGAGCCCCCGCGCTTTTGCGGTTTCTTATCCAGTCCTAACGGGCTGTTCAGATCCAGCATGGAGCGATCAGTTCAACACACCCTTCTTCGGATCCGGCGGGAATGCGGCATTGGCCACTTCGCCACGCAGGAGCTTGAAGGCTTCGTTGAGCTGGATGTCGTCCTTCGGATCAGCCGGAACATACGCCGACGAACCGGAGCCATCATCATCTTCGGCATTGCCCTTGATGTGCCCCTTGAGTTCGGATTCGCCGCGAACGACATCCTCGCCCTTCAGTTCCGGCGGCAAAGGCTGGTCGACCTTGATGTCAGGCGTGATGCCCTTGCCCTGGATCGACTTGCCCGACGGCGTGTAATAAAGCGCCGTCGTCAGACGCAGCGAACCGTTTTCGCCAAGCGGAATGATCGTCTGCACCGAACCCTTGCCGAAGGACTGCGTACCGAGCACGGTGGCGCGGCGATGATCCTGCAAAGCACCGGCAACGATTTCCGACGCACTGGCCGAACCGCCATTGATCAGAACAATAACCGGCTTGCCGTCGGTCAGGTCGCCCTTGCGTGCATCGAAGCGTGTGACGTCCTGCGGATCGCGGCCACGCGTCGAGACGACTTCGCCCTTGTCGAGGAACGCATCGGAAACGGCCACAGCCTGATCAAGCAGGCCGCCCGGATTGAGGCGAAGATCCAGCACGAAGCCCTTGAGCTTGTCGGCGGGAATCTTGTCCTGAATATCCTTGATCGCCTTCTTCAGATCCTCGGAGGTCTGTTCGGTGAACGAGATGACGCGCAGATAACCGATATCGTTCTCGACGCGATAACGAACGGCCTTCACCTTGATGACGGCGCGGGCAATCTTCAGCGTGATCGGCTTGTCGACACCCTGGCGCTGGATCGTCAGCTCGATAGGCGAACCGATTTCACCGCGCATTTTGTCCACCGCATCGGTCAGCGTCAGCCCGCGAACTTCCTGCCCGTCGATCTTGGTGATGAGATCACCTGCCAGCACACCAGCCTTGGAAGCTGGCGTATCGTCGATCGGTGCGATGACCTTCACGAGATCGTTGTCCATGGTGACTTCGATGCCGAGACCGCCAAATTCACCCTTGGTCTGCACGCGCATATCCTGCGCGGCTTCCGGGTTGAGATAGGAGGAATGGGGATCGAGCGAGGTCAACATGCCGTTGATCGCGCTTTCAGTCAGCTTCTTGTCGTCCGGCGGCGTCACATATTGCGCGCGCACCCGTTCGAAAATATCGCCGAACAGAGCCAGTTCCTTGTAGACATCGCTATCTTTCCCTGCCGCAAAAGCAGTGGAAGCCGGCGCGCCCTGGACCATCACCATGGCTGACGCCCCCAGAAGGGCCCCGGCGAACAGCAGCGACAGTTTACGTATCATTTTCACGTCCTTCCAGAAAGCCGTTCGGTCCACCAAGGGGCAGGATCGACGGGTTTTCCATCCTTTCGAAATTCAATGTAAAGCAATGGCGCGCCATTGCCCACCTCTATCGGCGCAACACTTGCGAGAAGTTTTTCACCCATTGCACCGACCGGCTCTCCTGCAAGTACAAATTGGCCTTGCGATACGTCGATTCGACCCATGCCAGCCATGACGACATGATATCCATTGCCCGCGTCGAGTATCAATAGCTGCCCGTAAGAACGGAATTTGCCCGCGTAAAGTATCACGCCATCGGAAGGTGACGTAATCGTGGCGGAGGGCAAGGTTTCGACCACCTGCCCCATCATGGAACCGCCGACGCCATCCTTCTCGCCAAAGCGGCGCATGGTCTTGCCAGCCGCAGGCAGGGCAAGCTTGCCCTGAAGCGAGGCAAAATCGATCTGGGCCCGCAGATGCGTGTCGTCCGGCGTCGATTCCCCCGCCTTTTCCCTTGCTGCAGCAAGGCGATCCGCCTCTGCCTTGCGTGCGGCTTCGGCTGCATCGCGCACGCCCGCCATCTGCTTGTCGAGGCCGTCGATAAGGTCCTTCAGGCTGCCTGCCTTGGCTGCCAGTTCTTCCGAGCGCTTGCGCTGCGCGTCGATTTCCTGTTCGGATTGCGACTGCAGTTTCTTCTTCTCCTCAAGAAGAAGTGATTGCCGTTTCTGCTCTTCGGCCTGAACCGTGCGCGTCGTCTTCAGCTTTTCCTGTTCTTCGGTGATGGAAGCAGTGACCCGCTGCATATCCTTCAGGTCGCCGGTCAGTTCTTCCACTTGGCTGCGCATTTCAGGCACGACAGCGCCCAGAAGCACGGCGCTGCGCACTGAAGCCAGAGCATCGTCCGGCCGCACCAGAATGGCGGGCGGCGGGTTCAGCCCCATGCGCTGCAAGGCGGCCAACACCTCCGCCAGAACGCCGCGCCTTGCGCGCAGCGACGAGCGAATGCCGTCTTCCTGCTCCCGCAGCGCGGTCAGCTTGTCGGCAATGTCGGCAATATCCTGCTGCAGCTTCTTGTCGGTCTTGGCCGACTGGATCAGCGCTGCGGTAATGGTCGCCTGGTCCTTCTTGAGCCCGGCCACCTCGTCTTCAAGCTGTTTCAGCTTGTCGCCGGTGACGGTGAGTTCGCTGTTGAGCTTTTCATATTCGCTCGCCGCCTGATCGCGCTGCTGCTGCAAGGCTTCCTGCGCAAGCACCGACGGCGCGCACGCGAACACGCCAGCCAAAACGAGGCCAGCCTGCGCGAAAGCAAGCAATCGTGGTCTTTTGAAAAGGCGTACAGGGTACATGCGTGTTCTATCAGGAGGAAACAAGGCCAAATTCAGAGCCGAAACTAGCCCGAACCCGTTAACGAACCATCAACCATAACTCGGTCGATCGCAATGCCGAACCGAGTGCCACCCCTCAGCGCCACTCAAATTGCCAACTACATTCAGAAAGTCCCTTCGGACCTTCCTTATGAATCGACCAGACCAAGCTCGGCTTTTCTGCGCCGCATCATTTCGCGCATGGATGTGGTGCGTAGCGCCGCTTTTTCATCGATCTTTTCGGTCTTTTTCCAGATGCCGTAGTGCTGCCGGAAATAATCGATGACCAGCAGATCGGCATGCACACGATCCTGCCCGCCCTCGACATGGTTCAGAAGAGCACTCACCCCGCTCCCCTTGCCTTCGGCACGGCGACAGTTCTGGCCGATCACCCAGATCGGAATCCCGCGTCTTTCAAGATGGCCGGAGATCCAGGGATCGTCCACGGTCCACATGATGTCGGGGATATCGTAGAACAGCTCATCGAACCATTCCGGATGGACGAGAACCCCGGCAAAGCCGGAAATCTGGTCGGCATAGCCGGGCATGCTCCGGTCCGGCTTGTGCAGAAACAGGGAAGCGACGCGCTTCATTCTGTATTTATAGTCCTTGGGCTTCCAGCGGCTGCGCGGGAGCCGGTCGGCGGGTCTGCCCGCATCGGCAATATCGGGAAATGTTTCCCCGACCTCGATAATGCAATGGCCCGGCTTGTGCGCGGCTTCCGTCTTGAAACGCTGGTGCCAATTGGCATCGTAAATCTTGTCATCGTCGCAGAACAGAATATCCACGTCCCGCCCCTTGAGATCGCGGGCGGCTGGCAGAACCTTGGTAGCAGGTCCGAGATCTTCCTCGCAGCGGACAATCGTTATGCCGGCAGGCACTTCGGGCAGGCGTCCATCCCAATCGGGAAACCGCCTGTACTTGTGCGGTATATAAAGGCGGATTTCCTCGGCTTTCAGTCTTTGCGACAGAAGCGACAAAAGAGTCGGCTTCAAAAGATCAAAACGCGGCGGAATGGTCGATAGCGTTATAACGGTAGGCCTGTTCAATATTCCCCCAAGCACTTTAGTTCACTCTAATAAAACAATGCATTATGCCCAATCAAATGCATTTCATGCCGGGAGCAATCCTAAGATTTCAGCCTATTGTCAAGGAAATGAACAGCGCTACGAACGGTGATCGAGCGAACCGGCACACCGGATGGTCTCCAGCCACTCCAGGAGCATGCGCCGGATCGCAACTTCCGATGCCTCGAAACGCGTGAAAGCCCACCAGATATGCGCGCCCTGCCAGATACTTGCCATCTGCCAGCCGAGACGCTCGGCTTTTGTCGTGTCGCCGGAAAGCCGCCGCCCGAGTGCATCTGCCAGATAAAGGCCCCATGCCGCTCCCCGTGCCCGCAAGACCGGGTTTCGAATGTCTTCACGCAGAAGAAGAAGCCCATCTGTGGCGTTATATTCCGCAGTATCACAGGGCATCAGCGCCATCAGCAGATCGACTGCACCTTGCGGCGTGCGTGCAGCGTTTTCATCGGCTGTGCGCGTTGCCGCATCGAGCAGATCCCACGCCCGCAACAGCACCGCCTCAAGCATGGATTGACTGTTGCCATAACGCTGGACGAGCGTTGCAGCGGAAAGCCCGGCGGCCTTTGCAGCCCGCGCAAAGGTAAGCCCATCAGGGCCTGCTTCAGCCACAACAGCCATCAATCGGTCGAGTACTGCCTCATCGGGCACGGATTTGGTTCTTGCCATGGGCAATATATAAACGTATATTCATTTATAAATCAACAGGAGCGTTTATTATGGCAAGGATTGTCGGCTACATCGCCGTCAGTCTCGACGGATTTATTGCCGCCGAGAACGGAAGCCTCGACTGGCTGTTCAAATATGACGGTGGAGACATGGGGGAGCACGATTACCGCACCTTCATCAAAGGAATACGTACTGTTGTGATGGGCAGGGGAACCTATGACTTCATCGCCGAAAGCGATGCACCCTGGGCCTATGGCGATCAGAGAACCATTGTTGTCACATCAAAGCCGATCAAGAATCCGAAAGGACCGCTCGAAATACGTCAGGACGTGGATGCGCTGATCACCGAATTGCGGGCATTCGACGATGGCGATGTCTGGATGCTGGGCGGCGGGCAATTGCAAATGGCATTTCTGGAACGCGGCGCGCTGGATGAAATCGAAATCTACCTCATCCCCGAACTGATCGGCGGCGGCGTACCGCTGTTTCCGGCCACCGGCTTCAGGGCAAGCCCCGTCCTCCTCAGTGCCAAGACGCTGGGACGCGGCTGCGTACGCCTGCATTATGCATTTCACGAACGATGATAGGGATGGCCCGCCAGAATGGTGGCGGCGCGATAAAGCTGCTCGGCAATCAGGATGCGGGCGATCTGGTGCGGCCACGTCAATTCGCCGAGCGCCAGAACAAGGTCGGCGCGAGATCGCAATGCCGGATCGTGGCCGTCCGGCCCACCGATGGCGACGATGAGCTGGCGCTTGCCGTCGTCACGCATCCGCCCGATGCGATCCGCAAAAGCTTCCGATCCGAGCGCCTTGCCACGCTCGTCAAGCAGGATCAGGGCAGCACCATTATTAAGAGCTTCATGAATACGCTCTGCCTCTTCTGCCTTGCGCAACTCTGCCGTCTGGCCCCGGCTTTCGGGAATTTCGCTCACACCGGCGAATTCAAGCCCCAATGGCGGTCCAGATTTCGAAAATCTGTCGAAATAACGCTCGACCAGTTCCCGTTCGGGGCCGGCTTTCATCCGGCCCACGGCAAAAACACTCACACGCATGACGCTCTCAATTCATCGAATTAGTGCACCAATCCCGGCGCACGTTCGGTGTCGAATCCGTCGAACCCCTCATCGAGCCAGATCTTCTCGAGATTGTAGAAGTCACGGACTTCCGGTCGGAAGACATGGACGATGATATCGCCGGTATCGATGAGAACCCAGTCGCCACTCTCGAGACCTTCGACCCGTATATCCTTGCAGCCTGCTTCACGCAGGGCCTGCAGGAGATGGTCGGCAACCGCCGTCACATGGCGATGCGAACGGCCCGACGCGACGATCATATAATCGCCGATCGTTGATCTTCCGCGAATGTCGATGGGGATGATGGATTCCGCCTTGGAGTTTTCGAGACTGGCCAAGGCCGCGTCGAAGGTCTGGGACACGAGATCGGACTCGTCCATCCTGACCGTTGAAGGCGCGTGATGAGCCTTCTTCTCAATTGCTGTTCTCAGTGTATTCCCTTTCTTACCAGAACAACGCCGTGCGGCAGTGATAAGCACCACACACCCTAAAATAGGCAGAGTCCCTGTTTTGTTTCAAGAGTATCGGCTTTTCCTGCCCGTTCACTTTTTCGGTTTATTCGCCGGTTTTGCATATATCTTGTCGAAATCGTCACGAAAACATCAAGATCAAGTACGGGATTTACGGATGGCGCTGGAGGAAAGCGACGAACGCGGTCCATGGATGAAGGTCCAGGCCGGAGGCGTGCGCCGCGCCAGCATCGGCGCATATTGTTCATCGACGCGACTGTCGGAGAATGTCTGCGCCATGCGTGACGACAGATAGGCCAGCGTTGAACCCGGTCGGTCGATGACCGCAATCGGAAAATTCTGCGCAATCTCGCGCCAGCGCTGCCAGCGGTGGAAGGAGGCGAGATTGTCCGCTCCCATGACCCAGACAAAATGGACACCGGGATTGGCATCGCGGATGAGCGCCAGCGTATCCGCCGTATAACGCACATTGAAGGCCGCTTCGAGCGCCGTCACCTTGATGCGCGGATCTGAGGCGATTTCCTCGCTCAGCTTCAGCCGGTCTACGAGCGGCGCCAGTTCGCGACTATCCTTCAGCGGGTTGCCGGGCGTTACCATCCACCAGAGCTGGTCGAGCTTCAGCCGCCGGATGGCAATTTCAGCCACCAGCGCATGCCCGCCATGCGGCGGATTGAACGAGCCACCGAACAACCCTACCGCCATACCCTTCTCGACATGCGGCATGCGCAGATAATGCGCATCGACACCAGGATATTGTTCCTTCAATGCGGAAAGACCGAAGCCGAATTTCATCAGGGGATGATCCCGAAAAGTGGGAACCGCCTACGCGGGGAAATCAGTCCGCTGGACTGATTTCTGCTCCCGCTTCGATCGGATAAGATCATGCCAAATCTAACCACGAATCTGCCCGTCGCCGCGCACACGATATTTGAACGAGGTGAGCTGCTCCACGCCAACCGGCCCACGCGCATGCATCTTGCCGGTGGCGATGCCGATTTCCGCACCCATGCCGAACTCGCCGCCATCGGCAAATTGCGTCGAGGCATTGTGCAGGAGAATGGCCGAGTCGATCTCGTTGAAGAAACGTGCAACCGCCTCCGCATCTTGCGCCACGACTGCTTCCGTATGGTGTGAGGAGTAGCGGTTGATGTGCTCGATTGCGCCCGAAATGCCGTCAACCAGAGCGACGGAGATGATCGCATCGAGATATTCGGTCGACCAATCCTCTTGCGTGACAGGCTTTGCCGCCGGATAAAGCGCCAGCACGTCCTGCGAACCGCGAATTTCACAGCCCTTGGCAGCCAAATCTTCGAGGATCGGCGCCAAATGCGTCGAAGCCGCAGCACGATCCACCAGAAGCGTTTCCGCCGCGCCGCAAATACCGGTGCGCCGCATCTTGGCATCGACCGCAATCTTGCGGGCCATGTCGAGATCGGCGGACTTGTCGATATAAAGATGGCAGATGCCTTCCAGATGCGCGAAGACCGGCACCCGTGCTTCCGACTGAACACGCGCAACAAGGCTTTTACCGCCGCGCGGCACGATCACGTCAATCGCACCGTCCAGACCTTTCAGCATTTCGCCGACAGCGGCACGGTCGGTCACCGGCACGATCTGGATCGCATCGGCAGGCAGGTTGGCTGCTTCAAGCCCCGCGACCAGTGCTCTATGAATGGCAGCCGACGAATGCGCCGAATCCGAGCCGCCGCGCAGAATGACGGCATTGCCTGCCTTCAGGCACAGAGCACCGGCATCGGCCGTCACATTGGGACGGCTTTCATAAATGACGCCGATCACACCGAGTGGCGTGCGCACGCGCTCGATATGGAGGCCATTCGGACGATCCCATTCGGCAATCACTTCGCCTACCGGATCAGGCAGGGCGGCGATGGTGCGAATGCCTTCCGCAATGGCGACGATCCGGCTGTCATCGAGCGTCAGACGATCGACGAAAGACGCGGCCATGCCGCTCTTTTCCGCATTAGCCAGATCAAGCTTGTTGGCTTCAAGAATGGCATCTTTGCTCGCGAGCATCGCATCGGCGGCGGCAAGCAAAGCTTTGTTTTTCTGTTGAGGCGAAGCGATGGAAAGCGGAGCCGCTGCCTGCCGAGCTTTACGGCCAACCTTCGCCATGATGGCTGCAATGTCAGTTTCGGCGTCCACTTTGTTCAACATCCTCTTCCCCCTTTATGCAACTTCCGTATTGCTGGCAGCACGCACCACCAGATCGTTGCGATGGATCATCGCCGCGCGGGCATCATAGCCAAGAATTTCACTGATCTCATCGCTTTTATGGCCTGCGATCTTGCGCGCATCCTCGGCATCGTAAGCGATCAGTCCGCGCGCAATTTCCCGCCCGTCCTCGTTCATCACCGCAACCGTATCGCCGCGCTCGAACTGGCCGTCGATTTCCTTCACACCCGCAGGCAATAGCGATTTGCCGGATTTCAGCGCCTTGGCTGCACCGGCATCCACCGTCAGACGGCCAGCCGGTTCAAGATTGCCGGAAATCCAGGTTTTCCAGGCATTGACCGGCGCACGCGCCGGTTCAAACAGCGTTGCGCGCTCCCCGCGGTCGATTGCCGAAAGCGGTCCGAAGCGCGTGCCCGACGTGATAATCATCGCGGTTCCTGCAGCATTGGCGATCTTGCCTGCGTCGAGTTTGGTCTTCATGCCGCCGCGCGACAGTTCCGACGCTGCCGCTCCGGCCATGGCTTCGATCTGCGGCGTGATGGTTGCGACCAGAGGCAGAAACTCCGCCTCCGGGTTCTTGTGCGGCGGAGCCGTATAGAGTCCGTCAATATCGGACAGCAGGACCAGCAGGTCCGCGCCCATCATGGTCGCCACACGTGCGGCCAGACGATCATTGTCACCATAGCGGATTTCAGTGGTTGCCACCGTGTCGTTCTCGTTGATGACCGGCACCGCCTTCAGCTTCAACAGCGTCTCGATGGTCGCGCGCGCATTGAGATAGCGGCGACGCTCCTCCGTATCGGAAAGCGTGACGAGAATCTGGCCTGAACGGATGGAATGACCGCCGAGCACATCGGCATAGGCCTTGGCGAGCGCGATCTGGCCTGCGGCGGCAGCCGCCTGACTTTCCTCAAGCTTAAGCGCCTTCTTTGGCAACCCCAGAACCGTGCGTCCAAGTGCAATAGCACCGGAAGAAACCACCAGAACTTCGACGCCCGCATGATGAAGAGCCGCAATATCCTGCCCGAGGCTTTCCAGCCAGTCGCGCTTCAGACCGGTTGCGCGATCCACCAGAAGGGCGGACCCGATTTTGACAACGATGCGGCGATAGTCTTTCAGTTTCTTCAGCATGCTTCATTCCCCTCGCCGCACCTTGTCAATGCTTACTCTTCGGCTTCCGCCGTACCGGCCTCTGCCGCGCGGCTCTGGTCGATGACACTTGCGAGCTGGCGCAGAGCATCGTTCAGACCTTCATGGCTGACGGCTGAAAGCAGCAGCGGCTCGCGCCCGCATGCCTTTTTCAGCGCCTTGACCTTGGCCTTGCGCGCTTCCGGATCGAGCGTATCGATCTGCGACAACGCCACGATTTCCGGCTTGTCGGCCAGACCATGCTCATACGCTTCCAGCTCGCCGCGAATGACTTTGTAAGCCTTTGCTACATCCTCTTCCTGCGCGGAAACCAGATGCAGCAGAACGCGCGTGCGCTCGACATGACCGAGGAAACGGTCGCCAAGGCCGACGCCTTCGCTCGCCCCTTCGATCAGGCCCGGAATATCGGCGATAACGAATTCGCGACCATCCACACGCGCAACGCCCAGATTGGGATGCAGCGTGGTGAAAGGATAGTCGGCAATCTTCGGCTTGGCTGCTGTCACGCTTGCAAGGAAAGTAGATTTCCCAGCATTGGGCAGGCCGACCAGGCCGGCATCGGCGATCAGCTTCAGGCGCAGCCAGATGGTGCGTTCGATGCCGTCCTGTCCGGGATTGGCGCGGCGCGGCGCGCGATTGGTCGAGGTCGTGAAATGCAGGTTGCCGAAGCCGCCATTGCCGCCCTTGGCCAGCCGGTAGCGCTGGCCGATTTCGGTGATGTCGCAGATCAGCGTTTCGTCGTCTTCCTCGAAGATCTGCGTGCCGACCGGCACCTTGAGAATAACGTCGTCGCCCTTGCCGCCCGTCATGTTGCGACCCATGCCATGCATGCCGGTCTTGGCCCGGAAATGCTGCTGATAGCGGTAATCGATCAGTGTGTTGAGACCGTTTACAGCCTCAACCCAGACATCGCCGCCGCGTCCGCCATCGCCGCCGTCAGGACCGCCGAATTCGAGAAATTTCTCGCGGCGGAACGAAACCGCCCCCGCCCCGCCGTTGCCGGAGCGGATGTAGATCTTTGCCTGATCGAGAAACTTCATCTGAACGTAACCTTCTTGGATGCCCGCACTCTGGCGGGCTTTTGGGCGGCGGCGCCCTGAAATTTGTTACATGCGGGCGTGTGTCCGCATGTGGTGTGTTGCAATTACAGCAAAAGCGGCCTCCTGCAAACAGTTGAGGAGGCCAGATTTTACCCGAGTTTGTCTTTCCAGACCGGATCGGTGAAATCGATATAGATCAATTCCTGATCCAGATACTGGCCCTGCACATAAAGTGACTTGGGTTCGACGCCGTAAGTCTTGAAACCCAGTGCATAATAGACGCGTTTGGCGGCTTCGTTCGTGGCCACCACCTTGGCATCCAGAACGACGACCTGACTTGCGGCATGGTCGATGACCTTGCTGACGAGAGCCTTGCCCAGCTCCAGCCCGCGTGCTTCGGGTGCCACATAGACGCCCCAGAGCGTGCCGCGATGGCGTTCTGACTTGCGATCATGGCGGAAAATGCCTGCCGTTCCCAACAGGTTTTCACCATCGAAAGCGCCGAAAACCACATTGCCGTTCACCTGCTCCAGACGACGCGCGAACACGCTGTCCGAATAGGCATTTTCTTCGTCGAAACTCGAACCGAATGCCAGTGGCGCACGCTGCAGAGCGCTTAATCTTATGGCCCGATAGCGATGCAGATCGCCCTTTTCGAGCGCACGCACCACGATCTTCTCGCGGGCGATTGCATGAGTATCCATCATTTCATTCCCCGTTTTTATCGGTCCTGCGGCCGAGCCGATAAGGTTTGGCACGCAGGATCCTTTGTTTATGACTGCCAGCTTCTCAGCCCGATCCAGGTGCGGCGATCGAGGACATAGCGCTCGACCGGCACATTGCCTGCGGCAAGCGAATCCGCCATGCCCATGTTGCTGAACTGGAACCCGCATTTGTGGATCACCCGGCGCGAGCCGCCATTGCTGGCCCGGCACGAGACATGAAGCCGCTCAATTTCCGTTGCGCGGAAAGCCAGATCGATCAGGGCGTGAGCGGCCTCGGTGGCAAAGCCGTGGCCCCAATAGGGCTCACCCAGCCAGTAGCCGATTTCCAGCCCCTCACCGTGCTTATGCGCATGGATGCCGCAGCAGCCCATAAAGATGCCGGTTTCCGCTTGCGTAATGGCGTAGATGCAATTGCCCATCTCGCCTTTTCGCACGCGCTCGACAAAATCGACGGCATTTTCACGCGTGTATGGATGCGGCATACGAGCAAGCATACCGGAGACGCGGGCGTTATTGGCAAGATAGGAAATCGCATCCACGTCTTCGACATGCGGCGGGCGCAGGACCAGCCTTTCAGTGACGAGGACAGGACAGTCTAATTCATAAGCCAGATCGGGGGCCATCTCATCGGCCCGGCCGGGCGACAGATCTGTGTAACTGTCTCTTCTTTCGCTACTGCTTGCGTCGTAACAATCTTCTTCCAGAACTTCGACAACCATTTTTCGTTCCTCCAGATGCAAAAAGGGAAGATGGTGGCCCCATCTTCCCTTCGATCTTTTGGCTAGGCTGCCATTTGCACCGGGTCCGATGGGACGCCGGTGTTTAGAGAGTGCCCGGCTTACTCTGCTGCTTCCGCGATCGGGTTAACCGATACGTACGTGCGGCCGTTGGCTTTCGTACGGAAAGACACGGAACCGTTCGTGGTTGCAAAAATCGTATGGTCCTTGCCGAGGCCAACATTGGCGCCCGGATGCCACTTCGTGCCGCGTTGACGCACGATGATGTTGCCGGCGAGCACAGCTTCGCCGCCAAACTTCTTCACGCCAAGGCGTTTGGATTCTGAATCGCGACCGTTACGCGAGGAACCGCCAGCTTTTTTGTGTGCCATTGGTGTTCTCCTTTAATCTCTCTACTTACTCAGCCGACTCGGCCTTGGCTGCAGCCTTCTTAGGCGCTGCCTTCTTCGGCTTTGCGGCTTCGCCTTCAGCGGCGTCTGCCTTCGGAGCCTTCTTTTCGGCGGCCTTCTTGGAAGGCTTTGCACCGTCGGTGAGGATCTCCGAGATACGGATGGTCGTCAGTTCCTGACGATGACCGCGGGTGCGCTTCGAGTTCTGACGGCGACGCTTCTTGAACGCGATGACCTTGCGGGCACGGCCCTGTTCAACGACTTCGGCGGTGACGAGAGCGCCAGCGACGACCGGTGCGCCAATGGTCGAGCCGACCATCAGGACTTCTGCGAATTCTACGATGTCACCGGCTTCGCCAGCAACTTTTTCGACCTTGATCAGGTCATTTGCGGCAACGCGGTACTGCTTGCCACCGGTCTTGATGACTGCGAACATTTGTTGTCCTTTCGGTTGTTCGGTCCGGCTCTCATTTCCACGACATTAGCGTCGAAGTGATGGGCCGTCTTTTTATCAGTCGGTTGATGAGTGGGCTGCGCCCTTGATTACGACCTCGGAAACCCGAAATTCTGCAATCAAAACAATAGGCGCGGATCACCCCACGCCCAAGGTCTGGTGCTTATAGGTGTGAAGCGGCAGAAAAGTCAAGAATTTTCACAACGGAATGCAAATTAGCTCTTGTCTAATCAGCGCTGGCCCGTTATTGAGCCGCTACACACTTAGCATTCGCTTTAGATGCTGTTTGACGGCGCGATTTATAGATCGTTTAACCGGATTGCACAATGCGGAGAGGTGGCTGAGTGGTCGAAAGTACCGCACTCGAAATGCGGCGTGGGGGTAACTCCACCGTGGGTTCGAATCCCACCCTCTCCGCCATTTGTTTTCCCGCACGAACAGTCAGCCATCCTATGAATATAGTCGACCCTTTGTCGCTGCCGAATTGAGCGCGCGCTTCTCCGCACCGCGCAAACCATGTTAGAAGAGCATTATGACTGTGTTATCCGCCGATGCTCCCATCTATCATCCCCCGTTGGAACCCTATGTCTCGATCCTTCATCGCGACGCGGATGTTCTTGTGCTGGACAAGCCGAGCGGCCTGTTATCCGTACCGGGACGCCATCCAGCACTGTCGGACAGCCTTGCGACACGCGTTCAGAAGCAGTTTCCGCAAGCCCAGATGATCAACCGTCTCGACAAGGATACGTCCGGCCTTGTGCTGATGTCGCTCAACCGCAAGGCCCATGCCGCCATCGCCTCACAGTTCGAGGCCCGGAAAACGCAAAAATCCTATATCGCCGTGGTCTGGGGCTGCGTCGAAGATGATAAAGGGCTGATCGACCTGCCACTGGCGATAGATTCCGACAACAAACCGCGCCATCGCGTCGACCATGATCATGGCAAGCCCGCGCAGACACGCTGGCAGGTTCTGGACAGGGGCGATGAACGCACCCGGTTGCGGCTCTTTCCCCTGACGGGCCGGACGCACCAGTTGCGCGTTCATATGAAAGCGCTCGGCCATGTGATCCTCGGTGACGAATTCTACGCCGAAGGTGAGGCCCTCGCTGCCGCAGACCGTCTGCTTTTACACGCGGAAGAACTGGCTTTCCGGCACCCCGACGGGCGCGACGTGACGTTCACCGCACCCTGCCCCTTCTGAGAGCATTCATGTCGCAGAAAATAGATACATCGGAGCTGATCGTCGATTTTGTCGGAGGCGCTGTCGGCCACCGGTTTCGCTCCGGCGAAGGACGTGGGCAGGCTCTCGCCAAGGCTGTCGGAATAACGCGCGATGTCATGCCTGAAATCGTGGATGCGACCGCCGGGCTCGGACGAGATGCCTTCCTGCTGGCATCGCTCGGTGCAAAGGTGACTTTGATCGAGCGCTCCGAAACGATGCATAACCTTCTGGCGGAGGGGCTGGCGCGCGCAGGGGCGGAAGGCGGGCGCTATGCCGAGACTGTCACTCGCATGACGCTTCTACAGGGAGATTCTTGTCTGCTCCTGCCGGAACTGAAGCCGCAGGTCGTTCTGGTCGATCCGATGCACCCGCCCCGCGGCAATAGTGCACTCGTCAAGAAGGAAATGCGCCAGATCCGCGAGATCGTCGGTACCGATCCCGATGCCGAAAGGCTGATGCAGGTTGCGCTGGAGGCAGCGCAGAACCGTGTGGTGCTGAAATGGCCCTTGCGCGCCGCACCCATGGCTGGATTGCGCAAACCATCTCATCAGATACTCGGCAAAAGCACGCGCTATGACGTGTTCGTCAAGACCCGGATTAGCTGAATATTGCGCAATTGCTACGACTGTTTGCTCCCGCCTGAAGCAAGGCCACGCGACATTTCGCCGGAATAGATGCTAACACCATTGCGGCCCTTCGCCTTGGCATCGTACATGGCAGCGTCTGCAGCCGCGAACAGTTCCGCGGCCGACCGACCATGTTTCGGAAAGCAGGCGACACCGATGCTGCAGGTGACTTCCAGATGTGCGCCATCCAACTCGACCGGCTCGCTGATCTTCCGTCTGATTTCATCCAGCAGGGAGCAGAAATCGCCATCATCCGCCTGCAACACAAGAATGAACTCATCGCCTCCCATGCGACCAGCAAGTTCACCGTCGCGCAGCAATAGCGAAATCCGTCCGGCAATCTGCTGCAGAAGCTTGTCACCCGCCGCATGACCAAGCGTATCGTTGACCGGCTTGAACTGATCCAGATCGAGAAAGCCAAGGGCCACTCGCTGAGAATGAGCCGACGCCTGCTCGAGAATCTGTTCAAGTTTCCGTTCCAGGAAAGCCCTGTTAGCCAGACCCGTCAACGTATCGTGTTCGGCCAGATAGCGGATGCGCTCGTCGGCGATACGCCTGTCGATGGCAATTCCGCTCATCCTGGCTGCAGTGGTGAAAAACTCCGTGAGGACGCGATCATCCGAAGCGTCGCCATCGACCGAGAAGCCGAGAACACCGTGCCCCTGCCCGTCTGCGGACGGAATTTTCATGGAGAATATGGCTTCACTATCGGGAACCAATGTCTTCAGTGCCGCTTCAAGCGCGGCGAGAGAAATTGGCTCACCTCCGTTTCTCAAACCCAGCGCCAGAGGAGGCAGGGAAGGTGCAGAAATGACAACATCTTCAGCGGTCTCCCCGGTAACGACGGCAACACAACGAATACCGGCGGCAAGACCTTCCAGCAAATGGGTCAACTGATCGACGAAATCCGGTATGGCCACCGCACTTACCGTCATTTCCAGAATATGGGCCTGAACCTGCATGAAGCGTTCGGCCCTTTTCTTGAGTGAAATGTCACGAGACGCGCCCACAACGCCGATAATATTGCCGTTTCTATCGCGCAAGGGCACACGCGAGATCATCAGCCAGCGATCCATTCCGCCGCGCATGGCGCGCTCTTCATAGCCAAGATCGGGCTGGCCGCTCTCCATGACCTGTTTTTCAATCTCGGAAATGCGGGCCGTGAGCGCAGCTTCGCCATGAATATCGAAATCGGTCAGTCCAATAAGTTCATTGATGTCCGAAAGGCCGTTGTTGCGAACCACCGCATCATTGGCGAACAGGAACCGCCCCTGCAAGTCCTTGGCATAGATGAAATCCGGCACGTGATTGATCATCGCAACGAGCCAATCAAGCTGCTCCGCACCAACAGAGGCAGTATCGTCCGCCTTCTGCTGTGATGGCTGACCAACCCCTTCAACAGCCGGCGGATCGCCGTTGTTCTCGCCGGCACTTTGCGCCGCCTTATCTGCCAGACCTTTCATGGATAGAGCCCCTCCATGCTACAAATTTATATTAGCAATCTTTTGATTGCTGGGAATGGCATAAAACGGCCGCACCCCCCGCTTTGCTCACATCCGATACTTTTTTCCGTGACTTTACGAGCAGTGCACAAACTGCCAACATCAATCCTGAGTAGAATAAATTACGATTCCCCCGCTTGAATTCGCGGGATTTATTTAAGCAATTAGAGTGCATCCCGAAAAGTGTGAAACGGTTTTCGGATCAGATGCGTGTCAAAACAGACAGTTGAGACGCGCCGATCTGCTTCAATCAGATCGAGACGCGCTCTAATTCACGACATATCGGTCCGATCACGAGGTTTCATGAAACAGAGCATCGACCTGACGACAGCCCCGATCAATCAGGCTTTACTGCTCTTCGCGTTGCCGACACTCGGCTCATCAATCTTGCAATCGGCGAACGGGTCAATCGATACGATCTGGATCGGTCAGTTGCTTGGCGAGAATGCACTTGCGGCAACGACAAACGGCAATCTGGTGATGTTTCTGCTGACTGCTTTCGTATTCGGCTTCGGCATGGCATCGACGATCCTGATCGGACAGGCATTCGGACGGCACGACGTTGAAACCGCGCGTACGATAGCGGGCACCACCGTCGGCACTTTCGTGCCGCTCAGCATCGTTGTCGCCGTCATTGGCTGGCTGCTTGCCCCCAAAGTGCTTGAACTGCTCGGAACGCCTGAAACAATCGAGCCGCTGGCCCGCGCATTTCTGCAAGTCACCTTTCTCGCCATGCCGGCAATCCTGATGCAGACGATCCTGATGATGGCTCTGCGCGGCAGTGGTGACGCCATGACCCCGCTGATATTCATGGGAATGGCGGTACTGCTGGATATAGCCCTCAATCCCGTCTTCATTCTGGGATGGGGTCCGCTACCCGCACTGGGTATTGCGGGCTCTGCATTGGCGACAGCGGCTGCCAATTACATAAGCCTGACCGCAATGCTTTATTATATCTACCACCGCGACCTTCCGTTACGCCTGCGTGGCAGGGAATTGTGGCTCCTTGTCCCTGATCGGGAACTGCTGCGGCTGATCTTCACCAAAGGATTTCCGATGGGCATCCAGATGATTGTCGTTTCAAGCTCGATGCTGACGATGATGCGACTGGTCAATCACGAAGGCGTCGATACAACGGCTGCCTTCGGCGCCACACAACAGCTCTGGACCTATGTGCAGATGCCTGCAATGGCGCTGGGCGCCGCAGTAAGCGCCATGGCCGCCCAGAATATCGGAGCAGGGAAATGGGATCGCGTGAACTCGATAACCCGCATAGGGGCAGTTTACGCAGTGCTGATGACGGGAGCACTTGTTGTTCTGCTGCTTCTCACGGACCGGCAAGCCATGCAGATATTTCTCGGCGCAGACAGTGCGGCAATCCCGATCGGTCAGCACATAGGACAAATCGCGACGTGGGGCTTCATCGCCTTCGGCGTATCGATGGTTCTTTTCGGAACCGTGCGCGCAAACGGTCAGGTTATCTGGCCGCTCATCATTCTTTTCGTATCCATGTATCCGGTACGCCTTGGCGTCGCCATTGGCCTGCGTGAACAACTTGGTTCCGATGCGCTCTGGCTGAGCTTTCCAGCCGCAATGGTATCGACCCTGTTGATGGCGATAGTCCTCTATTTTCACGGCGGATGGAGAAAAAACGCCTCAATGCATATCGACGCCCACGAACTTCAAGGGGAAGCGGCTTGCGTGTCGCAATCGACAGAAGCCGCCCCATCAAGCAATGCACTCACTCCCAATGCACCACTTGTCGCGGAAGTGAAATCCGAGACATAAAGTTCCTGTTCAACCGATGAGCCACCTTCCATTCAGCTCTATCAAGATTACACGAACGATGCCCAATTAGTTTATTATTTCACAAGTTCCTCCTGCGAAAGCGCGGCGTTCGACGCGATCTCGGTCTATACTGTGAAAGGAATCTTCATGCTCCAACTACGGCCTATGCGAGAGGACGAATTCCCGACCTATCTCGGCTACTTCATTCCTGACTACGCAGCGGAAGTTGCATCAAGTTATCGTCTTTCTGACGTAGCCGCTCTTGATCAGGTGAAACGAGAAATGGCTTCGGACTTGCCTGAAGGTGTCGATACGACTGACCAGATCTTGCTGTGTCTGATCGATCCTGTCTGCAGTCCTGACAAGCCTCTCGGCTATCTCTGGTACAAACAGGATCCGGCGAAGCATGTAGCATTCATTATGGACTTCTACATTTTTCCCTCGTTTCAGGGAAAAGGATACGGCAAGCTGGCGTTAGCAACGCTGGAGATGGACCTAAAACGTGACGGCTTTCGGCAAATCAAGCTCCGGGTCGCCGCTGACAACGCGCGCGCCAAGCATGTTTATGACGCGACAGGATTTCATGTGACCGGTATCAATATGAACAAGTCACTCACGTAGTCCGATAACTGATAGCGGATGTTGAGACTCCGATTTCGTTGGCGGCGTGTTTCATGCTTTGTCGCCGCACGATTGTCACGAATATGTTGAGATCGGCGAGCAGCGACCGGTCGAGGTTCACCATTGTCTTCCTT
>NZ_JBTXLQ010000009.1:0-216100 GCF_054871705.1 Brucella sp. LJL56
GCATCGAGACCAGCACAATCCATCTCGACACCATCCGAGACCTCAAGCAGATCAACTCGCTGCTCGCATCAATGGCCTATCCCGTCCTCGAAGAACAGGGCCTCCTCAGCGATACACGCCTCAAGACACTCCAACAAGTTGGTCAGCTTCAGGATTGAGAACGCACTACACCCAAACAGATGTAGACAAATTACCGGCTCTTCTTTTGCGTCAATTAACGGCACAATAGCCCCTGAGCCGAAAATTTCTCAATAGTATCGAGGATTGGACGCTTCCGAGGAGAAATGGTGATGAATGATCTGCGTCCCATATCCAATGAGACCCTCAATGTCGGCGGCGTCCAAGCCACATCTTTAGGCTCCACCGCCGGACATCTAGCGCTCGTGCCGACGTGGCTCCCTTTCGATATGGCATCAGGTGCAACCGGTAATTCCGCCGGGAATGGTGGAATGGGCCTTAGCGTTGGCGTCATCAGCAGCGACGCTTCTGCCATATTCGTTCCCTCGAATACTGCCATTGCCGGGCCGGGCGCCGAGGTCGGCGCGGATCAGTTCAACAATGCGCTGATCAATCAGCATGTCGTTGAGATAGCAGGAATGGGCGGCGACGGAGGAAACGGTGATGCGGTGATCGGGGGGACCGAAGGTGCGACCTCCAATCACGCGGGTAGCGGTGGCAACGGCGTTTTCTTTGGTGGACTGGTCAGCTCAGATGTGGCCGTCTTCGCACCGGTCAATAGTGCGGTCGCGGGTGGGTCCGGCTCCATCGCATCCGCCAACCAGACCAACAATGCGGCCTTCCTACAAGGCGCGGACCAGATGGCAGGTATCGGCGGCTCAGGCGGAGACCATAACCTCGCAGGATCCGTCTCTCCAGTACATTCAGACACTGGACCCACCTATCTTTTCACCGGTGACAATTACGCCGGGCACGGCGGAGCCGGTATCTTTGCTGGCACCATGATCGATGTGAATGTTGCGATTTTCTCGCCCATCAATATTGCTATCGCTGCCGCTGGCGGCAATGCAGACGCCCACCAGACAAACAATGTGATTTTCGATCAGGGCGGCACGCAGATTGCCGGGATCGGCGGCAATGGCGGTGGCTTCAACATGGCCTCGGACACAATTTTCACCGGCAGCACAGCCGCGGGAAGCAGTGGAGATGGTGTTTTCGCCGGCAACCAGGTGGATGTGAGTATCGGCTATTTCCACCCGATCAATATTGCAGTTCCGGCTGGTGGAACCGCAGACGCCGAGCAGATAGACCATCTGCTTGTCGACCAGCATGCTCTGCAGATTGCCGGGATCGGTGGTTCGGGCGGGCACGATAATCTGACCGACGCCAGCCATGATGCGCTTCTCGCAAATGATATTCTTGCTCTTCTCCACGTTTGATACGTGCCCATCCGCCCCCACCCTAAAGCAGGTACCCGAATTTCTAGCTAGTCCCAAAACATCAACACGCGCACTCTTTGAACACGGTCGGTAGCGGTATTTTGCCAATGTCTCATCGGGAATTGCGGGCTGCCAAGACCGGTGTTCAATCCGAAACAGGGCCGGGGCCACAACAGGGAGGAATGAAACGATGCCTATTCCGCGTGTTTCCGACACAATTCATCTCAGTGACGTTTACGCAGGCGATGCGAATGCCGGTAACGGTGCTGACGGCTATAATTATGGGAATATCAACTACAATCCCAGTGCGGTCGTGGCCAATACGCAAAGCGTAACGGGCGCAGCCGTGGATGTGCATAGTGGCGATTCCCCGTGGTTAAACGCAACCTGGGATGCAGGTCATGCGGGACACGGTGGTGGAGCCGATGCAGCGAATGGTTTTCTTGCCAATATCACCAATAATGGCCACGGCGGAGCTGGCGGCGACGCGAACTCCAATGGCAGTCTGGGTTCTTCAAGCGGCGGCAATGTAGCAGCCGGTCAGGCGGACACCAGCGCCCTTCAATATACCGAACTTCTGGCCGACCAACACGCGACGATCCTTGCGGGTGTCGGTGGCAACGGCGGAGACGGGAACATGGCTCGTGGAGGTGACATTTCCTCCGCGCTTGTGCATTCGAACCCGGAAACGACGACGACAACAACGACCAACACGACCAACGATATCGCGAGCTTTGTCGATAGCTTTAACGACAATTTTCACGATATCGATCTGAGCCATCTGCCATTCTGACTGGCGGTTGGTTTTGTCGGGTAATTGAGAAGCTTGATTTGGGAGCAGCGACTGAGGTCGTTGCCTCCCATTTTTCCCACGTATTTCCAACGATTCATTCGAAACAGGAAATGCTTGGAGCGCTGATCTGATTAAATCAGATCGAAGCGCGCTCTAACATCGGAAATATCGACGGAGATGAGCCTATGACGGCGGCATTTACGCAAGCACGCTATACGGTGACCCCATTGGTCGCTGCCCTGCATCGGTGTACCGGTGCCTTCGGCTTGGTTTTCGCCTATAGTTGCGGTTACAATATTTTTCTGCTCGCTCCCTCCATCTATCTTCTTCAGATCTATGATCGTGTTCTGTCTAGCCGCAGCGTCGATACCCTGGTGATGCTGACGATCATCATCGCGATAGCGGTTATTGTCGGTTCTCTGCTCGATATCGTACGTCGTGCTGCGCTTTCCCGGATCGGTAGCTGGGTCGACCGCCAACTACGGCCTGTCGTGATGAATGCGTCGTTCGAATACGCGGCGCGCGCCGATGCCGGGATGGCGGCTGAAAATTATCGCGACCTTTCCGTTTTGCGTCAGTTTCTGGATTCCCCATCATGTGCGTTGCTATTCGATGTTCCTTGGGCTCCAGTTTTTCTTGTGTTGCTTTTTCTGGTTCATCCGCTGCTCGGATTTATCGGGTTGGGCAGTGCATTATGCCTGCTGCTTTTGGCTTTACTGAATGAATTCGTGACACGTGAGTTGAATGAACAGGCAAACATTGCGCAGGCACGAAGTTATTCCCGTTTCACGATGGCTCTCAAATATATCGGCGTCATCCGCGCTATGGGAATGCAACAGGGTGCGGCTCACCTCATCTATAGGGATGCAGAAGCCGTCAGAACGGCTCAGGACGGTGTGGCGCGAAGGACGGAGGTGCTTCTGGCATTTTCGAAATCGCTACGTTCGCTGACCCAGATTGTGATGATGGGAGCCGCGACATGGCTCGTACTCCAGAACAACAGTAATCCCGGAATTATTTTCGTCGCCAGCCTGTTGCTGGGACGTGGACTGGCACCCGTAGAAGGAGCCATAGGCGCATGGCGAGCACTCGCCTTCGCACGCGGCGCATTCAACCGTCTGAACAAGATGCTCACGATAATTGCTCCCGGGGAGAATATACGCACCATTCTGTTACCGGAACCCAAAGGCCAGCTCGTCCTCGACAATGTCAGTTATAGGCTCCCGTCATCGGACCGGTTCATTCTGCGAGGCGTTTCATTTCAAATCGCTCCAGGTGATTGTGTTGCGCTGATCGGACCGTCCGGATCGGGCAAATCCACCCTTGGGCGAATTTTGGCCGGCGTTTCGCGACCCACGTGCGGATGCGCTCTTTTGGGCGGCATCGACATTTCACTGCTTCGCCATTGCGACAACGTCCGGCATATCGGCTATCTTCCGCAGGATATTGAACTCTTCGGCGGTGCGATCAAAGACGTGATCGGGCGGCTCGACGGCTCGGATCCGCAAAAGGTCATTGAGGCCGCCAAGCTCGTCGGATTGCATGAGGCGATCATGCGATTACCCCAGGGCTACGAAACCGATATCGGCGAAGGTGGCGTGTTGCTTCTACGGGCACAACGCCAGCAATTGGGGCTTGCGCGCGCCGCCTATGGCAATCCGCCCCTTGTGGTACTGGATGATCCAAACTCAAGTCTCGACTATGAAGGCGAGCGACTGTTGTTCGACGCCATCGAGCGTATGAAGTGCAGGCAGATTACAATTGTGATCATTACGCATCGAATGGGCATATTGCCCGTGACCGACAAAATCGCCGTAATGCGCGACGGTACGGTAAGCGCTTTCGGAGATAGCGAGAAAATCTTCGATGCTTTCCTTCGCGTGCCCGCGAAAACCGGACTGTAAGGGACGCCTCGCCATGCCCCTCGTCCATCTCGAACTGCCGATGAAACTGGCAAATGCATTTAAGTATTCGCTGGACCTGGTTTCCTTGCGAACAATGCAGCTAAAGCTCCCGTCTCCTCCACCACTGCCGCGCAGGAGAAACACTTTGCCAACGCCGCTGACTTCGCGGCCGAGGCTGCGAGGCGTGGCCTGGACAGGAAACATGCTCGTATTGATCTTCGTTGCAGGTTTCGGAATATGGGCGATTTTGGCGCCGCTTAAAAGTGCGGCAGTCGCGGTGGGTGTTGTTGAAGCGGAAACCAGCCGCAAAACCATTCAGCATTTGGAAGGCGGCATCGTTCAGCAAATCTATGCCCATAACGGTGATCTGGTTTCTGGCGGCCAGGTTCTGATCAAGCTGGATGACACAAAGCCGAGGACGGAGTTGGTCGGTATTCAGGGACAGCTATGGGACGCGCAGGCGAGCCGTGCTCGGCTCGTCGCCGAACAGGCAAACGAGATGCAACTCGCCTTTCCACCGGAGTTGGAACAACTTGCACCGCACAACCCGGCAGTGAACGCCGTCGTCGTTGGGCAGCGAAGAATATTCGAAGCACGTCGCGACGTCTATCGATCCGAAATTGCCATAACCCACGAGAAAATGGGGCAAGTGAAGGAGGAAATAAGCGGACTAGCGGCACAAAAGATGGCCTTGTCTTCGCGTATTGAGATCACGCGCCAGCAACTGGACATGATAAACCCGCTTGTCAAAAAGGGGCTCGAACGCAAAACGAGCGTGCTGAATCTCGCGCGCGAGAAAGCGGATCTCGACGGACAATTAGGAGAAACCACAGCTCAGATGTCCCGCGCCTATCAGGTGATCAATGAAGCGCAGGCCAATCTCGTGAAGCTGGAGAGCGACCGGCAAAACGAGATCGCCAAAGAATTGCGTGAGACCGAAAATCAGCTTTTCCTGCTAAGCGAGCGGTACCGCGCAATTAATGACCAACTGATCCGCACAGAGATCAAGGCACCCGAAAACGGCATCGTCATGGATTTGCGTGTTCACACGACGGGCGGCGTTATCGGTGCGGGCGAGCCGTTGCTCGATCTGGTGCCACAGGACGGCAACATGATTGTTTCGGCGCATGTTCGACCCGAAGACATCAACGTCGTGCGCGCTGGCTTGAACGCGCAGGTGCATCTTTTACCTTATGATCAGCGGCGCGTGCCGCTTCTGAATGGAAAAGTGACCTATGTTTCCGCCGACCGGCTCCTCGATAAGCAGACAGGTCAGCCATATTACGCCGCGACGATCCGTGTGACCGACGATGAATTGCTGCAGGCGGGAGACGTGGAAATGATCCCCGGAATGCCGGTACAGGCTTTGATTGAAACCGGGGAAAGCAGCGTTGCAGTTTACGCGGTCAGACCATTGCTGGACAGCTTTCACCGTGCATTCCGCGAAAACTGAGCACCTGCGCTTATTGAACAGCACTTCCATTGGAGGCTGCTTTCACACCAAGCGATAGGACGACCTCAGTTCGGTTCTGAACACGCAACTTGCGCATAATATGCTGCAAGTGCATCTTCACCGTGTTGTCAGATAGATTGAGCTTCTCAGCAATAATTTTGTTTGAATGACCGTGTTGTAGCTCAGTCAGGACATCAACTTCCCGAGGCGTGAATCCCGCAATGGCCGGTTGACGCGAACTGTATTTGATAGGGATGGCAGCATCTTCGGTTAATTCCGCTTCCGACTTACCTCCGATGGAGTTTGTTTCGTGGATAGTTCCTTGAGCGCCGAGCGGGTGTGGACAGAAGATGCCTCCCGCAAGCACCAGCCGAATGCCGGCCAGGGCGATTTCTATCGGAAGAGACGGCGTAAAGATGCCGCGCACTCCCATTTTGATCGCTTGCGACTCCATCAGAACGTCATCTCTGTTGGAGAAAAGGGCAATCGATGCCCCTTGAAAATGGCACTCAACCGTAAGGAGATCTTCCAGCAGGGTAGAGTTGTCCATTGCCCTACCAGCTAAATCCAACGCAATCAGGGCTACGTCTCGCCCACATGCTTTGGCCAGTTCCGTTGTGGAATCCATCCCAAGAAAATCCCATCCGGCAAGTTCGTATTCAAGGAATTTTACGATGCATGTGCGCGCGAGGGTGTGTTTGGCCACGATGATCATCGTCGGACGTTTTCGCATTGCGCGCGGTGTTTTTTCATGCTCGGTCGACACTGCAGGCTCCGTTTCTCCAATCACCGGAGATCTTCTCCACGGTTCCGAAATTTTGATCGAAGGTTGGGATACATCAAATAAAGATATGGTCTTCTTCTAATCACGGCAATATTTCAACGATGTATAGTACCATAATTAATGACCAAGGCGCCAATTCATCTTTGGTTTATATTTCATTATCAGGTTGGATTATCGGCATAAAATCAGGCTAACATAAATTAACCTGTGTAAAATACATCAATATGATAGGAAAGATGTGTCGCTAAAATTTTCACTGCGACTAAGCAGCCACAGCCGGATACGACTTGCAAGCATCGTCTGAAACGAGCAATCCAGTATTCCAGGCCGACGATAACTCACATTGTGCAAGAACGCTTTCGACTATCTCAAAGAGCCAGCATCGATCCCACGCTGGTCACTCGCCCGCTAAGAGACGAAGGACGACACTTTCTGAACACTGTGCCCTTTCTGGAGCTTTTGGCGCGTACGGCATGGAACTGTCCGATAAGAAGACGCTTCGTATTGTGAGCGAAGCAAGCCTATGGGGAACGATCCGATATCACGAGCTTTTGGACAACATTCACGATTGTCTTTGATGATACCGGCCCGCCAAAGTCAGCAACGATACCGAGCTGTTCCACCGCTTGTCGTCGACCATATGAATGATCACGGTCATACAGGATGGTAAAGCCCGGATGATCGTCCTGTCAGTCCCTTCAAACGTAACCTCACCACCAGGCTTGCTTCCCTGTATCGTGGCAAAGCCTCTTTGTTGATGCAGAAGCTGTAAACGCTTAACGATATACTGGTTCATCAAACATCAGCATTGTTTCACCCAGACTGCCAATCTTGATCTCGATGATCAGTCTCTTCTTCCTGATCATCAACACCTGCTTCTCTGTCTGCCCGGATCATAGTCGATTACCGACATGCGTGAGGCTGCACAGTAAGACGGCCTAATATATCCGCTCCAGCCCCTAGAGGCTGAATAATTATTATATTGAAAAATATAGCTATTTCCGAGAAAACTAAAGCGAAACTGGCTTTAGATTTCGTCTCGCTGACAACAAGAATTCGCGCTTGAAAGGGGAATTTGGTGAAGCTCAATAATCCAATGCAACAGCGCGGACGGAGCCTTTCTGATGTTTTCGATGCTACCCTGATTTGGTTAAGAAATCCATCCCCGAAGATGGAAAACCAAGCAACCAACAAAGGTCATGCATTCGCAACAACCTTTGAGGCGGCCTTCTTATCATCGAAATCCGCAATTGTGAGAGAACTCGATATCGAAATTGAAGCAAGTCGGACAGAACCCTTTTTCCCTTCCGCAAAAGCCTCCCGGGCCTTCCTTTCGAAAACTGCCCTCCCCAGCCATCAGTAGGATCGTTTGAATCGTGCTGTGCATGCTTCCGTCACGCTATTTCAACTTCGCATCCCTCGCAGCTTCGTAAAAAGGTGAAAGGCTCGGCGTGAACTCGGGCCGATATAGTGCCTGTGAAGTTGTTTCGTCATGAAATAGCATGAGACCCCATCATCGGTAATACGATGCCGAGCTCCTAACAAGACCGGTCAACCGCACATGCTGCCGACGCACACAGGGAACAAGCTTCAACCTTCTCCATCCAAAGCAGCGCAGATCATCTGGGGACGCTTCGAACAACTGTCCTGCCGACAATAAGCGCCTCGAAACCATCCCCTCATCCGTCCGGTTTCGATCTCTTGCCGTGAACAACACTTCGGGCCTGCTTTATAGGCCGAGACAGAAAGCGCCTCATCATTTCGGGATCGGAATGATGTCAACGAAGCGCATATTCATAGAATCGCTAAAATATTCTCTTTCACTGGAGAAGCAGCCTTATTCCTATGTGGAAACAGCCTCTTCACGATTGAAATCCCGGCTGGAATGAAGTCGTCATCTTTTAGACCGCCGTCTATTCTCTATAAAATAACATAAAAACAATGGGATAGGTCAATTTTAGGCGAATCGATAAAATTTGGCTTAATTTTAGTGTTGGCGCTAACTCTTTGTTAATTCGGCTACCTCTTGCGATAGAATAAGAATCGGACATAATGACGGTATTTAGGCGGTATCAGTTCCAGTGCCGTCACTAGGGATCCCAAGTCAATGAATATCGCAAATCCAGCAGCAGCCTTGTCGTTTGACGACATGATACTATCGCAAGGGCGCGAGATTTCTCGCAAGCTCAATCTGCTGCGTCACGAAAACTTTCCGCCGGATGCACGCAAGAGCATGCTGCGACAGTTTTCGATGGCTGAAGCCGCGTATTTCCTTGGCGTTTCACCCAGCAATCTCAAGAAATTACATCTGGAAGGCAAGGGTGTCGAGCCGACAATACTGACAGGGGGGCGCCGCGCTTATAGTGTCGAACAGATCCAGGAACTGCGTCGGTGGCTCGACCAGAACGGCCGCGCCGAGGTGAAGCGTTACGTTCCGCATCGTCGCGCCAATGAAAAACTTCAGATCATTGGGGTCGTCAACTTCAAGGGCGGGTCCGGCAAAACCACGACGGCTGCGCATCTCGCGCAACATATGGCGTTGACTGGCCATCGCGTGCTTGCAATCGATCTTGATCCGCAGGCTTCGCTCTCGGCTCTGCATGGAATTCAGCCGGAACTCGATGAGTTTCCATCGCTTTATGAAGCCATTCGTTACGACTCCGAAAAGAAATCTATCAGCGAAGTCATTCGGCGGACCAATTTCCCGGGGCTTGATATTATTCCGGCAATGCTGGAGCTGCAGGAATATGAATATGATACGCCGCTCGCCATGCAAAATGGCGGCGAGGGCAAAACCTTCTGGAACCGTATCGCGCAAGCTCTCGCGGACGTCGAGAACGAATATGATGTCGTGGTCATCGATTGCCCTCCCCAGCTCGGCTATCTGACCCTCACAGCGCTCTCAGCCGCAACCTCCGTGCTCATTACCGTTCATCCGCAGATGCTGGACCTTATGTCGATGTCGCAGTTTCTGCTTATGCTCGGCGATATTCTGAAAACAGTTCGCCAAGCGGGTGGCGCCGTGCAACTGGATTGGTTCCGTTATCTGATCACTCGTTATGAGCCGACCGATGTTCCCCAGGCTCAGATGGTAGGCTTCATGCAAAGCATGCTCGCCTCACATATGCTGAAGCACCAGATGCTGAAGTCGACAGCGATCTCGGATGCGGGCCTTACCAAGCAAACGCTTTACGAGGTCGATCGTTCGTCGATGAATCGCGGTACTTATGATCGCGCCATGGAAGCCATGGAAGCGGTCAATGCTGAAATTCGCGGCCTCATTCATGAGGCATGGGGGCGTTAGACTGCCGTCTAAAGCGGCGAATATTGAATAAAATCAGGTCTCTGACCGGTTTGAGGACACGAGAATGGCAAGAAAGAACATATTCGAAAGCGTTATGCGGGACGAACCAGTGGCGGAACAAGCTTCGCAGCCGGTCGACAACGTGTCGCGCCGGTTCGGTGCCGCCAAGTCTCTGTCCGCATCAATTGACGAACTGGCAAAGCAGGCTGCCCAGAAGCTTGATGGCGAAACCATCACAGAGCTTGATCCCAATGATCTAGACGTCTCCTTTGTGGCAGATCGCTTGCCTGATGCGAATGACGAAGAATATCTGGAGCTTCTGGAAGCCATTCGAGAACGCGGTCAGGACACCCCTATTCTCGTTCGTCCCCATCCCGAAACCGGCGGTCGCTATATGATCGTCTTTGGTCATCGCCGCGCACGGGTCGCCAGAGAACTTGGTCTCAAGGTGAAGGCGGTCATCAAGCCCCTCGCCGATCTTGAACATATTCTGAGCCAAGGGCAGGAAAACTCCGCTCGTGCCAATCTGAGCTTCATTGAGCGTGTTTTCTTTGCGGCACGCCTTGAAACGCTCGGTTTCGAGCGTGATGCCATACAGGCCGCGTTGACAGTCGACTATCAGACTCTGTCGAAGATGCTGACCATTCCGAAAGCCATCCCTGAGCATATTCTTTTGGCTATCGGCCCAGCAAAAGGCATTGGTCGTGACCGTTGGCTGGAACTGCGCAAGCTGATCGAAATTCCTGGGAAAAAGGATGCCGCAGAGGAACTTCTGGAGACGGCAGCGTTTGAAAATGCTTCGTCAGGCGATCGTTTTGAACAGCTTTACGGCTACTTGAAAGGCGGAATGCAGAAGAAGCCGGTCACCAAAGCGGCCCTTCGTCCTGGAACCAGTTGGACGGCTTCTGATAAATCCGTCAACGCAGTTATCAAACAGAATGGCAAATCAGCTACATTGGCTCTCAGTGCAGCCAACGGACCTCGTTTTGCCGATTGGATTTCTCGCAATCTGGAGGAGCTCTATGCGTTGTTCCGGAACGAGGAAAAGTAAGTAAGCGTACGGACTAAAGGCAGTTGCCGTAGTTCGATTGTGTCTTGTGTAAAGCATGTCTCCCGAAAGGGGCCCGGTTTCGGGATAGCGACTTGTTTCAATAGTAAGCGTATTTGCGTCGAAACTGTTCAGGAAGAGGAACGAGACAGCAAAAGAAAAAGGCCCCCAAACGTCGCCGTGTGGAAGCCCTTCTCATTGGTTTAGCAGCTAGAGAATCGCAAATCCACGAATCACTGTCAAGTGTAATTAGCGTCTTTTCGGCGGGTGGATTTCTTTTGCCTTGTGAAAGGTGAAGGAAAATGGAGATTCAGTTGGCCTCGACGCCGTTCGGCAGTCGACGGATGACGCTTGCCTTATTGGCAAGTCAGCAGAATACAAAACAATTAGCACCGGGAACCGTTGCCGATAAATGGCAACTGCACCGCTGGCTGTGTGAAGCAAAGGTCTTGTTCAGTCTGAATGACCGCTCTCTGGCGGTTCTTTCGGCTTTGATGTCATTCTATCCGGAAACGGAACTGAACGAGCAGAGCAGCTTGATCGTATTCCCATCCAACAAGCAACTGGCATTGCGCGCCCATGGAATGGCAGATGCAACTTTGCGCCGTCACCTGGCAGCGCTGGTCGATGCCGGTTTCATTCTCCGTCAAGATAGCCCGAATGGTAAGCGCTATGCCCGCCGTGCCAAGGCTGGAGAAGTACAAATCGCATTCGGTTTTTCACTCGCGCCGCTCTTGGCGCGTGCCGCAGAACTGGAAGCAGCAGCCGAACAGGTGAGGGCTGAAAAGATCGCATTGCGCGAAATGCGCGAGCGACTAACATTACTGCGCCGCGATATAACCAAGCTTGTCGAATTCGCTGCTCAAGAGAAGCTTGCCGGTGACTGGCAGGCCATTAATTATCGCTTCCGTTCCATTGTCGACGGCATTCCCCGTCGCGCTGAACGTGAAGAGCTTGCTATGCTCGTTGAGGCATTGCAGATTATTCGTTCAGATATCGATAACACATTGAAACTTCACGAAAATGTTCAAAATTTGAACGGCAATGAATCTCAAAATGAGCGGCAGCAAATTGAATCAAACCCAGATTTCTATTTTGAAAAGGCAAAGCCTGAATTTGTCGACCAGCGTATAAGCGAAATCACCAGCGCACCCGCTGAATCCCTCGTCTCGCTCGACATAGTGCTTCGATCCTGCCCGGAAATCACCGCCTATGCCCCCTCATCCATCCGACACTGGCAAGATTTATCGGATACGGCAGAGAAAGTACGCGCTTTCCTTGGCATTGATCAAAAGCTCTACGATCTCGCTAAGAAAACGCTTGGAACCCACAATGCATCTATCGTAATCGCCTATATCCTGCAGCGTTATGATCAAATTCGCTCCGCTGGTGGGTACCTTCGTATTCTGACGGAAAAGGCTGCCAATGGTGCTTTCTCGATCCAGCCAATGCTGATGGCCGCTCTGCACATGCAAAACCGATCACAGTAGATCCACGCCTTGCCGCATGGATAAGCAATGACGTGCTGCTACTGACATCAAGCGACATCAATTCAGTGACGCTCTCAAACGGAGAACGAGGGGGGTCATAAAGCACGACGCACCCGTCAATCAGATTGAAACGCGCTTTAGAAAAGCCGACCAGCGAAAGGATAGCACCCACTCACAGCCTCATTGCACAGGCGGCAACCGTGCTGGCACTTTCTGTTTCATAACTGGCGCTGATGTCCAGATAAACGTAGGAACACGCATCAACGTAACCGGCGACGGGTCTTTGGGCTTCTTGGTGAAAACCACCGGCACGAAGAGGTTTACGGGACGAAATGCTGCCTATACCTTGCCAGGAACACTATCGGTTACGGGGGCTAACGCGGCAGCTTTTGCTGCTTCGGGAGCGAACGCGAAAATAATTCTTGACGGAATAAATTTTGCAACGGCATCTATCGTCACGCTGGGTAACGGTGACTGAATGGCTTATGCCCTGACCAACGGCCAAGTGGAATTTAAGGGCAATACGAACGCTGCAAACACAAAGCTTCTGGCGACTAGTTCTGGAAAACTTTTGTTTACCGGCGCTACGACGGCGATGGGCGGGCGTGTGAAGCTGGACGGCGCTGCAAGTGCGCTCGATATCAGCGGAGAGTTCTGTCGGCTCGCTTGAGGAGATGAGTGGTCAGGTTGTTCTCGGCGTAAACAATCTGACGATTGACAGTTCGACATCGACGATGTTCTGGCAGCATTATTGCAGGCGCGGGCGGGTTTGTTCGTGGAGGTACCGGCACCAGTTATGCATCGACCAGCCGCGCGGTGACGTTGGGTACAGGCGGCGGCTCCCTCGATATTGCGACAGCACGAAACATCGTTCGTCGTCGCACAGAATATCAGTGTCGGCGGTGCACTGACCAAGAAGGGAGCCGGTACGCTGGTTCTATCCGGCACCAACACCTGCACCGGCGGTACTCAGATCGATAGTGGCGTGCTGGCCATTCTTGAAGATGCAAATCTCGGCCAGGCTACCGGTAACATCCTCATCGGCGACGCTACTTTGCGCCTGGATGACAGTTTCGATACTGCGGCAACATCAGCCTCACCAATGCCAGTCGTGCGGTTGACGTTCTTGACGACGGTACAAATACGCTCACCGGCGTGGTCAGCGGAACCGGTTCTGAACAAGGGCGGAACTATTATCAAAGCTGGCATTCTGCAGGTTTCGATCTGACTGAATCAGATCCGTGCTCTAAGTATTTGTTTTAACGCATATCTTTTCCGGAAACTGTTTCACATCTTTCGAGATGCGCTCTAATCTGCATCTGACGACAGATGCACTTGGCATTTTGCGATCTCAGGGCACAGACTGTGCGGTGGCCTGATCCAGCAAGCGGTGATCGGCAGAAAAGAACTGATGAATGGAAAGATGGCGGTGGAGGTTTTGGATAGAATCGGGAATGGAAGCAAAGGGTTGCAGATGACACGCGAATTTAAACCGTACATGCCCCATTCGCGTTGCCGGGGCGACTGGGGCCAGTCTATTGTTCGAGCACTTTTGCAATTCTTGCGAACTCTTGCGATAAATGATGAGGATATGAAAAGTCGGTAGCGTTTATTGGAAGCAAATGCGCACCTGTGGCCCGAGCGTCGCGGGGATACATGCCGAAACGGCTTTTGAAAGCGGTGGCAAATTGGGCCGGATCATGAAAGCCGCACCGATAAGCAACTTCCTTGGAATAAACGATCCGGTTGCGCGCTTCCGACAGCAGGCGAAAAGCACGGTCCAGCCTCTTGTCGCGGATAATCTTTGCCACACCACCATCATTTTCGAAAGCGCGATAAAGATGGGAGCGCGATATATGAAAATTCTGCATAATCATGCGAACACCTAAAAGAGGGTCGTGAAGATTATTGTCGATGTATGACAGAATCCGCTTCCGCATCGGCAGATTGACAGGCAATTGCTCGACTAACTCGTCCTTCAGGCCCGTAATGCCGCTTCCAAGCAAGGTAAGCATTACCCTTTGAGCCGCGACCGCCTCATCTGCGCCTAGGTCCGGGGCAACGCAGTTAAGCTCCTGAATATAGTTGAAAGTAAGCTGGGTCATTGGCGCATTACCTGGCAAGACAAGACCATGCAGATTTCTTCCGCCCGCTATCTCTTCAAAATCGTTTCGACGAATAAAAACCGTCGTTCGCGATCCTGCGAAAGCGCGGCTGACAAGCGTTTTTGCGAGATCTATAATGATGATATCCCCAGGCTGTGCGGATACATTCCTTCCGTTGAAATCGCCCAGAAGATGCCCTCCTGTCATGAGCTGAAGGACATAAAAATCCAGTCCGCCTTGTGCGATGACTTTGGGAGTACGGCTATAATTTTGAGTGTTGAAGGTGGTCGTGCCGATCGTGATGAGACCGGAGGTACGCAGGTTGGCGGTGCCAGAAAGTTCATAGCTGCGCTCATCTGGATCCATGACGATTTCGTACAAAGGCCTCATGGCCGCTCGCAATAAATCATTACGAAACCTGCTCTCAACCAGCTCGGTTGAGAAAAAAGTACTATTCGTCATGGTTTTATATCGCTTTACCAAATAACTGCAAATGCATGTGGTTTAAGCAAATATATTACCTATTTTTATTTAGGCAGTAAAGATTTCCAATGCCGGTGGCTCGTAATTTAGAAGTTATAAATTTGCCAGAAGCAGTGGGGTGACCGGTGTTGTGAAATTTCTTTGTTTGTTTGGCTTGTTAGAGCGCTGATCTGATTCAATCAGATCAGCGCGTCTCAACCATTTGTTTTGACACACATCTTATCCGAAAACCGTTTCACCCTTTTCGGGATGCGCTCTAATCGTCGATGGTTGTCAGACATCTGTGAATCCAAAGCTATCAACAGCGGTGCAAAGGCGGGCTCGCAACGTTCAACATCCAGTACTGACGGCAGCAACTCCGCAGGCAAGGTAGACTACTGGGGATGTACGGAGAGTTTTTCTGTCATCAGATGGAATCAAAGTCCCCGCGGAACGATTAGTTCCGTCGGTATCATTTCCGGCAGGTCGGCTGTTTGAGTAGGTTCGTCCAGAAGTTCAAAGGCACGCTCGATCATTGCCTGAACATCCTGACGGATCATCACAACCGGGAAGTGGAGAACTTCGATGAATGGATCCCAGTCGAAACATCCGATGGAACATTCTCGAACCTCGTCAACTGGAAGCGTTTTGAGAAAGCTGACGACACCCTCAAAGGGGCTTGTCGAGTTAACGAACAGTGCCTCAGGGAGCCCATTCAACGCGTTGTAGATATCACGGATCGTTCTTGCGGCGATATCGGGATCGTAGCCATTCGTCATGATAGCGTCAGTGTGAACCGGAAGGTTCAGCGCAGCCAGCTCATCCTGATAGCCGCGCACACGCGCGCGTGTGTTGTAGTCGCTGTCTACCCCGCCGATGAAATAGACACTGTTGTTTTTTCGGCGTGATCGACGACGGGCGATCTGATGCGTGAGCTGGCGGGCGCCATCATAGTTGTCGCTGATCACGGATGCGCCGTGCTTTCCCGGAAGATCGACATTGATATGTTTCAGATGCGCCGTTTCACAGAGTTTGGCGACACTGTCCGGGTCGGTTGCGCCTGCGATCAACAAGGCGTCGACATTATGGGCAATCAGTGTTTCCACAGTGCTGCGTTCTTGTTGCGGATCGCGCAATGTGCTGGCCACGACGGGGATGAGATTCCGTGAGCGCGCCACCGTTTCGAACGACGCTGCCATGGAGCTGAAATAGCGATTATCCAGCATTGGCAAGATCATACCGATCAGCCCGGAATTCGATATGCGTAGTCCACGCGCCTGAAGATTGATTGTATAGCCAAGTTCGCCCGCTATTATTCTAACTTTGTCGGCTGTTGCTTTGGTAATTCTCCGGATTTTCCAAGATCCATTCATAACGGAAGCAACGGTCGAGGCGGATACACCTGCCCGTTCCGATATATCATAGATGGTTACTTTCCGGGAAATACTCATCAAGCGCGCTTATCCATCTGAATTGGGACCTGATCTTAGCGGGCGGAGACCATTTGCTGCAAGTGGGAGCGGGGCGTAATCCGACCTATTCCTCCGCCATTTTCCTCTTGACCAGATGCCGAGTGTTGCGCAATGGTAATGCTGCACTATCGATGGTGCAACATGATTATACCTCTGGTGATGCGATAGGCCGCAAAGCGAAGCAGTGCCGAAAGAACAGCATTCGTGGCATGGGAGGCGTTACAGGGAGAAATATGGGTGGAGCAGCGAATTAAATTTCGCCAGCAAGTTGGTCGAACCAGAAACTGAAAATGGTGGGAGTGAGACATGAAGAATATGTTTGGTAAGGCAGCGTTTGCTGCAGTGTTGCTGTCATCTTTCGCAAGCAGTGGCGCACAGGCGGAAGTGAAGGATGCGGTGGTCGGCTTTTTGATGCCGGATCAGGCATCAACACGTTATGAAGAGCGTGATTATCCTGGCTTCGCCGCCGAGATGAAGAAAATCTGCGAAAGCTGCAAGGTGCTCTATCTCAACGCCGATGGCGACGCGAGCAAGCAGCAACAGCAGTTCAACTCGGTCATTTCGCAGGGCGCGAAGGTGATCGTGCTTGATGCGGTCGATACGGCAGCGGCAGCCTCGCTGGTCAAGCTGGCCCAGTCGCAGGATATCAAGGTTATCGCTTATGATCGCCCGATCCCGGATGCGACCTCCGATTTCTACGTGTCGTTTGACAATGAGGCTATCGGCAAGTCGATTGCTGAATCGCTGGTCAATGACCTGAAGACCAAGAATGTTGCGACCGATAAGGGCGGTGTACTGCAGATCAACGGTTCGCCGACCGATGCTGCGGCTGGTCTTATCAAGAAGGGCATTCATGCCGGCCTGAAGGATAGCGGCTACAAGACGCTGGCCGAGTATGACACACCGGAATGGGCGCCGAGCAAGGCTCAGCAATGGGCGAGCGGCCAGATCACCCGCTTCAACGACCAGATCGTCGGCGTGGTGGCTGCAAATGATGGCACCGCAGGCGGCGCGATTGCAGCCATGAAGGCGGCTGGTATCGATCCGCTTCCGCCGGTCACCGGCAATGATGCAACGATTGCAGCACTTCAGCTCATCATTTCGGGCGATCAGTACAACACGATCAACAAGCCGTCTGAAATCGTTGCAGCAGAAGCCGCACGTGTCGCGGGCCAGCTTTTGAACGGCGAAACCCCGAAGGCGGAAGCCACGCTCTACAACACGCCGTCGAAGCTTTTCGTTCCGGTGGTTGTGACGGCTGAAAACCTCAAGGCGGAGATCATCGACAAGAACATCGTTTCAGCCGAAACGCTGTGCGTCGACCGTTATGCCGAAGGCTGCAAGAAGCTCGGTATCACCAATTAAATAGTGCCACGCCCGGCCGGTTATCCGGCCGGGCAATTTGGTGCGCAATGGCGTATCCTGCCATATGCCAGGGAAAGTGAGATCATGTCCCAAGATCACAATGCCGCTGCGTCGTCGCGGCAGCCAGTGCTGCGTCTAAGCGGTATATCCAAGAATTTCGGCGCCGTTTCAGCGCTGACCGATATCGATCTGGAAGTTTTTCCGGGCGAAGTTGTCGCTCTTGTCGGCGATAACGGCGCGGGGAAGTCCACCCTTATCAAGACGTTGGCAGGCGTCCATCAGCCGACATCCGGCGCAATCGAATTCAATGGCGAGAAGGTTGTGCTTTCGTCGCCGGGCGTTGCGCTTGATCTGGGCATTGCGACGGTCTTTCAGGATCTGGCGCTATGCGAGAATCTCGATGTCGTCGCCAATATTTTCCTCGGCCGCGAAATGAGCCCCTATCGCCTCGACGAGGTGTCGATGGAAATCAAGGCATGGAAGCTTTTGAACGAGCTTTCCGCCCGTATTCCGAGTGTGCGCGAGCCGGTTGCCTCGCTATCAGGCGGCCAGCGCCAGACGGTTGCAATCTCGCGTTCACTGCTGCTCAATCCGAAGCTCATCATGCTCGACGAACCGACAGCAGCGCTGGGCGTCGCACAGACGGCCGAAGTTCTCGATCTGATCGAGCGTGTCCGTGACCGCGGGCTCGGCGTCTTGATGATCAGCCACAACATGGAAGACGTGCGCGCGGTTGCAGACCGCATCGTCGTGCTGCGGCTTGGCCGCAACAATGGTGTCTTCTATCCGGATTCCTCGAATGAAGAACTGGTCGCAGCCATTACCGGCGCGAGCAGCAATTCCGTTTCCCGCCGTGCCGAACGGCGTCAGGCGCAGCATGAAGCCGGTCAGGTCCATGATCGGGGAGAAGCATAATGAACCAGGCAACCGGAAATACCCCTCTTGATCGTCAGGATAGCCGCGTGCGCCATGACGAAGGCGTTTCAGGCGCGCTGCGCAATTTCTTCGACCGTGTTCGTTCGGGCGATCTTGGATCGCTGCCGGTTATCGTCGGTCTCGTCATCATCTGGACCGTTTTCCAGACGTTGAATCCGGTCTTCCTTTCGAGCAACAACCTCGTCAACCTGTTGTTCGACTGCTCGACCATCGGTGTGATTTCACTCGGTATCGTCTGCATTCTGATGCTGGGCGAAATCGATCTTTCGGTCGGTTCGGTCAGCGGTCTGGCTTCGGCTATCGTTGGCGTGCTCTGGGTCAATCACGGCTGGCCTGTCGGGATCGCGATGCTGGCGGCGTTGTGTGCTGGCGCGCTGATCGGCCTGCTTTATGCATTTCTCTATAACCGCTTCAGCATGCCAAGCTTTGTTTCAACTCTGGCCGGTCTGCTGGCAGCGCTTGGCCTTCAGCTTTATCTCCTCGGCAATACGGGCTCGATCAATCTGCCCTATGGCTCGTGGCTCGTGAGCTTCGGCCAACTTCTGGTCATGCCGCGCCCGCTTTCCTATGCGCTGGTGCTGATTGCCGGACTTGCGATCTTCTTCACCGGGTTTCGCTCGGCGCAGCGTCGTCGTGAAGCCGGTCTGTCGGCGCCGTCGTCGGTCGGGATCGCGCTCAAGGCCATCGTCATCACGATCATTGTCGGTGGCGCGGTGTTCTATCTCAACCAGTCGCGCGGCGTGCCGTGGATGTTCGGCCTGTTCGTGGCGCTGGTCATCGCGATGAACTATGCACTCACACGTACCCAGTGGGGGCGGGCGATGCAGGCAGTCGGCGGCAACCGTGAAGCCGCGCGCCGTGCCGGTATCAACGTGAAATTCATCTATATGTCGGCTTTCATGACCTGTTCTGTTCTTGCTGCAGCCGGTGGCATCCTGGCAGCATCGCGTCTGGCATCGTCCAGCCAGCAGGCAGGCACCGGCGACGTCAACCTCAATGCCATTGCGGCAGCCGTCATCGGTGGAACCAGCCTCTTTGGCGGACGCGGCAGCGCCTGGTCGGCTCTGCTCGGCATTATTGTCATCCAGTCGATCGCCAGCGGTCTAACCCTGCTCGATCTGTCGTCTTCGCTTCGCTACATGATCACAGGCGCAGTGCTCGCAATCGCTGTGATCGTCGATTCTCTTGCCCGCCGCTCGCGCCAGTCGCACGGTCGCGCCTAAACCTCTAAGGACTGAAAAATGGCTCAGGATCTCAACGGAAAAGTTGGCGCCGTTACCGGTGCTGCCTCTGGCATTGGCTTCGAATGTGCCAAGCATATGATCGAAGCGGGCATGACGGTGTTTCTCGTCGACCGTGACGAGAAGGCGCTGAAGGAAAAATGCACCGAGCTTGGCGACAAGGCCAGGCCTCTGGTCATCGATCTGCTTAATCCGGCGTCCGTCGCCACCATGATGCCGCAGATTCTCGAACAGGCTGGCCAGCTCGACGTGTTCCACGCCAATGCCGGCGCCTATATTGGCGGTCCTCTGTGGGAAGGCGACCCGGACGCCTGGGACCGCATGTTGAACCTCAATATCAATGCGGCCTTCCGCACTATTCATGCGGTGTTGCCGCATATGATGGAACGCAAGACTGGCGATATTATCATGACCAGCTCCGTTGCAGGCGTCGTGCCGGTGATCTGGGAGCCGATCTATACGGCATCCAAACATGCCGTTCAGGCTTTCGTGCACACGGTTCGCCGTCAAGTTGCCCCGCATGGAATCCGCGTTGGCGGCGTTCTGCCGGGCCCGGTAGTGACCGCGCTCATCAGCGACTGGCCAAAGGCCAAGCTCGATGAAGCACTTGCCAATGGCAGTCTGATGGAGCCGAAGGAAGTTGCGGAATCTGTGATGTTCATGCTGACGCGCCCGCGCAACATCACCATTCGCGATCTGGTCATCCTTCCGCAGAGCCTCGATCTGTAAATGGGAGCGACCATGACCAGTTATTATCTGGGCGTCGATGTCGGCACCGGCAGCGCCCGCGCCGGGCTGTTTGACGCCAGCGGTACCATGCTTGCTTCGGCCAAGCGCGATATCACCATCTGGCGCGAAGCAGGCAGCGTTGTCGAGCAGTCGAGCGCCAATATCTGGCAGGCCGTGTGCGAAAGCGTGCGTGAAGCAGTCAAGATTGCCGGTGTCAATCCAGTGGAAATCGCCGGTATCGGCTATGATGCGACATGCTCGCTGGTCGTATTAGGCGAGGGGGGCAAGCCGCTTGCCGTAGGGCCATCCAACGATCCTGAGCGCGATATCATCGTGTGGATGGATCATCGCGCCGTCGAACAGGCAGAGCGGATCAACGCGACCAACGCCAAGGTACTTGACTATGTTGGCGGCACCATTTCTCCCGAGATGGAAACGCCGAAGCTGTTGTGGCTGAAGGAAAACAAGCCGGAAACGTTCGCCGCTGCCTGGCAGTTTTTCGATCTTACCGATTTTCTCACATGGAAATCCTGCGGTAGCCTTGTCCGCTCGGCCTGCACCGTAACTTGCAAATGGACCTATCTCAGCCACGAAAAGCGCTGGGACGAGGTTTATTTCCGTGAAGTCGGCCTTGACGAACTGGCGGATGAAAATTTCGTCCGCATCGGTACCGACGTTCGCGCGGGTGGCGAGAAACTCGGCGGCTTGAGCGAACAGGCTGCGACAGAACTTGGCCTGATGCCGGGCACAGCAATTGCCGCCGGACTGATTGACGCTCATGCAGGCGGTATCGGCACTGTCGGAGCGCGCGGTTCGGAAGGCCGGATATTGTCGCGCATGGCCTATGTGTTCGGCACGTCGGCCTGCACCATGACCACCACGGAACAGCCGGTCTTTGTGGATGGCGTCTGGGGTCCGTATTATTCCGCGATGGTGCCGGGTCTGTGGCTCAATGAAGGCGGTCAGTCGGCAGCGGGTGCTGCTATCGATCACCTGATCCACATGCATCCTTTTGCGGCTGAAGCCGAAAAGCTGGCGGCAGCTAAAGGCATGGGTTTGGCTGACAGTCTTGCAGCCGAAGTCGAGGCTAGAGGTGGTGTTGAAAATGCGGTTGTGATCGTCGGTGACATTCATGTCGTGCCGGAGTTCCTCGGCAATCGTGCACCTTTCGCCGATCCCGATGCGCGCGCGATCATTGCCGGGCTGGACCTTGATGCCGGAATCGACAGCCTGACGGCGCTTTATCTCGCCGGGCTGTGCGGCCTTGGCTATGGTGCGCGACAGATCGTCGAGGCGCAGAAGGCAAAGGGCATCGTGACAGACACTATCGTCGTCTCGGGCGGAGCAGCGCGTTCGCATTTGGTGCGACAGGTGCTTGCCGACACGACAGGCCTTGTCATCGCCGCCTCAACGTCGCCGGAACCTGTTCTGCTCGGCTCAGCCATGCTGGGCGCGGTGGCGTCGGGCGCTTATCCTGATCTTGCCTCCGCAATGCTTTCCATGTCTGAACTTGGGGAGGTGAACAGGCCGGATGCCGGGCGAACCAAATGGCACGACAGGCGTTGTGAGGCTTTCACGCTATTGCAGGCAACCGCTCGCAAGATCCGCTCAGCTCAAATACGCTAGTGGATTGAATTTGACGTTTGAATCCCGACCAACTGAAGCGCTGTTTCAAACGTCAAATTCGAAAAATCCACTCAATTCATAAACTTGCTGGTAGTCTTTTTGATTCCGGCATTCGTCCCGCGCCAGTGACGAATGTGGTGGAACGGCTGATCTCTGTCTTGCCGGTTCCGCCCCTGATCGGAGATTGACTGGCTTCGCTTGAAAATATGGCTCACAATTGCGCGTTGGGCTTACCAGATCTGGGCAAAATGCGAGGATTGCAACGTTAACGGGTTGTGGCTATTCGCGATCCGGCAAACGCCAGAAATGTTCCATCGTCTCATCAAGGAGCACCCATTCATGTTTCGATTGCTCGAATACAGATAGTGTGGGTGTTATAAAAGCGGGATCGGCGAACGAACCGACTGCTACTCCAATCACGGAGGGAGCAGCTTCGGGCAGCCAATAAACGGTTGAGCCGCAGTTTGGACAGAAATGCATCCGGACCTTGCGCCCGCTTTCGGCTGTCCGAACGAATTCGGTCGATGCACCGGAAATTTCAGCGCAATCTGACGCATAGAAAGCATTAGCGCTGAACGGCGATCCTGTCCGTCGCTGACAGGCGAAACAGTGACACAGTGCCGTCTATTGTGGTGGCCCATGCGGCGTTACTCTAAGATTTCCGCAAGCACATTGAGCATAGGTCATGGATTTCTCCTGCATGGTGAGATCGCATCAGTTGAAATGGAGTCGGAAGACAGCCCGAACGGCCATGTGGCTCGGGTGGAAGCTGGCGGAGACTCTGGCTTTGACGTGCAGTCGTTCGGTGCCAGCTTCATTCTGGGTTTCAGTTGCAACGTTGGCAATATCTGAACCGAGTACTGCATATTATTACCGCTTGAAGTTCTATCCGCAACCTCGATTAAACAGAATTTCTCACGCTTGCTTTTGTGCAAGATATTGCCGACGTTGTTGCCTGAGCTCCCATTCGGGAGAACACATGGGAGGAAAGACATGCAGCATTACAGACTGAAATCGCTTTCCCTTGCCGCTGCTATTGCCCTTGTTGGCCATTTGCCTTCGGCCTACGCGGCATCACCAGCCCCGGCGGAAGGCGAAAACGGCATGGTGGTTACAGCCCAGCATCTCGCCTCGCAGATCGGTGTCGATGTGCTGAAGAACGGCGGCAATGCCGTCGATGCGGCTGTCGCGGTCGGCTATGCTCTGGCAGTCGTTTATCCGACTGCTGGCAATCTCGGCGGAGGCGGCTTCATGACGATCCGCTTCAAGGACGGAAAGAGCACTTTTCTTGATTTTCGCGAGCGCGCGCCGCTCGCCGCCACCAAGACCATGTATCTGGACAAGGATGGAAAACCCGTCGAAGGCGCCAGTACTGAAACCTATCTCGCCATCGGCGTGCCAGGCACGGTGGCTGGCCTTGAGGAAGCACGCGAAAAATATGGCACCCGCAAGCGCGAGGAGTTGATCGACCCGGCACTGAAACTTGCCAAGGACGGCTTCACTCTGGAGCTGGGCGATATTCTCTCCTTTGCCGATGGTAATGAAAGACTGGCGAAAGACCCGGCTGCGGCGAAAATCTTCCTGAAAGACGGAAAGCCGCTTGGCTTGGGCGAGAAGCTTGTTCAGCCGGATTTGGCGAAATCGCTTTCGGCCATTTCCGAAAAAGGCACATCGGCCTTCTATCAGGGCGATATTGCCGATCTGATCGTCAAATCGAGCAAGGAAAATGGCGGCATTCTCGCCAAGGCCGATTTCGAGCAATACAAGGTCCGCGAGCTGGAACCGGTCAAGTGCAGCTATCGCGGCTATGACATCGTCTCATCGCCGCCGCCTTCTTCGGGCGGACTGATCATCTGCGAAATCCTGAACGTGCTTGAGGGCTATCCGATTTCCTATCTGGGCTACGGCTCGGCAGAAACCACGCGTTTGATGGTGGAAGCGATGCGCCACGCCTATGTGGACCGCAACACGGCATTGGGCGACCCTGATTTTATCGATAATCCAATCGAGAAGCTCACCAGCAAGGCCTATGCCGCAGAAATCCGCAGTCGTATCGATCCTTATCGCGCCGGTGTCAGCGAGGCGCTGAAGCCAGCCGAATTCAAGGAGTCCAACGAAACCACGCATTATTCCATCGTGGACAAGGACGGCAATGCGGTCGCCGTGACCTATACGCTGAACGGATCGTTCGGCACGGCCAAGGTGGCCGAAGGCACCGGCATTCTCCTCAACAACGAGATGGACGACTTCACCATCAAGCCGGGTGTGGCCAATCTCTACGGTCTCATACAAGGCGAAGCCAACGCCATCGAACCGCGTAAGTCACCGCTGTCCTCGATGAGTCCGACCATTGTGTCGAAGGATGGCAAGCCATTCATGGTCATCGGCAGTCCCGGCGGTTCGCGCATCATCACGATCACGCTGGAAGCAATCATGAATGTGATCGATCATGGTATGGACATTCAGGAGGCGATTGACGCCCCGCGCATCCATCACCAGTGGCTGCCCGACCGCGTCTATACGGAAGCGAACGCGCTTTCGCCGGATACGATCCGGTTGCTCACCGGTATGGGCTATACGGTCGGTGAAGACGCTGACTGGCCGGTCTGGGGTGAGGCAGCGGGCATTCTTGTCGGCGGCAAGGATATGGCAGCCATCGAAAAGGGCGGCGACAACCGCTATTATGGCGCCATAGACAGCCGTGCCGTCGCAGGTGCCGCCATAGGGTACTAAAACTGAACCACTTCGGCGGTAGCTGAGGGTATAGAAGCGAGGAGACGAGATGACGTCACGTCTCCTCGCTATTGAGGCTGATCAACCAGCGCTTTTGTCGTTTGTCCGTGCGCTCGTCAGTATTTCAATGACCATTTCGGAGGCCTTGTTAAGCGAACCGACTGGCAGAAACTCGTAAATTGAGTGGAAGTTGTGCGCGCCGCAGAACAGGTTCGGGCACGGCAGCCCTTTTTCGGATAGCACTGCACCGTCATAACCGCCGCGCATAGGCAGCGGTGTGGGCGTCAGGCCTATTGCCTTCATGGCCTGAAGGGCAAGCACGACCGGATAACGGTTCTCGCCCTGCAGGCTTTCGGCGGCGTTCCGATAGACAGCCTTGTAGTCTACATGAACTGTGCCGTCGCCATGGAGCTGGTTGAAACTTGCGGCGAGGTTCTCGATGAACGCACGACGTGTTTCGTAACCGTCCTTCGTGAAATCCCGGATATCGATAATGAGGCTTGTCTCGGCAACGGTCCCCTGAATGCCCTTGGCCCAATAATAGCCTTCAGTGCCTTCCGTATATTCCGGGCGTTCGCCGCCTGGCATCATTGCAATGAATTGCTGGGCATAGAGAATGGCATTGCGCAATTTGCCCTTGGCCGACATCGGATGGGCTGGCTGGCCCTTGAAGGTGAGGCGGAATTCACCGGCGTTCCAGTTCTCATACACGATCTCGCCAACCGCACAGCAATCGAGCGTATAGGCGAAATCGGCTTTCAGTGACGCGACGTCGAGCGCCTTGGCTCCAAGCAACCCGATTTCCTCATCGGGAACAAAGACCACCTTGACTGTGCCGTGCTCGATTTCGGGGTGAGTAGTCAGGACCTGCATGGCATGCATGATCTCGGCGATGGCGGACTTGTTATCGGCGCCGAGCAGGCTGGTGCCGTCCGTCACGATGATCCTGTCTCCGACATAACGTTCCAGCTCGGGAAATTCGGCAAGTCGCATGACGGCGCCAGTCGCTTCATTGAGCAGGATATCCCCACCCTGATAATCGACCACATGGGCGCGGGTGTCGGTCGTATATTCACTGGACGTATCGAGATGGGCGACCCATGCAATCGTCGGAAACTGCTGATCGGCATTCGAGACATTGGCAGGCAATGTGCCAACAACGATCGAGTGGTCACGCTCTTCGACTTCCATGCCCATGGCGCGCATTTCGCTGGCGAGCAACTTTGCGAGATCGGTTTGCCCTTCGCTCGACGGGAGTTTGCCTGCATTCGGCACAGCGGTTGTGTTGATGCGGGTATAGGCTAGAAAGCGGTCTACGATATCCATCTTGTTTTCTCGGCTAGAGCATTTCCAGCAAAAGTGCGAAGCGGTTTTGCGTCGGATAATGCGTAAAAACAAATAGATAGAGCATTTTCAGCAATTCGCTTAAATTGAAAATGCTCTATTGGTCAACTTGGCTCGGATTTCATCTGAGCACGAAAGAAGAATAGCGGGCGTTTAGGCCCGCCACCCGGAATTTATCGCCAGTTGTCGAACCGGCGCAGGAAAAGACTTATTCCTCGATGTTGACGTCTTCGAAAAGATAGCCGCCAAAGGGATCGATGCGGAAGTCTTTGACTTTCTTGCTGATCGGCTGTTCGACGATCTGATGGGCGATTGTCAGCCAGGGGGCCTGCTCCTTGAAGACGACCTGCGCCTGCTCATAGAGCTTGGTGCGTTCTGCCTGATCGGTCGTCAGCTTGGCTGCCTGAATGAGCTTCTCGAAATCCTGATTGCACCAGTTTGCGCGGTTTGCGCTGCCGATGGCCTGACAGCTCAGAAGGGCTGCGAGGAAATTGTCGGGATCGGCGATGCCGCCGGTCCAGCCAAGCATGACGGCGCCGTCGCGATCCTTTTCCAGCGAACGCTTGAGATATTCACCCCAGTCATAGGTGACGATTTCCGCCGTTACGCCCACCTTGGCGAAGTCGGACTGCATAAGTTCGGCTGCGCGGCGCGCGTTCGGCATATAGGGCCGCTGCACGGGCATCGCCCAGATTTTCATCTTCAGGTCTTTGACGCCCGCTTCATCAAGCAGCTTGCGCGACTGTTCGGGGTCATAAGGATCATCCTTGACGTTCTTGTTGTAGCCCCAGACACTCGGCGGCAGCGGATTGACCGAAACGACTGCCGAGCCGAGATAGACCGCATCGATGATCGCGGCCTTGTTGACCGCCATGTTCAGCGCCTTGCGGACACGTACGTCGTCAAACGGCTTCTGCTGGGTGTTATAGGCAAGGAAGGACAGATTCAAACCTTCCTTGTGCAGCATTTCAACAGCCGGGTCCTTCTTCATCTCCGCAATATCGGCAGGGTTGGGAGCGGCGATGACGTGGCATTCGCCCGACTTCAGCTTCTGATAGCGCACGGCTGCATCCGGCGTGATCGCAAAGATGAGATTGTCGATCTTCTGCTTGCCCGCCCAGTAATCGGGATTGGCCTGGTAGCGGATGGCGCTATCCTTCTGATAGGCGACAAACTGATAGGGGCCGGTTCCGACGGGCTGCTGGCTGAATTCCGCAATGCGGCCTTCCGCGACGAGCTTGTCGGCATATTCCTTGGACTGAATGACGGCGAATGTCAGCGACAGCGTCGAGATAAAGGTCGCTTCGGGATGCGCCAGCACAAACTTGACCGTGTGATCGTTGATCTTTTCGATTTTCTCGATCAGCGAAGGAAAGGAATAGGCCCCGAATTGCGGCCATGCGCCCTGATTGTAGTAGGGATTGTCCTTGTTCCCCTGACGGTCGAACGTGAAGATCACATCGTCCGCATTGAATTCACGCGTCGGGGTGAAAAAACTTGTGGTGTGAAACTTCACGCCCTTTCGCAGATGAAACGTGTATTCCTTGCCGTCGGCAGAAACGTCCCAGCTTTCCGCGAGACCGGGTTCCAGCTCCGTCGAGCCGCGCTTGATCTTGATAAGTCCATTGGAAACATTGCGCGCCGATGCGTCATATACGGCGCCGGATGTCGTCTGCGCTGCATCGAACATTTCAGGAGATGCCTCGGAGCAATAGATCAATGTCTTGGCAAAGACCTGTCCAACTGCCGTGCTGTTGAGCGCAGCCGCGACCAGCGCGGCTGAAAATAGTTTTCCGTAAGTATTCATGAGGCTGCATTCCCTTGCTGGCGACGCGACCGACCTTCGGCGGTATGTTGTTCAGTATCGACTTTTACAGATGATTCTAAACAGCAGTGCAGTTTCATATGAGCGCGCAAAGGCTCGTGAAGCAAGCTCAAAAGGCCCTAGCTCGCGCTGCCCGTTCCTGGAATTTCGGGGATCATCTGGCGAAGCAGGTTCCGCAGGATCGAACGCACGGCGACGGTTGCTGCCGATTGTTCGCGGTCACGAGGCGTGATGAGGCGAACCTCACGCACGATGGCGGGGTCCGTCAGGGGGCGGGCCACGATGCCGCGACCGCGCAAGGCGGTGAAGGCATAGGCGGGTAGAACTGCGATGCCGGCATTGACCTCCACCAGTGACAGTACGGTATGAATCTGGTTGGCTTCCATATGCGGTCGAAGTGCCAGTTTTGCCTGTTCGAAGCCGATTTCGGTTAAAAGCCGGATGTTGCTCTTCTGCGTGAGCGTGATGATCGGCTGATTGTCGAGTTCGGACCAGCCGACCTGTTCATATCCGGCGAAATCGTGATCGGGCGAAACGAATATCATCAACTGATCGCGCAGTGCCGTCTGGCTTTCAACGTCCGAGTCTTCACCGGAAAAGGTGCCGACGCCCAGATCGCAACGCCCGTTGCGAACCTGTTCGATGACGATTTCGGGCCCGACATCCTCGATCTTGATGACGAGGTTGGGGTGTTCATCGGCCACACGGCGAACCAGACGCGGAAGCACTGTCGTGCACAGCAATGGCGGGGCGGCAATACTGACCTGACCGCGCCGCAACTTCCCCAGATCGCGCACCACTTCGGCGGCGCGATCAATTTCGGCAAGACCGGCAAGCGCGCCTTCGGCAAAGGCACGCCCTGCATCGGTCAGGCTGACACGCCGCGTCGTCCGGTCGAACAGACGCGTATCCAGCACCGTCTCTAGATCGCGGATGGTGTGGGAAAGATTGGCCTGGGTCGTCCTGACACGCTCGGCTGCGCGGGAAAAATTTCCCAGTTCGACCACGGCCTGAAAACATTCGATCTGGCGGAGAGTGGGGCGCATCGGCTCACTTATGAGTTTTTGTTTATGAATATATTCTACTTACAAGACTTCCCGAATGAAAGAAAGTCAGGCTCGATCAGGAAGACGCGGGTATGGAGTGACCCGCCCCCGAAGCGAGGATTCCGATGAAGTATGACCGTCAGAACGCCAAGGCCCATTCGCGCGCTACGATGCGCGGTATCTGGGCTGCGGCAAACACGCCTTTCAACGAGGACGGATCGATCGATGAAGGCGGCTTTCGCAAGAATGTCGACCATTGGATCAACGATCTGGGCATTGACGGACTTTTCGTCGCGGGAAAGCAGGGCGAATTCTTCTCCATGTCGGTTGACGAGCGCAAGCGCATGTTCGATCTGGCTGTTTCGGCAGTTGGTGACAAGGCGCAGACGATCATGTCCTGCTCGGACCAGAACATGGATGTGGTTATCGATCTGGCCAAACATGCGCAGGCCAGCGGCGCCGACTATATCGTCGTTCATGCGCCGGTTCTGCATTTCCTGCGTGCGCAGGATGAAACGCTGCTGCGCTATTACGAAACGATTGCCTCGAAGGTGGATATCGGTCTTGCGCTGTGGTCGCATCCCGATAGCGGCTATCTGATGAGCCCTGAGCTCTGCAATCGTCTGGCCGATATAGAAACGGTCGTCGCGATCAAATATTCTGTCCCGCGCGATATGTATCGCAAGCTCACCGAACTGGCGGGCGACCGCATTCTGGTCTCGACCGCATCCGAAGACGAGTGGCTGGACAATATTCTCGAACTGGGCTGGCAGCTTTATTTGTGCTCTTCGCCACCCTATACGCTGCAGACCAAGTTTGATCGCCGCATGCGCGATTATACCGATCTGGCCTTTGCGGGCAAAGAGGCTGAGGCGCGCGCCGTCTGGCAAAGTCTGGAACCTGTCCGTCATGCCTTCAAGTCGACGCGACCGGCTGAAAAGCCCACTTCGCATCAAAAATACTGGCAGGAGCTGCTCGGTCAGGTTGGTGGACCTGTTCGCGCGCCGATGCTTGAGCTGACCGATACTGAAAAACGGGCAATCCGGGAGGCATTTGATAGCTGCGGTCTCAAACTGTCCTGATCGAACCAAAAAGGGGAACAAGAATGACAAAACTAAGCGCCTTCAATTTTCAAAAATGGATCGATGAACACAAGCACCTGCTGAAGCCTCCTGTCGGCAATCAACTGGTGTTCAAGGATGCGGACCTGATGGTTACGGTCGTCGGCGGTCCGAACAAGCGCACCGATTATCACGACGATCCGGTGGAAGAGTTTTTCTACCAGCTCAAGGGCGACATGCTGCTGAAGCTGCACGATACGTCGACGGGCGAATTTTACGATGTGCCGATCCGCGAAGGCGATATCTTCCTTCTGCCCGCGCATGTCCGTCATTCGCCGCAACGCCCGCAGGAAGGCTCCATCGGGCTGGTGATCGAACCGGCCCGTCCAGAAGGTGCTCTCGATGCCGTCGAATGGTATTGCTTCGAATGCAGCAGCCTCGTTCATCGCGCCGAAGTAGATCTGGAGTCCATCGTCGAGGATCTGCCGCCGCTTTACGCCGCTTTCTACAATGACGAGAAGCTGCGGACCTGCCCGCATTGCAACACCGTTCATCCTGGCAAGAACCCGCCGGAAGGTTGGGTCGCGCTTTGATGGGGTGCGCCCGGCGAAACTGTCGGGCGTCCATGCATAAGCATAAAAAGACAAGGGGAAATGAAATGAGAAACAAACTTCTGATGATCGGTCTGCTGGCGGGGCTGACGACTGGCGCTGCTGCCGCCGAGCCTGTCAAGATTGGCGTGATTACGACCCTATCGGGTCCGGGCGGTTATCTCGGTCAGGACGTGCGCGATGGCATGAAGCTTGCCATCGATGCAGAAGGCGGCAAACTCGGTGGCGTGCCGGTTGAACTGAAGGTCGAGGACGATGCGGCCAAGCCCGGCAACGGACGGCAGATCGCCGAGCGGTTCATGTCGGAAGACGGCGTCAAGCTGTTTACTGGCATCATCTTCTCGAATGTTGCCGGTGCAACGGTGCCGGATATCATCGACAATGACGGTATCTATATCAGCGCCAACGCCGCGCCGTCGAACATGGCGGGCAAGGGCTGCGATGCGAATTACTTTGTGGTCTCCTGGCAAAATGACTCACTCCATGAGGCATCGGGGATTGCTGCTGAGCAGGAAGGTTTCAAGCGCGCCTTCATTCTTGCGCCGAACTATCAGGCGGGCAAGGATGCGCTGGCAGGCTTCAAGCGCCGGTTCAAGGGCGAAGTTGTTGGTGAAATCTATACCCAGCTCGACCAGACCGACTATTCGGCTGAGATGGCGCAGATTCGCGCCGCAAACCCCGATGTGGTCTTCCAGTTTCATCCGGGCGGCATGGGTATTGCGTTCATGCGCCAGTATCAGCAGGCTGGTCTTCTCGGCAAGATTCCGATGGTTCTTTCCGAACCGTCCAGCGATGCGGTGATCCTCAAATCACTGGGTGACGCTTCGGTCGGCATCATGGCCACCAGCCACTGGAGCCCGGATATGGACAATGCAGCGAGCAAGGAACTCGTGGCAAAGTGGAAAGCCGCTTATCCTGACCGGCCGCTGACCTATTACGGCACGCAAGGCTACGACGTGGCTCGTCTGATTGCTTCTGCCTTGAAGCAGACCGGCGGCGTTGACGATATGGATACGGTGCGCGAAGCGCTGCGTAAGGCGGATTTCCAGTCGGTACGCGGCAATTTTGCCTTCGGTCCGAACCAGCATCCGTTGCAGGACTGGTATCTCCTTGATGTGGTCAAGGGCGAGGATGGCAATCCGACCACCAAGATTAAGAAGAAGCTAATCGAAAATTACGGTGATTCCTATTCTGCAGAGTGCAAACTCTGACAGCCACCGTCCGACGCGCGCGAAAGCGCGCGCCACGCTTCTTTTCATTTCTCATGAAGGTCGTTTTCTCCAATGACACTCATCTTCGAGCAGCTTTTGAATGGCCTTCTCTACGGCATCATGTTGTTCCTTCTGGCGGCAGGGCTGACGCTGATCTTCGGGATCATGGGCGTTATCAACCTCGCTCACGGTTCGCTCTACATGATCGGTGCGTTCATCGGCACCTGGGTGGCGGTGCAGACCGGAAATTTCTGGTTGGGCCTGCCCGCAGCCATTCTGGCCGCGACGATTGCCGGTATCGTGATCGAGCTTGGCATCATGCGAAAGCTCTATCAGCGCGATCATCTGGATCAGGTGCTGGCGACTTTCTCGCTCATTCTGATTTTCAATGAGCTGACGGTGCTGATCTTTGGCCGTCAACCGATTTTCACGCAATTGCCCGCATCGCTCTCGCAGCCGATCGAGCTGTTTTCAGGCCTGAGCTATCCGCCGTTCCGGCTGCTCATCATTGTGGCTGGCCTGCTGGTCGCTGGCGGTCTTTATCTGCTCATCAACCGCACCCGCATCGGCATGCTGGTCCGCGCAGGTTCGACCAATCGCGACATGGTGCGCGCGCTCGGCGTGGATATCCGCCTGCTCTACACGCTGGTGTTTGCATTGGGCGCTGCCTTTGCCGGGCTTGCCGGTTTCATGACCGGGCCGATCCTTGCCGTTCAGGTCGGTATGGGCGAGCAGATCCTGCTTACCACCTTCGTGGTTGTGGTTATCGGCGGCGTCGGCTCGATCAAGGGAGCCTTCATTGCCGGGATTTCGCTTGGCATTATCGATACCTGCCTGCGCGCCTTTCTGCCTTCCATTCTGCGCCACTTCATGGCCGGGGCCGAAGCCGACGCGCTTGGCGTGGGCATCGCCTCCATGGGCATCTATCTGCTGATGGCCATCGTTCTTCTGTTCCGCCCGAGAGGCCTCTTTCCGGTGGGAGCCTGAATCATGTCATATCGCTTTTTGTTCGTTCTTCTCGGCTGCGTGGTGCTCGCACTTTTCCCCTTTGGTGTCGAAGCGCTGGGGCAGACGGCTGCATCCAGCCTTGTCGCCCGGATCATGATCTATGCCATCGCTGCGGCCAGCCTTAATCTGATCCTCGGCTATGGCGGGATGGTTTCCTTCGGTCATGCCGCCTTCTTTGGCATCGGCTCCTATGTCGTGGGTATCCTTTATTTTCACCACGCCGAGGAGACTATGCTTTTCGGCTTTATTCCGGGTTCCGACCAGTTCCTGATCACCGTTCCGGCGGCAATGCTGGTGGCAGGTCTTGCAGCGCTGGTGATTGGCGCGCTGGCACTGCGCACTTCAGGCGTGCAGTTCATCATGATTACGCTCGCCTTTGCCCAGATGCTGTTCTTCCTCTTCGTTTCGCTCAAAACCTATGGCGGCGAAGACGGTATCATCGTGCGCCGGGCAAATGATCTTTTCGGCCTCAGCCTGCGTGACAAGACGACGATGTATTATGTCATACTCGTCTCGATGATCCTGTATTTCGCTTTCCTCTGGCGGGTCGTGCATTCGTCCTACGGCGCAGTGCTTTCCGGCATTCGCCAGAGCGAGCGGCGCATGACGGCCATGGGAATCGAAACCTATCGCTACAAGCTCTATGGCTTCGTCCTCGCCGGAATGGGCGCTGGTCTGGCGGGCGCGCTTCTCACTATTTTCATGCGGTTTGCGAGCCCGGATACGCTGCACTGGACCAAGTCGGGAGAGTTGATGGTGATGGTCATTCTGGGTGGTGTCGGCACGTTCTTCGGGCCGATCTGGGGCGCGGCTGCATTCCTGATCCTCCAGACCTATCTCGCCTCCTGGACCGAGCATTGGCAGCTCGCCATGGGCATCATTCTGCTTGTCGTGGTTTTGGGAACCAAAGGCGGCATCGTCGGCGGCTGGCGTGCGCTTTGCCGTCCGTTTTGCAAAGACCGCAAGGTGGAGGTGCCCGCATGACTGCGATATTGCAGGTCCGCGATCTGGTGAAGCGCTTTGCCGGTCTGGTTGCGACGGATCATGTGACGCTCGACGTTACGGAAGGGCATATCCATGCCCTGATAGGTCCGAACGGAGCGGGCAAGTCCACGCTCATCAACCAGCTTTGCGGTGAATTGACGCCCACATCGGGAACGATCAGCCTGATGGGCGAAGATATCACCAAACTGCCAGCGGCCACGCGTGTCGGGCGTGGATTGGGACGCACATTCCAGATATCGACGCTCCTGAACGATATGAGTGTACGCCAGAATATCGCCATGGCGGTGCAGGCGCGCGAGGGGCACAATTTCCGGATTCTCGACAGTCTGAAAGGCCGCAGCGCCATCTGGCGTGAGGTTGATGCAATCCTTGCCGGAAGCCGTCTGGCCAATCACCCGGAGAAGCTTGCAGGCGATCTATCGAGTGGTGGGCGCAAGCAGCTGGAACTGCTGATGGCGCTGGCCGGAAAGCCGAAGCTTCTGCTCCTCGATGAACCGATGGCTGGTCTCGGCCATGTCGAAAGCCAGGAAATGATCGAGCTTTTGCAGGGGCTGCGCGGCAAGGTTTCGATGCTGCTCGTCGAGCACGATATGGAGGCGGTGTTTGCGCTCGCTGACCGCATATCGGTGCTGGTCTATGGTCGCCTCATCCTCACAGGTACGGTGGAAGACATTCGGGCAAGTGAAGCTGTGCGGGAAGCCTATCTCGGCGGGGAGGAGGAACTGTGCTGAAAATCGAAGGGCTTCAGGCCGCCTATGGCCATTCACAGGTATTGTTTGATGTCTCGCTGGAAGTGAACGAGGGGGAACTGGTCACGCTCATGGGCCGCAATGGCATGGGCAAGACCACCACCATACGCACCTTGATGGGTCTGCTTGCCCCCAAAGGTGGGCAAGTCCAGATCGCAGGTCGCGACACGACCAGCTACAGCCCGGAAAAAGTGGCGCGTCTCGGTGTCGGCCTTGTGCCGGAGGGACGGCAGATTTTCCCGACATTGACGGTGAGGGAAAATCTGATCGCAACCGCATCAAACCGCTGCAAGCGGCAGTCGCCGTGGGATCTTGGAAAGATATATGCACTTTTCCCGCGTATGCAGGAGAGGGCGGACCAGACGGCGGGCACGCTTTCAGGCGGCGAACAACAAATGCTGGCCATCGGGCGTGCCTTGATGACAAACCCGCATCTTCTGATCCTTGATGAAGCGACGGAAGGTCTTGCCCCCGTCATCCGTACCGAAATCTGGCACTGCATCATGCAATTGCGCGAAATGGGCCAGTCGATCCTCCTGATCGACAAGAATATCGCGGTTTTGAAGAAGCTGGCGGATCGGCACTATATTGTCGAAAAAGGCCGAACGGTCTGGCGCGGAACGAGTGCCGATCTGGAACGTGACCGTGACCAGGTGCATGCCTATGTCGGCATCTGAGACAATCATCCTCGTCGGATGGGGTGCTATCGGCAAGCGGGTCGCAGAACTTCTTGCTGAGCGAAAAAGTACCGTAAGGATCGGCGCTGTGGCGGTACGCGACAGGTCGGCATCCCGTGACGGACTGCCTGCTGGTGCTATGCTCATCGAAGATCCTGCCGAGCTTGCAGCCACCGGCGCGAGCCTTGTGGTGGAGGCGGCAGGTCGTCCCAGCGTCTTGCCTTGGGGCGAGGCGGCCCTTTCCGCCGGAATGGATTTCGCGGTTTCATCGACATCGGCTTTCGTAGAAGACGCGATCTTTCAAAGGCTGAAGGATGCTGCTGCGGCCAGCGGTGCGAGACTGATTATTCCACCCGGCGCGCTGGGTGGCATCGACGCGCTGTCGGCAGCAAGCCGACTTTCGATTGCAAGCGTCGAGCATCGCATCATCAAGCCCGCAAAAGCCTGGGCAGGTACACCGGCGGCCCAACTGATACCGCTTGATGAAATCAGTGAAGCCACGGTCTTCTTCACGGATACCGCTCGCAAGGCCGCGGATGTTTTTCCGCAAAATGCCAATGTCGCGGTGATTACTTCGCTTGCCGGGATTGGTCTGGATCACACGCGTGTCACACTGGTTGCAGACCCGGCGGCGCGCCTCAACATGCATGAAATCATTGCCGAAGGCGATTTCGGCAGGATGCATTTGCGTTTTGAAAACGGTCCATTGGCGACCAACCCGAAATCGTCTGAAATGACCGCGCTCAATCTCGTCCGCCTGATCGAGAACCGGATCGCCACTACGGCAATTTAGAGCATGTCTCCCGAAAGTGGGAACCGGTTTCGGGATAAAGACATGCGTAAAAACAAATGGATAGAGCGGTTCCAACGACTCTGTTTTAACCGGAACCGCTCTAGAACATACTTCCCCAAAACGGGAACCGGCCTTGGAATGAAGACATGTGCAAGAACAAACATTACATGCAGCATCTGGCTGAAGAAGCGGGTTTCGACCCTGCACGACTTGATCGCGATTACAATGCCAAGGCTACGGTTTCACCGGAAGCCTTTGCCGCCGAAATGGTGCGCTATCGCGAGGCAAGTGTTACGCCGCGGGCCGATTGGGGCCGACATTTCGATGTGGTCTATGACGCAGAAAGTGGACAACGGATCGATATTTTCGGCCCAACTTCCCGAAGCGGGCTAAGTCCGGTTTTCGTGTTCATTCACGGCGGTTACTGGCGGGCTCTGTCAAAGGAGGATTCCGCCATGATGGCTGCAATGCTTGCGGCCGAAGGTATTGCGACCGTCGCGGTCGATTATCGTCTGGCGCCGGAAGCATCGCTCGCGGAAATCACGCGGGAGGTGCGTGCTGCTCTCGCCTTCGTCTGGCATCACGGGCAGGAATATGGCCTTGACCCGGACCGGATATCGGTTGGAGGGAGTTCGGCGGGCGGTCATCTCGCCGGTGCGCTTCTTGCGGAAGGCTGGCATGGCGATTTCGGTTTGCCGTCGGATATTGTGAAGTTTGCCATGCCGGTCAGCGGGCTTTTCGAGCTTGCGCCACTGGCGGCAACTTTCCCGCAGGAGTGGCTGAATCTCAGTCCGGCCGATGTTGATCAGCTTAGCCCGATCCGGCACATTCCGGTGCGCGGTTGTCCGATTACGGTGGCATGGTCAGAAGATGAAGCGGACGGCTTCAAACGCCAGTCGCGCGCTTATGCTGATTGCTGGGCCGCAGTAGGCGGGGAAGCGAAGGCAATCGAGGTCGCAAACCGGAACCATTACAATATTCTGATGGACTGGTGCTCACCTGAAACCGAGATGTCGCAAGCACTGCTCGCCGGCATTCGAAATATCGGCTGACTGACTTCCAAACGGAAATCGTTTGGCCGCACGACATTGCGCGGCTGGTGGCTTCGCTCGGGCAAAACTTGTCAATGCACCTATTAACTTATGCGATAATCCTCATAGATATATGGTTTTAAGATGAATTGTCGCATGAATTAAAACATCCCATTCTGACTGTAACGATGATCTGGGCGTGGGCCCGAAATTTTAGATTGCAGAGGCTTTCTGATGCAAAAATCCGACGTGCAGCTTTTCATAGGCGGTGAATGGCGCAAGACCGCCGATACGCTTCCCATTATCAATCCTGCGGATGAGACCGAAATCGGGCAGGTTGCGGTCGCGGAACGGGAGGATCTGGAGGCAGCCCTTCAGGCGGCGTGGAATGGGTATCAGATCTGGCGCAATACGGCGCCTGCCGCCCGTGCTGCGATCATCATGAAGGCGTCGGCGCTCATGCGCGAACGGCAGGAAGAGATCGCGCGCGCGATCACGCTGGAAAACGGGAAACCAATCACCGAAGCCCGACTTGAGGTTATTCGCGGCTGCGAATTCTTCGAATGGGATGCTGGCGAATGCATTCGTTTCTATGGCCGTGTGATTCCGAGCGCACCCGGTATCCGTTATATCGTTATGCATGAGCCGATCGGTCCGGTCGCAGCATTCGCACCCTGGAATTTTCCAATGAGCCAGCCAGCGCGCAAGATTGCAGGGGCTCTTGCTGCCGGTTGCTCCATCATCCTGAAAGCCTCCGAGGAAACGCCGACCGCCGTTACTTATATCGCGCGTGCGTTCGAAGATGCGGGACTGCCAGCCGGTGTACTGAATCTGGTTTTTGGCGTACCCGCAGATATTTCGCAGTTTCTCATTCCGCGACCTGAAATCCGGGCAATCGCGTTCACCGGATCGACTGCCGTTGGCAAACATCTGACCGAGATCGCTGCGCGCCACATGAAACCGGCGCTGATGGAACTTGGCGGCCACGCTCCCGTCATCGTTTGCGAGGATGCCGATCCGGTCGTCGCGGGTATCGCTTCTGCACGCCGTAAATACCGAAACTCCGGTCAGGTCTGCACCTCGCCGACGCGCTTTTTTGTTCATGAAAGCCATTATGAACGTTTCACTACGGCTTTCATCGAAACGGCCCAGTCGATCCGCGTCGGTAACGGCATGGATGAGGGTGTCCAGATGGGCCCCGTTGCCAATGATCGCCGCGTCATGGCGCTGGAAGAACTGGTGAACGATGCAGAGGCGAAAGGTGCGAAACTGCTTTTCGGTGGCCGTCGCCTGAAGAATAATGGCTATTTCTTCCCACCAACAGCCTTGGCTGAACTGCCGGACGATGCTCGCGCGATGTCGGAGGAGCCATTCGGTCCGCTGGCGCTGATCAATCCGGTTGCGTCTCTCGATGCGGCCATTGAAAAGGCGAATTCGCTTCCGTTCGGTCTGGCGGCATATGGTTTCGCAAACTCAGCGGAAAATGTGGATCGTCTGATGACGGGGCTGGAAGCTGGAAACGTCTCGATCAATACGCTCGAAGCTTCCGTTGCCGAAACCCCGTTCGGCGGCGTCAAGGACAGCGGACTTGGCCGCGAAGGCGGAGCCGAAGGACTGCATCATTATACGGTTGTGAAAAACGTCTCGCATCGTCTGGTGAACAGCCTGTAGGCGACTTCAGTTTAACGCTTCTTGGACCTGTCGCCGTCGATCACGGGCGGCGGGTTGATCCGTATCAGCGGGATGTTAGAGCCAGCGTGCGGATGGCTTCCAGATGAGCATGCATGGCGTGGTGAGCTCGGTCGCTTTGCCGTGCTTCGATTGCATCGACGATTGCCAGATGCATCGCGCTTTGCTCGGTCGCATATTCGCGTTTACGGGCCTCCCGAAAGATCGCATCATGTCTCCGCTGCCAGGTTGAGCGTCCACGAACCGAGGCGAGAGAGCTGAAGATTGCGGCGAGCAGGGCATTTCCGCTCGAGCGCGCAACTGCCTTGTGAAAGGCATCGTCCAAACGTTCATATTCCCGCCAATCGCGGGCTGTACCAGTCGCCAGAGCAAGCTTGCGCAAGGTGGCGAGGTCATCTTGCGTGGCATATTGGGCCGCAGCCGCGGCAAGCGCTGGCTCATAGACGAGTCTTGCATCCATGAGGTCCTGAGCGGATGCGGATTCGATGATCCGGTCTATGGGCCGTTCGATGTTCGACTCGGGAGGGCCTATGAAGGTGCCCTTGCCCTGATGACGCCACACCGTGCCTTCGATCTCAAGCTGACGTAGCACCTTTCGCGTCGTTTCGCGGCTGCAGCCGAGTGTCGCCGACAAAACCCGCTCGGGCGGGATCTTATCCTGCGGCCCGAAGTTCTTCTCCACGAGCAGCCTCCGCATGCGTTGCATCGCTTCGGCGGTCGGAATGCGATCTGTCATCCGGCAGCTATCCATACCAATTTGTAGACCAATTGCGCAAAGACCTATCCCCCAAACAAGGGTCGGTCAAGCTGACGAATGGCCGACGAACCAATGGTGGACGAATAGATGCGCCTTGATCCTTTTTTGATTCTGATGATTGCCGCGGTTGTTCTGGCAACTCTCTTTCCGGCGGCCGGCAACGCAGCAGACATTGTCAGTATGCTGGGAACTATCGGCGTTGCCCTGCTGTTTTTCGGCCACGGAGCGGCCCTGTCTCACAAGGCGATCGTTTCAGGTTTGAAGCAATGGCAATTGCATGGGTTTATTTTCGCGACGACATTTATCGTTTTCCCGTTGATCGTGCAGCCTTTGCGGCTCGTTCCCGAAAGCATCCTGCCACCGGATCTTGTCCTTGGTTTCATCTATCTGGGCGTTCTGCCTTCCGCAATTTCCAGTTCGATTGCCTACACCGCTTTGGCAAGGGGCAATGTGCCGGCTGCCGTCTGCAATTCGGCTGGGTCGAATGTCTTCGGATTGTTGCTGACGCCGCTTCTGATGACGATTTTCATGCGTTCATCCGGGTCTATCGATTTGGGGCAGGCTTTGCGCGATGTGGTGATTGAATTGCTGTTGCCGTTCGGTCTGGGACAAGCCTGCCATCGCTGGCTCGGGCCGTTCCTTTCGACGCGCAAGCACTGGCTGGAGAATTACGATCAGTCGGTGATTGTGCTGATCATATATTCGGCTTTCTCCCAATCGGTCACCGCCGGACTCTGGCAGGTTTTGCCACCATCGGGGCTCATCATGGCAATCGTGCTTTGCGTCGTTCTTCTGGCGGGCGTGATTGGCTTTACGATGGTTGGCTCGCGCTGGTTGGGCTTTACCCGTGAAGATGAGATTGCGGCTGTGTTCTGCGGGTCCAAGAAGAGCCTGGCATCCGGGCTTCCACTCGCTCAGGTCCTGTTCGCTGGCCTGTCCGGCTTCGGCATGATCGTGTTGCCGATCATGCTCTATAACCAGATCCAGATTCTGGTGGGCGCTGTTCTGGCGCGCCGCTATGCGATGCGGCTTTCCACAACCGACACCGCCACGCAGACGGGTTGAGCATGGCAAAAGACGAGATGGTACGAGATGGGCCAGCAGAATGGCTGCGCCCATTAGACAGGCAGCCGCTTGTGATACAAGTCGCGGAGACAGTGCGGCTTGCGATCCTTGAAGGGCGATGGCGCAGAGGCGAGCGCCTGCCAAACGAGGCTGATCTGGCCGATGATCTCAAGGTTTCTCGTGCAACCTTGAGAGAGGCAATCGGCATGTTGGTGTTCGCCGGAATTGTCGTGCGTCGGCATGGATCAGGCACATTTGTTAGAGACGAGAAGCGGGAAGAAAGAGAGAGGGCGGTTAAACCGGCTTCCTTTTAACCGGAACTGCTCTAGGAGCGGAGGACGTCGATGACACTGGCAAGCTGCATGTCCTGCTCACCCGCCTCCATGGTGCGCCGGAGGACTTCGGACACGCTAGCGGCAGCGCCGCGCGCAGCCTCGACCAGCGTGTTCCCTCGCGTCAGTTTGGCGGTCAGAAGGCCTGTGAAAAGGTCGCCGGTCCCGACCGGAACGATCGGCAGGCGCGGTGAGGTCAGCCGCGTGCAGGTTTCGTGGTCGAAGACAATATTTTCGAGCAAGCCGTCTGGCGTGTCCGCCAGATTGCAGCCTGTCACGACCAGCCTTGCGCCACGAAGCGCCTGCACCTGAGCGGCTGCCATTTCAAGTACAGGCCAGGACATCACTTTGGTACGCGCAATAAGACCCAGCTCGAACTGGTTGGGGGTCAACAGGTCGGCGAGCGGAACAAGTCTCTCGATGATACAGGCCACCACCTGATCGGCGACGAAAATGCCCAGATTCATATCGCCCATCACCGGGTCGCAAATGTATTTGATGTCCGGATTGATCTTGCGCGCGCGTTCGACGAACGCGGCGACAACATCCCCGTTGGCCCGAGAGCCGAGATAGCCAGAAACGATATAGCGGCTTGTTTCAATCAGCCCCCGTTCTTCAACGCCGCGCAGCAGATCGCCAACCAGTTCGGATTCGAGAACGCGCCCGCGCATGGTTTCGAAATGCGGATTGTTCGACAGCAAAGTCGTGGGGACTGCGGCGACATTCAACCCATGGGCTCGCATCGGCAGAACGGCAGCACTGTTGCCGACATGCCCGTGCACGACCTGGCTCTGGATTGAAATGATGGAGGTGGTCATTCCCTTGATTTCTGTAGTCATTTCGCAGCTCCTTCGCTCATGCTCAGTTTGGCCCGTTCACGGCGCGGCAGGCGACCGTTGAGAACGATATAGGCAACAAGTCCGATTATCAGCCCCCAGAAAGCGCCGCCGATACCGAAGAGCTTGATGTTTGCAGCCGAGGCCAGAAAAGTGATCAACGCGGCCTCACGATGTGCGGGGTCTGACATGGCACCAGCTAGACTGCTTCCTATCGTGCCCAGCAGGGCCAGACCTGCGAGTGTTGTAATGAAGCTTGCCGGAAATGCCATGAAGACAGCGGCGAGTGTCACACCGAATATGCCGACGAGAACGTAGAACACGCCCGCTGCAATACCGGCGATCCAGCGCTTTGATGGGTTCTCGTGTGCTTCGGGTCCGGTCGCGATCGCCGCCGTGATTGCCGCAATGTTGAAGGCATGCGATCCGAAGGGCGCCATGATGAGCGAACCGAGACCTGTTGCGGTGACGATTGGATTGGCGCTGGTCTTGAAGCCGTCATTGCGTAGAACCAGCATCCCCGGCATGTACTGCCCTGTCAATGTGATGAGGAACAATGGCAGCGCGACGGATAGCAGGGCATTGAGAGAGAATTCGGGCATGGTGAAAACCGGAGCTGCAAATTCCAGCCGCAATCCAGACAGGTCGACCCGGTTTTGCAGAAGCAGAAAGGCCACTCCGAGCACGAGAATGCCGACCACAGCATAGCGAGCGGATAGCCGTTTCAAAACGACGTAGGCAACAATCAGCAGTCCGACCAGCAACGGATCAATAGTGGCACCGCCGAAGGCTCCGATTCCGAATTGCAGAAGGATGCCAGCAAGCAGACCTGCAGCAATACCCGGTGGTATCAGCCGGATGACTTTCTCGAAATAGCCCGACACACCGAGGATAATGAAGGCGAAAGCCGAAATCATGTAGGCACCGATCGCCTCTGCATAGGATGTGGTGGCAAGCGCTGTGACAAGAAAGGCAGCGGCTGGGGTCGACCAGGCGGTAATGATCGGCTCGCGATAGTGCCAGCTAAGGTAAAGACCGGTCAAGCCGACGCCGATAGAGACCGACCAGACCCAGGAGGCCGTCAGTTCCGGGCTCAATCCTGCGACCTTTGCAGCCTGAAAAACAAGAATAAATGTGCCGCCATAGTTGACGATGACGGAGATCAGCCCGGCCACAATGGGATGGGTAAGATCGCTCAAGCGGATTTTTGATGTTGATGCACGGGATGAAACCATCCTGGGAAACCTCCTGGGAATCGAGGCGCATGGCCGACAAGATGTCTTGACAATTAGTCGTTTAATGGCCTGATGATCCCATCCATTTTTCCATTTAGGACCAGACCATTTGTTCAAGAACTCCCAACTTGAATCTGTGAAGGCGTGGATTGCCCATCCTGCCCATGCGGCCATGCCGCTCCACGCCCGCATTCAACGATCGATCAGGCAATTGATCGTTGATGGGGCGCTTGGACCGGGAAAGGCGCTTCCGGCTTCGCGTGGTCTCGCCAAATCGCTGGGCGTGTCCCGAGACACGATCGAAGCGGCTTATGCGCAGTTGCATGCCGAGGGTTTCATCGACCGCCGGGTGGGCAGCGGAAGTTTTGTGGCGCAGATAACGGAATTTACGCCCGGACACAGCGTTTCCCAGCGCGATGCTATTTTGCGCAATCAGGCGCCCAACCTGAGCAAGCGCGGAGCGGTCATGTTTCACAGCGGTGGCGTGCGCGAGCTGCTGGCACCACGGCCTTTCGCCCACGGCGTTCCAGAAACCCGGAACTTCCCGCTTCAGCTTTGGGAGCGTCTGGAGCGGCAGGTGTTGAAGGAAACCGGCACGCAGGTGCTTCTGCATGGCGCTCCGCAGGGGACAGGGCCCTTGCGGAGCGCTGTCGCCGAATACATGAACCTGGAACGCGGCGGACGCGCGACACCCGACAGGTTGCTGATCCTCACCAGCTCGCAACAGGCACTGACTTTATGTGCAAACATGCTGTTCGATCCCGGTGACCGGATCTTCATCGAGGATCCTGCCTATTACGGCGCACGCAAGGCGTTCGATGCCGCCGGACTTGAAGCCATCCCGGTCGGAGTGGATGACCAGGGCATTGTGATCGAGCGGATGGTAAGCGAAACGAGCAAAGCCAAAGCCGTGTTTCTCACGCCTTCGCACCAGTTTCCAACCGGTGCGACCCTGTCGCTGGATCGTCGCTTGGCACTGATCGAATGGGCTGCCCGCCAGCAGACATGGATTATCGAGGATGATTATGACAGCGAGTTTCACTACGCTGGCAAGCCGATGGCCTGCGTGCAAGGCCTCGACCGGCATGACCGGACAATCTATATCGGCACTTTCACCAAATCACTTTTTCCGGGTCTGCGTATCGGCTACATGGTATTGCCGCCACAACTGGTCAAACCGATGACGGTTGCGCGCACTCTGCTCGACGGGCATTCCGCACCAATAGCGCAGTTGACGCTTGCCCGGTTCATGGAGGGCGGACATTTTGGCGCACACGTCCGGGCCATGCGGGGCATCTATGCCGAACGGCGTGATGTACTGGCGGGACTGATCGAAAAACATCTGGCTGACTTTGTTGAGCCACAAGTATCTGCCGGAGGCCTGCAAATGTCTTGCCTGCTCACCGGCGATCTATGGGAGCGTAATGCTGTTGCTGCTGCCCAACGTGTCGGCATCGACCTCCTCGGCCTGTCCGGGCTTTACGCCGCCGGGAATGGAAAAGCCGGTTTCCTGATGGGATTTGCGGCCTACACGCCGAAAGAAATCGAGATCGCGGTCAAAAAACTGGCAGGGGCTTTTCGGGCGGCCGTGAAACCATAGTTTTTCCAGCAGACACCGCATTTGCCAGCCTCGTGAAACTCCAATAACCTCACAAGACTGAATAATATTATGATTATCAGTTGGTGCGATATTCTGTCTGAACAGCGACTGATACCGGGATGCAATTTATGAACCTCCACAATAGAAGCATCCGGTCTGCCGCACTTCCGATCCTCATGTGGTTGCTGTTCAATATTCTGGCGATAGGTAGCCTTGTCCTCTATCAGCGTGCCGCGTTGTTGTCCGAACTTCAGGCCGCCAGCTTTACGTTGCACCGCGAGGCTTCACAACGTGCTGACCAGCACGATGCCCATTTGACGGCGCTTTCGACGATTGCTCAATCCAAGGCGCGAACGGCCGATCTCTCGCAGGACGATGTTTTCGTCGAAGTGGCGGCAACGATCATTCGTTTCTATCCGCGCATAGATGAAATTCAATTGGTGCCGATGGAGCCAACCGCCCCAGTGACCGGCACCAGAAAGCTGGAACCGGAACTGGTCGACGCCATACGGGCGGCGGCTCGCTCGTCCCGCGGCGTTCCCGAACTGTTGGCACCGGCAGAACGGCCCGGACATTATCTGATCGTAAAACGCAGCCCGAATACGGATAATCCGCATGACGGCCTGGCTCTGGCGATCAATGCTGGCAGCCTGATTACCTCTGACGACGCATTCTGGAGCCGTAAGGGCGTTGCCCGACGCCTCGTCATGCCCGACGGAACCGTTCTGTTCAGTAGCCCGGCCTCGTTCGGCGAAGCGCGCTTCTCCAAGAAACTGGGCAGTGCTACACAGCCGCTTCTTTTCCAGACCGCTCTCGCAATGGGATGGACCGATCTGTTGCCACTCGACCAGTTGATTGCGATTCTCACCCTCACGAATTTACTGTTCTTCGGCGGATTGGTCATCGTTCGCCAGACACAGCGCACACGCCATGCGGAACGTCAGGCGGAACTGAGCGGCCTTGAGGCCCGGCTCGCCCATGCCTCTCGCGTCAACACGATGGGTGAGATGGCAAGTGGCATGGCGCATGAACTGACACAGCCCCTAACGGCAATTCTCGCTGGCGCGCAGGCGGGGCGCCGCTTGTTGATTCGCAACAATACGGAGGCTCTCGCTGGAGCGCTGGATGATATGGTGGACCAGGCGCGCCGTGCATCGGCCATTCTGGATCGGCTGCGCAACTGGTCTCGCCCGCAGCGGCGACAGACGGCACCTGCCGATCTGCGCCTGTCGCTTCAAAATGTGCAGACCTTGCTGGCTTCGGAAGCGACCCGGCAGAATGTCAAAGTTGAGCTTGTGATGCCGGAAACACCTTTGATGGCTGCGGTTGATCCGGTAGAAATGGAGCAAGTGATGTTCAACCTTCTGCGCAACGCGATTGAATCCTTTCATGACGATGATCAGGACCGGCGGGTAAATGCATCCCTGAAAGCTGACGGGCCGATAGCCATTCTGGAAATTGCGGACAATGGTCCCGGCGTTGCGCCTGAACTCTTGCCGCGCCTCTTTACCCCCTTTACCACAAGCCGCCCGGAAGGGACCGGCCTCGGTCTGGCGCTCAGCCAGCGGCTGGTCGAGCGTTTTGGCGGCGAGATTTCCTATATTCCACAGGAGCGCGGCGCGCTGTTTCGCGTTGTGCTTCCAATTGCTGAAGACGCAGGAAGTTAAGAGGAATGGTTCAGCCAGTCTATCTCGTCGATGACGATGAAGCAGTACGAAAGTCGCTTGGCCTTCTTTTGTCGACTATAGACATCGAGGTCAGGAGTTTTGCCGATCCTTCGGCATTTCTGGCCCACCTGCCGCGGCTGAAGCCGGGATGTATGATTTTCGACATTCGCATGCCGGTCATGACGGGGCTGAAACTCCAGGAGCTGTTAGCCGGGCAGGAGATTGACTGGCCGGTGATCATCATCTCCGGCCATGGCGATATCGAAGCCTGCCGTCGCGCCTTTCGAAATGGTGCGGTGGATTATCTTTCCAAGCCCGTTGATGAGCAGGATCTGATCGATGCAATCCAGAAAGCGCAGCAATTGCTTGAACACAGGCTGGGGAGCAAGGCGCTGAGAGCCGAAACGCTGGCACTGCTCGATACGCTGACAACACGTGAACGCGAGGTTCTTGACCGTATCGCGCAAGGATTTACTACCCGGCAAATTGCCGATGGTCTTGAATTGTCGCCCCGCACGATAGACAGCCACCGTGCGGCCATCGGCGCGAAACTGGGTACAACCTCACAAGCGGAAATGACCCGTTTGTGGCTGGAGGGGCAGCCAAATCCGTAGAACTACCGATAAGATCGTAAATGCTACGGATTTCGCTGGACGCTGGCGGCGACTAAATGTTTCTCATCACAACCGAGGAACGACCATGATCCGTAAACTTGCAATAATCGCCCTGTCGATGGCTCCGGCTACCGCTTTCGCTCAAACGCTTCCCACCACGCCCTATCTGCCGCTTGATCTCGCAACCAAGGCTGCACAGGCTGCGCTGGATGCCTGTGTCGCCAAGGGCAACAATGTGAGCGTCGCAGTCGTGGCCCGCGATGGATCGACCAAGGTTTTGCTCAAGGCCGACCTTTCCGGCCCGCATACCGGTAATAGCGCTGAAGGAAAAGCATTCACGTCAGCAGCTCTGGGTCGCGATTCCGGTGAACTTGCAGAGTTTATCGCGTCGAAGCCGGCCAATAATGGCATGCGGGACATGGATTCTCGCTTCGTCATTCAGGCGGGCGGACTGCCGATCAAGATCGGCGACGCGCTGGTCGGAGGCATTGGCGTCGGCGGTGCACCATCCGGCGCAACCGATGCGGAATGCGCCCTTGCCGGTCTTCAGGCTATCGAAGCAAAGTAAGAACGAATAAGCGGGGCTGGACTTTTGTTCAGCCCCATCTCTTTGCGCGTCCTTCTAATACCAAAACTCGATGAGTTTGGCTCATCGAGTTTTGGTTAAGCCTGTGCGGCGATTGAGCATTTTCAGGGCGTGATGCGTTAGCATCTCAGCGCCCTGGTATGAAGGATGCTGTTGCCTTCAATCTGTGTTGCTCTCCTGCGCTTCAAAAACCGATTGGATTTGTCGGTCTGATTCATCGGAGGCCGTGTTTATCTGGTGTTCGGTTATCAGTTCACCAATTATCGCCAGAAAACGCTTAAGTGTTGGTGAGGTGTCTCCTGCGCGATAGGTCGCGTATAATGGGATCTCTGGCGGTGACGGATGAATCGGCTTGAAAACCACTTCCGGCTGCGCCAGTTGCCGCATGCTGGCGGGCAACAGGGCGACGCCGATGTTGGCGCCGACGAGGCTTAGAAGAGATTGTACCTCGACGACCTGCTGGCGAATTCTCGGCGTGAATCCGGCTTTAACACAACACTGATAGAGGAAATCTGCAAATCTCGACTGATGCAGGCCGAACATGACGAACGGTTGATCTTTCAGTTGCATCAGGGAGACGGTGTTTTGACTGGCGAGAGGATGCGATCTCGGCATAGCTACCATAAGCGCTTCCTGCATAATGATTTCCCGTTGCAGGCCTTCCTGATGCGGCGGCATGCGAAAAAGACAAATATCAATGCGACGTTCGAGCAATCCCTGTATCTGGAGCGCTGGCGTCAATTCGTGAAGCTGCCAGTCGACATCGGGATAACGACTGGTGAAGATATCAAGCGCCCTGGGAATGATGCCGACCAGTGATGAACTGATCACTCCTATGTCCAGTCGACCGGTGGAACCTGCGGCAGTCATACGGGTCGTGACCACAGCTTTTTCCAACTGCTGGAAGATCAGCGGAGCCTGCTCCTTCAGAGCCAGGCCGGCCGCAGTCAGTTCAACATTGTGATGACTACGTTTGAACAGCACAACGTCGAGACGGTCTTCCAGTTGTCTGATTTGCTGACTGAGAGGAGGCTGCGACATATTTAAACGTACGGCGGCGCGACCGAAATGGAGTTCCTCCGCGACGACGAGGAAGTAACGCAGCGTTCGCAGATCGAACGGTTTCAGATGATTGTAAGCCATATCGAAAACCTCTCGCCAACCGGAACAAACAATACTGTACGTCTCAAAGGGGGAGGGGCGATAGTCCTTGAAAATACGAAACTCTGTTGCTGGATGCGTCTTGATTTCACTGCCGTCTTGCGTTTATGAGACCCACGTCAAGCGTGGGGATGAAGATCTGGGAGATCTTCAAGGGATGCTGACCGGTAAATCCTTGCCCGTTCAACAAGGCCCTGTGGCTTCCCATTTTCGAGGTTTTCGTGTTCGATATCATCCTTATCTTCGCTGTTCTCAGCGCAACCATGCTGTTCGACTGGAGCAAGCAGCTTGCCAAGTGACTGCCAGCGACGGTTTTGTACCACGCGAGTTACAGCCGACCTTTGGGTCGGCTTTTTTATTGCCTGATTTTGCTTTTCCGGGCAGGGCGGACAGATGTCGAAACTGCGCCCCAATCATATCGAAATCGTCTCACCATGTACTGAAAGCGATATTGTACGTCTCACCATCTATGCGACGATAGTGGGTAGTGACGAAAATCACTGCTGTCGAAAAATAAGCCTGCCGTCGCTTGGCGAACGGTTGTCGCACCAAAGGGGGACGCAGTTGGTTTTCTCGTGGATCGGTCCTTCATGACCGGGAAAAGGAGACCAATCAATGATCATCGATACCAGTTGCTATCCGACCAATCTGGTCGATCTGGCCTGGCAGCATGATGGCGATCCGTTCAGCGGCGAGCGCCTGATTCAAATGATGGACGGCCCCTATACGATCAATGGCAAACCGCGCCGCATCGACAAGGCGTTCATCCAGCCGCCACAAGGCAACACCATCTACACATGGACGGACGGGGAACTCGACGGGCGTCAGTCCATTGATGCCTATATGGCGTATACGCTTGAAATGGTTCAAAAATATCCGGACCGTTTCATTGGCTGCTTCGTCTATAATCCGCGTTGCGGCGTGCGCAACGGGGTCGAGGCCATCGAGCGTTACGTGAAGGAACACGGTTTCCGCATGGTTCAGTTGCAGGCCAACATGCACGCATACCGGCCCGATCGCGCCAAGGATTGGCTGTGCCCTGCACTCGACAAATGTCGGGAGCTTGGCGTGCTCGTCAAGCTGCATACGGGTGACGGCCCCTACAGCATTCCGACGGAATGGATTCCGCTGATCAAGGAATATCCAGACGTCAATTTCATCATGGCGCATTTCGGTGTGCAGACGGGAGGGGTCTACTGCTTCGAGCCTTTCCAATGGGCAATGGAATATCCGAACGTATTCTGTGAAAGCAGTTGGTGCCTGCAGTCGCGTATCGTTGAATTTGCCAAGGATTTGCCGACGCACAAGATTCTTTACGGCTCAGACACTCCGCCCAACGAACCGGGCATGTGGCTGAACCTTCTGGAAGTGCTTTGCCACGAACCGCCGCAAGGGATGAACCTCGACGAGGACACGCTCGAGGATTACCTCGGCAACAATCTCGCCCGCATGTTGGGCATGGAGCCAACCCCTCCGCCCGCCACCTATCAGGATGCAGTCGCCGAACTTGAACGTCATGGCATCGAAAACAAGCACTACCTGGCGACCCTTGCCTAGTTCAGCGGAGAATCCACATGATCATCGACACCCATCTGCATCCAACCAATCTCGTCGACGAGGCTTGGCGTCATACCGGTGAACCGTTCACCGGCGAGCGTATGCTGAAGCTCATGGACGGCCCCTATATGATCAACGGCAAGCCACGCCGGATCGATATGGGCTTCATTCAGCCGCCACCCGGCAATACGGGTTATCGCGATGGTAACCGCCGCGGGCGCGACGGCATTCGCGATTACATGTCTTACGTCGCCGAGCTTTGTCAGAAATATCCTGACCGCTTCATCGGCAACTTCAATTTCAATCCTCGCTGGGGTCCGGAGAACGGGGCTGCAGAACTGGAATTCCACGTCAAGGAATACGGCTTCAAAATGCTGAAGCTGCATTCCAACATGCATGGTTATCGCCCCGACCGGGCATTGGAATGGCTCCGGCCTGCCATGAAGAAATGTGCGGAGCTGGGCGTCGTCGTGCTTATCCACACGGGTGACGGGCCCTATTCGATCCCGACGCAATTCTATCCCATCATTCGCGAATTCCCGATGGTAAACTTCATCATCGGCCATTTCGGGATACAGACGGGCGGCAACTACTCGTTCGAAGCGTTCTGGATGGCGATGGACTCACCGAATGTCTATTGCGAGTCCGGCTGGTGCTTCCAGTCGCGCATCGTGGAGTTCGCAAAGCAACTGCCGCCAAACAAGATCGTGTTCGGAACGGATTCGCCGCCGAACAATCCGGGCATGTGGCTGCGCGAACTGGAGGTTCTGTGTTCGCCCGAGCCGCAGGGCATGAACCTCAGTGAAGATATTCTCGAAGACTATCTGGGTAACAATATTGCCCGTCTCGTCGGTATCGAACCCACCAAGCCTCCCAAGGATCTGGCGGAAGCGGAGAAACGTCTCAAGGCGACCTACGTCTGAGGGATTGTGCGGGGTGCGCCTGCATCCCGCACGTTTCAGGAAATGACATCGGGAGGAGTCATGAACGAGCTGCATTCAGTCACCAAGACGGGAACACAGGATTTTCAGGGTTTCGCGAACGTCTACCGGCAACTTTATCCCGATGACGTTGTTCATATCCGCGAACCCCTGCAAGATGGTCGCGATGTCACCGCTCTGGTGGCCGCGCTGGCCGAAAAAGGCAAGACGCCCATGCTGGTCTGCGATCAGGTTCCGGGCAGCGAGGTGCCGCTGGTCACGAATGTGTTCGCGTCGCGCGAACGGATCGCCCGTATTTTCGGAACGAGTGTCTCTGAGCTTCATGGCGAGTATCAGAAACGCGCCAACACTCCGATCGAGCCTGAATATGTTGCCGATGGCCCGGTAATGGAACAGGTCGATGAGAGCAAGGACGTCGATCTCGACAAACTGCCGATGATCCGGCATTTCGAGAGCGACCGCGGACCCTACATCACAAATGCGATCATTGTTGCGAGCGATCCGGAAACCGGTATCGCCAATCTCAGCTATCACAGATCGATGCGGCACGCCCAGTCGGCGCTGGCAACAAGCTTGCATTCACGCGGTCATTTATGGCGCATGTATCAGACGGCGCGTGAAGCCGGTCGCCCGTTGCCGGTCGCGATGGTGATCGGAGCGCATCCGCTTTTCATGCTGGCCGCTTCGGCAAGGTTGCCGTTCGGTGCCGATGAGCGTGCTGTTGCTGGTGGGCTGATGCGCGAGCCGTTACGTCTTGTCAGGACGCCACGCTACGCCATCGGCGTTCCGGCGGCGGCGGAATATGTACTGGAGGGACACCTTGACCCTAACGCTCATGTCGAGGAGGGCCCGTTCGGTGAGTTTTCCGGTTATTCCTCGGATCGTTCGACCAATACGCTGTTTCACATAACGGCGGTCATGCGTCGCAAGGCGCCCTGGCTGGTCGATGTGGTGGGCGGAGCGACGGATGAGCATCTCAACCTTGCACGCCTGCCGCGGGAAGCTGAAATGTTCGAAAAGCTGAAGGCACGGTTCCCATCGGTGACGCGGTTGCACTACCCCACCTCCGGCACGCACTTTCATTGCTATGTGGCGCTGAAGCAAAGCCGACCCGGCGAGGCGCGCCAGGTCATGCTCGGCCTTCTCGGCTGGGACCCGTACTTGAAGACCGTTATAGCGGTTGATGACGATATAGACGTCACGCAGGACAGCCAGGTGCTGTGGGCTTTGGCCACGCATTTCCAGCCGCATCGTGATCTCTTCAGGATTGACGGTCTGCCGGGCAGCCCGCTCGATCCTTCCTCAAGCGCCGACGGCACGACGTCACGGCTTGCTCTCGATGCGACCCGAAGCCCGGATTTCCACGGTATTCGTGCGGTCATCGGCGACGATGCGCTGGGACGTGCGCGCGATCTGGTGGGTAGTCTGGCCGGGGTAAAACTGAGGAGAGCGGTGACATGAACGCCATTTCCCCAAGATCAGACGAATACCGCCCGCGCATGGTCGTCGGTATCAGCGGCGCATCGGGCTTCGTTTATGGCTTTCGCCTTCTCGAAATTCTGCAACGGCTCCAGATAGAAACCCATGTCGTCGTCAGCCGGTCGGCGCTTCTGACCATGACCCACGAGACAGACTATAAGCTCGCCGATATCCGCGATCTGGCAAGCTATCTCTACAAGTCCGACGATATGGCTGCCAGCATTTCGAGCGGATCCTTCAGGACCATGGGCATGGTCGTGGCGCCATGCTCAATGAAAACGCTGGCGGAAATAGCGCACGGCCTGTCGGGAAGCCTGATTAGCCGAGCGGGCGACGTCACGTTGAAGGAACGGCGCAAACTGGTGCTTCTGGTCCGGGAAACGCCTTTGACGCAAACCCATATCGCTAACATGCTGACCGTCACCCAGATGGGCGCAATCGTGACACCCCCTGTTCCGGCATTCTATGCCAGGCCCGCGAGCATCGCGGAGATGGTCGATCACACGGTGGGCCGGGTTCTCGATCTTTTCGATCTTGAGACAGGTGGCGTGCAGCGGTGGCTCAAGACGCCCTGATAACGAAAATCCAAGGGAGAAGAAACGATGTTGAAGACAGTCAAGGACAAGATTCCGGTCACCGTGCTTACCGGTTTTCTCGGCTCCGGCAAGACGACGCTGCTGAACTACATCCTGAAGGAAAATCACGGCATGAAGATTGCCGTGATCGAGAATGAATTCGGGGAAATCGGTATTGATGGCGATCTGGTCGTCGGCAGTACGGAAGAAATTTTCGAAATGACCAATGGTTGCGTATGCTGTGTGGCCGAAGCGCGTGATGATCTTTTGCGGGTTATACGCCAGTTGCTGGCCAGACCCGAACGTCTCGACCATATCATTATCGAGACGAGCGGACTTGCCGATCCCTATCCGGTTGCACAGACATTCTTCCTTGACGATCCGATCCGCAACGAAACCAATCTCGATGGCGTCATCACGCTGGTCGACGTCAAGCATATCCGCCAGCATCTGGACGATATTCATCTGGATGGCATCGACAATCAGGCGGTCGATCAGATCGTCTGTGCAGACCGCATCGTGCTCAACAAGGTGGATCTGGCGCGGGATGCTGATATCGGTGATGTGACCAAACGCATCCGCCACCTGAACGAAACTGCGGATATCGTCTTGTCGAGCTATGCGCAGATCGATCTGACCAAAATCCTGGGGCTGGCGGCCTTCGACCGCAATCGCAAAATGGCAGCCGAGATCGATTTCGACTGGCATGCACACAGTCATCATCACCATGATGATGACTGCAATCAGAAACATGCGGATCACGGTCGCGACCATGCATGGCTCGGTGATGCCAGCCATACGCATGACGTGTCGGTCACGTCGGTCGGCATCGAGCTTCCGGGTAATATGGACCCGCAGAAAATTTCGCGCTGGGTGCAGGAACTCAAGCGACAGAACAACGAGAATCTGTTCCGAATGAAAGGCATCTTTTCCGTGCAGGACGATGACTATTGCTACGTCCTGCACGGCGTTCACAACGAGATCGAGTTCCGCCCCAATCATCCATGGGCCGGAGACCAGCGTTCGAACAAGATGATCTTCATCGGGCGCAATCTCGACCGGGCTTCGCTGCAGGCCCGTATAGAAGCGTGCCGGGTGCCATAACCCACGACTGATCGGCTTCGGAGCTGGGAGTTTATCCGCCAAACTACATAGCGAGGGGATGATGTCCGAAGCCGGTTTGATGGAATACGTGAAGAAAACGTCGAGACAAGACGTCATGAAAGGAACGGCCACAAGTCGTTGGAAATTGACTCAATAAGGGGAACAACGATGACATCTGCAATACATCCAGTCGATGAAATACTACCAGCCAAGAAAACGCTCACTCTGGCGCTGCAGCACGTTGCTGTGTCCTATGTGGGATCGGTTGCGGTACCGCTGATTATCGCCAATGCGCTCGGCTTCAGCTCCGAGGAAACCATTATATTGATCAGTGCTACCTTCTTCTGTTCAGGTATCGCGACGCTGTTGCAAACCATCGGGTTCTGGCGTTTCGGCGTGCGTCTTCCGATCATGAACGGTGTTGCCTTTTCGAGTGTTTCGGCCATCATCGCTATCGGCTCCATGCCAGGAGTCGGTATAGCGGGGATTTGCGGAGCCGTGATCGCAGGCGGCATCTTCATCATGCTGATCGCACCGATCACCGGTCATCTGCGACGCTTCTTTCCACCGGTCGTAACGGGCTGCATTGTCACCGCCATCGGGGTGCAGCTTCTGCCGGAAGCCTATCAATGGGCAGGCGGCGGGCGGGGCCAGTCCGATTTCGGCGATCCGGCCTTTCTGGGCGTGGCGCTGCTGGTCCTGATCGTCATTCTTGCATTCAATCGGCTTGGATCACCGCTCCTGAAAAATCTGGCCGTGCTTTTCGGCATGGGGGCAGGGGCTATCGTCGCCTTTCTCTTGGGGATGGGCAATCTCAGTCCGGTTGAAACCGCTCCCTGGGTGACCGTTCCAACGCCGTTCCATTTCGGTCTACCGACTTTCGCCGTCCTGCCTTTTATGACGATCGTCATCGTCATGATCGTCCAGACGGTTGAATCCATGGGGCTGTTCATTTCGATCGGCGAGATCGTTGACAAGGATGTGACGCCTGAACAGGTCGCCGATGGCGTGCGCGCCAACGGTCTGGCCAGCGCGGTTGCGGGTGTCTTTGCCGGGTTCCCCTTCATTGCTCATATGGAAAATGTCGGGCTCATCATTTTGAGTGGCGTGCGCAGTCGCTGGGTTGTTGCCCTGTGCGGCTTTATGCTGTGCGTTATCGCCTTCTTTCCAAAGTTCGGTGCAGTCCTCGCGGCGGTGCCCGCTCCGGCACTCGGCGGCGCAGCAGTGGCGATGTTCGGCATTGTCGCGGCGGCTGGCATCCAGTCGCTGTCCAAGGTCGATTATGCGAATAATCAGTACAACATTCTGATTGTCGCACTGACGCTGGCCATCGCTTTCATTCCGATCATGTCACCCAATCTGTTCCAGCAACTGCCGGACTGGACGCAGTCTATCCTGCATTCGAGTGTCGTGGTCGCTTGCGTGGTTTCAGTGACGCTCAATCTTGTCCTTAACGGTTTGGGAGACCGCAATCAGGCACATGATGGTCATCTGGCCGTGGCGAAGTCCCAGACAGACGGCGGCTGAACATAACCAGCTACGGGGTCGGGCGTGCTGCCCGGCCTGCGAGCGGAAGCTTCGCACCTGTCGTCACAGACATCGCCGAAGACGGCAGGCGACATAAGCCCGTTCTACCCTTTCAGTTCCATTCAGATAATGAGGTTTCACGATGGACAATTTGTTCCAGCAATCCGCCGCGCCGCGCCGTCGTCTTGTCCGGGGAGGTATGGTCGCAGTCGGCGCCAGGAATGCCCGACAGGCCGATATGCTGATTTCCGAAAAGGGCGTCATCCTAGATATTGCATCCGACATCGAGCTTGAAGATGACATGCAGCTCATCGATGCGGAAGGCTGCATTGTTTCGCCGGGTCTGGTGGACATGCACCAGCATCTCGACAAGACAGGCGTACTGCGTTTCGCGCCCAACCCGTCGGGCACTTTGCAGGGCGCGCGCGACGCTTTCGCAAAATATGCACGGCAGGCCCCGCCCGACGATATTTTCAAGCGGGCATCCAGAACCATCGAGCGTTGTCTCAGCCGCGGCACCACGGCTATCCGCAGCCATGTGAATGTGGACAAGGATGCAGGCTTCAACGGTATAGAGGCGCTAGCGAAACTACGATCGGACTGGGCCGACCGGGTGAAACTGCAGCTCGTGGCTTTCCTGATCCCGCATCCGGGGCAGGATCTGGACTGGCTGGAGGCCAACATCGATCGCGCGGTCGCGCTGGCCGATGCCGTTGGGGGCACGCCCGCAGTGGCGGAAGACCCGGAGCACTATCTCGATATCCTGTTCGCCGCTGCGGCACGCCATGGCCGTCCGGTCGACCTGCATCTCGATGAACATCTCAATCCGCAACGCCCGCTTTTTAATGCTGTTTTTGAGCGGGTCCGCCGCTATGGTCTGGAGGCGCGCACCGTGCTCAGCCATGCTTCGGTTCTCAGTGCGATGGACCGGCCGGATTTCGAAGCGATCCTGGAGCAGATCGTTGCGTTGAAGCTCGGTGTTGTCACGCTGCCTGCGGCCAATCTTTATCTGCAGGCGCGCGATTGCGACAAGCTGCCGCCACGCGGACTGACGCGGGTGGCCGAGATCGTGCGGGCCGGTGTGCCTATTGCCACTGCCTCCGACAATATCGAAGACCCTTTCGTTCCGACCGGCTCCGGTGACATGTTGGAAATCGCACGCTGGACCCTGCTCGCGGGTCATCTCAAGGGCGACGAACTTGCCACCGCCTACGCGATGATTACGGCGATCCCTGCAAAACTAATGGGGCTCAAGGAATATGGCTTGCATCGGGGAGCGCAGGCTGATTTTCTGCTGGCCAAAGCCGAAAGCATCGACGGCTTCGTGGCCGGCGGAACACCACATTTGCGTGTTTTCTCCAACGGAACGCTTGTATCGGAGACGCAAATCGCCACGGTGACCGAGGCGAAGACGCAATCCGTCGTGCGTGAAACGGCCTGAGACGTCGCGTGCTCCGGATAAAAGCGGGGGAGATGCGATGGCCGGGGGATTGGCAAAGCGACTGACAGTATTCGGCATGGTTATCCTGCGCGAAGCGATCAGCGTCTATTGGACGCTGATCAAGATCATGCTGCCGGTGATGGTCCTGACACAACTGGCAATCGAGATGGATTTGATCAAGGCCATCTCGCCCGCCTTCGCTCCGGTCATGCAGTTCGTTGGACTGCCCCCGGAGGCGGGTTTCGTCTGGGCGATGAACCTGCTCGTTGGCGTATGGAGCGGGGCGGTGGTGATGTTTGCCGTGTTGCCGGTCGACACGCTGACCACAGCGCAGGTGACGATTCTCGGTTCGCTCTTCCTCTTCGCCCACGCCATTCCCATTGAACAGCGTATCGTGCAAAAAGCGGGTCCGCGCTTGATCGTTTCTACCTTGATCCGGCTTGGTGGCGGGCTTGTCTTCGCATGGGGGATCAACCTGATTTCCAGCCATACCGGCTGGCTGGCGGAACCGGCTGCGCCGAGCTGGGTGCCGGGCCACTACGATTCAGGCTGGAACAGCTTCGTTGCCGACACTGCTTCCACGCTGGTCTGGATATTTGTTGTTCTGCTTGGTCTGGTGGCCGTGCTGAGGATAATGGACGCGCTTGATGTGACGCGCTTCCTGAACCTGCTTCTTTCACCCCTGTTGCGCCTGCTCGGCATAGCGAAGGATGCCGCTCCATTGACCGTCGTCGGACTGGTGCTGGGTCTGTCCTATGGCGGGGGCCTCATCATTCGCGAAGCGCAACGCGGGCACATTCAGCCTCGGGATGTCTTTCTCGCGTCGAGTTTCATGGGCCTCTGCCACAGCCTGATCGAGGATACGCTGATCGTGGTGGCTCTTGGCGCGGATATCTATGTCGTGCTGTTTGGACGTCTGATTTTCTCCGTGCTCCTGATCGCGATATTTGCCAGACTCCTGCGTGGAACGGGCGATGTCTTTTTCTTCCGCTTCCTTTATCGGGACACGCAGCATGGCAAATCGCGATCGCAATACCGACCGGTGACAGAGCAGCCATTGGATTCATAAATGCTGAATTTGATCGTGCTTCAGTTTGAACTGGAACAGGGTGAAGAACGCGCAGCGGAACGATCGCTGACGACGCGCCAAGAGTCATGAAGCCAGAACAAAACAGATGCTGATCTGTCCCAAGTGTGCCTCTCAACCCAAACGCTTTCTTTCAAGCGCGATCTGGCTGGCGAGCCGTGCAGTTTCCTCGTCGGAAATAAGAACGTTGCCGGTCCCGGACAGCAGAGCTGCGGCAAGCGCCTCAGCCTTGTTGAGGCCGCCCGAGGCAAACACTACCGTTGGCACGTTTTTCAAAGTGTCGAAGGAAGGCGCTATAGCGCGCTGATTGATCGGATGATTGATCGGCGATCCGTTCTTGTCGATAAACTGCGCCATGATATCGCCGCAAGCACCTGCCGCGATCAACTCCTCCAGCTTGACATCGCTCGGCAATCCATAGCGCACTAACAGGGAGCGCGGGGTCATGTCGCCGATACTGACGATGATAATATCGTTCTTTCGAATCTGCTCGAAGGCATTCTCGAAAACATCCTGGCTCACGATCGCGTCCCGCGACTGAGGACTGCCGGCATAGATCGGTGCTGCGAGATAGGCGCACTGGGCGTTGAGCTGGCGTGCAAGATCGCTCGCAATATCGAATGTATTGATTTCGATCCCGTGCGTTAATCCACCCAGCACCGAGTTCACGGAGACGTCAGGGCGCTTCATCATTGGAATATGGCGCACCATTTCACGCAATGTGGCGCCCCAGCCAACGCCGATTCCCGATATTGCGGTGGTGTTCAGTTGAGTGACAAGATAGTCGGCTGTCGCCTGCCCGACCAGAACCGGCACGAGATCGGCGTTGTCGGGCGTGGGTACAATGCTTGCATGATGCAAAGAAAAATCGGCTACAAGCTGCTGTTCAAGTTCGACGCACGAAGCCAGCCGGGAGTTCAGCGTGATCGTCACCAGCCCAGACCGGCGCGCTTCGGCAATGATCTTGTTGATGCGCAATCGATTGGTGGAAAGTGCCTGGGCTATTTCTCCCTGAGTGCGGCCTTCCATGAAGTACTGCCAGACCACACGCATCTGCATTCGCTCGTCAGCGTGAACGGCTGAAGAATTTTGCGTCGGCTTCCCGTTCATCGTCTGAACCTCATTTTTCTGTCATGCAAATTCGCTGTTCGGCGTCCTGGTTTGAAGACGTTTGTCCATCCCTGATTAGCAGCGCTTTCCTTGTTCGAAAAGATATTTGCAAGATCGGCTGTATAGCGTGCCCTTCTTCCCTTCCAACTCATATCGCATAGGAATTTACAAATGTAAATTAATATTGACACTTGTATGAATGCTCTTCTAGATTGAACGCACCAAACGAAAGCCAATGGGAGAAAAAGGCTATGCCACGAGCAAACCAGACGACGAAGCCGCTTCGAGGTTTCTCCTGGCGACTCAATTTTGGTGCAATTTGGTGAGCGCGATGAACAGCATGTGCTTGACGAACGAGCTCGAGAATATTGCGCTGGTCATTTTCGATTGCGACGGCGTGCTCATCGATAGTGAACCCCTCGCCAGCCGGACGCTTGCCGAAATGCTGCAGGAAGCCGGAATATCTATTGATGCGCGGGAGGCACATGTCAGGTTCACTGGCAATTCGGAACCGGCAATTCGCAGGATATGCGAAGAAGAGTTCGGTTTGACGGACGTTGATGAGCGTTTTGAAGCCTGGCACGAAAACCTCTACCGAGAATTCGGCCGTTCACTTAGGTCGATGCCGGGCATGGATGCGGTGGTTGCGAGTATCAATCGCCCCAAATGTGTGGCCTCTAACAGTTCTCTGGACCGTTTGCAGAAAAGCTTGGGAAGGCTCAATCTCTGGGAGCATTTTTATCCGGCTGTGTTCAGCGCTCAAATGGTGGCCAAGCCCAAGCCCGCTGCAGACCTTGTTCTGCTTTGCGCGGAGAAATTTCAGGTCAGGCCGGAGCATTGCGTGATGATCGATGACAGTCCGCATGGAATAGTAGCCGCTGTAGCGGCAGGAGCTGTGGCAATAGGATTTGTCGATCCGGCAGATCCTAGGCCTGATCGCGCATCCCTTCTGATGGCCAGTGGGGCGTCGTTCATCGCCCATGGTGCAGCAGAATTGCCAGTCGCGATATCTGCGGCCAATAATTTGCTCGGTGAAGCAAACAGGGTGGCTTGAACGCCGTGTTACATTTGCAAGATTGCACCAACAACTGTAAGCTTTTATTCGATGCGGTGAATTGATCTAATCAGTTTACAATCCGGGGAACGAAAAAATGGCCCGCGTCATACAGATTTCAGATACCCATCTTGGCCGCCGGAAGGCGCATTTCGTGGGCAACTGGCAACCCTTGCGAGACTGGCTTGTCAGTCAGAATCCGGATCTCATCATTCATTCCGGCGACATCAGCGTGGATGGTGCGGATGTCGATGATGATTTTGTATTCTGTCACGAGATCATGGCGGATCTGCCGGCTCCGATGCTTGTCGTTCCGGGAAATCACGACGTTGGCGAACCGAAAAACGTGCATCAGCCGACTGACAATCATCGTCTGGAGCGCTGGAACCGCCGGTTTGGCAAGGATTTTTGGGCGAAAGACGAGGGAAACTGGCGTCTGATCGGTTTTGATTCCATGATCCTCAGTTCTGGTCTTGCAGCCGAAGAAGAACAGTTTCACTGGCTGGAACAACAGATGGATAATGCGAATGGCCGCCGCATCGCATGGTTTTGTCATCAGCCGTTGTTCATAGATAGTTGGGATGACGTCGATAATGGTTATTGGTCGGTCAAGCGTGAACCACGTGGCCGACTGCAGGATTTGGTCAAGCGTTTCGGCGTTGATCTCATTGCCAGTGGCCATCTTCATCTTTCGCACGATTTTGTTCTCGACGGGGTTCAGTTCGTCTGGTGCCCGTCGGCTGCGTTCGCAGTCGGTCCCGAGATGCAGCCGCCGCTGGGCGGTGAAAAGCAGCTTGGCGCGGTGCGTTATGAATTCTCGGATGCGGGTTTCACATTCGAACGCGTGCATCTGCCAGAGCTGACGATGATGTGGATCGATGACGTCGTGCACGAAGTTTACCCCCCGCGATAAATTGGCGGACGACGAATGCTGGAGGAGAGCTTTTGTCCCAGGTTGATATTCAGAACATAAGCAAATCGTTCGGCACTCTTCGGGTGTTGGATGACATCAATATTTCGATCCGTGACGGGGAGTTTCTTACACTCGTCGGCCCATCCGGCTGTGGGAAATCAACCTTGGTGCGCATTATTGCCGGCCTGGAAAGGCAAACCTCCGGCACGATTTGCGTGGATGGTTCGCCTGTGAACCATTTGCGCCCCCACGAACGCAAAGTGTCCATGGTTTTTCAGAGTTATGCGCTCTATCCACATATGACTGTTTTCGACAATATCGCCGTTCCGCTAACGGTTGAAAAACTGAGTCTCTTCGAGCGAATTCCACTTCTGAAATATCTGTCCCCCCGGCGTAAAAGGCTGATGCACGGGATCGGCGAACAGGTGGAATCCGTCGCCGCGCAATTGAAAATAGAAGCTCTTCTTGGGCGAAAACCCGCTCAGCTTTCGGGCGGGCAACGCCAGCGCGTTGCCCTCGGCAGAGCAATGGTTCGCCAGCCGCGCGCCTTCCTTATGGATGAACCGCTGTCCAATTTGGACGCAAAACTGCGCGTCCATATGCGTACCGAACTGACGGAACTACATAGGCGCATGCGGGCGACTTTCATTTATGTCACCCATGATCAGACCGAGGCCATGACCATGTCGGATCGTGTCGCGATGATGGATGGCGGCAAGGTACAACAGCTTGGAACACCGTCTGAGCTTTACGAGCGGCCCGCCAATCTGGAAGTGGCCCGTTTTATTGGAAGTCCGACAATAAACACGATGGCTGCCGCCGTCGGACAAGGCGGTCGCGTGGAGATACAGGGCAGGTCCCTCGGTATCGCCGTCGATTTGGCCCAGGGCCAGAATGTGACCCTGGGTATCAGGCCAGAGGCGCTCAGCTTGCTTACGAACGAGCGGACATCCGCATACCGGTCGATCATCGACGCGCGCTTGCGCCGCATGGAGAATCTTGGGGCCGAATTCCTCTACCATTTCGATCTGACCGGCACTGACGCGAACAGCTTTATCGTACGGGCGGCTTCTTCTCATAACGCTATCCATGAAGGGGACATCGTGCGGCTCACCTTCGATCCCGCTCTTTGTCATATTTTCGGCTCCGATGGACGTCGGGTGGAAAAAACGCCTGTGCTTTTATCGGGCGATGAGGCAGGGAGGCCGAAACATGGCTCCATCGTCTGAGAATGCCGTTACCTTCGGGAATGGGAGACGAGTTTTCATCGAGAAACTGACAGGGCTCGGGCTTGCAGGGCCAGCGTTGCTTCTGCTCCTGCTGCTACATATCGTGCCTCTGATCATGCTGGTCGTTTTGAGCCTCACCGACTATCAACTGGGTGACCTCGCGTTGAATTTTGTCGGCCTCAAGAACTTTTCGAGCGCCTTGCAGGACGATGCGTTTCGACGGTCGCTTTTCAATACCTTCATCTACGTAGCCATCGTCGTTCCTGGTTCGGTCGGTCTCGGCCTTTTGTTTGCACTCCTCATTCATGGCAGAAAACAAAGTCGGGCGATCTATGAGGTGATATTCTTCCTGCCAGTCACCGCGACCCTCATCGCCATGGCGTCGGTTTGGAAATTTCTACTCCACCCTACTCTCGGCCCTATCAACGCAGTTATCGTTGCGCTGGGCTTCGAACCGGTGAACTTTCTCAGCGATCCCTCTTATGCGCTGCCGACGCTAGCGGTCATCGGCATCTGGCAGCTCGTCGGTTTCAATATGGTGTTGTTTCTGGCGGGGCTCTCTTCAATCCCCAAAGATCTCTATGAAGCCGCAGATATTGACGGCGCAGCGGGCGTGATCGACAGGTTTCTAACCGTAACCTGGCCCATGCTCGGACCGACGACTATGTTCGTCCTCATCACGACGTCGATCACCGCCTTCAAGGTGTTTGATACTGTGGTTGCTATAACGCGGGGCGGTCCGCAGGATTCTACCAATGTGATCCTCTACGCGATTTATCTGGAAGGTTTCCAGTATTTCTCGACTGCCTACGCCGCTGCCCTGACGCTGGTCTTCCTGACATTTATTCTGATTTTTTCCGGTATCCAGACCTTTTTCATCGATAGGAGGGTCCACTATTGATAGCGCAACACAACGAAACCGCTGCAATCGGCAACCCGCCAGCCCGAAATTCGACGAGATTGAAAAAGGGTCTGATGTTTCTGACGGTCCATGGAATCCTGGTCCTCGGTGCGATCTTCATTCTCATGCCGTTCGTCTGGATGCTTGTGACATCGATCAAGCCGCCGAACGAGATCTTCAGTGCGCAGTTGCGATTGTGGCCAACACAGTTTTATGGCGTCGAAAATTACAGCTTTGCGCTTGAAAGCGCACCTCTGCTTCGCTTTGCCTTGAATGGCATCATTGTTTGTGCCGGGATACTTCTGGTGCAGCTAATTGTGGCCATTCCCTGCGCCTATGCGCTGGCCAAGCTGGAATTCACTGGTCGCAACGTATTTTTCGTTCTGATCCTGCTCGCATTGGCCATACCCATACAGGTGCCGGCGCTTCCACTTTACATAGGTCTGGCCTGGGTCGGTCAGTTGAATACCTATTTCTCGATGATGCTGCCGTTTTTCCTGTCGGCCTTCGCGATCTTCCTGTTCCGGCAGTTCTTCAGGAGTTTTCCCGATGACATCATTAATGCCGCGCGTCTGGATGGCATGGGGGAGCTGGAAATCATCTGGCGTATTGTCACGCCAAGCGCCATGCCTGCCATTGCGGCATTCTCGGTCTTTTCGATCGTAGCGCATTGGAACGATCTTTATTGGCCGCTCATCGTGATTTCCGACAACCAGCTCGCACCCCCACCGCTTGGAATGCTGCTCTTTGCGGATGCCGAAACCGGTTCGAATTACGGTGCACTGACGGCTGCAGCAGCCATGCTGACTGCGCCTTTGGTGATCTGTTTCCTGATTGCTCGCAAACGCTTCATTCAGGGCATCACCATGACCGGCGTTAAATAAAAAGCCTCAATAAATAGAAGAGTTTTATCCAGGGAGGAACCAATGAAACACATAGCAAAACTCATCGCTGCCGGTGTTTTGACAATGCAGATGACGGGGCAGATGACGGGAACAACGCTGGCCGCCGACGTAACGCTGGACGTGCTCTATGCTCAGCCGGGCTTCGCAAAGTTTCACGATCCGATCGCACAGGCCTTCATGAAGGAGCATCCAGACATAAAAATAAAATTCCGGGCTCCAGCGAAGGATTACGATGAAGGGCACCTTCTGATGCAGCGGCTCGCCGTGACCAATCAGTTGCCCGACATCTATTTCCCAGGCTACCATCTGCTGCCGGAACTTGCGCGCACATTGTCCAAGCGCAAACAGATTACCGACCTGAAACCGTTTCTGGACGCTGAACCGGAAAGCTGGAAAACGGAGAATTATTCGCAGTCGATGCTCAACTTGGGCATCGTTGACAGCGTCAAATACGGAATGGCCTTCAATGCGTCGCTTCCCATTATATATGTGAATGAAAACGCAGTAGAGAAAGCTGGTCTGGACCCAAAGGAAGTACCATCCAGTTGGGACGATCTGCTGGCGCGCGCCAAAAAAATCCATGACGCGGACCCGAAAATGGCGGGTATCGGTTATACAATCTACGACTGGCCCGACGACTGGCTCTGGCAGACCATTTTGCGTCAGGAAGGGACACAACTCGTTGATCCTGAAACCGGAAAGGCCGGTTTCAACAATGAGAAGGGTCTGGCAGCCCTGAAAATTCTTCGCCGTATGGTGACCGATGGTGGCGAGACCTTGCTGGAATTCGAACAAGCGCGCCAGCAGTTCGCCGCGGGCCAGACGGCCTATTTTGTAGACACTCCGGCACGTCTCGCACAGATTATCGGTCTGGTTGGAGATCGCTTTAAACTGAACACGATGACAGTGCCGCTCGATGACAAGGAGAATGGTGGCTTTCCCACTGGTGGCGCAGCCGGGATCATTCTTTCGCAAGATGAAGCCGTGCAGAAAGCTGCATGGGAATATCTGAAATTCGCTACCGGCCCGAAAGGGCAGACTATTGTGGTGGAAACAACGGGTTATCTGCCGACAAACAAGCTGGCTAACGGTGCTGACTATCTTGCTCCATTCTACGAAAAGGAGCCGCGTTTCAAAACGGTGGCATCAGAGATAGAACAGGCGCGACCATGGGAAGGTTATCCGACGGGTTCATCGGTTCGCATCTGGCGAGCAGCACGCGATGTCATCGCCAAGGTAATGCGGGGTGATCTTACCCCCGAAGACGGCCTTCCTGCTCTCGTAAAAACGGTCGATGAGATGACCCAATAACGGTCACGCACCAATGCAGATAAGCACGGGCTTAGTGTTCGCTAAGCCCGTGTGTGCTTTTCGGGTTCATTTTTAGCAGGTTTGCACCAATAATCTTGGTCACCGCGTTCGGCTCGTTTCAAGCGCAGCACCACGGGTTAGGGTTTGAGGCTGATCCAGTATGAACCTTCAAAGGGAACGGCTGCGAAACGGCGGTTAATCTCCGTCAGTGTCGCTTCGGGGCTGAGATCGACAAACAACTCCGGTCGCAGCCAGACAGCAAAGGCCTCTGCCGCCAGGATGTTCAGGGGAACGGCGTTGAAAAAGTTCCACAGTCCATGTACGCGTCGATCCTCTACGGCATCCAAACCGGCGCGGAAAGGATTCTTCAAGGCGTTTGAAAGTGTGTCGCGGGCTTCCTGCTCGCTTACGCCCGGTCCAATCGAGAAGCCGCTATATTTACCCCCTGGGGATGAGGTGGCGATGTAAACTTGGGGGTCGGCGGCGACAATATACTCGCTGCTGATCACGGCCCCCTGGGACGGACCGTCGGCGGCAATGTTTCGGCTGCCGGTCAGCGTAATGAACTCGCCCATACTGTCTCGCCCATAAGCGTAGCAGCATTGTTCGGAATTGGGAAAGGCTTCAAGCAATACAGTAGGCCCGGCCCCATTCGTCGCCACCCGATCACGAATTCGCGCAATGCGCTCGTCATAGAAATCGGCAAAAGCGTTTGCCTGCTCCTCGCGGTTGAGTACCTTGCCCAACAGGCGCATGTTCTTCGAGGTATTTTTGAGTGCATGGTTGCCGAAATCGACCACGATCACCGGTACGCCCATTTTCTCGAGATAGGTGATCGCCTGCATACCTTCTTCATTGCGCATCTGCCAGTCTGAAAGAATGGCCAAATCGGCTTTTACAGAAACGATCTTCTCGACCGAAACTGTCATGCCGTCACCAATGATCGGGACCTTGTCAAGCTCCGGAAAACGTTGTCTGAAACTGGCATAGATTTCCGGGTTGTCCCCCTTGAGGTCATCGGCCCAGCCGGCCAGCACGCTGACGGGATCGGGATGGATAAGCGACAATGCAATCAGATTGAAGCCGCTGCCAAGCAATACGGACTTTGGCTGGGCGGTAATGGTGACGTCCCGGTCAAGGGCATCCTTGACATGAATGGGATAAGTCACTTCTGCAACTGCGCTGTTACCGAGAGCGAGCCACATCACAGTCAAACAGACAACCAGACGGATCATTTCATTGCCTTCTCAGTTCGGGTAGCGCACATAATTCACCGCATCCTGCAACACCTGGCAGTTTGTAGCGCAGACAGCAGATCTTGCGGCGGCACAAATTTGCGCCATGATCTGCTTCCTGGCGCAGACAGCCAAAAAACGGGTTGCGCGTTCCATCGGCGAAAGTCTGTGTTTCAAACAGCGGACGACACGGCCAGCCTTCATCAGAATGATCTTCCGCCGCGCTGTTGACGGCGTAATCGATATAGACTGCCGCATTATTCCAGGCGAGCCGCGGTGAGATGCCGGCGCGGTCCTTGAGGACCTGAACAACAGTGTTCAAGTGATTTTTTGCGACATGGCTGATCACGTCCATGACATCCAGCGCATCACACGCCCGCCCGCCATTGAGCAAGCCAAAGGAACGTGGCAAGCCCTGCTCATTGATGGCAATGGTCATATTCTCCAGCTCGACCGGAAGGGCCACTCCGTTCTGTCTGGCGCAGATATAGGGAATGACCAGCAGAGAAAAATAATAGAGCGACCAGAACGACGAAACCGCCCGCAGATCGGCATCGGGATAGGCAGCCGCGCATTTATGCAGAGTTTTCGTCAATTGAGCGCCGTGCAGAAACTCCTGCACAGGCATACCGTCAGTCAGTTCGGATGACAGCATCATACTGTCGGCGCACCATGCATTTTCACCATGGAACAGTGCTCTCAGGCCCTGCGGCCTGAGAGCTTCATTTTGTGTATCGGCGTCTACCATGAATATTTCAGGCTGCCGACAACGGTTCGGCCCTGATCGCGATAACAGAAACCTGCCGAGCAGACCGGCTTGCGGGTGTCGAAAAGGTTGGTGGCGTTGACCTGCAGTTTTACGCCTTCATAGTCCTTCTTGATAGCGCCAAAGTCGAAATCGATCGCTGCGTCGACAAAGGCGCGCGAACTGTTTTTCATGGTATTTTCGTCATTGCCGTAACTTGAACCGACAAAGCGCACGCCCGTGCCGACGCCCAGACCGTAGAGGATGCTGTTTTCTGGCAACTTATAATGCGCCCAGGCCGATGCCATGTGGGTCGGTACGGACGAGATTTCATTGCCTACCGTACCTTCCGGCCCGTCTTTGATGCTGGTCTGCATATAGCTGTACGACGCGATGAGAGACAGGCCATTGTCGAGACTGGTGCTGGCTTCCAATTCCAGACCACGCGAGCGTAGTTTACCACGCTGTACCTGAATGTTGGCCGGCCCGGTATCCAGTTCAACCACTTCGTAATAGAGGCCATTGTCCTGATTGATGTTGAATAGAGCGGCCGTTATCAGGGTATTGCTGTTGGGCAACTGGTACTTGATCCCGATTTCCTGCTGCTCACTCTCCGTTGGCTTGAACGGGTTACCGGTTTCCTGGTTTACACCGGCGTTGGGCGAAAACGCCGTCGAATAGCTGGCATATGGCGTAATACCCCAAGGCGTCTCGTAAGTCAGTCCGGCACGCCATGTGAAGGCCTTGTCGTTCTGGTCAGAATCGCTGGATGTATTGGTTGTCAGGTCGCTGCTTTTGGTGTCGGTGCTGACCCAGTCCTGGCGGCCACCGAGGGTGAAAGTCCAGGCATCATAGCGGATCTGATCCTGTAGATAGATACCAGCCATGAACTGGTCCTGAACGTCTTTTGTCTGGAAGTCGATCGGTGCTACAGGGCGCCCCATGGACGGATGTCTGGTATCCAGCGGCGGCGTATAGCCATAGCCGTTCAATCCCTTCCATTGCAGTTTTGTCAGATCAATGCCGGTCAGCAGTTGGTGTTCCAGATTGCCTGTATCGAAATTCGCTTCCAGTTGATTATCGATGGTGAAACTGGTCAGACGTTCTTCAAAAGTTCCCGCACTGCTGTCGAGAAGGAATGGATCGTCTTCATTGGCCTGATAGGCAAAAGCCCAATCGGCTCCGATCTTGGTCGAGGCAAGGCGGGCATTCTGGCGGAACACGAAAGTATCGTTTATGCGCTTTTCAAATTCATAGCCTATGCGCCCCTGTGTTTGTACAGAGTCGTTGAAAGCGGTGTTGCCTGCAAAAATGTCGGATACCTTGCCCGTAACGGCATCATAATAATAAGCAGCAGTGCCGCCAGTCTTGGTGCGGGAGAACTCGCTAAGAACGGTCAAGCGGGTGTCTTCATCCGGTTTCCACGTAAAAGCCGGTGCGATGTAAATGCGATCATCAGGAACGGACGGCTGTTCAGTATCGGCGTTGCGCCAAAGGCCGGTCAGTCGATAGTAAAGCGGGTCACCTTCCTTGACCGGTCCGGACAGATCAAACTGGGTCTGATAACGATTGTTGGTACCGTATTGAATCTGCACCTCATGAAGCGGAGTTTCCGTCGGACGCTTGCTGATCAGGTTGAACAGACCGCCTGCACCGGACGCGCCGTAGAGGGCTGACGATGGGCCGCGCAAAATGGAAACGCCTTCCAGACCATAAGGTTCTGTCTTGAAGAGTGCTGAACTCGCTCCCGGCTGGCGCAGATTGTCGCGAAAGACGCCGGTATAAGTGACATCGAAACCGCGCACCGTGAAGGAATCAAAGCGCGGATCAAAGCCGTAGCCACCAACGCGCGCGCTGGGTGTATAGGCAATGGCGTCGAGCAGGGTCTGCGGATTACGATCTTCAAGCTGCTGTTGGGTGACTGAGGAAATAGACTGTGGGGTCTGCACAAACGGGGTGTCGATCTTGGCGCCGGTAGCACTGCTGCGCGCCACATAACCGTCTGCATCAATCACACCACCGCTACCGCCATCAATGACGATCTTGTCGAGGACGATTGCGCCACTCTCTGCCTGAGGAGGGGTGGTCTGGTCCTGCGCCATTGCCGTAGAGGCAAGGGCAATCAGGGATGTGCCAGCCAGAATTGTGCGGCGAAGAGGCATGCAGTCTGAGCGCATATGGAATATTCCCAACATGAGTATAACAATCATGACTGTTATACTCATGTATCCGTGCTGGCAAGAAATTACCTGATAAAACAAGTCATGTTTTTGTGCCTGTAATCATCCTGCAACACTTCGGCTGATGCGGCGTTCAACGCTCAATACTGGCTTCGCCTCGCGTGGTTGAAATGACAGGATCGAGGAATAAAAGATCGGAACGATGAGCTGATCTGACTAGCCCCAGCGGCCGGTTTCGGCAACTAAGGCAGGAGGGCCGGATTAGGCGGTGGAAGAGCTCAGCTTGACGATCCACATGACAAATAGTGCGCCTGACGAAGAAATTCTCGTCAACGCGCGGCCTCCTCTTTTTAGAGCGCATCCCGAAAAGTGTGAAACGGTTTTCGGAACAAGATGCGCGTAAAGACAGAAAGATAGAGCATTCCCAATGATTCAATCAAAACAGGAAATGCTTTGGTGGATTGAATTTGACGTTTGAATCCCGGCTGATGCAGATGCTGTTTCAAACATCAAATTCGAAAAATCCGCTAGATGGATATACTTGCTCGTGGTCTTTTTGATTCCGACATTTGTCCAATGCTTGTAGCCGACGGATGCAGATGTCGGAACAAGACCACTAGTTGGATTGTTTCCCGTCAACTTCCTTGTAAGCTGCATCGAGGAAGCTGGTGTCGATCCACTTGTCGTAGTCAACTGAACCCTTGAGCAATTTGGCATCGGCCATGAATTGCTCTTCGACCTTAAGCGCAGCGAGTGCTTCGGGGATAATTCTGGGGTCCTGGTAAAACACGTTATTCCGGTAGGTCTGGCGAACCGACTTCTCTGACGACTTTGTTTCGGCAACGAAAATCTTGATCGTTTCTTCGGGATGGGCGTCGGCCCAGCGTGCTGTCTCGATATCGACCTTCAAGAGGCGCTTGACGATCTCGGGATGTTTGCGGACAAAGTCTCCATTCGCGGAAATGAGAAATGGGGCCGACCATTCCGGGTGCGAGGAGGCGTCGAGGATGACGCGGGCCTGACGCGCTTCGACGAGTTTTGCGGCGACGTCGCCGCTTTCGACGACGGCATCCACATCACCGCGCACCAGGGCCGGGCCTGAAGCATCAAAGGCGAGGTTGAGAGACTCTACGTCGTCAAGAGACAATCCGACCGACTTGAGAGCCTTGGCGAAGATTGAATGACGGACTGTTCCTGTGAGATAGGCGACCTTCTTGCCCTTCAGATCTTGCAGCGATCTGATCGACGAGTTTGTGTTGACGATAATCGCTGAACCGTTTTCCTTGATGAAGCTGGAAAGGCCGATTGCTTTGACATCCGCACCGGCTGCGGCGACCCGCAACGCTGGATTGTTGCCGGTGTAAATGAACTCTACGGCTCCAGTTGCAAGGGCCGTTGTTGCTTCGGAACCGCCGTTGGTGAAAGCGATGAACTCGACCTTGATGCCATCTTCCTCAAATTCCTTGGCAAGCGTGCCATTGTGTCTTTCGAGGATGAATTTCAAGTGGCCGGGCGCCGTGCTGCCGATACGGATCACACCGGGCTTGTCGTCGGCAAAAGCAGGCGATGAGGGGGTAAGGTTGCCGAGTGCGAGTGCCACAAGGCCACTCAACACGACGCGGCGCAGGATGGGAGAATTGAAAACGGTCATACGGTGTTTCCCTTGAGAGCAGGTTGATGTTGATGTGAGCTCAGGCGTGGGAGATGTCGGAACTGCCTTTCCAGGCGGTGGCCCAGCGTTCGAACCAGACCAGCAGATAGTTCACCAGCAGCCCGATTGCGGTCATGGTTATGATGCCGGCATACATATCGGCGGTTTCCATCATGAGCTGCGATTGCTGGATCAAAAATCCGAGGCCGGATTTCGCAGCAAGCATCTCTGCGCCGATTACCGCGAAGATGGAGGCTTTGACGGCAAGCCGCATGCCTGAGACGATCGAAGGAATGCTGGCTGGCAAGATGACTTTCCGGAACATATCGATGTCCGATGTGCCCATTGAGCGTGCCGCCTTCAACAGCAGTGGATCGACGGATTTGACGCCCGAGATCGTATTGATCAACAGAAAGAAGATCGACGAATAGAAGGTAATCGCAATCTTTGATGCTTCGCCTATACCGAGCAGGAGGATGAAGACTGGCAGCAACGCAAATTGCGAGGTGTTGCGCAGCGTCTGCACGAGAAGATCAGAAACTTTTTCGAACAGGGGGTAACGCCCCATCAGAAAGCCGAGCGGCACCGCAACGATGACGGCCAGGACGAAACCAATCGCCGCCCGTTGCAGACTTATACCGATATTGGTCGTCAGTGTGCCGTCGAGCATCATCGCGTACCATGCCTCTGACACTTCGCTCAGCGGAGGAAAAAAGATACGATTGAGCCAGCCGAGCCGCGGTGCGATCTCCCACAGTGCCAGGAAAACCAGGAGCAGGGGCAAGCCGTACGCAAATGTGCCGACTTCGGGCAGCTTGATTTTCCAAGCTCGCCCTTTTCCCCTCTTGGAAGAAGAGCGCGCACCGAATGCGGTCTTATCGGTTAGATAGGCCATCGTAGTGGACTCCTTCAGTGGGCATAGTCAGGCGCAAGCACCCAGTCCTTTTGTGCCTTGTTCACTTCATCACGAAGCGCTTCCCACACGCGGCTGCGATGCCGGTTGAATTCGGAACTGGCGCGGATATCACTGCCACGAGGCCTCGGAAGATCGACATCGATTATCTCCTTCACCGTGCCCGGACGTGCAGTCATGACGACGATCCTGTCCGCGAGGTAGATCGCCTCATCAATCGAGTGGGTAACAAAAACAACAGTTGTTCTTATCTTCTCCCAAATGCGAAGCAACTCGGTCTGGAGAATCTCCCGTGTCTGCGCATCGAGTGCCGCGAAGGGCTCGTCCATGAGCAGAACTTCAGGGTCGGTGACGAGAGCCCTGGCGATTGCAACGCGCTGTTGCATGCCGCCCGAAAGCTGATTGGGGAACCGGTCTTCGAATCCGGAAAGTCCGAAAAGTGAAAGGAAGTAGCGCGCCTTATCGGTGCGCTCCCGCTTCGAGATACCATGCAGTTCCAGCGCATATTCGATGTTGGACAATGCTGTGCGCCATGGAAACAGGGCATATTGCTGGAAGACGTAGCCCGTCTTCGGGTCCGGCTTGACGATACGCTTGCCGTCGATGCTGACGATGCCGTTGGAAGCCGCTGTCAGTCCGCCGATAATGTCGAGCAAGACGGACTTGCCGCTGCCACTCGGCCCCACCAGTGTTATGAACTCACCCCTCTGGATGGCAAGATCGACGCCATTCAGGACAGTGACGCTGTCGGAGGTGCGGCCATCGATCAAAACTGACTGTCCGGGCTTCAGCCGGAATGTCTTGTGGACGTCAGTCACTGTGATGCGGTCCATTTGATTCTCCATTCAGACTTGCGCAACGCGGATGCGGTGTGTCGGGTCGAGTTCCGATCCGCCCGGTTTGCCACGCCTCCATCCAAGCGCGCGTGAATAGCTGCCAAAAAGGTTCCGTTCTTCTGCTTCGGCCTCGGTTATCGAAAGCGGGCCATCCGCCCGTTCGGCGACATAAAGAGCGTCCGTCGGACAATAGATTTCGCACAGAAAGCAGGTCTGACAATCATCCTGACGGGCGATGAGGGGGACACCGTCCGACCCGTCGAAGACGTTGGCCGGGCAGACTTTCACGCAGATATTGCATTCAACGCAGCGGCTTTGGGAAATGATCTCAATCACGACGCGATTTCCTGATGCCCATAGATGGCGGTCGAGACGGTGATCTCGTCGATGCCACGTAACGTGATGGGTTGAGAAAATGCCTTATCGTTACCTTTGAAATCGCTTCGGCGATGCATGCCACGGCTTTCCGTGCGGGCAAGTGCTGCCGTTACCGACCAGCGTCCGGATGCTGCGATTGCTGCCGCCTCGCGCGCCTTCAGGCGATCAAGCCCTGATCCAGCAAGATGGTGTTTGACATCGCTCCAGATTGCATCGAGTTTTTCGCTGCTGGCCTTCAGGCGATTGCCTTCGCGGAAATAGTTTTTCTCCAGGGGCGTGACTTCAGCACGCACGCCGTCGATGACATCCTTCGGTGTGAGCGAAACCTTGGTTGCCGAGACGGGACGCAAACCTGCCTGCCCGAGCGCGCTGGAATTGTGCCTGAAGGTCCTGGTGCCTCGGTGCTTGGCATGAGATGCGGCTCCCTGGCCGGACCACCAGCCACTGGCAATCGCCCAGGAAGAGTTAGGTCCCCCTCCGCCGGAAGCAGCTCCGGCGATCTGTTCGCGGCTTGCGGCATCTCCTGCGACATAGAGCCCGACGACGTCAGTTGCGCAATCGGACGAGGCGATACGGATACCTCCGGTGCCGCGCACGGTTCCTTCGGCGCGGAAAGTAACACGGAATAAATCGTGGAAAGGATCGACCGGCATCCTGTTATAGGGCACGAAGCAGTTCGGCTGACCACGGCGCAGCCAGTCCTGCAGGGCAGGCTCTGCTTGATCGAGTATCGCATAGACCGGGGCGTCGATCATTGCCTTGGCGATTTCCTTTTCGCGCTCGCCAATTCCGTTCTGCAGATGATTGCCGTCACTATCGAGAATTGGCGTGCCATCCTCGCGATAGAATGAAGCCCAGCGGAACGGTAACCCCTTGTTGAGCGACGTACCGAACGGCGCCAGAGTGTACTTGCCGGTGAACTCCATGCCGGAAAGGGCTGCGCCGGCTTCAGCGGCCATAAGATGTCCGTCGCCCGTCAAGGTCGCGGCACCCAAGATGCGCTCGTTGAAGGCGCAGCCGCCTGTCGCGAGCACAACCGCACCGGCATCAACACGCCAGTCGCGGTTGCGCTGACGATCCATGCCCGCAGCGCCAGTAACCGCTTCGCCGTCGAAATAGAGTTCCAAGGCAGGATGGTGGTCCAGCACCGTAATTCCGGTTCCCAGAAGGCGGCGGCGCATGAAAGCCATATAGTCGGGCCCGCGTAGATTGGCGATATAGAGCTTGCCATCTTCGTCGTCGGGAAATGGATATCCCCATTCAGCCAGCTTAAGCAGATTTTCATAGGCTTGATCAACGGTGCGCAGCATCCAGCGTTGATCAGCGAGATTGCCTGTACGCTGCCAGCGCCGCTCGATGATCTGTGCCCGATTGTCCCCCGGCGGTACGGTCCAGGTACCGGTATTTGACGGTGCCGTCGCGCCGCTGGTGCCTAAATAACCCTTGTCGGCAATTACGACGCGGGCGCCGCTCTGCACAGCAGACAAAGCAGCCCAGGCACCTGCAGGGCCACCTCCCAGTACGAGTACGTCCGTTTGCAAATGCAGCGGGTCACCGCCTGTCAGGTCTTTTCGCTTCAATGACATTGAGATTTCCGGAAAACATTATGCGGGTTTGCGACCGCGCAACTGTCTGTTGTCATGCCACATTGGAGAACCAGGATGGTTCGTTGCCAGCAGTCCATTTGATGTTGCAGCCGATCGAGGGTGTTTGTGCCGCCGCAGGCTTCCTGCCAGCAAGTATTGCATCGGTTGCAGCGCGGAGATCCTTGCCCGTTACCACCTTGCCGTTGCCCGGGCGCGCATCGTCGAATTGGCCATGATAGGCGAGCTTGCGGTCGCCATCGAAAACGAAAAGATCAGGCGTGCATGCCGCGCCGTAAGCCTTCGCGGCCGTTTGCTCCTCGTCCTTCAGATAGGGGAACGAGTAACCGATCTCATCGACTTCCCGACCGATTGCCTCGATGCTTTCTTGGGGGTGGGCCTCGGCATCGTTGCTGTTGATGGCAACTATCTGCAGGCCTTTGGTCTGATATTCGCGGGCGAAGGATGCGAGTTCATTGCGAATGAGCTGTACGAAGGGACAGCGATTGGAGATGAAAGCGACGAGAAGCACCGGCGCGGCTTCAAAATCGGAGAGCCTGTGCGCTACCCCATTTGCATCGCTCAGGAGGAAATCGGCCGCTGTTGTGCCAAGCTCGATGGAATTGGATAGGGTTTTGGGCATAGGATCCTCCTTTAGTGGAGGGTCTATAGTCTACAATTTTTATAGGTAATGAAGGAAAGAAGATTGCGTCTTCTTCCCGGAATCGGAATTAACTTCCCACGGCTGTGACGTCACGCAAAAGCTATAGATTGTGAAGAAAAATAATTCGGCAACCTGCTGGCACTCCGACGAAACGCCGAGCCGAGCTCGAACGATGTCAGCTACGATGAACAACTGCGAGTTGCTCAAGTATTGCAACAGGTACGTCACAAAAATCTATCGGTCGGTGTCGTATTCCGAACCAAGATCCAACATGGACAAGTCGTGTGGGTAGAAACGATACGGTGCTCATTTGAACGAAGTAAACGATGTCTGCGTGGTCATTCTCATTCCTGCTTATGGCCAGCCTTCGGTGACGGCAGAAACCTTGCGCACGGCGGTTGCGCAACAATGTGACTTTCCGTTTGCCGTCGTGGTTGTAAATGACGGTTGTCCATCGCCGGAAACCCATGAAATCTGTCAGACTTTTACTCGCTCCATAGCGGGACAGTCTTCTATTTGCGCAAGGCGAATAACGGTCTGAGCGCAGCTCGTAACACTGGACTGGAATTTGCACTTCAGGCTTTTCCGGCGCTGGAAGCGGTCTTCTTTCCAGACTGCGACAATCATATCGATCCGGCTCTACTGCAACGGCTTGTACACGCGTTGAGAACAAGCGACGAGCGCACCGGTTGGATCTATACGGACGTGGACAAGTTCGGCTTTTCAAGTTTCAGCGATATGTCCGGGCCCTATTCCGCCCTTAAGCATCTGTTCAGAAGCTTCTGCGAAGCAGGCAGCATGGTCTCTCGCCGCATGCTGGATGCGGGTGCCCGTTTCGATGAGGCAATGCGGAGAGGCGTTGAGGACTGGGAGTTCTGGCTGCAGTGGCTTTCCCTCGGCTTTCACGGCATCCATGTTCCGAATGCCGACTTTCATTATCGGCGGCGCGGCGAAAGCATGCTGACCGATGCAGAACGCGATCCGCTATATTTGAATGGGCGGATAGCTGGTCCTGCATCATTCCTTTAAATTGCAGCGGAGACGACGATTTCGATACGCATGTCTGGATCAGCCATCAATACCTGCCCGCAGCATCGGGTCGGTGGATTGGCCGGATCGATCCAGGCATCCCACACCTCGTTCATTGCCTTGAAGTCTGACATTTCCCTCAACCAGATCTGCGCCGTAAGCAAGCGAGATTTGTCAGTCCCGGCGCGTGCCAGAAGGTCGTCAATCTTGGCGAGAGTTTCTCTCGTTTGCTGAGTGATGTCCTTATCTGAATCCGAAAACTGGCCCGACAGGAAACACATGCCATTGTATTTCACCAGACGGCTGCGGCGGTGATTCACATCAAGTCGTTCAATCTGCATTTGGTTTCCTCTCGGATTGAAGATTGGAAAAATTCCGCTCTCATGGTGTTGATGAAGCGGGCACAGGCTGTATCGCGTCGCCAAGGCAATCGCGCAGCTCATCGATGATCTTGGGGAGCCAGTCTTCCGTCATCATCTCAAGCGGTGCTGTGAATGAAATCGCAGCATTCAGCTCATAGGGACTTGTGGCGCGCACTGGCAAACCGAGCCCGCCTTCCCCAGGCAGATAATATGCCATGTTGACAGCGAAGCTCCGCCGTCGCGCGTCCTCAATCTGCGATATGACAACAGCCTTATCGACATATTGAACCGAAGGATGGCTAAGATAACGTGGTGCATTTGCCTCAAGTAGCGCGAGACAGTCGGCTTCAGGCATGATGGACATGAGAGCAATGCTTCCGGCTGCGACGCCCATCGGCACGCGCCCGCCAACCCCCATCGTAAACTGCCGGTCTGGAAATCGCGAAACCATCTCGGCGCAAACGGCGTCAACGCCCGCCTGTACCATCATGTAAACGGTGTGTCCGCTTCGCCGCGCAAACTCGGTCATTCCGGGTCGGAATTTTGAAATCAGGGGCTCGAGACGGGCCTGACCCCTCGCAAGCATTGGGATAGCTGGCCCAAGCCGGTAAAAGCCGTGCTTGCCAGCAGGCTCTGCAAAACCCTTTTGAAGAAGCGAAACGAGGCTGCGGTGAACTGCAGGTTTGGCCTCGCCAATGCGTTCGGCAATATCGGCTAATGCGAAACCATCGGCGCCTGCTTCTCCCAGGACAATTAGAATATCAAGTGCGCGTACTGCATTGCTTGATGCGTTCGTAGTCACAGCCGACTCCAGGGTTCTAATTATTAGAACATTTAATAAAATCTATTCCAATAAAAGGAATAGGTTGACTTCTGTCATATTTTTCGTTGTCATTCAACTCCGGCGTTAAGTCTTTGAACCGAGGGAGGAGCGTTCAAAGATTGCTGCTTTTACACCTGATCTCAGGTCGTTGACGCACGCCCCTGCCATGCTCCCCCATCATCTGTTTGAGGCGAGGACAACAGCATGGTGTCGTTCCTGATCAAACGAATGGGCTTCGCGCTTTTCACGCTGTTCAGCGTGTTGACGTTGGTCTTCGTAATTGTTCGTGTTCTGCCGGGCGATCCGGCGCTTGTCATCCTGGGCGATCAAGCCAGCCCCGCAAGTATTGCTGCACTGCATCACAAGCTCGGCTTGGATCAGTCGATCATTGTTCAGTACGCAAACTTCATGCTGGGCGTTCTCCAAGGTGATCTTGGTAAGTCCATGATAACGGGCCGGTCTATCACAGCCGAAATCATGAACGTTCTGCCCTATACAATGGAGCTGACGATCGCGTCGCTCATACTGGGGGTGCTGTTGGGTGTTCCTGCAGGTGTTTGGGCGGCAGTGAAACGAAATAAGCCGGCTGATCTGATGTTGCGCCTTGTTTCGCTACTGGGTCTTTCCCTTCCAGCTTTTGTTGCGGCGATCATCTTGCTCATGATTTTCGCAATTCAACTGCGCTGGTTTCCTGTCATCAGCTCAGGTGGCGGTGATGGATTGCTGGATCGGCTGAGACAAATGGCGCTACCGACCATTTCGCTGGCGTTGATCATGATGGCGTACATCACGCGTGTCACGCGCTCGGCCATGCTCGAAGTTCTAAATCAGGACTTTGTGCGTACGGCGAAAGCCAAAGGCGCTTCACATCACGCAGTTGTTTGGCGTCATGCGCTCGGTAACTGCATGATCCCGATTACGACGGTGGTTGGGCTCTATCTTGGTATTCTGATCGGTAATTCCGTTCTGACTGAAATCGTCTTCTCCCGGCCGGGCCTGGGCAAGCTAATTCTCAACGCCCTGACTCAGCGTGACTATACCCTGCTGCAGGGGATGATCGTCATTTATACGCTTATCGTTGTTGCGGTGAACATGCTGACTGACCTGACCTATGGCTTCCTCGATCCGAGGGTTCAGTACAAATGACATCCATTACAACCAATTCATCTGCCGCTCCACGCGCGCAGTCCAGATGGCAATTTCTACGTCGATTGAATTTTTCCACGTGGCTGGGCATAGCCATTGTCCTGACGCTTATTCTGTGTGCGGTTTTCGCGCCGGTCCTGGCGCCGTACGATCCGAACGAACAGAACATCATTGTGTATCTGTCACCGCCAAGCGCAGAGAATCTGCTGGGCACGGATCAGTTCGGCCGCGATGTTCTTTCGCGATTGCTCTATGGAGCGCGTTATTCGCTGACCATTGGCTTTCTGGCCATTGTGGTCGCGCTGATAATTGGCTCATTTCTGGGTATGATAGCCGGTTATGTGGGTCGCAAGACCGACATCATCCTGATGCAGATCATGGATGTCGTGCTGGCGTTTCCATCACTGATCCTTGGTTTGGCGCTGGTTGCTCTGATGGGGGCAACGCTGACGAACATCGTTATCGCTATCGCATTTACAGCGATACCGGCCTTTGCGCGAATTGCACGCGCTGGCGTTCTGACACAGCGCGACCGTGAATATGTGCAGGCCTGTCATGCAATGGGGTTTTCCCACGCGCGCATTTTGTTCGGCCATATTCTGCCTGCGATCCTGCCCGAGATCATGGTCATGGCATCACTATGGATGGCAACTGCCGTCCGCACAGAAGCCTCGCTTGCTTTCATCGGGTTGGGGCTCGCGCCGCCCACACCAACCTGGGGAGGCATGGTTCGCGAAGGCTTCGACAATATTCTGAGCTCTTTCCATCTGGCCCTCTATCCGAGCCTTGCAATCCTTGTGCTCGTTCTTGCTCTCAACCTGATCGGCGATGGTCTGCGCGACGCAATCGATCCACGACTGAAGGATGCCAGCTAATGACCGATCAGCCTGCAATCATCGTTCGAGATCTCAAGATTTCCTTCGCCAGAAAGCCGGTTGTCCATGGGATCAGCTTTCAGATCGAGCCTGGGAAGACACTAGCTCTGGTGGGGGAATCCGGCTCTGGCAAGAGCGTTACTTCACTGGCAATCATGCGTCTTCTGCCTGATCGCATCGCCAAGGCTGAGGGCGCTGTAATGCTCGGCCAGCAGGCCTTGCTTACATTGCCCGAAGCCGAGATGCGCCGAGTACGCGGCGGCAAGATCAGCATGATCTTTCAGGAGCCGATGACGTCACTCAATCCGGTACAGACTGTGGGAACACAGCTTGCTGAAGTTCTGAGAATTCACAAGAAGATCAAGGGAAGGGACCTGCAGGAAGCCGTTCTGGAGCTCTTGCGCAAGGTACGCATTCCCGATCCGGAGCAGCGCGTCAATCAGTATCCGCATACATTTTCCGGCGGTATGCGACAGCGTGTGATGATTGCGATGGCACTGGCATGCAATCCGGATCTGATCATCGCCGATGAGCCCACAACTGCTCTGGATGTGACCGTGCAAGCTCAGACGCTCCAGCTTTTGAAGGAACTGCAGCAGGAAACGGGAACCGCTGTTCTGTTCATAACGCATGATATGGGCGTTGTTGCCGAAGTCGCCGATGACGTGCTGGTCATGCGCCATGGCCGCGTCATTGAGCAAGGCCCGGTGATGGAAATCTTTAGCAATCCGAAGGACGCCTATACGCGCAGCCTTATCGAGGCAGCTCCCAGCCTGGTCGGCAAGTTACAGGCCGGGCCGGTTCCGGCGCGTCCCGTCGACAGTCCGGTGATGGCAAATACCGCAACGCCGGTTCTGGAGGTAAACGACCTGTCTGTGAGATTTCCTGTTCACGGTGGTCTCTTGGGTCGCGCCAGAGGTGCAGTGCACGCGGTCGAAGACGTGTCGTTCAGCATCAGCAAGGGCGAGACCCTTGGACTCGTCGGTGAGTCCGGTTCGGGAAAATCCACCATTGGCAAGGCGATCATCAATCTTGCACCTGTTCACAATGGCAAGATCACCGTCGGTGGGGAGACAATCGACTACCTGGATCGCAAAAGCCTTTTTTCATTGAGACGGCAGGTGCAGATGATCTTTCAGGATCCTTTCGGCTCGCTTGACGCACGTCAGACCATCGGCTCGGCGATCATGGAACCAATGAAGGTTCACGGTCTGGAGACCGGTGCAGCCGCACAGCAGAAAATGGAATGGTTGATGGAGCGTGTTGGATTGGATCCCAATCGCGCATCCAGCCTGCCTCACGAATTTTCAGGTGGACAACGTCAGCGCATCTGCATTGCACGAGCTCTCGCAATGGCCCCCCGTTTGATCATCGCCGATGAAGCGGTTTCCGCACTTGATGTCGCCATCAAGGGGCAGATCATTGAGCTGATGATCGATCTCCAGAAAGAATTCGACATTTCGTATCTCTTTATCAGCCACGATATGGCTGCCGTCGAACGCATCTGCAACCGCGTTGCGGTCATGTATTTTGGTGAGATTGTCGAGATCGGTCCTCGGGACGAAGTGATCGGACGCCCTGGGCACGAATATACACAGCGGCTGCTTTCCGCGATTCCCATAACACACCCTGACCAACGCGGAATACGGCAGCGGCGAGCTGCCGATGCTGGTCCGCCAAGAAGTCCGCTCAAGCCCCTCGGCTATAGCGCGCCAACTGCGCGCTGGAGCATGGCTGCGGACGGTCATTTCATTCGTATGGCGAGCTAGATTGGAGTCTTCTGGAAATGCATGCCCTAACTCAACTTGCTAAATTTGTTTCTGGCCACCCTAAAGGCGCGTTGCCGTCGGAAACGCGTGAAGCCATCTCACTTCTACTGCTCGATCTGATGGGGGCGACCGCAGCGGGCCTTCATTCGCGTCTGGCAGCCTCGGCGAGACAAGCAGCGTCCGATGTATATGGCTCAGGTGTTGCGCAGGTTTGGCTTACAGATATGAAGCTGAGCGTGGCTGGCGCTGCCATGGCAAACAGCGCGGCTGCCAGTGCGCTTGATATTGATGACGGTCATCGTGGAGCGGCGGGCCACGCTGGTGCTGGTGTCATTCCAGCGGCGCTGGCTGTCGGCCAATCCATCGATGCGTCGGACACCGAGATGCTTGATGCAATTGCTTTGGGTTACGACGTAGCCCTGCGTGTTGCAACATCACGCCCCACCAGCACTATCGAAACTTATGCAAGCGGCAGATGGGTAAGCTATGGTGCGGCTGCGGCTGCCGGACGGCTTCTCGGGCTCGACGCCGACGAGATGGCGCATGCGTTGGCGATTGCAGGTTCTGAAGGCCCTATCGTTTTTCCAACCGGTTCCTCCAAGTTTCAGGGCAGCACGGTGAAGGAAGGAATTCCACCTGCCGTCGTTGCCGGTATCACCGGGGCTTATCGCGCGAAGGCAGGAGCAACCGGGCCGGTAGACCTGCTCAACAATGAAGAGCGTTATGATCGCAGAATTCTGCTGGGACAGCTCGGCGAGGTCTGGGAACTGCAACACTGCTATCTCAAGCCTTATGCTTGCTGTCGTTATATGCACGCGGCCATCGATGCGATCCTGAAAATGCGCAGGGACGGACACCAGATTCACAGGCTCCGTATCGAAACCTTCCCGCAGGGTCTTCGCCTCGCTAATGAGCGCGCGCCGAGCACGTTGGAAGGCGGCCAGTATAGTTTCTATTTTAGCTGTGCGCTTGCGGCGTTGCGTGGGCCGGAGGCACTGCAGCCCGTTGACCCCGACAGCTTGAAAGACATAGAAGTGCTCGGCCTTGCGAACCGGATCGAGCTCGAAGCCTCGACCGATTTCGTCACAGCGTTTCCAGTGCGTACACCAGCCCGTGTTCTGATTGATCAGGGCGACGGTGCCGAAGAACTGGTTATCGATCATCCGCTTGGCGATGTAGCCAATCCGATGAGTTGGGATCAGGTCGCTCACAAGTTCAAGAATATTGGACGTGTCAGTCTGAGCCCCCAAAACCAGGACAGTATTATTTCGGCGATTAGCAGTCTGAAAAAAACGGGATTTACCTCACTGCTCAGTGCGCTTGCCAAGCCTCAAGACAATAATATTCAATAAAAAGGGAACAATCATGAAACTGAAAAGCATCATGGGTCCACCGGCGCTTGCCGCTCTCATGGCCTTCACGGCACTCGGCACACTCTCGGCATACGCAGCACAGACCGAATTACGCCTTGGTGCCGCCGCTGCCGATATCGGCAATCTTGATCCGCACTTCGCCGCGAGTACGTCGGATCGTACCCTCGTCGCATGGATTTTTGGAGGACTGGTCAGATTCGCGCCCGGTTCTACCGATCCGGCGACTATCGAAGGTGACCTTGCCGAAAGCTGGGAAGCAACAGACAATAATCTGGTCTGGACCTTCAAACTGCGCCCTGGCGTGCAATGGCAACATGGCTACGGCGAAGTGACGGCCGATGATGTCGTTTTCAGTTTGCAGAAGGCGGCAGATCCGAAGCGTTCAGCGTTCGCAACAGATTATAAGGCGATCAAGAGCGTCGAGGCCGTAGACCCACACACCGTACGCATCACGCTTGCAAATCAGGTTCCAAGTCTGCTTGGCCTTGTGACCAACTATTCCGGCGGCTTCATCATCAGCAAGAAAGCGTATGAAGAGCGCGGGGAGGGCTTTACCCGTAATCCTGTTGGTTTTGGGCCTTTCCAGTTTGAATCAATCGAACCCGGTGTTGCAGTTCACTTTATTGCCCACGAAAAGTATTTCCGTGGCAAGCCGAAGATCGAAAAGGTGACTTATCGTTTTCTCAACGCGGCGGCAGGTCGTGATCTTGCCTTTACAGCAGGCGAAATCGATGTATCCGCGGGCACGACTGATCGGCGCTGGTTACAGCGAATGAAGGAAACACCCGGCGCCAAGGTCGATATCTTCGATCCTGCCGAATTGACCGTGGTACATATCAACCGCAACCAGAAGCCGTTCGATGACATCAGAGTCCGGCAGGCCGTTGCCTACGCGATTAATCCTGCACAGATTGCGCAGTTCCGTGGGCCTGAATTCACGCGAGTTGCAAAGTCAGTCATTCCTTCGAACAATATGGGCCTCAATCCCGATCCAGGCCTCGTTCAACCCGATCCTGACAAGGCCAAAGCACTGCTTGCAGAAGCGGGTTTTCCCAATGGTCTTACCGTCAAGATGATCTCTAGCCAGATGCCCAGTTATGCGACCACGGACCAGCTTCTCCAGGCGCAGCTTGCGAAGGCCGGCATCAAGCTTGAGCTTGAACCGGTTGAACATGCGACCTGGCATCAGATGATCCGCAAGGACTTAAGCCCGCTTGTTGATTACGGTGCGGCACGCTTTCCTGTCGCCGACACTTATCTAACGCAGTTCTATCACTCCAACAGCGCTATTGGTGCGCCGGGGCAAGTAACAAACTTCAGCCATTGCTCGGTTGCTGACAAGCAGATTGAGGCCGCTCGCACGGAGGTCGATCCCAAAAAGCAGATCGAACTCTGGCAGGAAGCGCAGAAATTGATTGTCGCTGACGTTTGCGCTGTGCCGGTGACAGAGACCGCCCAGGTCTGGATCAGAAACGAAAAGCTTGACTGGGGCTTTGAGCTCAAGGGCTCGATGTCGCTGGGCCCGCTACTCACCGAACAAGCTCACTTCAAGGAATGATAAGAGCAATCGGGATGGTGCGGTGCACTGTCCCGAAATCTTTCAGGCACCAAAATGACAAAGCTAACCTATCCCTCCTATTCCAACCTGTGTGGTTGGAATGCCATGCTCCCGCCACGCCAACCGCGCGCCGCACTCACCCAAGACATTACGGTCGATTACGCAATTGTCGGAGCTGGATTCACTGGTTTCGCCATCGCACGTCGATTGCGTGAACTGAACCCCGACGCCAGTATCGCAGTGATTGAAGCGACTACGATAGGGGAAGGTTCCTCTGCCCGAAATTCGGGTTTCACAGGCTCGGATGTATTGCCGCGCAATGCTTCGATAGAAATGGCTGAAAAGGCGCGTCTTCAATCCGGCTTTTTTAACGAAGCTTTCCAATGGCTGATGCAGATCATCAGTGACAACAACATTGATTGCGACATGCGACAGGTGGGATCGATCCGCGGCGCGGCGACTGAACTTGGCGAAGCGTCGTTACGCAATGTTGCGGAAGTCGCTCGCGTCAATAAAATTGCTCATACTATCCTGTCGCGGGAGGACATCCATCGTCGCATCGGGAGTGCTTATTATCGCTTCGGCATCCACATGCAGGATACATGGTTGCTACAGCCCGCCGCCTTGATACGTGGTCTTGCCGATGCGTTGCCAAGCGACATTGCGATCTATGAAAACACACCGGTCAAGACCCTGGTCAAGCGCGATGGGTGGGTTTTGGAGACGACGGGCGGCGTTGTAAAATGCAAGAACCTTGCCCTGGCGACCAATGCCTTTATCCGCAAGTTCGGCTATTTGAAATCGCGCATGGCGACCATTTACACTTATGCTGCCGTGACTGAAGAAATCGCTGATAAACGGCTTGATGAACTCGGCGAGTCCGAGGCATGGGGCCTGTTGCCCTCGCACCGGCTTGGTACGACGTTGCGTCGCATTGGCCGCAATCGGATCATGGTACGCAGTCTATATGCGCATGAGGCTGAACTCGGTGAGCGTGAGGCTTCGAATAAGCTCAGGGATCGCTTTGAACGCCGCTGGCCAAATCTCAAAGACATGCAACTGGAGTATTTGTGGGCCGGTACGACAGCGTTCACAATGAATGGGGCGCCGTGGTGGGGGCGCGTTGAAGACGGTCTTTATGCATCAGGCGGCTGCAATGGGAGCGGCATTGCCAAAGGAACAATGCTGGGGCGACATCTTGCAGAACTCATGCTGGGCCAAGGCGAGCATTCAAGCATGTCTGCCATCATGGGTACAGCAAGCTGGATTGCTCCAGAACCCCTCCGGTCCATCGGCTTCAACCTCATCTCTACGCTGGAAAGTCGCAAAGCGGGTCTGGAAATGTGAAGCTGAACGACAACAAAAGCGGTCTGAATACGGGGCCGAATTGCATGAACATTTGCCTGGAAAGAGGCGGCCACACTCAACTGGCCGTCTCTGTATGTAATCGGTGTCGAGACCTCGCATGTGCTTGGCTTTATGACGCTTGCCGAAGTGTTTGCGATCCTTTGCCGAAACCAGGCTGATCTGATAGCTCACAGCATGATGCACCGGACGAGTTCTTAACAATAATGACGATTGATCTATGATCATCGCCTCTTTGAAGATGCGTTTCGGCTTCGGCTACGCGCCGTATTTCGACTCCACCGGCCAGACCGATTGAAGCTTCTCACCGCCGAGAATGCGGTCACGCGCCGAAGCTTCATTTGCGCCCAGCTTGTCGGCCTGATCGGCGACTGCGGCAACCATGGTCTTGGGAATGACGACAACCCCGTCAATATCCGCGAAGATAACATCGCCCGGAGCAATTTTCACACCGGCTATTTCGATTGGAACTTGTGAGAGCTTCGGCTCCATCTTGCCGGACACCGAAACAGGAGACCGGGCGCGACCGAAAAGCGGATAGCCCAGATGGCGAACCTGCGCGATATCACGGACCGTACCGTTGACAATCGTCGCCGCAGCGCCGCGCGTTTTAGCACCTGTGCTCATCAGCTCTCCCGAGCAGGAGCCTTGCGCGCAGGATGCATCGACGACAACAATTCCACCCTTCGGCGCGTTGTCGATGGCATTGTGATAGACATCCTGCGGCTGATTGCGACGCTCGCTTGGAGCAAACTGAACGGTGACGGCGGGACCGCAGACCACTTCGCCCGGCTTCAACTCACCCTGCAACGATATACCGTCCAGATAACCCCAACCGCCGAGTTGTTCCAGACTGTCATGGACATCGCCGGAATACCATTTCGAAAGACGCTCGATCGACGCCCAGTCTGTATCGGAATAATCGAAGTTGCTCATTTGGTTTTGACCTTGTTCTTGAGATTGGAATTGTCCAGCGCGACCTTGAGATAGCGCGAACTTTCATCGATCTGTCTGCGGATAGCTTGGCGGGCAGTCTCCGGCTCTCTGGCCTTTATGAGGTTGTAGATTTCCTCATGTTCGGCAAATCCGTCCTCCAGCGACTTGTTCGGCACACGGCTCGTAACCCGGATGACATCGATGATGATCGAGAAAAGATTGTCATAGACGACATTGAGGATCTCGTTGCCCACGGAATGCACGAGCCCAAGATGGAAAGCAGCGTCACTGTCGGTGAACCGGGCCATGTCATTGGCTTCGGCTGCAGCTCTCATACTGGCGAGCGCCTCATCCACTTCCGGCGTCATCACCAGGTCTTCCGAACTCAGTCGCGTCACGACTTCCGTCTCGATGATCCGGCGCACATCCATCAACTGGACGAGATAGTCGGAATTATTGGCAAAGAGCTGTTTGACAGTCGTTGCAAGCGAACCGAGAAACTCTCCAACATCGTCGCGCACGACAAGCGCTCTTTCACCATGCTTGCGGCGAACGAGGCCTTTTGTTTCGAGAATTTGCAGCGCTTCACGAACAGATCGCGTGCTCACATTGAATTCACGCGCTATTGCGGCTTCGGCAGGCAGACGATCGCCAATCTTGAGTTTGCCGGAAAGAATCTGTGCTTCCAGCGCCTCAACGACCGAGACGTGCAGCTTGTCACGATCAGGTAACGCGCGTCTCGTCAGAGTTCGATTGTCTGCCTGTTCTGTCACCATGCCGTAAAGCCTCCATCCACAACGACATTCGAGCCTGTCATATATGACGAGGCATCGGATGCCAGAAACTGTATCACGCCATTATATTCATCGATTTCCGCTTGTCGGTTCATGGGAACGCGTTCAAGAAACGCATCCACAAATTCCTTGTCGAAGTTTGCAGTTTTCACGCCGCCGAAGGAAATCAGGTTAACTCTGACATTCTTGGTTCCCCAATAGGTGCCGAGATAGCGGGTCAAGTTGACAAGACCGGATTTCGAAGCAGCATAGGATACCGCCTTGATGAAAGGCTCACCGTCTCGCGCCTCGCGATAGGCATAAAGCGCCTGATTTGGTGACACGATGCCGTAGATTGAACCGACATTGATGATGCTGCCGCGTCTGGCATCGGCCATCTTCGAGCCGATGACCTGACAACACAGCATCACACCCGTCAGATTGGTTTCGATGATCTCGTTCCAGTATTTCTGCGGATAGATTTCAAAGGGACTGTTCTGGTCAGCCGATCCTGACGGCTTTGAATCGATGCCTGCATTGTTGACCAGAATATGCGGCACGCCCCAATCGGCAATCAGCTTTTCGGTCGCATGCTCCAGGCTGGCCTTGTCCGTAACACTCGCCACATAAACGCGAATGTTCTTCGTCAAGCCCGGAAACTTTGCTTCAAGATCGGCGGCGTCGATTGCCCGGCGGCTGAAGATCGCCACTTTGGCGCCAGCCTCGGCAAGCGACTTGCTGAACTGCGTTCCGAGCTGCCCCAGCCCGCCTGTCACAATGGCAATCTTGCCTCTTACACTGAACTTGTCTGTCATCATTTCATTCCTGCACGTTAATCTACTGGTTCGGGGATTGTCCAAGTTCTCAAGAGCAAGGTTCCGTTCCGTCAGCATTCAGGCAATTGCCGTGGCGGGGCATGGTTTGCACCGGCCCCGCGACGGCACCTGTGTCACGACCGAGGCAAGTCATTGGCCAGCAGCTTCTGCGGGTCCAGACGAGCGCCATGATACTTTTCGTAGACGTCGACCAACTTGCCATTGTCGAGATTGGTCTTGATCCAGCCGTCGATCCATTCCTTGAGCTTCGGCTCATTCTTGCGAAGGGCAACGCCCAGAGGGTAAGCCTTGGCGACAAACTTCTCTTCGAGGTCGAGTTTGGGATTGGCCTTGATCAGTTCGGTCAGAAGCGGACGCGATGTTGCATAGATTGCAATCTGGCCGCTGGTTACTGCCGCACTCGATGTCGGATCATCTTCAAACCGCACGATCTGGACGCCGGAAACATCTGCTGTCTTTTCCGTGAGATTGGTGTCGTTGACCGTGCCGCGCGTTACCGCAACCGATGCATCGGTAAGATCCGCATAGGACTTTACGTTTGCTTCTTTGGGGGCTGCGACGACGATTGCGGTTTCAGCATAGGGGATGCTGAAATCCACAACCTCAAGCCGCTCCTTTGTTATCGACAGCGTCGACACGGCCAGATCCGCCTTACCCGAAACCAGGAACGGAATACGGCCCGAGGTCGGAACCGTCAGGAACTCAATATCCACGCCCATGTCTTTGGCCAGCAGCTTCGCTGTTTCCACTTCCGAACCTGTCGGCTGGAACTGCGCATCGCGCATCGCATAAGGCGGGTTTCCAAGATCAATGGCGACCTGCAACTTACCTTTCTGACGGATCGTATCCAACTGATCGGCAAAGGATGGCTGCGTTATCATGGCGGCCATGCCGATGCCGAAGCCCATTAACGCCAGAAACTTTCTCTTGTTCAGAATAGTCATATTTCCTCCTCCTCCTGTTGTTGATGATGTCTCTCCTCATCGACACCACATGCGTTGATTGGATGTTCAGTGGCGCGCGCCAACGAAGCTGCGCAATTCAGGGGTCTGCGGGCTCGTCAAAATGGCCGGACTGCCCTGTTCGCAAATCTGGCCCTGATGCATGAAGACAATCTTGTCTGCGACGCGTTGGGCGAAATCCATCTCGTGGGTGACGAGCAGCATCGTCATGCCATTTCTGGCAAGATCCTCTATGACCTTCAGCACTTCGCCGGTCAGCTCGGGATCGAGTGCCGAGGTAACCTCATCGAACAACATGACTTTCGGCTTCATGGCCAGCGAACGGGCGATAGCCACGCGTTGCTGTTGTCCGCCGGATAGTTGTTCGGGATAGGAATCGATCTTTTCTGCCAGCCCAACCTGCCGCAAAACGGTTTCGGCTATATCCCGCGCAACCGGTCTCGTCATTTTCTTGACCCAGCGCAGCGCCAGAGTGATGTTCTGTTCAACCGTCAGATGCGGGAAAAGGTTGTAGCTCTGGAAGACGATGCCGACGTCCTGACGCAGTGCGCGCAGATTGATATCAGGATCGCTCACACGATGATCACAAACCCAGATATCCCCGCTATTGACTGTTTCAAGCCGATCGACACAACGCAGGGCCGTGCTTTTGCCGGAGCCGCTGCGTCCGATCAGTGCAACAACCTGCCCCTTCTCTATTTCGAGATTGATGCCTCTGAGCACCGGCAGCGAGCCATAGCTTTTATGAACCTCAACGAACTTAACGACGGCTGACACTGTACATCCTCTCGAATTTCCGGCTGGCCGCTGAGAGCGGGAAGCAAATGCAAAAGTAGAAGAACGCGATCACGAGATAGGTCGTGAAGGGCTGGAAGGTCGAAGCGTTGATTTCTTTGCCGATATAAGTCATCTCGGCCATGCCGATGATCGATGCGAGCGACGTATTCTTGACGATCTGAACCATGAAGCCGACTGTTGGAGGTGTCGCGATACGCATGGCTTGCGGCATGATGACAAGCCAGAGTCCCTGCAAGCCGGTCAAAGCCAGGCAATCGGATGCTTCCCATTGCGTGCGTGGCACGGATTGCAGGCTGCCCCGCCAGATGGCGCCAAGGAAAGCGCTCGCAAAGATTGTCATTGCAAGGCTTGCGGCAAAGAGCGAGGAAACCTCGATGCCAAAGACCGGCAAGCCGAAGTAAACGATGAACATCAGGATCAGAACCGGTGTGCCCTGGACCAGAACGATATAGGCATCGACCAGCGCAACCACAGCCTTGTTTCTTGCTATTCCTGCCAATGCAACCGCAAAGCCAAGCAAGCCACCAAATATGAAAGCAATGGCGGAGAGCAAGACTGTCCAGACCAATCCCTGCAGCAGAACTTCGATGTGTATCCAGGAGAAATTCGTGAACATCCCGACCTCCTAAAGATTGGTGCCAAGGCGGCGCTTGCGTGGAAACAACGCCAGCCCCAGAAGCTTGAACAGCCCCCGCATTAAAACGGAAAGGACGAGATAGATGACCAGAATGACGAGATAGACTTCGAAAGAACGAAATGTCATCGACTGGATTCGCGACGCCGCTCCGGTCAGCTCTTCAGCCGAGATTTGCGATGCCACGCTGGTTGCCAGCATCAACAGCACATACTGACTGACGAGCGCGGGATAAACTTTCTCAAGCGCAGGTGGCAACATGATCCCCGCAAGCATCTGTAGACGCGACAGCCCGAGCGTATCGGCGGCTTCCAGTTGGCCGGGGTGAATGGCTTGCAGACCAGCACGAATAATCTCGCTGGAATAGGCACCGACATTGATGGTCAAGCCGATCAGCGCCGATGTCTGGGCGGAAAATTTGACGCCCATCGAAGACAGGCCGAAATAGACCAGAAATAGCTGAACCAGCAGCGGCGTATTGCGAATTGCTTCTACGTAGACCGCCACGAGAATACGCAGGAATTTGTATTTGCTGATGCTGGCAACCGCACAGATCGTGCCCAGGATGAAACCGAGCACCGTAACTATCAGGGACATCTGGATGGTCGCCAATGTGCCCTTGAGTAACAGCGGCCAATACTGGCTTAGGAAGCTGAAACTGAATTCGTAACTCATAGAGACTTCACCGAACCGGACGAAGCGTCATGCAATTCACAAACCAGTTTTTGATCTGCTCCCAACCATTTGCAGGCGGTTGCTCCGCGTGAAACATAGTTACCCGCAATCATGCAATCGACGATTGCAATGTACAATTTAGTCACAAATATTTCCTCCCAAGCTCAACGTGCTTCACCCTGGGGCGGGTCTCCTCGAAGCAACATCTGCTCAATTTCAATCAAGCTAATTCTAACTTATGACATATGTCAAGATTGGAAATTCAGTTCCTTGCGATGTGCATGAAATTGCTGATTATCGAAGAAACTATCCTGAGCTCCGGCGAGATCACCGCAGTTCTGGCCAATGTGCTTGGCTCTGCGCGTCTAGGCTCCAGACTCCATTGATCCACCATGTGACCATGGCGGCGATGTAGCAGGTCGCCGCGAAGTTAATCCTGAGCTTGTCATATCGTGTCGCTACGCGCCTGCAATCCTTGAGGCGGCAGAAGGTGCGTTCGATGATATTTCGCGGTCGATAGGCGATCGGATCGAACGGCCTGATCCGCTTTCGGGTTGGATTGTTGGGAATGACCGGTTGCGTGCCTCGCGTTGCAAGGAAGTCTCGCAAAGCGTCGCTGTCGTAAGCCGTGTCTGCTGCACAGAGGCGTGTCCGAGGCAAAGGCTCGAGCAGTGGAATGGCAACGGGGGCGTCGCCGCGTTGCCCTGGCGTTATTCACAACGCGACTGGACGGCCACAACCATCGACAACAGCATGGATTTTTGTCGATCTGCCGCCTCGCGCGCGACCGATTGCTTCGGCATCGGCCCCCTTTTGCGCCAGCGGCAGAGCGGTGTGCTTTTGCGGTGGTGCTGTCGATCATATGGATGTCCCGATCGGTCGATTTGCACCAAAGCTTCAAACAGCCGCCGCCATATTCCTTTGGCTAACCAGCGATGGAAGTGATTGTAGACGGTTGTCGGAGGTCCGTAACAGGCTGGACAATCCTGCCATCGGCAACCCGATCGCAGGACGTGGATGATCCCACTGATGACCCGGCGATCGTCGGTGCGATGAGCACTAGGCTGGTTGGTCGGAAGCAATGGCGCAATCACTGCCCACTGCTGGTCATCAAGCCAGAATTCTCCTGCCATGGTCCAAAACTCCTGCTGTAGAAGGCAGTGAATCACGGAGAGCCAATATGATAAAAAGTCTGATTGGGTTTTGACCCTAGGGACGGCCACAATCAACAGCACGGTTTCGGCACTGCGCTTTCTGTTTACGGTTACGCTGAAGTGGCGGGGCTTGGCGCGAGCGCTTGTGATAACCCGTAATCCACGCAAGCTGCCTGATGTGCTGAGCCTTGAGGAAGCTGCACGGCTGCTCGAGGTCGCACCGAGTATCAAATTCAAAGCGGCGCTCGGCGTCGCTTATGGCGCGGGCTTGCGCATCTCAAAGTCGACGATATTGACTCAACCCGCATGCTGATCCGGGTCGAACAAGGCAAGGGACGCAAGGACCGTAACGCCATGCTCTCGCCGCAACTCCTCGAACTTTCGCGGCTGTGGTGGCGTGAAGGAAAGCGGCGCGGCGTCATGTTGCTCCATGGCTGGCTGTTTTCAGGGCGCAACCGCACCGAGCCGATTTCGCCACGGCAATTGCATTGTGTGGTGCAGGAGGTCGCCGAAGTTGCCGGCATCCACAAGCGTGTCAGCCCACATACATTACGGCACAACTTTGCCACTCACCTTCTGGCGGACGACACCGATATTAGGGTCATTCAGGTTCTGCTCGGACATAGCAAGCTCTTACAAGGTGCAAACGGCGGGGGTTCGTTAGGCGAAAGTGACGGCCGCCACAGAGAGGCTAGCTTTAGAGTTTTGTTTGGTGTTCTGGATTGTCAGCCAAACATCAACGTAATCCTCCCACGTACCGGAAGCTTCATTGTATAGCGCAAGGGTCTGAAGCCGTCTGTCATGTGTTGCTTGCTCTGCATCTCAGGAATAAATCCCGGTAAGATTGATGTGTTCCCAACTGAGTGGCGAGATATGTTTCAATAACTCGTCTGGAATATTCCGGCTTGTTGTCGCAAAAATGTGCGGCGGCCGACTGAGATAAACGGTACTCCAGTAAACAATTGCGCTCACGATCAGATTGAGTCCGGACGTACGGAACGCCTGGCTGTCGTAGGAGTGATCACGGATTTTGCCGCGTTCGTGGAAAACGACCGCGCGTTTGAGTTTATGAGCTGCTTCGCCCTTGTTGAGTCCGGCCTGACAACGTCGGTGAAAAGCCGAGCTGGAATACCTTCGATCAAGAACAGTGTCTGCTCGATGCGCCCGAGTTCGCGGAGTGCTCTGGCCAACTTGCCGGATTTCGAGGAGGCGGACAGCTACTACCCCATTCATGCACATTAGTGGCGACGAATACATTTGGATAACCAAATGTAACGATTTTGATCGCTGTATTTAACGAACGTATTTTCTAATCATAATCCGATTAAAAGGTCAGCCGGAAAGAAACCTAGGGGATGTCGCCATGTGTAATACCAAGGGAGCGCGAGAGTGAAACGGATTGATTACGATAGTCTCATCAGTCTGGAGAGAGTGCGAAGCAAGCATTTATTGAGATATATTTCCGCGTTAATCATTCTAGCAATGTGCGTTATTCTTTTTCAATCATTTGCGCATGCCAAGATCGATTGGAGTGTTGTCAGAGAATATTTGACAGCGAAAACTATTTTAAGCGGCCTGCTGAAGACGATCATCATGGCGCCTCTGGCCATGGCGGTCGGTCTTGTTCTTGGATTGCTTCTCGCGTTGATGCGTATGTCGGACAATCCCGTTACACGTTGGGTTGCTGTCGTTTACATGTGGATCTTTCGTGGCAGCCCACAGCTCCTGCAACTGTTCCTCTGGTTCAATCTTGCGCTAATCTGGCCCGTTATAGCTGTTCCATATTTGTTTGAAGTGTCCACAGTTACACTGATGACGCCATTCGTGGCGACATTACTGGGTCTCGGCATTTGCCAGAGTGCTTATACGGCGGAAGTGATCAGAGCGGGCATCATGTCGGTGGACATGGGGCAGGCCGAAGCAGCCGATGCACTGGGCATGGGGCGAGGCTTGGCGATGCGACGCATCATCCTCCCCCAAGCGCTGAGAGCGATCGTACCTCCGGTTGGCAATGAATTTATCAGCATGGTGAAAGCTACCTCTCTGGCTAGTGCCATTCAGTATTCTGAAATATTAAATGCCGCGCAGCGTATCTATTACGTCAATAATTACATTATGGAACTGCTTATAGTTGCAACGTTTTGGTATCTTCTTCTGGTAAGTCTGCTTACTATCGGTCAGCACTATGTAGAATATTACCTCGGGAAATCTTCTAGAAAGAACAATAATTCCGTTTTGGTAATCGAAGATAGTAAGGCGTAAATCATGAGCGCGTCAAAAATAGTCATTCGCGGATTGAATAAATACTTCGGCTCGGCGCAGGTGCTTTACAATATCAATCTGGAGATTGCTCAAGGTGACATTACCTGCCTCATAGGGCCGTCCGGCTCCGGTAAAAGCACACTTCTGCGTTGTATCAACCAGCTTGAGCGAGCGGAAGAAGGGCTGATATGGGTCGATGGATCCATACAGGGATGGCGCGAGAAAGGCGGAAAGCTTGTCGAGCGTTCCGCGAAGGAAATTGTCGCGCAGCGTGCCAAACTAGGCATGGTGTTTCAGCGCTTCAATCTCTTTCCCCATTTCACTGTTCTGGAAAACATCATCGAAGCTCCCATGCACGTGAAAGGTTTCTCACGTCGTCATGCAGAGCAGCGGGCATACGAGTTGCTTGCGAAAGTTGGTCTCAGGGAAAAAGCGTCTGCCTATCCCATCCAATTGTCGGGTGGCCAGCAGCAGCGTGTTGCAATCGCCCGCGCTTTGGCCATGGACCCGGAAGTTATGCTCTTCGATGAACCGACATCCGCACTTGACCCTGAGCTCGTGGCAGAAGTGTTGATCGTTATGCGCAAGCTCGCCGAATCCGGAATGACGATGATCGTTGTCACGCATGAACTCGGCTTTGCCCGGGAAGTCGCGAGCAATGTGATCTTCATGGACAAGGGCTCGATCGTCGAGACTGGCCCGCCCGAACGTATTCTCTATGCGCCAAGCAATGAGAGAACCAGCAATTTCATATCAACGGTACTTCGATAAAAGGGGAATAAAATGAAGGTAACACAGTGCCTTAAGACGGTTGCTAAAATATTGGGCCTTTCTGCTGCAACGATTGTGTCGGTCCATACGGCAAGTGCGACGTCGGCTGACGTCGTTACATCCGAGATCAGGCAGCGCGGCTTCTGGAACGTGGGTACTGAAACGAATTCACCGCCCATGGAGTTTCACGATCTCAAGAGTGGTGAGTTGACCGGCTTTAACGTTGAGCTCGTCAAAGCACTTTCCAAGAAAATGAACCTTGAACTCAAATTCCAGGAAATGGACGTGCCGTCGCTCATTCCTGCGCTGGATTCCGGACGCATCGACATGCTCGGCTCTCATATCAGCGACGTGCCCAGCAGGCAGCAGAAGTTGAGTTTCGTTGATTATCTGAAAACCGGCCCGGTCTTCTACACGCTCAAGGATAATGTTGGGACGATGAAGGAAGAGGTCGATCTGTGTGGCAAAGCCATCGGCGTGCCGGAACATACCACCTATTTCAAGCAGCTTGCCCAGTGGAGCGAAAAGTTTTGTCCGGCTGACAAACAACTTGTGATTATCGGCACAAAAGGCCTTCCAGACACCAAGTTGCAAATTCAGCAGGGGCGCGTGTTTGCTGGCGTGATTGGTGCTGAAAAACTCCCTTATTGGGCGACTGACCCAAAGAACATGTTTGTCGGTATCGGCAAACCTCTGTTCGAAGAGCTGTACGGGTTCGCCTTTGCCCGCTCTGGCACCGGAATGCGCAATGCCGTCAAGGCGGCACTTGAAGAACTGCTCGCCGATGGAACGTACAAGACCCTGCTTGAACAATTTGGCATGGGCGACCAGGGGCTGAGCACGATCACCATCGATGAAGGTAAAGAAGTCAGCTTTTAGGATCCAAATATGATGAGTTCCATAACGATAGACGGTAGGACATTTGAAGTTGAATTGCTGGACAAATGGGCGCCAAAGACCGTCGAAGCCATGCAGGCAATTTCAGAACTTGACCTCAGCTTCGAGCGTTCGAGCTGGTGCGGGCCAGCACTGCACGCGCGACTTGATGATGCCCGCGTGCTCGCCATCGAGGAAGCTGAGCAGCCAGTTATTTCCATGTATCCAGGAATGATCTGCCTGCGCCCAATCGAGAAGCGTAACTCGACATACAAGCCCGAAATATGGGCCAAACTGCCAGACTATTACAACCATACAGCAGAGCTGCTTCTGGCCCATGATCACGCGGAACACCGCAATGCAACCGGTCCGTCATATGTGACCCCCTTTGCACGTATCAGGAACTTCACGTCGGAAGTTGCAGCACACATCAAGGCGGCTTGCGACGCCGGCCAAAGCAAGGGCCGCATTTCAATGACGGGAGCAAACAGATGACACGGCGCTTGCACTTCAAGATTGGCGACATCACTGGATCGGCAACGCTGTTTAACGATCTAGCACCTGAAAACATTGCGGTTCTGTGGAACCATCTGCCAGTCCATGGTCCGATCCGCCACGCACGGTGGAGCGGCCAGCAGATTTACATGAAGATCGATGAGTTGGCACATCTTTGTGACAAGGTCGAAAACCCGACCTCGTTTCTGTCGCGCGGCCAGATCAGCTTTCGTCCCGAGCGTGGCATGTTTGCGGTGAGTTATGGTGTTGCGCAGGATCGTGACCAGCCTCTGCATGCACGTGTGGTCAATGGCTATGCTTCGTTGATCGGCTGTGTCGATGACAATGTAGATCAGTTGTTGGCTGCATTTGCTCAGACTGATTCAAAAGGCTCCATTCCGATTGAAATGTTCCGTGGTGAGTAACGACAATGATTAAAGTTAGTATTGGTGAGAGGTCAGTTTACGTCGAACTGTTCGAAGACACAGCGCCATTAACGACGGCAATTTTCAAACAGTCCCTGCCGCTCCATACGAAATTGAAAAGCCACAGCAACTGGACTGGCCGTTGCAGCACTTTCGACTTGCCGAAGTCAAAGGAACTCGACACGCTGGAATCGGCTGTGTGCTCGCTCTATCCCGGTTATCTGGCTGTGCGCCCTGATCAGGGCGTAGTTGAAGTGGGGTATGACGCTGCCGAAATCCGTTCGGAGCTTGGCCGCGAATATGGCTCTTTATTCGGTCGCCTTGTCGGCGACCAGGTCGATGAGTTCCTCGCCTATCTGGATGCGATGCACTACACGGAAGGTGATCAGACCCTGTCGATTGTCGAAGAATAGGCGTCAGTTGCTCATCAGGCCTTGTCTGATGGGCAATGCTTCCCGCTCGGTGGTACATTCACTTGTCTTCGACAAGATGTTTGTTCGTCGCATGAAATTCTTCCAGATGGGATAGGAAAGTACGGACCAGACGATTGGGTTTACTGTTCTTCCTGCGAAATGCGGAGATCGTTTTCCGATAATGCATCTCCGGAACCTTTATCTCCATCAATTCACCACGCAGGACATATTCGGCTGCTGCTTTGGATGACAGAAAGCCTATAAGGTGCCCCGTCTTCAGAAGAGAAATCAACGCTGGAGTTGAATGTGCAATCGCGGAAACGGAAACCTCCGAGAGGCACTTTATTTCGGCAGTGCAGGGAAAAGCTCTGCGCACATACTTTGCGTTGCCGAGAAGCTCTGATGAAGTCCCAAAGCTTCCGAATATATAGTGATTTGGCGCGGCGTAGAGTGAGTATTCATCGGCATAGAGGTTTTGTTGGAAGTATCTTTCGCTATTATCGAGGTGGCCGATAAGCAGATCAATTCTGGTTTCCTGCAATTTTTGTTCAAGATGCGCACGGTCACCTTCCGCAAAAATCAAACGGATATTGGGAGCGGAATGGCAGAAGGATTTCAACAGACCATCCATGAAAGGCGAAGAGAACCCGAGTGCATCGTCAGTGAAGCCGATATTCAGATCTCCGATGAGTTCCTTTCGAAGATTTGCGACTTCGGTGTTGAAGGTTTCAAATGAGGCAAAAAGCGTGTGAGCCAATCGATAAAGCTCTTCGCCCTTGACCGTCAGCTTGAATCCGGCACGGCCTCGATCACACACACGAAATCCGACTTTTTCTTCCAGACCGGCGATCATGTTCGAAATAGTGGGCTGACTTAAATTGAGATCGTTCTGCGCTTTCGCGAAGCCACCAGACTGCGTAATGGCGATGAAGACTCTCAGAGCCCGCAGATCCGTTTCGTTTATCGCCATTTCTCGCTCCCTGAAGCTTTTTAGGGAGATGCATCAATCAACCGTACATGAAAATCAATAGGAATAATGAACGTGGCCGATAGCTCCTTCTATGACGTCATCAAAACAGTGCCCGGCAATCTGTCCGGTCCTGCTCCCGAATTTCCCTGGCCGGAAGGCAAAAAGTCCGTACTGTTTACGGCTTTTGATATTGATACCGAATCCGTCTGGCTGGCCATGGATCCCAAAAACCAGACACGTCTAGTCACGCGTTCTTATGGCGGTTACGAGCCTCGTATTGGCGTGCCAAAAATTCTGGAAATTCTCAAGCGACATGAAGTTCCGGCGACGTTTTTCGTAACCGGATGGAGCGTCGAGACCTATCCGGAGATGTGTGAGACCATCTTGGTGGCAGGACATGAAATCGCGCATCACGGATATCTCCACTTCCGCCCGGAGCCGGGCAATATCGATTTGATGATCGAGGAGGTGGATCGCGGCATTGAGGTGATGCAGCGCGTTCTGGGCATTCGCCCCAAGGGTTATCGTGCCCCCGGTGGAGATTCCTATGTCGAGATGCTTCAGTTATTGCGGTCACGCGGTATCGAATATTCGAGCTCTTGGCGCGACGATATTCGTCCTTACCGCCATGCGCTTCCGGATGGTGCGGGACCAATCGAGATTCCAGTCAACTTCAGTTTCGATGATTGGAATTATGGCATGTGCAATCGCTACGATAGCAATCCGCTGTTCAGCCGTGAATCGGTTTTGAGCATTTGGAAGGATGAGTTTGAACAGACACACGAATGGGGCGGTGTTACCACTACCGTGTTCCATCCTCAAGTAAGCGGACGGCCAATGCGGAGTCGAATCCTGGATCAATTTCTCGCCCATACTCGTACTTATGATGATGTCTGGTACGCTACGGGTTCAAAAATTGCGGAACATTTTCATGCAAATGAACCTGTCTGATACCATACGTGGCCAGCCGATGGTGCCCGACGTGAGTTCCAAGATATGAGCGTTGTGAGTTGAATTAAAGGCCAACCTTGAGCGAAGTGGCTTAGGGGGTTGGGAGAAGCCAATCGAGCGGATCGAAGCTATTCATTTTTCATATCTAGAAAAGCGAGGTCAGTGTGGTCCATATCCACCCGCCATCCTCGCTTCATTCTGTAACTTTCTTGGACCAACTTTTTCATGCTTTTGGCGCTGCGAAACCGCGCAACGCATTCATCAATCGTATTGTTTTAAATCCATTCCTGCAAAGCAATGTATGTGGTTCCTATAGGGAAATGTATTCACCAATGCCGCGTCGGTCGCATAACCGCCATTGTCGATGAACAAGTCACGCTTGACTTCACCGCCTTTCGTGGTCTGCCCCCAGGGGGTGATCCGTTTGGAATGTTGGTGGGGGCAGACCAATCAACGCGTCAGTGACGACCGTTTCCGAGTTCTTTTTAGTTAAAACCCGATAGTCTCGTACTAATGTTGCGATTGAATGCCGATCGTTAGAAGGAAAATCAGCGGCGCTAAAGAGTTGGCGTTTGTCTACGTAAGTACCAAAAAGCAATCATGATTTTGAAGTTGCTGGCCTGTTGCTAAGCTAAACTCATTCTTGGGTAAACGATTAGTTTGTGCAAATTATCATAACAATTTCAAGGAGATCGAATGGTGGGCGTGACAGGGATTGAACCTGTGACCCCTACGATGTCAACGTAGTGCTCTCCCGCTGAGCTACACGCCCATTCGATGTGGCGCATACACCATATCGCGTTGCGCCCGTCAATGCTCTTTTTTGAAGTTTTTTCGTCTTTTTGTTGATGATAAAACAAAGAGCCGCAAATCTGCCGGATCGCCTCAGGCGGCGATCAGCATTTTTTCGATTTCGTTCACCAGGTCGCGCAGGTGGAATGGCTTGGAAAGCACCTTTGCGTCGCGTGGCGCGTCCGAATCGGGGTTGAGCGCAACAGCGGCAAAGCCGGTGATGAACATGATTTTCAGGTCCGGGTCGATTTCTGTGGCACGGCGTGCCAGTTCGATACCGTCCATTTCCGGCATGACAATATCAGTCAGCAGAAGGGAGAAAGGTTCTTCCTGCAATCTTTCATAGGCGCTCGCACCATTGTCGAAGTGCGTTACGTGATAACCGGCCTTTTCCAGCGCCTTGACGAGGAAGCGGCGCATATCATTGTCATCTTCAGCTAGAAGGATTCTCTTCATTGTTCCGTCCGAATTCTGTGTCGTGTTCATCGCCCAAAAGCTGACCCTTAACGACTCGATATCCACCGTAGAAAACGCTTCTTTGGTAAATATGGAATGAATGCTCGCGCGAATGTTAATTGTTATGGCGCGTATTTGGCAACAAGCTGTTCAGTGTGACAGGATTGTCGCATATGTACGCCATGCAAAGGCCGGAAGATTCGGCTTCCAGCCATTTGCACACATGGGCCGTCTGACGTAATTTGGTGCGTTACTGGTGAGGATCGTCGTCGGATGGTTCGGGTGTTCCGGTCGAAAACGGGTGAAGAATGAGTTTGGAGCGCGATTTTAGTCTGATACCGCCCTTCGAGATATGCGCTCCGGCGGAACAGCGCATTCCGTTTGTCTTCAATTCACCCCACAGCGGACGCTATTATCCGCATTCGTTCGTTGAGGCCTCTCGTCTAGACGCCTTGAGCATACGCCATTCTGAAGACTGCTATGTCGATGAACTGTTTGCTTCGGCAACACGGCTCGGGGCGCCTTTGCTCAAGGCGCATTTCCCGCGCGCATTTCTCGATGTAAATCGTGAGGCCTATGAACTCGATCCGCGTATGTTCGCCGAGCCGCTGCCGCCTTTCGTTAACAGCCAATCGGCGCGCGTTGCCGGCGGGCTTGGCACGGTGCCGCGTCTGGTCGGTGAGGGGCAGTTGATTTATCCGGGCCGCATCCCGCTTGCTGAAGCGTTTTATCGCATCGAAGACCTCTACAAGCCGTATCACCAGACGCTCGATGTGCTGCTTCAGTCCACGCGCCAGCGTTTTGGCTATGCGGTTCTGATCGACTGCCATTCAATGCCGGGAGGAGTGCGTCCCGGTGAGGTCGGCTCGCGCCCGGATTTCATTGTTGGTGACCGTTTTGGCCGGTCGTGCAGCGAAAGACTAACGCAGGCTGCGATCGATCTGTTGCAGGATCTGGGCTACACCGTTGCACACAACAAGCCCTATGCAGGCGGATTCATCACCGAGCATTACGGGAGGCCCGCCATGGCCTGCCATGCACTGCAGATAGAAATCAATCGCAGTCTCTATGTGAACGAGCAGAACCTGCACAAGCTTGCAGGATTCGAGACACTTTGCGCCGATCTGTATGGTTTCTTAAGCGATCTGACGTCCCTGCCGGGTGATCTCTTTATCGCGCCGCCTCTGGCCGCAGAATAACGCGCTTCATCAAGTACGCTCCCAGATAAAAAGAACCGCGCCCGAACGATACGAGCGCGGTCAAAGACTAGGGAGGAAATGCCCCGAAAGGCATCGACAGGAAAACCTGTCTGGGATTTAAGTTACGTCTGAATGGTATGAACGTCAAGAAAATGCGCATATTTTTTGAGCGAATTTTAGTATGCTCATTATGTAGGCAAAATTAGCATGGTTTGCACAAGTATGCACCATGTCTTGGAAACAGGAGTTCGGGGTTGCTGATCGATAAGGCATTTTTTTCCGAAGTGGCTGCTGCTGCGGCCCGTGAAACGCTTCCACGTTTTCGTCGGCTGACGGAAATAGACAACAAATATAGCGTCGGCTTCGATCCGGTGACCGAAGCGGATCGGGCGGCAGAACGCGCGATTCGCGCTGTTATTGGCAGCGCTTTTCCCGACCACGGTATTCTTGGGGAAGAATATGGGCCGGAGAATATCGACCGCAGTCATGTCTGGGTTATCGACCCCATTGACGGGACCCGTGCCTTCATTTCCGGATTGCCAGTCTGGGGTACGCTTTTGGGCCTGACTGTTGATGGCGATGCCAAGGCGGGAATGATGTCGCAACCCTTCACGGGCGAACTGTTCTACAGCGACGGCAATGGCGCTTATCTCGAGCGCAATGGCGGCGAGGACACGCCACGTCGTCTGTCCGTACGCAAGAATGCCGCTCTGGCTGATGCGACAATGTTCACAACGACGCCCGCCCTCTTCAAAGGGAAAAGCCGCAAGAGATTTGATCGTCTGGAAGGCGCTGTGCGGTTGTCACGTTATGGAGTTGATTGCTATGCCTTCGCCATGCTGGCAGGCGGGTTTGCGGACATCGTGGTTGAGGCTGGTCTGCAGCCCTATGACATCGTTGCTCTCATTCCGCTGATCGAGCAGGCTGGCGGTGTGGTGACGCAACGCGATGGTGGCCCGGCGGAAAAGGGCGGTGACGTTGTCGCCGCAGCTACTCCCGAATTGCACAGGGCAGCTCTTGATCTGCTGAATGGATGATTAGAGCATAATCCGACCGGAGTGAAACGAGGATCGATAAGATTATGCTTTAAATAGAAGAGATTAGAGCGCCGATCTGATTCATTCAGATCGAAGCGCGCTCTAAAAACCGGAGATCGCTGGCTCAATGGTCTCCGGTAAGATTTCCACTTCCGACGAGCCGGGAATGAAAGCATCGAACGCCGCCCAGAGCTGCTCACGATAAAAGTCAGCTTCCTGAAGCATTTCGTGGCGGGCGCCGATAATCGTCGTCACCGAGATATTGCGCGTGCGTGCCACAAAACGTTCGATCACCGGCGTTGAAACAACGCGGTCCGCACCGGCGGCAACGATGAGGACGGGTACTGTCAGCCCATTGTAAAAGTCTGGCTGATTTATGCGCCGCGCCGTTTCGAGTGCACTCCATAACCAGCGTGCCGTAGGCCCGCCAAGCGCCAGTTCTGGATAAAGGCGTGGAACTTCCATATTGCGCATGAAGCGTGCCGGGTCGCTGGTCAGCGGATTGCCAGCAAAGGGGCGCGAAGCCAGTCTGCGTCCACCGGAGGCATAAACCTGGCCGAGGCCAAGCCATCGAAAGGCGGATGCGATGCGGCGTACATTGTCGTCGCTGAGTTTTTGCCCATCGAGCCCCATGAAGGGCGCACAAAGCACCATACGGCTGATGCGTGATGTCAACCTGCCCATCGAAGAAAGCGCAACAAGTGCACCGGCGGAATGGCCGAGAATGTAGAAAGGCGGGGGACAGTCAGGCAAAGCGACTTGGTCAAGGACAAAGTCGAGATCATCGCAATAGTCATCGAAACTGCGGACATAGCCGCGCTGACGATCTTTCAGCAGCCGGTGCGAGCCACCTTGTCCGCGCCAGTCGAAAGTCACGACCGTGAACCCGCGTGCGCTCAGATCGGTCATGGTTTCGAAGTATTTTTCGATGAACTCATTGCGTCCCTGAAGCAGGACCACTGTTCCCCGTATCGGTCTCGTTTCGGCTTTCAGAACGGCATAGCGCAGGGTTTTACCGCCCTTCGCTTCAAGCAGCCCGGCCTTTATCCCATGCGGAATCGGATTCGCATCGGTTTCGAAAAGCAGTTCCGACATCCGATTGCGGGCCTTTCTGTTTCGGGTTGGGATAGGTGCTGGCAGCATAATGGGACAATTGATGATAAAAAGTAACCGGAAGTTCGAGAACGAACTTCCGGCTCAAAGAACAGCCGATGCAAGGGACGTTACGCCGGCTGGCCTATCGAAAAATGTGAAGAAAGAAGTGCTCAGTATCCGCCGGGGCGACGCTCACCGACGATGCGGCCCGAATAGGCGTCGACCATGACGATGACGCGGCGACCGTTCGGTCTTGTGGCGCGGACCAAATAGGTGTCGCGGTTGAGGCGTATGTCGCCGACATCATAGCCGCGGCGTTCCAGCGAGCGTGCGATACGGCGCGGTCCCATAATGTCGCGACGGCCATAATCGTCGCCCCAGCCTGGGCGGCGGTCCGGGCCACCATCCCAACCGGGACGCGGACCTGGGTAAGGACGCGGCGGACGATAGCCGTCATCATCATAGTACTGAATCTGAACGCGCAGGCCGCTATCGGCTGCAAGGGATTGTGTCGCAAAACCGGTCGCGACGGTGGCAAGTGCGGCAAAAGCGAGAACAGCTTTTCTCATAACCGTGATCCTTCAGTGAACCTGCTTTGCAGCAGGCATGGTGGGACATTAGCCCCAAGCGGCTGAACGCTCGCCAAAGATGATGTTCATTTTGGGTTCATTGTGCGGCCGATCCCCCAAAATGTAGGCCCCTATCGATCAGGAGTTGTTACGCAAAGTGACAGCGCGTGTAGACTTCGTTTCGCGATCGCCACGCGCGTGCGGCCTTGAAATGAAAAAGAACCGTTCCCAAATGAGTTTTGCGGTCGCCTGGAAGGGGCCGCCGGCATCCAGGAATTCGCCATAAGGGAATTTCGCCGCCCTGTATGATCCCGAATGGGCTCAGCGCTCTTCGGAAAAGATCATGCTGAAACAAGCATCATGTCGCTCTAAAGGAGGGCTAACACATGCGTCACGTAGATTTTTCCCCGCTCTATCGTTCCACGGTTGGTTTCGATCGGCTTTTCACCATGCTTGATACGCTCGCTTCGCCGGAAGGTAACCAGTCCTATCCGCCGTATAATATCGAGCGCACGGGTGAGAACACCTATCGCATCACGATGGCGGTTGCGGGCTTTTCCGAAAGCGAACTCGAAATCGAAGCGCACCGCAACCAGCTCACCATCAAGGGCCAGAAGGCCGATGAGAATGCTTCAGATATCGGTGAAGTTCTCTATCGTGGTATTGCCTCGCGTGCTTTCGAGCGCCGTTTCCAGCTTGCCGACTTCGTTGAAGTCGCCGGTGCGAGCCTGAAAAACGGTCTCCTGCACATCGATCTCAAGCGCGAAATTCCTGAACAGATGAAACCGCGCAAGATCGAAGTCGCCAAGGCTGGCTCTGACAGCGCTCAGCAGATTGAGGCGAAAACCGCGCATTAAGCTCGGCGGATAATGAATAAGAAAAGGCGGCGCTTGATGCGCCGCCTTTTTCATAGATATTAAAGAGCGTCAGGCGATCAAGTCGGCGAAACGGTCGATATCTTCTTCCGTATTGGCAAAGCTCGTCACGAAGCGGGCGAAAATTTCGCCCTCGCTGATGCGGTTCACTTCTGAATGCGGCGGGTTCCAGTCGTAGAAGATTGCACCCGCATTGCGTAGACGGTCATAGACCGACTGTTTCATGATGGCGAAGACCTCATTGGCTTCCGGCTTCCAGGCAAGGCGCATCTGGCTCGACGCATTGATATGACCGGCGAGGCGCGTTGCAAGCGCGTTCGAATGACGGGCCAGTTCAAGCCAGAGATCATCCTGCAGGTAAGCATCGAACTGCGCTGCTACAAAGCGGGTCTTGGAGAAGAGCTGCGCCGCGCGCTTGCGAATGAACGGCAGATCCTTGGCACGTGCCGGGTCCATGAAGACCAGTGCTTCGGCGCACCAGCAACCGTTTTTCGTGCCACCGAAGGAAACGATGTCCACGCCCTGTTTCCATGTCATTTCTGCCGGCGTCATGTCCAGCGAAACAAGCGCGTTGGCAAAACGTGCGCCGTCCATGTGCAGCGGCAGACCGGCATCGCGGCAGATCTTGGAAATGGTGGCGATATGTTCGGGCTGGTAGAGCGTGCCGACTTCAGTCGCCTGGGTGATGCTGACCGCCATGGGCTGCCCGGCATGAACGAAAGCCGGGTTGAAGCGCTTTAACTCGCGTTTGAGAAGTTCAGGATCGATACGACCATGCGCACCGTCGATCGGATGCAGGCGTGCGCCGCCAGTAAAATATTCGGGCGCGCCGCATTCGTCTTCGATCACATGCGCCTCACGGTGCACCAGCGAAACCCCGCCGGGCCGGTTGACACTGGCGAGCGCCAGCGAGTTGGCGGCTGTACCGGTTCCGACGAAGAACACCGCGACTTCGCGCTCGAACAACTCGTTGAAGCGCTGCTCTACACGTTTGTCGATCTCGCTTGCGCCATAGGCTGCCGCAAAACCTGCAGCATGCAACGAAAGGCTTTCGGCGATTTTCGGATGGGCGCCTGCCCAATTGTCTGACGCAAAGTGCACGTGTTCCTCCGGATGAGTTCAATAGGCTTTCGCACAGTCGATGTGTCTATAAACTGTCTGACAGAAGCGGTTAAGGCCTGACGCGCTGGAAAAATGCTGTCAAATTGCTCAATTTTTAGGCGTTTTCGGAAAAGGCGAGGGCGCGCCAAACTGACGCAATGGTGCCTGTACGCAATTAAAGTCCAGTAAAATCACGTCTTTTGATATTTTATTACGGAAGGTGCTGAGAAAAATTGCGTTTCCATCTTGTGAGGCAATTTGAATTCTGTCATACGTAATTAGGACAGCAATGCTGTCCAATTAGAGGCTGATGCAGACGAAAAGGATAGAATATCCTAGCCGTCGGCTTCAGAAAAAGCGCCGTGCTGGCGGGCCATCGGCCTGACGGTGACCGGCGCTGCGACTGTGACAGGGAAGATTCGCGTGCGCCTTAATCTGGCGGGCTGAGTGTTGTCTGTCCGAGCCTGATGAGAATAAGGCGCAAAACATTGTTCCTCGCACCGGCTTTGCCCGCTTGGCTTTGCCATTTGTCTGGAACCTCGTCCAACGCCTTGTCGATAAGGCTTTCCATATATCTAGAACAACGGCGAGATGGTTGTCACTATCTCGGTATATACTGATCGCGCGCCTCATGAAGAGGGCCAAACGGAGGGAATGACGATGACGCATTTGACGCCATCTGTATCGCATGTGGTTTCTCACAACGTACAGAACGGAACGGTCAAAGCTGCGACGACGGCTTCTATCCGAACGACGCGAAAAACCAAGGCGGCGGGCGTTCCCCCAGCTCAAGGTCTCTACGATCCGCGCAACGAGCATGATGCGTGCGGCGTTGGCTTCATTGCCCATATGAAGGGCAAGAAGTCGCACGAGGTCGTGGAAAACGGCCTCAAGATGCTGGAAAACCTCACCCATCGCGGCGCCGTCGGCGCCGACCCGCTGATGGGTGACGGCGCTGGCATTCTCGTGCAGATTCCAGATCGCTTCTTCCGTGAGGAAATGGCACGTCAAGGCATCGACCTGCCGCAGCCGGGCCATTACGGCGTTGGCTACCTGTTCATGCCGCGTGACGCAAAGCTGCGCGCCCACGCTGAAGAAATCGTCAAGGAAGTGGTCGCTGCCGAAGGCCAGCAGTTCATCGGCTTCCGTGAAGTGCCGGTCGATAACTCATCCTTGTCGAAAGCGCCGGATATTGCTGCGACCGAACCGTTCCATGTTCAGGTCTTCATCGGCCGCAACCCGATGCTGGAAATGGACGATGATTTCGAGCGGCGCCTTTTCGTGCTGCGCAAAGTCATTTCCAACCGCATCTATCAGGAAAACGACGGCGACGATAACGGCTTCTACGTCGTTTCCATGTCGGCGCGCACGGTCGTCTACAAGGGCATGTTCCTGGCTTACCAGGTCGGTGCCTATTATCAGGACCTGAAGGACCCGCGTTTTGAAAGCGCGGTGGCGCTGGTTCACCAGCGTTTCTCGACCAACACCTTCCCGTCCTGGCGTTTGGCTCACCCTTACCGCATGGTCGCGCATAACGGCGAAATCAACACGCTGCGCGGCAATGTGAACTGGATGGCGGCGCGTCAGGCTTCGGTCGACTCTGAACTGTTCGGCAACGACATTTCCAAGCTGTGGCCGATTTCCTACGAAGGTCAGTCGGATACGGCCTGCTTTGATAACGCGCTCGAATTCCTGCATCAGGGTGGCTACAGCCTCGCCCATGCGATGATGATGCTGATCCCGGAAGCATGGTCGGGCAACAAGCTGATGGCGGATGATCGCCGTGCGTTCTATGAATATCATGCTGCCCTGATGGAACCATGGGACGGCCCGGCTGCCGTGGCCTTCACCGATGGCCGCCAGATCGGCGCGACGCTGGACCGCAACGGCCTGCGTCCGGCCCGCTACATCGTGACCGACGACGATTTCGTCATTCTGGCTTCGGAAGCCGGTGTCTTGCCGGTGGACGAGAAGAAGGTCGTCAAGAAGTGGCGTCTTCAGCCGGGTCGTATGCTGCTCATTGATATGGAAGAAGGTCGCATCGTTTCCGACGAAGAAATCAAGTCGCAGATCGCGCAGAAGCATCCTTACAAGCAGTGGCTGGCTAACACCCAGCTCATTCTGGAGGACCTCAATCCGGTCGAGCCGCGTGCGCTGCGCAAGGATGTTAGCCTTCTCGACCGCCAGCAGGCTTTCGGCTACACTCAGGAAGACACCAGACTTCTGATGTCCCCGATGGCGACCACCGGTCAGGAAGCTATCGGTTCGATGGGTACGGATACGCCGATTTCGGCCATGTCCGACAAGTCGAAGATGCTGTTCACCTATTTCAAGCAGAACTTTGCGCAGGTCACCAACCCGCCGATTGATCCGATCCGTGAAGAACTGGTGATGAGCCTCGTTTCCTTCATCGGTCCGCGCCCCAACATTTTCGACCTTATCGGCAATTCACGCCGCAAGCGTCTGGAAGTGCGCCAGCCGATCCTGACCAATGGCGATCTGGAAAAGATCCGCTCCATCGGTCACACGGAAGATCGTTTCGACACCAAGACGCTCGACATCACCTATAATACGGGTGAGGGCGCAGCCGGTATGCATGGCGCCATTGAGCGTTTGTGCGACCGCGCAGAAGCGGCTGTTCATGGCGGCTACAACATCGTTATCCTGTCTGACCGTCAGGTTGGCCCGGACCGCATTCCGATCCCGGCTCTGCTGGCGACTGCTGCCGTGCATCATCATCTGATCCGCAAGGGTCTGCGGACTTCGGTCGGCCTCGTGGTCGAATCGGGCGAACCGCGCGAAATACATCACTTCGCCTGCCTTGCAGGCTATGGTGCCGAAGCCATCAACCCGTATCTCGCCTTCGATACGCTGCTCGACATGCATCGCCGCCGCGAATTTCCACCGGAAGTCGATGAATATGAAGTGGTCAAGCGCTACATCAAGTCGATCGGCAAGGGCATTCTCAAGGTCATGTCCAAGATGGGCATCTCGACCTACCAGTCCTATTGCGGCGCGCAGATTTTCGATGCGGTCGGATTGCAGTCGAGCTTTGTCGACAAGTACTTCTTCGGTACCGCCACCAGCATCGAAGGTGTTGGCCTGGACGAAATCTCGGAAGAAACCGTGCGCCGTCACACCGATGCCTTCGGCAACGACCCGGTTCTGCTAACCGCGCTGGAAGTCGGCGGCGAATATGCCTACCGCATGCGCGGCGAGGCGCATTTGTGGTCGCCGGATGCGGTTGCCAAGCTGCAGCATGCAGTGCGCACTTCGAACCCGGAGACCTTTACCGAATATACGAGCATGCTCGACTCCAAGTCGGCGCAGGCCAAGACCATTCGTGGCCTGTTCGATATCCGCTTTGCCGAAGAGCGCGGTCTCAAGCCGGTTTCCATCGACGAAGTCGAGCCGGCGGTCGATATCGTCAAGCGCTTCTCAACAGGCGCCATGTCTTTCGGCTCCATCAGCCGCGAGGCACACACCACGCTGGCGCGTGCGATGAACGCCATTGGCGGCAAGTCGAACACAGGCGAAGGCGGTGAAGAACCGGATCGTTTCTATCCGCTGCCGGATGGCACGCCAAACCCGGAACGCTCTGCGATCAAGCAGGTTGCATCGGGCCGTTTCGGCGTGACGACGGAATATCTCGTCAACTCCGATCTGATCCAGATCAAGGTCGCGCAGGGTGCAAAGCCCGGCGAAGGCGGCCAGCTTCCAGGCCACAAGGTCGATGCGACCATCGCCAAGACCCGTCACTCGACGCCGGGCGTTGGTCTCATTTCGCCGCCGCCGCACCACGACATCTATTCCATCGAAGATCTGGCGCAGCTCATCTACGATCTGAAGAACGTCAATCCGGCTGCAGATATTTCGGTCAAGCTGGTGTCGGAAGTGGGCGTCGGCACGGTTGCTGCCGGTGTTGCCAAGGCACGCGCCGATCACATCACCGTATCGGGTTATGATGGCGGCACGGGCGCTTCGCCGCTCACCTCGCTGAAACATGCCGGTAGTCCATGGGAAATCGGCCTTGCCGAAACTCATCAGACGCTGGTGCTGAACGGGCTCCGCTCCCGCGTCGCCCTGCAGGTCGATGGCGGTCTGCGGACCGGTCGCGACGTGGTTATCGGCGCGTTGCTCGGTGCCGACGAGTTCGGTTTTTCGACGGCCCCGTTGATTGCTGCTGGCTGCATCATGATGCGCAAGTGCCATCTGAACACTTGCCCGGTAGGTGTGGCGACGCAGGACCCGGTTCTGCGCAAGCGCTTCAAGGGCACGCCGGAACACGTCATCAACTTCTTCTTCTATCTGGCTGAAGAAGTGCGTGCGTTGCTGGCCTCCATGGGCTTCACCAAGCTGGAACAGATCATCGGCGAGACCGAGCTTCTGGAAAAGCAGTCCATGATCGACCACTGGAAGGCCAAGGGTCTCGATTTCAGCCGCATTTTCTACAAGCCGGAGGCCGAGAAGCACGAGATTCACTGGACCGAGCGTCAGCATCATCCGATTGAAGACGTTCTCGACCGTAAGCTGATTGCCGAGGCCGTGCCTGCGCTTGAAGAACGCAAGCCCGTCAAGATCGACATCGGCATCAAGAATGTCGACCGTTCTGCCGGTGCGATGCTGTCGGGCGAAGTTGCCAAGCGGTTCCGCCACAAGGGCCTGCCGGAAGACACCATTGCCGTTACGCTCCGCGGTACGGCTGGCCAGTCCTTCGGTGCCTTCCTGGCACGCGGCGTCTCGTTCGAACTGATCGGCGATGGCAACGACTATGTGGGCAAGGGCCTTTCGGGTGGTCGCATCGTCATCCGTCCGCCGGAAGATACACGCATCATCGCCGAGGATTCCATCATCGTCGGCAATACCGTGCTCTACGGTGCGCTTGAAGGCGAGTGCTACTTCCGCGGCGTTGCAGGCGAGCGTTTCGCCGTTCGCAACTCCGGCGCAGTCACGGTTGTCGAAGGCGTGGGCGATCACGGTTGCGAATACATGACCGGCGGTGTCGTCGTGGTTATCGGTCAGACGGGTCGCAATTTCGCGGCGGGCATGTCGGGCGGCGTCGCCTATGTGCTTGACGAGGAAGGCGATTTCGCCCAGCGCTGCAACATGGCAATGGTTGAGTTGGAACCGGTTCCGGAAGAAGACGACATCCTCGAAAAGCTGCATCACCATGGCGGTGACCTCATGCATAAGGGCCGTGTGGACGTTTCGGCCAATATGACCCATCATGATGAGGAACGTCTGGTGCAGCTAATCGCCAATCATCTGCACTACACAGGCTCGACGCGGGCGAAGGATATTCTCGACAATTGGGAGAGCTATCGCCCCAAATTCGTGAAGGTCATGCCGGTCGAATACCGTCGCGCTCTGGAAGAGATGGAGCGCATGCAGATCGGTGTCGCGGCTGAATAGGACATGATCCTGAAAAGTGGAGCCCGGCCTTCGGGTCGGGCGCCCTTCGCCATGTGAGAGATAACAACGCCCTGACATGCCTGCGCGTCAAAGATGACGCGGCGGACAGGGCAACTTCCGGCAAAGCAGACCATGCGCTGGTCGCAGGCCGAGGGGAGTAGAAGAATGGGTAAGGTAACTGGTTTTCTAGAGATCGACCGTCAGGTAGCAAAGTACCAGCCGGCGTCGGATCGTATCCGCCACTTCCGCGAGTTCACCATTCCGATGACGGATGGTGAAGTGCAGAAGCAGGCTGCGCGCTGCATGGATTGCGGCATTCCCTTCTGCCATGGGCCGACGGGCTGCCCGGTGCATAACCAGATCCCGGACTGGAACGATCTCGTCTATAACAACAACTGGGATCAGGCGATCCGCAACCTGCATCTGACCAATAATTTCCCCGAATTCACCGGTCGCGTCTGCCCGGCGCCCTGCGAGGAAGCTTGCACGCTGAACCTCGAAGATACGCCGGTTGCCATCAAGACGGTCGAACAGGCGCTGGGCGACAAAGCCTATGAGCTCGGCTACATTGTGCCGCAGCCTGCCGCCAACAAGACCGGCAAGTCGGTCGCCATCATCGGTTCAGGTCCCGCCGGTCTTGCCGCTGCGCAGCAGCTCGCGCGTGCCGGTCACATGGTCGATGTCTATGAGCGCGAAAGCCGTCCCGGCGGTCTCTTGCGTTACGGCATCCCAGACTTCAAGATGGAAAAGCACCTCATCGACCGCCGTGTCGCGCAGATGGAGGGCGAGGGTGTCCGCTTCCTGTGCAGTGTGAATATCGGCGTCGACAAGCCGTTGCGCGGTCTTCTCGATACCTATGATGCCGTGCTTTATAGCGGCGGCTCCGAAACGCCACGTCCCGCCGGCATTCCCGGTGCCGATCTTGAAGGCGTGCACGATGCCATGCCTTATCTCGTACAGCAGAACCGTCGCGTCGGTCGCGAGAATATCGAATCCGTTGCCTGGACTTCGGCACCGATCCTGGCGGGCGGCAAGCACATCGTTGTCGTTGGTGGCGGTGATACGGCTTCGGACTGTGTTGGCACAGCTTTCCGTCAGGGCGCGGTCAATGTCACCCAGCTCGATATTCGTCCGCAGCCGCCGGAAAAAGAAGACAAGCTCAGCGTCTGGCCTTACTGGGCGACCAAGATGCGCACTTCTTCCAGCCAGGCTGAGGGTGCTGCCCGCGAGTTTCAGGTCGCAACGCTGGAATTCATCGGTGAAGAAGGCCGCCTGACCCATGTGAAGTGCTGTCAGGTTGATGAAAAGCGCAAGCCAATTGCTGGCTCCGAATTCTTCATCAAGGCTGACCTCGCTTTCATCGCTATCGGCTTTGCCGGTCCGGGCGAAGACAGCGTGGTCAAGGAACTGGGCGACAGGCTCGATGTCGCAACTGATCGCCGCGGTTCAAAGTCGGTCAAGGCCAATGAGCATGACTACCGCACCAATGTCGACAAGCTCTATGCCGCAGGCGACGTGCGCCGGGGTCAGTCGCTGGTCGTCTGGGCCATCCGGGAAGGCCGTCAGGCAGCGCACGCTATAGATGCTGATCTGATGGGGAGTTCGGTTCTGCCGCGCTAAGAGAGGCCTATAGAAATGAAAAGCCCGCCAGATTGGCGGGCTTTTTGTTTTTAGCCTTGGCTGCGTCGCGACTTCATCACCAGATACGCGACGGCGAGAAGCACGAACCAGAGCGGGGTGACTTTCAGCGCGGCTGCGGTGTCGGGTTCCTGCGCCAGTGCCCAGAGGATGAAAGCAAAGAAGGCGAAGACCATTACAACGGCGGCACGTCCGCCCGGCATCTTGAATGTGGACTTTTCATGCAGGTCCGGGCGCTTGCGGCGATATTGCAGATAAGACGCCAGAATGATCGACCAGATGAAGATGAAAAGCAGCGCCGAGATCGTCGTGACGATGGTGAAGGCTTCGATGATGCTCTGGCCAGCATAAAGCAGAACTACGCCTGCGAGCAGGAAAACGCACGAGAAGAACAACGAATTGACCGGTACTTTCCGCTTGTTCAGCTTGCCGAGCGCCTTCGGCGCGAGTTTGGAAGTGGCAAGACCGTAGATCATGCGCGAGGTCGAGTAGATGCCGGAATTTGCGCTCGACGTTGCCGAAGTCAGCACGACGAAATTCACGACATGGGCTGCGATGCCGAGACCGGCGAGCGAGAACATAGCGACGAACGGGCTTGAATTCGGATCGACCTGATCCCACGGGATGACGGTGATGATGACGAACAGCGCACCAAGATAGAACAGTACCACGCGGATCGGGATGGAATTGATTGCCTTGGGCAGATTGCGCTCCGGGTCTTTGGTTTCAGCGGCGGCGGTGCCGACGAGCTCAATGCCAACGAAGGCGAAAACCGCGATCTGGAAACCGGCAACGAAGCCAAGGAAACCATTGGGGAAGAACCCGCCATGGTTCCATAGATGGGCAACGGATGCCTGACTGCCATTCGGAAGCGTAAAGCCGGTCGAGAGCATGTACACACCAGCAACGATCAGCCCGACAATAGCAACGATCTTGATGAGGGCGAACCAGAATTCGATTTCACCGAAATTGCGCACTGTCGGCAGATTGAGCGCCAGAAGCGTGAAGATCAGCCCGAGCGCTGGTACCCAAAGCGCAAGCTCCGGGAACCAGAATGAGACATAGCCCGATACGGCAACAACATCGGCCACGCCCGTCACGATCCAGCATAGCCAGTAGGTCCAGCCAGTGAAGAACTGCGCCCATGGCCCAAGATAATCGCCTGCGAAATCCGCAAAGGAACGATATTCGAGGTTGGACAGCAGGATTTCGCCCAGCGCGCGCATAACAAAGAACAGCATGAAGCCAATGACTGCATAGACAAGCAGGATCGACGGGCCAGCCAGCGAAATGGTCTTGCCCGAGCCCATGAAAAGGCCGGTGCCTATCGCGCCGCCAATGGCGATCAGTTGCAGGTGTCTGTTGGACAGGTTACGTGCAAGATGGGGGGCCTCCTCCCGATGTGGATCGGCAGAAGGCTTTGATGCGATGTTCATTCAAACGCCTCTTGTGGTTGGCCGACGCTGAAAGACAACCTCGCCTGGGCGAGGAGGAGCGTCCTTCCCGTACCGCCTTTTCAGGCAGACTGTGCCTTCTGATAGACGATGTGAGCGCTCCTGTGAACAGAGCGGAATGTAGCAATTGGAATCATATTGGATAGAGAAAGCCGCTGGGTACTGATCAAACAATAGCTTAATCGAGCTGGTGCGGCCCAATAACTAGGGATTTGCGTTCTTCTGCGGCCAGGAAAAATCGTCGGCTCTTCCAGGTGACGGTTTGATTTCAGTGCGGGCTGGGCGCGTGGCTTGCGGGCGCGCAAGGCTACCACCGAGCAGAACGCCGCTTTGATCCTTGTCGATGTCGCGAATACTGACCGGCGCCACGCGGTCCACCGGTTTTGATGGATCATGCGCGCCGACCGCGGGCAGTGGCTGGTCTTCTTCCTTCGCGCCGCCGAGATAGGCACGAAGCGGCTTTTCCGCATAGAAGGCGAGCTTGCGCTTGCCGGCTGAAGTTATGTTGATGCCGTCATTACCGCGCAAACGCGCGGTCTGACCGTTAATATCGAAACCGGTTTGCGTGAAGTTTCCGTCCTCGTCAACAAAACCGTCCCAGACATCGGCGAATTTGCCGCCAGCCTTTTCGGTAGCTGTGCGATAGATTTCATTGAGCGCCAGCATATCCTGTGACATGCCTTTCGGGCGGAAGGGCGGCTGGCCGATCCACACCAGAGGAAAGTGCTTGTCGTTGATGACTTTGATGAAAGCAGTGACCCGCTTTTGATATTCTTCATTCCATTCCGGGGACCGGGGCGGCAGGCTTGCGCCTTTCTCGGTGATCGCCTGCCTGTCGTTGGAGCCGATCATGACTACAACTGCAGCGGGCTTCTCCTCCTCCAGTATCTTGCCGATATTTTCGGGCCAGTTGAAATGGTCGTTGCGCACAAAGCCTGAGGAGCCGTTTATCCGGGTCACGACCTGGAGGTCGGCGTCGGATGCGAAAGCAACATCAAGGCCTTCGGCCAGGCCGTTGCCGATGAAGTCGCCGACGACAAGGACTTTCTTTGCATCCGGCTTTTTCTCGACGAATTCGACCGCGGGGCTTGCCGCTGGCGGCGGTGTCGGGCGTGAAGCGGGAGAAGCTGACTTGGGGCGCTTCGCCTTGGGTCGGGCGCGTTGCGGGGCACGTTGCTCATATTGACGCTGTGGTTGCGCCTGCCGGGAGCCAAACAATAGATCGAAAAGCGTTCTCGGCCGTTCCTGTGCGGATGCCGTGGCGATGTCTGAAAACAGCAGCGCTGTCACCGCCAGCACGATGCTGAAAGCTTTCACAAGCTTGGTCACAGTCCGATTTCCACGCATCCGTTTCGTCTTCATGGCTTGCATAATAGCTTGGCAATCTTGAAAAACAAAATGGAGCGCACTTTTGGTAAAGTGCGCTCCATTCGATCAATCCGACAGTTTAACGACGGCGCAGAACCGACAGGACTTCCTTGCTCGGATGGCCGTCCGGCTGAAGTCCGTTGCGCTGCTGGAAGGCTTCAATAGCTGCCCGCGAGGTGGAGCCGATCTTGCCATCGATATTGCCGTCATAATAGCCGAGCGCCTTCAGATGCGTTTGCAGCTCCTGGCGCTCGTTCATGGTGATTGGCGTAAATGGACGGTTCCAATCCTGACGCAGTCCCTGATAACCGCCGATGCGGTCCGCGAGGAGGCCGACAGCGAGCGCATATTTGTCGGCATTATTGTAACGCTTCAACACGAAGAAATTCTTCGTCATCAGGAATGCCGGGCCCTGACGACCATCCGGCACTTTCAGCGTTGCCTTTTCGTTAGGATCGGGGAAGGCGCGTCCGTTAGCGCGAACGAGACCGATTTTCTGCCATTCGGCGATCGAAAGCGAGCCGGAAGGGAACTTGCGTCCCTGTGGTAGAGCTACCTCGTAGCCCCAGCTACGGCCCGGTTGCCAGCCATTGCGATGTAGCAGATTTGCCGCCGTGCCCAGCGCATCGGGAACAGAGTTCCAGATGTCGCGCTTGCCGTTACCGTCTATATCGACTGCGTAGGCCTGATAGCTGGTCGGGATGAACTGCGTGTGGCCGAGCGCACCGGCCCAGGAGCCGGAAAGATGACCGCGGTCGATATCGCCGGTCTGGAGAATCTTCATCGCGGCAATTAACTGCGTGCGGCCATATTTGGCGCGACGCTGGTCCGCATAGGCGAGTGTCGCCAGCGAACGCACGGCGTCGCGCATCACGTCATCGCGCTTGAGAATTTCGCCATAATTACTTTCCATCGACCAGATGGCGAGCAGGATATTGCGATCGACCGAGAAACGCTGCTCGATGCGCTGGAGCCATGGTCCCCATTTGCGGGCCATGTTCTGGCCGACCGAGACGGATTGCTCGTTCACGCGGTTATCGACATAGTTCCAGACAGGTTCGGTAAATTCAGGCTGGTAGCGTGCCTTTTGCAACACGACCGGATCCGGTGCATCGACACCGCGGAATGCGCGATCGAAAGTGGAAGGCGAAACACCTGCCTTTATAGCGACAGGGCGAAAACTGGCGACCCATTGGCGAAATTTTGCATCGGCCAATGCGGAGCCGGTTGTCAGTGTGGAGGCAAGCACAGCTATCGCAACCGTTGTAGCTGCTTTCAGCTTCAGCGTCTGGCCCACCGTGAATGGAAATCGCAGCATTCTGTGTTTCCCTTCTGCAATCAAATTTAGCCGATACCGGCGCGTTTCCCTTCGATCTGGATTCTGCGCGCTCCGGATTGCATTAGTCAATTAATACCATCCTGTGTTGAATTTGAGCCAGCAGAAAATTCCGGATCGAACCGTTGAACGATCAAATTAGAACCTCTCGGTTAGCAATTGGTTTACCATCGCGGGCTTGCTTGAAAAATTGCCCGAAATTTCGAAAAGTTTTTGAATCAAGCAACATTAAGGTCGGGTCATTGAATGTGATGGGATGAGCCACGCAATTTCGTCGTTCTTTAATGAAAAGGCCTTATTTGAAATTCAGTCGTTTCAATGCTTTGATAGCAAATCTGAAATAGTGAAATCGAGGAGAGGAATGAGTTCTATCCGAAAAATTCGCAAGGCCGTCTTCCCTGTTGCAGGTCTTGGCACCCGCTTCCTGCCCGCCACCAAATCCATTCCCAAAGAAATGCTGACTGTCGTGGACAAGCCCGTCATCCAGTATGTGGTCGATGAGGCGCGCGAAGCAGGTATCGAGCATCTGATTTTCGTCACCGGGCGAAACAAAGCGGTCATCGAAGACTATTTCGATGCACAGGTAGAGCTATATTCCACGCTTGCCGAACGCGGCAAGACTGCTGAACTGGAGCATCTTCAAGATATCCAGCCGCAGCCGGGAACGACCAGCTTCACCCGTCAGCAGGTGCCGCTTGGTCTCGGTCATGCGGTCTGGTGTGCTCGTGAACTCGTCGGCGACGAACCTTTTGCTCTCTTGCTGCCGGACATGGTCATGCAGTCGAAGAAGGGCTGCCTGAAGGAAATGGTCGAGCTGTACGAAAATACTGGCGGCAACGTCATTGCCGTGCAGGAATGCGATCCGGAGGAAGCCCATAAATATGGCATCGTCGGCAAAGGCGAAGCCATCGGTAGCGGTTTCGAGATCACGCAGATGGTCGAAAAGCCTGCCAAGGGTACGGCACCGTCCAATCTCTATATTAACGGTCGCTATATTCTGCAGCCGGAAATCTTCGAGCTTCTGAGCAAGCAGGAAAAAGGGGCCGGCAACGAAATCCAGCTCACGGATGCGATGCTGAAGCTTGCCGATGCCCAGAAATTTTTCGGTTTCGATTATCGAGGCCTGACATTCGACTGCGGCTCCAAGGCGGGCTTCATTGAAGCCAACGTCGCGTTTGCGCTGTGGCGCAACGACATTCGGCCTTCGGTTGAAAGCTCAATCGGCAATCTGCTGAATACTATCAAGCCTGCTTGATATAAACCTGCCTGAACTCTGGTCACGCCCCCTGCAAAGGGGGCGTTTTTTTATGGTTGTGGGCGAGCTCCGGTGAAACTTGCTTTTTTCGACAATGACAATAGGTATTTGACCTAGAACGTATCCCGAAAAGTGTGAAACCCTTTCACGATACGATCGATCAAACAAGTTTTCTCCCCATCATAAGGAAGAATCGCATGCAGGAATTCGAGCAGACGATGGGGGCAGGCGCGCTCATCTCCATCGCGGTGGGCGCTGTGTTATTGTTGCTTTTACTCATCATCCGGTTTCGCGTCCATGCGTTCGTAGCGCTTATAATCGTCAGCCTCCTGACAGCGCTTGCGACCGGCATTCCGGCAGGCAATATTCTGGCGACAATCACTTCCGCCTTCGGTTCTACTCTCGGCGGCGTAGCGCTTCTGGTCGGTCTCGGTGCGATGCTGGGCCGGTTGCTTGAAATATCCGGCGGCGCGCAGGCGCTTGCCGATGATCTCATCAGGCGGTTCGGCGAAAAACGCGCCCCCATGGCGCTTGGCATCGCATCGCTCATCTTCGGCTTTCCGATTTTTTTCGATGCGGGACTGGTCGTGATGCTTCCCGTCGTCTTCACCGTCGCGCGGCGCCTCAAGGGAAGCCTGCTTCTTTACGGTATTCCGGTCGCCGCAGCTTTTTCGGTGATGCATGTTTTCGTGCCGCCTCATCCGGGGCCGGTGGCGGCATCCGAGCTGTTGGGTGCGGATGTGGGGCTTCTCATTCTGGTCGGGATCGTGGTCGTCATACCTGTCTGGTTTATTGCCGGGCACCTTTTCGGCGCATGGATCGGCAAGCGGATCAATCTTCCTATCCCTGAGAGTTTTGATGCCGGGAAGAACGCAGAAGAGGCTCTAAATCCTCCAAGCTCCAGCCTGGTCATATTGCTTCTCCTGTTGCCGCTGGTTCTGATTTTCATCAATACGGGTCTGGATTTCGCCCGTGCACAAGGTTGGGTAAACGCCCAGGCCGACTGGTATCAACTTGCGCGGATGATCGGATCGACACCGGTCGCTCTTCTGATTTCGGTGCTGGTGGCATCTTATGTGCTGGGACCCCGGCGCGGCAGGGACTTGGCCAGTGTCGAACGCATTCTCGATTCGGCGCTCGGTCCGGTGTGTTCCATCATTCTGATTACAGGCGCGGGCGGAATGTTCGGTGGCGTCCTGCGTGCTTCCGGTATCGGTGACGCCTTGTCAAATGCGTTCGCCAATACCGGACTGCCCGTTATCGTGGCGGGCTTCCTGATAGCAACGATCTTGCGCGTTGCGCAGGGGTCGGCAACGGTGGCGCTGATAACTGCTGCCGGACTTGTTCAGCCTGCGGTTCAGGCGGCCGGATATCACGGACTTGAGACTGCGGCGGTGGTGATCGCCCTTGCTGCAGGGTCGGTCATGCTCTCCCATGTCAACGATTCCGGTTTCTGGCTCGTTGGACGTTTCTTCAATATGGACGTCAAGACAACGCTGAAAACCTGGACTGTCCTGGAAACCCTCATCGGGCTTCTGGGGTTCGGCATGGCGTGTATTCTGTTCTGGCTCGCTTAGGCCGACCACGACACGGCATCCCGAAAGGGATGCCGTTCTATCTGTTTATCTTTACGCATTATCCAACGCATCGAAGCGGGATAAGAAATCAGTCCAGTGAACTGGTTTCCCCGCGTAGACGCTACGCACTTTTGCTGGAAACGCTTTAGCGTTGAACCTTCACGCCGAGATAGACGCTGTCGGCTGTATACTCGCGGTCAGATATCCTGCTTGTCAGGAATTCGTGACGCAGGCGTGCATCCAGCCCAACGAAACGATTGATCCAGTAGGTTGCGCCGATCTGCGCGCCGATTGTGTAATCGGTTCCGGTGCCATCCTTGTTTTGCCGGATATTGGCATCAAGCCTGCCGTTGAGGCTCAGGTCGGAGCGTATGCGACGGGTCACATCAAGGCTTGCGAAATGCAGGAGTGATCCGGCAATGCCAGGCGTGGTCGAAGTGTCGACAATTGTTTGCGCATAGAGACGCATGTCGGTTCCGCGTAGCGGTGACCAGTTGAGCGCTGCATTGATCGAAGGACCGCTAATGTCGCTGAGACGGGAATCGTCGCTGTTGGCACGCATGTAACCGGCGGCAAATTCGCCGTTCAGCTTCTCGCCCATATCCAGCATCATGCCGCCGCGCAGCGCAAATTGCGATCCGCTGCGCTCGTATCCGTTGTTGTCCATTTTCTCGTCGAAGATGCGCTTGCCCAGTTCCACTTCGGTGAAGGGTTTGATTGCGGGGGACAAGGAAAAGCCGCCGCGCAATGTGACGCTGGCATAGGTATTGTCGCGGTCTTTCTGAGTGACCGTGCCTCCGGACGACAGCTCCGCATCGCCGTAAATATTGTGTTCAACCCGCCCGGTTGCACTACCGAAGATAAGGCCCATGTCGCGCTCGACGCCGAGACTTCCGTTGAGGGTGTGAACCAGAGGACGCTGCAAGGCGTCGACCACGCCGTTGGGGCTCGACGCGCTCTCACGACGCAACCGGTACCCTGCACCGGTGTTGACGGTCGTTTGGTCGCCGAGATCGAAGCGTAGCTTACCCTGAATATCGACCTGCGGTTCGGAGACGTCTTCGCCCGAAATGGATTTGGCCCAGGTACCTGATGCGTCAAGTGTTGCCTGATGGCGCGCCCAATCCGACTGTGCGTTGAGCCGCAATGTGGTTTCGTTAAGAACTGCGCTGGAGCCGGTTGCGCTGCTGTCGCCATTCGTCGTGACACGGATACCCTGTTCCAGCGACGGTCGCAGGATGAACGAGCCGGTGCGAATGCCGATCGGCGCGAATGGGTCGACTTCCTGTGTGATGCCGCGTCCTTGCTCAGGCAACTGCCGGAAGTTTTCGCGTTGCGCCCGGCCCGTTTCTTCGCTTGTCTCGGTGTCGACTGAGCCGACACGCATATTGTCGGGTTGCAGCGGCTGGTGGTCCTGCGAAACGGCAACTGCCGGAACGGTTTGCGCCGTTGTTGCCGCATCTGTCGCGGGTGTGCTTTCAGGCGGGGTATAACCGTCGTCGGTCGCTTCACCGCCACCATCGTCATATCCAGGTGCGGCAAGCCCACGATTTGCAAGCGTTTCCGGTGAGGATGCGGAAAGCACATCCTCGGCAACGCTTCCGCGCAGATAGGCTTCCTGAGCAAAGGAAGGGCCATGACCGATTGCCATCGCCACGCCCGCCAGAAACAGGCATTGCAGCCTGCGGGCAATGGGCGTCGAACCGCCGGATAAGGCCTTGGCAAAAAGCATGTCGTGTTTTCAAACCGTCGCAACGTGGTAGATGAACGGTAAAGGCACATGGTTAATTCTTGGTTGCTATGGTCGAATTCAAGACCATGTTTCGCTGCACAAATGTTTGGACAACCGGCTGCGAAGAAGTTAACCCTTGCCGCCATGGAAAAGCTCGATCAGATCATCCCTCCGGCAGACGCGGAAGCAGCCATCGCTTCAGCGCTGCGCACCATAAAGACTGAAAATGCGGGCCTTGTTGCGCTGGAAGAAGCACTGAATGACGGCCTTTCCGGTCCATTTGTCGAAGCGGTGAAGCGTATCGTTGCGTCGCGCGGACGTCTCGTCGTCACGGGCGTGGGCAAAAGCGGCCATATCGGCTCCAAGCTTGCCGCCACTTTTGCTTCGACCGGTACCTCGGCATTTTTCGTTCATTCGGCGGAAGCCAATCATGGTGATCTTGGTATGATCGGCCGCGACGATGTCATCCTGGCCATTTCGTGGTCGGGCGAAACGGCGGAACTGAAGGGTATCGTCAATTATTCGCAGCGTTTCCGCATTCCACTGATCGCAATCACCGCAGGCGAGAATTCGGCGCTCGGTCGCGCGGCGGATGTCGTCCTGCTATTGCCGAAGACTGCGGAGGCCTGCCCGCACGGTCTGGCGCCCACGACCTCGACAATGATGCAGCTTGCCATCGGTGATGCGCTGGCAATCGCGCTTTTGGAAGCGCGCGGCTTCACCCCGAGCGACTTCAAGACCTTTCATCCCGGCGGTTCGCTGGGCGCAAGCCTCATCCATATTCGCGATATCATGCATCGCGGCGAACGCCTTCCGCTGGTGAGGGTGGGGACGTCGCTACCGGATGCGATGAAGGTTCTGGCACAAAAGAGCTTTGGCTGTGTGGTCGTCGTCGATGACGGTGGTGATCTGGCGGGTATCGTTACCGATGGTGACATATCGCGCAATCTGAGCCGCAATCTCGCGGCATTGGCGGTTGATGACATCATGACGCGCAAGCCGAAGACGGTGGATCAGAACATGCTGGCGACCGCAGCACTCAACACCATCAATGAAAATCACATCGGCGCGCTGATCGTCGTCGAAGCCGGACGCCCGATAGGGCTCGTGCACTTCCACGACCTGTTGCGGATAGGCGCGGCGTAAGGGAGTAAGGGAGTAAGGGAGTAAGGGAGTAAGGTAAAAATCACTCGTTTTTAGCTTATCCGATTCCTGTTTATTCCCCTATTCAGCAACTTCAATCTCCAGTGAAACGGGATCGAAAGCGATTACGTGAACTTCTGTTCCCGTCGGCAGATCAGGCCCTTTCACGCGCCACATCGTATCGTTGATACGGATACGCCCACGGCCGTTGATGATCGGCTCCGTCAGTGTGGCGCGTTGGCCGACAAGCTGCTCGCCGCGACGATTGAGAAAAGGTTCGTCGGCGTCGCTGCTGCGTGAGCCGAAAAAGCGACGGCCCAAAAGCACAAAAATTATGGATAGAACCAGAAACGCGACGGTCTGAAACTGCCAGCCAAATCCTGCCGTTGAAGACAGGAGAAAGGCCAGTGCACCCGTTACAAGTGCAGCAAGCCCGAACCAGATGAAGAAAAAGCCGGGCGCCGAGATTTCCAGAATGAGCAGAACCAGCCCGAAAACGAGCCAGTTCCAGATGCCGAGACTGGACAGAAACTCGATAATCATGGCGCCCTCTCTCTGTTTGTACGCATTACCCTACGCAAAGCCGCTTTGCACTTTTGCCAATAACGCTCTATCTTTTTGTCTTTACGCGCATCTTGTTCCGAAAACCGTTTCACACTTTTCGGGATGCGCTCTAGCGCCCCGCGGTTGGAACGCTACGTGAGCGGGAAGGCGTCGGCGGCTGCGGTGCCGGATCGATCGGTCGGTTACCATCACCAAAAACTTCCTTGGCAATTGCGCCAATACCGCCAAGCGAGCCGATGAGGGAGCTTGCCTCAAGCGGCATCAGTACGATCTTCTGGTTCTTGGCGCTGGCGATATTGCTGAGCGCTTCCGTATATTTCTGTGCTACGAAGTAGTTAAGCGCCTGCACATTGCCGTTGGCAACGGCATCAGAAACCATGGTGGTGGCCTTCGCTTCGGCTTCAGCGAGGCGCTCGCGGGCTTCCGCTTCGCGCTTGGCTGCTTCCAGTTTGCCTTCAGCTTCAAGAATCTGCGATTGCTTCTGGCCTTCGGCGCGCAGAATTTGTGCGTTGCGATCGCCCTCGGCCTCCAGAACCTGCGCTCGCTTGTCACGCTCGGCCTTCATCTGGCGCGCCATCGAGGCGACGATATCTGCTGGCGGATTGATATCCTTGATTTCCACGCGGGTCATCTTGAGACCCCATGGGTGCGCTGCTTCATCAACGACCCGCAGCAGGCGGTCATTGATCGCATCGCGGTTCGACAGCAGTTCATCAAGATCCATCGAGCCCATGACCGTGCGGATGTTGGTCATGGTCAGATTAAGGAGCGCATATTGCAGGTTCGCCACCTGATAAGCCGCCTGTGCTGCATTCAGCACCTGATAGAAAGCCACGCCATCGACGCCGACGATAGCGTTATCGCGGGTGATGACTTCTTGTGTCGGCACATCGAGCACCTGCTCCATCATGTTGAGGCGCGCACCGATGCGGTCGAAGAACGGTACGATCAGGTTCAGGCCTGGATTGAGCGTACGCGTATAGCGACCGAATCGTTCGACTGTGTAGTTAAACCCTTGCGGCACGGTCTTGATGCCGGCAAACAGCGTTGCCAGAACCAGTGCGGCCAGAATGAGCAGCGTGATATCGAAACCGGTCATTGTCTTTCCTTAAGGCAATAGGGCAATCGGGCAATAAGGCAGTAGGTGGAATCTATCACAGGTCAGAACATACTGCCCTATTCCCTTACTCCCCCTACTCCCTTCAATCTAAACCCATCCCTGTAATTCGCGGCGCACCAGTGTCTCGATGACCTTCATGCCGTCTTCGCTGTCGTTGAGACAAGGAATATGGCTGAAATTCTCGCCGCCATTTTCAAGAAATTCTTCGGCGGCCTCGTTGCCGATCTCATCCACCGTTTCCAGACAGTCGGCAACGAAACCCGGATTGAGAACAGCCATCGACTTGACCCCGTGCTTGGCCAGCTCTTCCACCGTTTCGTCCGTATAGGGTTGCAGCCATTCTTCCGGGCCGAAACGCGACTGGAATGTGGAGCGAAACTGGCTGTCATCAAGGCCCAGCCGCGCCTGCAACAGGCGCGACGTTTCAAGACATTGCTGGCGATAGGGATCGCCCTTGTCCGAGTAGCTTTTCGGAATGCCGTGATAGGATGCGAGAACCACTTCCGGCTTGAAAGAAAGCGTTTCCAGATGCTTCTCGATGGAGCGGGCCAGTGCTTCGATGTAAACGGGTTCCGTTTCATAGGACGGCACGATGCGCACAGCCGGCTGGAAGCGCTTTTTCATAAGCGCTTCGAAGAACTTGTCGTTCACTGTTGCGGTCGTCGTTGCCGAATATTGCGGGTAGAGCGGAAACATGACGATCCGCTCGCAACCTTGCTGCAGCAAACGATCAGTTACGCTTTCGATGGATGGCTGGCCATAGCGCATCGCCCAGTCCACGATCACATTTGGATGGTCGGCAAGTGCCTTGGCAAGCTTCTCGCCCTGCGCGCGCGTATAGGTCCGCAACGGAGATTCGTTTTTCTCGCGATTCCAGATGCGGTCGTAAAGCTTGCCGGAACGTTTCGGGCGGGTGTTGAGAACGATGCCGTAGAGGATCGGATACCAGATAAGGCGGGGCCATTCGATGACACGGCGATCCGAAAGAAACTCGGCCAGATAGCGCCGCATCGGGCCGTAACTCGTGCCATCCGGCGTGCCGAGATTGACCAGCAGAACCCCGACCTTTGGCAGCTTTACCTGCATCTCAGGCTTGGTTGTCTGGCTGGGCTTCTCCTGCACTTTATCCATCTCACTCATCTTCCGACTCCTGTTCAGCCGGAAAACTAGAGAAAAAAAGACAAATTACAATCCTGACAATTGCCGCTGGCAAAATTCTATCGGCGCAGATGTTTTCCGCGCCGTAAATATTTGAAATTTACCCAAGATATCGGGTGCTTACCCTACCGCCTTGCGCGTCAGGGAGAAGCGTGAACCCGATGACGACGTGCAGTTGAGCTGCGCCGGCGACACGAGCGCGCAGTTCACTTTCGACGACGTGCCGCGCACGATGGAGCGCATGTCGATTTCGACAAGCTGCGGCGACTGGTAACGATAGTTGCCCTCGGCCAGCTTCTCGTTCGTGTCGGTGGCGCGGGTTTCGAAAATGCCGCCGTTGAACGATGAGACGATGCCGTTTGGATCAACCCAGCTACCTTCGATGCCAGCCGGGCCACGGGAGACGGTCGGAGTATTGCCGCCGACCGGGCCGGTCGTTTCACACGCGGCCAACGCCAGCGACATGACTGCAAGAGGGGCAATGATGCGGAAGCGTTTCATATCCATGCTCTCCATTAGAGCATTTCCGAGCCAGAATTGTGAAATGGCTGGCGCCTGAAATGCTTAAAACCAAGTAATTAGAGCGGCTTCAACGATTCCGTGCTGATTGGAACCGCTCGGGGATGATTAGTTTGATGTATTGAAACTTGCACGAAAACAAGCCCTCATTGTGAGGATTACGCGATTGTTGCGAAACTGCCGCAATGAAAACTGCCCGATTTTTACCGGGCAGTTGTTTCAGTTCAGCGCACCAGAATATTCCGGAACTGCCACGGATCCTTGGTGTCGAGGTCTTCCTTGAACAAATGGCCGCGACCTTCCAGTGGCGTCCAGTCGGTATAATAGCCGTTCACCGGGCCAAGATATTGCATCTGGACTTCGAGACAGCGGCGGTAATCCATTTCATCGGTCTCGACAATGCCGCTTCTCGGATTTTCCAGAGCCCAGACCATACCTGCCAGAACGGCTGAAGAAACTTGCAGGCCGGTTGCGTTCTGATAGGGAGCAAGCTTGCGCGCGTCCTCAACGGTTAGCTGCGAGCCGTACCAATAGGCATTCTTCTCATGGCCATAGAGCAGAACGCCAAGTTCATCGCTGCCATCCAGAATTTCGTGTTCTTCCAGAACGTGCTGCACCGGCTGCGCCCGGCCAGCGGCGCCGAACATTTCATCAAGCGCCAGAATGGCGTCATTGCTCGGGTGATAGGCGTAATGGCAGGTCAGGCGGAAGTCGAGCTTGCCCTTCTTGTCGCGCAGCGTGAAAAAATCGGCGATGGAAATCGCTTCATTATGGGTGACCAGCAGGCCATATTGTGCGCCGAGCGTCGGGCACCAGGTGCGAATGCGGGTATTGCCGCCGGGCTGTTCGAGGAAGATCGCAGCCTTGTTGCCCTTCTTCTGCTTGCGAGCATTCTTGGGCATCCATTTTTCATGGCTGCCCCAGCCAAGCTCCGCGGGCTGCAAGCCTTCGGCAATGAACCCTTCCACAGACCACGTGTTCCAGAACGTATTGAAAGGCTTCGGCTCCTTGGCGCGCTGGGTATCGCGTTCCGCGATGTGGATACCCCTGACGCCAGCCTTCTTCATCAGCTTTGCCCAGCCGTGGCGATCATTTGGCGCCGGTTCGGTGAAATCAAGTTTCAGTTCGGTCGCAAGGTTGACGAGCGCTTTCTTGACGAACCACGACACCATGCCCGGATTGGCGCCGCAGCAGGAAACGGCGGTCGATCCGCCGGGGTTCTTGCGCTTTTCGGCGCGAACGGTTTCGCGCAGCGCATAATTGGTGCGCGAGGCATTGTCGGCCTCTTCATCGAAATAGAAACCGAGCCAGGGCTCCACCACCGTATCGATGTAGAGTGCGCCATGCTCTCGGGCGTAACGCATCAGGTCGAGTGATCCGGTATCGACCGAAAGATTGACGACGAAAGGCTGACCTTCCGTTTCCTTCAGCAGAGGACCAAGGACCTTCTTGTAGTTGTCCTTGGTGATTGCTTCCTTGATGAAGCGAATGCCCTTGTCATCGAGTATCTTGCGATTGGCTTCGCTCGGATCGATCACGACCATGCGCGATTTGTCGAATTTGAAATGACGCTCAATCAGCGGCAGGGTACCGCGCCCGATCGACCCAAAGCCGATCATGATGACGGGGCCGGTTATCTCACCATAGACTTGCCATTTCGCTTTCGCCATTTTCTTCCTCTCAGATGCCGCAGAATTGCGGTGTTGGGTTATCCTTAGCCCGGTTTAGCTTATGTGCGGGAACGATAACACAACTTCATAGAAAGAAAGAAACAACACAAACCTATGACATCAATACGTGTTTAACGTGTTTTAGCTTTTTAAGCCTCGAGAAGCTTCGCGCGGATCATACCGCGCAGCGAATTGCCGACGAGAATGTTGCGCGCGCTTTTCAGTGCATCGACAGTAACGATACCCTCTTCGACGACGCTGTTTTTCAGCAATTCGCGGCGCAGCACTCCGTCCAGAAGACCGCACGAAAGCGCGGGTGTCGTGCAGGTTGTGCCGCCAACATCGAGAAATATCGACGTAATGGTTCCTTCGCAGACTTCGCCGCGATCATTGAGCAGGATGACTTCATCGATCTCCGCCGGAGAATATTCTTCGCGCGCGGCGATATATGCCTGCCGTCGCGTCGTCTTGTGGCGCAACAGGGGGTCGTTGTGATCGAGGTGCGTATGTGCAATTGCGATCCGCCAGATCGTCTGGGATGGCAGCGGTTCGTAAGGAATGCTGGAGACCGTAGCGACCCCGTCCGGCGCAAGTGTCAGGCGCAGCTTCAAAGCCTGTTCACCAGTTCCGCTTTCTGCAACCTTCTGCCGGATAGCTTCCATATTGCAGGAGAACCCGAGTTCACGGGCAGAATTCTCAAGGCGCGCCATGTGCAGATCGAAACGCAGCACGCCCGAGAGCGGCTCCCAGCGCATGGTTTCGATCAACTGGTAATCCGGCTCTATCAAAACGACTTCAGCTCCGTCTGATTGGATAGAGCTGCGAACCGTGCTTTCAGAAGACATTCCTCGTACTCCGCTTGCGCCGTGGAATCGAAGACCACGCCGCCCCCGACATTGAAGATCGCACGATTTTCATCCAGAAGCGAGATCGTGCGAATAGCAACGTTGAAACGCATCCGCCCGCTCGGCTCGATCCAGCCGAGCGAACCGCAATAGATGTCGCGTGGCCCGGATTCCAGCTTGCGGAGGATTTCCATGGCGCTGATCTTCGGTGCACCGGTGATGGAACCGCATGGAAACAACGCGGCAAAAAGCGTACGCAGCGGCAGGTTTTCTTTCAGCCTGGCCCGTACACGGCTGATCATCTGGTGTACGGTGGGGTAGGTTTCTACGCGGAACAATTCCGGCACATCGAGCGACCCCACTTCGCTGACGAGCGAAATGTCGTTGCGCAAGAGATCGACGATCATGCGGTTTTCGGCTTGGTTCTTCGGATCGTTCAACAGAAACTGCCGGTTCTGCTCATCTTCTTCCGGCGTCGCACCACGCGGCATGGTGCCTTTCATCGGATGGGTTTCAATCCAGCCGTCGCCGTCGACTTCGAAAAAGAGTTCCGGCGAGCGCGACAGGACAATCGGACCACCAAGATCACAATAAGTCGCGTAGCGCACTGGCTGACGCTTCGCGAGCATATTGAAAAGGATCAGCGGGTCGCCGCTCCATTCGGCACGGATCGGAAAGGTGAGATTGCCCTGATAGCAGTCGCCTTCGCGCAGATGCCTGTGAAGTCGCTCGAAACGCGGCGCGTAGTCGTCAAACGACCACTGTGCAATGGGGGCACGCAGAAAGGTGGCATTGTCCTCGTCGCGACCGTGCACAAACTGGTCGGAAGGGCCATCGAACACACCAAAGCAGAGAAGCGGTGCGTTGCGACCCTTCGGCAGCAGCGGTTTCAGCTTGGGCTCGAGAAGATAGCCGGCTTCATAGCACAGATAACCCGCAAGCCATTTTCCGGCGTCGTGGGCTTTCTGTATCGCATTCCATGCGGGTTCGAACTCATCTGGCGTGTCGGCGCGGATGATCGATGAGGGGGCCGTGAAAAGCACATCGCGGCCCGCCTTGTCATCCCGGAACAGGATACGCGGCTTATTGCTTTGGTGAGTCACGCAAGTGCTCAGTCTTCCATGGCTTCAAGCTCGTCGATGATGCCTTCGATCACCGACAGGCCCTTGCTCCAGAAATCCGGATCGCTCGCATCCAGACCGAACGGTGCAAGCAGTTCCTTATGATGCTTGGTGCCGCCAGCTTTCAGCATGTCGAAATATTTCTGCTGGAAGCCCTTTTCCGAGTTCTGGTAAACCGCATAGAGCGAGTTCACCAGGCAGTCGCCGAAAGCATAGGCATAAACATAGAACGGCGAATGGATGAAATGCGGGATGTAGGTCCAGAAGGTCTCGTAACCTGGATTAAGATTGACTGCACCACCAAGGCTTTCGCGCTGCACATCCATCCAGATTTCGCCGATGCGCTCAGAGGTCAGCTCGCCTTCGAGGCGCTCGGTGTGGACCCGACGTTCGAACTGGTAGAAGGCAATCTGGCGCACGACCGTGTTGATCATGTCCTCGGCCTTCTGTGCCAGCATAGCCTTGCGTTCCCGCTTGTCTTTCGTGCGCTCCAGAAGCGAGCGGAAAGTCAGCATTTCGCCAAATACGGATGCAGTTTCAGCAAGGGTCAGCGGCGTTGAAGCCATCAGCGCGCCTTGACCGCCCGCCAGAACCTGATGCACGCCATGGCCCAGCTCATGTGCCAGCGTCATCACATCGCGCGGCTTGCCCATATAGTTGAGCAATACGTAAGGATGCGCCGACGGAATGGTCGGATGCGCAAATGCGCCCGGTGCCTTGCCGGGACGAACCGGCGCGTCGATCCAGTTCTTGTCGAAGAAATCCTTGGCAATCGCGGCCATTTCCGGCGCGAAATTGCCATAGGCGGAAAGCACGGTTTCGCGCGCGTCATCCCAAGGGATCAGCGCTTGCGGCGTTTCCGGCAGCGGCGCGTTGCGATCCCAGTTTTCAAGCTTTTCGAGGCCAAGCCATTTGGCTTTCAGAGCGTAATAACGGTGTGAAAGGCGTGGATAGGCGTCCTCGACAGCCTTGGCGAGAGCATCCACAACGTCCCGCTCGACGCGGTTGGCGAGATGGCGGCTGTCGGCTATGTCCTGAAAACCGCGCCAGCGATCGGAAATTTCCTTGTCCTTGGCGAGTGTATTGGTGATCAGCGTGAATGTGCGCAGATTTGCGCCAAAAGTCTTTGCCAGGGCTTGCGATGCCTTTTTGCGCACAGCACCATCGGCATCCTGAAGCATGTTGAGCGTCTGCTCAATGGCCAGTTCTTCACCATCGACTTCAAAGCGCAGGCTCGACACGGTTTCATCAAACAGTCGGTTCCAGGCGCTATAGCCGGTGATCGATTTTTCGTGGAAGAGCTGCTCCAGCTTGTCATCGAGCTGGTATGGCTTGTCCATGCGCAGATCGGTAAGCCATGGGCGGTAGTGGCCGATGGCTGCATTATCGCTCATCGCCTTTTCGAGCACCGCATCATCGATACGGTTCAGCTCCAGGCCGAAGAAAATGAGATGGGTGCTGGCGTCGGTCAGCTTTTGCTGGATATCGCCGAAAAGTTTCATACGCTTCGGGTCGGTCGTATCACCGTAGTAATAGAGGCCTGCGAAGGAGCCGATACGGCCCATCAGCTCATCCAGCGCTTCGAATTCCTTGACTGCATCAGCAAAGTTACCGCCATTGGTCTTGGCTGCCTCGTTGCCGAGCTTGCTTTTCCAGCGTTCCTCGAACGCTGCTGCCTCTTTCATGGCTTTTTCGATATCGTTCTTCAGCTCGGCGCTGTCCGCAGATGGATAAAGATCGCCCAGATTCCATTCCGGCAGATTGCCGAGGCCAGTGTTTTCGGCTGCAACCGCATCACCGGCGGGCGCGCGCAAAACCTTGTTGAAGGAAAGAGATTCTGAAAAGCGGGTCATGAATATTCTCCAAGAGCATTTCCAGCAAAAGTGCGAAGCGTCTACGCGGGGAAATCAGTTCACTGGACTGATTTCTTATCCCGCTTCGATGCGTCGGACAATGCGTACAAACAAAGAGATAGAGCAGTTCCACGATTTCGCGCTAACCGGAACCGCTCTATTGGGTTTCCTTCTCGCATGTCTTGTCAGGATCGCCAAGAGGTGGGAAAAGCGCTTTGAATTTTTGCGACGGCTTGCCGGGCGATAGGCTGCAGGAAAGCAAATGTCTGAAGCCGGAAGTGGATTCAGGATACAAATTTTGTGAATGGGACACTAAGGCACATTTTAGTATCTTGCATTCGTTGAAGGCTTGGCCCCAAATAACACGCCTGGAATATGAGACACTTAAACTGTTTAAGTATTTTGGGCGCGGGAACTCCATAGGTTGATAATAGCTATTAATGGGCACGCGCATACTCATAGCGGATGACGATCCGATTCATCGACGCAATCTCGAAGCGATAGTCATGCGCATGGGCTATCGAACCATCCTTGCAGACGGCGGAGCAAGCGCGCTTGGCTTTGTAAGCCAGCGTAAGGACATTGTGCTGATGCTGCTCGATCTGTCGATGCCAGATATGGACGGCCTGACCGTTTTGCGACGGATGCGTGAAGCTGGAAGTGCTGTTCCCGTTATCGTTCTTGTCCAAAACGATGATCTCCAGCCAGTTTTACAGGCAATGAAAATGGGCGCGGTCGATTTCGTGACCAAGCCTGTCGCCTTCGAGCGCGTGCAGGTGTCGGTTTCCAATGCCCTGAAAATCGATGCGCTGACACAGGAAATTCACCGGGCCCGGTCATCCTTGAAAGCGCATCTGTCGCTTTCCGATATGGCGATCAAGAGCCCGGAAATGGAGCGGGTCAGCATTCTGGCGCGGCGGGCTTCGGCGCTGGATGCGCCGCTTCTGATCGAAGGAGAACCCGGTAGCGGCAAGGAAACGCTGGCGCGTGCCATTTGCAGCGGCGGTGCCCGCTGGCGCGGCCCTTTCGTGACCGTCGATTGCCGCTCCTTGACGGTGGAGAATGCCGACGACGTCTTTTTCGGTGTTTCGGCGGTGCGGCGCGATCGCCGCGAGGACGATGCCATCCGCAGTCTCGGCAAGCTTGTAGAAGCCGATGGCGGAACGCTGTTTCTTGATGAAGTCGGCGCGCTGCCGCGCCACACGCAGATCAAGCTTTTTGCTGCCATGCAGTCTGGCCAGTTCGAAACCGGCGGGGGAGGCGAGCGCGGGCTTTCCAATGCCCGCATCATGGCATCGAACAGCCGCCCTCTGGCTGATCTCGTCCATATGGGGCGCTTCCATGCCGGGCTTTACCATCTGCTCGGCTCTTTTGCCGTGGCCATGCCGCCCCTGCGCAACCGTCTGGAGGACATTCCGATCCTGCTGCATCAGTTCATGATGCGCTATGTCAGCGAAGAACGGATGGGGCATATCACCGGCATCACCACACACGCGCTTGAAAAGCTGAAGACCTATCACTGGCCCGGCAATGTGCGGGAACTGAAAAATGCCGTTTATCGGGCGGTGCTTCTCTGCGAGACTGGGGAACTGACGGCGGCTGACTTCGTTCAGATCGGTGTGGGGACCGAGGCTGCAAGGGCTGCGCAGCATTCCGCCCGATTCAACCTTGTCGATCGTGATCCAAGTGTGAGTGGTCCGGCAGGCGTGTTTAGTGGGGTCGATGGCGAAGGCGAGGTGCGCACACTTGCCGCAGCCGAGGAGGAAATGATCCGGTTCGCGATTGCTCATTATGACGGCCAGATTAGCGAAGTCGCTCGGCGTCTGGGCATTGGAAGAACCACGCTTTACCGGAAGCTGAAGGAATATGGCATCGATGTGGCGTCGATTTCCGGCAAGGGACCGGGCCTCGATGAGGCGGGTGAAACCACCCCTTTCAACCGTGCTGCAAGCTGACGAAACTGTACTTAACTATTTGAATTTTAGGCATTTATAATGAATATGTTGCCACGCTTCGCAGGTACTGTTGCTGATTAAAGACTGTTAATAATTTTTTAACCATGGCGAAAATAGATGCACCTGTGTGGCTTTTTTGCCATGGTGTTTCCTCATTTGTTGTTCACTAAGCGTCCATTAACCATTAAATCCGACAATCGGAGCTCGAGCGGAACTGGGACGCAGGCTTTTTGTGACACCACAAAGAAAGTCCCGAGGGATGCCTGGAGAATGCCTCTGACGGCGGAAAAACGGTAAGGCGATACGATTCGATGAACAGCATATCGACCATTAAAGCGCGCTTTGCGAAGGCTTGGACCGGAATGAAGACCAAGATGAAGGTATCTGTGTCTATTCCGTCTGCCCTCGCCGCTGCTGCGGTTCTCATAGCGCTGTCTCCTTCGCAGGCTTCGGCTGAAACCCGCTCTCTCAAGCTCTATTACGTTCATACCGGCGAAAAAGCGGAAATCGTCTTCAAAAGAAACGGCCGCTTTGATGCCCAGGGCCTGAAAAAGCTGAACGTCTTCCTGCGTGACTGGCGCCGTAACGAGCCGACCAAGATGGACCCGCGCCTGTTCGATCTGGTCTGGCAGGTTTATCGCTCCTCTGGGTCGAGCCAGTATATCACCGTTGTTTCCGCTTATCGTTCGCCTGCCACCAACGCCATGCTGCGTTCGAGCACGCGCGGCGTCGCAAAGAAGAGCCAGCACATGCTTGGCCGCGCGATGGACTTCTATATTCCCGGCGTTCCGCTCGCGAAGCTGCGCGGCATCGGCATGCGCTATCAGATCGGCGGCGTTGGCTATTATCCGCGTTCCGGCTCTCCGTTCGTGCACATGGATGTCGGCAATGTTCGCTCCTGGCCGCGCATGAGCCGCCGCGAGCTGCTCGCGCTGTTCCCCGATGGCAAGACCGCTCACCTTCCCGCAGACGGCAAGCCGTTGCCTGGCTATGAGCAGGCACTGGCCATGATCGAAAAGCGCAAGGCCGGCGGCGGCGAGATCATGGTGGCCAGCAATTCCGCCCCCCGTCGCAGCAAGAGCCTGTTTGGTGCGCTGTTCGGCGGCGGTGCCGACGAAGAAGAAGATAATGGTGATGTAAGCGCCCCACCGGCGACTGCACGTCCGGCCCGCGCCGCGCCTGCGCGTCCGGCACCAGCGGCGGTCCCGGAACAACCGGTCGAGCAGCCACGTGAAACCATGGTCGCTGCTCTGCCTGCCCGCGACGCTCCGCTTCCGATACAGGCGCCGCGTCCGGAAACCGGGCTCGATGCCCAGGCGCAAGCCGCAGCGGAAATTCCGGTCGCCGCACTCAATGTTCCGATTCCGGCTCGCAAACCGGCCATGGCACCGCAGGATGCCGTCGCGCTCGCCGCAGCCGAACCTGCCGCCGATGCTGCAGCCGCTGCCCGCGCTGCCGTGGATGCGAACACGTTACAGGTTGCCGATGCCGGTACGCCTTCGCCATTGATGAACGGTTTTGTGCCAATTCCGTCCGCTCGCCCGCAGCTTGAGACGGATAATGTGCAGCTTGCCGCAGCCGTGGTCCCGTCGGCGCGTCCAGAGCGGCCGGGTGAACACCCTGCCGCCAGTGGTCAGGATGCAATTGCCGCGCTGGTCAATGGCGAGCAGGCAGAACCGACACAGGTTGCCGATGCAGGCAATGTGGCTGTGCCTCAACCGGGTGAAACGGCGGCGTTCCCGCTGCCGAAGGAAGCGCCGCGTGCCAACACGCAGCTTGCCCTGCTTTCCAAGAAGGATGAGATCGGCGAACTGATCGCACCGCCTTCTGACGATTATTACGATAGCAAGCCGGTCGCAGACGCTACGCCAAAACAGGCTCCGGCAACTACGCAGACGGCCTCGGTTGCCCGCACGGCACCGGCAAAGCCGACGGCCACCGCGTCTGCCGCAGTCCATAAGCAGGTTGCAGCAATCGGCAAGGCTGCCGAAACTGGCGTTCGCACGACGGCAAAGGGCGGGCGTTATGTGGCCAAGGCTCAATCCAGGCCGCGCGCCGTTGTCCAGCCGGCAGCGATGCCGACTTCGGAAGTCGCCATGTCGACGGAATCGGTGTCGAGCACTGTGCCGGTGACCAACCCGGTACTCCGCAACGACGCACTGCGTTCCGCACCGGCCATGGTCTACACGGCGGGCTTCCAGCGCGGCGATTTGCCGACCGAACGCGCCAACCAGTTTAGCGGCAATGCCGTTACCTTCCTGACGGTGGCCAAGTTCACGGAAACCAACTGATCGCCGGACAGACGATAACAAACCAAAAGAAAAGGGGCCTTCGAGGCCCCTTTTTGCATTGGCATTTAGTCATGTTCAGCTTTTCAGATCAGCCGCTTCGCTTGCAAGGTCGGTGATTGCATCCCAGTCGCCAGCCTCAACGAGTTCTTTCGGTGCAACCCACGAGCCGCCGACGCAGACGACGTTCGGCAGTGACAGATAATTCCTGGCGTTGGCAAGACTGATACCGCCTGTCGGGCAGAAGAAGGTTCCGGCCAGTGGTGAAGACAGGGCCTTCAGGAATGATGCGCCGCCTGCCTGTTCAGCGGGGAAGAATTTCAGATGGGTGTAGCCTTCTTCGCGCAGCGCCAGCATTTCGCTCGGCGTGATTGCAGCGGGTAGTAGCGGCACGTCGCTGTCATTGGCTGCGGCGACGATGTATTTCGTCGCGCCGGGGCTGACGATGAAGCGCGAACCCGCCTTCGCTGCGTCCTCATATTGTTTGGCGTTGAGGATCGTGCCTGCACCGACGATTGCTTCCGGCACTTCCGATGCAACAGCGCGAATGGCGTCGAGTGCTGCTGACGTGCGTAAGGTGATCTCGATGGCAGGCAATCCGCCCTTGGCAAGCGCGCGCGCCAGCGGAACTGCATGTTCCACCTTGTCGATCAACAGAACCGGAATGACCGGCTGGCCTGTCATGATGGGGACGAGAAGATCGGTTTTCTGGGGCATCGGCTTGCTCGGCTGTTTGAGTGGATAAATCGATTTAAATCCCCTTCGGTGGTTTGTCTACCGTCGAACAGGACTTGCTCATGCGGCTTTTCTAGAACTGTCGAGTTGCTTTTGCCAGCGCTGATAGGCTTCGGCCATGCGTTTGTCATATTCGTTGCGGGCAAAAGCCGGGCCGTTATAGCGTCGGGCGAATTCGCGCCAGTCGTGGGCTCTCAACGCTTCCAAAAGCTCTGCCTTGTCAATGAAGCGCAGCATCAAGCGCGCCTGGCCGGAAACAGATCCGCGTGCTTCTGCCACAAGGTCGTCGATGGTGCGATAGCCAAGCCACTCCCAATGCGCGCCCATGACCTGCCCAAGACCCCATGACGTGGATTCAAGTGCTGCCTTTTTGCTCAAGCCCATCGCACGTTCAAGCAGGACCCAGCGCGCGGCTTGCGATTTCGGATTGCGTATCTGGCCAGCAACCGGCGCCGACAGGCCGTTGCTCCTGGCATAGTCACGCAGGCGGCCGGATAGTCTGCGATCGAAATAATGCCCTTCGAACCGGATGGCCGGTTCCTTGCCTCCGTTGATATCGAACAGTGCGCGCCCGCCGCTTTCCACTTCCGCAATTGCCAGCAAGGCCGCCGGCTCGATGCCCACCTCATTTGCCGTTGTCGTCAGGGCTGCGATCGTTTGGCTGTCGAACATGTATCTCTCCTCGAAAAGTTGCTCTTCGAGGCGGATTTTGAGGCGACTTGGTCGCATGAGGATAAAGTTGACTTGAATTCGCCGTTTGTGGGGATTAGTTGCGGGTTAAATTTTCAAAGAAGACAGAACCGATGAGCAATTTGCCTTTTACCGTTGCCGCCCTTTATTGCTTTGCGCCGCTCCCGCAATATGAAAGCCTGCGCGAGCCGTTGGCGCAGCTTTGCTGCTCGAATGGCATCAAGGGAACGTTGCTTCTGGCAGCGGAAGGCATCAACGGGACGGTTGCAGGTACTGCACAGGCGATTGAGAAACTTGTGCAACACATAACAGCCATCCCCGGTCTGGCTCAGCCGGAGCTCAAATATTCCCATGCGACCGAAATGCCGTTTCATCGCATGAAGGTGCGGTTGAAGCGCGAAATCGTCACCATGGGTGTCGATGGCATCGATCCGTTGAAAAGCGTTGGCACCTATATCGCGCCGCAGGACTGGAATGCTCTGATTGCCGATGAAAACACAGTCGTGGTCGATACGCGCAACGATTATGAATATGCCATCGGTACATTCGAAGGGGCACTCGATCCTCAGACCAAGACTTTTCGCGAGTTTCCGGACTGGGTCGAGCAGAACCGCGACAAGCTGGAAGGCAAGAAGATTGCCATGTTCTGCACTGGCGGTATCCGCTGCGAAAAGGCGACAGCTTTCGTCAAGGGGCTCGGCTTCGACGATGTCTTTCATCTCAAGGGCGGTATCCTGAAGTACCTTGAAGAAGTCCCGCATGAAGACAGCATGTGGAACGGTGAGTGCTTCGTGTTCGACGAACGCGTAGCTGTGGGCCATGGCCTTACTGAAAGCGACGTTGAACTTTGCCGCGCTTGCCGTCGTCCGATTTCGCCGGAAGACAAGCTTTCGCAGTTTTTCGAGGAAGGTGTTTCCTGTGCCGGTTGCTATGACGAGCGCACGCCGGAAGATCGCGCGCGTTATGCGGAACGCCAGAAGCAGGTGAAGCTTGCCGAACTGCGCGGGGCGCACAAACACATCGGTAGCTGATGCCGCACGCCCTTCATAGGGCTGGTCAAACAGATTTCACCGCATTATGGTGGCTTTGGTTTCGGAACGATCTGAATTCGTTACGGAATTTTGGGCGGCTTTTGCATGGACGCCCGTGCATCAAGGGTTTGACGGCATCCGGGTCGCGTTTGCCTCCATCACACCCATCATCGCAAGTCGGGGCATTGGAATCTCCAATGCTCATACAGAAACAACGCCGGTTTACCGGCGGATGATGGTTTGTCTGTTGTTACAGGCAATATGGAGGATATTCATGAAAAAACTGATCGCCGCATTTCTCATCACCATTGCTGCGGGTGCAGCCTCGGTCGCTCACGCTGCCGAGAAGGTGACCGTTTTCGCTGCCGCCAGCATGAAGGACGTTATCGAAGAAGCCGCCAAGCAGATGAAAGCCAAGGATGGCACTGAAGTGGTCGCGTCGTTTGCGTCTTCGTCGGTCCTTGCCAAGCAGATCGAGCAGGGTGCACCAGCCCAGATTTTCATTTCCGCTGATCTCGACTGGATGGATTATGTCGAAAAGGCCGATGCTATCGACAAGGCTTCGCGTAAGGTGATCGCTGGCAACGCGCTGGTGATTGCAACGCAGAAGGACACGCCGAAGGGCGAGGCCAAGGAGCTTTTGAGCGCTGGTCGCTTTGCCATGGGTGACCCGTCGAATGTCCCGGCGGGCAAATACGGCAAGGCTGCGCTTGAAAAGCTCGATATCTGGAAGGATGTCGAGAAGAATGCAGTCTTCGCCGAGAACGTACGCGTTGCGCTGCAATATGTCAGCCGTGCCGAAGTGAAGGCGGCCATCGTCTACGCATCGGACCGCGCTGCGGCACCGGAACTTGTGGAAGCCTATCGCTTCCCGGCGACCAGCCACGCACCGATCCTTTATCCGGCGGCGCTTGTTGCGAAGAACGAAACCGATGCCGCCAAGGCTTTCCTGGCTTTCTTGACCAGCGATGCCGGCCAGGCGATCATCAAGGATAAGGGCTTTGTAGGCGCTGCGGAGGCTGCCGAATAAATGATAGAGGGCAACGTCTGGCAGATTGTGTCTCTGTCGCTCCGGGTTGCCGGAATAGCTATCATTGTCGCTCTGCCGGTTGCCTTTATCGTTGGCTGGATTCTTGCCCGGTTCAATTTTCCGGGCAAGTCGCTGGCGCAGGCCATCGTCACCATGCCGCTGGTCCTGCCGCCGGTGGTCACGGGCTATCTGCTTTTGGTCCTGTTTGGCGCGCGGGGTGCCTTTGGTGCACCTTTGCAGGAATGGTTTGGCGTTTCCTTTGCTTTTCGCTGGACGGGTGCCGCACTTGCTGCCGGTATCATGGCATTTCCCTTGCTCGTTCGCCCGATCCGGCTTTCGATAGAAGGGCTTGATCGCGGACTTGAAGAAGCGGCGCGCACACTTGGTGCCAACCGGTTCACAGCCTTCTTCACGGTTATTCTGCCGCCTCTGCTGCCGGGGGTGCTGGCAGGCGCAGTGCTTGGTTTTGCCAAGGCGCTGGGTGAATTTGGCGCCACGATCACATTCGTATCCAATATTCCAGGCGAAACGCAGACCCTTTCGCTTGCCATCTATGCCCTGATGCAGACCCCATCCGGCGATGCCGAGGCATTCCGTTTGATTGCCATATCCGCAGTGATCTCGATTGTTGCCGTGGTGCTTTCCGAATGGCTGCAGCGCAGGCTTGCAGGAGCAACGAAATGAGCGGGCTTTCTGTCTCGATTACAGGCCGCAATGGCAGGTTTCCTGTTGAGGCCGACTTCGCCGCCGACTGGGGTGTGACCGCCTTGTTCGGTCATTCCGGTGCGGGCAAGACGACGCTTCTGAAAATGATCGCCGGAACACTCCGTCCAGAGAGCGGGCGCATTGCGGTCGGTGATTTCACGCTGTTCGATGCTGCCAAAGGCGTCAATCTGCCACCTGAAAAGCGCCGTATTGGCTATGTGTTTCAGGAAGCGCGGCTTTTCCCGCATATGAGCGTCAAACGCAATCTGACTTATGCGCGCTGGGCCGGGCACAGGCAGGCAACGCGCAGCTTCGACGAGGTGGTGACGCTGCTCGGTATTGAGCCTCTCCTCGATCGTCGTCCATCGACGCTGTCAGGTGGTGAACGCCAGCGTGTCGCCATCGGTCGGGCACTTTTATCCGATCCGGCGCTGCTTTTGCTGGACGAGCCGCTTTCCTCGCTCGATCATGCGCGCAGGCAGGAAATCCTTCCCTTTATCGAGCGTCTTCGCGATGAAAGCCATGTGCCGATCGTTTATGTGAGCCATGAAATCGATGAAGTCGCGCGGCTTGCCGATCAGATCGTGCTTCTATCTGCTGGCCGGGTGACGGCAAGCGGGGCGGCGGCGGATGTGTTTCCGCTGATCGACGCCGAAGGCGAGGGCGGCGGCGTGCTGCTGGAGGGGATGGTTTTGTCCTATGACGAGCGCTACAAGCTGGCGGAAATCGATCTTGGCGGTGCTTCATTCCAGCTCAGCGATGCAGGGCTGAAACAGAACATGCATGTGCGGTTGCGCGTGCGAGCACGTGACGTCTCCATAGCGCGCAAGGCGCCGGAGAAGATCAGCATTCGCAACGTGCTACCGGTTACAGTAACGGGCATCGAAGCCGACGAAGGGCCGAATGCGCATGTCTCGCTCGATTTTCAAGGCCGTCGTCTTGGTGCACGGCTGACGCGGCGCTCGGTTGACGAATTGGCGCTGCGATCGGGGGACCATGTAGTTGCGCTGGTAAAGGCGGTTTCGGTTGATCGGGCGGCTATTCGGGAAAAATGACACAGGGACAATAATCCGGTTTTCGCCCCGCCTCTTTTATGCTCCTGTCTCTGGCGAATGGGAGAATATGCATGACTGATTTGCAGAACTGGACGCCGCGCCCCAAGCCGGAACGCAAAGTGCTTGAAGGCCGTTATGTGCGGCTGGAACCGCTGGACCCGAAGAAGCATGGGGACGAACTTTTCGCCGCTTCGTCGGTCGCTGATGCTGATCAGCGCTTTAAATGGTTGTTCGAATTTCCGCCTGCCACCCGAGACGAATTCGAGCCCTGGCTGGACAAGGTGACGAAGAGCGAAGACCCGCTGTTCTTCGCTGTCATCGACAAGGCAAGCGGCAAGGTTGCCGGACGCCAGACCTTGATGCGCATCGACCCGACCCATGGCGTTATCGAGATAGGCAGCATCTATTGGGGGCCGCTGATTTCGCGCAAGCCTGCCGCCACGGAAGCGCAGTTCCTGTTCATGCAGTATATTTTCGACGAGCTTGGTTATCGCCGCTACGAATGGAAGTGCCACAACGAAAACGAACCTTCCAAGCGGGCTGCCGAGCGTTTCGGCTTTTCGTTCGAGGGGATTTTCCGCCAGCATATGGTGGCAAAGGGCAGGAACCGCGATACGGCGTGGTTTTCCATTCTCGACAGCGAATGGCCCGCCTTGAGACAAGCCTATCAGGCATGGCTTGCGCCGGAAAACTTTGATAGTGACGGTCAGCAGAAGAAGAAGCTTGAGGAGTTTCGTGATCTTGGTTGAGCGTAAGAAGAGCAACCCGGCAATTGCCGCTGCCATTATCCTGATCGGCTTCGGGGTGCTTGCCTATTTCGTGCCCAGCATCATGCTGGCGCTGGGCGAACGCTCACAAATCGCGGCGATCATCTTCCCGATTGTTTTCGTTCTGGGCTTCTTCGCCATTTTCTGGCTGCGCTCGCGCCGTCAGAACAAGGACTAACCAACAAGCGAAGCACTGAGCAGCAGTGCGCCAGTCAGCGCGATGAACAGGGCGGCGGCGACTTCGATTGCCGCCTTCAGGCGTCCCGACATGGCATTGCTGCCTGCAAATCTGAGTGCCGTGTTCTTTGCAGTGACGGCGAGCGTGGCGAGAACAGCGACGGTGATGAATGTGCCGAACGCCATGGCGAAAACCGAGAGAAGCCCGCCGACCATCAGGCCATTCAACAACGCAAACGTGAGCACGATCAGCGCACCCGAGCAGGGGCGCAGGCCCACCGACAAAATCGCCGACCAAGCCGTTTTCCAGTTGAAATCTTCGCCTAGCGTCGATGGATCGGCAATATGGGCATTGCCGCAGGCGGCGCACACATCACCTTCACCGATGAAGATATGATCCGACGCCGCAGCGGCTACAGGTTTGTAATTGAGCTTTACCGTGTTTCCGACCGCTGCCGCCCGCGTGGTTTGCGAAATACTGCCCTGCCATGCCGGACCGGAAGCCATTGCCGGTTCAGGTGCTGCTGCAAAAAGCGACGAGGCCGGGCTGGGGCTGGCATTGTCCTGCTTCTTGAAAAGCAGCGGCAGTTTGCGCGCCAGAAGCCATAGGCCGAAAAACAGGACAAGCGCAAAACTTGCGATTTCCATATAGCGGGCAGTCTGGTTCATGGAGATGCCGGTGCCGCGCAGCAAAAACCATGCGAGGCCGACGACCGCAATCGCCATGATTGCCTGCAAAAGCGATGAAATGAATGACAGGAAGATGCCACGCCGAAGCGCCGTTTCATTGGCGATCATATAGGAGGAGATGACGGCCTTGCCGTGGCCGGGCCCTGCCGCATGAAAAATACCGTAGATGAAGGAAAGCCCGACAAGAACAGAAGCCTGCCACGGATCTTCGCGCATGGCTTTCAGCGCGTTGGTCATGGCGAGATAGAATGTGCGCTGTTGCTCGTTCATCCAAAGGATGATGTGTGCGAAAGGCCCGGTCGGCTTCATAGCCACCTCATTCGCGCCAATGCCGAGCGATGACTGCGCATAGGCTTGCGCAACGATCATCGTAAGGCAAAGGGCCAGAATGACGGCAGCCGGTTTTCTCATCAGCCTGTCTTTCCTTTCGGTTCACAGTCTATCTCAAGACGGGTTGCGAATATTTTCGACATGTCCGTGCCTGTCGGATCGTTGAAGAACGCATCGGTCAGTGTCGCCTGGTTCTGGGCGAGTGCCTCATCCGGATTGGGGCGTATGACCTTGGCGGTGCAGCCAGCGGGCAGGCCTTTCACGACCAGATCGCTGTCATTCATGTAATCAATCGCGGTATAGAAGGTCGGGTCATAGACACCGAAGCTGACCTTGTGGCCAGCGGCAAGCTTCAACGGCTTTTCAGGCTTGCTCGTGAAGATGATGAGCAGGCGATTATCGACGAAATCTGCTGCAAGATCAGTCGGCCTTGCCATTTTCACGTCCTTGCCGTCGTCCAGAACGGTCTGGAAATATTTGAATTCGGCAATTGAACCATTGATGACATGGCCGAGGTCAATCAGCTCGTTTTTGTCGAGTTGCAGATCGCCATCCTTGTCGAACTCCATCAGAACGGTCGAGGAGAAAACATCGTCGAAACGCCAGACATGCGCAAGCTGTTGCACGGTGCCGTCGGGTGCAATGGAAAGCTCCAGCCGCGCTTCGGCGAAGACATGTGGGTGAGCGAGCGCAAGTGTTGGCAAACATCCGGCCAGCAATGCAATTGCGGCAGACTGGATGAAACGACGCTTGAGCCGGGGCAAAACCACCATAGAAAATTCCATTAGATCACGCTTATGCCCGAAGGCGGCGAAAGTGGGACGTTTTACTTGTTTTATCGCGCATCTTAGTCCCGAAAACCGTTTCACACTTTTCGGAATGCGCTCTATTCCCGCTCCTTGAACCATTGGGTCAGAAAATCGACCAATGCCCGGATTTTTGCCGGCAGATAACGCCGATGCGGATAGACGGCATAGATGCCGCCATCCTTCACGATGAATTCATTCAGGCAGGCGATCAGTCTGCCGCGTTCGATTTCCTCTTCGGCGATGAAGGCTGGAAGCATACAGAAGCCGAGACCGGCCAGTGCCGCATTCTTGGTGGCAACCGGACTGTTTACCTCAATCGGGCCGTTGACGGGAACCGTCATCATGGAGCCGTCAGTATTGCGGAAATGCCAGTTGTTGCGCGAACGTGCATTGGTGTCGATGATGCAAGGCCGGTCGGCCAGATCTTCGGGACGTTCAGGCTTGCCGACGCGGGCGATCAGTTCTGGTGCGCCGCACAGGATGGAATGGAACGGCGATAGCCTCTTTGCAATGAGGGAAGAGTCCTGCAATCGCGTGATGCGGATTGCAAGATCGAAGCCTTCTTCCACCAGATCGACAAAGCGATCATCCAGCCGCACATCGAGAACGATCTCCGGATGCGCGAGGCAGAAGTCGATCAGTGACTGGCCGATGACGGCATCGGCGAACGTGCGCGGGGCCGACAGCTTGATGCGCCCGCGCGCATCCGAACTGGTTTCGCTGACGGCATCTTGCAGCGCGTCGATCTCACGGATGATTTCCAGGGCGCGATGATAATAGGTGTGACCGGCTTCGGTCAGCGAGAACTGTCGCGTGGTGCGGTTCAGAAGGCGCGCACCAAGTTCGTCTTCCAGCTCGCGTACATATTTGGACAACAGCGCCTTGGAGCGACCGATCTTTCGCGCTGCAGCGGAAAAGCCCTCAGCCTCGACCACGTCGATGAAGGCGCGCATACGTGTGAGGGTGTCCATGGTCTAGCCCCGCTCTCCGATGATGTTTCTGGCCAATGCGATCAGCGCCCGGTCGCTGCCGCGTGGTCCGATGAAGGAAATGCCGAAAGGTGCGCCCTGCACCTGTCCCAATGGCAATGTAATCTGTGGCAGGCCGGAAAGCACTGAAAGACAGAGCAGACGCAAAGCCTGTTCACGATAGGCCTGCAAGGTTTCGAAAGGCTCGTTCGCCAGTGGGGCAGCGCCCGGCACGGTTGGCAGTGCCAGCACCGCGTCATTGCCGATAATCTGTTCTAGTTCCTGCGTAAAATGTGCTCGCCGCACACGCTGGCCGGCAACGAGATCAGCGGCGATTTCCGCGCCGAAAGCAAAACGGTCCGCGACGCCGGGGCCGAGCTTGCGATCGCCCGAAGAAATCCAGCCACCGTGTGTCGCCCAGGCTTCCGCCCCCTGTATATGGCGGAAGACCAGATAAAGCTCGTCTATCGAGAGTGTCGGTTGGCTGGCCGCCTTGATGCTTGAGAAGTGCGGGCGCACTTCGGCAAACATGGCGCGATAGGCGTCTGTTTCTTCCTGGCCAAGCAGAAGCTGTTCCAGAACCGGCATATAGAGCAGTTGCGTCAGGCCGAATTCTCTGGCGTCGTCGCCAAGCAGGATGGTGCCAACCCAGTCGTAGAGTTGGATGTCACGCGCAAACCATCCAATCGTATCGAGCGAAGGCGCAAGCGGCATGATGCCTTCGAGCGGAATGCGGCCATGGGTGGTCCGCAAACCAACGAGACCGCAGAAGCTCGCAGGCGCCCGGATGGAGCCGCCTGTGTCGGAGCCGAGCGCAATATCGGCGATCTTGCCCGCCACTGCCGCCGCCGAACCGGACGACGAGCCGCCGGTAACGCGATCCGGTGCCGCCGGATTGATCGGATAGGGGAAATGCGAATTCTGTCCCATTAGGGAGAAGGCCAGTTCATCGGTCTGGGCCTTGCCGACAAATTCGGCACCGGCGTCGAGAAGCTTTGCCACCACGGGAGCCGATCTTTCGGCGACAGGTGATTCGGCCGCGATCTGCGGATTGCCGCATCCGGTCACCATTCCGGCGATGTCATAAATGTCTTTTACGGCCAGCCGTTCACCTCTAAGTGGCCCATTCGATGTATGAACAGGCGGCTTTTCGGGCTTTGCAATGATGGCATTGAAGAAATCGAAACTGGCCATTGTTCACAACATGCAGCAATTAACGGGTTGTTTACGCTCTTTCGAGGCGGGTTCGTGCTGTGAATGTTTCACTTATATTGAACAATGGCAAGCATGCCGTTCAACGCGATTCCACCAAAAATAAATTAGTCCGGAGAAATTTTTGTCATTGAATGGACACGACTTTGCGCTTATATCGCGCTTGCCCAAAGTCGCACGTGCCTGTGGGTGTCCGCCGATCCTCGAATGGTGAGGAATTCGGTACGGTACCTGGACCTAACCGCTCCAGTCGATCTGTTGGCCAACCGCCAGATCGAGGACATCTTGAAGCAACGACGGTGCGGGCCTTTCTAGTGTCTTTCGGCTGTCCAAAAGCCGAAATTACTGAAGAGGCACACCTTCATTGCCAGAAGTGCGGATGCGGTTCTCCAATTCCAATCCAAGGCAGACAAAGCGGAGTAACGCGGACCTAGCGTTGTTCCATCGCCGCATGAGTTTTCGCGTGACATCAGCACCTCCAAAGGCTGGCCTCACGGCGGATACGTTCATGCACACTTTGTCCCTTAGATGCGGCAACAGATAAGCCGTGCGGGAGAACGACCATGGCAACGCAGCGTATTATCGATTTCCTCAACACCTGCCGTCCGGACGGTCCTTGCCTCGTCGTCGACACCGACGTCGTGCGCGACAACTATCTAAGCTTCGAGAAGGCTTTGCCCTATTCGCGCATCTTTTATGCGGTGAAAGCAAATCCTGCGCCGGAAATCCTGCGCCTACTCGCTTCGCTCGGCTCGTGCTTCGATACTGCTTCGGTTGCTGAAATCGAAATGGCGCTGGAGGCAGGCGCGACGCCAAACCGTATCTCCTATGGCAACACCATCAAGAAGGAGCGCGATATTGCGCGCGCTTTCGAGCTGGGTATTCGCCTTTATGCGGTCGACTGCGTGGAAGAAGTCGAGAAGGTTGCCCGCGCTGCTCCCGGCAGCCGCGTGTTCTGCCGTGTGCTGACGGACGGTGAAGGTGCTGAATGGCCGTTGTCGCGCAAGTTCGGTTGCGTGCCTGCGATGGCCATCGACGTTCTGCGCCGCGCAAAGTCGCTCGGTCTCGATTCCTACGGTGTATCGTTCCACGTCGGCTCGCAGCAGACGGACCTCACCGCATGGGATCGCGCGCTTGGCGATGCAGCATCGGTGTTCCGCACCCTTGCTGACGAAGGCATTGTTCTGCGTATGGTCAATATGGGCGGCGGTTTCCCGACCCGTTATCTCAAGGACGTGCCAACTGCTCAGGCCTACGGCATGGCGATCTTCGACGCGCTGTCCAAGCATTTCGGCAACCGTATCCCGGAAACCATTATCGAACCGGGCCGCGGCATGGTCGGCAATGCAGGCGTGATCAAGACCGAAGTGGTTCTGGTCTCGCGCAAGGCGGACAATGACAATGTGCGCTGGGTCTATCTCGACATCGGCAAATTCGGCGGTCTCGCCGAAACCATGGACGAGGCGATCCGCTATCAGATCGTGACCCCGCATGACGGCAGCGAAACCGAGCCATGCGTGCTGGCTGGCCCGACCTGCGACAGTGCGGACGTGCTTTATGAAAAGACGCCGTACCCGCTGCCGGTTTCGCTGACCATCGGTGATGAAATCCTCATCGAAGGCACGGGCGCATACACTACCACCTATTCGGCGGTGGCGTTCAACGGCTTCGAACCGCTCCGATCCTACGTCATCTGATCGTTAGGGCTTAAACCTAATTGATCCTCTCAATCCGTCTGGTGCCGCAAGGCACTGGGCGGGGTGTGCTGCTGCCGCTTTGCGGGGATAGATGTCATGAATGCAACTCTGGAAATTCAGGAAAATATCGCAACTGTTGTCGCTCCCGCTTTCACAATAGCGGGCGAAACGCTGGAGCACGTGCTTGCGCGCGAAGCGCTGCTTGATCGTGCCATGGGTGAAGGCCGTCGCCGGAAATCATCGGAAAAGCTGCGTCGCGGTCGTCTGCCCGCAGAAGGGCTGGCTTTTGCCGCACTTGGCGAAGACGGATTGCTCGCAGGCACTGTGCGGTTGTGGGATGTGCATGCCGGTCTCGATGCTTTCGGCTTTCCGGTGTCTGCCTTGCTGCTCGGCCCGCTGGCTGTCGATCCATCCGCTGCCGGTTGCGGTATCGGCTCGGCCTTGATGCGTCATGCGATTGAGGAAGCAAGATGCCGCGGTCACGGTGCGATCCTGCTTGTGGGTGACCCGGAATATTATGAGCGCTTCGGTTTTACCGCTGAAAAGACCGGCGAGCTTGCCATGCCCGGTCCTTATGAGAAGCGTCGCTTTCTGGCGCTCGAACTGAAGCCCGGCCATCTTGACGGGGCACATGGCATTCTGCGTGCCAGCGGACGCAAGGTGGCGCGTGTAGAGGCCTCTTTGCAGCAGTCCGCGTGAGTTAGGATAAACGCAGCAGCCGTCCGAAGTTGCGGACGGCTGTGATCGCAAGGCCTGCGAGGAAGCCCGCAATCAGCCCGGCAATGACGATCAGCTTGCGTGATGTGCCTGCCGGATCGAGCGGCGGGCGAGCTTCCGACAAAACCCTGACATTGGCCGTATTCAGACCTTCCTGTTCGTTCGTCTCGCGCGAGCGCAGGAGGAAGGCTTCGTAGACCGAGCGCCGCGCTGTGGCTTCGCGTTCAAGTTCACGTAATTTCACCAGATCACCGCTATTGTTCGCCTGCTGCGATTTGAGCTGCGCCAGACGGGCGGTCAGGTCTTTTTCCTGCTGTACGGACCGGGCGACCTCAACTTGCAGCGAGGAGCGGATGCGCCGCAATTCGGCATCGATGTCGTTCAGAACCGTGCCTGCCTGCGACTGCGCCTGAATAAGCGCGGGATGACGTGGCCCAAGCTGGGTGGAAAGGCCGCTTGCCGTCTGGCGGGCCTGCGCATATTGCGCGCGTAAGGCCGTCAACGTGTTGGAGCGCATATCTTCCGGCAAAGTCCCGGACACCACGCTGTTGGATGTCGCGCTGTTCAGCACCTGCACGCGGGCCTGAAGCCGCATGGTTTCGGCACGCTGGTTGGTCAGTTGGTCGTTGAGCCGTGTCAGGTCGTTATCGCTGATCAGCTTGCCGTCGACATTGACCAGATCGTGCGAGGCGCGGAAATCGGCCGCTGCGCGCTCCGCTTGTTCGACATTGGCGCGCATATCGGCAAGACGGTTCGACAATTCGTCCGAGGTGCGCCGTGCGGCATCGGATTGCACCGATGCAAGCTCGCTCTGGAAAACGGAGCTGATCGTATTCGCAAGCGATGCCGATTTCTGCGGATCACGCGTCTTCACCGAGATCGAATAGATGAATGTCTTGGCGTCGCGACCGATGGCGATGCTCTTGTGCAGATTATAGAGAACGCGGGTTTGCAGTGTCTGGCTGTCGCTCACCTTTTTGGGCGACATCATGTCCCTGATCTGTGCAAATAACCCGGCAATGCCGGTAGGGACCAGAGTGCCGTTGAATTCAGGGTCTTTTGTCAGGTCCGTCTTGTCGATCACTTTCAATAGCACGCTGCTGGAATCGATGATTCGTGCCTGACTTTCCGCAACTGCGAGCGATGCATCGGTCGGGAGTTGACCCGGCGTCAGTTCGTCTCCCACCGTCTTGATATTGCGCGGATCGACCAGAATATCGGTCGAAGCGACATACATCTGCGGCAAGGACAATGCATAGAGCGCGGCGATTACACCGCCCAATATCGTGCTGACGAGCAGGAGTTTGCGCGATCCCCGCACGACGTTGATAGCAATGCGCGGATCAATCAGCGGCTTCCATTCGGCATCTGGTGCCGGTCTGTCAACGATCGGACGTGGTTGCTCATGCTGGACCGGTTCGTCGGTCGGCTCGGATAGCGGAACAGAAGTTTCGATTGTGACTTTGCGGCGTTCCCGCTCCTGAACCTTGCGTTCCAGTTCCTCTTCGATCAGCGCGATGCGCTCCTGAAGCTCAGCGACGTCCGTATCATCCAGTTCTTCTTCAAGAACGGGTTCCGCCGGCGCCGGCATTTCTTTTGCGACATCAGCGGCGTGGGCGGCATGATCGTGCTGGCGAAAAAATGCAGCGCGTTCATCCGGTGTCGCGGGCGGCGTCCAGGGTGGCACGGCTTCGTTGTTCCGACGAGCGTTGGAGAATGCGAGAAGAGGTTTCTCAACTCCCGCCTTTCTGCGCTCCTCGTGATCGCTCATTGCCGAAATCGTCCGTATCTGTAGCCGTTTCTACCGTTTCCGGTATCACTGCTGCTTTGAAATCCATAAGCCAAGGTTCCCACATGCCAAACGGGAATCCGGTTGGCGCGCACCTGAAGGCCGAATGTAATTTTTTATAGAAAACAAAACGTTAAAATAATGTCGGACGAAATTACGAAATGCACGATCCAAGAACTTTAGCTTTTGCTTGTTTACTCTTTGAGCTTGCAAAGAAGAGTTTAAGTCTTTTTAGCTAAAACCTTGAGCATTTCCTGTTTCATTTGAATCGTTGGAAATGCTCTATCTTTTTGTTTTTACGCATGTCTTTATCCCAAAACCGGTTCCCACTTTCGGGAGACATGCTCTAATACCGCGATAAAAGAGGCGCCCTGTTGATAGCGAAAGCCTTCCGGAAACTGTCAGGCAACCATGCCGGAATGGTGCGTGATTATTTGTCCCTGTTTTCCGGTTCTGCGGGCAGGCTGGTCGTCTCACTCGTCTATTTCATCGCGCTTGCCAACACACTGCCGACCGGTGATTTCGGTATATTTGCCACCGCCTCGGGTACGGGGGTGGTTCTGTCACGCATCGTTTCCCTGGGCTTCAGTTCGCCGCTTTATCGCATATCGACAGTGAAGCCGCGCCTGCTCGGCATCTATACGGCAGGTTTTCTCGTCGCCATTCTGGTGTCCTTGCCGCTGTTCGCACTGGCCTCCTGGCTGGTTTATTTCGTCTTTTTCAGCCGCGATATCTCCTTTCTGCCATTTGCGATGGTGGTGTTTGCTGAAGCCTTACTCTGGCGTTCGGCGGAAATCGTCATCATCGTCAACAATGGCATGCGCCGTTTCGGCATATCAGCGGGGCTGGTGATTTTCGGGACGGCCACGCGCGCCGTGGCGGCAATCCTTTTCATGTGGCTGGCGAGTGTCCATGACATTGCCCATTGGGCGTGGTGGTATGCGGCGGCCAATGGCGTTGCGCTGCTGACGGCGCTGAAATTCTATCCGTCTATCCGGCTCCGTTTCAAACCGGCGCTTTACATGCGGCGGCTTTCCGATGCGATTGCGGTCATGGGGGCCGAACTGCTGTTCTATATACAGGCTGAACTCGACAAGCTTCTTGTGCTGACAGTCGGCGGGCCTGCGACGGCAGGTCTTTACGCGATCATCATGCGGCTTGTCGACCTGACGGCCCTGCCGGTGCGGTCCTTCAACATGATGCTGGTGCAAAAGCTCATGCGCACGCCTGACATGCTGTCCTCGTTGCGCATCCGCGCCGGGCTGGAACTTGCGGTCTTTGCCGTCTCGGTGGCAGGTCTCGGCGCGATGGTCGTGTTCCTGCAGATATTCCCGAACGCGCTTGGCTCAAGCGTTGCGCCGATTGTCGGGTTGTTGCCGCTGGTGCTGCTCGTGCCGGGGTTCCGCAATCTCATCGAATACCAGACCGAAATTCTGTACGCGCGCGGCCAGTCCGGGCTCAGAACACTGAGCATGGTGCTGATGACCGCCGCGAAAGCATTCTTCGTCTGGCTTCTGCTCGTGAATTATGTCGATAACCACGACTGGATTCTTGGGCTCAACGTCGTATTCGCCGGACTTTATCTGCTGTCGCTGGTTTTCACCTATACGAGCATCCGTCTGCCAGCCAAGCGGGTTTAGACAGTTATGATCCGGCGAATATCGTCGACCGAAAGGCCGAGGAAGGATTGCATGCCGATAGCGACCTGATACGGCTCCATCTCGGCGATGAAAGTGCGGAATTCCTCTTCGCTCGGCGGCGGTGCGAACCACTGCATCCGGCACAGATCGTGGGTGTCGCTGTAATGGCCGGAGCCATGCAGCACGTCATCAACATAGCGACCGTAGATGAAGCATTCGGAAAAACGGCGTATATTGCCAAGAGCCGCCACCCAATGCTGTCCGGTATGGGCTTCGATCCTTTCGCACATGGAAATCACGCTGTCGCGCCGCCACGAGACGAGCTGTCCGATATAATCGTTCAGCCCGCTTTTTCCGTTCTCGATACCGAGCAGCTTGGCGGCATTGGCAGCCCAGACCGGGTGTTCCGGCCATTCCGGATTGGCAAGCGCATTGGGACGCACGAAAAGCCGGAGCTTTTCGCCATGCCATAGCGTGCTGCAATCGAAGGGGCGCAAAAAGGCCGTGTCGGAATCCGTATAGAGAAATCCGTCTTCCTCCACAGCACCGGCAAGCGCGATGCGGCGTAATTGCTGTACATGCCAGCCGCGCAGCGGCTTGGTTCTGAGCGAGAGCCAGACCCGCCTGCGCCATAGATAGGTCGGGTCCCAGAAGGCATGCAGCCAGGAAGGCAGCAGATCGCGTTCATCGATGATGACACGGTACGCGCTTTCAAGTTTGCGAAACAGGGCCACATCCTTGCTGTCGACAAGGATGTAATGTTTCGTGAAACCGCTGACATATTTGTCCATGGTCTCGCAAAGCAGCTTGCAACGCTCGAAATCCTGATCCCAACTGGCTGTGACGATAGCGGTTTTCACCGGGGTGCTCCCTTCATCCAGCCTTTGGCGACGCGCCACAGAAATACGGGATTACCGATGAGGTAGCGTTTTGCGAGCCGTCGCGGCTCCTGCAGCAGCCGGTGCACCCATTCCATCTGGACCTTGCGCACCCATTGCGGTGCGCGCTGCACGCGACCCGTATGCAGATCGAACAGCGCACCGACGGCACTGGCGATCGTGCAATGCTCCGCCGTGATATGCTTGTCGATGAAGAGCTCCTGCCGTGGAACGCCCATGGCGACGAGCAATATGTCGGGATGAAAATCCTTCAGTTGCCCCAGAATTCCATCGAGATCGGCGGGCTTGAAGAAACCGTCGGAAATGACGCGATAATCGTGGTGCGGGATCTGCTGCATGAAAAGCTGCGCGGCATCGGCAGCGACGCCGGGACCGCCGCCCAGTAGGGCGACTTTCAACGGGCGCTTCATGTGTTCCAGTAAGCCAGGAATGAAGTCCGTTCCGTTGAGATTGGCCGGGAACCTGCTGCCATAGGCGACCTTGCTTGCAATATCGACACCCACACCGTCAGGCAGGATCAGGAAATCCTCCAATGCGGCACGGTAAGCGGGCTCCGTCTCTGCAATGTTGGAATTGTTGGCGTTGAGCCAGCCCTGTTTCATGAACCGGCCGTCATCGATGCGGTTCTCGAAGAAGGTGAAAGCGCTGTCCCAATCGAAACAGGCGACCTTCACGCCAAGGATATTCCGGTAGGTGACATTTTCGGTATACATCATGCCTGGTCCGTCATTTTCTCTTTGCCATGAAGTGCTTGCAGACCTCTGGCAACTGCGCGGTCCATGCCTTCGATTTGTGACCGGGTGAAGGCTTTGCCGTCCAGTCTCTGGTGATCCCCAGATCTGATCTTTTTAATGCGCTCTACAATTGCCGCTGCGAATGCTTGTGGATCGTCGGCAATGGTGCAATTGTCCGGAATATTGCCGATACCGCGCACGGAATGTGTGGTGGCGACGCTCGGCATGCCCAGCTCGAATGTCTCGATGGTCTTGAGCTGCACGCCGGTTCCCGCACGACTGATGAGCGGTACGAGCGCACCGCTTTCCACAAATTCGGTCGCATCCGGCACCTTGCCGACGAAATTGACGCCGGACCAAGCTGCAATCAGGTCCGCGGGCGTGTTGCCTGCAATCGCGATGGAAATATCGTCGGGAAGATGCGGTTTTACCGCGCGCAGGAACCATTCGAGACCGATGCGGTTCGGGTGCCATGTCCATGTGCCGATCAGAGCAAGGTCGTATTTTACAGGGCGCTGCTGCGTGGCTTGTGCGCCGCCGGGCGTGATGAGCGGCATCGTCGCAAACCGGTCAGGGCCAAGCCCGAGCGCCGCTCCGTCATCTTCGGCAAAAGTGAAGACGAACCGCGCTTTTCCACTGAGGCGGCTTTCCAGCCCTTTGAGGATGCGGGCTTCGCGACCGAACAGAAACTTCTGGATGAAACTACCAGCGTCGGCGGCGTTTTCTTCTGCCGAACGATATTCCACATTATGCGCCACAAAAAGTGATGGCTTGTCCTTGAAGATATCTTCAAACGCACCGGGCAGGGTTACGCCATTTAACACATAGGCATCGAACGGACCGATCTTGGCGATGGCCGCGCGCAGTGTCCCAGCCGGTATCACCCGCAGCTTCGCCGAGGAAACCGTCAGCCCGGTCAGGAAAGACTTCAGCACCCAGCCAATCTTGCGTTTGATGCCAGCACCTTCGGTTCGCACCTCGACTTCGCCCAGAACGACAGTATCCGCGGCATCGGCTTTCACGCCCGGCCATGTGAAGCCAAGAACAGTCACTTTTGCGCCCGAACGACGCAAGCCATCGACCACGGCGGCATTCGCCACTTCATAGCCGGTGGTCGGTACTCCGTGCGGAACAATCGATGTCACGAAAACAAGGTGAGGGGACGGCAATTCAACTCCTGAACAGTCATTCTGTTGCGTGCAGCATGAAAAATCATACTTCGCGCCTAATCTTTTCCTAATGCATTACTCACCTAAAAAGCCTTAACATTTCAGGCCGGTATGCTCTATGATAGTTTTGATCAGTGTTTATAGCCCTGCGATGAACTTTTCTTTAAACGTTTTTCAATAGTAGCGGATAGCAAATATAGAAGTTCGAAATATCCGGTAGCGTTTATGTCTGATTTACCAAATCATATAGAAGTAATTGCTAAAACACCTGGGCTTCGTTTCGATGAAGTCGAGGTCGTCGTTACATTACCGACGTTCCGCCGTCCGGAACACGTCATCCGCACGCTGGATACGCTTAACGCTCAGCTCACAAATCGCCGTTTCGCAGTCGTGGTGATCGAGAATGAGGCGGAGGACCGCGAAGGCGCCAAGGTTGCGGCACCGCAGTTCGAGACCGGAAAATATACCGGCATGCTGATCGTTGAATCCCATCGCGGCAACTGCAACGCCTATAATGCGGGCTGGCTGACCGCGATGACCTATTTTCCGAACTTCAAATATGTGATCGTCATCGATGACGATGAATTGGCTGATCCCGCCTGGATCGAAAACATGGTAGCCACTGCGGAGCGCTATAACGCCAGCCTCGTTGGCGGCCCGCAATATCCGATCTTCGAAAAGCCGGGCGCGGAAAAATGGGCGAGACACCCCGTCTTCCTGCCGCATTACAACAAGACCGGTCCGGTTCCGATCATCTATTCGTCCGGCAATCTGTTGATTGCGCGTCCGGTGCTGGAAGCGATCGGCTATCCGTTCATGGACCTGAAGTTCAACTTCACCGGCGGCGGCGATTCAGATTTCATCAATCGCTCGCGGGCCAAGGGCTTCAATATCGCCTGGTGCAATGAAGGCATTGTCCGCGAGACCATTCCGGCGCGGCGGCTGGAGAACGACTGGATCAGGGCACGTGGCTTGCGCAACGGCGTCTTGTCGACGCTGATTGAACAGCGCCAGCGCAAGAACGAACCTTTCGGCCAGGTACGCGTCTTCTTGAAGAGCCTCGCACTTCTCGGCTATTCCCCGATCAAGGCCGTGCGGCGCGGTTTCGCAGCGCGCTTCGTGCCGGTCGGGACCTATTTCATCCATATCGGGCTGGGCCGCGTCATGGCCCATTTTGGATATCTGAATGAGCAGTATCGCAACCCGGACAAGAACTGACACCCGTTCCGACGTTGCGACGCAAACCGACATGCGGGCGACAATTCGCACGATTGCGCTCGTTATCGCCACAATAACATTCTGCATCCTGCTGATTTCGTTCCGTCCGTTCAATCCGCTGAGTGCGGCGATGGATGGCGACGCGTCGGGCGGTGGTGACGTCATCAACCAGCTTGGCTTCGGCTGTCTCGGCGCGGTGGCGCTTTTGTCGCTTGCGATGTTCGCCGATCCGAAGAAGGTGATCAAAATCGTCAGCCCTGGCTGGTTGCTGATGCTCGCCTTCCTGTTCGCGTCGGTTTTTGCAAGCCCCGATCCATCTACTGCGATACGCGGTGTGCTGTTGACAATGATCGGCATTCTGACGGTCATTGCTGTTTTGATCCTGCCGCAGGATGGCGACGCTTATGCGTCGATGCTGGTCACTATGGCTTCCATCGTGATCGTCATTTCCTATGCGGGCGTTATTCTTCTGCCGAATCTCGGCACACACGGCGCCGATGCGCTGGAACCGCAAAACGCTTATCTCTGGCGCGGTGTGTTCACACACAAGAACATTGCCGGGCCGGTCATGGCCGCTTTGGCCTTTGCCGGTGTCTATCTGTGGCGGCGCGGCTGGCGTGTCAGCGGCTTTCTGATTGCGGTCTCGGCATTGATCTTCGTTTCGCAAACCGGATCGAAGACCACGGCGGCGCTGGTGCCTCTCGCCATGCTTCTCGTGATCGGCCCCGGCATTTTCGGTCTCCGTTTCCTTGCACCGGTGGCGATCTTCACGATCCAGTTTCTGCTCGCACTATTTACTTTCGGCACGGTCCTGTTTGAGCCGATGCACCAGCTCGTTCTGCAGCTCGATGTCGACCCCACCTTCACCGGACGCACCTCCATCTGGGCCTTTGCCGTTGAGGCGCTTTCCCGTCGCCTGTGGACCGGCTTCGGCTATGAAAGCTTCTGGGGCACGCCGATCGTGAAAGAGGCGGCCAATCCATACTATCTCGATTGGGATGTGCGTGGCATCGTGCATGGACACAATGGTTATCTCGATATTGCGGTATCGATGGGAATTCCGGCGCTGATCTGCGCGATCTTGGTCATCATTGTCATGCCGCTGGTCAATTATGTGCGGTGCCGTCCGGTGCGCGAAAATCTGCTGCTTGCCGATTTCTTCCTGATGATCGTGTTCTTCGGGACGTTGAATGCCATGCTGGAAAGTTTTTTCTTCCGCCGAATGGACCCGGTCTGGCTGACGCTCGTCTTTGCGATCTTTGGCCTCAGGCTGACCGCGAAAATCATCATTCACAAAAGGGTAGCCGGAGCCACTACATGAATATCGCGATTGTCGGGACCGGGTTCGTTGCCGATTATTACATGACCACACTGCGTAATTATCCCGAGCTGACGCTGCGCGGGGTCTATGATCGATCACCTGAACGGCTGAAAGCGTTCTGCGCGCATTATTCAGTCAGCGCCTACGACAGTTTTGAGGCTGTGCTCGCAGATCCAGACGTGCAGATCGTCGTCAATCTGACCACGCCCGAAAGCCATTTTGAAATCTCGCATGCAGCGCTTGTCGCCGGAAAGCATGTCTATTCCGAAAAACCGCTGGCCATGAATTACGACGATGCGGAAGCGCTGGTCGCTTTTGCGCGGCAATCCGGCCTCACGCTGGCGGCGGCCCCGGCCAATGGTCTCAGCGAGGCCTATCGTCTGGTAGCAAGCGTGATCAACGGCATCGGCATGCCGCGTCTCGTTTATGCCGAAATGGAAGACGGGCCGGTATTTCGTGATAAATGGTCGACCTGGCGTTCGCAGTCGGGAGCGCCATGGCCGGGCCTGCATGAGTTCGAGATCGGCTGCACGCTGGAACATGCAGGCTATGCGCTGTCATGGCTGGTGTCGCTGTTCGGCCCGGTCGAGAGCATCTCGGCATTTTCTGCCATAACCTTTCCCAACAAGGGGCCGGGGACCGAACATCTTGATATGGCGCCTGATTTTTCGGTCGGCTGTCTTGTGTTCAAGTCGGGGCTGGTGGCGCGCCTCACATCGGGGCTTGCCATGCCGAAGGACCGCAGCCTGACAATCGTTGCCGACAAGGGCTCGATTGTGGTGGACGATCTCTGGGATAATCGCTCTTCTGTCCGTCTTGAACGCACGGAAGAAAAACGCCGTTTTCTGGCGCGCCTGTTTGGCATTCTGGAAATGCGCATCGGCAAGTTTCTCGCATGGAAACCGGGTGTCGGCACGAAGCTGTCCTATCCGAAGGCCGACAAGCGGTCGCTGCCGATGTACCCTTCGCAGATCGATTTCGTGCGCGGCATTGCCGATCAGGCTCGCGCTATCCAGACCGGTGACAAGGCGTTCTTTTCCGGTGATGTGGCACTGCATATCACTGAAATCGCGCTTGCCTTGAACAATGCTGGCGAAAACGCACAGCCGTACCAGATGAGAAGCAGCTTCTAGCCTTTAGCCAGCACCTTGCGGACAATATCGGCAACGGCTGCACTCTGGTCCAGCGGCATGATCGCATTGGAGATTTGGCCGCTTTGCACCGCATCGCGGACCGCTTCGGCCTGAAATTGCAGCCCGTTGCCGGAAAAGGCATAAGTTTCGATTGTGCGGCCCGGCAGGGGCAGGCGGTTCATTACCTTGCCGACAAAGCCTTTTCCGCCATTCGGCCCGAGCGACGACCGCGCGGCAAAGGCAGAAAACAGGGTCAGCCTCTGGGCTTTCAGAAACGGCGCGTGGATCAGGATCGTGCCCCTGGTTCCCTCAATCAGCATGCGATTGTCGCCGTCGCGATCGAAGCCGCAGGAAAGACTGGCCGTGGCACCCGGCCAGCCAAGCTGGAACTCGGTGCGCATGTCCACACCGCTTTTGGCGCGCTGCCAGCGACCATCGACGTGATCCGGCAGACCTAGAAAATACAGTGCCAGCGATACCGGATAGACGCCGAGATCGAACGCCGCACCGCCGCCAAGGTCCGGGCTGAAGAAGCGGCTTTGCGGGTCGTAGGCGCGGATATAGGACAGGTCGGCTTCAATGCGCGTCACGGTGCCGATGCGACCGCTATCGATATGCTGTTTGGCAGCGCGGATCGCGGGCAGAAAACGGCTCCACATGGCCTCCATGGCGAAGACGTTTTTAGCTTTCGCCGCGGCTTCGATCTGCCGTGCGCCAGCGGCATCCAGCGCGAGCGGCTTTTCGATCAGGCAGGGCTTGCCGGCTGCGATTGCCTGCATGGCCTGCAGCACATGCATGGCGCTGGGCGTCGCAATATAGACGGCATCGATATCCGCGTCGGAAAGAAATTCACCTGAATCGCCAAACGCCTTGTCGGCGCCGATACGCCGCCGGAATGTTTCGGCTGTCTCTGATGTCCGCGAGCAGACTGCGGTAACGCGCATTCCGGTACTTGCCTGAATATCGGCAGCAAAGGCGGCGGCTATCGTGCCTGTGCCCCAAATGCCCCAGCGGAAATCCGTCTTTACCTGATTGTCGCGATTCACGTGCTTGCCCCACAGCTTCATACAGGTGCTATATAACCCATGTAATGCGGCTAACGAAGTTTGTTTATCCTGTCAGGGAAGGTGGACGTGATGCGTGGAATTGTCGTGGCTGTGGCGCAGGACGGCGAGCATCGTTTTTCAAAACAGGTCGTGCCGGAAATCCGCATCGTCACAGGGCTGGGCGTCGAAGGCGATGCGCATCAGGGCGTGACGGTGAAACACCGTTCACGTGTGCGGGCCGATCCAACGCAACCCAATCTGCGGCAGGTGCATCTCATTCACGCCGAACTGTTTGACGAGCTTGCGGAAAAGGGTTTCGACGTCGCGCCTGCCGATCTTGGCGAGAATGTCACCACGCGCGGCGTCGATCTTCTGGGGTTGCCGCAGGGCGCTTTGATCCGGATTGGGGACGAGGTCGTTCTGGAAGCAACGGGCCTGCGCAACCCTTGCGCCCAGATAGAGAATTTCCAGACCGGGCTTCTCGATGCCGTACTGGATCGCACGCCCGATGGCGAACTTGTTCGCAAGTCCGGCATCATGACCATCGTTCTTGCAGGCGGCACGGTGAAGGCGGATGACGCGATAGTGGTCGAATTGCCGCCGCTGCCGCATCGCAAGCTGGAACGCGTCTGAGGATCGCGAAATACGGGTTTTTTGGGTGAGCTAACCGATTTAGCAAGCCGCTAGTGCAGGCAAAACCAGTGATTTTCGTCATGGCAGGTCTATCAACTTTGCGTCATATGCCCTAGATCATCCCACAATAGGATACAGATTGACATGCGCTGCTGCCAAAATTCGGCTTGCAGCCTATTCTTATCGGTTCGGCTTGTCGGCGTTCGATGTTCTGCATGTGTCTAGACGACGGCCGGTCGGTTGCATTTGCGAAGGGCACAAAATGGAAAAAGCAGATATCGGAATGGTCGGCCTTGGCGTCATGGGCTCCAACCTGGCGCTGAACATAGCCGAGAAAGGCTACACGGTAGCCGTCTATGACCGTGATGAGCCTGTGCTGAAAGCCTTCGTTGAAAAGGCTGGCCCGCTGCGCGACAAGATCATCCCTTGCCCCACTTTCGAGGATCTGGCTGCCAATATCCGCAAGCCGCGTCCCATTATCTTCCTCATCAAGGCAGGCAGCCCCGTCGATACTGAGACCACCCGCCTCAAGGCCTATCTTGAGAAGGGCGATATCATGATTGATGCCGGTAATTCCGATTACCGCGATACGGTGCGCCGTCTGAAGGCGCTTGGCCCCAACGATCCAACCTTTGTCGGCATGGGCGTTTCCGGCGGTGCGGAAGGTGCACGCCATGGCCCGTCGATGATGGTCGGCGGTACCGAGGAAGCCTATGAGCGCATCGCGCCGATCCTGCTTGCCGCTGCCGCCAAGTACAAGGACGAGCCTTGCTGTGCACTGGTCGGTCCAGATGGCGCCGGTCATTTCGTCAAGACGATCCATAATGGCATCGAATATGCCGACATGCAGATGATTGCCGAAATCTACGGCATCCTGCGCGACGGGCTTGGACTTTCGGCTCCGGCCATCGGTGATGTGTTCGAGAAGTGGAACGAAGGTCCGCTCAACTCCTATCTGATCGAAATTACCGCCAAGGTGCTGAAGGCCACCGACCCGGAAACCGGCAAGGCGATGGTCGATATGATCCTCGATGAAGCTGGTCAGAAGGGCACGGGCCGCTGGGCGGCCATCGAGGCGCAGATGCTTGGCGTTCCGGCAACGGCCATCGAAGCCGCTGTTGCCGCGCGCTCGCTGTCCTCGCTGAAGGCCACGCGTGAGCTTGCGGCGAAGGCCTATAGACCGGGTTCGCGCAGCCTCGACATTGCCGATCAGGCAAAATTCCTGGCCGATCTGGAGCATGGCCTGCTTGCTGGCAAAATTGCTGCCTATGCCCAAGGCTTCGCGGTGATGGAAGCAGCCTCGCAGGAACATGGCTGGAACATTCCGCTTGCCGAAACGGCGCGCATCTGGCGCGCAGGCTGCATCATTCGTTCGCAGCTTCTGGACGATATCGCCCATGCCTTCGAAGACAGCGAAAGCCGCAACCTGCTGCTCGCACCTGCGTTTGTCGACCGCATGAGCAAGGCTTCCAAGGGCCTTCGCCAGATCGTCGCCAAGGCGGCGCTCGCTGGCCTGCCTCTGCCAGCGCTCGGTTCGGCGCTCAGCTATTTCGACAGTTTCACGCAGGCTCTCGGCACGGCCAATCTCATTCAGGGCCAGCGCGATTTCTTCGGTTCGCACGGCTTCAAGCGTATCGACAAGGATGGCGATTTCCACGGCCCTTGGGGCGAATAAAATTCGCTGTAATTGAAAAAGCCGCCCATCGGGCGGCTTTTTTATTTTAATCTGCCAGCACGAGCAGATCATGCGAGGCGAAATGCACCGTCACCTTGTCGCCGCGTTGCGGCGGAGGCTGGGTCGGGTCGTTGAATGTATCGAACGATAGCCGGTTCTTGCCGAGCGTCACGCGTGTGCGGATGACGGAGCCGAGAAAATGTACGTCGTCGATAGTTGCATCCAGTGAGGTATCGTGGCTCTTGCGGGCTTCGAGGCTCACTGCTTCCGGGCGCAAGGCCAGCGTCAGCGGCTTGCCCTTCGGATGATGGTCGAGCTTTTCCTGCACGGTGATGGTGCGGCCGTCGAGCTCGATACTATTCTTGCCCGGTTCGCTGACCGAGGCTTCCAGCATGTTGAGCGTGCCGACGAAAGACGCTACGAAGCGCGAGGCAGGGCGATTATAGATGTCGAAGGGCGAACCGATCTGGTCGGCGCGGCCTTCATGCATGACCACGATGCGGTCGGAGATCGACAGCGCTTCTTCTTGATCATGCGTGACGAAGACGGTTGTAATGCCCAGCTTCTGCTGGATGGCGCGGATTTCTTCGCGCAAGGATATGCGGATTTTCGCATCCAGCGCCGATAGTGGTTCGTCGAGCAGAAGAACCTGCGGCTTGGTTGCAAGAGCGCGGGCAAGTGCGACGCGCTGCTGCTGGCCGCCCGACATCTGATAGGGATAACGATCCGCCAGATGATCGAGGCGGATGAGCCCCAACATCTCCTTCACTGTGGCGTCGATCTCCGCCTTCGACTTTCCGGCAACACGCAGGCCGAACGAAACATTCTGCGCCACCGTCATATTGGGAAACAGCGCATAGGCCTGAAACACCATGCCGATATTGCGCTGGTTGGGCTTCAGATCGACCACATCCTTGCCGTTAATTTCGATGGCACCGCTGTCGGGTCCCTCGAAACCGGCAATCATACGCAGAACAGTTGTCTTGCCGCAGCCCGATGGACCGAGGAAGGATACGAATTCTCCCTTTTCCACTGCGAGGTTGAAATCGTGGACGACGGTATTGGCGCCGAAGCTCTTTTTCAGGTTTTTGATATTGAGAAAAGCCATGAATGTTACCCGGCGTTTGTCTTGAATTTATTGAGGCGCGAGACGAGCTGCAGCATGATGATGCTGAGCCACGTGATACCGAACGAAATGATCGCCAGCGCCGACGGTTCGTAGGCGCGGTTTGCGCCGACGAGCTGCAGGTAAGGACCGAAGGCCGGACGGTTCAAAAGCGAGGCCAGCGTGAATTCGCCGATGACGATGGCGAATGTGATGAAGGCGCCGCTCATTACGCCGGAGATCACGTTCGGGAAAATGACCCTGAACATGATGCGGCCCCAGCCCGCGCCGAGGCTTTGGGCTGCTTCCGTCAGCGTATTGACGTCGATGGTGCGCATCGCCGTATCGACTGCACGATACATATAAGGCAGCGACAGCGTCATGTAGCCGAACATCAAGAGCAGGTCGGTCGCGCGCGTCGATGCGGTAAATGGCAGCCACGACGACGAGTTATAGATGCGTAAGTAACCGAACACGATGACGATGGCCGGAATGACCAGTGGCATCAGCGTGATGAATTCCATTACCGGGCGCAATTGCGGCAGGCGCAGGCGCACCCAATAGGCCGTCGGCACCACCAGCAACACACCGAAAATAATGGTCAGGAGGCCGAGCAGGATCGAATAGCCGAAGGTGGCCTGGAAATTCGGATCTGCGAATACGACCCGATAGGCATCGAAGGAATATTCGCCACGCCGCATGCGCAGCGAGAATTCGAATGTACCGATCAGCGGGACGAGGAAGTAGATTGCGCCGATCAGGAAGGCGATCCAGGCGCCGATCTTCTGGGCGTTGAAGCCTTTCTTTTTCATCGCTGCCACCTCTCGGCGCGCATGCGCAGCCATATATAGATGAGGTTGGAAACACCCGTAATGACGATCATGCCAAGTGCCAGCGCATAGCCGAGGTTCTGATTATGCAGAACGTCGCCGCGAATCTGCGCATAAAGCAGGATCGGCACGATGTTGAGCGAGGAGCCCGTCAATGCGTAGGCGGTCGCAATGGCGCCGAAGGCATTGGCGAACAGCAGAAGCGTCGTGCCGAGCAGGCTTGGCCAAAGGATCGGGAATGCCACCATGCGCCAATATTGCGCGGTGGTCGCGCCAAGAATGGATGAGGCTTCCCGCCATTCCTTCTTCAGGCCGTCGAGCGCTGGCGTCAGGATCAACACCATCAGCGGTATCTGGAAGAAGAGATAGGTCAGCGTCAGGCCGAAGAAGGAGAGCAGGTTGAAGCCTGTCGAATAGAGGTTGAAGCCGAACCATTCCCTGAGCAGGATCGTCACAAAGCCGGTCCGCCCGAGCGTCGCCAGAAAGGCGAAGGCAAGCGGCACACCCGCAAAGTTCGATGCCACGCCGGAAAAGGTCAGCACCGTCGGGCGCAGCCACGATGGCAGGTTGCCGAGAACCACCGCCCAGGCAAGAAAGAACCCGATAATCGCGCCGCCAATGGCCGATGCGAGGCTGACTTTGATCGATACCCAGTAGGCGCTCATGATCTGCGGCTGGAACAGATCGTGGATGTTCTGGAGTGTGAAGTTTCCGGCCGGGTCCTGAAAAGCGCCGATGATGAGATACATCGTCGGCCAGATCAGAAACAAAATGGCGAAGATGAAAAACGGTGTCACGCCAAGCCAGGACAACGGAAGCTGGCGCTTGCGCACTCCGCTGGGGGCTGTTGTTTCGGCTACTGCACTCATGCGCTCTTTCTTTAGACCGGTTCCCGCCAGAACGGAACTGACAGAACCGTTCCGACTTTTTGTTTTTATTTTTTGCGATCAGCAGGGCTGCCATTCGCCCCTGCCGGAAATAGCTAGAGCATTTCCTGTTTTGATTGAATCATTGAAAATGCTCTATCCATTTGTATTTACGCGCATCTTTTCCGAAAATCGCTTTGCACTTTTCGAGATGCGCATCCTGCTTGCCAATGAGCGGGGCGCTGTTTGGAAAAGAGGACCGGCGACACAGATGAAAGCCGCTTTGATATCGCGCCGACCGTGTAGGGCCGACGCGATATGTTTTCGATGCGACAGGCGCGCTTACTGTACGTTTGCGCCCACGACGCTATCCCATTCCTTGGTGATCGAGGTCTGTGCGGCCTCGATCTGCTCCAGCGTCGGGAAGATCGCCTTTTCATAGGCTGCTGCCGGTGGCAGCTTGTCCAGCAGTTCCTGCGGGATCTTGCCAGCCTTCGCCATCGCATTGAAGCGGATCGGGTGGCAGTAGCCCTTCAGATAGCCGAGCTGGCCTTCATCCGAATAGATGTGTTCCATCCACAGCTTCGCAGCGTTCGGATGCGGTGCGTAGGCGCTGATCGCCTGAACATACACGCCAGCGATAACACCGGACTTCGGAATAACGGTTTCGATTTCCGGGTTGCCCTTGAGCGTGTCGCGGTCGGCGAGCGCGTTGTAATCCCAGCGGATGACAATCGGGGTCGAGCCCTGTGCCAGCGAAGCAGCCTTGCCGATGACTGGAACGAAATTTCCGTTGGCATTCAGTTCCTTGTAGAATTCAAGGCCCTTCTTGCCTGCGGCTTCGCCCGGTTCCGCACCACGGGCAATACCGGCGGCATGCACGCCGAGGATGGCCTGTGCCGAAACGCGCGGGTCACCTGCAAGCGCGACCGAGTTTGCGTAGTCGCTCTTGAGGAGGTCTTCCCAATCCTGCGGGATGTCCTTGACGATGTCCTTGTTCACTTCGAATGCGAGAACGCCGTAATAATCACCGTACCAGTAGCCTTCGGCATCCTTGGCGCTGTCTGGAATTTCGTCCCAGGTCGCAACCTTGTATGGCTGGATGAGGCCGTCCTTCTTGGCCGATGCGCCGAAGGCAAAGCCGACGTCGATGACGTCAGGAGCCTGCGGGCCCTTGTTGTCCTTGTTTGCCTTGATGGCTTCGATTTCATCGCCCGAACCGGCGTCCGGGTTCAGTTCGTTGACCTTGAGGCCGTATTTGTCCTTGAAGCTCTGGATGACTTCGCCATAGCCGCACCAGTCATGCGGGAGCGCGATTGTCGTCAGTTCGCCTTCTGCCTTGGCAGCGGCGATCAGTTCGGCTGACGGTTCAGCAGCGGCGATGGAAACCCCGGCAACGGCGATTGCCGTCGAAAGCGACAGCAGACGCGCTGTGTAAGCAAGCATTGTTTGACTCCCCTGTTTAAGGTCCGGCGAACGCCCCCGGTCGATTCCGGTGCTCGCGCATTCCCGATACCCGCCCTACATGACGGTTGGATGACAGTTTATGGTTTGTCACAAACTACCAGCGGCGGAAAGTGAAACACGTTTTCAGGGACTTAGCAATTCATCCGTTAGCGGGAGTAGCATTTTTATGACAAGAAATGTGACAGCGAATTCGTCACTGTCATAATTCTGCGGGAGGCTTTTCCCTGCGCGACAGCGGTTTGTCTCAGCGCGGCATTAGTGTGATATATGGGGGATAAACGAAAATTTCCGAAAGAAGAGTGAACCTTCACGGGTTTCGTATGAAGCTGGAGGATGAGGGGCTTAATGCCCCCCACCGCCGCCGGCAACCTGCTTCGGTTTGCGCAGCATGATGGCGCAGACGGCGAGCGAACAGAACATCATCGTGAGGATAAAGAACACGTCGATGAAGGACAAAAGGGTCGCTTGCTGGCGCACCATGCCGGAAAGTTTGGAAATGGCGATTGTCGCCCCATCCATGCCAGCCGCGTTGTATTTGGCCGTCAGGTTGGCGATCATCTTCTCAGCTTCGGCATTGCCCCAGCGAACGTGCTCGGCCAGACGCTCATAATGCATGTCGCCCCGGCGGGTCAGGATCGTGTTGATGACAGCAAGGCCGACGGCCCCGCCCAGGTTACGCGTCAGATTGAACAGGCCGGATGCGTTTTTCAGCAAGGCGGGCGGCAGCGTGCCGAGCGCCAGATTGTTGATCGGCACCATACAAAGCATCAACGAACAGCCGCGCAGGATCTGAGGCAGCAGCAGTTCGTAGAAATCCCAGTCGGCGGTGAGGCCGGTCACCATCCAGGTGCCTGCCGCGAAACCGAGGAAGCCGATCATCATCATCAGGCGCGGGTCCATCCTGTTGGACAGGAAGCCCGCGAGCGGTGCGGTGAAGAACATGGCAAGGCCGCTGACGAAGAGCGCTTCACCGATCATGAGAGCGTCATAGCCGCGAACGCTGCTCAGATAGAGCGGATAGAGATAGGTGAGGCCATAGAGGCCGACACCCATCACGAAGGAGAACAGCGAACCGAATGCAAAATTGACGTTCTTGAAGGCGCGCAAATCCACGATAGGCTCTTCTGCCGTAAAGGCTCTGAAGAAGAAGAGAATACCGCCAATCGTCATGATGATCGTCAGGATGAAGATCGCATTGTCCTGCAGCCAGTCATTGCGCGGTCCTTCTTCCAGAACATACTCCATCGAGCCGAGGAATGCTGCCATACCCGCAAGCCCCCACCAGTCGAACTTGCTCAAAAGCGAGCTGTCGCCCTCGTCGAAGTCGATGAGGTTCCATGCGGCGATGGTGACGAGAATGCCAGGGCCGACATTGACTAGAAACAGCCAGTGCCAGGAGAAGGCGTGGCTGAGATAGCCGCCGACGGTGGGGCCGATGGTCGGCGCAAGCGTTGCCACGAGGCCGATCATCGGCGAGACGATCGAGCGCTTGGAAGGCGGGAAGATGGTGAATGCGGCTGCGAAAACGCTGGGGATCATGCCGCCGCCGATGAAGCCCTGAATGGCGCGGTAGACGATCATCTGCTCGATGTTGGTCGCCGTCGCGCAGAGCACGCTGGCAAGGGTAAAACCCGCAGCCGAAATGGTGAAGAGGACGCGCGTCGACAACAGGCGCCCAAGGAAACCCGATAGCGGAATCATGATGACTTCCGCGATCAGATACGACGTCTGGACCCAGGAGATTTCGTCAGAACTGGCGCTCAGACCGGCCTGGATTTCAGCAAGCGACGCCGAGACGATCTGAATGTCCAGGATCGCCATGAACATGCCGAACACCATCGCCAGAAAGGCGAATGCTTTCTTGGGGTCGATGCGGTCGTCTGCCGGGGTCATGGACCCCATTGTCGTGTCTGCAGCCATGACGGCGCACTCCGGAATGGAAAAGAAAGGCGGCGCGAAATCCGTTTCGCCGCGCCACCATCGGTTGTTTCAAGTCAACCCACAGGTTCGATCAGTTGGCCTTTTCGTCGGGTGCCGTGCGCGTATCGATATCGACCACGACACTGAGGCCTGCGCGAATCTTGCCGGATTCCAGCGCTTCCGTCGGGATCATGATACGCACAGGAACGCGCTGCACGATCTTGGTGAAGTTGCCGGTCGCATTTTCCGGCGGCAGCAGCGAGAACACTGCTCCCGAAGCTGGTGCGATGGACGCGACCTTGCCGTCGAACTTCGTGCCGTCGATTGCGTCGACATAGATATGCGCGGTTTCGCCGGTCTTGATCTTTGCGAGCTGTGTTTCCTTGAAGTTCGCATCGATATAAAGCTCATTGACGGGGACGAGTGCCGCGATCTTCTGGCCCGGTGAAACGAGATCACCCTTCTTACCGGCAAGGTTACCGATCACACCGTCAAACGGCGCGCGCAACGTCGTGAAGGATAGATCGCGCGCTGCCTTGTCGCGGGCAAGTTCCAGCGATTTCATCGTGCTTTCGGCCTCGCTATACTGGGCATTGAGCACTTCGATATTGGCCTTGGCGGAGGCGATCTGTGCGTCTGTTCCTGCGAGCTTGGCGCGAGCCTGGTCGAGCGAGGACTGGGCCGTGTCGAGATCGGCCTGCGCGACGAAACGCGTTTCATGCAGCTTTTGCACGCGTGCAATCGTGTTCTGTGCGTTGGTCAGAACAGCCGTTGCGGCCTGCTTGTCGGCGTTTGCCTGCAGGAGCAGCGCCTGCGCGGCATCGGTTTCCGCCTTGATGCGGATGAGCGTCTGCTTCTGGGTTGCGAGCTTGGCTTCGGTTTCGTCGAGCGCAATCTGGTAGTCGCCCGCATCAAGCTGGAATATCACATCGCCAGCCTTCACCTGCTGATTGGCCGCCACCGGGATGTTTTCGATGTAGCCGGTAACTTTCGGTGCGATGGACGCGATGTCGCCCTGAACATAAGCGTCGTCGGTCGAAACCATGAAACGTCCGACCGTCCACCAGTCGTAACCGAACCAGAGGCCGCCAGCGACCGCAACCGTCAGAATGCCAGGGAGAAGGACGCGTTTGCCGAAGCCCTTCTTCTTGCCGCCCTTGGCGGTTTCCTTGGGGGCGGTTTCCTGCGGGCTCGGCGCGGTATGGGGCTGCGATCTCTCGTTCACAGGTGCCTCACTTGTCGCCGGCTGGGTTGCCGAGGCGAAGTTCTTGGCGTTGGGGAACGGATGAATATCGGCCTTATCAACGGACTTCGGGGCGGACATAGGGGAAACTTTCTGTACATCCTTCGGATTGAACCGCTCGGTTCGATGTTGACATAAATCAATAAGATGCGCATATCAAGAGAATATCGAACCGCTTGGTTCGAAAAAAGTTAAGAGTCTTGTGAAATGAAACCCGATCGCAACACCAAAGGAACAACCGATACGATGATGCATGACCGCAACCGGCATGATGAGAAAAACGTCAGCCGACCGGGTGATGGCAAATCGTCCGGTTCCGAAACGGAATGCGGTCGCACGCGGCTCGGCGCTGGTCAGGACCCTGCCAAACGCCGCCAAATCCTTGAAGGCGCTCAGGATGTGTTCCTGCGTATGGGGTTCGATGCAGCCAGCATGAACGACATCACGCGCGAAGCTGGCGTCTCGAAGGGCACGATCTACGTCTACTTCAACAGCAAGGAAGACCTGTTTGTAGCCCTTTGCGAGCATTATCGCGATACAATGTTTCGTGAACTGATCGCAAAACTCGACAAGGGGTTCAATTCTCGCGAGCAGTTGACCGATTTCGGCGTGGCGCTGGTCACGTTGATAACGTCGTCGACAGCGGTGCGTGCGCAGCGCATTGTTCTGGGCGTCAGCGAACGTAAGCCGGAGCTTGCAGCCCGCTTCTATGAGCGTGGGCCGAAGCGCAGCCTCGTCCTTATGGCCGACTATCTCAAGGACATGATCCAGAAAGGCGAGTTGGAGCCTTTCGATCCCGAAAAGATGGCCTATCATCTTTCCGATCTGTTTCTATCCGGCCTTTATCGCCCCCGGCTGTTTGGCGCGTTGCCGGAACCTCCATCGGAGGAAACGATTCGCGAGAACGTTGATCTGGCGATCGATTTTTTCTACCGTGCCTACGGTCGAAATCAAAGAAGTGTTCAAAAAGAGAACAACTGATCTTCAGGAAGCGGTCGAGTGATACTTATTTGCCTTTTAGACTTATAAATTTCTCAAGAGAGCCTTAATTTCTACATTGTTTTTTGTGTGTAATGGTTTGCAATCCATTAATTGCGGGTTGTCAGAGACCCCATTTTTTATGTCACTCATAAATGATTGAAGAGCTTTTGAGCTATGATTCGCTGATATTCCAAATGCAGTAAAATAATAGCGCTTGAGCTTGAGTACCAAGGATATTGTAGAAATGACACTCGATCTCATTCATTTTCCGAATTTCAAAAAGACGTTCTTTGGAACGGCTTTCCAAAGCGACACACTTGCTCTCCTGACGCGAATTCGCGACGAGATCGGTTGCCGTCATATCCTGCACACCTATCGCGGACGGATGGGTGATTGTGCAAAGACCAATTCCGCAGACCTTACGGTCGTGATGACCGTGCCGACAAGCTGGGCCGCGCGGTATTCCACCAAGAACTATTTCGTCATTGATCCGATCTTTCAGGAAGACGCGCCTTATTTCCAGAACGATGCCAGCGGCATTGTTCGCGACCTTCAGGAAGATGCCAACCAGTGCCCTGATATCGCCGAACTGTTGCAGGACGCCGAGAAGCACGGGCTGGGCAATATTTTCATTGCCGTATCGGCCCGCAGCCAGAAGGGCGCGGTGGGATGCAGCTTGTTCAGCTTCGATATCAGCCCGGATGAGGATCGCGAACAGTTTGTGTCCAAGCTTCGCCCGCGGCTTTTGAGCTTGTCCGGGATCATTCATTCCGCCCTGTGCGGCTGCAAGGACGTTGCGACGGTCGCAAGCCTTCTCACTCCGCGTGAAGTGGATTGCCTGCGCTGGGCCGCAAGCGGCAAGACAGACGGAGAGATCGCAGAAATCCTGAGCATCGCGCGCTGGACTGTCGTGACCTATCTGCAGAATGCGAAGATCAAGCTTAACTGCTCCAACCGTACTTCGGCAGTTGCAACCGCGCTTTCGCTCGGCATCATCGAAATGCCGGAAGTCCACCATCTGATGTAATGTCGGCGGTCGCACAGCGATTTAGCCAGAGACACCGGATGTCCCGTGCATCCGGTGTTTGAAGTATTTGCTTTAACCGCATTTCCAGCAGAATCGTTTCGCGCTTTTGCTGGAAATGCTTCAGGCCCTTTTTCTAAGCGGAAGGCGCGCGGCGTCAAATGCGTTGGCGAGCCGTGCGGTGTTTTGGGCCGGGTCTTCGTCCGCATCCTCGAAGGCGATATGGTTCAGCTCTACACCGGCCGTCTTGTCGGTCAGCGTCAGGCGGAAATAGGCATAAACACCCTGATTGCGAAACTCCATGTCGAGTACGATGGCAGGTGCTGACTGCCAGTCGCAGAGATATTCGCCGCCGTGGCCGAGCTCCAGCGTGCCGGGGAAGAAATAAAGCTCGGTGGCTGAGCTGACGATATCGGCGATATTGGCAAAAAGCTCGCAGCGTATGAAGGCAATGTAATCCGCCGGATCAACCAGGCGAAGATCGGTCGCGACCTCACGCAGATTCTGGGCAATGATCGCCTCGCGTTCGTTCGAGAATTGCAGGCTCTTCATCATTTCACCGCCGATCTGGAGGAACAGGCTGTCACTGTTCTGAAATATATAAAATCCATGGCTATCCATCAATGTATCGCATGCCGGGTATTGATGACCCGGATAAGTTCGGCAACGGCCTTGTAGAATTCCGGTGCGATCATCTGGTCGACATTGACCTGCTTATAGAGCGCTCGGGCCAACGGAACGTCCTCGAAGATCGGGATGGAATGCTGCGCGGCAATCTCTCTTATCTTGAGCGCGATGAGATCCTGTCCCTTTGCCACGACTATTGGGGCGGCATCCTGATCGGGCTTATAACGCAGTGCTACGGAAAAATGAGTCGGATTTGCGACGATCAGCGTTGCTGTCGGAACGGTGTTGATCATCCGGCGACGGGCCCGGTCGCGACCAAGTGAACGCAGGCGCGATTTGACCAGCGGGTCACCTTCCGACTGCTTCAGCTCGTCCTTGACCTCCTGTCGCGTCATGCGCAGTTCCTGCCGCCAGTGAATGCGCGACCAGGCAAGGTCGAAACCCGCAATGGCCGTGATTGCGAGAACATTGGCAACGAGCAGACGCACCATGTTCTCGCGCAGGAATTCCGGCAAGGTGCTGGGATCTGAAGCGACCGCATCGGTGAAAAGACTGTTACCGTTGAAGAAAACGACAAAAACGATGACGCTTGCAGCCAGAAACTTTGCCAGCGATTTGAGAAATTCCACCTGACCGGCGCGTCCGAAAATGCGCTGCCAGCCTTTGAGCGGGGATATGCGCGATGCTTGCGGGCGGATGCGTTCGCCGACGAAACGCGGTGCGTTCTGGAATGCGGAGGCCGCAATACCGGCAAGCGGGATGATGATGAATACAGGCACGAGGGCTGCGCCGACCGCCAGCGCCAGCACGCCGAACAGACGGCTTGCATCTTCCGCGCTGTTGAGGAGCCAGTCCTCGGGGCGGTCGATCAGCTCACGCAGGAAGACGGCAAGTTTCGTGGTGGCAGGCCCTGCGACAAAGACCGCGATAATCAGAAAGGAAGCGATACCGGCGAGGATCGGCGTTTCGCGGGAGAAGGGCATATTGCCCTTGTCCAAGGCGTCGCGAATCTTCTGCTCGGTGGCTTCTTCTGTTTTGCTTTCCTTGTCAGCATCATCTGCCATGGGTCACACAGGGATTAGGCAGCGGTTTCGCCAGCGTCGAGGGTGATGATACCGCGCTCGGAAAGATCGATGGCGATACGGGCTATCGTGCGGCGCGCATCGGCAATGTTCTGCGCGGTTATGTTGCCCTGCTCGGCGCCAAGCTCGGTTTCCACCATGCGGCGGCCACGGGTCGAGAGCGACGAGAGAACAAGTTCCTGAAGTCTTGCATCGGCTCCGCGCAACGCGGTGGCGATCTGTTCCGTCTGCACTTCATCGAAGAGCAGCAGGCGCGCGCGCTGCGACAGGCGCTCGATGTCTTCAAAGGTAAAGAGCTTGGCCTTGATGCGGTTGAGGTCGTCGCGGTTGAGATCCTCGAGGCTCGCCATCAGTTCTTCCATCTCGTTTCTGTCGAGCTGGTTGAAGATATTGGCGATCTGGCCGTGATGAGCCTTGACCGGTCCGGCGTCGCCGCGACCGAGAAGGTCGCGCCGCAGCACGTCTTCGAGAAGTTCGGCGGCTGCCGGTGCCACATTGCCGATATGAAGCGAGCGCTGCACGACGGCATTGCGAAGTTGTGGCGGCAGGACGACGAACAGGCGGGCTGCAAGATCAGAAGGCAGCTTCGACACGATATAGGCGATGATCTGCGGATGCTGGTCCGTCAGATAGGCCTGCAGGCTTTCCACCGGCAGGCGTCCAAGCTGCACCCAGACCGATTCCTGAACGAGCTGTGGCTGGACGCGGTCTTCCAGAACTGCATCGACTTCTTCCTGCGGCAGAGCCTCCCGCAACAGGCCTTCAAAGCGCTGGGCAGCTTCCGAAACCGGCGCGCCTTCGGCAAAGGAGTCCTCGAACTGCTTGACGAGCTGTTCGAAATCGAGCGGAGAAATCGGCTCCAGCGTGCGAGCATGACCGGCAAGTTTGCGCAGGTCCTCGGCATTGAAGTGCTTCAGAAGACGCGAGGCGGCGGGGCGTCCGATGGCAACAAGGATCGCCGCCGCTTTTTGAGAGCCGGTCAACGTATCGATAAGCCCGGTGGAGCCGTCTTCAGCCAGGGCTTGCTGCTCGTTTTCGGTCGAAGTGCCTGTCATGAGAATATCCGCAGTGCGTCTGTTACTTGCCGATGATTTCGGTGAGGCTGACACCGAAACGCGAGGAATCGTCTTCAAGAACGATAACTTCGCCGCGAGCGATGACGCGGCCATTGACCACGATATCGACCGGATCGCCGATCTGCTTGTCGAGCGTGATGACCGCGCCGCGGCCGAGCTTCATCAGATTGGCAACCGGCATGGTCGTACCGCCAAGAACAACCTGAACATCGACCGGGATGCCCATGATAAGTTCAAGATTGGGCTTGGATGGCCCCTTCTGCGCGCTGCGCGGCTTTTCTTCGCGCAGTTCCTCAATGGCTTCGTCCAGTTCCTGCTGCATGTTCTTGTCCTTGTTGTCAGCGCTCATGCCTGCCCCGCAAGTTCGACGGTAGCTTTACGAACCGCACGACGCACGAAAACCGGCAGCGCGTTCTTTTCCTTCGGGAGCGATTGTTCGGTGGCGGTCGCGGTTTTTTCTTGTGCTCGTGGCGTGCTGTCGGCAACGTTGCGCGCATGGCGGATGTCGCGGGTCAGCGCCTTGCGCAGCCGGTTCAGTTCCTCGATTGCCTCGTCCATTTCGCGGCGCACACGCTGCGTTTCGGCAAGGCGGGCTTCGAGCTTGTTGTTTTCATCCGCCAAAGCAGTGCCAAGATCGGTGCGTTCGCTTTGGATCGCCTTGACGGCGCGCTCCAAACCGTTGGAGGCGGCTGCCACGCGCAGCGCCAGCACCTTGCCAAGCTTGATCGTCTCGTTGGCCTTGCGACCAACCACGATGAGTGCAGCAAGTGAGGCAAGAGCCATCATTGTGGAAAGCACGTTAGCCAGCAACAAGCTCATCGATGAAATCCTCTTCCTGATTGACCGGGTCGCCGACCTTGACTGTGAAATGAATGCCGGATTTGCCGAGCGTGCACTTGAAAAGCTGCTGATCGCCCGCCCGCAGGCGCACCTGTTCCATGGCGTCGGCGGGCAGTTTCAGAACCTGACCGATTTCCAGCATCGACAATGCGTCCAGCGTCATCGATCCCTGCTGGATGAAAGCTTCGAGTTCGATGCGCGCACGGCTGACTTCCTGCCGCATCTTCTTCGCCCAGGTCGGATCGGCCTGATCCATCGGGCGGCGCAGAAAGGCTGCGACTGCATCCTGCATCGGCTTGTGTGTGCTGCGCGGCAGAAGCAGATGAACCTGGCCGGTTTTGCCGGCGGCAGTAACATCGATGCGGCAGGCGAAAAGGCGCGAGCGCTCGAAATTCTCACGGTCGAATTCGGCTGTGTCGGTGCATTCACCGGCTGCGAAAAGCGCCTGTCCGTTTCCGGCAAAGACCTGATCAAGCGAACCGGCGAGATGACCGGTAAGAAGAGCGGAAATCTTCTGTTCCAGCATGCCGAAAGGCCGGTCCTCATCGACAGAACCGACATTGCCCATATTACCTTGTGCGCCATACATGGCTTCGATCACTGAGAAAACGAGCGTCGCATCGGCAGTGAGATAAAGTGTGCTGCCCCAACGCTCGGCCTTCAGAGGTGCGATGATCACGGCCTTGTCGAGAATATCGGCAAAGGCGGCATCGTCGGTGCTTTCCACCTGGCCTGCCTCAACGTCGAATGCGGCAGCGCAGCCATGTTTCAACCGGTCGCAGAAATGTGTCGAGGCATCCTTGAACACATGGGCAAGCGATTTCAGGTCGTCGCCCGAAAGACCCGCTGCCCGCAGCAGGTTCTCGGCCAGAACATCATTTTTGCGGTTTTGCCCCAATGTAGTCATCTTACGCCGCCTGCTGGGTCGGCGCGCTTGCCATGGTTTCCTGCTCGACCACATCGATGGTCGGGCGATCATAGGCGGAGATGGTCTTGCGCCCATACTCAACGGCAATCTGCGGCAGGGAACCGTTCATATAGGCGAGAAGCGTCTGCTTCACGACGATGTAGAGACGATTGTTCTTTTCGCGGGTCGATTTGATCTTGGCTGCGATCGGGCCGACCACGCCATAAGAGAAGAAGATACCGGCAAAGGTGCCGACAAGGGCAGCGCCGATCAGATGGCCCAGCACTTCCGGCGACTGGTCCAGCGCGCCCATGGCCTTGATGACGCCGAGAACGGCGGCCACGATACCGAGCGCAGGCAGGGCTTCGGAAATACTGACCATTGCTTGGTAGGGCTTGAGCTTGTCGCGGGCGATGGTGTGGATTTCCTCGTCCATCAGCGCTTCGATTTCGTGCGAGCGCACATTGCCGACGATGATGAGACGGCAATAGTCGCAGATGAAATGGGTGAGGTCCTCTTTCTTCAAGACGCTCGGATATGCCTGAAAGATCGACGATTCCTTCGGATTGTCGATGTGCACTTCCACTTCGTTGCGCGACTTTGCGCGCAGTTCACGCATCAGGCTGTAGAGCAGGCCCAGAATGTCCAGATAGTCACGCTGCTTTGGAACCGCATTGCTGAATGCTTCCATGCAGGCGCGGCCGGTGTCTTTCACGAGCGAAAAAGGGTTGGCGATGAAGAAGGTCCCGAGTGCCGCACCCAGAATGATGACGAACTCCCAGGGCTGGATAAGCACGCTGACATGCCCGCCCATGGCGATAAAGCCGCCCAGCATACAGCCCAGTGTGATGACAAGACCGACAATAATGCCCAAAGCTCGAGACTCCCGTACATTCTCTTTGTCGGGAACCTAAGTGCTGCGGCTTGCGCGAACCTTGTCTTGGTCAAGCCAGCTTCGGACAAGCTTGACCTTTCATAAAGAGCGTAAATATCAGCAAGGGGTCATGCGCATGGTCGATACGATGACGAGCTATCGCCTGATCGCGTCGGATATGGCGCGGTCGTTGCAGCGTGTTTCGAAGGAACCGATGGTGGAGCGGGAAACCGCCTATTACAAGGAGAATATCGGCAATGTGAAATCGCTTGACGATTTCATGGCTGACACCCGCCTTTTTAATTATGCGATGAAGGCATTCGGTCTGGAAGACATGGCCTATGCCAAGGCGTTCATTCGCAAGATCCTGACCGAGGGCGTCTCGGACAAGGATTCGATGGCGAACCAGTTGACCGACAAGCGTTACAAGGAGTTTGCGACGGTCTTCGATTTCACGGGCAAGGGCGCGGAGACGACGCAAGACGTCGTGGCGCAACAGGGAACCGTGGACAAATATCTGCGTCAGACGCTGGAGCAGGAAGCGGGCGACCAGAATGACGGCGTCCGGCTGGCGCTCTATTTCGAGCGCAAGGCATCGACACTGACCAATGCCTATGAAATTCTCGGCGACAAGGCGCTCCTGTCGATGGTGCAGACGACCTTTGGCTGGCCTTCCACCATGTCCAATGCCGATATCGACAAACAGGCGAAGCTGATCTCCGAGAAGATCGATTTCACCAGAATGTCCGATCCCGAATATGTGTCGAAGTTCATTTCGCGCTTTACCGCCATGTATGAAATAAATAACCCAACGGCGAGTAGCCCGGCGTCGATTGCATCCCTGCTTCTGGGCGGAACCTCGTCTGTCGGCATTTCGATGGATATTCTGAGCACCTTGCAGAACTTCAAGCCGGGCGGACGCTAGATAATGCAAAGCAATTCAATCTATGTCGGGCTTTCGTCGCTCATCACGCTGGAACGGCGGATGGATGCCATTGCCCATAATGTCGCCAATGTTTCCACGGTCGGTTTTCGGGGCGAAGGCACCAAGTTCGACACCATCGTTTCGAACAAGGCCAGCGACGATGTCAGTTTCGCCACGGCGGGCAAGAGCTTCATCCGCACCGAAGCAGGCCCGATGATCAAGACCGACAATCCGCTGGATGTTGCGGTCAAGGGCGATGTCTGGATGTCGATCTCCACGCCGCAGGGACAGATTTACACGCGTGACGGGCGCATGAACATGCTGCCGACGGGCGATCTCGTTTCCATCACCGGCCATCCGGTTCTCGATGTCGGCGGCGCGCCCATCGTACTCAATCCGGGTGGTGGTGCGCCGAAGATTTCGAGCGACGGCGCGATCTATCAGAACGGTGCGCAGGTCGGCTCCATCGGCCTCTTCACGATTCCCGCCGATGCCGACCTGACCTATGCAGGTACGTCCGGTGTGATCCCGAACAAGCCCGCCCAACCGGTGGTCGATGACAACAGCGTTGGCGTCGTGCAGGGCATGATCGAAGGATCGAATGTCGATGCCATGACGGAGATGACCCGCCTCATCAGCGTGAGTCGCGCCTTCGAACAGGTCAATAATCTGTTGTCGCAGCAGGAAAGCACGGTTTCTGAAGCCATCAAGACTCTGGGCTCCAGAAACGGATGACGCCTGATCTGCCGCTCTCTCGTCTGGCCGCTTTTGCCCGTCAGCAATCGGTGGCACCAAAGCCACTGACCGGCATTGGCGGAACGGTGAGCGACGTGTCGCGCTCGGCCATTGCCGTGCGCGGGCTTTCGCGTGATGCGCGTTTGGGCGATGCGGTGGCAATCCATGCACAAGGCGGTCAGAGTCTTGCCGAGATCATCCGGGTTGCGGATACGCAAGTGCTCGTCAAACCGTTCGATGACCGCATCATTCCATCGCTCGGTGCTGCGGTGTTCGAGGAAGGGCTGCTCAGCATCCGTCCGGCACCGGAATGGCGGGGACGTGTCGTCAATGCACTTGGCGATGCGGTTGACGGAAAGGGCGCGTTGCAGCCCGGTACCCGGCCGATGGCATCCGAGAATCTGGCGCCCGCAGCCCTGCGTCGCGGGCGTGTCGACAGGGGCTTGCGCACCGGCGTCAATGTCATCGATATTTTCACGCCGCTTTGTTTCGGCCAGCGTATTGGCATCTTTGCGGGCTCTGGCGTCGGCAAGTCGACGCTGCTTGCCATGATGACGCGCGCGGCGGATTTCGACACGGTGGTGCTGGCCTTGACCGGCGAGCGCGGACGCGAAGTGCGCGAGATGCTGGAAGAAACCATGGCGGGCCATCTCGACAAGACCATAACCGTGGTGGCGACGGGCGATGAAAGCCCGATGATGCGCCGTCTTGCTCCCAATACGGCGACGGCCATTGCCGAATATTTCCGCGACCTTGGCCAGAATGTGCTGCTGATCGTCGATTCCGTCACGCGCTTTGCCCATGCGGCGCGCGAAGTGGCGATTGCCGCCGAGGAACCGCCGGTTTCACGCGGCTATCCGCCGAGCGTCTTCAGCCAGCTACCCCGCCTTCTGGAGCGGGCCGGTCCCGGTATCACAGAGGCCGGCGGCAGCATCACCGGCATCTATTCGGTGCTGGTCGATGGCGACGATCACAATGATCCGGTTTCCGACACGATCCGCGGTACGCTGGACGGCCACATCGTGCTTGATCGCGCAATTGCGGCGCAAGGGCGCTTTCCGGCGGTCGATATTCCGGGTTCGGTTTCGCGTCTGGCAAAGCACAACTGGACACCGGAGCAGCGCAAGCTGGTCAACCAGCTACGTGGCATGGTCGCCCGTTTCGAGGAAACCCGCGACCTGCGCGCCATCGGGGCGTATCAGAGAGGCCATGACGGCCTTCTGGATCAGGCGGTCGATCTCGTGCCGCGCATTTACGACGCCTTGCAGCAATCGCCGGAAACCGGCCTATCGGACGATCCTTATAACGACCTTGCCGCGGCACTGCGCGGCGACAGACAGGCGCAACACGCATGATGACGGGCTTTCGCAAGACAAAGGAAGAGAAACTCCTTGCAGACCTGACGGCGGAGGTCGAGGCCGCTGCACGACAGGAAGGCATGAAGAAACCGCAGAGCAAGGTGGACCGCTATCTGAAGATCGCGGCCATCACGCTCGCCGCCGGAAGCGCGATGCTGCCTTTCGTCACCTATCTTCAGCGTGTCGATCTGGGCTCGCCCGAGAAGGCCGAACGCAAGATCATCGATCCGCTGGACCGTTCGGAGCAGAAAACGGTGCGCCGTTTCCCATCATTCCGGCCGTCCGAACAGGCCGCGCCGGATGCGGATGTAGACAATACGATGACGGGCTCCGTCATGTCGAACGGCAAGGGTCTTCCGGGAACCGGCATGGGCAATGGCGGCGACGGAAGCGGGGAAGGGCAGGCTTTCCCGAAGCCGGTTTTCGCACTGCGTGAGGTTGTCGGCGGCATGGCGATGATCGAGGATACATCAGGCTACTGGTTTGTCGAAAAAGGTTCGCTGCTGCCGGATGGCAGTCACCTTGTTTCAATCGGTCGTGGTGCAGGTACATGGCAGCTCACGACATCGTCCGGCGATGTGATTGAGATGCGGAAATAGGGGAGTAGGGCAGTAAGGGAATAGGGGAGTATGTTTGCCCCGCGCAATCAGCGCTCTTTCTCACGCAACGACATATCGTTCTTAGAAAACATATTCCCTTACCCCCCTATTCCCCTACTCCCTTATTCTGCGCAAGCTTGACGCAAGTTCCGGCCTTTAAGTTAACCAACTGTAAAGGCGGGATACTCAATGAGCTCCATTCATCTTTTCGATCTGGCTGCAAGGCAGGCACAGTGGTTGTCGGTTCGACAGGCCACCGTTGCGGGCAATGTCGCCAATGCGAACACGCCGGATTTCCGGGCTCGGGACGTGCAGCCCTTCGCGGATGTGCTGGACAAGACGCAGCTCACCATGGCTGCCACCAGCCCCCTGCATCTGGAAGCCGAGGCGGACGGGATCGCCGGTGCGCGCCTGCGCCCGGATGACATCACCGAGCAGACCCATTCCGGCAATACGGTCGATGTCGAACAGGAAATGATGAAGGCTGGTGAAATCGCCCGCGAATATTCGCTCAACACAAGCATCGTCAAGGCGTTTCATCGCATGATGCTTTCGGTCGCGAAGGGGTAATTATGTCTTCCGATGCCTTGCAAAGCACATTGAAGATCGCAGCGTCGGGCCTTTCGGCCCAATCGACGCGTCTGCGCATCGTTTCCGAGAATATCGCCAATGCGCAGTCCACCGCCAAGACTGCCGACGCCGATCCCTATCGCCGCAAGACGGTTTCCTTCCGTACCGAGCTGGAACAGGGCACCGGTGCAGCCGAAGTCCGCATTGCCGAAGTCGGCAAGGACACATCGGCCTTTATCGAACAATACGAGCCGAGCCATCCCGCAGCGGATGAGCGCGGCTATGTCCGCTATCCAAACGTCAACATGGTCGTCGAAATGGCGGACATGCGTGAAGCCAACCGTTCTTATGAAGCCAATTTGCAGGTCGTGAGACAAGCCCGTGAGCTGATCTCCATGACGATCGATCTCCTGAGGAGCACATAATGTACGACTCGATCATGAGCATTTCGGCGCGCAATGCCCTGTCGCGCCTGTCGGAAACCGTTGCCGAAACGGGTGTGGGTTCCGCTTCCGCGCCGCAGGCTGTTCCGGCCGCTCCCGGTGCCTCGTTCGGCGAAGTTCTGTCACAGATGACGGATTCCGTCGGCCAGAGGCTGCAGGCGGCGGAGGCAACCTCCATTCAGGGCATCAAGGGCGATGCGCCGGTGCGCGATGTGGTCGGCTCCGTCATGGAAGCCGAACAGTCGCTCCAGACGGCCATCGCGATCCGTGACAAGATCGTGCAGGCCTATCTCGAAATCAGCCGTATGCCAATCTGATTTACGGCAACTAAGGATACGCCATGAAAGCCCTGACGATTGCCGCCACCGGCATGAACGCCCAGCAGCTCAATCTGGAAGTGATTGCCAACAACATAGCCAATATCAACACAACGGGCTTCAAGCGCGCGCGTGCTGAATTCTCCGATCTGCTTTATCAATCCGAGCGGACGGCAGGCGTGCCCAATCAGGCGAACCAGTCGATCGTGCCGGAAGGTGCATTGGTTGGTCTCGGCGTGCAGACGGCGGCGGTGCGAAACCTCCACATGCAGGGCAGTTTCAACCAGACCGGCAATCCATTCGATCTGGCTTTGACGGGCAAGGGCTGGTTTCAGATTCAAAGCCCGACCGGCGAAACGCTTTATGCACGCGCCGGCGCGTTCAACAAGAACGCTGATGGCCAGCTCGTGACACTCGACGGCAATCCGGTCGAACCGGCGATCACCATTCCGCCGGACGCTGTTGAAGTGACTGTCACCGATACGGGACAGGTTTTCGCGAAGCTGCAGGATCAGGTCAATCAGGTCGACCTCGGCCAGCTAACTCTTGCAAATTTTACCAATGAAGCTGGTCTGGAGCCGCTCGGCGGCAATCTCTACCGCGAGACGGAAGCTTCCGGCGGTCCGCTGGTCGGCGTTCCGGGTGATCCGGGCTACGGTTCGATCAAGCAAGGCTATCTCGAAGCGTCGAATGTCGATCCGGTGAAGGAAATCACCGATCTCATCACGGCGCAGCGCGCCTATGAAATGAATTCCAAGGTTATCCAGGCTGCCGACGAGATGGCGGCAACCGTGTCCAAGAACTTGCGCTGACGGTGATGGCGATGGGCTGTGTGAAGGCGATCTTTCAAAAGAAAAGGCTGGCTCTTGCCGGTGGCTTCCTGCTTGCCGCAATGGCTGGCGCCGGTGCGGCGGACCGCATCGCTTTTGTCGTGCCTTCGGCTACCGTCTATCCCGGCCAGATCGTGAGCGATACGGCGCTGCTGGAAAAGCAGTTCTTCATCAATGCGCCAGCGGCGAACCAATATGTGCTGTCCGCAGATCAGGCGGCAGGCAAGGTGGCACGCAAGACGCTGCTCCCCGGCAAGCCGATCCTCGTTTCCGCATTGGGCGAGCCGTCTCTGGTCACGCGCGGGGTTCCGGCACCGCTGGTCTTTACCGCCGGTACGCTGACCATAACCGCCATGGGCACGCCGCTTGAATCCGGGGCGGCTGGCGATTTCATCAAGGTTCGTAACGTCGACAGCGGCATCATCGTGTCCGGCACGGTGCTGGCCAATGGTCGCATTCAGGTGGGGATGCAGTGAAAAAAACATGCGCTGCCCTGATAGCCGCTTTGGCAATTATTCTCCAGCCCGTCGCGGGCTTTGCGGATGAATCGTCGAAGAATGCGCGGGAATTCGGTTCCGCAGTGGATGCCGATGCCGATTGGCTTGGCTCCGGCGGTGATCCGTCGAAAATGTCCTATGCGGAGCTTGGCCGGGGCAGCGCGGTTGCGCGGCTGAAGGATATCGCCACCATTCAGGGTGTGCGTGAAAACCAGCTAGTCGGTTACGGTCTTGTCATCGGCCTCAAGGGTACCGGCGACAGCCTGCGCAATTCACCGTTCACAGAACAATCCATGCGCGCCATGCTGGATAATCTCGGCATCAGCGCGCCGCGCAACTCCACCCGTTCGAAGAATACGGCGGCGGTCATCGTGACGGCCAACCTGCCCGCCTTTGCCGGTGCCGGTTCGCGCATCGATGTGACGGTGTCCTCGCTTGGCGATGCCACATCGCTGCAGGGCGGTACGCTGGTCATGACCCAGCTCATGGGTGCGGACAACCAGATTTATGCCGTTGCGCAAGGCAACATGATTGTGTCCGGCTTTTCAGCCGAAGGTGAAGCCGCAACCGTGACGCAGGGCGTGCCGACTTCCGGTCGCATCCCCAATGGTGCGCTGGTCGAGCGTGAAGTGGCGGGTAATTTCGGCAAGGAAAGCGAAATGATCGTCGAGTTGCGCGATCCCGATTTCACGACTGCCGTGCGCGCCGCCGATACGATTAATATCTTCGCCAAGCGCCGTTACGGTCGCGGTGTTGCCATTGCGCGCGATGCCAAGACGATCCGCCTGTCACGCCCGAAGAATGTGCCTGCCGCCCGCTTCCTCGCAGAGCTTGAAGGCTTGCCGATCACGACCGACGAAGTGGCGCGGGTGGTGGTCGATGAGCGCACCGGAACCGTCGTCATCGGCGAGAAGGTCCGCATTTCCAAAGTGGCGATCAGCCATGGCAGTCTGACGGTTCGTGTGACGGAAACGCCGATGGTTGTTCAGCCGGAGCCATTCAGCGACGGTGTAACGGCTTTCGAACCGAACACCGATATCGCCGTCAACCAGCAAAATTCCAAAATCGGCATTCTGACAGGCGCAAATCTTGAAAACCTGGTGAAGGGCCTGAATCAGATCGGCGTGAAGCCGACCGGCATCATCGCAATATTGCAGGCCATCAAGACATCCGGCGCCCTTCACGCGGAACTGGTGGTGCAATGACCATGGCTCATAGAATGATCCGGTATGGTTCGGCAGTGGCGCTGTTTCTGGCGGCCTCTGCCCCGGCTTTTGCGCAGCAGGCGCCGACGCCTGCTCCAGCGCCGGTTGAAGCGTCGGCGGCGCAGCAGCTTGCCTCTTCGCCGCCGCTTGGCAACCTCGATGAGATCCGCAAGTTCTGCGGCAACATCGATGATCAGGCGGCAGACGCCCGTTATGCGTTGCAGGCCAAGCAGTTGACCGAACTGAAGGCCGATGTCGAGGAGCGGATGCGCGCGCTTGAGGAAAAGCGCCGGGAATATGAAATGTGGCTGAAGCGCCGTGACGAGTTCGTCAGTAAGGCACAGGATTCGCTCGTCGACATTATCTCGAAAATGAAGCCGGATGCCGCGGCCGCGCAAATGGCGCTGATCGGCGACGAAGCGGCAGCGGCGCTCATCCTCAAGCTCAATCCGCGTGTATCCAGCATTATCCTCAATGAAATGCCTCCGGAAAAGGCGGCAAAGCTGGCGCGCGTCATCGTCGGTTCGCAGCGCACGACGACCGCGCCGCAGGCTGTGAAGGATCAGCGCGCCGCGGCGCAGTCCGGGAATACGGTTCAATGAAAAACAGCATGAACAAAGCGACCCTTGCAGCAGCGACACTCATTCTTCTGGCCGGTTGTGCCACCAAGCCGGAGGAAATCGGTCGGGCACCCGACCTGTCACCGGTCGCGGCTCATCTCGGTATGCAGAACAATCCGCAGTTCAACGGCTATCCGGCGCGTCCGAGCAAGGCGTCCTATTCGCTCTGGGATCAGCGTTCGACCAATTTCTTCAAGGACCCGCGTGCGGCCACGCCGGGCGATGTCCTGACGGTTATCATTTCTATCAACGACCGCGCCAACCTCGATAACAAGACGGACCGCGAGCGTGTGTCGAAAGGCATTTACGGTGCGGGTGGTTCGTTCGCGACGAGCAGCAGCACGGGTGCTGGCGCTGGCGGCGATATGGACGCTTCGGTCAATACCCATTCCGACAGCAAATCGAAGGGCAAGGGCACCATCGAGCGCAGCGAAGATATCCGCCTGCAGGTCGCGGCCATCGTCACCGATACGCTGCCTAACGGAAACATGATCATCCGTGGATCGCAGGAAGTACGCGTCAATAACGAGCTGCGTGTGCTCAATGTCGCTGGTGTCGTGCGTCCGCGCGATATTTCCGGCAACAACACGATTTCCTACGACAAGATCGCCGAAGCCCGCATTTCCTATGGCGGGCGCGGACGACTGAGCGAGATTCAGCAGCCGCCTTACGGCCAGCAGATTCTCGATCAGGTTTCTCCTTTCTAGGTTGGCTGGCATGAGCGACACGACGGCAACGGAAAAGGACGGCAAGGCGAAAGGCTCCCTGACGGGGTTGCTTACGGCCGTCGCGGTCCTGACCATCATCGCTGGCGGCGGCGGCTGGTATCTGGGCGGTTTGATTTCCGCCGATCAGCTCGTATCGGCCAAGCCTTCCGGCAAGGAAGACAAGCCCAAACGCGGCGATTTCGAATCGCGCGCCATCGGCACTGTCGTGCCCTTGCAGCCGATTATCACCAATCTCGGCATCCCGCAGAATACATGGGTGCGTCTCGAAGCTTCGCTGGTGGCAAAGCCGGGGCATGAAATTCCGGCGGCGATGGCGGCAAGTGTCGGCGACGATTTCCTGAGCTTCCTGCGCAGCGTCAACCTCATGCAATTGCAAGGCGCCGCCGGGCTTGCCTATCTGCGTTCCGATCTCGAAGAACGTGCGCGCCTGCGTTCGGAAGGTGCGGTTGATCGTATCTTCATCTCGGCGCTGGTAGTGGAATGAAGAAAATTCTCGGCCTTGGCGTCGTCCTGACGTTCGCTCTCACTCTCTCCGCCCAGGCGCAACAGGCGCTGACGCTCGACAACCTGCTGCCTGCGGGAAGCGGTGCTGCGAGCGGCCAGATCGTGCAATTGTTCGGGCTTCTGACGGTGCTGTCCATTGCGCCGGGCCTGCTCATCATGGTGACGAGCTTCACGCGCTTCGCCATCGCGTTTTCGCTGCTGCGTTCGGGCCTTGGTCTCCAGACCGCGCCGGCCAGCATGGTGATGATTTCTCTTGCCCTGTTCATGACATTCTACGTCATGGCACCCGCTTTCGACCGGGCCTGGAACAATGGCGTGCAGCCCTTGATGCGCAATGAAATCACGCAGCAGGCAGCTTTCACCGAAATATCGCAGCCTTTCCGTGAATTCATGATGGGACAGGTGCGCGACAAGGACCTGCGGCTCTTTGAAGATCTCGCCGATCCGTCTTTCCGTACCGGCGATGATGGCATTGTTGATTTCCGCGTGCTGGTTCCCGCCTTCATGATTTCGGAACTGCGGCGCGGTTTTGAAATCGGCTTCCTGATCGTGCTGCCATTTCTGGTGATCGATCTCGTCGTCGCGACGCTCACCATGTCCATGGGCATGATGATGCTGCCGCCGACAGTGATCTCGCTGCCGTTCAAGATTCTGTTCTTCGTGCTGATCGACGGCTGGAATATTCTGGTCGGAAGCCTCATACGCTCCTTCTCCTGACCCATTTTGGTACGCTTCGGATCGCGCAAGCCAGAATTCTGAGTGAGAATTTGCGAATCTGTTAAATTTCGACCGAATAAATTAGCCTTTATTTAATGTTTGGGCTCTAACTGTCGGCTCATGGTGGGTTCCGCGCGTAACGCGGTAACAGGCATGATGCCGCTCCACCATGCCGGTAATTTCAAATCCGGCCTGTCCCTCAGATTGTTTTTCCCAAGGGGCAAAATACCATGGCAAGTCTTCTTACCAACGCTTCTGCGATGACTGCACTGCAGACCCTGTCGCAGACCAACAAGAATCTCGCAACCACCCAGAACCGTATTGCCACCGGCGAACGCGTTTCGACCGCAGCCGACAACGCAGCTTACTGGTCGATTGCAACCAGCATGCGCGGCCAGAGCGCCACGCTCAGCGCCGCTCAGGACACGCTCGGCGTTGGCAAAGCCGTTGTCGATACGGCTGTTACCGGTCTGGAAGAAGCGATCAAGCTTGGCACGCAGATTCAGGCGAAGCTGGCAACCCTCGGCACGCCGGGCGTTGACGACGCTATCGTCAATGCTGACGTTGCACAGCTCTCCGCACAGATCGTCGATATCGCGAAGTCGGCTTCGTTCGAAGGCATCAACCTGCTGAAGTCGGGCGGCACGGACGTGACCATCACCACCGGCTATACCTCGGTGGCTGGCGGCGGTACGGCTGCCCTGAACACGCTCGACGTCTCCGCATACGATCTTGAAGCCGACTATACCACGGCTCCGACCGATGCGATGGCAGCCGAAGCTCTGGTCGTCAAGATGCGCGATGCCGCTGCAACCCTCGGTGCTGCTGCAACCCGTATCGACTCGCAGTCGTCGTTCAACAGCAAGCTGATCGATGCTATCGACCGCGGCATTGGCCAGCTCGTCGATGCCGACATGAATGCTGAATCGGCTCGCCTTTCGGCTCTCCAGACCCAGCAGCAGCTCGGCGTTCAGGCGCTTTCGATTGCCAATTCGAGCACGCAGGTCATCCTGTCGCTGTTCCGCGGCTAATCTGAGTAAACAGCAAGGGCGCCGGGTTGCCGGCGCTCGCGAGTTCTCAGGTAAATCAGGGGTTCGCATCCGAACCGACCTGATCGGATCGGATGTCTTTGGGCGGAAAACGGGGCGCGGGATTTATTCCGCGCCCCAATTCTTTGCGCTCATTTCCAGTTTCCGGAAGCACTTGCTTCATCAGCCGCCACTTTCGCGCAAGCTTCGCGGGCTAGTTTGCATCCATCATTATGGCGGTGGTGTGGATGCAGCAGAATTTCCAGCAATTGATCGAACAGCTCAAGGCTACGCTCGGCAAGCTCGGCGCGCGAAAACTCATCGCGCTCGGACTGGTGGGCGCGGCACTCATGGGCGCGATCCTTTATACGAGCATCTATCTGAGCCGCCCTTCCTACGAGACGCTCTATGTGGGCCTTTCGCGCGACGACGTGAACCGCATGGGCCTTGCGCTCGGTGAAGCTGGCATTCCTTTCGATGTGAAAGCCGACGGCTCGTCCATCCTCGTACCCATCGGCAAGGCTGAAAATGCCCGCATGTATCTGGCCGAAAAGGGCCTGCCGACCTCGAACAATGCCGGTTATGAGCTGTTCGACAATATGGGGTCGCTCGGCCTCACCTCGTTCATGCAGGAAATCACCCGTGTGCGCGCGCTCGAAGGCGAAATCGCCCGCACCATCCAGGCCATTCGTGGTGTGAAAGCCGCGCGTGTCCACATCGTTCTGGCGGAAAAGGGTTCTTTCCGTCGTGGCGATCAGAAGCCCTCAGCCTCGGTCGTCATCCGCGCCGAAGGCAGTTTTTCTGCTGAATCCGCCCAATCCATCCGACAGTTGGTCGCCGCCGCCGTTCCATCGCTCGATGCTTCCGCCGTTACCGTTCTCGACACCAACGGTCGTCTGCTGGCATCGGCTGGCGAAGCTGCCAATGGCGCAGCGCTCATGACCGCCTCGCTGGAACAACAGGTTGCTGGCAATGTGGATGACAGCATCCGCAAGGCGCTGGCGCCTTATCTCGGCATGGGACATTTCCAAACCAGCGTTCAGGCCGTGCTCGATACGGACCGCCGCCAGATCAACGAGACGACCTACGATCCTGAATCCCGCGTCGAGCGTTCGGTGCGTGTTGTCCGTGAAAGCGGCGATTCCCGCAACAATCGCAACGACAATGCAACCGGCGTGGAACAGAACATCCCGCAGGAGGAAATCCAGAACCGGAACGGTGAAAGTTCGACAGAAAAGACTGATCGCCGCGAGGAACTGACCAATTACGAAATGAACAGCAAGACGGTTTCCACCGTCAGCGACGGCTATGCCGTCAAGCGGCTGTCCATTGCCGTGGTCATCGATCAGGCGCGGCTTCTGGAAACTGCGGGAACGACGCCACCGCCTGCCAATTTCGTCGATCAGCAGATCACCAAGATTCGCGACCTCGTCGCAACCGCTGCCGGTCTCAATGCGGATCGCGGCGACGTCATCAACGTGACGGCGGTGAACTTCCTCGATCCTGCCGGTGCCGATATGGAACCGGTCTCCACGCCATGGACCGATACGGTGCTTCGCCAGAGCGGCTCCTATGTCAATGCGCTCGCCATTCTTGCCGCCGTCGGTCTCCTGATCTGGTTCGGTCTGCGCCCGCTGCTGCGTGACCAGAATGCCAAGCCTGCAGGCACGGAAGTGGCTGTCCGCGAGACCAGTGAAGTGGCAATGCCGAATTTCGTCGGTGGCGAAGCGGCAGGTGACGGCGTGCAGGCCGTCATTGGCGGACCCGAGGCCTATGCCGACCAGATGAAGACGAGTCTCAGCGATCTTCGCCAGCGCATGCGCATGCCCGCAAAGCTGCGTCTGGAGCAGATGATCGACATGGATGAGGAGCGCGTTGCCGCCGTTCTCAAGCAGTGGATCCACGAAACCGCCGCCAGCCGCGAGGCGCAGCCGGTAAAGGCTTCGGTCATGCCGGAGCGTGAGGCGGCCTGACGATGAGCGCGCTTTCCCTCAGCCGTTATCTTCCCGATTTTTCGACCCATCATATCGAGGATGAGGCGGTCGAGATCATTGCTGCTCCGGCGCCGCAGAAGCCGCTGAAACAAACGTCCGTTGCGCAAACAGGCAGTGATGCACCGAAACGTCCTGCCACGGCCGAAAAAGCTGCCGCTGTCGAGCAGGCGGAAGTCGCTGCTGCTATCGCAGTCGAGGAAGAAAAGCGGGTGGCTTTTGAAGCAGGGCGTGAGGATGGCCACAGGGAGGCTCAAGCGCTTTACGATGCCGAGAGGGCACGGCTTGTCCGCGAGCACGAGACCGAGATCGAAACGTTGCGCGCTACCTTCTCGCGCGAGCAGGCCCTGTTGCTGGCAGGCAGCCTGACCGACGCGTTGACCGCACTTGAACGAAATTTCTCCGCCCAGATCGCCGAAATCCTGATGCCTTTGCTGGCGGAAAAAATGGAGCGTGAGGCAGTTGCGGAATTCGCACGGCGCATTGCGGCGCTGGCGCTCGATGGCGAATCACCGGAAATCTCAGGCCCGGCGCGATTGATTGCGCCGCTGCGCGATCATGCCGCCCTGCTTCCATCAGGTTGCCGGTTTTCAGAAACCGGGGCGGACGAACTTTCCTTTTCCTTTGGCGACCGGATGCTTGAAACGCGCATCGCGCCGCTTCTTGAAGAACTGAAGGCTGCGGTTCAATGAACATCGATCCCGAAACCAAACGTGAGATCATCATTGTTCGCCGCGGCGGGCACGACGACCATGACAGCCATCATGGTGGTGTGTGGAAGATTGCTTATGCCGACTTCATGACCGCGATGATGGCCTTCTTTCTCGTCATGTGGCTCATCAATGCCGCCAATGAGGAGACCAAGGCAGCGGTTGCAAGCTATTTCAATCCCGTCAAACTGATGGACCGGCATTCAAGCCCCAAGGGCGTGCAGGACGTTGAGGAAAAAGACGGCAAGGTTCGCTATGAAAGCGACCAGCAGATCGAAAACAGCACCAAGGTCATCAACGATACGACGGTTGCGCCGGTGAGCGATCAGGAAGAGCGGCAGCTTTTCCGCGAACCTTATGCCGTGCTGTCGGAACTGGCGCATGAAACCGGCGTTCTGCAGAACCAGTCTGCCAAGGGCGATGGCGGCACGTCGCAATCCGGTCCCGCAACGGGTGCTGATGGCGGCGACGCATATCGCGATCCGTTTAGCCCGGATTACTGGTCGAGCAAGGCTGTCGAAGATCTGACCCCACCGGATGCCGCGCCTGCCGCACCGTCCAAGCCGGAAGCAACCCAGCCGAAGCCGGAGAAGGCCGAAAAGACTGCTGAAACGCAAGCGCAGTTGATTGCTGACTTGAAAAAGGCGGCTGAAGGCGAAACTACGAAAGAGAGCGCGCAGGCGAAAAAGGCCGAGCCAATGCCCGATGTAACGGTGGTTCCGGTCGATGGTGGGGTGATGATCCAGCTCACCGACAAGATCGATTACGGCATGTTCACCATCGGCTCGGCCAAGCCGGATGCCCGCGTGGTGCAGATGCTGGAGCGTATCGCGCAGGTGATTTCCCGTCAGCCGGGCGAAGTCATCATCAGCGGGCATACGGATGCACGTCCGTTCAAGAGCGCGACCTATGACAACTGGCGTCTGTCCTCGGCACGCGCGCAAATGGCTTATTACATGCTGGTTCGCGGCGGGCTGGATGAAAAGCGCGTGCTGCGTGTGGAGGGCTATGCTGACCGCCAGCCGAAGAACACCAACGATCCGAATGCGGCTGAGAACCGTCGCATCGATATTTTCCTGAAGTCTGCTCCATGATGCAGTCCGGGAGGCGGCTCGCCATGCGTTCCCTGTTGGCATGTGTTGCAGGCTTCTCTCTGATGGGAGCGGCTTATCCAGCCATTGCGCAAACGCAGGCATTGGCCGAGACCCGTACGCTGCCCGTTCTGGAACCCTACAAGCTCGTGCGTTCGCTGCGCATGTTGCAGGATCAGGTCGTTGCCGGAAAGCCGGAAGCGGTGGTGATGCTGAACAAGCTTCTGGGCTTCGTCAGCGCGGATATGGGCCGAGCGTCGAATGACGTCTGGAGCAATCCGGAAAATGTCTATGCGGCGATCATCTATCTCTTCAATGGCGGCAATCCTGAAGCAGTACGCAAGGTCCTAGCCGACCTCAAGACGGATGCCGTACCGCCGGAACTGGTCAAGGGCGCGCTGGCCTATGCTTCCGGCCAGACGATTGAAGTGGTGAAGCTCTTCTCGGTTCCGCTGTCATCGGATGTTCCGGCGGAACTGAAGGCATCGATTGTCCTTGTAACGGCCAGCCAGATGACTGCTTTCGATCCCGCGACGGCCTTGATGCGGCTAGATCAGGTGCGGCTTGAAGCGCCGGGTACCTTATTCGAGGAAGCAGCGATCCGTCGTTCGATGCCGATTGCGGCCAAGCTTGGCGATGCCGACAAGATCAGGCTCCTGTCGCGAAACTATCTCCAGCGCTTTCCCCGTTCGCCCTATATGCGTGATTTCATGGCGCAATTTGTCGATGCTGCGGTGAAACTCAACGACCGTATCGGCAATGCGGAACTGGCAAAACTGATCGGCTCGGCTGATCCGGTGATGCAATATTCGCTTTATCTGCAGATTGCGCGCGGCGCGCTTGTCGATGGTCAGACGGAGCGGGCGCGGTTCATGTCGGCGGAGGCGAAAAAGCTTGCCGACAGACTGAAAGCCGACCCCACCCGCGCCAATCTTTATGCGGCCGCAAGCGATGTGGCTTCGGATTCGGCGGGTAGCGCGCTGCGCGAACTGTCGCAGATTTCACCCGACAAATTGCAGGAGCGGGACCGGAAATTGCTAAAGGCCGCCGAAGCTGTCGGCACGGTCGTCACCCGTACTCCAGGCGCATTGCCGCCTGCAAAATCGACCCTCACCGAACGGGATGTGCCGTCGATGGCAGTTGCGGATTCGCAGGAACATCAGGTGGAAAAGCCGGTACCAAACGCCGTGCCGGGTCCAATGGCTGTCAGCCTGAAGCCGGTCAGGAACCAGCCGGAAGACGATTTGCAAAAAACGATGGAAGATGCGCGGCGCAAGCTTGCCGAGATCGATGCCTTGCTAGGAAAGACCGTTCAATGAGCATTGATATTTTGCTGAATTCCACCAGCCGACTTGCCTCGCTTGCCCGCAACTCCGGTCCTTCCCAGGCAAAAGCCGACGGTGAGGGACAGGATAGTGCCGACCCGGCAAAACTGTTCAGTTCTCTCCTCGAAAAGCCACAGGGCAAGGTCGAGAAGAAGGGTGAAAGTGAAGCCGACGTCAGCTCGGATGAGGCAGATGCGAAGGAAGAGGAAGCGGCGAAACCGACCGTTGCATTCGCTTTGCCACAAAATCTCCTTTCTTTGGCCGCTTCGTCGCCTGATTTGAAAGGGGTAAATCACAATTTTGCCACAGCAAATATTGCGAAAAACGACACAAATGCCTCCGATCCGCTTTCTGCCTTAATTAAGGAACCCGACCCGAAGCAGTTGGGCGAACAGGGTGCCGAGCAGCACACTGATCAAAGCAGGCACGCGTCCGAAACCGCGTCTTCGAAGACCGCCGCAACGCCATCGGCCAGCGGCAAAGCGGATCAGGCGATCAATCCGGATACAGCAAAAGCGACCGGTGACAGTCAGGCCGAAGGCGCTGGAGACGATTTCTCCAGCCTTCCGAAAACGGACAAGGGGCAGGCGCAGCAACAGTCGGGCCACCAGGTGCCCGACAGAACCGATATCCAGCAGCAACCGGCCGCAAAGGGCAACGGTCCGGGGGACATCAAGGCAACGACCACACCATCACAGGCGGCAGCCCGGATTGCCGATATTCAGGTGGTTTCCGAGCGCAGTTTCGGCACGATCAAGACGTTGCAGATCCGCCTCGATCCGGTGGAACTTGGCGCGGTGACGGCACGCATTCGCGTGGGGTCGGGAGGTGTCGAGGTGCATCTCGTCGCTGAAAAGACCCATGGGGCGGAAGCGCTCGCTGCCGACCGCTCGATGATCGAGAAAGCCCTGAAGGCGGCAGGTATTGCAGACGATGCGAAAATTTCGGTGACCGTCGCCGACCGCAACGCGGCGGGTGCCGTGCAGCAGGCGCAGGCATCGCAGAATGCGGGCCAGCAACAGGCCAGTGGCCAGCAACCGGGTCAGCAGCAAGCTTTCAACATGCAGCAGGGCTTCGACGGGCGAAACGGCGCTGAGGCACAGGCGGGTTTTATGGGCGGCGAGGGCAGGCAGAATGGCGAATCCGGTCAGGCAGGACGCGAGCGCTCGGACATGCAAATCAGTCAGGAAAGCGGGAACGGCATTTCTCGCAATGATGGTCGCAACCGCGGTCTGGTTGTCTGATAGCGGGCCAGCCCGCGCCGAGAATGTCTGCGAGCGCGAAATGCACCGGGCATCAGCCCGCTATGACGTTCCGCTCGGTATCCTCTATGCGGTAGGCCTGACGGAAACGGGCCGCAAGAATTCCCTGCAACCCTATGCGATGAACATCGAGGGGCGTGCGGAATTCATGCCATCGCAGATGGCGGCGGTAAGGCGTTTCGATGAGGTCCGGGCCGAAGGTGCGAAACTGATCGATCTCGGCTGCATGCAGATCAATTACTATTATCACAGCAAGGAATTTCCGTCGGTCGCGGCGATGCTGATGCCAAGCCTCAATGTCGATTATGCGGCGCGTTTTCTGCGTCAGCTTCGACAGCGCGAAGGCAACTGGACGATGGCGGTCGCGCGCTATCACGCGGGCCCGAATAACGACCCTGCCCAGAAGCGTTATGTCTGTCGCGTGATGACGAATATGGTCGCCACCGGCTTCGGAAATTGGACGCCGCAGGCGCGAAGCTTCTGCTTCGGCTGAAATGGAATCCTGTAAAATTTTTGGGTTGTAACAGACCGTCGGGTGCACCCATCTGGTGGGTGTTCAACTACTGGTTGGTGCTCTTGCTGGTGGTTAATTTAGCGAGCGGATTTTTAAGCCCTTGTAAAGAATCGTAAAATTTCGTGAGCCGTTAACGTCTGGTTAAGGTTCCTACCGCTAAAGAGGTAGGCGTATTGCAATCAATGCGATTCCCATTAAATTAGAATACACTAAATTACCTCCCAATATATTGCGGGCAATTATTTGCCATTGCTGCGGATTCCTCCTGCCAGTTATTTCTATCGTGCTTGGGCTAACATATTGATTCGGAAGGCGGGCCGATGATTGTTGTCGTAGACGACAGAGATATAGTGACTGAAGGATACTCTTCCTGGTTCGGTCGCGAAGGCATCACGACAACGGGTTTCACCCCTACCGATTTCGATGAATGGGTGGACAGCGTTCCGCAACAGGACATCATGGCTATCGAAGCTTTCCTGATCGGCGAATGTGCGGATCAGCATCGCCTTCCGGCCCGAATTCGTGAACGCTGCAAGGCGCCCGTGATCGCCGTCAATGATCGTCCCTCGCTTGAGCATACGCTGGAGCTTTTTCAATCCGGGGTTGATGATGTTGTTCGCAAGCCGGTGCATGTGCGCGAAATTCTTGCGCGCATCAATGCGATCCGCCGCCGTGCAGGCGCGTCCGCAGCTTCCACCGACAGTGGCACTGAGCTTGGCCCGATCCGTGTTTTCTCCGATGGCCGTGATCCGCAGGTCAACGGCACTGATTTTCCGCTGCCGCGCCGCGAGCGCCGCATCCTGGAATATTTGATTGCCAATCGCGGTCGCCGCCTGAACAAGGCGCAGATCTTCAGCGCAATCTACGGTATCTTCGATAGCGAAGTAGAAGAAAACGTCGTTGAAAGCCACATCAGCAAGCTGCGCAAGAAATTGCGCGAGCAACTGGGTTTCGATCCCATCGATTCCAAGCGTTTCCTCGGCTACTGCATCAACATCGAGTGATATTGCTGCATCGCCTGCATTTCCCAGTATCGCGATTTCGACTGCTATCCCTTGTTCCAAAATCGCGTCGGTCCCCTCAGTAAAAGCGTAAAAAGTCCCGAGGCTACAGTTTCACGCAAGCGTGGTCCATTAGCTTCATCGTGGATGACTGGATCGGTGCGCCGGTTCAATCGCTCGATTTTACGGATTCCAGTTCAGATTTTTCAGAATTTTTGCTGGATGCTACAACTTCTCAGGAGCTGCCAATGAGCCTCTACGGTATGATGCGGACCGGTGTTTCGGGAATGAACGCGCAGGCCAACCGCCTGTCGGCGGTCGCTGACAACATCGCGAATGCGAGCACCGTCGGTTACAAGCGCGCCGAAACCCAGTTTTCGTCGCTCGTTCTGCCGAGCACCGGCGGACAATATAATTCCGGCAGCGTTCTGACCAATGTTCGTTACGGCATTTCCGATCAGGGCGGTATTCGGTCCACATCGTCCACGACAGACCTTGCCATCGACGGCAATGGCTATTTTGTCGTGCAAGGGGCGGACGGCTCGACCTTTCTGACGCGCGCCGGTTCCTTCGTTCCCGACAAGAACGGTAATCTGGTCAACTCAGCCGGCTATTATCTTTTGGGTGCCGGTCCGAACGATCCGGCTGGCGCGCTGACGACAGCCGGTTTGAACATTATCAATGTCAATGGCGCTGCACTTCCGCCGGAGGCCAGCACGTCGGGCAATTTCACCGTTAATTTGCCGTCTACCGATCAGGTCCCGGCAGCCGGCGAGTTCAATCACAAGACATCGCTGATCTCCTACAATGACAAGGGCGAAAAGATCACGCTCGACGTCTATTTCACCAAGACCGGCGCGGACGAATGGAGCGTCACGGTCAAGAACGCTGCTGACGATGCTGTGGTCGGTGGTCCAACGACGCTGACATTCGATCCGACGACGGGTGCGATGAACCCCGGTGGCAATATTGCCGTCGACCTCGCAGCTTATGGCGGCCAGACCCTCAACCTCGATCTGGGTGCATCGACGCAGCGCGCCGGTGATTACACGATCTCGCAGGCACAGATTAACGGTCAGGCGCCATCTTCGGTCAAGGGCGTGGATGTGGCCAATGACGGTTCGGTTGTTGCCATTTACGAAAACGGCACGCAGAAGGTGCTGGCGCGCATTCCGCTGGCCAATGTGGCAAGCCCTGACCGCATGACGGTCGTGAGCGGCAACGTCTTCCTGCCGAGCGCGGAATCGGGCGATGTCCGCCTCGGTTTCCCGCAGAGTGACGGCATGGGCAAGATCATGTCGGGCACGCTGGAGGAATCCAACGCCGATATTGCGCAGGAATTGACCGACATGATCGAGGCGCAGCGCAGTTATACGGCCAATTCGAAAGTCTTCCAGACGGGGTCAGAACTCATGGACGTTCTGGTCAATCTGAAGAGATAAATCGAGGTGATTCCGGGGAAGGCATAAGTCTTGCCCGGAATTGCTGCAAATCCGGTCCGTTCAGGCAACAGGCAACGGACCGGACGCTTGAGAGCAGTTCCGATTCAGGCGGAATAGTGGGAAGTGCTCCAGGTAGTTAATTCAGCCGCATTTTCGGGGGTGAGGCCGCTTCATACCTTGACCGGGGATGCACCAGAGCATGTCTCCCCGAAAGTGGGAACCGGTTTCGGAATAAAGACATGCGTAAAAACAAACAGATAGAGCGGTTCCAACGGCTCTGTTTTAACCGGAACCGCTCTAGTAGGATGGGGTAAGATGTCGCTTAGTTCTGCTCTTCTGACGGCCAAAAGTTCGCTTGCGGCAACGTCCAAGCAGACCTCCGTTGTCTCGAGCAATATTGCCAGGGCCAACGATCCGGATTATTCCCGGCGTACTGCTTCTCTCGTATCGGGGCCTTATGGCTCCCTTTACGTGGGTATCAGCCGTTCGGCGGATGAAGCCTTGTTCAACAGGTTTACCCAGTCGAATAGTTCGGCGTCTTCCTCTTCCATTCTCGCTGGCGGGCTTGACCGCCTTTCGTCGCTTTATTCGGCAGACAATTATTCGGGTTCGCCTTCGGCCCTGATCGGCGATCTGCGTGATGCGCTCCAGACCTATGCGGCTTCGCCATCCAACAGTGCGCTTGGCGACAGTGTCGTATCGACGGCGCAATCGCTCGCCAATGCACTTAATGCCGGAACCAAGCAGGTTCAGTCGCTGCGCAACGACGCGGACCGTGAAATTGCGGATTCCGTCGCCAACATCAATGATCTTCTGACCAAGTTCGAAAAGATCAATCAGGAGATCGTCGGTGGAACGCGCGCCAATCGCGATGTCTCCGACTATATGGATCAGCGCGATGCGATCCTGAAGCAGCTTTCCGGCGAGATCGGAATCACAACCATGATGCGCGGCGATAATGACATGGTCATTTTCGCCGAAAACGGCGTGACTCTGTTCGAGACGACAGCGCGCAAGGTGAGCTTCGAGCAATCGACGGTGCTGGCGCCGGGCATTTCCGGCAATGCGGTGCTGGTGGATGGCGTGCCGCTCAATCACGAGACGTTCGACCAGCCTTATGGCACCGGCCGCCTGAGCGGGTTGTTGCAGTTGCGCGACCAGATCGCGCCACAATACCAGATGCAGCTCGACGAGATCGCGCGAAATCTGGTGACGATGTTCGCGGAAAGCGACCAGACCGCCGTTGGAGCCGACAAGACGGGTCTCTTTAGCTGGGCCGGATCACCCGATGTCCCCGGCGCGGGCATTTCGGCAGGTATTGCAGGCACCATCAAAGTGTCTTCGGCCTTCGTTACCTCCGAAGGCGGCAGCCCGCTTCTTCTGCGCGACGGCGGGGCCAACGGGGCCGATTACAAATACAATAGCGAAGGTGCGGCAGGTTTCAGCGATCGCCTGCGCGCGCTCAATGAAGCATTTTCCGAGCCGATGACCTTCAATTCGGTGGCAGGGCTCGCGACCAGTTCCAGCCTGACGGACTATAGCGCCTCGTCGATAAGCTGGCTCGAAGGTAAGCGTCAGAAAGCCAACAGCGAATTTTCCTATAATGCGACGGTTGCCGGTCAGGCGGATACAGCCCTCTCCAACGCCAACGGTGTCGATATGGACACCGAAATGGCGCTGCTTCTCGATCTTGAACATTCCTACCAGGCATCGAGCCGGGTGCTGACCACGATCAGCGCAATGCTCGACGATCTTCTCAACGCGGTGTGAGGCCAATGAAAGCGCAATCGATTTCCACCTATGGCGCAACGTCATCCCTGCGGGCTTTTGTAGCGAAGAACAAGGCCGAGATGTTGAAGGCGCAGCAGGAAGCGACCACGGGCACCGTGTTCGATGTCGGCCTTTCGCTCGGCTCCAAATCCGGCCAGACCGTATCGTTGCGCAAGGAATATGATCGCCTGAGCGTGCTGACAGACATGAACAAGCTGGTGCAGGAACGCATGACGGCGACGCAGAACGCCGCTGGCACCATCATCAAGGACGCGCAGGATTTTCTGGGTGCGCTTGCAGGAGCCAACAACGCTGGCGCCGACATGATTGCCAAGACGGCGCGCTCCATGCTGGATTCCGTGACCGGCATGCTGAACAGCAGCTTCAATGGCGAATATATTTTCTCCGGTGTGAATACCGATGTGAAGCCGGTTGCCGATTATACCGATGGCGGGGCCGCGCAGGCGGCGATCCGTCAGGCATTTCAGGATCATTTCGGCTTTCCGGTCGGTGATCCGCAGGTGGCAAATATCACGGCCGACGAAATGACGGCATTTCTGGAGGGCGATTTTGCCGACCAGTTCAATGACGCGAATTGGTCCGCCAACTGGTCGGACGCTTCCGACAATGTCATCAAAAGCCGCATTTCGCCGAGCGAGACGGCGGATACGTCCGTTTCGGCGAATACCGATGGTTTCCGCAAGACGATCATGTCGGCAGTGATGGTTGCCGAGTTCGGCAATATAGGTCTCAATGAAAAAGCTTTCGCAGCGCTGACCACGCAAGCCGTGCAGACGACCGCACAGGCTATTACGGATACGACCGCGCAGCAGACGACGCTTGGTCTGGCCCAGTCGCGCACCGAAGCGGCGAGTACGCGCATCGCGGCGCAGCAGAAGATCCTGAACCAGTCCGTACTCAATCTCGAGGAAGTCGATCCTTATGAAGCAGCGACGCGTGTAAACGCTCTGAAGACGCAGATCGAAACTTCGTATTCGCTGACGGTTCAGTTGCAGAATATGAGCCTGCTCAACTATCTCAGATAGTCGGGATGAAATGAGGACGGACGCAGCATGATGCGAGCCCGTCCGACTGGTACGGATAGACGGAGACACCATGTATCAGATGCGCTACGAAGATGTCATGAATGACGATATGGCGAGCGCCAAGGAACGTGAGCGGATGCTTTTCGACCGTTCCATCGAAATGCTCGAGGCGGCGAAAGCCAATGGCAGCGGCTCGCGCGAGGCGATCGATGCCGGCTATTTCACCACGAAACTCTGGACCGCGATCATCGATGATCTGGGTTCGCAGGAAAATGCGCTGCCGAAGGAACTGAAGGCCGCGATCATCTCCATCGGCATCTTCGTGCTCAAGGAGATTGACCGGATTCGCCTCGGCGAAAGCAACGATTATGCGACGCTGATCGAGATTACCCAGTCGATCCGGGACGGGCTTTGAAATGACGGAAACTGGCAAACCGGCAATCCGTCTCTCGCTGCGGGCCGGCGAACGAATTTTTATCAATGGCGCTGTGCTGAAGGCGGATCGCAAGGTTTCGCTCGAGCTTCTGAACGATGCGACCTTTCTTCTGGAAAACCATGTTCTCCAGCCGGAAGACACCACGACACCGCTGCGCCAGCTTTATTTCGCGGCGCAGATGATGCTCATCGAACCAGCCATGCGCGAACAGGCTCACACCACTTTCGCGCAGATGCTGCGGGGCATGTTCGCCGCGTTCAAGGATGCGGAAATCCTGAATGCGCTGAAGCTGGTCGACGAGCTGGTACATAACGGGCGCGTTTTCGAGGCGCTCAAGACAATTCGCGCGCAATATCCACGCGAGGCCGAACTGATGGGGCATGAAAGCCCGGCTTTGCCTGTGCTCAAAACCCGGAAATCTGCGGAGGTAAACCCATGACCACGACGCCGCCGATCGGCACGAATACGACGAATAACAACACGACGAACAACAGCAATTCTGCAGCCAACAAGGCAAGCGTCGATTATAATTCCTTCCTGAAGCTTCTGGTGACGCAGATGCAGAACCAGGACCCGACGCAGCCAATGGATGCGACGCAGTATGTTTCGCAGCTTGCGACCTTCTCCAATGTCGAGCAGGCCGTCCAGATGAACAGCAAGCTTGAAACCCTGATCGCCAACACGTCGCTGACGCAGGCCGAAGGCTGGATCGGCCGCACGCTGACCAATGCCGATGGCAGCATATCGGGCGTCGTGAAGTCCGTTACCATCCAGTCCAATGGCATGCTGGCCGAACTGGAAGACGGCAAGACGCTGATGATCGGCCCAGGCGTCAAGGTCAGCTAGGAATAATGCGGTGAACGAGGCCGATGCGCTCGATATCGTCAATTCGGCGATCTGGACCGTGCTTATGGCAAGCGGCCCGGCAGTGCTCGCTGCCATGCTTGCGGGTATCGGTATCGCGCTTTTTCAGGCATTGACGCAGATACAGGAAATGACGCTGACCTTCGTGCCGAAGATCATCGTCATTTTTGTCGTGCTGGCCCTGACTGCGCCGTTCGTCGGTGCACAGATCAACTCGTTCACACTGCTTGCCTATTCGCGCATCGAGAAGGGGTTTTAGCGCGCAGCCTCGCGCAAGCTTCACAAGCTAAGGTCCGCTTCGTAACAGGAGACGGATGTGCAGCAGGCAGCGGCTAAACCCTTCACGAAAAGCGGATTTCTGACCGGCAGCGATATGGGGCTGGCGGTTGGTATCATCATCATCCTGACGGTGCTTTTCCTGCCTGTTCCGGCTGTCGTGCTGGATATCGGTCTGGCGTTTTCGATCGCTTTTTCGGTCCTGATCCTGATGGTTTCGCTCTGGATTCAGCGCCCGCTGGACTTTTCCGCCTTCCCGACGGTGCTGCTCATCGCCACCATGATGCGATTGTCGCTGAATATCGCGACGACACGCGTGATTCTCACCCATGGCAATGAAGGCTATCTCGCCGCCGGGCATGTGATCCATGGCTTCTCGCAATTCGTGATGGGCGGCGACTTCGTCATCGGTCTGGTCGTTTTCTGCATTCTCATCATCGTCAACTTCCTCGTCATCACCAAGGGCGCGACACGTATCGCGGAAGTGGGCGCGCGTTTCACCCTCGACGCCATTCCCGGCAAGCAGATGGCCATCGATGCCGACCTGTCGTCCGGCCTGATCGATGAAAAGGAAGCGCAGCGCCGCCGTCGCGAGCTGGAAGAGGAAAGCTCCTTCTTCGGCTCCATGGACGGTGCGTCGAAATTCGTGCGCGGTGACGCGATAGCGGGCCTCATCATCACAGCCGTCAATATTTTCGGCGGCATCATCATCGGCGCCACGCGCCACGACATGGATATTGCGCACGCCGCCGACGTCTTCACCAAATTGTCGGTTGGTGACGGTCTGGTCACGCAGATTCCGGCCCTGATCGTGTCGCTTGCCGCCGGTCTTCTGGTGTCGAAGGGCGGCACGCGCGGTTCCGCCGATCAGGCGATCTTCGGCCAGCTTGGCGCCTATCCGAAGGCACTCCTGGTCGCGGCTATGCTGCTCTTTGTCCTCGGCATCATGCCGGGCCTGCCAGCCTTCCCGTTCTTCATGCTGGGTGGCGCAATGGCCTTCATCGGCATTGCCGTACCCCGTCGACAAGCGCGCCAGCGCGAGGCAGAAGCGACCGAAGCCGGTAAGAAACAGCGCGACGCGGAAGAGCAGGAGCGCAATTCCGTCAAGGCTTCGCTGGAAACCAACCAGATCGAGCTTTGCCTCGGCAAGCAGCTTTCCGCTCGCCTGATCGCATCACAGCAGGAGCTGGCGCACCGCGTCAACAAGATGCGCCGCAAGTTCGCGCAGGAATACGGTTTCGTCATCCCCGAAATCAAGGTGACGGACGATATCGCGCTTCCGCCGAAAAGCTATCGCATCAAGATACACGGCACGGCGGTCGCCAGCCACGAGCTGCGCGTCGGCGAAACGCTTGTCGTGCTTGGTGACCGTCCGATTCCATCCATTCCGGGTGAGGAAGTGCGCGAACCGGCCTTCGGTATGCGCGCCTATTCGGTGCCGGAAACCTTTGCATCCGATCTGCGCCGCGACGGTTATATGACCGTGGATAATCTCTCGGTCCTGCTGACGCATTTGAGCGAAATCGTCCGCAACAATCTGGCCCAGCTTCTGTCCTACAAGGATATGCGTATTCTGCTGGATCGCCTCGGCTCTGAATATCGCAAGCTCCTGGAAGATATATGCCCGTCGCATATTTCCTATTCTGGCCTGCAGGCGGTGCTGAAGCTGCTGCTCGCAGAGCGCATTTCCATCCGCAACCTGCATCTGATTCTCGAAGCCATTGCCGAAATCGCGCCGCTCGTCCGCCGCCCGGAAATGATCGTGGAGCATGTCCGCATGCGCATGGCGCAGCAGATTTGCGGCGATCTTTCCGATAATGGCGTGCTGAACGTGCTGCGTCTCGGCAATCGCTGGGATCTGGTTTTCCACCAGAGCCTCAAGCGTGACGCCAAGGGCGAAATCGTCGAATTCGACATCGATCCACGCCTGTTGGAACAGTTCGGCACGGAAGCCTCCACTGTCATCCGCAAGCATTTCGACAATGGCGAACGTTTCGTGCTGGTTTCCTCGCCGGAAGCGCGGCCATACATTCGCATGATTATCGAGCGTCTGTTTGCCACTCTGCCAGTCCTGTCCCATGTCGAGATCGCGCGTGGCGTGGAAGTGAAGTCGCTCGGTGCGATTTCCTGACCGGGAGAGAACCCGTTGCCTATCACGCAACTACCGCTTAACGAAATCATCCTGGCCGCCGTTTTGGCGTTCTGCCGCATCGGCGCGTGCCTGATGCTGATGCCGGGGCTTTCGAGTGCGCGCATTCCGTTGCAGGTCAGGCTCTATATCGCGCTGGCCTGTTCATTCGCGGTCTTGCCACTGGTGCTGCAGCGTATCGCGACCGTTGTTGATGCCGGGCAGCCGTGGACCCTGTTCCGCCTGATGGCGAGTGAAATGTTCGTCGGCGCGGTTATCGGCATTCTGGCGCATATCTATTTCTGGGCACTGCAATTCATGGCCAGCACGATGGCCGTCTCAGTCGGCTATTCCGGTTCCCCTGCCGATGCCATAACCGAAAGCGAACCGCAGGCGACACTTGCCACCATCGTCACCTTCAGCGCGCTGTTCCTGTTCTTCATCACCGACATGCATCTGGAAATCTTCCGGGCGCTGCTCAATTCCTATGTGGCCATTCCGGTTGACGGGCAATTCCGGCCCGATGCGGCGATGATCGATTTCACCGATGCGCTTTCAGCGGCTTTTCTGGCAACATTGCGTATCGCAGCGCCGTTCATCGTCTTTGCGATCCTCGTCAACTTTGCCATCGGTCTGGTGAACAAGCTGACGCCGACCATACCCGTTTACTTCGTATCGATGCCATTCGTGCTGGGGGGAGGGCTGCTGGTGGTCTATTTCATCCTGCCGGAACTCCTGCGTTTCTTCACCAACGAAACTGCGTCGCAGTTGCGCGAGCTGTTTTAAGGGTGGCCATGACGAACCCGCGTAATCTGAAAAAGCTGATTGAATTGCAGAAGCTCGGCAGCGCCCGGCTGGAGCAGGCTCTTGCCACAGCCAATGCACGCAAGAACGCGCTGGATGAGGAGCGCGAGGCGCTCATCGCCATGCAGGATCGTCGTTATGACGGCGATGCGTTCAATATCGACCCGTCGCTCCTCATCAAGCGCCTCGGAGCCAATGCCGCCGAATCGCAACAACTGGAACAGCGTCTCGAATCACAACGCAAGGCACTTCTGCAGGAACAGAGGCGGGTCGGGTTGCTGGAAGATCGCCTGACGGATGCTGGAAATGATCGCGAACGGCGCGAACTTTCCAGTCTGATCGAGGAGTTTATTAGCCGGAAAACGACAAATAAGTCGCAAAACCCTGATTAAGCGCAAAATTGAAGCTGAACGCACGCACAAGTTTCAGTCAAGTTTGACCCATTATGGTGCAAGTAACAAAGCGCATCCCAAAAAGTGCGAAGCGGTTTTTGGACAAGATGCGCGGTAGCACTAAACGTTAGAGCGCCGATCTGATGCAATCAGATCGAAACGCGCTCTAAAACAAGGAGTTGTGCATGGCGATCAACCCGCCGTCAGATCTGGTGATGGACGTGGCGCGTGCTGCCGATCCGCAAGCCTATCGCATGGCGGCGGAACGCTTGAGAGCGCCGTCCGCATCGGGAACCATGGTGGCATCCGCTACCGGGGGGCTGACGCGGGATAATTTCGCAAGCTTTTCCGACAGCCTTGCGGCTGGGATCAGCGTGCGACCGGATGCGCAGAATGTGGCCAATCCGGCCTATCGCAAGTTTGAGGCCTTCATGCTGCAATCCTTCGTGCAGTCGATGTTCACCAGTGACACGACGGCGACCTTCGGGAAGGGGATTGCCGGTGAATACTGGAAGTCCATGATGGCGGAAGCCATGGCAAACAAGATGGCGGATGGCGGCGGTGTCGGCATTGCCAAGTTGCTTGAGGAACAGGCGGCGCGCAACGGGCGGGCAGACGCGCCGACGACGATAGCGTTAGGAGACGTGATCAGCAATCTGGGAGAGAGTGTGAGCCAGAATGGCGTATCGAAGGACATTGTGCATGGCTTCGAACGCAAGCTCATTCAAAAGCAGCTTGAGCATGTCTCCCGAAAGTGGGAACCGGTTTCGGGATAAGACATGCGTGGAAACAAAGAGATAGAGCGGTTTTGACGGCTTACTGAAACCGCTCTGGCCAACAACAACGATACGGACCCGGCGCGCGGCTGACTGGCCCGCAACCATAGCGTCCGCCATGCTTCATAATTGAGGACCCCTAAATGACCGAGACAAGCTCTGAAAACAGCCTGCCGCCAGAGGATTCGCAAATCGTCATTGTCACGAGCGAACCCGGTCAGGTGCTGGCAGAGGAACCGGCCGAGAACCCCACATTGAAGCCGGTCGTGCGGGCAATCCAACGTCTGGAAGATGTCATCGACACCGAAACGCGCCTTCTGCTGGAGGGCGGCAATCCGGATCTGGCGGAAATCAATTCCCGCAAGAGCCGCGGACTTTATGACTTCAACAAGGCGATCAAGAAAGCAGCCAGCGCTGCCGAACCCGCGACGATGAAGCGGCTTCAGCCGCTGCTCGACAGCCTGAAGCAGAAGCTTGAGAAGAATTGCGAAGCGCTGCAACTGCATCTGCGGGCTGTCGGCGAACTGGCCGACCTCATTCGCGGCGCGCTGGAAACGCAGGAAGCCGACGGCACCTACAGCATGCAGAGCGCGAGGCTCGGTCACGCACGATGATTCGCATCCTTGCCATCGGTCTTTGGATTTGCGCCGTCGCATTCGGTTCGCTTTTCATGGCGGTGCGCCTGAACGCCTCATCTTCGGATGGGGCGCAAGCCGCGACCGGCGGGTTTGGCGGTGTGGATTATGTCAAGACGGATGTGATGAGCGTACCGATCATCTCGAACGGCAGCGTTGCCGGTTATGTGGTGACGCAGCTTGTTTATACGATCGATTCGAACATCCGAAAGAAGCTGACCGTGCCGCTGGAGTTTTTCATCAGTGATGAAATCTTCCGCAAATTCTACGGCAGCTATTCGGATACAAAAGATGTCGAGAAGGTAAGTTTCGAGGACGTTCGCGCCTCGATTATCGGCGATCTGAATGCACGGTTCCCCGAGCCGGTCATCAAGGACCTTCTGGTCGAGCAATTCAATTATATTTCAGCCGAAGAAATCCGTGCCATGAACATGCGCGGTACGCCGACACCGACGGCTCCGGCCAAACGAGAGCCGGAAAAGCAGGCAAACGCTGAACCTGTTAGTCAAAGCGAATAATATTTGCCTGCAAGCTGGGCGAGGCGCTCTTCGTCCAGCGGCGTGACAGCCGGGTCCGATATAAGTTCCACGCCCATTTCTCGGCCATTGCGCCAGGCGACGCGGGCCAAAAGTGCGCGACCGTAATAATCATCGAATAGCCAGAAGCGTTCGGGCAGGGTCGGGACTTCGACGGTTCTCAGCTTGGCGCCGTGGGGCGCGATATCGCTGAACTGGCATTCGATGATGAAGCGACCGTCGAGGCCCACGATCTTTCCAGAGCGCAGCCTTGTACGCTGTCTCTCTTCCCTGCGACGTTCGTGGGATGGCTTAACCCGTGCCATATCAAAATCTTACCTGCTATTCCCCTGGGCCTAATCTAGCAGGTTTCGATTGCGGATGCGTTACTTTTTAAATCTGGAACCTTCGGACATGGTTACCTTGAACAGGTTCCTGCATGTTCAGGTGACATTTGCCGGATCAATGTTCTCCGCAAGCTTCGCATAGGCCGCGCAGCTCCAATGTCGTCTTGCGCGATTTGAACCCGTTCTGAAGGCTCCAGGCGCTGACGAGATTCTCGATCGCCGCATCGGCGAACTCCGTCACCTGACCGCATTTCTCGCAGATGGCGAACGCCACGAGACCCTGCTGATGACATTGCGGATGCGCGCAGGCAACGAAGGCATTGAGGCTTTCGAGACGATGGATCATTCCGTAATCGAGCAGCTTTTCCAGCGCACGATAGACCTGCAGCGGTGCGCGGAAACCGTCGTCACGCAACTGGTCGAGGATCGTATAGGCGCTGAGCGGCCCTTCCGCCTTGGACAGAACGTCGAAAACCAGTGTCTGATTGCGGGTCAGGTCCTGGGGGGCGTGATGATGATGATGCGTGCTCATTGTCCAGCGATCCGTTTCGGTGATGCCTGTTCCCTCTTATGTAGGGGTAGCAGGCTCAAAATGAAAATGGCAAGCGCCGCGACCACGATGGAAGGGCCGGACGGCGTGTCGAAATGAATGGAACCATAAAGTCCGCCGATCACCCCGGCTGCCCCGATCAATGAGGCCAGAATGGCCATCTGCTCGGGCGTGGAGGAAAAGCGGCGCGCGGTCGCTGCCGGAATGATGAGCAGCGAGGTTATCAATAGAATTCCGACGATCTTCATCGCAATGGCGATGACGATGGCCAGAAGCAGCATGAAAACAATGCGCGACAGGGCAGGGTTCATGCCTTCGGCGCGGGCAATATCCTCGCTGACGGTGGCGGCGAGGAAAGGGCGCCACAGCCAGGCCAGAATGGCCAGCACGAACACGCCGCCGCCATAGATGAAGGCGATATCCATCCGCGAGACGGCAAGAATATCGCCGAACAGGAACGACAGCAGGTCGACGCGCACCCATGTCATGAAGGCGACGAGAACGAGGCCGAGCGACAGCGTGGCATGGGACAGAATGCCGAGGAGCGAATCCGCCGACAATGTATGACGGCGTTGCAAGAGCAGCAGAATGGCGGAAATTGCTACTGCAACAGCGAATACGCCGATCATCATATTGATGTCGAAAATGAGCGCCAGCGCCACGCCGAGCAAGGCCGAATGTGCCATAGTGTCGCCGAAATAGGCCATGCGCCGCCAGACGATGAAGCAGCCGAGCGGGCCTGTTGTGAGCGCCAGTCCGACACCGGCGATGATGGCGCGGGTGAAGAAGTCGTCAAGCACGCGACGCACTCCCTTCGTGGTGATGATGTTCGTGGTCGTGCTCATGGTCATGATGATGGCCATCATCGGCATGGCAGTGTTCCGTCACGGAACCGTCGGCATGCAGCACGCGTCCGTCGGGCAGATGGGTGTGATCGTGGTGATGCTCATAAACGGCAAGCGGCCCCACGGCCCGGCTGCCGAAAAGCCGCATATATTCAGGGCTCGCCGTCACATCGCGCGGTGTTCCGCTGCAGCAAACATGGCCGTTGAGGCAGATGACGCGGTCGGTCGCCGCCATGACCAGATGCAGGTCATGCGAAATCAGCAGGACACCGCACCCTGTGTCGTCGCGCAGTTTCGCAATCAGTTCGTACAACGCAGCTTCGCCGGAGAAATCGACGCCTTGCACCGGTTCGTCCAGCACCATGAGGTCCGGCTTGCGGGCAAGCGCCCGCGCCATCAGTGCGCGCTGGAACTCGCCGCCCGAAAGGTTAGCGATCTCGGCCTTTGCAAGATGCGGTATGCCCACCACTTCCAGTGCTGCTTCAATATCCTTGCGCGCCAGAGGGCCAGTCAATGTCATCAGGCGTTCGACGGAAAGCGGCAGCGTGCGGTCGACATTGATCTTCTGCGGCACATAGCCGATGCGCAGGCCCGGCGCGTGGACCACGCTGCCTTCATCCGGCTTCAGGATGCGCAGCGCCATCTTGGCGGCAGTGCTTTTTCCCGCGCCATTTGGACCGATCAGGGTCACGATCTCCCCGCGCTCGACGCTCAGGTCGACATTGCGCACGAGCCAGCGTCCGTCGCGATAGACGCCGGCATCCTTCAGTTCGATCAATGTTTCCCGTGCCTTTTCGGCGGGGAGGGGTGACTTCCTGCTCATCTATTCCGGGCTTTCACTGCCTGTATGTTCTGTCCCACGCACGGATTATTCGCCGATTCGGGATTTTTCCTATCAGCTTTTTGCGGCTCGTTATCTTACGCAACCACCGCTGTGATTTTTCCAAAATGGGGGTTGCCTCACCTTATGGCAGACGTTATAGCATAACGCAACTGACGTAATAAAATAACATATCACTTGAATATAATACCCTTTCCCAATCGTACAAGAGAGAGACTATGAAACATCTCCGCTCCCTCCTCCTCGCCTCAGCATTTCTGGCCGTTACGGCAAATGCCTCGCTTGCCGCAGAACGCGATGGCGTTGTGGTATCAATCAAGCCGCTCCATTCAATCGTTTCCGCAGTCATGCAGGGCGTGGGCGAGCCGAAACTGATCGTTCAGGGTGCGGGTTCGGAGCATGTCTACAGCCTGAAGCCATCCGATGCCGAAGCAATCGAACACGCCAAGGTGATTTTCTGGGCGGGTCCGTCGATGGAAACCTTCCTCGACAAGCCTATCGATACGCTTGGCGATGGCGCGAAGGTCGTCGCGCTTGGCGAAGCCGATGGCCTGACGAAGCTGAAATTCCGTGAAGGCGGTCCGTTCGAAGCGCACAATCATGGTGCGGAAGGCCACGACCACGGCGCCGAAGGTCATGATCATGCTCATGACGACAAGAAGGATGCCGACAAGGCGCATGATCATGGCGCCGAAGCGTCGGAGGGCGGGCATGACCATCATCATGGTCACAGCGAATATGATCTGCATTTCTGGCTCGATCCGCAGAACGGAAAGGTTCTGGCGGCGGATATCGCCAAGACGCTGAGCGAAAGCGACCCCGAACATACCGCGCAATATGAAAAGAATGCCAAGGACTATGGCGAGAAGATTGATGCGCTGACCAAGGAAGTCGCCAGCGAACTGGAGCCGGTTAAAGACAAGCCGTTTATCGTCTTCCATGATGCCTACCAGTATTTCGAAAATCGTTTCGGCGTGAAGGCGGCGGGCTCGATCACGGTCAGCCCGGAAAAGGCTCCGGGTGCTGCGCGCATCAAGGAAATTCATGAGAAGATCAAGTCGCTTGGCGCAACCTGCGTGTTCTCAGAACCGCAGTTCGAGCCGAGGCTGGTGAACACCGTTATCGAAGGGACGGATGCTAAAACCGGCATTCTCGATCCTCTGGGTGCAGAATTGAAGGATGGCCCTGATCTCTATCCGCAGCTCATCCGTAATCTGGCCGATTCTCTGAAAAGCTGCCTGTCGAAATAACAGCCGTAGCCGCTTCCCTTTGCTGGGTGCCTGTGCATTCAGCAAGGCGGCTGCAACAGTGCCGGGCAGTGACCTACCGGCAGCTCGGCACTTCAGAACCAGAATAAAGTAATCGCGCGTCAGCTAACGCAAACCGTTTCATGGTTCTTGCTGAAACACTCAAGGGCGGTTCCGACCGCCCATTTTTACCCATAAAATTGTTACGATATAACATTAAGGAGAAGGAAATGCACAACTTCGTCAGGGCACTTCAGACCGGTGCCGTTTTGACTTTTCTTGCTCCCGCGGTTGCGGGTGCGCACGGTATCTGGATTGCCGAGCGCCATGGAACGCAAGCCGTTGTTTATGGTCACGGCGCAAGCGATGAGGCCTATGATCCGCAAAAGCTTAAGACGGTGACTGCCAAGGACGTGGATGGCAAGGAAGTTGCTGTCGAGATCAAGCGCCAGGAAGATCACGCCCTGCTGGGCGTGCCCAAGGATGCAGTTGTGGTCAGTGGCACGTTCGACAATGGCTTCTGGGCCGAGGGACCGGACGGCAAGTGGGTCAACCAGCCGAAATCGGAAGTGCCGGGCGCCAAACAGTCCAGCCAGAGTCAGAAGTTTGCCGTCACGATCCTGGACCATTTGCGCAAGAAGCCACAGGCGCAGGGCTTGCCGTTTGAAATCGTCCCGTTGATGGACCCGACGATATTGGAGGCGGGCAATGAGCTTCCCGTACAGGTTCTGTTCGACGGAAAGCCGGTGGAAGGCGTCGAGGTCACGGCGGATTATGTCAATGACAGCCATGCGGCACCGGTGAAGACCGACGCGGAAGGCATCGCCAAGATCAGGATTCGCAATGCAGGTCTCAACGTCGTTGGAGCCGGCTATTCCAAGCCGCTGTCCGATTCAAAAGAGGCCGACAAGCTCAGCTTTTTCACCACGCTGACCTTCAATCTCGATCACCACCATCACGATTGACTACATCCGGTTTAAACAAGGAACGGAGTCATGAGAAAGAGACTACCCGTCACGGTCTTGTCCGGCTTTCTTGGGGCAGGGAAGACGACACTACTCAATCACGTGCTCAATAATCGCGAGAACCGCCGCGTCGCGGTGATCGTCAATGATATGAGTGAGGTGAATATAGATGCCACTCTCGTTCGCGAGGGCGGAGCCAATCTTTCCCGCATGGATGAACAGTTGGTCGAAATGACCAATGGCTGCATCTGCTGCACATTGCGCGATGATCTCCTGAAGGAGGTTTCGCAACTGGCAGCTCAGGGACGCTTCGATTATCTGCTGATCGAATCGACCGGCATAGCCGAGCCATTACCCGTTGCCGCCACGTTTGAGTTTCGCGACGACAAGGGCAACAGTCTTTCGGATGTCGCCCGGCTCGATACGATGGTGACAGTTGTTGATGCCGCCAATCTGCTGAAGGATTATGCGTCGAACGATTTTCTGCGCGATCGCGGCGAATCGCTTGGAGAGGATGACGAGCGCACGCTTGTCGATCTTCTGGTCGAACAGATCGAGTTTGCTGATGTCGTCGTGCTGAACAAGATATCGGCGGCTTCAAAAGAAGAGCGCGATCTGGCTCATAAGGTCATCCGCTCGCTCAATCCCGATGCCCGCATTGAGGAGGTCGATTTCGGCGAAGTGACGCTCGACGCCATATTGGACACAAAGCTCTTCGACTTCAACAAGGCGCATGAGCATCCGCTCTGGTACAAGGAGCTGCATGGTTTTGCCTCGCACACGCCGGAGACCGAGGAATACGGGGTTCGCTCCTTTGTCTATCGCGCGCGGCGTCCCTTTGATCCCGAAAGGTTTCAGTCGTTCATCGACAAGGGCTGGCCGGGTGTTGTGCGGGCGAAAGGCTTCTTCTGGCTTGCGACACGGCCCGATTTTGTTGGTGAAATCAGTCAGGCTGGCGCATTGGTGCGCACCGGGAAAAGAGGCCGCTGGTGGTCATCCGTGCCGAAGCAATACTGGCCGTCTGAACCCGAATGGCAGCGTGCCATGGTGCCCTATTTCCATCAGGAGTGGGGGGATCGACGTCAGGAGATCGTTTTCATCGGTATAGATCCAATGCAGGAAGATGCACTCATCGATGAACTGGACCAGTGTCTCCTTCGGGAAGAAAACTTCGCACCGGAGCGCTGGTCGGGGCTGAACGATCCGTTCCCGAACTGGTCGGCCGCCTGACGCCTATTCTGACAATGAGGCTATATCCAGGGCCTTGTTGTCAGCGAGCGTTCGATGATCCAGAACGCTGGCGATGGCTTCGCGCACATCGAGCATCATCTGGCGAACCTCGCATTCGTCCTCATCGCAGTCGTCGCAGGGGCGATAGTCTGTCTTGCTGGCGCAAGCGATGGGGGCAAGCGCGCCGTCGAGCGCGCGGATGATATTGCCGATAGCAATCTCGTTGGCCGGTCGGGCAAGGCAGAAGCCGCCACCCTTGCCTTTGCGACTCAGAACAAAACCGGCATTGCGAAGCTCGGTGAAAATATTGTCGAGAAACTTGCGCGGTATATGGTGTTTTTCGGCGATCTCGCTGGCCGAAACCAGTTGTCCATCTGTAACGCCCGCCAGATGCACCATGGCTTTCAGGCCATATTTGCCCTTTTTGGTCAGCATGCCACCCCTGTGGAGCATTTCCTCGAAGAACGGAAACCGGTTTCCGCCCGGAAATGCATGAAGAGAATCCGCAACAAACGCCGCCGTTAAAAACGGCGCCGCTTTATAAGTTCAGGTCAAAACCTGTATATAAGAAGTTAGGGGGTAAACCCCGCCGCGACAAGTCTTTTCGCCGCGACGACATCGATCCGAAAGTCGGGATCGATTTTCGGACCGATGCATGACTTCTATAGTGTGGAGCATCCGCGATGGCGCATGGCGTTCTGGCGGTCAATCTCGTCCGTTTGTCAGCAAGGCGAGCGATAAAGCGCCCTGCAACGCATCGCCAAGCGCGGGTTGAAAGAGCTCACGATGCGGAAGAAATGGTAGCGCTGCATAGGATAAGGCGAGGCCCCCCGTAAGGCTGAACCGGCCAAGCGTCTCTATGTCGAGCCGTTCCAGGCCGCGGGCGATATAAGTGCAGGCGCGCTGCAGGATCAGAATGCCGAGCGCATCGCCCTTATGCGCATAGTCGAAAACGGTAGGAGCGAAGGCCGCATAATCTGCAGCCGTCGCCGAGCGCGAAAAGGTGATGATCCGGCGCAGGTCACCGTCGAACCGTGTCAGTATGGCATCTACGAGTTCCGTGCGTTCGGCCATGGCGTCCAGAGCAAGCAGGGTCTCCTCGAGAAGTTCGCGACCAAGCCGTGCGCCGCCTGCATGATCGCTCAACATGAAGCCGCGACCGCCGACAATCTCGAATGCGTCTCGTTTCCTTTTGACGAAGACCGAGCCGGTGCCGAGAATAACGACCGCACCGTCTTCATGACCGAGCGCACCTTGCAGGGCAGAAACAGCGTCGGAAACGATCATCACTTTGCCGAAGGGGAGGCTCTGTTCCACGCGGCCCTTGTCGACAAGCGAATTTGCACCTGCGAGCCCGAACACGGCGCAGGTCTCGTTCAATATAGAGACATCCAGTCCGGCATCGTCCGCAGCCAGTGTCGCCGCGCGCATTATATTATCCAGTGCCGTTGCCGGGTCAGCCCCGATATTGGCCGGACCGCTTGAGCCCCGGCCTATGGGGGCACCATTGTCGTCGGCAAGCAGCGCCCGGCATCCGGTACCGCCGCCATCGACTGCCAGAATATAAGGCATAGGCTTCATGCTCATTCATCCAATTGTCATGCCGGGTGTCATGGAATCGTCGCAACTGTTCGAATCGCCAGTTTTTCGCGGTTGATATTTGGTTAAAAAGGACCATATTGTCTGTGGAAAGAAAATTCCTGAATTTTTGCGAAACTGCGTTGACAGTTTGGAATGATGGGGTCTATATGGCGCCACAACGAGGGCGGCGACGCTGCTAGCGGCAGGTTGGTTCGTCCGTTGAGTTGGTTGATTGGGTTTGGCGGTGACGTTGGATTTGGTTGGCTGGCGGCATTGACGGGATGAGAGTTCTGTTGATGTA
>NZ_JBTXLQ010000010.1:0-85685 GCF_054871705.1 Brucella sp. LJL56
CTTCATCCATGACTTCAAGCATGGCATCAGCGCGTTCTCCAACCATTCCATTCCGCTCCTATCGATGAAGGAGCTTATCTCGCGGCCTCATTCACAAAAGAAAAGGTGGGTTGTTCGTCGCGCTCACCGTTTGTCGTTCTTGTTATTGCCTGTGGTTTCGGCACGCTCGTGTTTATCAGCCAGATTATTTGAATCCGCGACGCTCTTCCCAAAGACGCCGGGGATATGCAGTCATCTTCGGTCATGTTATCCGCGATTTTGCACGGACAGATCCTATCAAAGGTTTTTCGAAGCAGAAGTGTAAAGGTGAACTGGACGCTTTGCCGTGCGTTCTTCTTGAACGTTACGGTACCCCTACAACAAGGCCACACAGGTTAAGGAAAGTCGAATAAAGCGAAAAGCTCAAAAAATCATCAATATCACGCGTCGCCTTGCTGGCATCGCTCGCATGCCGCGCCACACGAACCGCACTCGATGTAGCTACCATTGTTTCGTCTTCGAACTCTTCAGACGTTGCTAAAGGCGCGCGCTCATTATTGGGTTTGTAGTTTGTCCAAAGCTCCCTATCGGTTTCCCACGGCGGTTCAACGCGCTTTCCGTCCCGCCAGAACTGAACAACATTCTGCACATCAGGATCATGCCGATTGCGATAGAGCCAACGCAGTTCCGAGCCTGTATAGGGCCGCACCAATCTATTGCTGAAGAAACGCAACGTCTTGTTCACGACCTCATCCATGTCGATACCATCGAGGATAAAATGAACCCGTGTCTGACTGTCTTTCGCCCAATTCAAGCCAGCTTTGATTTTACGGCCAATGGCTGTCTCTGCATCTTTGAAGATTATACTTTTGCGGTCGCGCAATGCTATGCTTTCTGTATCAAGTATCGACTTATATTTCGAATGTTGAGCAACACTTTCGAAGAACTCGCCCTGCCGATCTGGCACCTTGAGGCCGACATTTTCCTTAAATAAAACCTCATCATTCGTCATCGCGTACTGGTCTATTGTGCTGATGTTTCGCGTTGAGTCTGACTCCGTAAAGAACGAATAATTTCTAGAGTAGTCAAAGCGTGAGTTCGAAAGTCCGTAAACGAGATCCCCGAGACAAAAGCCTTCATATGGTACAGATGGAAAAACCATGATCAATACTTATCCTTTGCGATGCGGGCCGTTTGGAAGAGCCGCGCCATATCTATCGAAAAGACAATTCTCCATAGAAGGCATATGAAGCGAAAGCTGGTACTTATTTGGGGGCAGAACAAGATTTGCAAAAAATCATACGCTATGGTCGAACGGATCGTGAGCATCATGCAGCTCGCAGGTTTCATCCCGGAAGGCGCAATGGCCTCTGAACATTAAAGGGGCACAGATATATGGTCGACGGACCATGGCGAGAACGGGATTGCGCGGATGCCGTTTTCGTCGAGTGTCAGGTTTTCTTCCCAGAGGTAATCGCCAGTCAGGTTCACATGCGCCCATGCGAGCGGTGACAAACTGGGGAGCAGATGATCCGGGATAGTCTGTCCCGTAATGGGTGCGCCCGTGTTCCAGATCCGCGAACTGGTCAAGGAGCATGGCATCAAAGTTCTTTCCTCCAATTATTCGCTCTACGGCGACATATCGCGGTGCATTGTGGATGCCATTGCGCAATTCAGCCCGCTTATTGAGAGGTCTATTCGATAGATGAGAATTTTGTCGATCTGTCCGGTTTCAACAATCGTTATGAATCCATAGCGGCAGAAATGCGCGCAACGGTGCGCCAGCACACAGGCATTCCAACACGCGTTGGCATTGGACCGACCAAGACCCCTCGCCAAATTCGCCAATTATACAGCAAAGAAAAATCCGATCTTTGGCGGCGTCTATGACTTTATGCAACCGCATGTTTTGGCATGGTGTCTGGAGCGGATTCCGGCTGGTGAAGTCTGGGGTGTGGGGCGCCAGACACAAGCCAAATTCTTCACTACCGGTATCACAACCACAGCAGGATCGCTGGATATGCCGCGCTAGCTCGCTCGCAAACTCGTTTCTGTGGTGCTTGAACGCCCTTGCCGAATTGCAGGGCATTCGGTGTTTGGGTCTATGCTGGGGCGCCACTTGGAATGTTCTGCGTCCCTTTAGAGCAATGCGGGGCGTCTGCTGACGTCCCGCTCCACAAGGTCATTTTTTTGGATTACACATATATTTTCTATTACCTGAGCACCACTCGCATAGCCCACCGTTGCAGGCAGCTATGCATGCCTGCCAACTGCTATATACACAGGCTCCTCGCGGTGCGGCTTCCGGTTTCGCTGACTTTGTCACATGGATGATTACCTGAGCTGGATGAGCCAACGGCAATGTCGGCGTGGTCTTAAATCCGGCGTTTGAACCCGCATAAGCTGTCGCGGCATTCATTAACGCCAATCCAACGATAAGGAATAGTGAGTACGGCTTCATGACGGTTTCCTAACTATTTCTAAGGAGCCTCCCGTTCTCATATTATACGCCCATTGCGGTGCGAACACACACCCAAGTCTGTAGCGGCGTCACGTCACTTTACACTTGTTTTCGGGTATATTCTGGCGTTCACGGTTAGGATCGGAGTACGTGTTAAGAGTTGCTACTTGGGTGTGTAAACCGGAAATCAAGATAATTCCACGCCATGTTTAGGGTATACCCTATGTGACCTAATGCAAGTTCTGGTAAAAGAAAACTCCAGCTCCGAGGGGAACGCCGGGGCGGCATGCTGCTAGGGGTATTGAACGGATCAGCCCAGTATATTCCTTTAGAATATCAGTTAGCAGATAAAAGAAAACTGGACACGTCTCCCAAGTTGTCGAGATAGGCTAAACCATAGTGAAGCAGAATATGTTGGGTTGGAGTGCTGCGTTGCAGGTTCACGGATGCGCTATATTATGAAGCGACGATGAGCGGCGGATTTATCCGTGTGCGATGATGACGGCCAAAAAGGCCGGGCCGTAGCGTTCGAGCTTTGTATCGCCGACACCGGGCACATCGGCCATCTGGGCGCGTGAGGCTGGTCTGGCAGTGGCCAGTTCGATCAGTGTGCGATCGTGGAAGATTACGTAGGGCGGGACATTTTGCGTGCGCGCGATCTCCAGCCGCTTCTCGCGCAGTGCCTGAAACAGCGCCTCATCACGCTCCGAAAGGGCGGATGTTACCGATTTTCCACGCGAAACAGGACCACGCGATGGCTTCGATTTCGACGGGCTACGCAACATGAGCGTCTGCTTTGCGCGCAAAAACTGCCTGCCTGTCTCCGAGATCGACAAACCGCCATGTCCGGCAAAGTCGACATCGATCAGCCGCTGCGCGACCAACTGACGTACGATCGCGCGCCAGGTGTGATTGTCATGCTCGCGGCCGATTCCGAAAGTGGAAATCTGGTCGTGGCCGAAACGGCTGATGCGCTCATCCTCGACGCCAAGAAGGACATCGACAATATAGGCTTGCCCGAACCGCTCCCCGGTTCTGTGAATGCAGGATAGTATTTTCTGCGCGGCTATTGTCCCATCGAAGAGGGTTGGTGGTTCGGCGCAGGTGTCGCAATTGCCGCATGGTTTGCATCGATCACCGAAATAAGACAGCAGCACCCGTCTGCGACAGTTCGCCGTTTCGGCGAGCCCAAGAAGTGTGTCGAGTTTCTGCCGTTCCATCCGCTTGCGCTGATCGGGCGCGCCGGATTCCTCGATGAAGCGGCTGCGCAGGACGATATCGTCATAACCGTAAAGCATCATCGCCTCGGCTGGCAGTCCGTCGCGCCCCGCGCGTCCTGTCTCCTGATAATAAGCTTCGATGCTTCCCGGCAGATCGATATGGGCTACGAAGCGTACATCCGGCTTATCGATGCCCATCCCAAAGGCGATCGTCGCCACCATGATGACCGCTTCGTCATGCTGGAACCGTGACTGGTTCGCCTCCCGCGCAGACTTCTCCATGCCGCCGTGATAAGAGAGGGCATCATAGTCCAGGCTGCGCAGCCATTCGGCTGTTTCTTCCGTCTTTCGTTTCGAAAGACAGTAAACGATACCGCTTTCGCCCTGGTGATCCTGTAGAAAACGTTTCAACTGCGCGCGGGGATTGTCCTTCTCCATGATCGCGTAGCGAATATTGGGACGGTCGAAACCGGTGATGAAGGCATCGCGCTTATCAATCTGCAGATGCGACAGAATTTCCGCACGGGTCGGTTCGTCGGCGGTCGCGGTCAACGCCATGCGTGGCGTATCGGGAAACTGCGCCGTCAACACATCAAGCTGGCGATAGGATGGCCTGAAATCATGCCCCCATTGCGACAGACAATGTGCTTCATCGATAGCGATCAGCGAGAGAGGCACCTTGCTCAAGCGTTGCAACGTATCCTGCCTGAGCAGGGTTTCAGGTGCGACATAGAGCAGATCAAGCGCCCCGGCATGGATATCACGCCACAGGGCCAGCCTGTCATCGCCAGCAAGGTCGGAATTGAGCGCCGCTGCCTTTATACCCGCCTGCCGGAGCGCGGAGACCTGATCAGCCATCAGCGCCAGCAGCGGTGAAACCACGATCCCCATGCCCGGCCGTGCAAGGGCGGGAATCTGATAGCATAGCGATTTGCCGCCGCCCGTCGGCATCAGGACGAATGCATTATTGCCTGCAATCGCGTGCGATACGATCTCCGCTTGCTGGCCACGGAAGGCATTGTATCCATAGATAGTTTTGAGAATATGGAACGGGTCGGTCGTCATCAGTTGTCAAGACATCATTTGTAGTTCAGATTCGGCAACCACATTCATAGCAGACATCAGCGGAAAACCAGTCCTTCATTGCAAGAAATGAAGCCAGCGATCATTCCGCTGGGGCCCGTCGCGGATTTCAACTTGACAAGTAGGAATGGGCTTTGAATATCTGAGTAACTCGGCCCGGTAACGAGTGGATAGGCGATCGTCTTCATAGAAGACACATAGCAAAAAATAATAAAATCAATTGTGAATTCAGGCTGATCGCGACTTTTACATTTCGAGTGTGGACAAAGCATGCTTCTCTTCAGTGAATGGAGCATGGCCGATCCAGTTAGCGCCTTCCCCTCCATTTTGGATGAAGGTTTCCAGATTGCTGTTCATGCTGACAGCGAGCAGCGAGTAACCGATTCCGGCTGTAGCGCGGCTGCCCGGCGGCAGCTTCGTCGATACCGAATGCAGACAGCCGGAGCAGAAGTAAGGTTCACGAGACGGTTCTGTTGCAAAAATCCGTTGAGCACGAAGTGCACCTTAAATTTGGCGCATCTATGCCGTTAGGGCCGCGAATTGCTGTTTGAGCGAGAGCGCTTTCGTTTCTGCAAAGATGCCCTGCTGCTGACGCATCATGTGAACCAGTTCGATGCCGGCAAGCGTGATGCTGGCAGCGGCCTCTGACTTGAAGCCGAGCATGGATCGGATGCGCCGTTTAACGCGGCGATGATCCTATTTGATGGCATTGTTCATGTATTTACTGGGCCGGATAGCGATGGGGTTGCCAGCCTGTAACAACCGGTTCTCTGTGTCGCACTGCATGATTGCCGTGCGGTTGGTTTGGCTGGCGTCAATGGCGATCTACTTCGGTCTGCCGTGGCGGGTTAAGGCCTTGCGCAGAAAGTGCCTTGCAGCCTGGAGATTGCAGCTTCTGCTCAACAGGAACTCGACCGTATTGCCGTTGCTATCTATGGCACAATCCAGATAAAGCCACTCGCCTTTGACTTTTACATAGGTTTCGTCGAGATTCCATTTGCGCGTGACCTGGTGCTTCCTGCGATTGAAACGCTCAAACAGTTTGGGACTGAAATGCAAGACCCAGCGATGCACTGTTGAATGATTGATAGCAGTGCCACGCTCGGCCATCATTTCCTTCAGATTACGGAGACTGAGATTGTAAGCCAGATACCACCTCAAGCACTACGGACCGTCATGCTCGTTGAACTGGCGCCCCTTGAGCATCGAACGTTCCCGGTTCCGCAAAATCCTGACCATTCCAAGCACTACCCATAACATAAGCGCTATTGCTGATCCAACATTGTTCGGTTCCCAAGGCAGTGTTCACTGCGAGTAAATGAAAAGGGCGGCCCTGGCCGCCCTTTTCGTGTGTTCATGGCTCTGGGATTTCACCGGGTCGATAGTTCGGCAATCGGCTGGCCGGTAGGATTGCTATCAGGGCAAGACCTGCCATGACAAGGAAGCCGATTTTAAGAGCGAGCAGACGCGACTCTGTATTGATCCGCAGCGCTTCGGCTTTCTGCTCCGGTGTTGCAGAGGTCGCGTTTATAACGCTTTCCAGTTGGTCGTTGCTGACGAATGTAATGCTGTCCAGATTGACTTCCGATTGTATCTCTATCGGCAAGGTCGGATTCTGGGCCAGTTGTCGCATAACGGAGCTGCCAAGCAGGCCAACAAGCAAAGCTCCGGCAACGGCAGTACCTACTGCGGCCGCCAGATTGTTTGTGGTTCCACGCAAGGAACCGACGTCTCCGGCAAGTTCCTTAGGTGATGCTGTGACCAGCACATTGAACAGAAGTGTGACCAGTGAACCTTGTCCGATTCCAAACAGGATCAGACCGAACAGAACCGGGACCGCACTCCAGTCATTGCGCACGACAAAGGCCAGCCAGATAAGAGCCACCGCGCAAAGACCAAACCCGAAACGGCCGATTTGGCGGGGTGTGAGTTTGCCATAGGTCCGTACGATCAGCATGGCAGCAAAGAAGACCGTCAGGTTGAACGGAAGCATGGCGATTGCAGTCGCCAACGGCGAGCGCCCCTGGACAATCTGGATATAAAGCGGGACTGAGAAATTAAGTGCAGCTTCCAACGCAACGACCGCAAACATGGCAAATACAGCAGCGCGTTCTTGCGGCGAATCCAGAACCTGAAGCGGCAGCAGAGGCGTCTTGCCATTCGCCTCGCGGCGACGGGTCCATAAAAAGAAGGCCTGTCCCAGTATAATACCGAGGACAATGAGGATCGGCGCAGGGGAGAGACCCAGAACATTGAAAGGAGCTGTCGGCCTCGCAAGCATAAGTCCCCAGCCGTTCAGATTGTTGAACCCGAAGCTGATGGAAATGATGGCTGTCGCAGCGAGTAAAACCCCGACTATATCAATCTTTACGTCGGGCCGTCCACGATCAGGCTTCAGGCGAAAGCTAAGAATGAGGACCAGCGCGGACACGGCAATGAGAATGCTGAAAACAGGCCGCCAACCAATAAATGTTCCAAGCACGCCGCCGATCAGGAAGGCCAAAACGCCAGCACCAGCACGCGCGGAACCCAATGCGCCAAGTGCGGTTGCCTGTTGATTGCCATGGTAATTTTCTGCGATCAGGGCAACAAGCGCGGGCACGATGACGGCACCGGCTGCACCGCACAGCGCCTGAGCAGTAATCATGGCAGTCGCGTTGGGGCTTAACGTCATTAGGATCTGCGCAAGGCCGAACACGATGACGGCCAGCCGGAAGACCTGCAAGGCGCCAAAACGTTGCACAAGTTTGGCACCGAGCATGACGAAGCCTGCCACGATCATGGAATAGGCCACGATGCCGGTAGCCACGACCGTTGGCGCAACGCCGAAACTTTCGACCATGCCACCCAGCGCGACCGGCAGGGAGGCGACATTGAAAGACATGATGGCCTGGCCGAAAGCAATGGCGATCATTGGAACCCATGAATTGCGTTCTTCGGCATGTAATGCGGGCGTAGAAACTGCCATAACCGTTTTTCCCTCTCGCAATTAGTCAGATCGATGTAGCTACCTTGGAAACTAACTAGGTCGCAGGCGATGACATGAGCAAATCGAGCCCAAGCCGCTGTGACAGAAATTGCGCGGTCAACTGTCCCCTGACGCTGTTTCCGGCATCATCCAGTGGAGGGGCGAATGTGCCGAGACCGCCTTTGCCGGGCGAGACGGTGACAATGCCGCCGCCGATGCCGCTTTTCCCGGGCAGCCCAATCTCGTAGAGCCAGTCTCCGGAAGTTTCGTAAAGTCCGGCAGTGAGCATCACGGCAAGGGCATAATGGCAGACATCCGGCTTGACGACCTGTTCCTTTGTCAGCGGATTGACCCCGCCATGCGCCAGTGTAGCACCCATAACCGCGAGATCTCTGGCACTGACGTTCAGCGAACATTGCCTTGTGTAGAGCTCTACAGCTTCAACGGGATTGCTATAGATGCGCCCTGTGCTCTCCAGCATCCAGGCGATGCTGCGGTTGCGGAAATTCGTTTCAGAAGCCGAAACGTAGACCTCTTCATTGACGGAAAGATTGCGTCCGGCAAAGCGAGACAAGCCCTCGTGTATAAAACGCCATTTTTCGTCTTCGGTCTTGCCCGGCACCAGACTTGTAGTTGCAATGGCTCCGGCATTAACCATCGGATTGGTGCGCCCATCCTTGTCGCGTTCGATGCCGGCAAGCGAATTGAAGGCATAACCTGTCGCATTCACGCCCAACCGCTCGCGCGCGCCTGTTGGGCCGATCAGATCGCAGATAAGTGCAAAAATGAATGGCTTAGAAACGCTCATGACGGTGAATTCATGATCAGCATCGCCGACCGCGAATACATGACCGTCTACGCTAACAACGCATATACCGAACAAGTTCTCCGATACGTTTGCCAAGGCCGGATATACTTGTGAATTTTTGCCAAGTGAAACGCTGCTAAACCGTTCATGCGCTTCGGTCACAAGCTTTGCGACGCGATCAGCGGGTGGTAATCTGCCCGTGGAGATGAATGTGGCATCGGGATCGACAAGGGGATTAAGCAGTTCCATGCAAGTCCCTTTCGTGCTGCCTTAAGGCTAAGATACTAAAAAATATCAGAACTTTGTGATCTGATCATAACTTCTATCGACTTACAATAAAAATCAATTTCAATTGAAACATAATGAATAGCCAATGCATTTCAACGCTTCTGATCATTGAATCTACTAATCCTTGGTACAGTTGTATGAAGATGCATTATAACCGCTGGAGAAAAATACCAAGGATTGCAACAAATCCAAGCGGGCGATTGGAGACAAGCAGCACCAAAACTACGCCTACTAGACCCAGCGGGGCTACACTTACGACAAGAAATGTCAAAGGAAAATGACGAAGCTGGAACATGGGCACCGTCAGCATGATCACTATCATAACTGATACGACCGCCATAACGGACGCGAAGGATGCGGCGCTCTCTTCGACTGTGCCGCCTGTCTCAATGCGGTAACCCTGTGGCCAAGTTTTAATCAACGCCGAAACGTTTGGCTCCAGTTGCTGTACAACTGTTTCTGATAGCGTTCCTTCGACAATATCCGATTGCACGGTCAGATTGGGTGTTCGGTTACTTCGCCAGACCAATGGATATGTCTGCTCGAATTCGAAGGACTCAATTTGACTGAATGGGACCGTATTTCCACCGGTAGAGATACCTGAACGGTACGGAGTGTATTGAGTGAAACACACTGCTCATCCGTCGCATGCAGCATCACATTGACAAGATAAATGTCGTCGCACACCTGGGTCACAAGCTCGCCTGTAATCACTATATTCAAAACACGACCGATTGCTTCGGTGGACAGTCCAAGCAACCGAACCTTGTCCTGATCTATACGCACCTGAATTTTGCGATAGGGCTCAACCCATTCATAATTTACTGTTTTCGTCAGAGAATTGCCCGCAATGACTTCTACAAGCTTATAGGCAATGTCTCGGACCGTTTCCAGATCAGGTCCGAGTACACGGTATTGGATTGGCCAACCCACGGGAGGCCAAGCTCCAAAGGAGAAACCTGACTGACAACGTTGGGAAATTGTTCAGCAAGAAGCTTTGTAAGCTTTTCCTGCAAACGAAGTCTTGCATCGATATCCTTGGTGACTGCGATAGCTTGCCCAAAAAAATCGTTCGTCAGTTTTGCGTCGAGAGGCAGATAGAAACGTATCGCACCACGATCGACGTGACCACTCCAACGAGCGACGTCGGGATATTCCTTCAACGAAGCGACAAGCCGCTCCATTGCTCGTTCGGTCGCGTAAATGGACGAATTTTGAGGCAGTTCCAAATCAACAAGAAGTTCAGGTCGGTCTGATACCGGGAAAAATTGGCGGGGGATCAATGGTAGCAAAACGAATGACAGTACGAACAGCCCGCGCGATTATTGCAATCGTCAGCCATCGACCGGCTCGCGCAACAGAAATAAAGCGACGATAAGTGCGCATAACGCGGCCCGGTTCCCCATTCGCCTTTTTTAGTTGACTTGAGGACATAAAGACCAATCAGAGGCGCGAGAACAACAGTCATTACTTGCGTCATCTTCGCCGTTTGAAACGCGCTTATGCTGCGAAGCGCGACGATCTGTTGACGCAGTTTCAGCCCCAATGCGGCACTGAGAATATCATTGCAACGGGTTTGGCCGTCCTACTAGAGCTCCCCCAACGGCGCGCCAGACTTGACCATTGCACGGGAGCTGCTCCTTTTGGCATGCTCCCCCTGATACGCTCTGGAAGAATCTCGCTGGTGCGGGCTTCTAATAGGAGTTGCCACCTCGTCGACAAAAGGCCTCGAAAGATATTGCGGCCGCTTGATCGACATCACCCAACGTTTCCGTAGCGATTGAAGCCTGTTCTAAATAGGCAAGAGATGCCGTCAAACTTGCCACAGATCCGATATTGGCGGTACTGTCTCCCTATGCAAGCCTGAAGACTGCTTGGTGTTGATCGGAAGGTCAGTACTTAACCAACTCACGATCATTAAAAAGGCTTTCAACGCCATGAATTCAAGTTAAACCTGAGCCGCGACAATCGTTCCCTGAGCGACTGCTACGAGCGTCTTGTCACAAACAACCTTGCATTGACACACAGCTTGTCGCTTCCCCGTGCTTAATGTCCTTGCATGTGCAAGCAATGTGCCGCCTTTCGCAGGTCGAACAAAATTAATCTTGAATTCAGCGGTAAGCGCATCACCACCAAGAGCCAGCCCTCCCGCAAATGTAAGCGCGTTATCTGCCAGATAGCTGATCACGCCCCCATGAACAAAGCCGTGTTGCTGGGTATGATGCTCGCGGATAATCAGAGAGATATTTGCACTACCATCACCGACACCAACGAGTTCAGCACCCAGATACTGGCTGAAGGGCTGACTTAGAAATATCCCTCTGGCCAATTCTTCCAGATTCATCGTTCGGTTCTCCTTTCCTGCTGAAAGCCCACCCTCATTAGGTATGATCGCTTGCGGCCTATCCTAGAAACAACGCTCATTGCCGGATTGAAGGCGATGGCACATCAACGTCGGCGTTCATGAACCTATTCCTGTTTCAGGCATTCCTCTCCGCTTTCAGATCGGGACGGAAACCTGCTCGGACTGCCCCTTAAATGAAATCGGGCACGATAGCCCAACTTAGACTGGATTTGCGCACCAGCTATGTAGTCGACTTCGATCTGTTGACCGTAATCCAGTCAATGACTGAGCGCGTGAGTAGCATATTTTCTTCAGACAGACCGGGCCTGATATGGGCAACGAACTCAACTTCTGGCAGGGGCGGCAGTGACTGATTGTGGTCTGCAGTTTGTAGTTTTGCCGGGATGGAACTGGAATTCAGCGGCGTGACCGCCAAGCCAGCCGCTGCCATCGCCGTCAAACTGCCGAGGCTGGGGCTGACACTGACTATCGTCCATTTATAGTTTTTTGCAGCCAGTGCGACAAGAGCAGCGTCCCGATAGGGACACGGTTCAGGAAAAACTGCGAGTGGGACGGTTGCTCCAGTTTCGAGCGGAGTCTTTCCGATTACCCATCTGAGCGGCTCATTCCACAGATGGATACCGGATGGGTCGCCCCGACATCGACAACCTATAATCAGATCCAGTTCGCCCTTGTCCATTGATTCCAGCAAAGTGGTCGTATTCGAAATCTGGATTTCCAATGTTCGTTCTGAACGAGAGTCCTGAAACCTCTTCAGTACAGATGGCAGCCAGGTGCTCGTCAAGTCATCGGATGCGCCAATCCGCAGATGAACCGCATTGGCGCTGCCTTTCATAAGCGTTCGCGCTTCCTCGCTCAGGCGCAGGATCGCCTTTGCGTAACCTAGCAGCGCCTGTCCTTGCAGGGTTAGGGCCACCGTGCGGGTATTGCGCTCGAAAAGAACGCTTCCCGCCTGTTCCTCCAGCCGCCGGATATGGGCGCTGACGGCGGATTGCGTCAAGTTGAGTTGCTGCCCTGCCTTTGTAAAACTCGATAGGCTGGCGACTGCCTCGAAGGTCCGCAACAGTACAATATCGAACACTGTTTCACCTCGGATCGTCATGAATAGCATGATGATAAATCGTTTCTCATGATCAATAAAGTTTGGTTCACTCTTTTTCGGCGGGAGATAGGAGGTCGTCAGCATGTTGCTGGAAACCTGGATACCGTTCATCCTCGCCACGCTAGCGTTCGCTTTCATGCCGGGCCCGGCCATTTTATATATGTCAGCGCAAACCCTGGCTTACGGGCAAAGAGCCGGCTTGTTGGCAGCCCTCGGTATTCATCTGGGTTGCTACGTTCATATTGCGGGAGCCTCTGCCGGGCTGGCCGCACTCCTGCACCATGCCCCCGCGCTCTATTCATTCCTGCGACTGGCGGGAGCGTTCTATATGCTGTGGCTGGGCGGAAGAATGATGTATGCCTCCGTCGCGGAGGAAAAAACCGAAATCCCCGCGCGGCGCAGACGTGTCTTGCGCGACAGCATCGTAGTTGAAATCCTCAATCCGAAGACTGCTGTGTTTTTCCTGACGTTCCTGCCCCAATTCGTCGATCCGCAAGGAGCGATGCCCAGTTGGCTTCAGTTCCTGCTGCTTGGTATCATCGTGAACGGTGCTTTCTCGCTCGGCGATCTTGTCTCGGTGATCATCACCTCTTTCGTGTCTCCACGGGTTACGTCTTCCGGTTCCGCGAACTGGATGTCGAAGATCAGTGGCGGCATCCTTGTCGGGCTAAGCACCGCGATCATGGTGCGTTTGGTTTGATCGGAACCATGGCGCCAATGACGATTATCGAAAGGAGAAGAGATGAACATCTGCGGAGGATTTCTTGCTGCGGCTCTGATTGTCATAACCACAGACACGCCTACGATGGCGGCGGACCACGCGTGGAAGGTCTACGTCAACGCACGCTTTGGTTATTCCATCTGTTATCCGGCCGATCTTTTGACTGTCCAGTTTAGATCGGACAATGGCGACGGCGCTGTATTTTCCAGTAAGTCGGGTGCCGAATTGCGGGTATGGGGCAGGTACAACGTTCTGGAACAGGGCATGAACACAATCATTGCGGGTCTTGCCGGCGAAAATGCCGTCGTCAGCTATCGTCACTCGACGGAGAACTGGGCTGTGGTCTCCGGTAAAAAGAACAGCGCCGTCTTCTATGCCGAGGTACTGCTGGAGCACAATACGGCGCATAACATCGACACCGTGCGCATCTTTCGGCTGACTTATCCCACTGGCGGGGCGAAAATCTATGACGCGGTAGCCGAGAGGCTGGCGAAATGCTTCAGGCCGACTGGAAAAGGCATTGACGACGGATTGCAACCGTCCCCCTTCCAATCGCTGCAATGACAAGGGTGATACGAAAAAGGCGACACAACAAGGATGAAACAATGAAACGATTGCTGCTCGCACTTTCCGTGTTCGTCATCGGATCGCAGATGGCAAGTCCCGTAACGGCTGCCGACAAGCTGTTTGCGCAAGCCACCGAGACTGTCGATGAGCTCAAAGAGCTCTTCGACAAGACAGGAAACAATTGCCTGCACAGCCGCAGCCACGACGTAAAAGTGGTTGTCTCTTGCGCATCAATGAGGATATACGGCCTTGCTCTCAATGAAAGGGACTGGTGCTACGGACACCGCGATGAAGCGAACGCACAGATGGACTGGCACCGCTGCGACGCAAGTTCCGAACGTTTTTCGCTCGACACGTTGATCGAAGTCGGGAAGTAAATGACAATGCTGAAGCCGATCTTCGTTTTCCTCATCAGCCTTCTCCTGCTCGTGCCGGTCTGCCTATTCGTCGGATACGGGATTGGCGAAATCATCGCGGCTTTTGTCTATCCTGTAAGTGGGGCGCCTGACAGGTTCAGAGAAGATCGCGAATTGTTCGCCGGCGTATACGGCATCATGTTCATCGGCGGATTTCTGTATCTCGCTTCCGCTGCCTTTGCCGTGTTCTGTCTAATCAAAGCGATCCGCAAGAGACGGATATGATATTGCAAGGTACCGTGTAGTTGCTTCATTAATCTGTCGTCGTGAAAGCTACGTGAACGGTTTGGAAAACTCTTTATATAAGGAGGGCAGACGTTAGACGCCGCGAAACCGCTTACCGGCAACAGCGCCAACTTGTCCGAAGCGTACTGATTGACTGGGGCAAAACGCATGTCGGCGTTTCTGTGCTTGATCTAGCGCTATCCCACAACACTACAGATACTACCGCACAAACATGAAGCTTACATAAGGTCAGTTCACCGACTTGACCGCCAGTCAGAAACTTTAATGACTGCTGCTACTTTTTTTGTCATCGGCACCGCTGGCAATTGCCGCATGTATTTCGCGCCTTGGCTTTTTAAGCCGGAAGAACTCGATGATAGTCGGCTGTGTCCCCCATCTTAAAGAACGATACTGGAGGGCTGGCTGGGCGCTAGTGTTGCTTCGGCTTCTTGTCAGTCCATTCGGGTGGTAATCCGAATTTGGCCGAGATAACTCCCTGCACGCCGGGTTGCCGACCGAACGCTTCACATGCAGCGTGTTTTGGCTTTCCACCGAACCAGGACTGGACGCGGCTCCTCGATGGGACTGAAATGTCCAGCAGTTTCGGTCCTCGACCCTTGATCAACAGTTCAGAAAAATCGCTCGCAAATTTTGTAGCCTGGCTATAGGCATCCCCGACGTTTGAGTAACGCGGTTTGTCCTGTATGAAATTCGCACCGCGACCCCATATAATTGCGGCACGCTGTACATTGAGCTTATCTACGGCTTCTGCCTCGACAGTGAGGCCGCCGAGGCCAAACGGTATGCGAGGTATACCAACAAATGGAATGTTTTCGGGAAGCGCAAAGCCTCCCCCTACGCTGACGACAGTCGCTGCTGCGGCCACATTTTTATTCGTTGGCACTAGATCTGTGACGACGGATCGTATCGTTAAGTCCGCCGGTTGATCAAAAGGAACCATTTGGTACTTGTCGCTCAGTGCAACGCATAATACCCGATCAAGTGCGTTGGATACCAGAGAACGGTCAGCTTGCGATTTCACCCTTGACGCTGCATCCGAGGTATAGCTCGTGGGAACTATCCTCACGGTCTTCACCTGGGACAAATATCCACTGTCAACATAATTCCGTCGCTTCTTGCCAAGCTTTCCCTCCACAGCGCCAAGGTTGTTGTAGGACGTAAGCGTCCCACCTTCTTTTAGAGGCATTGAGGTACAACCCATGACGGTGATGAGTATGCTTGCTGTAAGAATGAGAAAAGAACGCCGTGGTAGTTGGTATACTAAACGACTGACGAGACGTAGATTGCTGCGCACTTTCGGTGGCCTCCAATATTAGGTTCGGAGGGACAGTCGGAGCTAAGGATTGCCGCAGCATTACAAAGACGAACTATCGAAAGAATTTGACCCTATAGCTTGAAAAATCGGGACAGGAGCCGGATGCAACCAAAGTGAGCATGTATTCACCGCACTCAAAGTTCAATTGTAATCGTCGTGCCTTGTCGACCGCTTTGCATCAGGATGCGTCCGCTGTGATTGGCGACGATCTGCTTGACCAGGCTCAGACCAAGTCCGGCGCCTCGACTTTTTGGCGTTACGCGGTAAAACGGTTCGAAGACCAGTTCCTGATGTTCGGCAGGTATACCAGGTCCCTGATCGGCCACAGCAACCGCACCATTCGCTGAAACCGAAACCAAAATCTCTCCCCGGCCTTCACAGTGATCGATCGCATTGCGAATGAGATTGTTAACGGCTCTTGTCAAGGCCATAGCGTTACCCCCACGTTCCAGCGTTTCGACGCCGCTGTGAAACGAAATCTGATAGCCTGCGGCGATCGCGAATGGCGCAATTTCTGCTACTGCCGTACGTGCAATTTCGACCAGGTCTACGCACCCACCCACGTCTACGGCGTGATCGTTCCGCTCAAAATCGAGGAGTTGTTCGGCGGTGTCGGTCAAGCGCGCAACATCGTCCAACAAACGCCTGCGCTCGTGGCCCTCCATCATTCCATCGATCCGTGTCTGCATGATTGCTATTGGCGTTCTGAGCTCATGAGCGGCGTCGATCAAGAAGCGCTGGCGTTTCCTGGCCTCGCTCTCAAGGCGTTCGAGTGTTCCATTGAAAGCCGTCACAAGAGGGGCGACTTCCTTGGGGATGCTATTTATAGGCAGGCGTATTCCATGACGGCGCGGGTCGATTTGCGTCGCCTTTTCAGCGACACCACTGACTGGTGCAAGCGCGCAACCCACGATTCTCGGAACTGCAAGAAAAATTGCTGGCAGAGCCACCGCGAGCAACGAGGCATATATTGGATATGCCCTTGCGAGAATAGCTAAAACGGGCGAGCCAGTATCAGCTACACCACCAAACAAAATTCGGACATCGCCTATGGCTGTTTCGACACTATCAATCGTCGCTACTTCGTTTGTCTTGCCAGATCCACGTATATCAGCGTCGCTGAACAGTTGAACCATATGTGCAAGCTCTGCATAGGCCGGGGGGATGGAACCATAAGACACCGACACGCCTTCCGTTGTGCCCGCCACGTACCAGAGTGACCTGTTCTCCTTCTTGAGCGCCGTGAGTTCCTGCGTCTCGCGCAACGCCAGACGTCCATGATCGTCGCGTGTTGCAGCCCCGGCGATCGCTGAACCAACCGCATCTTCCATTGCGATGTTTGGGGACATGATCGTTGCGGCCCACGCGCAAAGACCAAGGATTACCGCACCAACAACGGCAACGATGACCAGGCTGAGCTGCCAGCTCAGTCTCCACCAAAGCGAAGGATTTGATTTCCAGGTTCGCAGCATTAATCTTCTTTCAGGAGGTATCCGACGCCCCGAATGTTGTGAATCGTAACGCCAGAACGAGAATCCGCCAGACGTTTCCTCAATCTCGAGATATGGGCATCAAGAGCATTGGACTGGATTTCTTCTTCGTAATTATAAACTGCTTCTTCTAGTGTCGACCGGAGCACAGTCTTGTTCTTCCGCTTGACGAGTGCGATGAGTACCAGAAGCTCGCGCCTGGGAACATCGAATTGCGCAGAGTTTATAGCAACGTTTTGATGCAACGGGTCGATTACCATGCGCCCGGCAATAATCTCTGATTCTACGATGTTGGTCGGCCGCCGGAGGACTGCGCGTACGCGCGCCATGAGTTCGTCGACGAGGAACGGTTTCCCTATGTAGTCGTCGGCACCCATGTCTAATCCCTCGACTCGTTCCAGTGGTTCGTTCCGTGCGGTCATGACAATAATCGGAGTACCTCTTCCGGAATGTCGCAACTTCGGGACGAACATCAGTCCCTCGCCATCCGGGAGGCGCCGATCCAGGAGGATGACGTCGTACTCGTTCTGGAGAGCCAATTCATAGGCGTCTGCGAGATGCGTTGTGTGGTCAGTGAGGATACCGTGCTTACCGAGCGCGACTGCTAGTGCTGCAGCGAGTTCCTTTTCATCTTCAACCAAAAGAAATCTCATCGTGTTCGCTACCCTTTCAGCCCTCACCGTCAGCCATTTGGATTGCAGCAACATTACGCGGAAAAACGGCGACCGGTAATGCTGCTGCAATGATCGAGCCCCTTAATCCGGGCCAATCGGCATAACATGCGAGAACGAGTGGAGCGTGATCGCATCGGACCATAAGGAGGATCATAATGGCATCAAAATGGACAAGGAATGGGGCTATTGCGGCGGTACTGTTAAGAGGTGTGGGGATTTTTGTCCTAATTATCAGAAATGTGATTGGAGCTGCCCACCCGGTCGAACAACACAATTGGATTATAGAGACAGTCGTAGCCAGCGGCCTTAATAGCTTGACAATCCTGGCGCGGCTCAGGGTACTCGTTATCCCTTCGCTTATCGACAGTCTCGCGCGACGGCCTTCACCTCCAAAGTGGTGTCAAGCCAGCCACGAAATCCTTCCCTCTTCTGGCAGCAAGGAGCGATGATCATGGCCTACAAAAGGATTTGCCGCGTCCTTGTCATGCTGCTTGTATCTCTCGTCGTGCCTACTGCAATCATCGGCGGACCAATCATTCTACTGTTCTTCGTTTCAAGGCGGTTTGCGATGTGAAACGAACACTCCTGAGATTTTGTCAAATTCCCCACCGTGACACTCCAGACCTCTCCGTAATATGGCACACGAAATCGGTTGTCCTTGCTCCGGTCCCCATTGCACGCGGCCAGTGTATCCTCGATAATGCGAAAGTCGGCGATGCACAGGAATTTACATCAGCGGACGTTTAATCAGTGCGAACAGAGCCATTTCAGCGCAACCCGTTGCTGACCACAAGGCTCCTGGGATTCTGGCAGGAAAATCTTTGGCGCGCTCATATAACCACGATAAGCTGACCCGCCCCCATACCACTAATTGTTCTCGACCTGCGTGGGCGCCAGCGCTGGGGGTAACGGCGGGTCGCCGATTGCCAGCCGCATGACGTTCATTTCCTGCAACTGATCGATAATGATTTCCTGTGCAATGCGCTTTAACTGCTCGTTTTCACCGAAGCGCAGATAGATCTGGGCCATATTGATCGCTCCTTGATGATGAGGCGTCATCATCTGGACGAAATCGCGATCGAGTTCGCCGGTGGGAGTAACGACCATGTCATACATCATCTGTTCCATCGAATTGTTCATCGCACCGAGATAAGCCGCCTCGTCGCCGAAACCCTCTATGCCTATATTACAAACCGACATCACGTTCGAAACCAGTTGCCTAAGCCGGGAAGGCGACTTCACGTCTACCGCTGGCAATGAAACGGCCAGGATAACAGCCATTGCGGCCGCTCCGGATAGCGCACAAGCGAGATAAGCGGCTAGTGTTTTCAGACGTTGCATTCTGTGCCAGAGCGTTGTCAAAAGCCGCTCTCTCCTTGATAAATCGTTCTTCTTTCTTCCGCCAGGCCAGCCCGTGACGAACGGCCCACGGCACTGCATGGTCGTAGACGGCGAAGCAGCCGACTTTATTCCATTGGCGTTGGAATTTACTGATCGTCGTCCGGCATTTCCTTATCATTGCCTGCGAGGCAAGCGCCGCGTCCCGCGCTTTTGGCCAGCTTCGGAATTGACCTTCAAAGCCATGGAATAAAATCGTGATCCGGTCGTCTACCTGAGTATGCGGACTGCAACGCAACTTGCGGAACCTCAGTTAAACAAAGGGACATTAACGAATGCGACACTGTCTCACCCGTCCAGCGGCAAGCAAATTTCCGACCACGACAGCAAAGAAGCTGCTGCCGGTTCTCCTTTCCACGACATTCATCATATTTTGTGGGGCATCGGTAACATCAGCGGCAGAGGTCAGTGTTGGCGATCTGAAGCTATCCAATTCCTGCATCCGCGCAATGTTGCCTGGCGCCCAAGTTGCGGGAGGCTATCTGACGATAACCAACACCGGGCAGACGGACGACAGGCTGATCGCAGTCAGTTCGGAGAGGTCCAGTAAGGCACAGATTCATGAAATGGCGATGGACGGCAACGTTATGATCATGCGCGAGCTTCCAGAGGGCCTGGACATCCCGGCACACGAAAGCGTTAAGCTGGCCCCTGGCGGCTACCATCTGATGCTCATGGACATCGCCGACCCACTCAAGGAAGGGCAAGTTAGCAAGGTGACCTTGAACTTCGAAAAGTCCGGGCCTGTCGAAATCGATGTCAAAGTGGGCCCCGTCGTCGGCAGTTGCCTCAGCCAGCCCTCCTAGACGCGACAAGTGCGATCGAATGACCCGGGGCCGCATTCTGCAGCATGATCTGCCGTCCGCGCCGGTTTCGACAACATCCCGCAACCCGTCGATCTCTCGATTGGAAAATATAATGAAGCTTCGCATCGGAATGATATTTTCCGTCGCCGTGATCTGCGCCTGCATCACCTTCGGCGCTTGGACGCTGCTGGGCCGAGCAAATGAATCTGATTCCAGATACGACGTGCCGTTTGAACTCATGGACGATCTCGGCGCGCCCATTACGCAAGAGGCGCTCGGGGGCCGCCCATCCCTTGTCTATTTCGGCTACACGCATTGTCCCGAGATTTGCCCCACGACCCTTTACGAAATGGCGGGCTGGATGAAGACACTTGATCAGGCGGCTGGGAAGCTCAAGGCATTCTTCTTTACGGTCGATCCCGAACGGGACACCGTGGAAGTCATGCATGGTTACACATCCAACTTCACGGACCGCATCACCGGTATCACCGGGAATCCGACGGAAATGGAGAAGGTTATAAAAGGATGGCAGATATTCGTCAGGAAAGTACCCACGAGCGATGGTGACTATACCTACGATCACACAGCTTCCGTCTTTCTAGTCGACAGCAAGGGGTATCTCAAAGACACCATCGAGTATGGCGAGGACACCAACTCCGCATTGACGAAAATTCGGACGCTCCTGACGCCGGACTGACGTCAACGAAGCCGGCAAAAAAACGAGGCCGCGTATCAATGCGGCCTCTGTCACTCATCCATACAAGATGGCGCGAGCCGAGAAATAGCGAGTCCAAGGAAGTATCATGACCACTGCAACCCTTGCGGCGCATCCCGAAGCGCTGGCCAGCACCCGACTATATCGTGCCGTCTGGCGTTGGCATTTCTATGCCGGGCTCTTTATCATCCCGTTCCTGCTCGTGCTTGCTTGCACAGGCCTGATCATGATCTACGGCAACTCGATCGAAACGTCTCTCGGCGCCAGGCACTATGTGGCGCCGGGCGGTGAACGCGCTTCCTACGAGGAACAGGCTCAGGCTGCGGTCACCGCTGTTCCCGGCGGTGCCCTCAAACTCATGGTTGTTCCGAAGGAGGACGACCGCGCCACTGTGTTCATAATAACGGGCAACGGCAACGACCACGTCGTTGCCGTTGCCCCACAAGGGCCGAAAGTGCTCGAAACAATCGTCAAGGACGACACCTGGTTCTACTGGGCAAGCAACATCCACGGCACGCTTCTGCTAGGTGACCTTGGCGATCGGCTCCTTGAGATGGCTGCCGGCCTCGGTATCGTGCTTGTTCTGACCGGGCTTTATATGTGGTGGCCGCGTAACGGGCGCTCGCTCCGTCGGGTGCTGTTGCCGAACTTCCTGACAAGAGGTCGTGGCTTCTGGAGGGAACTGCATGTTTCCCTCGGCTTCTACATCTCAATCGTGCTCCTCTTCTTCCTGCTGTCGGGCCTGTCCTGGACAGGTATATGGGGTACCCAGATTGTGCAGGCGTGGAACACCTTCCCGGCGGGGAAGTTCAACAATGTCCCGCTCTCGGACAAGACCCATGCTTCGATGAATCACGGCACATTGAAGGAGGTGCCATGGGTGCTTGAGCAAACACTGCTGCCACTTTCAGGGTCCGAGGCCGGCAAGCCCGGCCTGACTAAGAGAATGCCTGTCAATCTCGATACGGTTACGGCCTTCGCCCGTGCAAACGATTTCACCGAACAGTTCCGTATCAATGCGCCACGGGATGCGGATGGCGTTTATACGATCTCTGCCGATTCCATCGACGGCGACACCCGCAATCCATTCGGCGACCGAACCATGCATATTGACCGCTTCAGCGGGAAGGTTCTGGCCGATGTTCGTTTTGCCGACTATGGCCTGGCAGGTAAGGCCATGGCTGCCGGTATTGCATTGCATCAGGCCAATCTCGGCTGGTGGAACACTACCCTCAACCTGCTAGTCTGTCTGTCGCTCATAACCATGGCGCTGTCTGGCATCGTCATGTGGTGGAAGCGTCGCCCCGCAGGAAGGCTCGGCGCACCGCTCTATCCGCGCAACCACCGCACACCGCTTGTCATCGCAGTCATTGCGCTCTCCGTCTCGGTCATCTTTCCCTTAACAGGCATAGCAATCATTGCCTTCGCCATCGTCGATTTCCTCCTGCCAAGAGAGTTGAAGGAAATCGGTCGTCGAGCGGCCACTGGATAAATGAAACCCGCGAATGTGTGTGCCGGAGTTGCGGTAACGGCAAAATCGTCACCTCGACTGTAAGTTACCCACGAAAAGGAAGACAAATGCTCAAGACGATCGTCGTGGCGCTCCTGGCGTCCGTAGGTACCGCCCCCTTAGCACTCGGCGCCGAACGGCAGATCAACTTCGAAGTCGATGGCGAGCGCGTGGAAGGAACGCTAGTGCTGCCGGATGAGATAGAGTATCCGCCGGTCGTGCTGATGCTTCACGGCTTTGGAGGAACCCGCAATGAGTGGACGTCCTCCCATGTTCCGAAAGGATTATTCGGGCAGGCGGCGGAGACTCTTGCACAGCGTGGTATCGCTTCCCTGCGGATCGACTTCAGAGGAAGCGGGGCAAGCGAAGGCAAGCTGGCGGACGTTACGGTCAATGGTGAAGTGAAGGATGCTATTGCCGCCATGGAGTTCCTGCAGTCCAGAGACGACATCGACAGTCAAAGAATTTCGGTGCTAGGCATGAGTCTCGGCGGGGTTGTCGCATCGGCCGTCGCCGCTCGGCAAGGCGACCATATTCGCTCGGTCGTTCTATGGAACCCCGGCATAAATCTCCCTGCCGCGTTCACTGCGCTGGTTGGCCTCGGAGAAGTCAGAAAGGGGCTCGCTGGCGGCGATCAGCCCGTTGATATATCGCTACCGAATGGTAGTAAAATTGCCCTCAGAAGGGAGTTTTTCGAAAGCCTCTACGAAGTAGTTCCCGCAGCCGAGATTAGTCGTTATGCGGGTCCCTTGCTCGTCATGATCGGCACAAAGGACAATCTCGTCTTTCCACAACCCGTATCCATCGAGGCGTTCCTGTCCTACCATCCCGGACAGCACGAACTGTGGCAGCGCCCTGTCGACCATGGATTCAATGTCGAACAGACCTCCGAAACCGTATCGGCGCTGATCGACGCCACCGGCGACTACTTGAAAAAGTATTTTGACTAGTTGTGGAGCCTCAACAGGTTGTCCCTGTCCTGTCCGGGTCGATTGATGGGTGTATGGATTGAGACTGCCATGCAGGCGATGCCCGCTGTAGGAGGTGGTTCTGGCTGAGGGCAAAAATAACACCCGAAACGTTAGCTTTATATCGGTGCACGATGTCAGCGACAGTGTTTTTGCTGATCCCAAGATCGCTAGCGATCCAGCGACAACTTCTGCCATTGGCGCACATTCGATAACTTCCGGTGTGAACCTGCCTCGGGCCCAGCTTCATAGCTTCAAGCGTTTCAGTTCGATATTACCGTGTGGAAGGCGCGCTTTCGGCTTCGTGGGCGCACTAAACGCACAACTCTAAAGGTAAGCAGTGCGCCTATCAGCGCCAGATAGAAATAGTGCTCCACCGCCAGGACTTTGGTCGAGAGTGCATAGTGCAGCCCCACAAGTATGGAGACGATATAGACGAGCTTGTGCAAACGGGACCAGCTTCGCCCCAGGCGCTTGATCGAAAACTTGTTCGAGGTCAGTGCCAAAGGCACAAGCAGTAACAGCGATGCCATCCCAAGCATTATGAAGCGCCTTTTCATGACGTCGGCGAACACCGCCGTCAGCGATAACGCCTGGTCCAGAAACAGGTAAACCACAAAATGCATCGCCACGTAGTAGAAACTCAACAGGCCGAGCGCGCGACGGTATCGGATGAGGTTCGGTCCACCGAGATCGCGAAGTGGCGATACCGCAATCGTCAGGATAATGAAACGGAGCGCCCAAAGGCCCAATGAATGCTCGAACGTCTTGACGGGGTCGGCGCCGAGATTTCCACTGGCGCCCAGATAGAAGCACCAAATGGCCGGAAGCAGGCCCGCTACGTACAGCATCCACACCGACATCGGGCACCACCTGCTGGAATTCGTGTTTCTAGCCGCCATCAGAAGTGCTTCGCGAGATCCATACCGCTATAGAGGCCAGCTACCTCGTCGGCATAACCATTGAACGGCAAGGTCGCCCGGCGGCCGGCACCGAAAAAACCGCCTTCCCCGATTGGTCTTTCCGTCGCTTGGCTCCAACGGGGATGATCCACCGCCGGATTCACATTGGCATAAAACCCATACTCCGTCGGATTGACAATCTGCCAGGTGTTGCGGGGTTGCTTGTCGGTCAGGGTGATCCGCACGATCGATTTGATGCCTTTGAAGCCATATTTCCACGGCACTACCAGCCGAATTGGAGCACCATTCTGGTTTGGCAAGGTCTGCCCGTAAAGACCTACGGCCAACAGGGTGAGAGGGTGGCGGGCCTCGTCCATGCGTAGGCCTTCGACATAGGGCCAAGGCAACGATTGGAAAAGGCCGCCCTGACCCGGCATTTCGGACGGGCGCACCACAGTTTCAAAGGCAACATATTTTGCGCTGCCGAGCGGCTCGACCTTGTCGAGAAGCGCCGCGAGCGGAAAGCCGTCCCACGGAATGACCATCGACCATGCTTCCACACAACGCATGCGATAAACCCTTTCCTCAACCGAAAATTGTTTGACTAGCTGATCGATGTCGAAAGTCACGGGTTTGGTGACCATTCCGTCAACCTGAATGGTCCACGGCAAAGGCTTGAAATTGCCTCCGTACGTGGAGGGATCGCCTTTGCCCAGACCAAACTCATAAAAATTGTTATAGGATGTCACATCCTCAATCGGCGTCACCTTGTGGTCGACGGTATATTTGCTCGCGCCCGCCTGAATCGGTCTGGCCGTTCCCTTCGATACATGAAGAGCAAGTCCGGCGGCGATAGCCCCGGTCAGGAATTGCCGTCGTCCGAGATAGAACTGGGGCGGAGTTATTTCAGAGGAAGGAATTGAAGGGGCGCGATAGCGGATCATTGTTCTTTCTCCGGATATTGAGTTCGATTTTGTAAACGTCGCCAAACCGATTACCCAAACGCCAGGCAGCATCTGGACGGCACAATGCGCTTAAGGCTCTTGTTTCCCTGCTTTAGACTCCGAGCCTCTTGCCCGCGGCTTCCGCGGCCAGGCGCGCCTGTTCGTCCATCTGCTTTCGACTGTTCCGCATTGCAGTGACGCGCTCCGAGCCAGCCTGCTGTGGTGTCCCATTGGCGAAGGGAGGCTCAGGCGCATATTCGATAATGAGCTGAGCGCGACGCGACGCCTCCTCGCCATTCATTTCGGCCACGAGCGCAAGCGCGAAGTCGATCCCTGCCGTGACCCCACCCCCTGTCATGCGATTGCGGTCGCGAACGACGCGATTGTCGACATAGCGAGCCCCCATGAGTGGTAAAAGATCGGCCACCGCCCAATAGGCGGTCGCGTCGTAGCCTTTGAGAAGGCCGGCGGCACCAAGCAACAGACCGCCCGTGCAGACGCTGGTGACCCATTTGGCGCGCGATCCGCGATCCATGAGAAACGTGCACACATCCGGATCATTCATGCAGGCGATCGTGCCCAAGATGCCACCGGGCACGAAAATCACGTCGAGATCCCTCGGGCATTCCTCGAAAGTCTGCGTCGCTGTCAAGGGTATGCCGACATCGGTCGAGATCGGCGCCTTGTTCTTCCACACGAGCTGCACGTCGAAACGCATAATATTAAAGACAGTCATGGGCCCGATCAGGTCCAGGGCCACCATTTTTGGATGGATGAGCATTGCGACTTTCGGCGCGTCAGGCGATACCCCCGCCATGGAACGCACGGGCTCTGCCCCGGTTCTGCCCTCTGATGACGCCAGCAAGGCCACGCTGGCGGCAAAGAGCGTACCCATGGCCAGAAGCTCGCGACGATCAATTGTAGCTGTCATTACAAATGCCCTTAATCAGATCAGAGGCGACTGAGAATTCAAAGTGCCGCTGTCGTGCAAACCGGCCAGTTTTGACCCACACGATGACGTAGACGCCACGAACCATTCCGTATTCCATTTCGAACGAATTTTCTTCGCTTCGAAGCAATCGGACGAACTGCCCGATAGAAATGGTCGCTGCCGACTGATGCTCACAGTCAGCCCTGAAAAGTAAGAAAAAATGGCCCGTGCTTGCACGATGGATGAGCCTCATACTGAGGCAGGCTGAAAGCAAAAAATCTGGAGGAGACGGAATATTTTCGTAGCGGCGACGTCTACGAACATGAACCGGCTGTAGTCCACGCATCACGACTGAAAGGAAATCCCATGAAGAAATTACTCATTTCCCTCTTTCTGGCCGGGGGCGCGTCGGTTTCGTTTGCCGCGTTCGCCGGCCAAGCGCCGCGATCGGCATCGTCTCCAGACATTCCCATTAGTAGCAAGGATCGCCTCTACGCGGCTGAGCAGTTCTCCAACACGGTGTCCGTCACGGACCCATCAACCAATAAATTGCTCGGCGTGATCAAGCTCGGCGACCCGCAGCCGAGCAGCCTCAGCCCGCTCTACAAGGGACAATTGCTGGTACACGGCCTCGGCTTCTCGCCCGACAGCAAGACGTTGGCAGCCGTATCGATCGGCTCCAACTCGGTTACGTTCATCGATACGACAACCAACGCCGTCAAGCATACAACCTATCTCGGACGCTCCCCGCATGAGGTCTTCTTCACTCCCGACGGGAAGGAAATCTGGGTGACTGTGCGTGGTGAGGATTACATCTCGGTCATCGACGCATCAAGCTTCCAAGAGACAACCCGGATCAAGGTTCCAGGCGGGCCCGGCATGCAAATCTTCTCTCCGGACGGCAAATACGGCTACATCTGCTCCTCCTTCAATCCGGAAACCGTAGTGGTTTCCGTGGCCGACCACGAGATCGTTGGCCACGTAAAGCAGGAGAGCCCCTTCTGCCCCAACATCGCCGCTTCGCCGGACGGCAAACAGGTCTGGTTTACACTGAAGGACATTGGCAAGGTCCAGATATTCAATGCCAAGCCACCGTTCAACGTCATCAAAACCTTTTCGACAGGCCCTATCACCAATCACGTCAACTTCGCCCGCAATGCTAATGGCGACTTCGCCTATCTCACAATCGGTGGGCTCAACGCAGTGAAGGTCTTTCGAACGGATACTTTTGAACAGGTGGCCATGATCCCGGTCGGCAGTCTGCCGCATGGCCTCTGGCCTTCCGGTGACGGAACGCGTATGTATGTCGGACTGGAGAACGGTGACGCCTTCGCGGTGATCGACACGCTCTCCAACAAGGTCATTGGCAATGTTCCGATCGGCCAGGCACCGCAAGCTGTCGTCTATGTCCCCAATGCTGTGACGGAAGGCGATGGACTGGAGAACCTTCAGCCACTCGGTATCGCTGCCCAGACGGCTGAACTCAAGCTGGTGGGAAAGACGCGTTCCGGGGAGGCCCCGACTAGCGTCACGCTGTTCGATCAGGGATTGCTGCAAGTGCTGCAGGCTTCTGTAACCGGTCTTAAACCGAAATCGCGCTACGTTTTGGCGCTGGCTGCCAGCCCCGACGGCGAAGGTGAACTTCAACCCGTGTCGAACTTCATGACAAATCCGGCAGGTGCGGCCGTCGTCAATGCCCTGGGCCCGATACGCCAACTTGTCCAGAACGAGAAGGCCGACATTCGCCGTTATCTCGTTATCGCGGCAGCCAGCGAGAACGGTCCCGGCGAGGTGATCCAGACGCAAGCCGATTGAAAAGGCGTTCCGCCCACCAGGCTCAACAGCGTGGGCGGACTTCCTGCTACCCAGTGGAAGATATACGATGGATGATATCCTACCGTTGGTCGAACCCATGATCCCGGCACTGCGCCGGTATGCTCATGGGCTTCTGCGCGACGTGAGTGAGGCCGACGATCTCGTTCAGGATTGTCTGGAACGCGTCATCGCCAACTGGCATCGCCGGCACAACGACGATCCACGCACCTGGGTCTTCACGATCCTGCACAACCTTGCAATAACCAGTTTGCGGAAGCGGGCGCGTCGCGGCACGCCGGTTTCCGTCGATACCGCCAGCCATAGCGCACTTTCCCACAAGCCCTTCCAAGAAGAGCGCCTCGTGCTACAGGATATTCTCAACGCTATCGACCAGTTGCCCGAAGAACAGAGAAGCGTGCTCCTGCTCGTTTCAACCGAGGATATGTCCTACGCCCAGGTTGCGGACGTGCTTGCGATACCTATAGGAACAGTCATGTCGCGCCTTTCGCGTGCACGCGAACGTCTGAGGCTGATATGGGAGCAGCCAGCAATGACGGGCGCAAGTCCGGTCGCGCACCTGCGGAGAGTCAAATGAATACGAAACCGATCACCGAAGACGATCTCCATGCCTATGTCGACGGACTGCTCGACGAAAACCGTCGCGCGGAAGTGGCGGCCTATTTCGAGACCCACCCGCATGTCGCAGCGCGTTTCACGCAATACGGTGACCATCGAGCACTAATCCGCTCTGCTCTTGAGCTCGTCTCCGACGAACCCGTTCCGACGCGGTTAAACTTGACACATATTATGACGGCCCCTCGCAGACGCTCGCCGCCATTTTGGCAATCGGCGGCCGCGGCGATCCTCCTGTTGACGGCGGGAGGTGTGGGCGGCTGGGGTCTGCACGGAGCGCTGCGGGTACCTGTCGAAGGTGTTGCCGCCATCGCCCAAGAGGCGGCGGATAGCTTCAGCACTTTTGCCTCCGACCCTCTGAGACCGGTCGAACTGCGGGCGGATAATACCGCCGAACTGGTCGAATGGGCGAGCAACCGCATAGGCCGGAAACCCGTTTTGCCCGATTTGTCGAAATCGGGTTATCGCATGATGGGCGGGCGGATCATCTCCACACCGCATGGAGCGGGCCTAATGTTGATGTATGACAATGACCGCGGCAACCGCCTCGTCATGTTAAGCAGGCCGATGACGATCGAGCAGAACCGAAAGATGACGCCACACTCGCAAGGCAACATCGACGGCTGGGGCTGGGCTTCAAGTGGAATGGGATACAGCCTCACGGGCTCGCTGCCTCTCGACGAGTTACATCCGCTGGCCGACGATATCCGGCGCCAGGTTTCGCAGCAGACATGAGAATCGCGACACACGCGGGCTGGGGAATGCCGTCTTATTGTTTTGCAACGAATTGTCGTTCTCGACGACCCGGCGCTATATGAAGCTTTCTAGAAACTCTGAAGCCGCGACGGCGACATCACCTATCGGGCCAATGTTCAGGCGTTTCTCACTCGAGCTGCGGATGACAGCAACACAATCGTAGAAACGCTGCGACTTGATGTACGCGTCGCAGCCTATGAAACGGACAGGATCGAAATCCGCCGCTCCCGCTGGAGAAACTGCGCCTCGTGCAAAACCGACAGAATGGTCTTTCATTGGAAGCAAAACCTCCTCATGCTTTTATGGCCACCGAATAAGATTATCTAACGTTCAAACGGGAACAAAGGAGGCGTGGTCGGTTATCTGCGCACTACAGATTGCCAGTCAAGAATATTTATGGCTTTCACCGGCACCTGGCGCACTCATTCAGTGAATATAGCGTTCTCTTGAAGTCAGTCATTGCAAGAGAACGCTAAGCAGGAATTCACATACTAGGGGTTATACTTGTCGTGGTACATCTGCATCATGGCAATGTAGTCGGCGACGTATTTAGCGTCATACCAGACGCCGAACAAGAAGCTCGACCGGCGCCGTGATTGAAACGGTAAACCCAGGAAATAGATGCCGGGTTCCTTGGAAACGCCAAGTTCATGGATGGGGTTGCCTTCCTCATCAAAGATGTCCAACTCCAGCCAGCTATAATCACGCTTGAAGCCTGCTGCCCATATGATCGAGGTGATACCTGCATCGGCAAGGTCCAACTCAAGAATAGAATTCTTCTCGTATTCAGTCGGCGGGAGCAAGTTGCGCGCATCTGGATTTTCCGGCAGCTCAAGCCCATTATATTCGATATATTGATCGATCACATCCAGCGTATTGAGGTAACTCTTATTACCTTCCTCAATATTCTTGGCAAGATCATCCGCGAAGGTGAGCTTTCCATCGCTATAACTTTGCGAGCGGCCAACCAGAACGGCACCCTTGGAAGCCAACAGACGATAATCGATTGGCATCTTGGTATGAACGCCGCTGATAGCGAGGGCAATATTCTGGACATTCTTGTCTCGGTTGACGGTATCCCACCGTCCCAGCACGCCGGTCCAGTATGCGCCTTCACGATCCCGATAAAAACGCGGCGGGCGGATATGGCGACCCAATGACAGATAAACCTTGCGACCAGTATCAACCAGTTCTTCAGCAATCTGGCCACCCGAGGCACCCGCACCGACGACAAGCACTGCGCCATCGGGCAATTGGTCCGGGTTCTTGTAGGCGACCGAATGCATCTGGACGACGTCGGCAGTTTCAGGAACGATCTCGGGCGTTACTGGAACTTGGAACGGACCGGTTGCCGCGATCACATTTATCGCTTCGAAATCACCTGCCGTCGTTGATACAAGAAAGCCCTGCTTCTTGGGCAGCTTCTTGACCGAAAGCACTGTAACATCAGTCCGAACTGGTGCTTTGGTGTTCTCGGCAAAACTCGAGAGATAGTCGACCAGTCTCTCCTTGGGCGTGAAGACGTCTTGTTCGATATCCGGGATTCTCATGCTCGGCAAACGATCATGCCAAGCTGGACCATTGGCCCGCAGCGAATCCCAACGTGCTGAACGCCAGCTCTCGGCAATTCGCCCCTTTTCGAGAACAACATGGCTGATATTAGCGTTGCTCAGGTGCTCGCTCATCGACAGGCCGGCTTGGCCCGCCCCCACAACTACCGTGTTAACTTTTTCCATTGTTCTTCAAACCTTTCTTCAATGCGCGGCCCAAACCTGTTTTCCATTGGCTGAACGAAGCGCGCACCAATCCCATGCCACCGCACCGGGGAGGAGCGCGGCAGTTAAATCCGTCTGTTTTTCTGAGTTGAGTTCTACAAAGCGGGTATCACATCACTCATGAGACGACGCTGTTTCATGACCGGCATGTTTTTGCGAATTGAGTGGAGATTCTCCATATCCAATTTGGCTGTAATAATGTCTGCGTCCTGCCCGGCACGCGCCACGACCCGCCCCCAGGCATCGACGATGACGGAATGGCCATAGCAGCGCTTTTCCTGGCCATCGACAACCACGGTGCCGCCAAGGCCACAGGCAATGAAATGGCATTGCGTTTCCGCAGCACGAGCGCGAGCCAATAACTCCCAGTGAGCCTCACCGGTAACCATAGTATAGGCGGCGGGAAGCGTGACGACCTCAGCCCCCTTGAGCCGCAGAGCGCGGAAGAGTTCGGGAAACCGGACGTCGAAGCAGATGGCGGTACCGAAGGTAACACCCTCAAACGTCCAGGTGACAATCTCATCGCCTGGCTTGATATAGTCGGATTCACGGAAAGCGCCGCTGCCCAGATCACCCATATCGAACAGGTGCATCTTGCGATATTCCGCGATTACCTCGCCCTGCCGATTAAAGACGACCGATACGTTTTCGACGCGCTCGTCACCGAGAATCCTGGCAAGGATCGTTCCTGCCTGCACCGCGACATCGTGGCGCTTGGCAAACGCCTGCGCCATCCGGAAAGCGGGCGTTTCGCGCAAGGGCTGGGCAAGTTCTACCGAGCGCTTCTGGTCAGGGCCGTAATAGCTGAAATATTCAGGAAGAATGAGAAAGTCTGGCCGGTCCTCGGCCTGCATTGCTCTTATCATCGCGGTTTCCGCTGCCGGCACCGTGACGTCTGGCGACAACCCCATCAACGTCTGAACCGCTGTGACTCTCATTGTCTAAACTCCTTGGATGAAAGAATTTCCAGCGAGTTGGTTGCCCGTCCCCCTGAATCTGGATTCAGAACACGCTCTATGAAGGTGGCCATTTGCGGCTCATAGGCCTTCCAGAGGTTACGCAGTTCTCTCAATGGCTCGGCGGCCTGATCAACGCGTAGATCAACCGAACAAAAATCCGGATATTCAGCGATCTTGAGCGCTGCTGAGGACAACGGGAAAATTTCGCCTCCAGCTTCCAGCGCAGCATCGAGCGCCGCCAACAGTCGCTCGGCCATCGGTTTGTCGGTTGTTTCAAGCGCTGCTGTCACCATTGCAGCCGGAACCTGATCATTCCTCAGAATATTGCCAACTGCGACGATCCCCGAAGCAGATGCGCTTGCATAGATCGGCTCCTGATGGGTGCCCTGCCGTAACGCTGTCGCGCCATCGCGATCGACGATTGCAAGTTCGCGCCATTCAATACCGGGCGCGGTTGCGATCTTGTCCAGTGTTTCCTGGGCTGACAGTCCATTCCTCAGATGATGGAGCGCCGCAACGCCCAAACGCGGATCGGTGCGGTGCTGTGTGATGACAGCACCAGCATCATGATTGACAAACAGACAACGCGCGCCCATCGCCATCGAAGACGTCGCGCCGGCAACACCGAACTGTCCCGTTTGTGGACAACGAAGAGCGATAGAGAAGGTCATCAGTTCAGCCTCAACATGGATCTGGCGGGAGAAAACGGTGAGAGATCGATACTTGGTTTATCGCCCGTCATAAGCTCGGACACGAACTTGCCGGTAATACCGCCGAGCGTTAGCCCAAGGTGACCGTGACCACATGCATAAATGATGCGGGGATCCCTGCGTGACGGCCCGATAAAGGGGAGGCTATCAGGCGTGGAGGGGCGGAAGCCCATCCAGGTGTCCTGCCTGTCACCCAATGCGGGCAACATTCTTCGAGCTTTACTCTCAAGGACATCGAGGCGTGACTGACGTGCTGGCTTATCGAGACCACCCAAGTCTACAGTCCCCGCCGCGCGGATCTGATGGGACAGCGGGGTGAGAAAAAAACCATCGGACGGATACATGACCGGATGCGTCAACAACGGCTCGTGGTGTTCGAATGCGACGTGATAACCGCGCTCAGTATTCATGTTGAGGCGATCGCCAAGCTGATTAGACAGGCCGCGCGACCAGGCACCAGCTGAAATCACGATGTGGTCAGCAGAGATGACCTCGCCTCCAGTACGGACGCGCACGCCATCGGTACCACTTTCGATCCGCTCGGCCTTCGCCGTAACGAAACGGCCGCCGTGCTTTTGGATTGCCTGGGCAAGTCCCCTGCAATAGGCTTCAGGACTGTCGATCACAAAGCAACCGGGGAAAATCGTGCCGCCGATATAACCCGGCGCGAGATTGGGTTCCATGGCAGCTATTTCGTCCTGCGAAAGGTACTGCGCTTCGATCCCCTCAGCGCGTCGCCGGTCGTTGGATTTCTTGGCGTTCTGAGCTTCCTCTTCAGCGCGGTAAAGGTGAATCGAGCCCGTGCCGCGCCCGAAACGAATGCCGCCGATTTCTTCCATCAGGGGCGCATGCCCCTCTTCGATCACTTTCATCAGCGAACCGAGCGCCGAAATGGTTCCGTCCTGGCGGCTGCGCAGCGACGCAGAAAGGAATGCAGCAAGCCATGGAGCGAGATCGAGAAGATCACGCCAATAGAGCGTAAGCGGTCCATCGCGACGCAACAACATTCCCGGGACTTTCCAGAGAATTCCAGGAGCGGCAGTAGGGAAGATTCCCGAAGGCGCAACCGTTGCGGCATTGCCAAACGACGCGGCATTGCGGAACGATACGCCTGGCAGGGGCGGTGTCGGGTCAACGAGGACCACGTCCAATCCTTTTTTTTGCAGCCAGCGTGCTGTGGAAAGGCCCACGACGCCGGCTCCAATCACCGCAACAGTAAGCTTGCCGCTCTTCTTGGTCTGCATTGGAGGCAGTTCCCTCAGATTGCCGCAGTTACGATGATCTCGACATCGTAACCTTCAGCCGCAGGCGGCACGACACCGGCAGCGCGGGATGGCTGATTTTCTGGGTCGACCCACTGCTCCCACACTTCGTTCATGGCGTCGAAGTGCTTCTGATCCGAAATCCAGACCGTGGCGCACAGGATCTTGGATCGGTCGGTTCCGGCTTCCTTGAGCCAACGGTCGACCTTTTCAAGCGCAACGCGGGTCTGATCCTGAATGGTTTCGCCCTGGTTACCGCACATGCCAGCCACATAGGCGATGCCGTTGTGGATGGAGACCATCGAGGTGCGCTTCAGTCGTTCAATACGGATTACATCGGCCATGTTATTTCACCAGCTTTCTGCCCCCTTGGGACCATTGATTTTCGAGAGCTCGCCAAAAGGCCTCCAGCTACAGCCTCAGGCTCTTTTGGAAGCCCATGAGCTTTTCGAGCAGCGCGACCGCGATCACCGAGAGAACGATCAGTGCTGTTGCCATTGCAGCTACAGTCGGATCGTCAAAATCCTTGATGTATTGATAGGCCGCGACGGGCAGTACCTTGGTCCGATCATTGGTGAGGAACACGGCGATCGAAAAATTGTCGAGTGCCTCAACGAAGATGAACACAGACGCTGCCAGAATGCCCGACTTCAATTGCGGAAGGACAATGACAAAGAAGGTGCGGAAGGGGCCGGCACCAAGGTTGCGTGCCGCCTCTTCGATCCGCGGATCAAGGCCAAGGAGATTGGCTGAAAGTGCACGAATGGCAAAGGGCAGTGTGAAGACCAATATGCCCAGGCAAAGACCAAAAAGACCAATACGGACGCCACCTGCCGACAGGAGTGAGAGGAGCGAGACACCCGTTACAACGCCCGGAATGATCAGAGGTGACAGGATGATTTGCTGGATCAGCCCTTTGCTTTTGAAGTCAGTGCGCACCAGTGCGTAGCTCGCAGGAATTCCGATCAGCAGACTCAAGGGCATTACGATCAGAGCCATCGTAAACGAGTTCTTCGCGGCGTCCATGAACATGGAAGAATTATAAAAATTCTTGTGCCAATCGAGTGTGAACCCGGAAGGTGGCCACTGGAAATAGCGCGTCGGGCTGAACGAATGAAGCACGACAAACACCACCGGCAGCAACAGGAAAACGACCGCTATTGACGCCAGAGCGATTACGACGACGCCAAATTTCGCTTCAAGATCACGCTTAAACATCACGAAACGGCCTTCTTGATTTTCTTCGCGGCGAGGTTGATCAGCCAGATCGAAGCGAACGCGCTGATGAGAAATACGACAGCCGTTGCAGCAGCATAGGGAACGTCATATTCGGTAAACATGCGGTCATAGATCTGGTTTGCCACCATCCTGACCTTTCCGCCGCCCAGAACCATAGGGAAAAGGAACGAGGCCAACGCAATTGAATAGACAAGAACCAGCGTAACCATGAGCCCTGGCAAGAGGATCGGCATGGTAATGCGCCAGAATGTGGTCGTGCGGCTGGCGCCAAGACTACGCGCCGCTTCCTCGACCGAAACGTTCAGGTTCTGGACGACACCGATGAGCGTAAAGACCGCAAACGGCAGCAGGTAATGGGTAATGGCAATGCCAACACCTGACCAGTTGTAAAGAAACTGGATCGGCTTGGCGACGATACCAAGCTCGATCAGGCTCAGGTTTATCAGTCCCCGGTTGCCAAGAAGGACAAGCCAGGAATATGCGCGCGTCACACCACCGGAGAGGAAGGTAACTGCGATCGCGAGCATAATCAGTGTCCCGACCCATTCTCGCTTGGAACGCACGATTACCATGGCCATCGGCACGGCTATTGCGACGGTAATTACCGACATCACAAAAGACGCCCAGAGCGTGGTGAAGAGGATCGACTGGTTGGCCCCCGTAAACAATACACGCCAATAATTGTTGAGTGTAGCCTCACCGGCAAACTGCGTTCCCGGCGGGCCCTTCAGGAAGAAGCTTGAGAGACCGAAATAGCTATACGCCGCAACGATAAGCAGGCCGATAATCAGCGCGGGGGTGATCAGATATTTGGCGCGGTTGTTATTCGCCTCCATCATGCCCTCAACATAATTGTATGAGCCGGATCGAGCACAAGCTTGACTGACTGGCCGGCGGCATATCTGGCGCGATTGTTGTTTCGCGGAGAGTTCGCATCAATAGTGAGGCCTTTGACCTCAACCTGATAGACTACTCGCTCGCCAAGCTCGTGGGTGGTCTTGACGGTTCCATTGAGCCCTTCTCGCGGGTCTTCAACGCCGACAATTTCGATATGGGAAGAACGGATCGAAACCTTGCAATCAGCGCCCGCGAATTGACCGCAAGCGTCATTGACAACAACCTGCTGTCCAGCAAGCGACAAAGTTGCGCCACTACCGTTGACCGCGACGATCTTCGCATCAAAGATATTGGCCACGCCGAGAAAACGGGCAACGAATTCGCTCTTGGGCCTATCATAGAGTGCGATCGGAGTATCAAGCTGCTCGATACGACCCTGGTTCATGACAGCAATATAATCGGAAAGATAGAGAGCTTCATCCTGGTCATGCGTCACCAGGATCGATGTGATGCCCAGCTTCTGCTGAAGCTCACGCAGCTCGGATTGCAATCCTTCGCGAAGATGCCGGTCGAGCGCACCAAGTGGCTCATCGAGAAGCAGGAGCTTGGGCCTGATGACGACGGCACGCGCAAGAGCGACGCGCTGTTGCTGACCGCCTGACAATTGGCTCGGATAACGATCCGCGAGGTGGGACAACCGGACCATCTCAAGCACGTCGCGTACGCGCACGGTCTGCTCTTCCTTTGAAACACCACGCATCTTGAGACCGAACGCAATGTTGGATTCGACAGTCATATGGGGGAAGAGAGCATAGTTTTGGAAAACCATGCCAATGTCGCGAAAGTTCGGCTCGACCCCGCTGATGTCCGTGCCATCGACGACAATTTCACCGGATGTCACATTGAGAAAACCGGCGATCATTCGGAGAACAGTACTTTTACCGCAGCCGGATGGTCCCAGGAGCGTCAAGAGCGATCCACGTGGCACCTCCAGATCAAGGTTGCTCACTGCCTCGAAGGAGCTGTACCGCTTGGTCAGATTCCTGAGTTGCAACGTGCTGCTCTGCAGATGTTCCATGGTTGCGGTTCCGTCAAAGAATAATGGGGGGAGAGCGCGTTCGGCCTAGGCCGAACGCCTGAATAATCGTTCTGGTTTGATTTTGCAGATTGGAGGCGTGCTAGTCTTTATCCAGGTTCAATGCAGCGGCCCTCCTGAATGCCGGACCATCCCGCAATCTACCAAGTACAGCATATACGATCCGGGGATAAGCACCGTCCTTCATTCTTATTCCGCGGTCTGGTTAAAACCGCGGATCAGGTGAGCTCTCATCAATTGCTCAGCCTTGTCTGCTTCCCGCGCTTTAATCGCCTCGAGAAGTTTGACGTGATCTTGGATTACTTCCTGCGACTGCGCCTGATTGAGGGCCGCAAGACTGGCTTCGCTCATGAAAAAGCCGGCATAGTTTTCGATCGCATTCTGGAGTTCCGGTACGCCGCAAGCGTTGTAGATTCTCCAATGAAATACGTTGTTGTTGCGCACCCGCTCGGTACGAGCCTCTTCCGGGAGGTTCAGTGCCAATTCGATTGAAGCCTCAAGAATCTGGAAATCGTCCTCGTTCAGGTGGGGTACCGCGAGCTTCGTTGCGTAGCCTTCAAGCGCAATCCGGATTGCGCGGATGCCCTTGAGGGCGGACAGCACATCCGCAACGACAACGCCGGAAGACGTGCGCTCAAGAAGCCGGTTGGAGATGAGACGCGTGAAGGCTTCACGCAGCGGCGTACGACTTACCCCGAGCTTCTGAGCCAGCTCCACTTCCCGCAGACGCTGGCCTGCCTCAATCCGTCCGTCCAGAATGAGTGACCGCAACAGTTCATAAACGGCATCCGCCGAGCTCACTGCAGCCAGCCGACGACCGCCCAGATCGTCAATTCCATTGGCATCCATGATTTCTCGTCTCCATATACTCATTGACTCGCTCTAGTTATGCCGCGATCACCTACTGGCTGCCAGTCCCCATATGGCCTGTTTGCGTCTTATCCCTTGTTCCCGACATTCCCGTTTTCGGAAAGCGTGGTGATCAGCGTCGAGAACACCGCGCCTCGACCCACGAGACTATCAATGACGATTGTTTCGTCGCGTGAACAGATGTCATTGCAGATAGGACCCAACCCGTCGATCGTCGGCACCCCGAGCGCGCCGCAGAAGCTGGCGTCAGACCCGCCCGAAACATTGGTCAATTCAAAGCAGGGCGCGCCGATTTCCTCGGAGGCCTTGGCTACGATCTCGTAAAGCGCTTGCGTTTCAGGCGTCCTGGCCCATGCAGGCCGCGTCCAACCGCCTTTCAGAACCACCGAAACGCGATCCGTCGAGACCTCGGAAATCAGCTGCTCAACTTCCTTCTGCAGCTTTGCAGCCGCTTCGGGCGTGCGGGCACGCATGTCGACATGGAGTTTAGCATGGCCAGGAATAACCTGCCTTGCGTCACCACCTTGGAATACGCCAACGTTCACGATGACACCATTCTCGAGATCCGTCAGGGCCTCGATGCGGGGCACGAGGATTGCGAGCGGCCGAACCGCAGAAGCGCCCTTGAGATAGTTGGCCGCCGCGTGTGCAGTCTGCCCGGTCGCTTCGATAAAGAAGGCACCAACAGCACCGCGGGAGGTAAAATACCCGCCTCCTGGACGACCAGGCTCAAGAGTCAGGACCCAATCGGAAGTCTTTGCATGCTCCTCGATCCAGCCGCGCGAGAGCGGACTTCCCAGTTCCTCATCGCTAACGACGAGAAACTTGATCTCTTCAAATTCGGCAAGTCCGGCCCTTGAAGCAACATCAATTGCATTGATAGCCAGCACAAGTCCGCCGCGCATGTCACCAACACCGGGACCTGTCGCAAGTTCACCTTTTATCTCAAAGGGCCAGCTCTCCAGCGTGCCGCGCGGCCAAACGGTATCGGCATGGCCGAGGATCATCAACCGGCCTTTGCCCTGCCCTTTTCGAACCGCCAACAAGCGATTACCGCGCTCGGGAACTTCTTCGTAATGAAGTTCAAACCCCTGCGTCTGCAACCGCTCGCCGATCCAACGTGATGTGCGGGTAACACCTTCCACATCGTAGGATCCTGCTTCAATGCCGACAAGTTCGGCAATATCTGCAAGCATCGCGTCAAGACGGTCCGCAAAAACGCCGCGAAATCTACTAGCCAGATTCAAGAGAGCCTCCCATTCTGTATTCCTGTATACAAGCATACTCGTGTGCATCTCGCAATAGAAAACTGTCCCGCTGACTGGAGAAAATTACCAACGCGAAACAGTCTCTATTTCAGCGGCTCGAAGTCGCCCGCCTTCGCACTGATTAGCGAGAGCGGGGAAAGGCCGTTTTCCTGAAGGCGGCTACCCAGCGCCAGCAGCGCAAAGTCAGCTTGCATGGGAGCCATGATCTGCATGCCAATCGGGCATCCACGAGAATCGCGACTTGCAGGAAACGCCAGCGCCGGCAGACCAGTAAGGTTGGCCGCCGCAGTGAATTCCAGTGGATTGCCGAGCCCCTTGTTGGGCGCGCCGAACGCGTTATCAAGCAACGGCGGAATGACTGCATGTACAGGCAGGGCCAGCCAGTCGATGCCATCGAACAGCTCGTTCCACAGAACGGTAATCTCGGTATACCGCTTCAGAGCCTCCGCATAATCTTCATCGGACAGGCTCAATCCCTTTTCGATCAACGTGGCGAGTGCCTGACCATAGGCTTTGCTTTGTGCAGGATAGCTGGGGGCATGGCTGCGTGCGGTCTCTTTGGCGCAGATGCAATCCCACGTCTCCTGCAGATCAGGAACGTCAGGCACGGTGCAAGCGACGAGATCGAGACCCATTCGCTCGGCTGTATCAAGCAGACGGCGATAGGCTGCTTGAACCTCTGGGTCGAGCCGTGAACTGAGCAAATCGGGAAGATAACCAAAACGGCGAGCCGACGTTGGAGAAGGTGGAAGCGTATTTCCGAGGCCGCTCATCGCTCCGAGCAACAGAGCGCACCCATCCGCACTGGACGCCATCGGACCGAGATGATCGAGACTGGGCGCCATGGTGCAGATGCCCTCCGTGCTGACAAAACCGCGGCTGGGCTTGAGCCCGGTCACCCCGCAATAAGCCGCTGGAAACCGGATCGAGCCGCCTGTGTCGCTACCAATGGATGCGGCTGCCAGGCCCGCCGCGACCGCTACACCTGATCCCGACGAAGATGACCCTACACGGAACGGTGCGCCCCATGGGTTTACCGGAACCGGCATTTCAGGATGGTGGGTGGAGCAAGCTCCCTCAGCCATGGCCAGTTTGCCAAGGATTACCGCGCCAGCCGTCAGAAGTTTAGTGACGACCTTTGCATTGCGGCCAGTCTGGCGATCACGAAAGATAGCCATACCATTGGACGTCGGCGCGAAATCCGTTTCACATAAGTCCTTGAGCGCAACAGGTACACCATGTAACGATCCAAGGGACCTGCCCTCGGCGAGGGCCTGGTCGGCTGCACTTGCTTGCGAAAGAGCGGTCTCGGCGGTGACCATGACGTACGCCTGCAGCGACGGATTCAACCGCTCGATCCGCTCAAGATAATATTGCGTAAGCGCGACCGAGCTTACATTGCCAGTTGCAATCGCATTTGCGATATCTGGCAACGGCTTTGCGATGACTTCAGGAAGCCTGCTGGCAACAAGCGGGGCGGTCTGGATCATGGGTGCTCGAAAGATATGAGTGCCAGTCTGGGAGCCGAAACAAACTGCCAGCGACTGTTTATTGTAAAATCAATTTGAAAAGTGGAGCAGGTGGCTTTCGCCACCTGATCTGTTCAGTAACTTCCGCCTGAAGGGATTAACGGGTCGTGATCTGGTCAAACCGGACGGACCAATCGCTGATATTTTTCAGGACGACGCTGCCATCCATCACGATACCTTCGCCATCAGCAGGAAGAGAGTCTGCAAGCTCTTTCGGTAGTTCCACGTTGCGGTTAACCGGAGCCATGTTTACCCGAGCCAGCATCTCTTTCTGGGCAGCCGCCGAGATGATGTAATTGATAAACTTAGCTGCCTCTTCCTGATGCGATCCGTTGGTCATCATCATGACATCGAAATACATCGGTGCCGGGCGGGGGGAAATCATCTTCATTTTGATGCCTTCGCCTGCGACCGCATTCATATGTGAACTTTGGCCAATGAGGATGGTCCCCTCGCCTTGCACAATGGACTGTCGTGCCTGGGAGTCCGACGTATAATAGAGTGAGACATTCTTGTTGAGCTGCTCAAGCGCCTTGAATCCCGGATCGTAATTTTCCGAGGTGCCGCCATTGATAGTATTCGCAACCGTGAGAAGCGAACCGGAGTAGATCGACATGGCAGGGGCGATGATCTGACCTTTGTATTCGGGCTTCCAGAGATCTTCCCACGAAGTCGGCGGCACCGGCACGGCATCCACATTGTAAACGATACCCATCGGGTAGTAGTAGATACCGACCCAATCATCGGCAATCGCCCCCTTGATCAGCTCGTCGCGGTTACTCAGCTTGTCACGCGGAATCTTGACGAACAGCTTCTGGTCCTGAGCCGCCTCGCTCGCAATGGTATTGGTTGCGAACCAGACATCCACGATGGGATTGTCACGATCAACCTGGAGCTTGACGAGGCCCTCGCCCGAGGATGACTGCGTTACGGCATTGACCTTGATACCCGTTTCAGCCTCGAACTGCTGTGAAATGGCTTTCAGGCCATTTTCCCACGTCGAGCCCCAGATCTGAATGGTAATCTCGTTCGATTGTGCAAATGCAGAGTTGGCTGCAACGAGCACTCCGCACGATAAAAGCAGAGACTTAATGTTCACGGTTACTCCTCCTGAGTTTTTGGGAAAGACTTTCTTCAAGGTAGACGTGTATCCGCCACACAAACGTCACCCGTTGGGATGAAGTGCACTCATCGACCAGAGAGCTTCGTTAAAAGCTCGCCGCCCCGCCGATCGTGGGACGACTGTTCTTTAACGAGAGCCGATACGCCTGAACCCCGCCGAGTTCGAACGGTCTTTGATCGAAACCCATGTGAACAAAGCCAAATAGCACTTGGGACTTGACGTTCAATCTCACTGAAAAAGTCAACAGCCGACCCTCCAAAATGTGTGCGAGGATACTTGCATACAATAATACAAAGCGCAACTATATCGTTGCCCCGACGAGGAACAGAATGGGAGATGAAATTGAAGCTCATTCGAATTAACGGATCAGCACGGCCGAGAAGAGGACATCGGAGACCGATGCAACCACTCACCACGAAGCCTGAACAACAGTCTTCACACAGTAAATATTTTACAATTTTAACAAGAAAAGTATCGCGGAATGGAAGTAAATTTCGATTCTTCTTTAACAAATAAAGAGTAAATTGCTGAGAATAACTACATATAGAGGCTAATTTACTAATTACCAATCAGAAATCAGAACGACGACATTTATGCCGTTAATCAACGACGCCATACAACGTAAAGGGAACTGGCGACCAAGACCGCAACACCTAGAAAGGTCACAGAGTCAGGCACTTGCGCAAAAAATAGCCAGCTAAAGAAGGTTGATGTGATAATTTCAATATATGCAAAAGGCGCGACGAGTGAGGCTTCGCCATAATGATAGGCTTTGATGATCAGATATTGGCCCGCAAGACCAACCAGCGTCATACCAATTGCTATCGTCCATTGAAACAAATCCAACTCCTGCCAGAACACGAACACCAAGGGCGTCGCTACAATGAGAGCCGAAAAATGCGTCTGAAAGGTCAGAGCAATCGGCGGTACGTGGCGCACCCCGCTTGAGCCCTTCTTGATGGCGATAACATATCCAGCCATCGCCGCACCCGAGACGAGAGCCAGCAGGCTACCCATTTCCAGTGCATGATGCGTTGGCCGAATAATGATCAAAGTGGCGGCAAAACCGATCAGCAGTGCAATCCATCGGGTAAAGCGCATCCTTTCCTTCAAAAGTAGGCGCGAAAACAAGGTCACAAATAGCGGCTGAACAAAGCTAATCGCCACCGCATCCGCGATTGAGAGAAATTTCAGGGAACTAAAGAAGCAGACGCCAGCAAGAATGCTGAAGAAGCCCAATGCGAAAGCATTCCGCCAGCCCTGCGGCGGCGGAAACACCGGCTGGCGGTCAATGATCATAAAAGGCATCAGAAATAGTGTTCCAAGCAGCATGCGTAGGAAAACGACCTGCATGGCCGGTATCTGATCGCTCACCAGATATTTTGCCTGAACATCAATCAACGGAACAAGCGTCATCGCCAGCACCATCATTACAATGCCGGTTCCATTTGTATCGTTATGACGTGCCATCATCACATCTGACGACATGATATTATCTGCCCCTCGCGCATATTCTGGACGAGCCGGTTTTATCAGGCTCTCGGGAACACCCCGCCTCGTCTCGCGCTTTCATTTTGCCCGGTAAAGAAGATTGCCGCTCATCATTCGAACCAGCGTGCTGCCCTATCCTGGAAGCGATACCACGTCCCCACCACCGGCAAGAACCAGGGATTTCCATTATAGAAATAGAGTCGCGGGAAATGGCTTCCGATTGTGCCGCGATCCGAATTGGGAGCTCCCAACATATATTCGGCCATCCGGTGACCCAAATAGGTCTGGTTGGAAATGCCACCGCCATTACAGCAAGACAAATAGTAGATACCGTCTTCCATCCGTCCACCGTGTGAGCAGAAATCATAGGCAAAGCAGACATTACCGAGCCAGCCATGGCTCAATTTCACGCCGCGCGTTTCTGGGAAAGTATGTTCCATGAAAGCACGCAATCCGGCGGCACCTTGTTCTTCGGTGGAATTACGGAACCGCGCTCTGCCCCCGAATAAGATACGCTTGCCGTCTGGAGAGCGACGGAAATAATAGAGAATATGCTTGGTATCACCCACCGCCCGGTTGTTGGGGATCAGGCGTTCCAATAGGTCGAAGGACATTTCCTCGGTAGCGATCATATAGCTCTGGACTGGAATGCTTCGCTGGCGAAGCCACTTCACTTCCGGCCCGACATAGCCGTTCAAACCCAACAGAATCTTCTCCGCCTGGATTTCCACAGGGGACTTGTTCTGGACATTATCCAGAAACGCAATATGTCCCTCGGCACTTTTGCGAGCACCCTTATAGCGCCAGCCGGTAAAAATACGCACGCCCAGCGCTCGGGCGCGATTAGCCAAAGCGCGCACATATTTGGCCGGATGGATCGTTCCCTGATCGTGGCGAACCATCGCGCCGCGGTAAATATCCGTCTTGAGCACACTATGAATTTGCGTCTCGTCAAGGATTTCGTATTTTTCTCGATCTTGCGAGGAGAGACCATCACGAAACGCGCGCAGCTTTGCCAGATCCTTGCGTGAATGGGCAGCAGCAACGCTCCCCACAAGGTTCAGATCAATGGGCTCCGGGAGAGACCGCGCACGCTGGATCATGAACTTCATGGACGAGCCATAATCATCCATGATTTCCCGAGCGCGTTTCTCCCCAAAACGCGCAGTTGCCTGAGCAAGCGTGAACTTCGGCGCATTGCCGATCTGTCCGCCGTTGCGTGAACTGGCGCCCTCCCCGATGCGCATGGCATCGACAACCATAATATTGGTCTGCCCGGCTTCGGCCAGTGTAATGGCCGCCGAAAGGCCCGTATAACCGGAGCCAATGATCAGAACACTGCATGATGTCTTGTCGAACACCCGTTCGCCATGTTGCGGTTCGGCCGCTTCCCACCAGAAAGGCGTGGTCTTCATAATATCCCCTCCGTCATAACCGGACATTCACTGAGGCAGCTAAGAGCGCTCAAACGCGGCTGTCCAAAGCTGATCCGTCATTGGTTTGTTGTGAAATAGATTTTCTTTACTGCGCTGGTGGTCTTCCAGCTGCCGGTAAATCCCGGTTCAAGCACCACCAGATCACCCGGACCGAAATGCCTTGGCTGATCCACGCCATCCTCAAAAAGCGTGATCTCTCCTTCGAGAATATAGAAGGTTTCAAGTGTGCTTGCGTCGCGCACGACGCGATGATGCCCTATTGTCGCCGACCAGACCCCGCTTGCTATTCGTCCGTCGAGCAGCGGCCAGGATTGAAACTCTGGTGCTCCCTCAAGCACAAGGGCGGGATTGGGATAGCTGGCCTCACCGAACCCGAGATTGCCAGTTGTTGCTGATTTGAGTTTATTCACGAGTTCATTCCCTGTTTAATTGAGCAAGATGCAGTCTTTGGCATCGAAAGCGATCTGTACGGGCGCGTTCGTCAAGAGCGCTCCTTCACGTGCGCTGCCGTAAGTTGTAATTGCCCGGCCGTTCGGCAGTGAGACTGTGTAAAGCACCCGGTCACCGGAATAGGTTGATGTGGCCACAACGCCGGAAAGCACAATGTCACCGACGGTGTTTACAGTGCCGGATGATGCGCCAAGCCGGATATCTTCGGGGCGCACGACCAGTTCAGCCTTACCAATTCGATCCGTCGCCGAGTTTAATTCTGTACCGCCAAGTTTGAATTCAGCCGTGGCGAACTGCGGTCCGGAGGCCGTATGACTGAGTGCGCCTTCAAATATGTTCGACTTGCCGATGAAGTCGGCAACGAAGCGCGATCCTGGCCTACGATAGAGTTGATGCCCGGTATCGTATTGTTCGATACGGCCATGGTTCATGACAGCAATGCCATCGGACATATGCATGGCTTCCTCCTGATCATGCGTGACATTGATGAAGGTGGTTCCAAGCCGATGGTGGATGTCTCGTAATTGATCCTGCAAGTCGATGCGCAGCTTCTTATCGAGCGCCGACATAGGCTCATCGAGCAACAGAAGATCTGGTTCGAACACCAGTGCTCGCGCAAGCGCCACACGCTGCTGCTGACCGCCCGACAGTTCGTGGGGTTTGCGCCGGGCAAACTTCGTGAGCTGAACCAGCTCAAGCATGGCATTGACCTGACTGGAAATCTGATCGCGGCTCTTGCGGCGAACTTTTAGCGGATAGGCAATGTTGTCAAATACGCTCATATGCGGGAACAGCGCATACCCCTGGAAGACGAGGCCAAAATTGCGCTTTTCCGGTTTGAGCGCGGTGATATCTCGTCCTTCGAGCCGAATATCGCCGCTCGACACATCTTCGAACCCGGCCAGAATTTTCAGCAATGTGGTTTTCCCAGAGCCGGACGGTCCGAGCAAGGTCACAAAACTGCCTTTCGCGATGCTCAATGAGATATCGTGCAGGGCCTGCATAGTTCCGTAAAACTTGTTGATATTGCGGATGTCGATAAAAGCCATGGTAGTGCTCCGTTTTATCGGAATTTCAGTGTTTGGCCGGTTTGCCGAGTTGCTGTAACCGGTGCATCGCAGCGAGCAATGCAAAGCTGATGAGCGATAGCAGCAGCGCCACCACAACCAGCGTTGGCTGCAAGCGATCCCGCAGGCCCGAAAACAGCATAACCGGCAAGGTTGTTGATTCCGGCGAGGCCAGAAAAAGCGCCGCAACCACTTCATCAAAGGACGTCGTGAAGGCAAAAAGAGCACCAGCCATAAAGCCGGGTGCGGCAAGCGGCAGGGTAACGGTCATGAAGCGATGACGACGCGATGCCCCCAGCGAAGCTGCAGCCCGGTCAAGATCTGGATCGAGCCCGCGCAATGATGTCATCACCGAAAGAAATACCAACGGTGCGGCAAGAATGGAGTGGGCAAGCACCAACCCCATATAGCTGCCGGATAGTCCCATGCGACCGAAGGAATAGGCGAAGGCCACACCAATGACGATACTGGGAACAACCATCGGCGACACAAACAGCGCCGTCAGAACGGTTTGTAGCCAGCGGTTAAGGAGCATGACGCCGGTGGCCGCCAAACCGCCCACCAAAAGCGCAACCACCGTCGTACCGATTGCCACTTTCAAACTATTGACGAATGAGCGTACCCATTGCTCCTGCGCAAAAACTTCATGGAACCATTTCAGCGAGAAGCCTTCCATCGGATAGGTCAGGAAAGAGCTCTCATTGAAAGCCAATGGCATGATCAGCACCAGTGGAACGATCAGAAAAGCCAGTGCAAACAAAGTCGAAGTCCAGAAGATGATACGGGACATCACGCGATCCCTCCCCTGCGATTTGCAAGCCAGCGAAGCGCACCAAAAAGCGAGACCAGCATCACGACGATAGAGAGAAGCAGCACCGAAAGCGCCGAGGCCATACCCCAGTTGAGAGCGCGCTTGACAAAGTCTGCTATGTAGAACGATAGCATCTGATCTTTTGGGCCGCCCGTAAGTGCCGGGGTGATATAGAAACCAAGTGCAAGGATGAATACCGTTCCCGCCGCCACGCCGACACCGCGCAAGCTCTGCGGAAAATAGACACGCAAGAAAGATTCCACCGGACCTGCACCGAGACTGCGGGAAGCATCAACCTGCGATTTCGGGATTGTCCGCATCACATTCATCATCGGAATGATGGCAAATGGCAGCAGCACATGTGTCATGGCAACGATGACGCCGAAGCGGTTGAAGATCAACTGCAGCGGTTCCTTTATCAAACCGGTCCAGAGCAGAAATGTATTCAGAACACCCGAAGTCTGAAGCAATATCACCCATGCGGTTGTGCGCACGAGGATAGAGGTCCAGAAACTCATCAGCACGGCTACCAGAATAAAAGCCGCCATTTTGCGCGGGGCGTGCAAGGCCGCATAAGCCAGAGGATAGCTGATCAACAAGGTGACAAGAGTGACCTGAATCGCGATGGTCAGCGTTCGCCACATGATCTGAAGATATATGTCGTCGCCGCCGGTCTCGAGTCTGCCTTCCTCGTTCACTTTGAGGCCTGTGGCTCGTTCGAAATGACGAAAGCTTATCCTCTCGGAATTCTGCGCTATAACCGTCCAGTATTTTTCTTCGTTCCAGCGTGGATCAAAACCTGTAAGTCCAGCGAGTTCAGGCTCTATCGTATCCGCCGCGCGGGCCGTCTTGAGGAACAGCGTTCGAAAGCCGCTTAGTTCCTGATTGAGTTCGCGGGCAACGGCCGCCTGCCGACTACCATCCATCGCCCGCATATCGGCCACAAGAGCCGCAGCCTGGGCATTTCGATCTTGACTGTCCGCGCTGCTGAAATTCACCAGACTGCTCGACAGTTCCCGATTGTCGAGACTGATCGAAATGACCGAACCTATCGGCACCAGATAGAGAAATATGTAAATGACAAGCGGCACAGCCAGGCAGACAAGTGCTGCCAGTCCGCTGCCGCCCGGCTTGCGGGACGCTGCAATCATTCTGCTTACCTTTTGGGGGCTTCTGCTCCGGCGGATTAACCGCCGGAGCCACTCAACAAGGAGTTTTTGACAACCGAGACTTTACTGGGTTGCCCAACGGTTCCAGCGCTCGGTCAAGTCATCCAGATGCTCCACCCAGAAAGAGTCGGAATAAAAGGCTGCATCCTTGATATTATCGGCTGCTGGCAGCTCTTTAAGCATTTCCGGCGTCAGGGATTCCGCCGCCTTGGTGTTGGATGGGCCATAGGGCATCAGGGAAGAAAACTTGGCCTGGTTCTGCGGATCATTGACGATCTTGAACAGATCGTTGATCCTATCCTTGTAAGGTGAGCCCTTCACCATCGCCCAGCCATCCATGTTCACGAGATGGTTTTTCCAGACAAATTCGATAGGTTTGCCTTCCCGCTTGGCCATGACTGCGCGACCATTATAGCCAGTGGACATGGCGACATTGTTGGAGGCGAGCCATTCGATAGGCTGGGCGCCGGATTCCCAAAATTGTAGCAGATCCTTGATCTTGTCGAATTGCGCAAAGGCGCGATCCACGCCTTCGGGCGTTGCCAGCACTTCATAGACCTTATCCGGGGGCACACCATCGGCCATGAGTGCATATTCGAGATTCATGCTCGGACTATTACGAATGCCGCGCTTGCCGGGAAATTTTTCGCGATCGAAGAAGTCCTTCCAGTCCTGTGGGGGCTGCGGAAAGGTTTTGGAATTATAGGCATAGCCATTGCCTATCACCACATTGCCGACACCGCATTCGGTCGCAGCGCCCGGCAATAGATTGTCCTCGCCAATTGCCTTCCAGTCGAGCTGTTCCAGCAGACCCTCATCGCAGGCAAGCTGAAGTTCCGAACCGCCCATAATCAGAAAATCCCACGTAACATTGCCGGTATCGACCATAGCCTTGATTTCAGCCAGACCGCCCAAATAAGTCGTCTCGACGATGTTGACACCCAATTTTTCGGCGATGGGTTTGAAATAGGCTTCACGCTGGGCGTCCTGATAATTGCCGCCCCATCCCGCAACGGTGAAATCTCTGGCCATTGCAACGGCAGAAACGGACGTCATAACAGCACAGATGGCTGCAATTCTCATAGCTCTCATGATGATTCCTCCCAAAATCCCGAGATAATATTCCCCACGCTTGATCGGCACTAATAGGCCTGTTCTTGTTTGTGATCTGTACGTGTTGTGCTAAAATTATGGTCATATTAAATTTTTTGTCAAATATTTTTAATTCTATTAAATCGTTGCACATTATTTATAATCGTTCAAGTTGAGTCTAAGCGAGGGTGGAAAATGTCGACGGAACTGAATGTCCTTGATCCGCAGAGCGATGCTGTTCAGGTTGGCGAAACATTGCGCCTGCGCCGTCAGATGCGTGGTATGTCGCTTAAACAGGTCGCAGAACCAGCAGGGATTTCTGTCGGCATGTTGAGCCAGGTGGAACGAGGCTTGGCGGCCCCATCGATCAAAACCCTCAGAGCCATTTGTTCGGCGATGGATATGCCGGTCAACTGGCTTTTCCATCGTGATAAGGACCCGGAAAATCAAGCCAATGAATTTATCGTACAGCGCAATTGCAGGCGCTTCCTGACCTATAATGAAGGCGCGCTGATCAAGGAATTGCTGACGCCTGACACCCAACCGCAAATTCAGATGCTTCGCTTTCTGATGGAACCGGGCGCAGATTCAGGCGAGCCCTATTCCAACATAGACGGCGGCAAATGCGGACTGGTGCTACAGGGAACGCTCGGTCTTGAACTCGACGCACGCCAATTCGTTATCAACACCGGCGACAGTTTCGCCTTTCCGGCGCGATCTATGGTGCGATTTTGGACGGTAGGCGAGAATGCCTGTGAGGTTATTTGGGTGGTTTCGCCTGCAACGGTTTGACAAAGAAACTATCGCGATTTCGGTCTCCCCGAGAAGCAGATTATAGCGGCAGCCCCTATGGAATCGAGGTAGGTGATATCAGTGCCGACAATTTACTAGCCAAGCGCCAGAGGGGAAAACAGGCCATTTTATTGAGCTTTTGTTTCAAATACAAAAACAAGATGACTCATTTCGACAAACGGAGCGCCACTTCATTACAGATTGCCAGTCAAGATTCTTGACGGCTACGCCTTACTAACGGCAAATGACCCCTCATCGTGAAAGGACGAACATTCCCCACTGTTGTGCAATACGTCGATTACCGGTGAAGGTCCAAAGCTTAACCCTTCACGACAGTTGCCCACAACGACCATTCGCAATGGCGAGCACAAAATTACATAAAGCTCAATTTACAATCATATGGAATAAATTCGCCCATTATAGAACCGGCGCATAGTAAACATCTCACACCGGTATGGAACTTTCGATAGAAAGACATTAATGTCTTTCCAAGATAGAGAATAAACGGATGAATTGTCGCGTCATTTTAACGATTAGGAATTTGCCCAATGGAAATATTTGATTTCCGCATTGAAAATGCATTCAATCTTTACTGTTCACAAAGTTTTTTTCAGCCGTTTTGAGATATTAAATCTATGTTCAAGCAACGGCATATATAAATCCTTTGTCATTTAATTTTTCATTTTTAGAACACCCTGGTGTTCAACTGAGTTAGTTTTTCTGGAAACTTATCGCTTCAACACGCCAATTATCCATTTTGGATGTTTGCGTAGCTCCCCAAACTCCGTTCAACGTTATCGTTTGCTAACCGGCGCCGGTGTCACTTCCTGCATTGGCGAGACGGTTAAACCCTGCGATGTGGAGCAGAGCTTGTGCCAGACACTTCCATTTCACTCATAGCATTTCAGTACCCAAAACCTGAAAAGCGAGACGAACTCGAAGCCAGATTAAAAGAACTGGCGAAAGCATCAGCGCTGGAGCAGGGCTGCCTCGCCTATGAATTGTCCACGCTTGCAGACAACAACTCGGTTTTCGTCTTCTACGAACGCTGGGCCAGCCAGGCCGACTTGGATCGCCATTTCAACGGCGAAACGTTTCAGGCGTTCTGGAGCGAACGCATGACATATCTCACCAAAGACGTCGAAGTTAAAATTCTACAGTCTGTCTAAATACACGTAAGGAAAATACACATGGAAAAAGAACTACAGGAACAGATTGCGAAACTATCCGCAAAGCTTGACAGGCTAGCAGCAGAATCGGAGATCCGCCGTATCATCAGCCGTTATATGTTGCTTTGCGACACGCCTCTACCTGAAGGAGATATGACGCCAGAACAACGTATCGAGCTCATTGTTGACCTGTTCTCCGATGATGCGACTTGGGAAGGCGTTGGTCCGTATTATGAAAATCAGTTTGGTTTCAGCTCCGGAAAAGCAGAGCTGGTTGCGCATTTCCAAGGCTTTTTCCAGCCCCGCGAACCTGAGATGCTGCTCAACTGCCACTATTTGACATCAGAGCATATCACCGTCAACGGTGATACCGCAGAGGGCAAGTGGGTTCACTTTCAGCCTTGGATCTTCAGCGACGGCTCTTCGGTCCTGCGGTCAAGTCGGCTGTTCAATGCCTTCAAGAAGGTGAACGACGTGTGGAAGATGTCACGCTACCGCACGGAAAACGTCTTCATTGCGCCGCTTACACCCGGCTGGGCCGAGAATATCCCGAAAAGCTCTGTGCTTTTCAATCCGCAACTCGCGCGCTAGCAACTAGAAACAAAAAGGGGAACAAATAATGCAACCTGAAAACCGGGGCAGGACTGAACAAAACCGAGAGCGCAACACGTTTCGTGCGCTCTCGATTCTAAAACGCGTTGCGTTGGCTGGCGCCACCGCCATGGTGTTTGCAACATCTGCATTGGCCTCAGATATTAATTATCCCACTTTCCAATGGACGGAACCAACGTATGGCGCCTTCCTTAAGGAACTTAAAGCCGAATTTGAAAAGCAAAATCCGGGCGTCACCATCAAGGACACGTTCATCCCATTCGCGTCTTTTGCCGACCAGATGTTCATCGATATCTCGTCAGGCAATCCGCCAGACGTTCTGACGGCTTTCGATCCTGATTTCAAAAGATATATCGAAGCTGATCTTCTCGAGCCTCTCAACGACTACCTCGATGCCGCGGGGATCAAGCTCGATGATTTCATAGCACCAGAACAACTGGCGGTTAAGGACGGTAAAATATACGGCATCCCCTTTGCCACCAACCCACGCGCCCTCTTTATCAATAAAACCATGCTGGATGCCGCGGGCCTCGGCATCCCTAAAAACGCTGAGGAATTTGAGAAAGCGGTCAAAGTTCTTCGCGATCCCAAGCAACAGAAGTTCGGACTTGCTCTTTCCGCCTACTCCGGCGCGCCTTCCCAGCAATATCTGGAATACGCACCGATCATCGCCAGTTTCGGGGGAAAGTTTTTCACTGAAGGCAAACCAACGGCCAATACGCCAGAGATGATAAAGGCCCTGACGTTCTACAAGAATGTGGTAACAAGCAATCTTGTGCCCAAAGGAGCCAAGTTCGAAGTCTTCCGACCAATGTTTGTAAATGGCAAGATCGCCATGTATGCAGCTGGACCGTTTATGGCTGCAATGGCGAAATCCGGCAATCCAGAGACCTACAACAATCTGGTTACGGAACCACTGCCTCTCGGCGCTGGAAAGCCCATTACAGTCACAAGCTTCCTTGCAATACCGAAAGCATCCCAGAACAAGGATGAGACCGCCAAGCTTCTGATGATGATGCTGGAGACGAAATGGCAGGAACGCCTTGTACAACTGGCAAGTGTCATTCCCGGTCGTAAGGGCATGGTTCCAGCTGATTACCTTAAGGAAAACCCTTGGTTCGAAACCTTTACTAATCTCGCCAGCACAGCTGTTAGCTATGCGCCGGAAGGCGTCGAGCAATATGGTAGCGACGTGATCTCACTGATCGGGAAGCGTATCGAAGCAATGCTGTTTAACGGCGCTACACCGGAAGATACCGCCAACGCCATCCAGAAAGATCTGGTGGCATTCATGGAAACCAAGAAATAGCCACGCACGACCGGACGCGAAAACCGTCCGGTCCATTCGAGGTAGAACATGTCAGCCACCACATCAGATCAGACCCCAACCAAATCTGTGCGGTCCCGCCCGCATATGCATTTACTACTCTTTTTTGGTCCCTGTGTCGTCTCACTTATCGCGGTGTTTGTCTTTCCAGTCTGGCAGACTTTCAAGATGAGCTTTTATGCCGATACAATGGGGGGAAATCCCGCCTTTGTGGGGTTCGCAAATTACGCCAGGATCATCGGCGCGGAAGATTTTCTGAAGCTCGTTGCGACTTCAGTGATCTACACACTTGGCAATGTTGTTTTGGTCTGGGGGCTCGGTCTGGCAATCGCCATTTTGTTAAATCAGCACTTTCCCGGTCGCGCTGTTGTACGGGCGTTGTTCATCGTACCCTGGGCAATACCCTATGTTGCAGCGAGCCTAATTTTTTCGCTGTTATTTAACTTCGATGTAGGCGTTATCAACTATTTGCTTTCGACACTGTTCGGCACCCATCTCTCGGTGGACTTCCTGAACAGCTGCCCGAATGCGCTTGTCACGCTTACTGGAATATCGATCTGGAAGCTGCTTCCGCTCGGCATGGTCATGATGCTGTCGGCACTGCAATCAATTCCCGGCTCGCACTACGAGGCGGCTAGAGTGGACGGGGCGACCGCACTACAGGCGTTTTGGCATATTACTTTGCCCGGCGTGAGATCAACAACCGTGATGCTCACGCTTCTGATGATGATCTGGTGTTTCGGGCGATCTTTTACGGCGATCTACCTCCTTACAGGCGGAGGTCCCGCTGGCTGCTCCGAAACGATCGTGCTGCGCAGTTATCTTGAAATGTTCCAGCAGTTTCATCCAGGCACCGCCGCAGCCCTTGGCGTCGCAGTTCTGCTGATCTCAATGATATGTGCCGGTATTTATTTTGCTGTCATCAACGCACGAGGTAACCAGGCATGAGCACCGGATCCCATTCAACGAAAAGAGCCCACTGGTCTCTCGTCCTGCTTGCCTATCTGTTGGCGTTCATTATTTCGATCCCTCTTCTCTGGATGGTAAAGTCATCTTTTGAAAGCGATGCAGCCGCCACAGCATACCCTCCTGCCCTATTGCCGGATGGGCATTTTATAGGAACGTTCAGTACAATTTTCTTCGATACCCGCCTTTTCCATTGGCTTCTGAACTCCTTCCTGGTCGCAGCTCTTTCAACCTTGGTGGCTCTGGCAATCGGCATTCCGGCCGCTTATGGCTTGTCCCGGTTCAAATTCAGACACAAGAGTCTTCTGACATTGTCGATCCTGGGAACGCAAATGATGCCGCCAATCGTTCTCATCATTCCGCTCTACACAACGTTCATCAGCTTTGGACTGGCGGATAGTCTGGTTGGCGTTATCGTAGCAAATGCGGCATTCGCGTTACCGGTCATGGTCTGGATGCTGAAGACCGTTTTCGACGGCGTTTCTTTCGAAATAGACGAGGCGGCTCGTATCGACGGCGCATCGTGGTACTATATTGCACTGAGAATCGTAACGCCTCTTTCGCTTCCGGGTGTTATCGCCGCATCGATCTTTTCATTCCTTAACGCTTGGGATGAATTCATGCTTGCTCGCACCTTGCTGCGCAGCGTCGATCAATGGGTGGGGACCATTGGTTTGTCGTCGCTATTCGGTGAGTACGTCACTCCGTGGAACCAGATCATGGCCATGGCGCTCGTCTTCACTATCCCGCCTGTCCTCCTCTTCCTGCTTGTGCAACGCTACTTCGTTTCAGGTCTCAGCGCCGGAGCAGTCAAAGGCTAATTCAACAACATCAAGCGCCCCTCGGCGCCAGCTACGAGGCAATCCATGGCTTCCGTTTCTCTGGATAATGTACAGAAAGCTTACCATAACTTCTCCGTCTTGAAGGACATCAGTGTCGCTATCGATGATGGATCCTTCGTGACGCTCGTAGGACCGTCAGGTTGCGGAAAATCCACCCTGCTGCGTATGATTGCAGGGCTGGAAAACATCACCGCCGGAACAATTTCGATCGGCGACAGCATCGTAAACCAGCTTGAGCCCAAAGCGCGGAACATAGCTATGGTTTTCCAGAACTACGCCCTCTATCCGCATCTGACCGTGGCAGAGAATATGGGCTTTGCACTAAAGCTGGCCAAGGCGGATAAAGAGGAGATTGGTCGGAAGGTCCGACACGCGTCTCAAATCCTCGGACTGGACGCCCTTCTTCATCGCTACCCCAAGCAGCTTTCCGGCGGACAGCGCCAGCGCGTCGCAATGGGACGCGCTATTGTCCGCAACCCCGCAGTCTTCCTGTTCGACGAACCTCTGTCCAATCTGGACGCCAAACTGCGCGTGCAAATGCGAGCCGAAATCAAGTCACTTCACCAAAGGCTCAGGACAACGACCATCTACGTCACGCATGATCAGGTCGAGGCAATGACCATGGCTGACAAGATAGTCGTCATGAAAGACGGGCTCATAGAGCAAGTCGGCGCACCGCTCGACGTCTATGATCGCCCCACCAATATCTTCGTTGCGGGCTTCATCGGGTCGCCTGCGATGAATTTTGTCACGGGAAAAGTTGCCACCGATAACTTCATCACCGCCGGCGGCATTAAGCTTCCCTTGCCGCAGTGTGCCGACCTGACTGGCCGGTCTGTGATCTATGGCGTCCGTCCAGAACATATGCATGTCTCCGAGTTTGGCGCGATCGCAACCGTCACCATCGTTGAACCAACAGGGGCGGAGACCCTTGTCACCGCTGAAATCGACGGGCAACCGGTGCACTTCGCAATTTCGGGCCGCAGCGACCTGACCCCGGGATCTACCGTGCGTGTTGCGCCGCAGGTCGAGCATATTCACCTTTTCGATGAGACAACCGGACGCCGGATCAATTGATGAACTCTTTACAGAATTTGTTGGGATCGCCCCAATCGCCATTTGTCATACGAACGTCGCTAGGCGGCAATGGACTACGGGTCGCGGTCAAGGATAACATCGATATCAAGGGGCTCGGCACGACGGCGGGAAGCCGCGTTTATCTGACCGAACCGCCTGCTCTCGAAAGCGCCACGGTCGTTCAGCGACTACTTGATGCCAATTTCCTTATCGTTGGCAAAACGAAGCTACACGAACTTGCCTTTGGTATTACCGGCATAAATGATGCCTTCGGCACCCCCGTCAATCCGCGTTTCCCGAAGCTTATTCCCGGTGGTTCCTCCAGCGGTTCCGCGGCGGCAGTCGCCGCGTCCTTTGCCGATGTAGCGATTGGCACCGACACTGGCGGATCCATAAGAATACCTGCCGCCTGCTGCGGCGTCTTCGGACTGAAGCCAACGTTCGGGCGTATCCCGCGCAACGGGGTTTCGCCAGCCAGATCCTCGTTGGACTGCGTTGGTGTCTTTGCAAAATCGATCGCCCAGCTTGAAACGACAATGGAGGTCATTGATCCGTATTATAAAAGGGAATCCTCCGGCAGCTACAAGCTCGGGTTTGTTGCGCCTCATGGCAATCCCGAGATATCCGATGCGGTAACAGCCGCAGTCCGCGCAACAGGGCTGCCGATCCGTAAGGTTATGCTTGCACATTTCGACTCTGCGTTTTCAGCTGGCTTAACCATGATCGAATATGAAACCGCGAACGCATTTCGCGACCTGCTGGATTCCTCACTGATTGGCGATGACGTGTTAACACGACTTAGAAAGGCGACGCGTATCACCGCAGAAGACGTGTGGATCGCCGAAGTCATACGAAAGCAGTTTCGCGAAGAGCTTGAAAACGCCTTTGAGACAGTCGACGTGCTAGTTCTACCGACTATTGCGGACTTTCCGCCTGCGCTAGCGGACGCGAGAACCGATAGAAGCGCAGTCTCGCTGACCAAAAATGTACGCCCGTTCAATCTTTCGGGTAATCCGGCCATTGCTGTCCCATTACCCTCCATCAACGAACGGCCTGTATCCTTGCAAATAGTAGGACCAATGGGCAAGGACGATGTTGTATGCGCAGTTGCCCGCCAGTTCGAGGCCTATCTCTCACGTTAACGTTCTTGCATTGCATCTGCCGCTCACCTACGGTCGCACGAAGTGTCCACCTATTGGATGCTGATGGAGAGTTTGATCTTGAGCCCGTATGAGATCGCACGCGTGATTGCTTTCATGTCGCGTCTTCGCGATGCCTTCCGGCTGATGCATGGCAAGGTTGAGGATGACGCGCACTGGCGCATAATTAGTCATGTTGTCAAGCGCTTCATCGAAGGTGGGACCGTCACTCTGACAGAATTGATTCAGATTTCGGAGCTTCCCTATGCAACAGCCCACCGGAAGATAAACGAACTTCTGCGCGAACACATGCTGGAAAAGTTTTTCAGCGGCTCTGACACCAAGCGCTTTCAACTGATTCCCAGTAATCTGCTACTCGATCAGTTCTACAACTACGCAAAGGAGGTCAAAGTAGAACTTGCGCGCGTTTATGGTGACAAAAACTTCAGTAATGATGAGGAATATTTTTTTGGAGGGGATCATCAGGCACTGGCGCTGAGCGAAGACCAGCTTCGCGCTGTTCGCAACATAGACGGCGTCGAAAAGGCGGTTTTTCTCCTTCACAATGACTTTTATTTCATGTCCTTGCGGCATCTCTGGTCCGATTTCCGTAAACGGTTAGGCCCCTATCAGAACTTCCATATGCGCAACATGGAGGATTTGCATGCTGAATTGTTGGCCAATGCCAAGCGGCCGGAATCCACCTTTGATATCGTTGCGCTGAATGCGCCGTGGGTTGGCCAGTTTGCTGAAGCCGGCGCCGTCATCAACCTCAACTCCCTCACGGACGCAAGACGGATCGTGCCTCAAAGCTTTAATCCCGAAGTCTGGGACATGGGGATATCGAAAGGAAAACAGTTTGGCATTCCCAGCTATGCTGCGGTCGAAATCCTGGCGACCCGAAAGGACCTTCTGGAAACTGAAGGCCTGAAATCTCCAACAACATTCGCCGATGTGCTTAAATGCGGTCGCGCCTTGCATGACCCCAATAACGGGCGTTACGGGATTGTTTGGAACGCCAGTCGCGGCATCGATATCGCGCATACGTTCATGTTCATTATCGGCTGTTGCGGCGCTCCCATCCCGGACCTCGCCCAGGTAAAAGGCGGCTTTGAGAAAAAGGATATGAATGGGGGCAAAGTGCGAGCACTGATCGACAGCTATGCGGCGCACGAAGCGCTGGAGTATATGAAAGAACTTCTGAGCATATCGCCGCCGAATATTCTCGAAACATCGCGCCAAACCGTCCTTGACTTATTCACACGCGGGAAGGCGGCTATGGCCTATACGTGGTCTATCCATGCGACGCGTTTCGAAATGCAGATCGATTCCGCCGTCAAACGGCGCGTAACCTATCTGCAACCTCCGTTTGGAAGAGGTGGAAAAAGCCTTGCCCCGTTAGGCGGATTCGTCTTCGCAATTCCGAGCAATCTGCCGCCGTTACGGATGGAAAAAGCAAAGCAGATCCTCACCTGGATGTGTAGTCCTGAAGCGATGCTCGCGCGTGCAAAGGACGGGCTACCGCTATCTCCTCTTTTCAGCCTCATGGGGGACCCGGGAGCCAACCTCAATTCACCAATCTACACACTGGTAAAGTCGCTGTCGCAACGTCGTCTGCTCAACGTATGGCAACGTCCCGCCATACCCAAATACATCCATATCGAAACCATTTTGGGCGAGGAGGTTCACGACGCGTTGATTGGCCACAAGTCAATCAAGGTGGCCTTGGCCGACGCCAACACGAGGATCAAATCCCTTGATCAAGATCTCCTCTATTCGTGATTACCCATAGTCCCCAGAACCAATTCCATTCCCGGGGAATCGTGCTTTAGCCTGACGCGTGCCCAGTCTCGGAAGTGAGCACAAAGAAATCGCGGTCTTCAAGACCATTCTCCGCGGCATGAAGGAAACGCTCTAGGGAAAGCGCATTGACAGCCATTTCGACATCGACATCAGATGCGGCATCGGCAATCAAACCCGTGTCTTTAATCATTTGGGAGACGGAAAATGCCGGTGGATAGTCGTTCTGCTCTATATTGGTTCGCTTGTATTTGAGAAGCGGCGAAACTACTGCACTTTCGCAGATAACTTCCATGATAATGTTCCGCGAAAGCCCGCCCGCTTGACCCAGCCGTAACGCGTCCGCCATTAAAGTCGCATTTGCTGCTACAAGACTGTTCAGGACGAGTTTCAGATATCGCGCCTCCTCACTCGGACCGACGTAATATTGTCGACTTGAGAACGCTTCGAACGCCGTCCGGCATATCTCAAAATCAGCCTGCGGGCCGGATACCATGACCGTAAGGGATCCCGATTTCGCAGTATGGGTGCTCCCAGAAACGGGCGCGCGCAGATAACGGGTTGTCCGGATGCCGTTGGAGACCTTTTTCGAAATACGGGGAGAAACCGTACTCAAATCCACGAATATCTGATCCTCGCTCAAATGGCCTGCGAACCCAGATTCGCCGAAAACGAGATCGTCGAGAACTTGATCATTGGGGATCATCGACATGATAATCTCGGCGTCCTTCAAAAGCTCACCCACAGACGGAGCTATTTTGGCTCCATCTCCGCGAACTGTATGACAGTTTGCCGGATTTCTATCATAGACTGCCACATGATGGTTCTTCGCCAACAGATGACGCACCATCGGTTGGCCCATTTTACCAACCCCTATCCAGCCGATTCTTCTTTGCTTTGCCATTCTTGTCTTCTCCAAAACGCCTGTCTTCTTCTAGTGGTGTCCGAACATCACCTGGTCACAGTTCAAATCTCCAGTGGCAAAACATCCAGAATGGATACTCTGAACATTGCAAGAGATGCTGAAAAAGAGACGATCAGTTGTGCGTATGTTGGCCTCATCCTAATACTATGAAAGCAAAATCTCATGCTCTACGTCGTCCATTGTATCGATTTCGAAGACGCCCTTCCCCGCCGACTGGCCAACTACGACGCTCACAAGCAATATCTCGCAAGCACTCCCGTGAAGACGGTCATTTCAGGTCCGCTAATCGCTGAGGACGGAGTCACCATGATCGGCTCAATGTTCATTGTCGAAGCCGAACGATTGGAAGACGTTGTTTCATTTAACCACAACGATCCATTTCAGGGCGCACATGTCTGGGCCGACACGCGGATTCATCCGTTCCTGATGCGCGTGGACAATCGTGCGCTCAAGATTGACTGAGGATCGGCATGCACTCATTCGCTTACAACTCAAGCAAAGTTCGTATTCTTTTCGGGGCCGGGACATTTCAAAAGCTACCCGACGAAAGAGACAGGATGGGATTGAACCGAATTCTTGTCCTGTCCACCGCCGCTCAGCGTGACGAAGCGATGGAATTAGCCAATATCATTAAAGACAGTTCCGTTGGCATTTTCAGTGAAGCAGTCATGCACACACCAGTCGACACAACTGAGAAAGCCGTCTCAATCGCTAGAAACCTGAATGCGGATGGAATCCTTTCTATCGGTGGCGGTTCGACTACCGGCCTGTCAAAAGCTATCGCTCTCAGGACTGGCCTACCGCAGATCATCGTTCCAACCACATATGCGGGATCTGAGGTCACCCCGATACTCGGACAGACAGAAAACGGCGCCAAGACCACCATTCGCGACCCGGGCATCCTTCCCGACCTTGTGATCTACGATCCCACTTTTTCAATGAAGCTTCCGGTCGAGCTCAGCATAACCAGCGGCCTCAATGCTATGGCCCATGCGCTGGAAGGGCTCTACGCTCAAGACAGAAATCCGATTTCGTCCCTAATGGCGATAGAAGGCCTCCGCGCCCTCCATATCGCATTGCCGGCAATACGGGAAAATCCCGACGACACGGACGCGCGAACGTCCGCTTTGTTTGGTTCCTGGTTGTGCGGCACGGTTCTCGGCACGGTTGGGATGTCGCTTCATCACAAGATTTGCCACACGCTCGGAGGAATGTTCGACCTGCCTCATGCCGAAACACACGCGATCCTGCTTCCATACACAGTCGCATACAATAGCGAGGCGGCGGCAGTGGAACTTGCGCCTCTTCAAGACTTATTCGGCGCGTCAATCCCTGCTGGCATCTTTGACTTTTCACGACGCCTGGGCGCGCCGTATTCTCTCGCTCAACTTGGACTCGTGCGCCGCGATATAGAGCGGGCCGCCGAACAATCCCTGAAAAACGCTTACTGGAACCCCCGCCCCCTAGAGCGCCAAGCTATCCAGCAACTCCTTGAAATGGCGCTGGAAGGCGCTCGCCCGCGCTGAACTATATTGGGAGATGAACATATGAATGCGTACTTTTCGGAGGAAAATTCCACTGAAACCGTGAATGGACGAATGAAACCGAACTCGCCCAGGCTCGCCGAAATCATGGAAGCATTGGTCAGCCACTTGCACTGTTTTATAAAGGAAGTGGCTCTGACACAGAAGGAGTGGGAGTACGCTGTCGACTTTTTGACACGGACTGGGCGGATATGCAGTGAAGAACGGCAAGAGTTTATTCTGTTGAGCGACACGCTCGGTGTTTCAATGCTTGTCGACGCCATCAACAACAGACGACCCTGTGGTGCGACCGAAAATACAGTTTTTGGACCCTTCCATGTAAAAAACGCACCCTTGCGAAAGATGGGCGACTGCATTTCCCTAGACGGCAAGGGCGAAAGCTGTCGCTATTTTGGACGAGTAATTGATCTGAATGGCAATCCTATCGCAGGCGCGAGCATCGACGTATGGTCTGACAATGCAGACGGCTATTACGACGTCCAACAGCCAAGCATACAGCCGAAATGGAATAACCGTGGCATTTTCGTAACCGGAAATGATGGTTATTACGAGTTCTTCGGCATCAAACCGGTCTCATATCCTATCCCGGACGACGGACCGGTAGGAGAAATGCTCGGCCATCTCGGCAGACACCCATACCGGCCCGCTCATATGCACTACCTGGTGAATGCAGACGGCTATGAAAAGCTAATAACCCATACCTTCGTCGCAGATGACGCCTACCTCAAATCGGATGCAGTGTTTGGCGTTAAAAAGACATTGATTGCCTCCTTCGAGCGCACATCGGGATCTATCAGCCTATGGCAATCAAAGTTCGATTTCGTTCTTGTCCAAGCAGGAAATAAACAATGATCGCATTTCGATTTGCAGTCTCAGATCCCCGAAAGACCCACGCACGCGCGCAGCTTCATGATGCACACAAGAAACACATTGCTGACGCACCATTCGAGGTTCTTATGTCGGGTCCCGCGTTCCAAGAAGGCAGTGATGCGACCGCTGCCGCATTACTAATTGCGAATGTTGCAACGTTAGCAGAATTGGATTCGTTTAACTTGACCGATCCTTATGTACAATCCGGCGTATATATAAAAACATGGATCCTTGAATGGAAGAATTCAAAAAGCTTAAGAATTATATGACCGAATATTTGTGATAGTCATCGCAATATTTATGACATTTAAGCATATTGTATTTAATATAATCTGCTTATTTTAATACTGTTTATATCAATTTAATATTAATGATGATACAAGGAGTTAAATTATAATTATGCTATATAAAGTAATAAATATACTAACATCCATTCCGAAACATATCCAAGACATTCTTCGTCTGAGAGCGCCTCTTCCCTTAGAATTAGCGTTATATGCATTCATTTTAATCTCAGGATTCATACTATCAGGCTCCTGCACACTGCATTAAGCCACCGAAACGTTTGAAAAGATCTATATGCATCACGGAGTTGTTTTTCTCCGCCTTGAAAGGATATGAACCTCAGGCATACCCGATAATTTCTGTAAGCTTCAGAATTGATTAACTAATTCGCATTAGCAGCCCACGCCCCGGCAAGAAGCCGGTCATTTAGTAATTTGGGCTGCAATGAAAACACAGACTTCTTCACCTCTTCAGTTTCGCAATATGATCTCCGAATTCTGCGACAAACGCGTCAGGCCACATGTGTCCGAAGAAATACTCGATAAGACCAAGTCATACCTCGATGATCTGATCGTCCAACACAGAAAGCCTCCGATGCGTCGAAGCCAGATCGACTGGTTATCGTTCGTCTCGGAAAGCCGGATCGATTGCGAATTAACGGAGAAGCTGAAGAATATTATCCGGCCCGCACTGGAAGCGCTAATTCGCTGGGTCGACAATGGCGTTCCCCAACCCGATCAGATTGCGCCAAAACATAAAATTCGGGATCGTCGCCCCGCCGCGCGTTTGCCAAAGCCGGACCGGGCCCCGGCCTCGGTGAGAATTCCTGTTCGTCCAAAGTCGCCCAATTTAGCGCCGGCGGATCCTGTTGAGGAGTTTCCGGAACCGCTGTTTGCGTGGACCGAAGATCCGCAAACTTTCCCGCAGGCCTTGAATTATCATATGCGCAGGTTCGGTGAGACTTACTGGCGCCTCCACCGCGCAATCATAGAACAGCAGGAGATTTTCGACATCCGCACAATATCGAATTGGGCGAATGGAACGAAGACGCCACGCTCTGCCGATAGCTTCGATGTACTTACGAGAATAGAAAAGCGATATCGTCTTCCTGAGAGTTATTTTAAATCCAGACTGCCTCATCAGGCACGATCAATATACGGTCACGACCTCGGCAGCGATGTTAGTGCCGCCGAACGGCGGCGCATTGTCTGGCATTTGCCAGACGACTATAATCAGCTTTCCTTTAGCAAACGGGAAGAGATCCTCGAATGGGTCCGGCGTGTGATCATATCGGGCTCGACTGATTATCGCCAGTTTCAGAGGAAGGCGTCCAAACAGAGATATGCGATCCGGTTCCCTGGAATTTCTTATGGCGCAGTATTGTCACCACGCACCAGATCGGAAACTTTGGATTTCGAAGGCAGTGTGGATGAAGATGATTTTATCGAAGATCCCGATCTGCTCGCGGGCGTCGTAGACGCTCCTCCCCGCCTGGCAATGGAGATGGCCAATCTTGTGCGGTTTAAGACAGCAACCCTGACATCAGTCGGTTTTCAGAGAAATGGTGTTTGGGGAGAAGAAACTGCGTCTCAAAAGGTTGAGCATCTTGGACTTTTATTCGGCGCCCTTGCTGCTTCTCCAGATAGTGAAGTCAAGGGACGCGGCATTCCTCTGCGGCAAATAACGTTCGGTTTGCTCGTCTTTCCCGGAATCTGGGACTGGTACCTTCAGTGGCGAGAAAAGCGCCGCGGCTTTTACACATCATGGGAGCAGGACATGCTGAGCGCAATACTCGGCATGACACGCCCGGAAACCGGTTGGATGTGGCAACATGCTGAATTAGCAAAGGGACTGCAGCCTGTTCCAGGATTGGTGACAGCGGAAGAAATCGATTTTGCACAGCAGGATTGGCACGGAGCCTGTGCGGAGTGCTTTAAACATGCAACACATCGCTCCAGAGAAATCCAGCGTGTGATGCGGGTTCACCGGGATCCGTTCGAACCGATCATGTGCGTTCTGGAAGCCGATAGTCCACTTGCCGAATATCGGAAAATCACGGACGAGATAATTAAACGATTACCTGATGAAAACCGCTATCCGGTCCCAGCGGCAGAAGCGGTTCGCTCGTTCCTGATGCTCCGGCTTGGATTGCATCTCGGCTTGCGTCAAAAGAACTTGCGACAGCTCCTTATTTGCCCCCGTGGAAATTTCCCGACACCGGAGCGACGTCTTGAAGATATGAAGCGCGGAGAAATCCGTTGGAGCGACCGTGACCAGGGCTGGGAAGTGCTCATTCCTTCCAATGCGTTCAAGAATGCAAATTCGTCTTTCTTTGGTGCGAAGCCGTTTCGTCTGGTTTTACCCGACCTGCTCGATCTCTATAAATTCCTGAATGATTACATTGGACGGCACCGGGCGGTCTTGTTGAGAAATGCCCGCGATCCGGGCACGCTGTTTGTCAAAACGGTAAAAACAAACAGCAAGGATGCAGCCTATGACCAAACGACATTTTACGAAGCGTGGCGGCTCACAATCCAGCGATACGGTATCTATAATCCTTATACCGACCGAGGCGCGATAAGGGGATTGCTTCCCCATGGTCCGCACAACGTCCGGGACGTCCTGGCCACTCATATCTTGAAGCACACTGGCTCCTACGAACAGGCGAGCTATGCAATCCAGGATACGCCGGACATGGTGGCGAGCCACTACGGGAGATTTTTGCCGCAGGATAAGGCCGCGCTGGCCGCTAAGATACTCAATCAGGTCTGGATGGAAGTGTGAATGAGAACAGCGCCTGACATTCGGCGTCTTATGGGAGCGGTGCTGCACGCAGCCGCTCTCTCAACAGAACATGAGCGAAAATTCGCCTTCCTGCGTCGTAATGATATCCACACAGTTAAGCGCCAGCGGTGATGGCATTAAGCAAAAGTTTTCTTTATGTTCGCATAATGCGGGTGATTTGCTGACCTAATGTCAGAAATATTCCCAGGGAATACGCTAAGCGGAGCACAATCATGCAGACCGAATTCGACAGTCTTCTCCAGCAATCCGGGCTGTCAGTTGCAGACGCTGCAGAGATTCTCGGCTATTCCGAAGGCCATATTTACCGCTGGAGGCGCGGCGAGGAAACCCCACGCAAAGCGGTTGTGAATGTTTTACGCAGTGAAGCGGAAAAACGTTGTCAGCCATCGGGCGATAGTTCGTTCACCTTCATCGATCTCTTCGCAGGTATTGGCGGATTGCGGCGCGCGATGGAGAGTGTGGGCGGGCGCTGTGTGTTCACATCAGAATGGGATAAATACGCTCAGAAGACATATCATGCCAATTACCGCGATAACCGGCCGATTGCTGGTGATATACGGGAAGTGTCAGCCGATGAGGTACCTGACCATGATGTGCTTGTCGCAGGCTTTCCCTGCCAGCCCTTCTCGATCGCCGGCGTTTCAAAGAAGAATGCCCTTGGCCGTCTTCATGGGTTTCAGGATGAAACACAGGGCACGCTGTTTTTTGATGTTCTGCGTATTCTTAAACATCATCGTCCGTCAGCATTTCTTCTGGAGAATGTAAAGAACCTCAAGAGCCACGATAAGGGCCGGACATTTACTGTGATCCGCCGCAAACTCGAAGAGGAACTTGGCTACTCAATTCATACCTGCGTGATCGATGCCGGGCATTTCGTGCCACAGCACAGAGAGCGTATTGTCATTGTTGGATTTCGTACCCCAGTTGATTTTAGCTTTGATGCACTTGAACTGCCGGCCTATGGCGCGAGACGGCTTAAGGAAATCCTGCATCCGGAAGATGGCAGCGAAAAGCCGGAAGGGGAGTTCACGGTGGGCGCCTCTGCTGAGGTCAATAAAAAGTACATCCTCACCGACAAACTCTGGCAATATCTGCAGGACTATGCTGCCAAGCACAAAGCGAAGGGCAATGGCTTCGGTTTTGGTCTTGTTGGCCCTGAAAACATCGCACGCACGCTTTCAGCGCGCTACTACAAGGACGGATCAGAAATTCTCATCAGCCGTGGCAAAGGCAAAAGCCCGCGCCGCCTGACACCGCGTGAATGTGCGCGGCTCATGGGATATGATGATGACTTCCGCATACCTGTGTCTGACACACAGGCCTATAAGCAGTTCGGCAATTCGGTCGCCGTCCCGGTCTTTGCCGAGGTTGCGCGGATTATGCAGCCACATATACTGGATCTTATTGCGCAAAGCAGAATACCGGCACGTAAGGTTGGCTGACGTTCATGACAAAGCGACGCGCAGCCGTAATATGGCTGCGATACGCGCTACCAATACAAAGCCGGAACTTATCATCCGCAAAGGATTGCATGCCAGCGGATTCCGCTATCGCCTGCATGCAAAAGAACTTCCCGGCAAACCCGATTTGGTGCTGGCAAAATATCGTACAGTGATATTTATCAATGGCTGTTTCTGGCACGGACATGATTGCCATCTGTTTCACTGGCCTGCCACACGCGAAGAGTTCTGGCGTGAAAAGATTGGTGGCAATGTCGCCCGTGATGAGCGCAATCTTACAGAACTAAGAAGTACTGGTTGGCGTATTGCGCTCATCTGGGAATGCGCGCTGAAGGGTAAAGCCCGCAGATCACCAGCTGACGTTATTGACAGTCTGAGCCGGTGGCTTTTGACTGACGACCGGGAAATACAGATTCGCGGCGTACAGATTTAGACGGATAATTAGGGCGGACTGAACGTGGCTGGACGGGGTTATTTATCAGGATATTTTATCGGTGCTGGTGCAAAAGTTCTTCGCGGTACCGAAGTTGATCCAACTGTCTCCAACGGCCATGAGTTTCAGGGGGCGATATTTTCCGGGCCTTTGTTGGCACACCAGACGAACAAGAAAAAATCCCCCTCACCTATATCTGGATGGATGATTATCAGGAAGAACCAATGCGTCTGGAACTGACCAGCACGTGGTACAACAGCCGTAAGAGACAGAGAGGCGCCATTTCCTGTGACTAGCCGTCGATCAGGATGGCTTTATGCTGGACGTTCCTGTTCAAAAACGCCGCAATATCAAGGCTGCCAAGCGGCTCATGCATAAGCTTCTAACGGGCCAAGGCTATTCACAGCATGTTAAGGCCGTCACAGACAAATTGCGATTTTACGGGGCAGCCAAACATGAATTAAGTCTTGGCGTTTGCGAGCATCGTCAACACAAGATTTGGAACAACCGAGCGGAAAATTCCTACCAACCAGTCCGACGGCGAGAGCGAATAATGAAGCGCTTTAAGTCAGAACGACATGTGCGACGGTTCACTTCAATTCACGATCCCATTTACAATCTTCATTGCTTTCCCCGCAACAAATTCAGCTCAGCAGAGCACCGTGACTTACGAGAAGTCGCTACAACCATGTGGCGTGATATCGCTTGCCTGAACTCCGCGTAAGAGTATCATCATTTATTGAAAACTGTTTGCACTCAGGTTAAAGTTACAGTGTCGGTTAAAGTTATCAATGTATACGGCGGAAACCCCGCAGCCGTATACGACCGGATGTTACCTCTGCTTTTTCTACAGAAACAACCGGCCGATATCTTGGCGGCCGCCCGTCCGGGTAGCCAGTGAATACGGCCCATAACGTCGGCGAAGCAACACCAATCTCCTTACGACTCACCCGCCAAAGCTGTGCAAGATTGTCAGCAAATCGGTCGTAGTCGCTGCCGGACTGATCAAATACCTCCTGCGCTTCGGCCCACCGGTCAAGCCAGGCGCCATCAAGCCAAACAAGAAGGCTACAGAACTCCCGGCTTACGAGCACATCATTCAACCATGCTAGTAATACTGTCTCTTCGCGCTTGATCGACGAACCAAACGTGCCGAGCTCCTCACCGACTTGGTGAAGCGTCATCCGTTCGCGAGCATCCTTTCCGGTGCGACGCTGGAATATTCCGACCGCTCGTAAGCTTATCTGATGGCGTTTCAGCAGATCCTCGATAGCTTGTGGCAAAGTACTGACGAAATCCGAAGGACTGGCGGGAGCCGACGCAGGGAGGACGTCGAGTTTGACTCTCGCCCTATAGCGTCCCCAGTCTATATATTCGGTGTTGAGACACGAGGCGAGAAGGTTGAGGTGGTCGGTAATCCGCTTAACCGACCCGACCTTCATTCTTTCCAGATCACCGGAGCGCAGGCGGTCGACCACGTCTCCGACTACCTGCATTCCTGATTCTGCCAACCGGACAGCAACCTTGTCCATGCGCAACTTTACCAATGGAAGATCGTACAAGACCCTGCTGTCTTCATTAAACAGTCGTGGATCGAGACTTGTGATAGCGCGAAATCCAGCCGACATTTGCGGCTCACCAGTCACAATTGCCACCAGCGGAGCAAGTTGCCTCATTACAGCGGCCTGAGGAACAGTCCAGACTTTGGCAAGAAGAGCCACGAAGCTCTCGACGTCGATTTCCTCAACATTGGCGAGCGCATCTGCCGCCTTGCGCCACCAGAATGAAAAGCCCGGATGAAAATGGATGCCGAGACCGTCATAAGCATCATTGAGCAGCCCGCCGGTGACTTGCTCAAGCAACTTTCGTTCCTTCTGTCGGACGCGTTCCCTAAAGCGTGTCGCGATTATCCCGATTCATTCTTTTCAAATCAGGTCTTCCGTGATTCCTTGTGTCGAGGAGGAACCGGCTATGGGTAGACCACATCCGATTGCGTTGCGTGAACGCGTGATGGCATTTGTTGAAGAAGGGCATGGACACCGGGAAGCGGCTCGTCATTTCCGTGTATCTCCGCGCTTCGTTAACGACCTGGTGATCCTGAAGCGAGAGACGGGTTCGCTTGCGCCACGCCGCCAAGGTCATATCGGCGGCGGCAAGCTTTCGAGCCATCACGATTGGCTTGGCGAGCGAATGAACGGCGATGGCGAGCCGACATTGGACGAACTTTGCGTTGAACTCGCCGGGCGCGGTGTCATTGTCCATCGTTCCAGTGTCGGGCGGGTTCTCCACCGGCTTGGCCTCAGCCATAAAAAAAAGCTTTGCGGCCAGCGAACAACGGCGGCCGGAGATCGCAAAGGCTCGTAACCTGTGGGTCCGAGGGCGTAGACCATTCTTCAACAAGTCGTTGGCAAAGCTCATTTTTATCGATGAGACTTCCACCAATACCAAGCTGACGAAGCGCTCGGGATGGTCCCTGCGCGGACAGCGCTATCGCACCCACGCCCCCTTCGGCTCCTGGTCATCCCAGACTTTTATTGCTGGTCTGCGATCCTGGGGCATGGTCGCACCCTGGATTGTCGACAGGCCGATGAACGGCCACATCTTTGAAACCTGGATCGAGACCCAACTCGCTCCAACGCTCACGACGGGCGATGTCGTCATTCTCGACAACGTCGCCTTCCACAAGAGCCAACGGGCGGAGGAACTGGTCAAGGCTAAGGGAGCTTGGCTTCTGTTTCTACCGCCATATTCGCCAGACTTGAATCCTATTGAAATGGCCTTTTCAAAGATCAAGACACTCTTGCGAAAGCGCGCCGCCCGTAGCTTCCATGCCATATCCGATGCCCTCGGCGAAATCGTCGATCTCTTCTCCGTCACAGAATGCAGAAACTACTTCAAAGCTGCAGGATATGAGGCCGATTAAACGAGACACGCTTTAGTAAGCGCCGGAAAAGCGTCGACACCTATCTCCTCCAATGTCTTCTGGTCAGTCGGAGACTTCGAAATTCTGTCTAGAAGAATAGTTGCGAGGACCTTGTCATCCAAAACGTCGGCCAAGGCAGCCAGAAACGCTGGAAGTTCTGAAAGGAACTCGTGACCGTTTACTGGAAGCCGATTTGGTAGAAGCGGTATGCCCACCGCCGCACAGTAAGCTTCCCAGCAGATGCCTCCACCCGGCTCGACTGCATTTTGCAATGCGATGTGATTGTGGACCAGCTCGCCGACGGTGCGGCGTCCGATCGACGGGAGTTGCAGCAGCGTTGCCGTATCGCGGTTGCGAATATCTGAGAGGGTCCGGATACCGGCCTCCTCAAGTACCTTCGTTTTGGTTCCCAGATGGAGAACGCCGATTGGCAACTCATCAATGTCTCTACCGTATGCCTCTAGTGCAACTGCCTGGTCCACCGGGCACTCCCTCAATACACACGCTGCCAACCACGGAGACGAATTCGAACGGGCGCTGACGGCTCAGCCTCAGCTACTTGGTCAGGCTTACGAACCGATATGTTGTACCGCCCCGTTCCTGGGATGCCCGACAGCACCAGCGTATCGCCCGCTGCCGCTCCTGCAGACCGAAAAAAACCGGTCATATGAGTAATCCTGAATTCATCCCGTGTTCCGCCCGGGTCGTGAAGGTTGTTGTTGTAATGTATGTACCGGAAGCGCCAGACCTCGCCTGCGTCATCCTTCATCTCAAGCCACGCGTCTGGGTTCTTGATGGAGGGGTCCAAAGGAGGCAAGAATGAGAGAAGGTCAGTTTGTGATTTGGGAATATGAACCCCTGCCTGGTGCGCGCCGGTCTCGCCGGTGTCGTTGGCAGTGAGTCCTTTCTCGTAAGTCTGCATCGTCGTTATACTTCCTTTTCCGGTCTTATCGTCAGGGCGCGCTGCAGATCCTCGGCATCGCGCGTTAACACCGGCACAGCTTCGTTGCCGATCTCCCGGCGCCAGGCTGATCGGTCGATCATGACCCTCTCTACGGTGTTCTCGTAAAACAGTCGGTAGATACGTACTGGCTCTGTCTGACCCCGGCGGTGAGCGCGGGCACTTGCTTGCGCTTCAAGCGCAGGGTTCCATGCCTGGGTGTAATGAATGACAATTGTGGCCGCCGTAATGTTGAGGCCGGCGCCGGCTGCCTTTGGATTGAGGAAGAGGCAGGCAGGTCCAGAGTGCGCCGTAAATGCGTCGACAATAGCTTGCCGGTCTTCTTGGGGAGTCGCTCCGTTGATGGCATTCCAGAATGCGTCAGGAAATCGATCCCCGGCCGCTTCGCGAATTATATCACCGCAACGGTTGAAAATGGCGAACACCAGCACCTTCTGGCCTGAGCGGAAAGCTTCGTCAAGGATGGCAACCGTACGCTCGATCTTGGGCGTAACGAGCGGCAACCCCGGTTGTTTGAGGCAAGTTGCATCATCGTTGGCATCTGTCTGGCAGTCCTTGCCCTGTAGCCACGGATGGGCGCAAAATAATTGGAGTTGGCCGGTTGCAACAAGAGCACCGGCGACAGGATACTTCTGTAACGTGTCCGCGAGAACCGCGTCGTAAAGCAACGACAGTTCATGGCCCAGCTCAAGTGGCAGATCGATATCGATGCGTTCAGGCAAATCGTTTGCAACGTCTCTCACCTTGCGGCACAGGACGACAGGATCTGTTAGGTGCGCCAGTCGGCGAGCCGAATCCTCCGCGTCAGGGAATTGTGCCTCAAAACCCGTCCGGCTGCCAAGCAAGCCAGGAATTGCGAGATCAACCAGGGACCAAAGATTGAGCAGAGAAGTCTCGACCGGCGTACCCGTCATCGGAATCATCCGCCGCCTCGGAATGGTTGCGATCGCCTTGCGGCGGGCAGAGTCAGGGTTTTTAAGCGCTTGCGCCTCGTCGCAAACGACCCAGCTCCAATTCATACCAGAGAAAATGGCTATGTCGTTGACGACTGTGTCGTAAGTTGCGAGCACGATCTGAGCTCGCTGCAAGCCCCTCGTCGTACCCGCACGATGAGGTCCCCGATGGATTAGCACCGACAATTCAGGACCAAACTTCAGGATCTCCTTACGCCAGTTAGCAATCAGACTTGTCGGGCAGATGATGAGCGCGGGCTCACTATTGGAAGGCCCGTTACCAAGCAATAGCGCAATTATCTGGATGGTCTTCCCGAGGCCCATCTCATCTGCAAGAATGATACCGCCCGTATGACCTATCGTCCGGGCCATCCATTCGACGCCCTGAGCCTGGTAACGGAAAAGAGTTGCTTTGAGGCCAGGGACCTGCGTTTCATCGCCCAGCTCTGCGGCAGCACTGATGGCGGGCTGAAAAACATCTGCATCAGAAGAGACGGGAATATCCGGATTTTCTATCCGCAAGAGGCGGATGACGTCGGCGAAAGCGAGATCCTGGGCGTCAGCACCGCCAAGCATTCGGTGCATCAGTTGCGGAGCGTCCCGGGGAATCGGGCGGATCGTTGCACCATCATCAATCCAGTTGTTATCCGGGCCGGCCACGTACCAGATTGCCTTCTCGCCCCGGACGGTTCGGGTACCTGCGAGCATAGCGACGAACCGCCCGTCCAAGCGACGCACGCGGATCTCTGCTTCCAGAAGGCGGCCGGACAGTTCTCTTCCCGAAGGGGGATGCAGGGCGAGTTCCCTGAAATCAGAGGGGAGGTCCGAAGATAGATCAATCATGATACATAGCCCGCAGTTCGTCGGGGCTCCATGGTAGCGGGCGCCTGGTGTGCGCAGCCCGATGGCAATTAGGGCAAAGCGGTATAAGATCCGTAGATGGATCGTAGACACGCGGTTCGCCTAGCAAAGATATTGGCTGGATGTGATGAACTTCGATAATCGAGCCCACACCGGGATAATGGCATTCTGAGTCGAACCCGCAGACCTGGCAGTGCTCACCATGAATTCGAAGCGCGAGCAGTCGGTTGCGCGGATTCCGTTCGCGACGCCTAACGGTCGCGATCGAAAGCTCGCCTTCGACCTCTCCGGTCGGTGGAACCTGCTCCTCAACAGAATCATAGCCGTAAAGCTCAGCCATTGCGGCCAGGATTGGAATAACCAGTTCCCGGCACGTTACAGCGAGCACATCCTCTTCGAAACGTCCCGCAATATTTCGCTTCTCGGCGGAAAGCGAAAAACTCCCGTCGTGTATGCGCCACGTCTCCAGCGAGTGGTCAGCCGAGAAGCGGACATCGGCGCGATCGGCGATGGATGCCACCAGAGCGCGGGCCAGTTGCACCTCCTCGGCGTCGGCGCGGTTCATCTGGCCGATGGTGTCTGCTGCAAAGTTACCGAAGGTTAGTATTGCCCGAAACCTGTTCAGACCAACGGGTCGCAAGGTCACAATTGGGCTATGCGAGCGTGGAAGATCAGCGAACCATAGCCGCAATCCGGTTTGCATACCGGAACGGTCCTCCTCAAGACCGATCGCCGCCCCGGTCCCCTCCTCGACTTCGCGCAGAATGAACGACTGCTTTGCCGCCAGCATCTCAGCCCTCGTCGTCTTCACCGCCGTTCAGTTCATTATCGTCAGGGACAGGAACATCACGCAAAAGCTTTCTCAGATTGGTCGAAATTTCGTTCCGGATATCTTCGAAAATCGGCTCGAGCTCTTCATTGCTATTGTTGTTTTCAGCAACCGCAAATGCCCAGAGCAGAAGGTCCATGCCTTCGACAGCATAACCACTGTTTGCCGCTCTCTGATAGATTTTGAGATAGAAATCATGATGCTTGTTGATGCGAACGCCAGAAACAAAGCCCGTATCCCCCTCGCTTCGCACCGCCGGCTCCCAAAGATCACCAGAGGTTATAGTCTCTACAGCATCAACGTGAATACTGCCCGGTCGAACGTTAGTCTCAACCGGAACGCGCAGCTTGATTCCAGAACCGCGATTGTTCGAGACAGTTGCGGTTTTCTTCGAAGGGTCAACAGATTCGACGCTCGGTTTTGTGGTCGCTGGCGTGTTACCGATGGCTTTGTTTGCGCTGCCATGATCGACTCCACGTTCAACTGCTGCCTTTCGTTCAGTTCGACGATAGCGGTTGCCCGCTTCACGGTAGACGGGTTGCAAAAGCTTCTTCAGTGCGTCTTCAAGCGCCGGGTCGAAAAGAATTTTCGACTTCTTCACATCAACCTTGAATGCCTCATCCAGCTTGTGCGTAAAATCAAACTCTATTCTCAAAAGTGAGTAGTGCGGCTCAATCACGCCAAAAACGCCCAGCCATCCGCCCTGTTGAATGACGCGCCCTTCACGGTAGATGTAGAAACCCTGGCCCCTATTGGTGATGTTCGCAATCTTCTGCTCATCTCTGGTCATATCCCTACGATGCGGCAGGATCCATGCCTTGATGTGTGCGGTTTCAACGCTGCCGTCCTCAAGCTCGATCTCAAGATGTTGCTGCCTCTCCGACAGAACCTGGTCCGACTTCTCTGGGTAGAACGGATTCCAAGCCTTAACGGCCTGACCGTTCACTGAAACCGAAACGTTGCGCTCACGGCCATCGTCGGCGTCGAGGAAACGATGATAGATCAGAGAGACGTGCTCCATCAGACGCTCACCCAGACGTCTGACCGCAGCCTGTTCGCGCGCACCGCCCGGATCGTCGTATTCCTTAGCTAGCAACCGATCGCACTTGGACCATACGACTAGTGTACCTTTTTCTCCGCAAAGCTCCTCAAATATGTCGTATTCGTCGGCAGTAATCGGCTCGCGCAACATCTCCCACTGGTTTTGACTTTCGACGTGCTCGAGATCCCAGGACAGTTTGGCAAATTCGGCATCCGGCCCGGTTCGCGAGATCACTGTAAATTTTATACAAACCGAACTCGAAGCTGTCTTCAACCCAAGGCCAAACTTTCCTAAGCTTGCAAGATTGGCGCGGACGGGCGCACCATAGCGCATAGCCGAAAACAATCGTTCGCCGCTCATGCCGTCGCCGTTGTCACCGAAATACACAAACTTTCGGCCATCTTCGGCAAGCTCGATCCTCACGTTGATCTCACTAGCATGCGCAGCGATGGAGTTGTCAATAATGTCTGCGGCTGCGGTGTTGAAGCTGTAGCCGGTGTCCCGGAGGCCATAAATCAGACGCGGCGCATCAGGCTGGTTTATAAGGTCATTCACGGAACAGGCCCCCTCAGTCACACGCCCGCGGAAATCACAGGGTTTTCTCAGGATCATATATACTTAGCTTGCGCGTACCAAAACAAGAGGCATGTCGTGATGGTTGTACAGAGTACCGCTGTTTTTCTGCTGTCAGGTTCAACAGCGAGCAGTCAATATGGATTTATAGGCATTATCATAATGCACCTCCTGCCGACATGTATAATCTTTCGAGATCTGCTAGTAACAACTGACCAAGATTTCGATATAATTTCAGCCAGAAGTGGAACCGCTTTTGCTCAGATCCTACGTCTGAGACGCTCGACCGGATTGAAGAGGACGTGCCAGCAGGGTATGGTCACGAGCGAATTTCTGGACGTCGGTTTCGCCAAATGCCGTTGAAAAGCACTGCAGCGTCTTGCCAGCCGGGGGAACTGTTCGTCAGCCCTACAGCCGAAGTCTCCGACAAACCCAGCGTCGGTCGCCTGACCAGAAAAATGCTGTTTCCACCCGCTCTTCATTTCTTGCTGCATTGCGCCACGCGACAAACCGCGGGGGCTGGTTGATGGAATGACAGCAACGATCGACCTTGGGCTGACAACCGCAGTTCCGGCGCACTCGACAATATACGCTGACACTTAGCTAAACAAAGCCCGAACGAGCTGTGAAAATCCACTTCAACACAATCGCCGGGCGAGTTAAATCAGATTACTCTCGCGAAAATACTGAATCCGATTCGCTTTTTTTGATCGGATGGGGTTCCTCTTTACTCTGCGCCGAACGATGAGTGAATGTTGAATGACAAGCGATGGCTGCCAAGACGATCTTGATCTACAACCGCTAACCTTGACACAAAAAGATGAAACACCGCTATTCAGACCGACCGAGTTAGTCGACGAGCTAAGGGCGTTGCTACGAAAGCCGCGTGGCGGGCTTGCCAAAGCGAAAGGGGACATTTCAAGCGCGGCCTTGGTCTATATAATGCGCAACTTGCGGCCTGTTCGTGAAGAAACTTGGTATCTCGAGCTTTGGGAAGAACTTGTGAGCCGAACGAAAAGCCTCTCGCTCAGACGAGCCTCGGGCTTGTCGAAGCAACAGGCTAGCGACGTAGCACAAGAGGTATGCGACTGGCTCCGCGAGCTTATTTTTTCCGGGACTAATAAAGCCGATGCGCTCGAAGCCTTTTTCGGAACTTCTGTTTTCCGGAAGATCGTCGATGAGGTCAGAAAAGTAAAGTTTCGGAAAAGTGTCGAACTTAACGAAACCGACTTCGAAGTGGGAGAGCGGTCAGCGCGGGATTGGATAGACGCCGCTGGACACAGAAACGCAGGGCATTCCATGCCACGCGCCGAAGCGGCCGCGCGTGTGGCTGCAGTGATGGCAAAGTTGACCGAGCGGGAGAGAGCCGCTGTCATTGCGGTCTACGTAGAAGGCCTTCAGCAGAAATCGAACGATCCGAACGAGACGACCGCCGCCAAGAAACTCAACGTCAGCTCCCGAAGGATCGGTGAGCTTTTGGCAAACGCCCGGAAAAGAGCCTCGGGAGACGAGGAATAGAGATGAGCGATAAATCCAAACAACTGGAAGACATCCTGATCGTACTGATGGACAAGGAGGACTTGGTCGACGATGATATCGTGGCCATGATCGAGCTCCATCCGCAGCATCGGGAAGGCATTCTGCAGTTTTACGAAGACTGGCTTACGGCGGATGACGGACGTGATGGCCCGCGCCACGACAGTTATTACGTGCCCGACATATCCCATTTGTGGACGCCAAAGGGCTCAGGCGGAGTTGAGAATCCATTTGAGCATTTGTCTCCTGCCGAGCTCAAGGGGATTGCAAACCGTTGCGAACTCTCTCTTTCACTGATGACCGCGTTAGAGGAGCGGGCAATCCGGGCATCAACGATACCTCTCCTGTTGGTTCGCCAGCTTGCTAAAGAGGCCAAGTCTACTGTGAAGGAAATACTGAGGTTCCTCGACCAGGATCAAATGACGCTTGCTTCGGATTTCCGATCGGACCATGCCCCCGTTAAGCGGGACAAGATCAGCTTCTCGGAGGCTGTCGAAGCATCATCCCTTTCCGAAGACTCCAAACGCCATTGGCGAAATCTTTCGGAATGACGACATGGAGAATATCAATTCGGTCCGACGCGCTGCGAACGAATTAAGACGCAAAGTCGACCCGGGACTTACGGAGATCGCCGCGGGCGACATAGTCCAGCTTGCCCTTTCCGACCAGAATCTATCGATTGAAAAGGTAGCGCCCAGTGACACAAACCTCATGGGTGGTATTGGGGTCCTCAAGCGTCGCTATCTGGCAATATACGTGGCAAACGATCTCGACCCAAGCTTCGAGGCCGAGGTAATCGCCCACGAGATTGCTCATTTCGTTTTACACCTTGAGGCCGAAATCAAAATGGAGCGCGGCTACAGTGCGCCAGGCGCCGGCGATCCGTTGCAACGTGTCGAAGCCTATAGCAAAAAGGAGCGGCGGGAAGCCCAAGCGAATGCCTTCGCCCGCGAGTTCCTTCTACCGCGTGCGCTCGCGAGACGGCTTTTCCACGAAGGGAAACGGGCCAAGGAAATTGCCACGAGCCTCGGGATAAGACTTGAGACGGTCTATCAACAGCTGGCCGACTCCCTACTGCTGCCGGAGGCTACCGAGAAGTCGCCCAAAGCACCCCGGTCTCCGGAGCCACTTGACGGCTCCCAAGAGGAGGCAGCCCATCACCTTGGATCACCTTACCTCCTCGAGGCAGGACCCGGAACCGGGAAAACCAAAACCATGGTCGAGCGCATCGTATGGCTGCTTGCCCAGGAACACGCCAAAGCCGATGACATACTGGCGCTGACATTTTCCAACAAAGCAGCGGAGGAGCTTGCCGACCGGGTCGAGCATGCCGTCGGAGCCAGTGCGGTCAACATCTGGAGCGGAACGTTTCATTCATTTGGTCTTGAACTCCTGCGCAAACACCACACCCGTTTCAATCTTACACCCGACCCGAAGTTGGTCGACACGAGCGAGGCGATAAACCTGCTGGAAGAGACACTTCCCGCTCTGCCGATCGTCCACATGCAGAACCTGTTCGACCCAGCTTTGGCTTTGAGAGATATCCTGCGCTCGATTTCCAGGGCGAAGGACGAACTGATCGGACCGGACGAATACGAAGTCCTTGCCGAAAACATGATGCGCGATGCGGACCGCGCCGATGCCGATGCTGTCAAGGCGGCTGCCAAGTGTTGCGAAGTAGCCCTTGTTTACAAGCACTATCAGGCTACCCTCGATGCGATGCGGGCAGTCGACTACGGTGACCTCATCCGACTTCCCGCCGTCAGGATGAGAGCCGACGAAGAATTCCGTCGTCAGCTCTCGGACAGGTACAAATGGGTTCACGTCGACGAATACCAGGATATCAACCGCGCAAGCGCGATGTTGGTAAAGGGCATCGTCGGTGACGGAAACCGCCTCTGGGTTGTCGGAGACGCCAGACAGTCTATCTACAGGTTTCGCGGAGCGTCGAGTCGTAACATGGCGCGCTTCCGTAGGGACTATCCCAGCGGCGAACTGGGGCAGTTGAGGGTAAACTACCGATCCACTGATCCGATCCTTTCTCATGTCAAAGCTTTCGGAAACCAGATGATCGTGTCTTCATACTCCCTTCCGCTCGATATAAGCGCCAATAGAACCGAAGCCTGTGGAACGCCGGAGATATTCGTTGGAACCGATCCCCAAGACGAGATCGACGTGCTAGCAGGAAACATACGCGAACTCGAAAAGGCGGGTGTTTCACTAAGGAGCCAGGCCGTAGTCGCCCGTACCAACGGCATACTCGCCGAGGTGGCGGCGGAACTCGAGGCACGTGCGGTGCCTGTGCTGTATCTGGGACCGCTTTTCGAGCGACCCGAAGTGCGGGACATGCTGTCCTTGCTGTCGCTGATTGTCCAAGACGGCTCAACGTTGTTCAGGGTGGGTACCTTTCCCGAGTACGGCGTCGCGCCCATCGAGCTGTCGCGAGTCATCGAGGAAGCCAAGTCTCGCCAGCTAACGGTTAAAATGCTCCTTGACCAGATACCGACCCTTGCTGGTGTCACCCCTGATACCATCCGCCGCCTTGCCCTTCTGGCAAACCATCTGGATGGGTTTGGCCGCGGCACGACGCCCTGGCTGGCTTTGATGGAATACCTGTTCGACCGAAGCGACTATGTCAGAACGGTTCTCGCAGGCCAAAGCCCTTCTGACGATCTTCGCCGCGTTGCGGTACGCCAGCTGATAGAGGCCCTTAGGACGATGCCGCTTGTGGGTGGCAAGTTGCCGATTGTCCGCGGCCTCGAACGTGTAAGGCATCTCGTGTTGTTATCGGACGATCGCGAACTGCGGCGTCTACCGGACGAAATGCAGGACGTGGATGGCGTCCAGTTGATGACGATCCATGCGAGCAAAGGTCTGGAATTCGAAGCCGTGCACCTGCCTAGGCTCAAGCGCGGGTCTGTCCCTGCACCCAACCGTGCGGACGCATGTCCGCCGCCTGTCGGCATGGTCAGCGAGAACCCTGAAACGAATGCTCACGATGCCGAAGAGGAGTGCCTGTTTTTCGTGGCGATGTCGCGCGCGAAGACACACCTCAAGCTCTATCGACCAGCTAGATCGGGAGGCAAAAATTCAAATCCCTCGATATTCGTAGAGGGACTATCGATCCAGAGCGGAAGACAGACCTCGCCGATAGCCCGTCTCTTCCCCGCTCCGACGCTGGAACCGATCATCGAATTTGGCTTTCCCGAGGGGTTGTATGCCGCAGACATCGAATCTTTCGATCAGTGCGGCAGGCGCTTCTTCTATGATAAGGTCGCCAAACTCGGCGGCTCAGTCGACAGGTCCGCTTATTTGCAGGCTCATGGATGTATTCTAGCGGTCGTCGCAGCGGCGCGCTCCGCCCATATTCCATTGACGATCGATGTCATGCGCGAGGTCTTCGAAACCGCCTGGAATTCGACGAAACTCGTCGGTCACCCTTTCGAGGCACCGTACCGAGCCCTTGTCGACAGGATGATGGGCAATCTTCTTCCGGTTCTTGCCTCCGTCTCGAAGGCAACTCCGTTCGCGCTCGTGTTGGCCAACCGTCAGATCACCGTCTTTCCAGATTTCGTAAAGGGTGACGCAGGCTCGCGCGAGTTCTTGACAGTCCGGTCAGGTAAACGTTCCACGACGGAGCATGACAAAATCGCACACACGCTCCTGCTCGAAGCCGCGCACGTCAATTTCGGCCATGGTTTTTCGTTCGAGACATTCCATGTGATGGACGGAAGCGCCGGACAAATCGAGCAGACAGCGGCCAAGCGAGCCAACCGGCTCGCGACGGCGCAAAAGGCGATCCGGTCCATCGAAGAGGGTCTTTTCCCGGCTAAAAGAAGTGACTTCCTGTGCCCGCGCTGCAGGCACTTCTTCATCTGCCCAGCCCCCAAAGGCAAGTTTTGAAAAAAGTTTACGACAAGGGTTCCTCTTTTCGCGGGCCCCTTCGATTGACCCTGTGAGACCGACGCAATCAGGCCAAGGTCCACAGGAAACAACAAACTATGTCTCTTATCGAAAATCCCGACATCGACGATGTCGCACTCGCCGTGCAGGAAGATCGTCCCCTGCGCCCAGGTCGCTACCGGGTCTCGCTCGCTATCGACAGCGTCGATTTCCACCCGCTTATCCTCGACGATCCGGTTCCGCTCGGCCGACAGATCCTGAAAAAGGCCGGTATTAACGACGTCGACGGCCACTCGTTGTTCCTGATCACTTCGGAAGGCGACTTCGAAGATGTCCGGGCTGACGAGGAGGTCGATCTTCGCGGCCGTGCTGCCTTTTGTTTCATCACCTTCAGCACAGACCCGCTCTACCGCGTCAAGATCAATGAGGCGCGCATCGTGTGGGGCCGTTCGTCCATCCCTGAAGCCGTGCTGCGGGCGCTCGCCGGCATTACCGACGATGAGGCGGTATTCCTGGAGGTGCGTGGCGGCAAAGATAAGCTGATTGAACGGGGCAGCGATGCGAATCTCGCCGCTCACGGCGTTGAGAAGTTCATCACTGCGCCCAACAAGGTCACCTACACGTTCTTCGTCAACGGGAAGCCTTTTGAGACCGATAAGAAGAAGCTCACCGGCGCACAGATCAAGGCGATGGTACCTGACTGGGATCCGCAGCATGACCTGTCGCTGGAAGGTGAGGGCGACGACCCGGACCGCATCATCGCCGATGATGAGGTTGTGAGCCTCGTTCCTAAGCATGGCGTCCGCCGCTTCTCGTCGGTCCCCAAGGCAAATTTCGGCTGATGCCCGGCGTTCTTGACATGCAGCTGGAGCAGCTGCGGGAGCGCTTCGGCGAGGTTCAGACCCGGCAGTTGCCGAGCGGCACCAAGCTCGTCACCGTGCCCGACCTCCGCCTGCCGGAGGGGTGGTCGAAGTCGTCGACCACCATCCGCTTCATCGTCCCGCCTGGATATCCATTTGCGCAGCTCGACTGCTTCTGGGCGGATCCTGATCTTCTTCTAGCACATGGAGGCCCGCCACAGAATTCGGCGTCAAATCCTGTCCCGGAGACCGTCGAGCCAGCACTGTGGTTCTCGTGGCATCTCACAGGACCATGGAACCCCAACCGCGACACGCTATCAACCTGGATGAACGTGATTATTGATCGTATGAGGCAGGCCCAATGAGTGGTGTTCGCTTTCCTTCGCCTTTATATTCCAACCTGGCGTCGACGTTGCTCAACGCCAATGGTCTGGAGAGTTGCGCAATCGCATATGCCCATCATGATGCGCGTAGCGACACATGGATTGTCGTTGACGCCAGCATGGTGCCAGAAGACGCATATGAGCACCGCACCTGCGTATCTGCTGTCCTGAAATCGTCCTTCCTTATCGAGGTAGCAAACCGCAGCCGGGTCACCGGCATGACCGTCGTCGCGATCCACACACATCCCGCCAGTACCGGCCATCCACGTTTCTCGAGGGTCGACGATGCGGGCGAAACGGAACTGGGTTCATATTTTACGCGCCGAGCCGCTCCAGTGCCGCATGTCGCGCTGGTGATCGGGCCAGAGGGTTGTCGCGCACGGCTTCTCGGAAACGATGATGAGATTGATGTGTGGGAAGTGGGCGAAAGTCTCTTGCTCCATTCGCCCATGCACGGCGTCTCCGATCAGGAACGCGACGATCGGCAGGTCCGGGCATTCGGAGCGCCGGGGCAACGGCTGCTGCGCCGCCTCCATTTCGGCGTGATCGGTGCGGGTGGGACGGGATCGCTCGAGTGTCAGCAACTTGCCCATCTCGGCGCCACGCGGATCACGGTGATCGATCCCGATCTGGTCGAGGAGACGAACCTAAACCGCCTCGTCGGCTCCATCCCCTCGGACGTCGGCCGGCCGAAGGTCGAGGTGGCGGCCAGGATGGTCCGTGCCATTAACCCTGATGTCACGGTGGTTCCGCTTCAAGCTGACATCGTTGACCAGGAAGTAGCTAAGCTCATCGCGGGCTTCGACTTCATGCTGCTGTGCACGGATTCCCACGCGAGCCGGGCGGTCGTCAACCAGGCCGCCTATCAGTATTTGGTGCCCGTGATCGATATGGGCGTCAGCATCACTGTCGCGTACGGAGCCGTCAGTCACATCACGGGACGCGTGCAGATGCTTGCCCCCGGACTGCCTTGCCTGACCTGCTCGGGCGCGCTCGATGGCGAAGCGATCCGGCGGGAGATGCAGACGCTAGAGCAGCGTGCGGCGGACCCCTATGTCCACGGCGTGCACGAACCCCAACCCGCGGTTCTGTCGATCAACTCTACCGTGAGTTCGCTCGCGATGACCATGCTTCTCGGGGCGGCAACGTCGGTTCCGGTCAAGCCGCGTTATCAGGTTTATGACGGCATTCGCGGCCGAGTAAAGGAAATGGCTGTCGCTGTGCAGCCGAATTGCGTAGCCTGCTCGTCCATGGGCGCGTTGGCAAAAGGCCCAACGTGGAAACTACCGGTCCGGCCGAAACGTCATAATAGGAGCGATAAATGACAGAACCCGCTCGAATGGTCCGAATGGTCCGAATGGTCGGCGATGCCGAGTACCGAGATCAAGCTGAAACAGCCCTCCGCGCGCCCGGTGACACATGCATGGTATTTCGCTCGCGGCCCAGATCGATCATTATGTCGTGCCCGGATGGATGCGGCGAAACCCTGGTGATCAACCTAGATCGTCGCGCCGACAAGGCATGGCGCTTTGACATGCGTGGAGAAGGACTTACCCTCTTTCCCTCGGTATGGCGCGAAGGAGGGTGCGAAAGCCACTTCATCGTTTGGCGTGGCCACATTCTGTGGTGCGACCGATTTGAAGGGGAGAATCGCGAACCGCCTTACAATCCTGAGATCGAGACGGCCGTTCTTGGCGCAATGGACGAGATTCAGCCGCGCAACGCCGTGGAACTGGCCGATGCAATCAATGAGCTTGTCTGGGACGTCAATCGCGCAGCACGCCAGCTCGTAGGTCTGGGTCTTGCGCGTTCATGGAAGATCAAAGGAATGTGGGTGTTCGTGCGAGGGCGTAACGATTCCTCCTAACTCGGACCAAATCAGTACAACAGCAGAAGGCGCGAAGCGTGATTTATATCGCTTAAACAAGCCCCCATGCGCGAAACCTCCCCCTTCCGGTCATTTCGCGCAGATTGAGCTCTTCGACGAGGCGAAGGGCGGCGCGGGGCGTGATGTCGAGTTCTGCCGCTATCATGCCGGCCGAAACCAAAGGCCTCGCCAACACCAGATCTATCAGACCGGGAAGATTTGACGAGGCACGGCGTCCCGTAAGGCGACGCTCCATCATCTGGCGTGCCAGCAGCAGTCGGTCATGTTCTTTAAAACCGAGTTCGATCCCGGCCATCAGCCCCTCGAGACTGGCGGTAATCCTCATTTCAAAATTGCGATGCCGCCGCCGGTCGACGCGGATAGTTTTCAGGCCGATATTAAAGGCCAGCAGATGCGCTTTCGAGGTCAGACCTTCGCGCCGTAGCAGCGATGCCGCCAGCAAGCGGCCAAGCCACGGCGCCCGCTGCAACACCGCGAGCTCGTTCCAGGCATCGAGCGCCAGGACGGCTTGTAACACCGGCGGCAGATCGCCGATCGAACGCAACAGGGTTCGCCATTCGTCGAGCCGTTCGTCCTCATCCCATTCGGGATCGCGGATCAGCGGGTCAGCCTCCGGCTTCGGCAACCGCTGCGGCTGTCTCGCTTTGACGAGAACGGTTTCGGACCGTGCCAGAACCGCGTCGATGGCGTCGAGATCGATGCCGGGCGGCTCGAGCCCGTCCTCCCAACGATTGTTTCTCCCCTCCCCGTTCCGATCCTGCCGATCAACCGCCCCGTCATACACCGCGGCGTTTTCGCTTTCCGCGACGATACCGCCATCCCCAGGAGATGCTGCAGGCCACGCCTGCCCCGCGTGCCGCAGACGGCGCAAACCGTCTGGGCTCAGCGCCCAGTCCGGTGCTTGCGCGGCAATGCGCCGTCGGGTCTGCAGCACGTCGCGGGCAATGGTGAGCGCATGACTGGGTGAGCGGATATCGCGCGCTGCCTCATGCAGGACGAGATCTTCCATTTCGACCAGTTCGCCATCGAGCCACAACGACGCGCAGGCATCGGCAAAATGCAACCGCTCGATCAAGCCTTGGCCGACCGGCGAGTGGGCAAGGCGTTCATCGAGACGTGCCAAGGCTTCACTGGCGCGCGCCAGCGGCTGCAGCAAGGCCGTCAGAGGCAAATGGTCGGGATCGTAACGCATTGAAAACATGGTAAACAAATTCTCAAACGGACACCAGGTATTATTTACTGTCCGGCACTGGTGATGCTGTTGGGTTGGGCCATTAACATATGATAAGTATAGGTTATCGGACTCTAGCCATCTATAGCATAAATCTCGCCATTTTGGTCGCAGATTGCTATGTTGACCGACAAGACAATGAGGAAAAGGCGATGTCCGAACAGCAACTGTCCGTGCGCAGCTCCAAAGCACGCGATCTGGCCCGTTCTCTGGCCAGACACACCGGCCAGCCCATCAACAAGCTCGTTGAGAGGGCGCTGGAGCGTTACGATCAGGAACTGCGACAGCAACAGGCACTCACGCCGTAACTGGAGCAGATTTGGTGGCAAGAGGGATTCCCGTTTTCCGTAAATCATGATTCACTCCCTTTATGACGAAGCGGCGCCTTCCCACGGTCGAGCATGCAGATACGTTGTCGCTGAAAGCGCTGC
>NZ_JBTXLQ010000011.1:0-72605 GCF_054871705.1 Brucella sp. LJL56
TCAAGGCCACGCCACATCGTGCTGGCCGAAGGCGAAGACCCGCGCATCATCGATGCGGCGCTGCGTGCCGAACGGGAAGCCATTGCCCGCGTCACGCTTCTGGGGTCCGAAAATATCATCGGCAGGCAGATCGACGGTTCAAAGATCGCGATCATCGATCCCAAAACATCGGACAGAAGCGCAGATTACGCGCAAAAACTCTATCGGTTGCGTCAGGCCAAGGGCATGACCGAAGAACAGGCCGAAGCTATGGTGAAGACACCGCTCGGCTTTGCCGCCATGATGGTGCGGGAGGGCGATGCGGATGGAACCGTGGCCGGTGCGGTTGCAACGACAGCCGATGTGGTGCGCCATGCCCTGCAGATCATCGGCAAGGCCGAAGGCGCTTCGCTTGTCTCCAGCTTCTTCCTGATGCTGTTGTGCCAGTCGCATCATCAAAAGAAAGGCGCTTTCGTCTTTGCCGACTGTGGCCTCGTGGTGGAACCGGATTCCGCCCAACTGGCCGATATCGCCATCCAGTCGGCAGACTCATACCGCCAACTGACCGAGAAAGACCCGGCCGTGGCCATGCTGTCCTTCTCCACCGGCGGCAGCGCCGCGCATGAACGCGTATCGAAGGTCGTTCAGGCAACCCGGACGGTGCGGGAGCGCAAACCCGATCTGTGCATCGATGGCGAGTTGCAGTTCGACACCGCTTTCGTGGAGGCGATCAGCCATGCCAAATCACCCGGTTCTCCTTTGAAGGGCAATGCCAATATCTTCGTGTTCCCCAATCTGGAAGCCGCCAATATCGGCTACAAGATCGCCCAGCGCATCGGTGGAGCACAGGCCATCGGTCCCGTGCTCCAGGGCCTCGCAAAACCCGCAAACGACCTCTCCCGCGGCTGCTCCGCTGACGACGTCCTCCACATGATCGCCATAACCGTCAATCAGGTAATGTGAGGGACACCTTGCCGTTCGCGGGAATACTGTCTGGCTACCGGAGAGGCTTCTTCATGATCAATGGTCCATCCGATGCAGGTGCCGTATATCGCATTACGACCCGGATCGTCCGGGACTTGACCGGAGTTTTGTCCGCACATTCATTCAACGCCTGCTGAGCGCTGATTGCAAATTCTCGACCTGCCCGCCTAACTGGCTGATACTCGACAGTGACGATGCGCACCAACTCGCCCTCGGCATTATATGTAACCTCGAAAGTTGCAGACGCTCGTTGATAGTCCATGTCCTCGGGCAACTTCCAGCACTTGGAAGCCATATCGGCGACCAGTTGCGCGTCGTTTGCCACAGCAGGAAAAACTGCAAACAGCATCACAATGGTTCCAACGACGCCAGTTCTAAGCATATTTCTCCCTTACGCTTTCATAGGCACGAACTCATTCCTATACGTAGTCGTTGAAGCCCGCAGGTGCTAGTCTGATACAGTTTTTGACTGGAAATGTTGCATGACCATCAAGCCGGATATTTCCTGTATTTTCCTGTTCATCGTCAGTTCATGCGCTAGGTACCAGGATGCGAACTTGAAAGGAGTACGCAGAATGAACCTAGTTAAAGGACTGATCGCCGGTGTTCTCGGTGTCGGGATGCTGATCGGAGCGGGCGCAGCAAACGCGGCACCAACGCTCAACGTTGCAAAGCCGGACTTGAGTTCAAATGTCGAACAGGTCCGGGACCATCGAGGCCATCATTCACGGAAACATTGGAACAAACGGCATCATTACAAGCGGAACCATTGGCGTTCGCATCACCGCCACTATCGTGGACCGCGCTGGCATTCACACCGTCATTACAGGCACAATGCCTGGCGCAACCATCACAGGCACCACTATTACAGTGGGCCACGTGTGAGGCGGGGCCACTATTAGTGACAGGGGCGCGCTACCACGCGCCCTACACCTTCGGTGTAGTCTCTTGCTCATTCATCCCTCATTGAGCAGGAGGTCTGCTCCGAGGGGCTGCAGTTGATTTCCGGGCGATGCTTCGGCGTAGCCATTGCTATACACAATGTTCCCTTGAGTGTTTGGCGTAAACGCGGTTCATATCGCCTCTGGATTTTGACCATTTTCCTGAGCCAACCAACTCACGCCGTTCACAACGAACGCGCACCATCATTTCGCCAGGTCACCTGATGCGAATGGCGTCTGAGCAGCGGCTGAGCAGGTTTCGCAATTGAAACAATTATCTTCATTTGACTTTCCTTTTGTTTTCGATTTTCATTAATTCACTTTCACACCGGCAAAGGCCGAACGTGTGATCGAGCGGAGGAACATGTCAGTTGCGAATGCGCGTGCCCTCTCTTCAGATAACGGTGATATCAACGTTAGAGATATCGCGAGAACGGCAGTCAGACGGGGTTACGTCAGGGCTCTGACCGACACGAATTGTTTTGATCCTGGCCAGCCACTCATGACCGTCAGGGGTAATAGTTGCGCTCTGCGCTATCGTCAAAATTGCGAATTGTCTGCTTATCAAAATAATCCGAACCGGGATTGTTCGAACACCGAAGATGTCTCTGCTTGTCGCGCTGCCTCACGTGAAGGCTCGCGCTTGTTGAGCGACTGGTGCTGTGCTGTAGTATGTTGGATAGGGTCTTTTGGGAACGCCCTCATCAAGGTTGAAGTACGCACGCTTCTTGAACTCGTGACGAGACTGACCGTAGAACAGAAATTGTTGCGAAGAAACAGACCGGGCAGGTTGCTCATAAAGGGTAAGACACAGTCCCTGAAAGCCCATATTGAGGGGATTAGCCAATAAGCGCAATAATTCCGACGGTTGGAGGAGGCCTCGGGACATATGCTGGAATTGCGAAGTATCACAAAAATAGTGGGTGGAGAGACTCATATCCATTCCACAAGCCTCATTCTTCCACGCGGAAGCCTGAATGTCCTGCTCGGCCCCACCTTGTCCGGCAAGACTTCACTGATGCGGCTGATGGCCGGACTGGACAAGCCAAGCGAGGGCTCGATCCTGTTCGATGGGCAGGATGTTACCGGCATGCCCGTGCAGAAGCGCAATGTGGCGATGGTTTATCAGCAATTCATCAATTACCCGGCCTTGACCGTCTACGAAAACATTGCCTCGCCAATGCGCATTGCCGGCAAGGCACAGTCGGAAATCGACAGTGAGGTTCGCAAGGCAGCGGAACTTCTCAAGCTGACGCCTTATCTGGATCGTACACCGCTCAACCTTTCCGGTGGCCAGCAACAGCGCACGGCGATTGCCCGGGCCATCGTGAAAAAGGCCAATCTGGTGCTGCTCGACGAACCGCTGGCAAATCTCGACTACAAGCTGCGTGAGGAATTACGCGAAGAGCTGCCGCGCATCTTTGCCGAATCCGGCGCGATCTTCGTCTATGCAACGACCGAGCCTTCGGAAGCCCTGCTGCTCGGTGGCAATACGGCTGCGCTCTCGCAAGGCCGCATCACCCAGTTTGGCCGTACAATTGATGTATATCGCCGCCCTCTCGACCTCGTCACAGCACGCACATTTGCCGACCCGCCCTTGAACACGGCGCGCATGGTCAAGTCAGGCGACCGTTTCCTACGGGCCGATCGCCCCGCCCTTCCCGTGCCGGGCCAGTTGGCCAAATTAAACGACGGTCCGCTGACCATCGCTTTTCAGCCGCATCACCTGCTTGTGCAGCCAATCGAGAACACGACGGTTCCCATTCGAGCCCGTACTCTGGTGTCCGAGATCGCCGGATCGGAGAGCTTTATACATCTCGATTACGAAGGGGATCGTTGGGTTATGCTGGCGCACGGCATCCAGATCCTCGAGCCCGACCGCGAAATCGAAGTCTATCTCGACACACGACACCTGATGGCATTCGACGAAACCGGCCGTGCAGTCGGCCATGTGGTCGATCTGGCAACGTAGGAAGGCGACGATGGCACGTATCACTCTCGATCATATCCGCCACGCCTATAATGCAAAGGCACAGGCCGCAGGTGAATATGCACTCAACATGGTCAATTATGAGTGGGAGAACGGCAGTGCCTATGCACTGCTCGGCCCTTCCGGCTGCGGCAAGACAACTCTGCTCAACATCATCTCCGGCCTTCTACAGCCGACCGAAGGGCGTATCCTTTTCGATGGCCAGGACGTGACCGAACTTGCCACTGAGGATCGCAATATTGCGCAGGTTTTCCAGTTTCCTGTTGTTTACGACACGATGACTGTTTTTGACAATCTTGCTTTTCCGCTGCGTAACCGTCGTATGCCGGAAGCGGAAGTGCAACGTCGCGTCAAGGACATTCTGGAGATGACGGACCTCGACGGCATTGCCGGGCGGCGCGCGCGCGGACTGACGGCCGATCAGAAGCAGAAGATTTCACTAGGTCGGGGTCTGGTACGCGCGAATGTAAACGCGATCCTTTTTGACGAACCGCTGACGGTTATCGATCCGCACATGAAGTGGGTGCTGCGTTCGCAACTGAAGCGCATGCACCGTCAAACGGGTTTCACGATGGTTTATGTCACACACGACCAGACGGAGGCACTGACATTCGCCGACAAGGTCGTGGTGATGCATAATGGGGAAATCGTACAGATCGGCACCCCGGCGGAATTGTTCGAGCGTCCGAAGCATACATTCGTCGGCTATTTCATCGGCTCGCCGGGCATGAACCTCATGCCAGCCCGGATCGAAGGCCACACCGCAACAGTGGGCGCGCAAACCATTCCGCTGCCCGGCACACCGCAGATTGGCGATGCAACACGCATCGAATTGGGTATCCGACCGGAATTTGTCAGGCTCGGTCGTGAAGGTCTGCCGATCCGTGTCGACAAGGTAGAGGATATCGGACGTTACCGCATCGTGCGGGCGGGCTTCGAGGGGCAGAAACTGGCCATCGTGATCGGCGAGAATGACGAGGTACCCACTGATCCGCATGTGACCTTCGATCCGAAGGCAATCGGTATATTCGCGGATTCGTGGCGCGTGGGAATGGAGGGCTGACTGTGGAAAAAAGCTGGAACAACAAGGCCTGGTTCATGGTCCTGCCGGTGCTGGTGCTGGTCGCCTTTTCCGCCGTCATTCCGCTCATGACAGTAGTGAATTATTCGGTACAGGATACGTTCGGTAACAACCAGTTCTTCTGGGCTGGAACAGACTGGTTCGAACAGATCCTTCACTCCGGTCGCTTCTGGGATGCGCTTGGGCGCAATCTCATTTTTTCATTCATCATCCTGGCTATCCAGATACCTCTTGGTATCCTGATTGCGCTCAACATGCCCAAAAAGGGCTTCTGGGTCCCGGTGTGTCTGGTCACCATGGCATTGCCCTTGCTGATCCCGTGGAACGTGGTCGGCACGATCTGGCAGGTTTTCGGACGCAGTGACATCGGTTTGCTCGGCTATTACGCCAACTGGCTCGGACTGGATTACAATTATGTCAACGATCCGTTCGATGCCTGGGTGACAGTCATCGTCATGGACGTTTGGCACTGGACCAGCCTTGTGGTGCTGCTGTGTTATGCGAGCCTCGTATCCATCCCCGATGCCTATTATCAGGCAGCAAGGATTGATGGGGCTTCGCGCTTTTCGGTATTTCGCTACATCCAGCTACCCAAGATGAAGCGCGTTCTGCTGATCGCCGTTCTGCTCCGGTTCATGGATAGTTTCATGATCTATACCGAGCCTTTTGTGGTGACTGGCGGCGGGCCGGGCAATTCGACGACTTTCTTGTCGATAGATCTGGTCAAAATGGCACTCGGTCAATTCGATCTGGGGCCAGCAGCGGCTATGTCATTGATCTACTTCCTCATTATCCTGCTCTTGTCGTGGGTGTTCTACACCGTCATGACAAGCCACGATCAGGAGGTGTGAGATGAACGCCGTGCAAGGAGCTTCTGTAGGAACCGCTACGGAGGCCGCTGTGGGCGGCACACCTGCCATTGTGCCGGTTGCAAGCACCATCAGACAGCGATCAGGCAGACGCGACACGTCGCGGTTCGGCTGGTTGATCCCGACGATCTATATCGTGTTATTGCTGATCCCGATCTACTGGCTCATCAATATGAGCTTCAAGACCAATCAGGAGATCCTGACGTCGTTGACGCTCTTTCCACACCAGCCGACCTTGCAGAACTATCGCGCCATCTTTACTGACTCCGCCTGGTATTCGGGTTACATCAACTCGATCATCTATGTCGTCATGAACATGGTGATTTCAGTTTCGGTAGCGCTACCCGCGGCTTATGCCTTTTCGCGCTACAATTTTCTGGGCGACAAACACCTCTTCTTCTGGCTCCTGACCAACCGCATGGCGCCACCGGCCGTCTTCGCCCTGCCGTTCTTCCAGCTCTATTCAGCCTTCGGGCTCATCGATACCCATATCGCGGTCGCACTGGCGCATTGTCTGTTCAATGTGCCGCTGGCAGTGTGGATTCTGGAAGGCTTCATGTCAGGCGTGCCGAAAGAAATCGACGAAACAGCTTATATCGATGGCTATTCGTTTCCAAAATTCTTCGTGAAGATTTTCATGCCCTTGATCGCATCAGGCATCGGCGTGGCAGCATTCTTCTGCTTCATGTTCTCCTGGGTGGAGTTGTTGATTGCGCGCACGCTCACGACGACAGACGCGAAGCCCATCGCCGCCACGATGACGCGCACGGTTTCCGCCGCCGGTATGGATTGGGGACTTCTCGCTGCGGCCGGTGTTCTGACGCTGATACCCGGCGCACTGGTGATCTGGTTTGTCCGCAATTACATCGCCAAGGGCTTCGCCCTGGGGAGGGTATGACAATGTTTCATATGCCCGACTTTTCCTGGATGGCCTGGACCTGGCAGACCGCGGCGTTTTTCAGCGCGATAGCGTTTCTGCTGCTGGGCATGTGCGTTTGGGAATATGTCTCGCCCGGCGGCTCGCCGCGCAACGGCATCCTGCGGTTCGAAACAACACGCGGCGACCGCTTGTTCATCTCGCTGCTCGGCAGCGCATTCATCAATCTGGCATGGCTTGGACTGGTTGGTCCGAACCTTTGGTGGGCTCTTGCCATTTCAGTGGTCTACGCCATTGGCGTATTCCGCTTTGTATAAGGAGTCCGAAGCGAGATACGTCCGCTTCATGCAGTAGTGGGCTCGGGGGACATACCGCGCCCAAAAAGTCGATATGCACTCGCAAGCTTTGGGAGGATCAACATGCGACGGCATCTAATGACGACTACAGCACTCATCGTGCTGGCAATGACAGGTGCAGCTTCGGCAGGAATGGATGAGGCGAAGCAATTTCTCGACAAGGAAATCGGCGATCTTTCATCCCTGTCGCGCGCCGATCAGGAAAAGGAAATGCAGTGGTTCATCGATGCAGCCAAGCCTTTCCAAGGCATGGATATCAAAGTCGTTTCGGAATCGCTGACCACCCATGACTATGAATCCAAGGTGCTGGCGCCCGCATTTACCGCCATCACCGGCATCAAGGTCACGCACGACATCATTCAGGAAGGGGATGTCGTCGAAAAAATCCAGACCCAGATGCAGACCGGCCAGAATCTTTATGACGGCTGGGTCAACGACTCCGATCTGATCGGCACGCACTGGCGTTATCAGCAAGTGCGCAACCTGACCGACTTCATGGCCAATGAAGGCAAGGATGTTACCAACCCGGGCCTTGATCTGGACGACTTCATCGGCAGCAAGTTCACCACTGCCCCGGACAAGAAACTCTACCAGCTTCCCGACCAGCAGTTCGCCAACCTCTACTGGTTCCGTTACGACTGGTTCAACGACGAAAAGAACAAGGCCGACTTCAAAGCCAAGTATGGTTACGATCTCGGCGTTCCGGTCAACTGGTCGGCATATGAGGACATCGCCGAATTCTTCACCGGTCGCGAGCTTGATGGCAAAAAGGTCTACGGCCATATGGACTACGGCAAGAAGGACCCGTCACTCGGCTGGCGCTTCACCGATGCCTGGCTCTCCATGGCCGGTAACGGTGACAAGGGCTTGCCGAACGGATTGCCTGTCGATGAATGGGGCATCAAGGTCGATGACCAGTCGCGTCCCGTCGGCTCGTGCGTCGCGCGCGGCGGCGACACCAACGGGCCGGCTTCAGTCTACGCCATCCAGAAGTATCTCGACTGGATCAAGGCCTATGCTCCGGCGGAAGCCCAGGGCATGACCTTCTCGGAATCCGGTCCTGTCCCATCGCAGGGCAATATTGCCCAGCAGATCTTCTGGTACACGGCGTTTACAGCGGATATGGCCAAGCCCGGACTTCCCGTTGTGAATGAGGACGGAACGCCCAAATGGCGCGTTGCCCCGTCCCCGCACGGTGTTTACTGGAAAGACGGCATGAAGCTCGGCTATCAGGACGTGGGTTCCTGGACACTGATGAAATCCACTCCAGATGATCGCGCCAAGGCTGCGTGGCTCTATGCGCAGTTTGTGACGTCCAAGACGGTCGATGTGAAAAAGAGCCATGTGGGACTGACCTTCATCCGTGACTCGTCCATCCATCACCAGAGCTTTACGGACAGGGCACCCAAGCTCGGCGGTCTCGTCGAGTTCTATCGGTCTCCAGCTAGGGTACAGTGGTCGCCAACCGGCACCAACGTTCCTGACTATCCAAAGCTGGCCCAGCTTTGGTGGCAGGCGATCGGCGACGCATCGTCAGGTGCGAAAACAGCGCAAGGAGCAATGGATTCGCTTTGCGCGGAACAGGAAAAAGTCCTCGCGCGTCTGGAGCGCGCAGGGGTTCAAGGTGACATCGGACCGAAACTCGCCGAAGAGCATGACATCGAATACTGGAACAAGGATGCCGTTTCCAAGGGCAACCTCGCTCCTCAGTTGAAGATAGAAAACGAGAAGGAAAAGCCGGTTACGGTCAATTACGACGAACTGGTCAAGAGCTGGCAGAAGTAAGCCTTCCATAAAAACCTCGTCACGACCGAATGGACGTGACGGGCTGAACATTCGAACCGCATTGCGTCACCGGATAGACGCAATGCGGTTTTTCCGATGAAAAACATTGTCTCAATTTTCGGCTGTCCATGCGACAAACCGCAAGGCATTGGACGTTCGTTCCATATGAAGCAGAACTTGAACGGAGATCGTTAGAGCGCGGTTCGATCCGACTGAACCGGATCGGCGCTCTGACTGTTTGTTTTGACGCGCATCTTGTCCGAAAATCGTTTCGCATTTTTCGGGACGCGGTCTGACACATCGCGTCGACCACGCATTGCCGATGGTGTCATACCGAAATGCTGGCGAAACGCCCGGTTGAAATAGGAAAGATCGCCGAAACCAACCTCGTAAGCAATTGAACTAATAGAGTGATTGCTTTGCCGCGAAACGCGCAATTGGGCCATGCCCAACCGGCGCTGGAGCACGTAGCGGGAGAATGTCGTATCCTCAGCCTGAAAGAGTTTTTGAACGTGGCGTGCAGTAACGCCAAACTTTGCCGCAACCGAACCAAGATCAAAGGTCGCATCCGGCAGCCGCGTTTCAATGAAAGCCTTTATTTGCATCAGGCTCGTACCCGAACGATGGTTCCGCTTATCATCACGAAGAAACTCCAAAGCCATTGGAAGAACCTGCCGGAAGTGGGCGACAATCATTTCAGCTTCGCCCGGTGCATGTGCTCCACGCATAAGCAGATAGGCACCGTGTGTAATAAGAAGCTTCAATGGCGGGTGCGCCTTGGGGATTGGACGCATCAATAAATTCTCCAATGCCTGCCTCGAAACCGGAAAATAGTTTGCAGGCAAGCTGCCGCAATCGATGCGACCACCTTCAGGAAGCCGCCATTCGAACGGTTTATCCGAGGGCAGGAAAACTACATCTCCCGGTTTCAGAATCAACGTATGGCCAGACTGGTTGATACAAAGCCGCCCCTCCATGCTTCGGACCATAAGAACCTGATCGGACTGGTGTTCTCCCTTACCTTGCACAGCTATCGGGCAAGGCGGAAAGTAACAGGTCATCAGCCGAAGCTCACCAACCGAACAATAGATGCCCCGGGCGGCACCATGTCCGGATTCGTCCAGAGCCAGCGAGACGTCACCCACAATCGTTGTGAGCGTCGAAGCACAGAGCTTGCGCTCCTTCTCATTCCCTATTTCGGCAATATCAAAGCGCTGCGGAACGATCGTTTCGATCTGCTTAGACGGAATCATGATGCATCCTTGCAACACGGGTAAATGACCTCAGGTCAGTTCGTCCTGGTCCTATCAATTTTCGCAGGAAACCAAGCCGAATATACAGGCCACCCTATAAAGTTGACAATAATGATCTAGTTTAAACGACTTTCGCGGTGACGGCCAGTGCTCTCAGCACCGAATGAAGGCGGGACGACAAAAAGGAGATGATCATGGACCACCCTCCTAGCCGGGCACCATGTCCTTTGCGTCCAGGGGGTAACTGTAACTGACTGATGAAAGACCGGCGTGGCTGACAGACTATCCACCGGATTTCATTGACTAATCTTACTCGGGGAAAACGATGAACAGGCAATTTATAATTCTGCTGCTCTCAGGTTGCGGGTTTACGACGACCGCGCTTGCACAGACGCCTGCAGACAACGAAGCAGGGGCTACACGGCTGGACCAGATCATTATAACCGCCGGACGCAACGAGAGTTCAATTGCCGCCGTCGCGCAATCCGTCCAAGTGATCGATCGGGAACAAGTCGAAGAGGCGATGCGAATCTCGCCGAATGCCAGCGATTTGATTTCGCGTCTGGTTCCCGGTTTTGCACCAAGCAACCAGACCATATCCGGCGCATCGGAAACATTTCGCGGTCGCAGTGTTCTGATCATGGTTGACGGTGTTCCCCGCAATACGCCGCTGCGCGACCTGTCTCGCATCCTGTCGATGATCGACCTCAATTCTGTTGAACGTATTGAGGTCGTGAACGGAGCTTCCAGCCTCTACGGTGCCGGGGGAACCGGTGGAACGATCAATTTCATCACCAAGCGGGGCAGCAGCGACAAGCCGACTGTCACTGTGCGCACCGGCCTTTCCGGTTACACGGAAAACCTCGGCAAATCGACAGCACCGGAAACGAGTGTGTCCATCGAGGGCCGGAAGGAAAAGCTCGACTATTATTTCTCCGGAACCGGCGACTGGACCCGTCGTACCTATGACGGGCATGGCAATGAAATGCCATCCGACGCCATGCTCGGACAAGGCGGCGGCGACAGAATGGTCAACGGCAATTTCTTCGGCGTCGTGGGCTATGAAAGCGGACCGCGCCGGTTTGAAGTCAGCTTTGACTGGACCTATGCCAAGCAGAAGCCGGAATGGTTCACCGACTACACGACGAACCCGGTTTCACCAAGATTCGGTTCGAACTATACCGGCGAACCGCTTCGCGAGGATTCCAAATATCTGACCGCAAAATATACTGATCAGGATTTTGCCCTCGGCAATCTGGAAGTGAAGGCTTTCTATAACAAGATCTTCAAGCAGTCCCCGTTCACCGAACTTTCGGCCGTGAACACTCAGGTCTATTATTCGGGAAATCCCCGGCAGCCCACGGCGTGGTTCAACCAGTCGAAATATGATTTCGACCGATCGGGCATGAACATGACCATCACGACGCCGATGGACTTCATCACCAATGGCAGCAAACTGACCTGGGGCGTGGATTATGCCTACGACAAGGTGGCGCAAACCCTTCTGAACGACGAAGATGCAATCGCCCCGATGACGCAGAATTCCATCGCGGCTTTTGCGCAGGCCGAAGTTCCCGTCACAGAGCGGTTCCGTTTGCAGGGTGGCGCGCGCTTCGACCAGTTTTACCTTGACGTGAACGACTTCACCCGGCCAGCGGCCGTTGCCTGGCCTGCCCGGTCTCTGGCGAATATCTATCCCGCAATCAGCGTACTCGGCGGTTCGTACGACTACAATGCATGGACCTTCAACGCGGGAGCGGTATACGACGTCACGGAAGAAGTGCAGGCCTTCGGTAATTTCTCGCAAGGCTACAGCCTTACCGATATTGGCGCTTTCACACGCCGCGCCGGTGTGAATTCGCTTGCGGAAATCTGCGATGCTTACGGATCGATCGCCGCCATCTACGGCTGTCGCGGCACGCCTGACTATACAATCAGCTATGCCGACATCGCGCCAAAACCCCAACTGGTCAATACCTATGAAGCGGGTCTTCGCGGCGATTGGGGCGATCTACGCAGCACAGTAAGCAGTTATATTTCCACCTCCAAGGATGGTGTGAACTACGACATAGCGGCAAACCGCGTAAGCCAGCAGAAGGAACGCATCTGGGGCGTGGAGGCGCGAGCCGACTACGACATCAATTCGATGTTCACGATTGGCGGTCTGGTTGCCTATCAGGAAGGCAAATACGACGCCAATGGCGACGGCAGCATCGGTTCGGACGAATACCTTCCCAATAATCGTATTCCGACCACCTGGAAGGGGCTCGCCTTTACCACGGTGTCGTTCGAAGGCGGTTACAAGGTCCGGGGTGAAGTTGAATATTTCTCCGGTCGCGACCGTATCAAGGGCCAGCAGATCGACGACGCCACGCTGGTCAACATGGCATTCTCGAAAACTTTCGAGAACGGCAGCGAAGCAAGTCTCGCGGTCCGCAACGTCTTCGACACCTATTACATCAACCCCACTGCAACGGCCACGCGCAACGCACCTGTCGCAGGACTGGGGCGGAGCGTTTTCCTCTCCTACAAAGTAACGTTCTGAGGCAGGGTCGGGCGATGAAGACACTTATTAGCACCACGACTTGCCCGGCAGGCCGCCAGTCCCAAAAGGGTTATCGGCGATGACGATTGCCCCCTCTTCCATCGCCCGCCCCTCATCACGAACGCGACTGTTCTGTGTCCTTGCAGGTCTGTATCTGGCTCAGGGCATTCCGACCTATCTGTTTGCCGCCGCCCTGCCTCCCATCTTGCGGGAGCAGGATGTGTCACGCACGGCCATCGGCATGTTTTCCATTCTGCTTCTACCAATGGTCTTGAAATTTGCGTGGGCACCTTTGGTCGACCGCTTCAGACCATGGGCACGGTCTCACCGGGCCGGCTGGGTCGTCCTTACCCAATGTGGGATCATTGCAGCCATTATGTGCCTCATTCCACTGGGGCCAGATAACGTCACCGGGATTTTCATTGTCGGCTTCATCGCGTCGCTTTTACTCGCCACACAAGACATCGCGACCGACGGCTACGCTGCAAAATATCTCGGCGAGGCAGACCGACCTCTCGGCAACGCCATTCAGGGTGGTGCGGTTGCCTTCGGCGTGCTGATCGGCGGAACACTGGGACTGATGCTTTATCACCATGTGGGCTGGACGATCATGCTTGGCACGATCGCATTTCTTTCACTCATTCCTCTGATCGCCGCTTTGTCGATGCGGGAAACCGACCCGGCACCCTTGCTCGACGGGCGGGCTCTTTCACGCCCCTCGATCATGCATTTCCTGCGCCGCACCGAAGCACGGCAGATCCTGTGGATCGCACTGATCTATCGGGCAAGCGAAGGGCTGATGAAAGCCATGGAGGGGCCTTATCTGGTGGATGCGGGCGTTCCGCTCGACGTGATCGGCTATCTGTCGGGTGCCGCCGCCGCAACCGCAGGCATTGCCGGTTCTGCCATCGCCGCCATTCTTATTCGTCGCAATGGTGTCGCCGCTGTGCTTGGGCTTCTGGGGAGTTTGAGAACAATCTGCTTCCTGCTGTTCACCCTGCATGCCTTCGGCGCTCTGGGTGAAATCTGGCCACTTTATGGGGCATCGGCATTTCAGACGATCATTCGTTACATGGAAATCGTTGCGCTCTACAGCCTTTTCATGAGCGTCACATCGCCCGATCAGCCCGGAACTGATTTTACGATCCTCGCCTGTGCGCAGATTGTTGTCTATCTCGCCGGTTCGATGGCTTCCGGCATTCTTGCAGATCGTCTGGGCTACGGCCTTCTCTTCGCTCTGGCCGCAGCGCTTTCGGGGCTGGCCGTTCTCGCAACGATTAGCATGCTCAAGGCACTACCGACGACGGGCGTTGATGCCAATCGCAGGGAGCAGTCATGAATCAGAATCCCTCTTCTTTTTTATGCATTTCGGGCCTTCATCGAGAAGGCGAGAAGCGCAGCCATGGCGGCAAGGATCGCGCTGGCAACAAGCGGCGCCTGCGCAGAGATTGTGAAAAAATAGCCGCCGGAGATCGCGCCCGCTCCCTGTCCGAGTACATGAGCGCTTGCAAGCCAGCCAGCAGCAGCACCTTGTTCTTTCTGCTCCATCCTGCCGGTCAGCCATCCAAGATAGTTGGGCGTGGCAATCGCCATTCCTGCTCCACCCGCCACCAGTCCGCCGAGGCTTGTATAAGCGAGGGGTGTCGCCACCACCAGCAGGACACCAGCAGCCAGAAGAACCGTGCCAAGGATAACGCAGCTTCTGTTGTCGAGCCGCAACCGGGGAATGACAAGTATCTGCGTTGCGATCATCGCGAGCGCCACGACGATCAGCGTGATCCCCGCAGCAGCGGTTGCCTCGGCCGGACCGACGGCAAGACGCAGTTGCAGCAACGGCCCGAGTATCATCTGGACGTGTCCGAAGGACATCGTGACCAGAAATCCAAGTCCGAGGAACGGCAGCAGACGCCCGTCGAGTGGAGAAAGATATGCCGGACTATCGGAGCGTTGACCAATTTTACCGACAGTGTCCTTGGCAGCCGGCACCAGCAGCAGACTGAGCGGGCTTGCAACAAGCAGAACAAGCGGCAGAAAAGGCATAACACTGGCGGTTACTGCCGCAGCCGAACCGAGAATGCGGCCAATACTGAGACCCGCGCTGAGACGTGCCAGAGCAACGGTGCGCTCCGTTTGCGGCAGCAATCCGGAAACCCAGGCTTGAGCAATCGGCATGATTCCAGCGGATGCCGCTCCATAAACGAAACGCGATATTACGAGCAAACCGAGAGCCATCACATAGGGCAGCGGGCCCATCATCATCAACACCAGAAAGATGAGCTGCGCCAACACGAGTACGAGCCCCAGCCAATACAGCGCGCGCCGCGCGCCAATTCGAGTGCCGAGCATTCCACACAAGGGAGCACTGACAACAAAGGCCACTGCACCAAGCCCCGCTGTAAAACCGATCTCAGCCGTTTGCAGACCCGTCGCAGTCGCGATGAGAGGGACAAGCGCAATGAATGCGGTCTGATTGAAGCCGATAGTCGAAACGGCGATCGAAAGACGGGAGGATATTTTACGCGCAGCATCATCGACAACCATGGAAATCACCGCATGTTTAATTTTCGATATCGGTAGCAATGCAGAAGCAATAAGTAAACAAAAATCAGAATTTATTTCGGAGAGGCGAAATGAACAGAGTAATTAACATAAATTACTTCGCTGTATCGGAAAATATATTTCTTAATTCTCTAATAAGAGAGTGGAAAAACTGGGAATTATTATATAGAAACTCATCGCCGGCAAAGACTGGAACCAAAACGAGCTTGCTTCTGAAGCTTGCAGCGTCAGATACCGAGGTCAGAGTGCCTGTAATTTTCTGGTCGCTTGCCGGATATCATTGCTTCGGCACGCCGATGTGGAAATCCAATGGGGACCGGTTGGAACCCATAAGCTTGCCGGAACTGGCGCTCCTGCTTATCAAAGAGGACGAAATCGGTGGCAACGTTTCACCCGATGCGAAACTACTCTTCCAGCAAAGAGTGCTGGGCAGTATGCGGTCGATCGCGCGTCTTCTCCGGGAAGCCACCGATGAGCGACCTTTTGCTGAATCTGACCCTGATTTCATCAGAGCTGAGAAAGCGCTGCGGTTTGGTCATGCGGTACACCCGTTTCCGCGCAGCCGGGATGAGTTCACCGATGACGACAACCACCGCTTCGGTCCGGAATATGGCAATGCCTTTGCTTTGCGGTGGTGGGCTATAGAGCCCGGACTGCTGGCACAGGGAGCAGCCGATGGCTTCGACGTGACAGAGGCTATCGCATCGATTGCGTCGGGTTCCCGACTGATTGAAAAAGCAGCCGGGCGACCGCTCATTCCGTTGCATCCATGGCAGGCGGCTCGCCTGTCGCTACGCCCGGATATCCAGCAACTGGAATGTCAGGGCAAGATAACCGATCTTGGCAGCGGCAATCCTTGCTGGCGCGCGACCAGCTCCTTGCGCGCCATATATTCTCCCGAGAGCGACTGGATGCTCAAATTCTCGCTCAGCCTCCGGCTTACCAATTCGCGCCGCATCGTGGAACCAGGCGAATGCCTGCGGGGCATTAACGTTCACCGGCTCGTAACGGGCACGATTGGCAAGGCTCTGAAAAAGCGCTTTCCCGATTTTCACATCATGGGCGAACCGGGCTGGATATCCCTGTGCTTGCCGGACGGCTCCATCGACAATGAAACGATTGCAGTTTTCCGGGAAAACCCGTTTCGCTGCGAGCAGCAACCGCACGCAGCCGTTCTTGCAGCGCTTTGCGAACGCCACCCCGATGGGAATGGCAGCCATGTCGCAGACCTCATACGCCGGATTGCTGCATCGGAGGGGGCTGCGGAGAGCGATGTGGCGAAGCGCTGGTTCGAACGTTTTCTGGATGTTGCCATTGCGCCTTTCATGATTGCCCAAGGTGATTACGGCCTGCTTTTTGGCGCTCATCAGCAAAATCTCGTTCTTGGCCTTCAGGATGGTTGGCCGAATGCGCTCTATTTCCGTGATTGCCAGGGTACGGGTTACGTCCGCTCGTTCTTGCCGTTTTTGAAGGAGTATCTGCCGGAGGCAGGTGCTGCAACCGACCATGTTTTCGGCAGTGACGAAGCTGCTCAACTGGTTGGGTATTATCTATTCATCAACGGCGTTTTCGCACTTGTTGCTGCGCTGGGTTCAACACGTTTCATTGATGAAACCGAACTTTTTGCGGCACTGCGACGCTTTCTGGAACAGCTTCACAAGGAGCCTCTCCAAGACAAGACCGCGCTGGATTATCTCCTTCACAGCCCCACGCTGGTCGCCAAGGGGAATTTCATGATCTCCGCCGGAAACATCAATGAAAACACAGACGTGACCGATCCCCTCGCCTCTTACATCCGGTTTTCCAATCCCCTTTCGACACGGTGAAGCCATGAATGTTCAACCAAAGAGCAGTGACTATGAACGCCTTTCGCCACACACGGAAATAGGCGGTGAATTATCCTGGCATTATTGCGCAGCAAATGCCGAGCGGCTTGCCGCAAGGCTGGACAAGAACGGCCGTATATTCTTGTTCGGCGAAGCCGGAGCGTTTCGCGCCGAAGCAAGCCTCGATTTCGACGGACCGACAATCGCGCTGCGAGAAGTCAGGCTCGATCCCTTGCATAGCGATGCGCCCATGCTGCTTGCTGCCCTGCTGGATGCCGTCTTTTTGCGTTTTCCCGACATTCCGGCTTTAACACTACCGCCAGCCAGCGCACTTGCTCCAGTCAGCGCTTTGGCTCTGCGGGAAGCTGAAGGTCTGGCCATAGTGGAGCGCAGTGTTTTACGCCAGTTGCCATTGCTGTGGCGCAAACAGGCTGCCCATACACCTTATCCCAGTTTCCGGTCGACACTCGGTCCCGCTGACCGGCTGCCATTGCTTCGTCCCCCGCGACCGTCCGGTGTGTTTTACGAACGCTGGATACCGGACCTGAGCAAGACCGTTTCCTTCCGCCCCATCGATCGTCGTACGGATATGGACCTGTTCCATGGCTGGATGAATCAGGGACGCGTCTCCTTTTTTTGGGAGCTGGCGCAAAGCCCGGAGGCGCTTGAGACCTATCTTCTGGACCAGGAACGTGACCCGCATATCTTTGGTGTCATCGCGAATTTCGATAACGAGCCGACAGGCTATTTCGAGTTCTACTGGGCGCGTGAGGACCGTCTTGGTCCGCATTATGAAAGCGAGGATTTTGATCGCGGCTGGCACGGCCTGATCGGCAATCCCCGTCATCTTGGCCGCCCCAAGACGCTCGCTCTTTTCCGCTCGGTCACCCACTATCTTTTCCTTGATGAGCCCCGAACGCAACGCATCGTTGGTGAGCCACGGGCATCCCACCAGAAGATGCTCAGCTATTGCGCAGACGTGGGCTATGACAAGGTGAAGGAATTCGATTTTCCTCATAAGCGGGCCGCTCTGGTGTGCTGCGAACGGGACCGCTTTTTCAAGGAGGTGCCGTTATGAACCGTCAACCAGTTGCAAGGCCCCTCCTTGGTCCGCTTCCGGGCCGCAAAGCGGTTGACGACGAGGTTTGGGGAATGGTGAACCGCGCAGCCATTGCCAAAGCTATCTCGGAATTGTCGTATGAGGAAGGCTTTGCGCCTTTGGCCTTGAACGAGGCCGAAACGGCGTGGGAACTGACACTCGGTGATACTGTTGCCTACCGTTTTGAAGCGCGCCGTCGCATCTGGGGGCAGTTGCACATAAATCCGAAAAGCCTTGTCCGGGTGACACCAGTGGAAGAAGCCGCGGCAAAAGACGCAGTCGGTTTCCTGGCCGATGCGCGTGATGTTCTGGACATTTCACCGGCCACTTTCTGCACCTACGCAAAGGAGCTCTACAACACGCTGATGGCTGACGCTCGCATTGTGGTACGCCGTGCCGCCTTCGATGCAGGGGAGCTGGCAAGCCTGTCCGACACGGAGTTGCAAATGCTCCTCGACGGCCATCCCAAGGCGCCGGCAAACAAGGGTCGGCTGGGCTGGGGTTTGCAGGATACCGAAGCCTATGCGCCGGAATTCGATGCGCCGATCCAGCTTTTCTGGCTCGCCGCCACGCGAAGTCATTGCCAGCTTGCACTTGCACAAGATCTTACGGAGCCTGAATTACTTGCCGAATGCCTCGGCACACAAGAGCATTACAACCTGCTCGCTGTGATGAGCGACGCGGGCATCAGCCGCGACACGCATATGCTGCTGCCCGTCCATCCCTGGCAATGGCAATCAATGATCGTCAGCCAATATGCCAGCGAGATTGCTGCCGGACGACTGGTGCCGCTTGGTTGTTTCGGCGATACCTACATTGCACAACAGTCCCTGCGGACACTCGCCAATCAGGTTCGCGGACGAGCGCTTCATGTCAAACTACCGCTTACCATCCTGAATACGTCTGCATGGCGTGGCGTTCCCGGAAAATATATGCGGATCGGGCCGACGCTGTCACGTTGGCTCGCAGAAACAGCCAAAAGCGATCCAGTACTAAAGCATGTCAAGATTTTGCAGGAAGTCGCCGGTGCCTTTTACCCTCATCCGCACTTTGCAACACTGAAAGGCGCACCCTATCAGTTCTGCGAGATGTTGGGGGCGATCTGGCGAGAGAGTCCGGAAAAGCATTTACCACAGGGCTGGCGTCCCATGATGATGGGAGCATTGGCGCAGTCCGATAATGAAGGGCGTCCAGTCATAAGCGCCCTGATCGAGCGCTCCGGCCTATCCCATGATCAATGGCTCGAGCGTCTTTTCGACGCGGTCGCGATCCCGCTCTACCATTTCTTGTGCTGCTATGGAGTTGGCTTCATAGCACATGGCCAGAACATCACGCTTCTTCTGGACGGCGACATTCCTGCCGGTGTGGCGATCAAGGATTTTCAAGGTGACACCGATCTGATTGACCAGGAGTTTCCGGAGCTGGCAACATTGCCCGCAGATGTAAAGACGACACTGAAACGCCGACCGGCGGCCCATCTGCAGCAGCATCTCCAGACCGGGCATTTTGCGAGTGTAATGCGGTTTCTTTCCGAATCGCTGGTCGCTCACGATGGCTATCCCGAATTATCCTTTTACATGCGCCTCTCGGCCCGGTTGAGGCTTTATCAGCAAAGCCATCCGGAACTGACCGAACGGTATAAAATCTTTGATCTGTTTCTTCCGAAAATACCGCGCATAGCCATCAATCGCGTCCGTCTTGCGATCGGCTATGGTGACGCCAACGAACGACCTGTTCCGGCTCTTGGCACCGAACTGAATAATCCTCTCTACCTCGCGGAAATCGCGCCCCTCTCCTCCCGGAAGGCGCAAACCAATATCAATGAAGGAGTTTCAGTATGACACATTCCATTCTTGATCTATGCGGAATTGGCGTTGGTCCATTCAATCTCAGCCTGGCAGCGCAGCTCGATTCAATCCCCGACGTAGACGTCCAGTTTTTTGACCGCAAACCCAATTTCGACTGGCACCCGGGCATGATGCTGCGCGGTGCCGAACTCCAGACCTCGTTCATGAAGGATCTGGTTACAGCCACGAACCCGACGAGCCCTTGGACATTTGCAGCCTATCTGGTCGCTCACAAACGGTTCTATGAGTTTCTCAACGCTGACTACGACGCCATTCCACGCAAGGAATTTGCGCGGTATCTGTCTTGGGCTGCAGGGAATATTCAGAGCCTGAATTTCGGTCAGAATATCCGTGAGGTCACGTTTAACGGCAATCATTTCCAGTTAGCTTTCGATAATGAAGTTCGAAAGGCCCGCAATCTTTCACTCGGCGTGGGATTGAAGCCCTATGTACCTGAATGGGCCAGATCGGTGATGGGCGAACACGCATTCCATTCAAGCGAAGCCGTACAGAGACTGGATACGCTGAAAGGCAAGAGGATTGTGGTTATCGGCGGGGGGCAAAGCGGTGCGGAGATATTCCAGCATCTGCTGGAACGCGGAGACTCCGATAACGAGATCAGTTGGATCAGCAGACGGCCGAACTTCCAGCCGCTTGATGATTCACCGTTCACCGACGAACACTTCACACCGCAATACGTAGCCGCGTTCCATCAGCTTGCCGAACCGCGGCGACATGCGATCGTCGAGCATCAAAAGCTTGCGAGCGACGGCATTTCCGCATCGACGATCAAAGCCATATATCGGCGCCTTTATGAACAGCGTCATCTGGACGACAATGCCCTACAGGCTGCCTTGCTTCCCCATCGGGAAGTTCTTGATCTCAAGCAGGATGGCGCAAGCCTCTCGATCGTGATGCGCAACGGTTTCGATGGCACAATCGAGATGCTCAGCACGGATCATCTGATCTTCGCTACGGGTTACAAGTTTTCATTGCCTGAATGCCTCTCTGCAATCCAGGATCGACTGTCGGTTGTCGAGGGCAGGTCTTTACGTGTCGGCACTGATTTCGCTCTCGACTGGAACGGGCCCGCCGATCACCGAATTTTTGTACTCAACGCCGGCAGGCTTTGTCATGGCATTGCCGAACCGCAATTGAGCCTGATGGCTTGGAGGAGCGCGGTTATAACGAACGCACTCCTGAACCGCGCCCATTTCGACCTTGACCTGCCCGATACGGCGATACGTTGGACGAACGGCGAATTACGTTCCGAGCCGTCACAATTGAGGCTAGGCTGAACATCAAGCACGGCTCGATGTATGCCAAAACTTAGAATGTAGTTTCTGAATATAGGCTGTAAGATACTTCACCCCGACAATCTGCTGGTCAGTATTCATCCATATTGACAAGAAAAACAGTATAATATCCTATCGCCTTATTCCGCTCCATCGGCGCGGCTTCATTGAAAATGGGAGGACAGAATGGATATCAGGCCGTCTATCTTTGCCTGGACTTTGACTTTTTCGCTAACAGTATCTGGCGTTGCATTTTCGCAGGAGCCTCGCACGAAAGTCATCTTGGACGCTGACATGGTCGAGCTATTCGACGATGGCACCGCCATGCTCCTGCTGGAGCGGGCTCCCAACATCGATCTGCTCGGCGTGACTGTTGTTTCGGGGAATACGCCCATGCCAGCGGGTGTGGCTGCGGGTGTCCGACAACTGGAAGCGCTCGGCTCCGATGTGCCCATCTATGAAGGCAGCCGGTATGGCATTCGCAACTGGCGAGGAAATCGGGCCGCTCCAGATGTTCTAGCAGCCGAATTGCAGATCAGCCCGATCACCGGCTGGGGTGGCTATCTGCGACCGGATGCCGGCAATGAGGTCGATGCGGATCCCACGGCAAAATGGCCCGACGTCTATAAGTACAAATATGGCGAAGCGCCAACCTATAAGCGGGTATATGGCCTGGATAATCCGGACCCGGACGGGAACAGAGACGCCGTGGACTTCCTCGTCGACACAGTCAACAAATATCCCGGCCAGGTTAAGCTGGTAGCAATCGGCCCACTCACCAATATTGCGAGGGCCATTCTCAAAGACCCGAGCTTTCCGTCGAAGGTCGCTGAAATTGTTTATATGGGTGGCGCTTTCTATGTCCCAGGAAATTCATCAGCGTCGGCAGAGTTCAACTGGTGGGCGGACCCAGAAGCCGCCAAGATCAGTGTCCGGGTAAAATGGGGAGACCCAAAATCCGAAACCTTCAAGGCATACGGCAATCAGGTAATCTCAGGTCTGGAAGCCAATGAACATACAGGAGGAATGCCAGAGGATCTGTATCGGCAAATGGTCGATAACAGCCCTCCCGGCATCCAGAAGCTCTGGCTTGCACGAGAAGAAAAGATCAAGGCGGACGGCGGGACAGTATTCGGGCCCGACAATGTGTGGGACCTGTTTGCCGCAGCCTATGTCATCGATCCGTCAATCGTCCTGGCCTGGAACAATGCCCCTCGCCCGGAGAATGCTGCGGCTGCGCCTATCAGCGGTGTATATGTCGACGTGAACACGGAGATGGGCCTGGACTATGGCCGAAGCCTTGCTTTCACCAACAATGATATTGGAGGCAACGCGGAAGCAAAACCGGGACCGGTCGGCACGCAAAAGGCTGCTATTCAGAACTACATCGATGAAGACAAGTTCTGGAAAGAGATCGTAGTTCCGTTGACCACCAGTTCGAAGAAGTAACTGCAAGTTTCGGCCCGGCGCGATTTGAAACATAAAGCGCCGGGTTCTGAAGCGCGTTTCGATCTGATCGATGGCCCCTTTGACTGGCTCCGACCTATCCTTCTCATCTCACCGTCAGCGAACCCGTCGTAAGAGCCTCTCACGATAGGTATCGACAATAACGGCGAGGATGATCACGGTACCGATGATGATTGGTTTGTAGTTATCGCCGATACCGAGCAATTGCAGACCCGTCGCCAAGACCTGCAGGATGCAGGCACCAGCCAGCGTGCCGACGATTGAACCTTTGCCGCCGAACAGGCTCGTCCCACCGATGATGACGGCCGCGATCGCATTGAGTTCGTAGCCGACGCCTGCAATCGGGCTCCCGATGTTCAGGCGCAGGAGATAAACAACCGCAGCGATACCCGCAGTGACACCGGAAATGACAAAGGCGGCTACTTTGTAGGCGTCAGGATTGTGCCCCGACAAGCGCACCGCCTCATCATTCGCGCCGACCGCATAGATCATGCGGCCAAAGACGGTGAAGCGCAAAATGAACCATCCAACAGCAATCACCGCCACTGCGATCAGGAAAATCGACGGCAGGAAACCGCCCACGATCAGATTGCCGAAATCGACGAACCCCTGCGGAAGACCAGTGATGGTGGAATTGTTGGAAACCACACGCGCCGCACCGGCGGCGATATTCAGCATACCCAGAGTGACAATGAAAGACGGGATTTTCCAGTAAGTCGACACCTTGCCGTTGATGAACCCGCAAAGTCCGCCAACGGCGATGCACCCCAGGACAGCCAGCGGGATTGACAAGGCCGGATCAAGACCCGACGTCATGATAAGGGCGCCGACGACCGTGCATAATGCGAGAACTGAGCCGACTGAAAGGTCAATGCCACCAGTCAGGATGACAAAGGTCATACCCGCAGCCAGAACCGTGTTGATGGCGATCTGAACGAAGATCTTCAGCGCATTGCCCGACGTTGCGAAATAGGGTGCGGTGACGGAAAACACCAGCGTAATCAGGATCAACGCCAGAAATACACCGGCATCGCGCAGCAGAAAGCGCTTCAGCTTCTGGCGATCAACAGCGCCGGGATGTTCGGCAGGTGCGGAAGTGGGCTCTGTCATGCGTGAACATGCTCCTGATAAGCGAGCGAAAGAATACGCTCCTGGTCGAATTGCGACCGATCCAGTTCCCCCACCAGTTTGCCGTTGGAGAAAACAATGATGCGGTGACACATGCCGATCAGCTCGGGCAGATCCGAGGAAATCATGATAATTGCTTTCCGGTTGGCGGCCAGCATCCACAGGAGTTGATAGATTTCGCGCCTTGCGCCAACATCGACCCCACGTGTTGGCTCATCCAGTATCAGTGTGGACGACCCGCGGAACAACCATTTTGCCAGAACCACCTTTTGCTGATTGCCGCCGGAGAGATTACGCACCGGCGTGTCGATGGAAGATGTCTTGACGCGCAGCCGCTCGATGAGCTCGGTCACAGCGGCTTTCTCCACGCTGCTGTCCAACAAACCGCCATGCGAAATCTTTTTCAGATCGGTGATCGTGGCGTTGACATATACAGGCATATCCAGCAGGAGTCCCTGGCTCTTACGGTCTTCGGTCAGGAAACCGAGACCGTTGCGCACAGCATCACGCGGGTCGCGGATCGTCACCGGCTTGCCATCAACATCGATTTCCCCAGCCGATTTTGGATCAGCGCCAAAGATCGCACGCATCACTTCGGTACGGCCCGACCCGACCAGACCGGCAACACCCAGAATTTCACCTTGCCGGACCGAGAATGAAACCGGTGGAGCCTTGCTGTTGCGCTTCACCCCCTTCACCTCCAACGCGACGGAACCGGGCTTTATATTGGTGTTGAAGCTGTACTCGTCCGCAATGTCACGACCAATCATCATACGCACTAGATCTGGCACATTCAGTCCCTGCAGGTTGCGCGTCTCGACCAGACGGCCGTTGCGCAATACCGTCACGCGGTCGCCAATCTCGAAGACTTCGTGCAGACGGTGGGAAATGTAGATGATCGTGACACCTCTCGCCTTCAGACGCCTGATGATCGCAAACAGCCGTTCGATCTCCGGCGGTGTCAATGTCGCCGTTGGCTCATCCAGAACCAGTAGTTTGCTGTCATAGCCGAGCGCCTTGGCGATCTCGACCAACTGCATTTGTGCAACGCCAAGCTCCGAAACCGGCATGCGCGGGTCAACCGCCAGGCCGACCTCGGCCAGCAATTCATCGGCACGCCGGTTCAGTGTTGCCCGGTCCATGATACCGAAACGCCTCGGCAGGCTCTCCAGCATCAGATTTTCCGCAATGGAAAGATGCGACAGCAGGTTGAGTTCCTGATGAACGATGCGAATACCCTGAACCTGCGCATCATGCGGGGTCTTTGGCCTATAGGGCTGGCCGTTCAGAAAAATTTCACCCGTATCGGGCTGGTATATGCCCGCCAGAAGCTTGATGAGGGTCGATTTACCCGCGCCGTTTTCGCCTAAGATGATATGCGTCTCACCGCGCTGCAGCTCCAGCGCGATACCATTCAGCGCAACCACACCCGGAAAGGTCTTGCCGACATTTTCCAACCTCAAAATGACGTCGGTTGACTGCATGTCTGTTCCTGCCTGCCGGATAAAGAGGCGCGGCGCTAGGAGCGCCGCCCCTTAGAGCGCGTTTCGATCTGATTGAATCAGATCGGCGCTCTAACCATTTGTTTTGACACGCATCTTATCCGAAAACCGTTTCACACTTTTCGGGGTGCGCTCTAATTGGCGATGTTTCAGAGATCCTGGGCGGTGATCAGCTTGATATCCGTCTTCACCCAGCCAGAGAATTTCTCGCCCGCCAGTTCCTTGAGGCCGTAATCTATACCCATGGCAGCCATCTGCGCACCGAACTGATCGACCGTAGCCAACATCTTGCCGTCCTTGATCAAGGGCTGGACAGCAGGAATATTGTCGAAACCCACGACCTTTATCTGACCTGATTTGCCGGCAGCATCCAGCGCCTTCACGACACCGAGTGCCATGGAATCGTTGGCAGCCATCACGCCCTGAATGTCCTGATATTGGGTCAGGAAGTTTGTCATCAGCGTGTTGGCCTCTTCCGTCTCCCAATGTGCTGTCTTGGAATCGAGCAGCGTCAATCCGCCTTCGGCCACGGCATCGTCAAAACCCTTCTTGCGCTCCTTGGCATTGTCGGCTTCCGGATTTCCTTCAAGGATCACCACCTTGGCACCTTTGCCCAGATCCTTGGCAAGCGCCATGCCGGCAAGCTTTGCACCCTCGCGATTGTCAGGACCGAAAAAGGCTAGATCGACACCGGCCTGCTTTTTCGCCTCTTCATCGAGCGCCACGTCAATGTTGATGACCTTGATTCCGGCTTCCAGAGCCTTCTTCACCGGCGTCACCATGGCTTTGGAATCGGCTGGAGCCAGCACAATCACGTTGAACTGCTGTGTGATAAAATTCTCGACCGCATCAACCTGAGCGGCAAAATCCCGCTCATCCTTCATGCCAACGGCCGCGAATGAGAACTTATCGGTGTTTTTGGCGGCGTAATCCTCAGCGCCTGCCTGCATCTGCTTGAAGAACTCGTTGGCGAGCGACTTCATGACCAGACCGACTTTGGGTGTGTCCGCCGCAAAAGATGGCATGGACGGTAGAAGCAGAGCACCTGCGCCCAGTGCGCTCGAGGTTATAAACTGGCGTCGTGAAATTGAAACCCGACCCAGTCCTGTAAAAATGGAACCTTTAGTCATGAATTCCTCCCCTCACTTCAGTAATAATCTGCCGTGTTACTACAGCGTAGTGCGGGCGATAGAATACTGTCAAGACGGCAAGTTAAAGGGAGACGTTTACGGTTCCTGCGCTGCATAAAGGAAACCATGCGGCATGAACCGGATCACGCTTTGACTGCATGCTGGTTACTATCACAGGATGTTCAAAGTGTTAGGAGATTTGACTGCCATAGCTGGAACCGGCGACGGTCTGGCTGGTTAATGGTGATGGCGGGCGCAGACCAACAATGGACAGGTGCCATGTACAAATTTTCGGCAATTGTAGCTGTAATTATGTCGGCTTTCGTTTCAACCGTTCCCGCGCATGCACAGAGCATCGAAATAGGCCCTAACGGTATCCAGGTCATTCCGGACGGGGATCGACGCCCCAACCGCGATGAAATCAGCGAACGTCGGGCAGCGAGAATTGCACGCAGTGAAGGGATGGAGGAAGTCGACAGCGTTTCAAGACGTAGAAGCGTCTATATTGTCCGGGGAATAGACCGTCGTGACAACGAGATGCGCGTGGTCATTGATCGTCGCACCGGCGAAGTACTCGAAGTGCGCTGACCGTGGTGCCAAGATGGGCAATAGCTGCGCCACAGCAGAGGTCGCGGCTTATCACCATCCTCCTTGTCGTGAACAAGTATTTCCGGCGCTGGGCGTGAGCAACATGGAATACGCTCAAAGGAAAACAGACTGGCATTGAACGACACCATACAAATATAGTATGAGTGACAGCTAAGAATTGGACGGGACATAAAATACATCGGCAGGAGAGCCACCTATGTCACCGAAGCTCAAAGCCGCTCTCGTCGGAGCAATCATTGCAATCGTTGTAGGCTTCGCCGCATCGCAGGGGCTGATTAGCCAGCAGACAGCAGAGGAAATCAAAGCCAAGACGAATGAAGTTCTTGCCGACGATCCCTCAACGACACCTCAGCAGCCTGATCCCGCAACGACCGAAGCTTCACAGCCCCAGCAGAATGAAACACCGGCCCAATAATCATCAGAAGACAGCGGTGCCCTCCCGCCTGCCTGCATTACGGCAGGTAACGAGTTCCACCCGCCGAATTAGAGCATAATCCGACCGGAGTGAAACGAGGATCGATAAGATTATGCTTGAAATAGAATAAGTTAGAGCGCCGATCTGATTCATTCAGATCGAAACGCGCTCTAACGGCTGACGATGGAATTTCCCGGATAATCAACGAAAATGCGGCCCGACGGCCGCATCTATTTCACGAAAAGTATTGGTGCATCTTAGAGGTCGTACTGCTTGCGCGCGATCTCTCCAAGTCCGGCAGCATCCAGGCTTTTCAACGGAGCCAGGAAGGTAACCTGGATCACACCGGGATCACGGCCGATTTCGATTGCACCATTTACAGTCGCACGATTTCGGACTTCCGCCACGCTCATACCAAGCAGTTTCGCAGCTCTTTCCAATCCGTTCACAATAGCCGCATTCATGTTTGGCGCCGTGCCTATAACAGAAATCGGCGCGACCTCTTCCGTATTCTTCACGCCCCACTGTTGAGCCAGCTTTGCCGCCTTCAATTTTTCTTCTGCGCTGAAGGGACGTGCCAAAGGAGGAAGATCTTCGAGCAAGGGGAAAAGAACGGGACCGTCATTATTGTAGTGCTTGAGTACTTCAACCTGAAGCGTGACACTTCCCGCGACGTCCATCGTGTGCCCGGCTATTTCTCCGTCCCCCTGAGAGGCATGCATGTCTCCCATATAAACACCGGCACCCTGCACCTTCACCGGGCAAACAAGAACGGCTCCGGCGCGAACAGCGTCGACATCCATGTGGCCATCCGTCTTGTGTTCCTGCAATTGCTCGGCTGTGAGTGCGTAATTGTGCGGCGCCCCAACCAGGAACGAGCCGAAATCACCGGCATTATGAGAATCCGGCATAGCTATTGACGGTGTTGTGCCTAGCTGTCCCAGAAATGGACGCATGCGCACGATTGCGCCGACAAGGTCGGAAGGCGCATAATTCAAGATAGAATGCTGCACCGAGTTGTCAGGCAACGAGGCGTAATGATCGGCTCTTTCAGCAATCTTCCGCGCAGCATCTTGAGGCAATGTAAGGCCAACCGACTGCGTATCATCGAAAACAACCGTATAACCATGTTCCATTGAGAACGGTTTGACCGCGTTGCCACATTTATTGCATCGAACGGAATCCTGGCCAACGCCTTCGATATGGGTCTCCGGCCAAACCTCGTCACAGGTTGGGCAACGCGCGGCGACAAACGGATCCCCCAGACAAAACTGGTTGGAAATCGTGTCATGTCCGGAAGCCGTTGCCAGCGAGGTCACCGAAATATCGCGAATACGGATGACAACGCCATCACCAACTTCGGCTCCGTCGATGAATACAGGCTTGGTTACTTCGTGACCACCGCGCAACCGAGGCGTAATCATCGGTCCCCAGCAGCCTGGAGCTGTATTGGCGATAATCGTTCCACCATTTTGAAGAGGCCCAAGCATTGGCTGGTTCGGGTCGAGAACGCTGTTCGTGAAACCGTCAACAAGTATGCTACGTTTGGCGCGCGAAGAATTACTGTCAGCCATGGCTGCCTCCATTTCAATGAATGCCGGCAGGATACGGCGGCCCACAGCGAATAGCATCTGATAATATCGCGTCTTTAAGTCGCGAAAGGCCCCTCCAATAGTCAGGCAATCTATACTAGCGGGTCGAGAACATCGTAACACATCAGCCCGACAACCGAATGAGATTGTATATCGAGCAATATTGCCTCCGAGAATCTGATCAAGCGCCGTTCACCACCAGAAATGGATCTCTGGCAGCAAACCAACGGCCCGGCGATGACGGTCATTTCTGTCAGATGTCGCCGAACACGACGCTATCCGGGCCAATATCCGACAAGGTCACACCTTCGAGCAGAATGCCGTGATCCGTCGCCCCGTTGAAGGAGACGAACAAACCGACATCCGTGTCCCGAGATGCCGTCACAAAGCTGTCGAAGTCGTCGATACCGGTACTGTTCTGGGCGATGTAGGAGAATTCCAGAACGTCGCCTTCCGCCCCGCTAAAATCCCGTACGGTATCAATGCCTGTTCCGTCAGGTGCCAGAATATCCCATACGAAACTATCTGCGCCAGCGCCTCCGATCAATTCATCCGCGCCCTCGCCGCCATCCAGACGGTCATTACCCTCACCGCCATCCAGCCTGTCATCTCCGGCATTGGCATTAAGGAAATCGTCGCCAGCCCGGCCCACCAGGAAATCAGCGCCAGAACCCGTCTGGAAAATATCGCGACCCTCAAAACCATAGAGGCTGTTGTCGTTAGCACCGGATACAGTGACTGCTATTTCCTCGATGTTCATGAAGCTGAGACCTGTCGGGGTTTGTCCGGTCGAAAGATCGAGATCTACCGCCGCGCTCCTACCATCAAGGCTGACATCGAGATGGTCGAAACCTTCGCCGCCGTCCGCCACGCCAGTGCTTGTGGTTAAAAACCAGTCGTCGCCGCTTCCGCCCCGCATGACGTTGAAACCATCGCCTCCAGACAGGATATCGTTTCCCGATCCGCCATCAAGAATATCGTCACCTTCATCGCCGTAGATGTCGTCATCACCGGCTTCACCAAACAATGTGTCGTTTCCGGTGCCGCCTGACAGCGAATCTCGTCCCGCACCACCCAGAATCCTGTCGTCACCAGCGCCGCCGGACAGAACATAATCGTCGCCATCCGCTCCGTTGATCAGATCGTCGCCATCGCCACCCCAGACGGAATCGCGCCCCGCACCCGCAAAGAGCTGATCGTTACCGGCGTCACCATTCAACACATCATCGCCAACACCGGATATGATCACATCATTGCCTGCACCACCGCTGGCTTTGACAAATGCAAAAGTGGTTGCGTCGAGATAGTCGTTACCCTTGCCTGACTGAATCTCAAGCTGTTCAATACTGCTGAAATAGATGTGGTCGGCGGCACTATTCCCCATCATGAGATGACCGGCGCCAAGGCTGATATCCTGATCGCGCAGATAGAGATCGATGATCATGCGATCTACACCTGATCCCCCTGCGATCGCACCGCCTGTATTAAAAATGGAAAACTGGTCATCTCCACCGTCGCCGTCAATCCTGTCAAATCCATCTGCTGTTCGGATACGGTCGTCGCCCAGGCCTGTCGTGATGAAATCGTTGCCTTTACCTCCGTCCACAACGTCATCACCAGCATAGGTCGCGATATAGTCCGCACTGTCCGTTCCGACGATATGATCGTCTTCGGCCGTCCCTGGAATTCGAGCCATTGTCCTCTCCCTCACTGAATAGAGAGAGTATAATTTTCAATACCATCAATTCTGTCAAATATATTGAAATAATACCAATGTAATTATAAAATTGAAATATCCCTTTCTTTAAAGGAAGAGAAATAAAAGTTTATATTGCAGATCGGACTGAATGAGGAGGAAGCGAGGCCAATGCCGCCGTGGAAGTGAGCGGCCGAATGCAGGCGGAACCACAGGCACAGTAAAGATGAACTGCCTGCGATACACCTAGCTGTCCTTGAAGCCGAACCGCAGCGGTTCATCCCCCCTGTTGTCTACCGGGTACCGGAATACGCAAAGCGGTATTTGTGTCGAATAGATGCAGACTATCTGCCATCACGTCGAGCCCTATATTCTGGCCTTCCCGCAGACACATCAAAGCTGGAACAGCGATATTGAAAAAGTGTTTGCCGGTGCGAATTGTAACCAGGCGATTCTCGCCGTGAAATTCGTTGCGTTCAATCTCACCGCGAATTTGGCCTCCTTCCTCATTCAGTCTGAATGAACCCGGGCGTATGCCGACCGTTATCGGACCCCGCTGTAACCCGGAAGGACAGGGCAAGCGGATGGTTTCGTCTGCAAGCTGTCCATCACTGGCATTAAGTTCGAAGAAATTCATATTGGGCGTGCCAATAAAGCCAGCAGCGAATAGCGTTGCGGGAGCCTGATAGATTTCCTCAGGTGTTCCCATCTGCTCTATGCGGCCATCCTTCATCAGCACGATCCGGTCTGCCAAAGTCATCGCTTCAAGCTGATCGTGGGTTACGTAAATGCTGGTCGTCTTCAGTTCATGATGAAGATCGGCGATTTCGACCCGAAGGCTCCCACGCAATTTTGCGTCGAGGTTGGACAATGGCTCATCGAACAGGAACACGTCCGGTGTTTTTATCATTGCGCGTGCGATCGCAACGCGCTGCTGCTGCCCTCCAGAGAGTTCCGAAGGTTTGCGTGCGAGATAGGCTTCAAGCCCCAGCGCCGTCACCACCGGCGCCAATCGGGTAGCGATGGTCTGTTTGGGGATGCCCGCGCGCTCCAGCCCGAAAACGATATTCTCCTGAACGGTCATATGCGGATAGAGAGCATAGTTCTGGAACACCATGGCTATACCGCGGTCACCGGGGTCGCGATCGTTCACTCGCTGGCCGCCGATCATAAGGTCGCCGCCAGTGATTTCTTCAAGCCCGGCAATCATTCTCAGGATCGTGGATTTTCCGCAACCGGAAGGACCGAGGAAAACCACGAACTCATGATCATTGATTGCGAGGTTGAAATCACGGATAACTTCCTGCGCACCATATCGCTTCAGCATGGACCGGCATTCCACGGTGGCCATCAGATTGTCTCCTCGTCCAGAATGATCTGCAGCTTGATATCGGTCGCACGGCCTTCAGCCGCCCGATCGAAAGCGGCAATGGATTGTTCGAACGGAAAAGTCTCCGAAATCAGTGGTTTCAGGTTCACTTTGCCTGCACCGATCAAGGCAAGCGCACGATCGAACACATTGGCATAGCGGAAGACCGTTTCGATCCGGCATTCCCGTGCCGTTGCCGCCGAAATATCGAACGGCACCGGCTCCGGTGGCAAGCCAACCAGCACGACCGTGCCGCCAGGGCGCACGATCTTGAACAGGTCGCGAACGGCTGCCGCCGCTCCAGAACATTCGAAGACGATATCCGCTCCCCAATTACCGGTTGCATCATTGACTGCATCCACGATGTCCGCTTCGCGAAGATTGATGCCGGTAATGCCGTCATAGGTTTCTGCGAGTTGCAGCTTGGCATCCGAAAGATCCGAGATCAGGACGCGGGAACAGCCTCCGGCCAAGGCCGCCAGAGCGACCATGATGCCGATTGTGCCGCAACCGGTCACGACGGCCGTATCGCCCGGATTGATGCGCGCGCGCGTTGCAGCCTGCATGCCAACAGCAAAGGGCTCGACCATCGCGCCTTCTGCAAAAGATACGTTGTCCGGCAGCTTATATGTGAAGTTTGCGGCATGGATCGTTTCGGGACACAGAATTCCGTGGACAGGTGGAGTTGCCCAGAAACGCACAGCCGGATCGACGTTGTAGAGACCAAGCTTCGAAGCGCGAGACAGCGGATCAGGAATACCCGGCTCCATACAGACACGGTCTCCCGGCTTAAGATGTGTTACATTCCCGCCGACCTCGATCACCGTGCCTGCTGCTTCATGACCAAGCACCATTGGTTGTTCGACCACGAAGTCCCCGATGCGCCCATGCGTATAATAGTGCACATCGCTCCCGCACACCCCCACCGTATGCAGTTTAATGCGAACGTCATCCGGCCCCATGTCGGCAGGCAGCGCAATATCGCGCAGATTCAATTCGCCGATGCGTTCCAGAACAAGTGCTTTCATCGGATCATTCCTGATTTTGTTTTTTGGTGAAGACAGCATTCAATCCACCCGCAAGAAGCCCAAGCAGGATCAACGGCGGAAGGGAGAGAAGAACGACGGCGGCATTGAGGATGCCCCATGGCACATTCATGCCAAGCTGAGACATTTCAGAAGCGATGATAGGCAGCGTTTTGGCTCGAGACGTCGTCAGCATCATTGCCAGAAAAAATTCATTCCACACGAGAACGAAGGAGAACGCGATGGCGCCGAATATCTGAAATCGGGCTATCGGCAGGGCAATACGGAAAAATGTTGCATATCGCCCCAGCCCGTCGACCCGCGCGGCTTCCTCCACATGGAGGCTCACGCGCTCGAACGCGGGAACCGACAGCCAGATCGTAATCGATGCAGTAATGATCAGATAAGTGATGATGAGAGAAAGGCGACTGTCATACAAATCGAGCGTGAGCCAGATCACCAGCATGGGAATGGCGACCGCAACGGGAGGCAGAAAACGCAGCGATAAAACGAAAAACTGAGCTTCAGTCGTAATCCGGTTTTTGTATCGCGCGATGACATAAGCGGCAGGCACACCAATCAATGCGCCAATGACGACAGCGGACGAGCAGATGATCAGCGAATTCGTAAGCGCACGCGCCACCGAGCGACGGTTGAGCACATAGCTCATATTGTCCCAGACAGGCTGAAAGATGATTTTTGGTGTGCTTACCAGAAGATCGGCATTGGTCTTGAACGCATTGAGCAAAGTCCATAGCAACGGTAGCACGACGAGCGCTGCTGCAAAGACAAGAACCGCGCGCAGAAGGACGGTTGAAATCTTCATCGGTTCAGCCTCTTCCAGGCAATAGTGAAAATGACGATAGTCAGCAGCATCATGATGACGGCCATTGACGAGGCGTAGGAGATTTTTCCGGACTCGATGAAACCTTGCGAATAGGCATACATATCAAGGGTTTCGGTCGAGATGCCGGGGCCACCTCGCGTCATAACGTAAACCAGATCGAAAGAACGCAGGCTTTCGATTGCTTTGACGAGCAAAAGGCTTATCAGCGGGGTCTTGAGCATCGGCAGGGTGATGAAGCGATGTATCTCCCACCTTTTGGCACGATCGATACGAGCCGCTTCCATGGGCTGAGGCGGTAACGCTTCGAGCAGTTTCAACACGATGACCGCGAAAAACAAGCCCCATTGCCAAACGTCCACAAAGGCGACGGCGAGCAGCGCCCCGACGGGTGTCGAAAGAATGTCCGGAGTGGCGCCAGTCAGTTCACGGACAGGCCAGGTCAGAGCGCCATAAAGCGGGTGAAAAGCGAACTTCCATACGAATGCGGCGCAGACGCGCGGCAGCAGCACAGGAATGATGAACAGGACGCAGAGAAGATTTCGCATACGCGGGCTGGCAGCTTCGAACATCGCAATGCCGAGCCCCACGCCGGTCAACATGGTGAGCACGACCGTCAGGACTTCCCATTTTAGCGAAACCCACAATGCATTAAGAAAACGCGGATCGGAAATCAGGGCCGCATAGTTCGCAAACCAGACATATTCCGCCGCCGGTTGCGACAAAGTCCTGTTCTGCAGAGAAATGTTGATTGCAAAAACAGTTGGCACCAGCGCCAGGACGACGAGAATGAGCAGGGTTGGCCCCAAGAACAGATATGGGAGCGAGCGTCCGCGTTGCATGGACATTCCTTGTCTGAAGGCGATGATTGAGACAGGTTGCGGCGTGAGGCGCATCTGCCTCCAAAGATCGAAACCTATCCTGGGAGGCGGGGCGGCTCAGCCAATATGGCTATGAAACCGCCCCGAACGCACGACACCTAGAGCTTTTCCGCGAATGCCTGAAGCTCGTCCAGCGTCGACTTGATATCCTTGCGGCTGCCGGTGATAAGCTCTTCCAGCATGATGCCCCACTGATTTCCCAGTTCCTGCCAGCGCGCGTCCTGCCAGAAGGTCACTGTCGTGCGGGCACCGGTGGCGGCCATTGCATCAGCAAGGTTCTGGCCGAAAGTCTCCGCATATTTCGGGCTTTGATAGGTGCTGGTACGAGTCAGTTCACCCGGCTGGCCTGCAGCTAGACGGCGGGCTTCCTGCTCTTTCGACGTTGCCCAGGCAACGAAAAGTCCAGCGCAAGCCTTATCCTCGTCCGTTGCATTGGCTTTTGACGCAATTGCAAAGCCATGTGCGTAACCAGCCCCCGGAAGCGGCGTGGGCGGAACCGCAAAGGCAACCTTGTCGGCGACCTGGCTCTGCGCCTTATCAACCGACATGCCGCCGAGAGGGGCAGATTCGATGATGATTGCCACCTTGCCTGCCCGGAAGGCACCAGTCGATTCATCCCAGGAGCCTGTCTGTGTGCCGGGAGCGGAATACTTGAAAAGATCGAGATAATCCTGGGTTGCCTTTACTGCTGCGTCCGAGTTGAAAGCGGGCTTGCCATCCTTGAACCATTCGCCGCCATTTGCCTTGAACAACGGCATCCACCGCCAGACATTGGCACCAGAGCCGCGCTGTCCACGCAGTGCAGTTCCATAGACGCCGTTCTCCGGGTCATGCAACTTGGCGACAGCGGCCTTGTATTCGTCCCAGGTCTTGGGCGGCTGGATGCCTGCCTTTTCGAGCAGATCGGTACGATAGACCATCAGGTCACCACCACCCTGAACAGGTGCGAACCACTGTTTGCCGTCATATGTGGCAGCCGCGCGCATGCCTGCATCGAAATCGTCGTAATCATATTCCTTGGGGTAAAAACCTTCGAGCGGAACGATCCAGCCCGACGAAGCAAACAAGGCGAGATTAGCCTCATCAACATAGTAGACATTGTAGCTGCCCACGGTCGATGCGTCCGCCTGCGACTTGGCACGGCGGTCATTCTCGTTCAGATAGCTGATTTCGAAACCGGCACCGGAGAGTTCTTCAAACTCGTCCACATAGTCTTCCAGCAAAGTAAGACCGTCACGCGGCTGCGCCAGGACTCTTACATCCTTGCTGCAGACCGCAGCCGCCAAGGCGCTGGAAGCGGCAGTGAGCGCGATGATAGCGCAACCGGTACGCAAGATTATACGTAGCATGTCATCCTCCCAATTATGTTCCCACCGGATGCTCCTCTTCCCCGCATCCTGTCGTTTGAATTTTGTAAAATCAGCGAGAAGGGACTAGTTTGTTTTCCGTCAATAATTGATACTATTTTGACATTATGATGCCTTACATGGTGCAGTATCATGGTTTTATCATCGGAATTTTCTTCCACTCTCCCGAACGCCTATGCCGCCACACGAGAGCGCATCACCCTACCAGGTGGAAAATCCTATCTCATTCGCCGCGACGACTATCCCAATCCGATATGTATCTGGAACTATCATCCGGAGTGGGAAATCCATTATATTCCTCACGCACAAGGGTTAGCTTATGTTGGCGATTACGTGGGACCATTCCAGCCTGGCCATCTCGTCCTTACCGGAACGAATCTGCCCCACAACTGGATCACGCCGGGCGCGACATCCATTCCGGGCCGTGACCTCGTGCTTCAGTTCAATGCCGACGCACTTATTCAGGTTCGGTCTGTCTGCCCCGAATTCGAAGTGCTGCATCGCCTGAAACAATTATCCCGCCGGGGGATCGAAATCGCAGGTCAGGAGGCGCTCGACATAGGGGAAATGATATTGGCACTGCACCGGCAGTCGGATGCAGCCGGCCTTGGCCTTTTCCTTGAAATATTGAATGCGATTGACAGCGCTGAGCAAAAGCGGCCCCTGGCAAGCGAGCATTTCGTATCGCTCTATAGCGAAGCCTCCGATAAACGGCATCGGCGTATTGATCAGGCTATCCAGATTCTGCAATCAAATCCCGATCACCAGATGCAGGATGTTGCCGAAGCTGTCGGTCTGGACACGGCGTCTTTCTCCCGCGCTTTCAAGCGACTGACAGGCATGACCTTCTCGACCTACAGCCGTTCCGTTCGAGTGTGGCGAGCACGAACCTTGTTGGTAGAAACAGATCTCGCAATAACCGATATTTGTTTTGAAGCCGGCTTCAACAATCTGTCCAATTTCAATCGTTATTTCTTATTGGAGACGGGGCTCACTCCGCGTGCATATCGAAATGCCGCTCACATCCGTGATAGCTCGATTGCGGCAGCATCGCGGACCCTGTGAGCAGGGCGTGACGCGGTATCGCCATTGCCAGAGTTCAGAGCGCCGATCTGAAAGAATCGGATCGGCGCTTTCAATGCCTGTTTTTACGCGCATCTTTTCCGAATATCGTCTCACACTTTTGGGGATGCGCTCTAAACTGGGCCAAAGTCCAGAACAATGCCGGTCAGGATGATCGTTAGAACGAGCGCCGCAATGACGGCGTAGACGTAGTCACGCTCACGCAGGAAAAGATACATCACCAGCACAACGCGGGTGATCGGCAGGAGAATGAATATCGCAATACCGGCTTTCACGATGTCATAGCCGCTTAAGGAAAGCGAAAACACCGCCTGTAATGGCTCAACTTCCATTATCGCAACACCGACTGCGATCAGGGCAGAGGCGAGCCATGTACCGTACCAGAGCAGTGTCGCGACGGCCCCGTCCCGACGCCCGGAATCTTCGACAGGTTTCATTTCGAACCCCTAATGATTTCAATACCGAAAGCGCTCAAAAGCATCTGTACCGCGAGTATGAGAAGGACCACGACGAAGAAGACACGCAGCTTTTCCGCCGGAAGGCTCATCAGCAGCCGGGCACCGACCAGCGCGCCGATAACCGAGCCGAGCGCAATCGGGCCCGTGATCCCGATATCGATGTCGCCCCGAACAAAATAAGCGCTGGCGCTCGCGGCAGCAGTGACCCCGATCATGAAATTGGAGGTGGCGGACGAGACTTTGATGGGTAGTTTCAAGGCAGTGTCCATCGCCGGAATTTTGAGAACGCCCGAGCCAATGCCCAGAAGTGCCGAGACCAGTCCCGCCCCATACATCAGCGCCATGCCAAGCGGAACGTGACCGACCCTGTAATGCACCTCCTGCCCCGATGCCGGATCGGGAAAGCTGGAATGCAGCCGAAGGCTTGTGGCAAGGCTCGTCGCAACGGGCGCAGTTGAACTCATTTCCTCGCGCCGTCGCACCAGCATCTGCTTGGCGGAAAGCACCAGAATGGCTGCGAACAGACCGTACAGAACTGAAGTCGAAACGATCCCGATCAGAAACACGCCGGTCAGCGCACCGAAGGTGGTCGCCGTCTCCAGAACAATCGCAAGCCGGATGTTGGTCAGTCGCCTCTTCAGCAGCGGAGCCGCGCTGCCGCAGGAACATGCGATGACCGAAACGATGCTCGCACCGACAGCGACATGAATGTCCACGCCAAAAAAGAGCGTGAGCGCCGGTACGATGAAGATGCCGCTTGCCATGCCCAGCACACCGCCAAGTGCGCTTGCGCCAAAAGCGGCCGAAAACAACCATAAAGCCAGCATTTTCACCCCACCTACTTGCGATCGCGCGGTCGCCGGGCCAGGCGAGTGACGAAGCTGATGAGGTCTCCGCGATAATGGAGTTTTTCATAGTCTATCGCCCGATGCCCTTCAGTGAAGGATGTACGCTCGATCAGAAAAATAGCGCTGCCGGGCTTCACCCCGAGGGCCGCTGCAACGTCCGGCGCAGCGTTGACAGCCTCCAGCCGATACTCCGCTTCGATAAGGGGCAAATCATATCTGTCTTCAAGCAGTGTGAAGATCGGCTCGACGTCCAGATCGTGTGTGACAATCTTCTCACCGATTTCACGCGGCAGATATGTTTCATCCAAAGACATGGCGACGCCGTCAGCAAGCCGGACACGCCGAATTCGCATGACCAGAGCTCCGGAAGGCAGAGCAAGCTGCCGGGCGACACCTGCGTCGGCGGGCACGATCTCCTTGTCGAGCAGTTGCGCCGTCGCAGCCCGGCCAAGCGCCTGCATATCCTCGACGAAGCCCGTCAGCTCCGTCAACTCCTGCGTGACTTTCGGCTGAGCGACGAACGTGCCCTTGCCGCGGCGGATTTCGACGAGGCCCCGAGCCACCAGATTCTCGACAGCCTTGCGAACAGTCGTCCGGCTGACACCAAAGCGTTTAATCAGACGATCTTCCGGAGGAAGCTGACTTCCAGTCGGCAAAATACCGGCTGCAATATCGCCTGCCAGCGATGTTTCTACCCTGGCATAGAGAGGAGCATGATCTTGTGTGATTTTCATTAAGACATAGTGACATCATGATGTCACTATGTCAACGAACGTCCCTGTGAATGAACCTTTTCATTAGTTGTTTGTTAACCATGCTGGAGGACATAGCCATGCAGTTGATTTTTTGGATTGAGATAACAGCGATCCTGGCCGTCAGCGCTGTCGTCTTCGGCATTACCTGGATCGAGACCCACAAGAAATGACGCGATTTTTGCTGACGGACCAGACATGGCTCTGGTTCGGCGTTATCGTGCCGACAGTCGTGGGCTTATATCTGCTTTGGAGACTGTCCCTCTGATTTCAGCGGGTGTGGCTGCATCCATGTGGTTGTTTCAGATAATCCCTTTCAGGCTCAAAAGCCCGAAGGCAGCGATTGTACAGGCATCTTTGATATCGCCGCGAAGGATCATCTCTATTGCTTCCCCGATAGGAAAGCGGCGGCAGATGAGCCCCTGCTCTTCGGCATCAAGACTGGGCTTCCCCATCTGTAGCCCTGTGGCGAGAAAGATGTGGCACTTGTTGGCTGCAAAACCATAGGCTTCGTAAGTCTCGCCGAGATAGACCATATCCGCAGCAGTCAGCCCGGTTTCCTCTCGCAGCTCTCCGCGAGCCAGAACCAATGGATCGACATCCGCCTGCTCCTGCCACGCTCCTTGCGGAAGTTCCCAGAAGCGGTTCCCGACCGGATAGCGGAACTGCTCCACCAGATAGACGCCGTCCTCGTCGTCCATCGCGAAAATCATTGCCGCATCGTTCTTCTCAACAACGCCATAAATGCTTTCACTGCCATCCGGATAAACGATGCGATCCTCGCGAACCTTCATCCAACGATTTTCGTAAACCTGCCTGGACCCCAGTGTTTTAATTTCGGACATTGCGTCCCCCAATAAAAATTCGTCGTTCTTTTCCGACAGGCTAGCGTTGAGGCTTTCCTATCGCAAGAGACTGTTGAATTGGCGCGCAAACTGCGCCAAGGTGTTGGGCATGTTCGATTGGCCACTCATATTTGCCAGCCTGTTAGCTATCGGTGTGGCGGTGTTTTTGATCTACTGCTTTGCGGTGATGATTTTCGCCAAGCCAGACGGCAAACCTGTCGAGCCAACGGCTATCGACACGGTCGATATGCTGCCGTTCATGAACCACGACGCTGATTGATATCCCGCTCTCAAGGCCCAAAATCTGCGCGTCCGGAATCTATTCGGATGTAGCGCAGCCATGCTTATTTTCCGCATTCACTGGATGTTTTGGCATTGAATGCCTCGTTTCCACCGCCCCGATAGTGCTAAAAATTTGATCAGCAAGAAATAGAATTATTCTTAAAAACAATGCCCGAAACACAACATCACAAGAATGTAATTTAGTACATTTTATAACATCATTATATCATAAACAGACGCCACGATCAGCTCTATATCTTGCCATTGGAGATGCAGACCATGATCCACTCGACATCGAATACAGTCGCCTCGGGCGCACCGGAAGGCGGAGTTCGTGCGTTTGGCAATCCCGGCAGGCTTCAAGAATTGCAGGCCAAAGTCGAAGATGCCAAGCGCAAGGCTAACAACAGCTTGCGACGGGCGCAATCCGCGCCCAAACCGCATGTAACGACGAATTCCATTTTCGTGTCTCTCTACGAAGAGCATCTGCGCGACCGGGAATCGTTATTTTCATCATTGCGACAGCTTGATGATATGCGCAAAAATGCGAGTATCTGAGGCGACGTGCCCATGAACATGCTTTGCCGTGAAAGAATGACCAAGAATTACGATCAGCCAGAATACGCCGTGCCTTCTGCCGATATATCCCGGATGGCTTTGACCGAGGAGCTCGTTTCGCTGAGCCTTCGGCTTGAAGTTGATCGCGGTCCCGATCCGAGCCGTGCATCGATTACCGATAATGAGGTCGAGGAACTGGCCGATCAACTCTTTCACGAAGCAGGAGGCGATCCGCTTTGGGTTTTTGCCTATGGTTCCTTGATCTGGAAACCGGATTTCGATGCGGTGGACTCACGCGCCGGAACTGCGAGCGGCTGGCACCGGTCATTCTGCCTTCGGCTAACGCGCTGGCGCGCAACGATGGCACAGCCCGGCCTCATGCTGGCGCTGCGACCGGGCGGTAGCTGCAAAGGAATTGTTTTCCGGCTGTCCGATGAGGACCGCCTCGGACAATTGCGCAGAATGATCCGGCGCGAAATCAGTTCGATTGACGATGCCTATTCCATTCGCTGGGTGTCAGTCGACACCGAGGATGGACCTGTGCGTGCGCTCGTTTTCTGGGCTGGGCCGCGCGGAGACAGGCTTTCGGATAAATTGCCTCTGACGTCGGTGGCCCGACTGCTCGCGCGCGCCTGCGGGCATATGGGTTCCTGCGCCGAGTATCTCTATCTCACCGTCAAGCATCTGGAAGAAAAAGGCATTCGCGACCGCAATCTGTGGGAATTGCAGCGCCTGGTCGCCGAAGAGATCATCAGCATTTATTGCGAGGATATGCCCGTCCAGAACCTGGAACCGGCATAAGGGAAACCGCCTTAATCCTGATAAGCCAGACTATCGCTGAAATTGCCGCTGAAATTGCGCCCGGCTTCACGGGCGATATTGGCCACAAGCGTGATCAGGCGCGTTGCCGCGCTCTCCAGATAGATAGCGCTATAGCTCGTCGCCGGGAAAGCGGCATTGGTGTTCAGTACCTGTAGCTCGCCCGTCCTAAGCTCTTTCTGGATTACCACCGGTGGAATTACCGAAATCCCGACCCCTGCAGAAATCATGTTGATCGTCGTGGTGAGCGAGTTGGAATAGTGAACGGTCGCATCTTTCAGCCGTTCTTCCGTGAAATAGTTGATGATCTGCTGATAATTGTAGGAACCGCTCTCATAGGAAATGAGATTGCAGCCGAGCAGATCATCCCGTGACAGCACGTCCTCAGCCCCGCCCGGAAACTGATTGCTGCGCGATATCCAGAACATGCCGAAAGTACATATGTCGACGATACGCAGGTTAGACGTCGGTTCGGGTCTGATGGCGAAGACAATATCGAGCTCTCGCTGCTCCAGCTTCTGCACGATCCCTTTTGATGACGAGGTCGTGATCGAGATGCGGATTTGCGGGTAGCGCTGCCGGACAATATCGAGAATGCCCGGCAAGATGGTCATGGCGAGGCTCGGAACGATGCCGATCTTCAGCGTGCCTTCAAGCCCGTTCTGCGGGCTCAGGCTTTCCACCAGATCGTGGTAGCGGCGAACCACGTCACGCGCGCCCTCGACAAAAGCTTCGCCTTCCGCCGTCAGGTTGACGTCGCGGGCATCGCGGTCGAAGAGCCGGAAACCCAGTTCCTGCTCCATGGCGCCGATACGATTGGATATTGCCGCAGGCGTCATGTTGAGGCGAGCCGCCGTCGCCCGGAAATTACGCAGTTCCGACAACCAGATCACCGTTTCCAGAAAACGGATATTCATGGACGGGCATGTCCCTTCCCATTTCAATCACCCGCGCGCCTGCGTTTCTTGAAGTCCCTTATTGCGCTTCGGGCAACCAGATTCGTGCTTTCCTTCTAAGACACTTGCGGGGTGAAAATAAGCAAATAGTAATATCCCGCCCCACAAATGATAGGGGCCGGTTTAAACCGGCCCGTATCGGATCAGCTTCCCGCGTGGGCGAGAATTTTATTGGTGGCACCGGACACGTCACCGAGCTTGAGACCGGTCTTAACCGACGCCTCGCGCACCTTGCCCTTGTCCTGTATGTCGAGCGCACGCGAGGCGACCGCATTCACCTCGTCACGCGGCAGGACCAGAACCCCGCTCTCATCGGCCAGAATGGCATCACCGGGATTGACGACGACGCCGCCGCAAGAAACCGGAATATTGATGCCGCCGCCCAGATCATAGAGCCGGGTGGTGATGGGCGAGATGCCCCTTGCCCACATCGGAAAATCGGAATCCTCGATTTCCGTCAGGTCCGTGCAGGGACCATCCACGATGCCTGCGACAGCACCCGAGGCCTTCGCGGCTATGGTCACACCGCCACCCCAGCACGCATAGCGGTCGTCGCCCATCCGGTCCACCACCAGAATATCGCCGGGACGGAGCATTCCGGTCACGTGGTGAAGCAAGGTGGAATCCGGACCCGGTATGGCGATGGTGACGGCGGTGCCAACCACACGGCGCTTCGGGAGGAGCGGCTGGATGGAACGGTGCATGAAGCCAAAGAAGCGCCAGTGCCCGACGGTGGCCGTCTCGACCCCCGACAGAAGCTGGAGATCACCGGCAGGAATCTGCTCCGGCATGGGATTGATCGTGTACATATGGCGCCTCCTAAGCGCAGGCTTGCAACTGCTTGCCGATGCGGCGATGGCTGACCATGGGGATAAGCGAACGCACACGCTCGATCTGCGCGCGTTCGATGCGGGCCGTCACGAAGCCTACGCCATCGGATGCACGCGCCACGACATGGCCCCACGGATCGCAGACGAGCGAGTGACCATAGGTATGACGCCGCTCGCCGTTCGAAACCGTGCTGCCGGTCTGGCCACAGGCGGCAAAATAGGTCTGGGTTTCAATTGCACGGGCACGCGCCAGCACTTCCCAATGATCCTTGCCAGTTTGCAGCGTAAATGCGGCGGGAAGAACGATGACATCGGCACCGGCCTTTTCCAGTTCCAGATAAAGTTCGGCAAAGCGGATGTCGTAGCAGATCGCGCAGCCAATCTTGAACCCGTCGAGGTCATAGACGACGACATTCTCGCCCGGCTTGACGGTTGCGGATTCCTTATAGGCCGTCCCGTCCGGTCCGACGATGTCGAACATATGGATCTTGCGATAATGCGCAATCTCCTTGCCTTCACGATTGAAGACGAAGGTGGAATTGTAGATCCGCTTTTCGTTTGGAACCTTTTCCATCAGGGTTCCGGCATGGACGAAGACCTTATGCTCGCGGGCAAAATCCTGCGCCATCTTGTAGGCAGGACCTTCTGGAACGCTCTCTGCCGCGGCAAGCTTTTCTTCAGGAGTACCGCCATAATATTCGAAATATTCGGGCAGTACGATCAGGTCCGGAGAATCCGTGCGCACGGCATCTTCCATCAATCCCCGCGTAATGCGTAGGTTTTCTGCCTTGTCGGTCTGCGGGCTCGTTTGGATCAGGCTAATCTTCATTTTTTCCTCCAGCGAATGAGTGGGTATTCAGTTCAGGTAATCGTCAGGCAACCAGGGCTTCGCTTTTCAGCATGTTCACCGTCGAGACCATGCCCTGGCGAAGCGTCATGTTCTGTGTGGCGACGACCAGCATCGCGGCGCCCTCTTCCTGTGCGAAGCGTCGTTCGGCTTCGGTCCAGGCAGGCATGATCCATGGCTTTCCGGCAGCGCGTGCCGCCGCCGCACAACGGCGCAGATCGGCCTTGTCGTCATCATTGAAAGCGTATGCTCCCCGACCGCGCGCAAGCGCCAGATCCGATGGGCCGGGAAACAAGCCGTCGACCGTATCAAGCGCAATGATCTTCTCGACGTCGGCAAGGCTTTCCGCCGTCTCGATCATGGCGAAGCATTTGGTGCGCTTGTTCTCTTTTTCGAAGGCATCGGTCGCCGGGCGGGCATAGCCGAAAATGCGACCACCGGTATAAGAGCGCGTGCCGACCAGCGGATATTTTGCTGCTTTTGTCACCTGATGCGCATGGTCCACGCCGAGAATATGCGGAACGATGACGCCATCCGATCCGAAGTCCAGCGCCTGCTGGATGGCTTCCGGCGTCGGTGCCAGCACCTTGGTCAGAGTGGAGAGACCCTGCGCCTTGGTGAAAGCCAGAAACTGGTCCAGTGTCGACAGGTCGAAGGTTCCGTGTTCGAGTTCGAGAACGAAGGATGAGAAGCCGCAGGTCCGGGCAATTTCGAGATAGCTGAAATGCGGTTGCGACATCCAGAGAGCGATATTTTCCATGCTTGCAGTCACTTTCAGTTGGGAGGTTATTTGCCGATTGTGCGTGACAATCCGAGTGTGCGTTCGATGACGAAGATGATGAGCAGCGTGGCTGCGATCAGCACGACCGAGATGGAAGCGGTCATCGGGTCGGTGCGGCTTTCGACATAGTTGAAGATTTCCACCGGCAGCGTCGTCATGCGCGGTCCGGTGATGAAGAGCGAGATCACCACCTCATCGAAGGACAGAAGGAAGGACAAAGCCGCACTTGCCACCAGACCCGGCATCATCAACGGCAGGGTGATGCGACGGAACACGGTGAACGGCGATGCGCCCAGCATCGTGGCGGCCTCTTCGACCGATGGCGGCAAAGTCGAGAACGCCGTTATCATGATGCGGATGACGTAAGGGGTCGTCACGATCAGATGAGCGATCACAAGGCCCGTAAATGTGCCGAGCAGTTCCAGCCTCACGAAGACCAGCAGAATGGCAAGGCCAAGCACGATGGACGGCAGAAGCAGCGGCGCGGTAAAGAGGTTCAGCACTGCTTCGCGTCCACGGAACTGATATCGGCGGATCGTATAGGCCGCCGGAATGCCTGCCAGAAGCGACAGGACGGTGACGACCGATGCAATGCCGAGGCTGATCCAGAATGCCTGAATGAGCGTTTCATGATGCAGCATTTCCGCATACCACCGCACACCCCAGCTCTGCGGCGGAAAAGTGAGATAGTTGTCGTTGCTGAACGATAGCGGCACGACGACCAGAATGGGGGCCAGCAGGAACAGATAGAGCAGGCCGACCAGAAGGCGGAATGGCAATGAAGTTGAACCAATCATCTCGTTTCTCCTTTGCCAGTCAGTCGATACGACGTGCGATGCGGGAATAGACCATCAAGGCGAGACCGAAGATGATCAGGACAATGACGGAGGTTGCGGCGGCACGCGGCCATTCAAGCTGGATCACAGCCTGATCGTAGATTTCCGTCGCCAGCAAAAACACGCGCCCGCCGCCCAGCAATTTCGGCGTGATGAAGGAGCTGATCGCCAGCACGAAGCAAAGCAGGCAGCCAAGTGCGATACCCGGCAAGGTAAGCGGCAGGATGATCCGACGAAACCGCGTGAAGGCATTGGCGCCAAGGGATGCCGCAGCCTCCTCAAGCGAGGCGTTCAGACGCCCGAAACCGGCAATCAGCGACAGCGCCATATAGGGGATCAGGATTTCCACCATGCCGATGAATACGCCGAGCGTATTGTTGACGAGCCTGATGGGGGAGGAAATGATGCCGAGATTCATCAAGGCTCCATTGACGAGCCCCTGGTCGCCGAGAAGCACCATCCAGCCATAGGTGCGCACCACGCTGCTGACGAGCAGCGGCGAGACCGTCACCACGAAAAGGAAGTTGCGCCAGACCGGCGAAACACGATGCAGGAAAAGCGCTATTGGATAGGCGCAAACCAGCGTTGCCAGCGTGATGAACGCGCTCAGCCAGAGCGAGTTGAACACAAGCCCCCAATTGAAGCTGTCGGTGAAGAAATTGATGTAGTTTTCGAACGTGTAGCGGTCTGTCAGGACGCCACCGCTTTCGCTCTGCAGGAAGGATATTTGAGCCAGATGCGCAACCGGCGCGATGAAGGCGATGAGATTGATCAAGGCCATCGGCAGAAGCAGCGCAACTGCTACGAGACTATAGCGCCTGCGTCTCGATGGCTTTGCCGGAATAATATCGGTTGATGTGATCGCTGTCATGACATCAGCTCCCGAAAACCAGCATATCTTCCGGTTTCCATTCGCACAGCAGCCGGTCACCGGTATGGAACGCATGTCCCGCGCTGGCGGTCGGTACTTCCACTTTCAGGCAAGCGCCCTCGATCTCGATGTCGTATTGAACGATATCCCCGATATAGGTCGTGCGCTCGACCACGCCGTGCGCGCTGTTGGTCACGACACTGACAAGATTGCGATCGCGGTTGGGCGTGAGATTGATGCGATGCGGACGAATGGCAATCTGCCCTGAGCCGCGCGACTTTCCATGCGTGTTGCAGCGATAGGTGCCGCTGCCCAGCCGACAGACATTTTCGTCGACGATCTCGCAATCATGGACATTGGCGCGACCGACAAATTTGGCCACAAACAGGGAGGACGGCTTTTCATAGATTTCTTCCGGCGAACCGAGCTGCGCCAGCTTGCCGCTATCCATCACGCCGACGACATCGCACATTGTGAGCGCTTCGACCTGGTCATGCGTAACGAAAACCGTGGTGATGTCGAGGCGCTTCTGGATCTCGCGGATTTCGATCCGCATGTCGTCGCGCAGCTTCGCATCCAGATTGGACAGGGGCTCATCCAGCAGAAGAATGCGCGGGCGAATGACCAGCGCACGTGCCAGCGCCACGCGCTGCTGCTGACCACCAGACATTTCCTTGGGCTTGCGCGACCCATAGCCGGGAAGCCGCACCATTTCGAGTGCTTCCTCGACCCGCTTCTTCGCCTCAGCCTTGCCAACCTTGCGCATATCGAGACCGAAAGCGACATTTTCGGCCACGGTCATATGCGGGAACAAGGCGTAGTTCTGGAAAACCAGACCGATATCGCGCTGATGGGGCGGCCTGTGCGAAATATCGTTGCCATCGATCAGGATGTTGCCGTCCGAGATCGATGCGAGACCGGCAATCATGCGCAAAGTTGTCGTCTTTCCGCAACCGGATGGGCCGAGGAGGCCGAGCAGTTTTCCGCGCGGCAGATCGAGATGAAGGTCGTCCACTGCGCGGTAATTGTTACCGTAGAGCTTGGTAAGAGCCTTCAACTGTAGAAATGAGTTTTCTGCTACCATATCGAAACCTGTGAGGGGTCGTTGCCGCCCCGGAGAAACGGGGCGGAAGCGTGAATTTCAGGGTGAGGTAGGGATTTAACGACCAGCCGGAATGATCTGGCGGCGCCAGGGATTGAGCAGCTTGTCGCGCATATCGCCGATTGTCATCCAGTTGACAGGAATGAGCTTTTCGCGCTGGGCCGTATCCATGTACGGGATGCGCTTCTTCGTTTCGTCGTTCACATCCGCTTTCGTGTTCGATGGCGCATAGAACATGATCTCGGCGAAACGGGCCTGCGCCTCGGGGCTTATCGCGTAATCGATGAATGTCTTGGTTGCATCCATGTTCTTGCCGTTGGCAATCGCACTGATGACATTCACCTGTGCAGCCGTACCTTCCTTCGGTCCAACTGACTGAAGCTTTCCGCCGGTCTGGTCGAAGTAGAACTGGGCGCGGGCATTATAGCCGATGGACAAGGTCGCCGTGCCGTTTGCAACCAGCGTATAGGCATCGGGCTTCGGTTCCCACGTCTGCACGGCAGGCGCCAGCTTTACCAGCTTGTCGACACCCGGTTCCACGGTCTTCGTATAATCGTCTTCACCTGCAAGGCGGTTCGCGATGATCGTCAGCAGGATGGCTTGAATATCGCCGCCGCCCTGTGCCGGGATGATGACCTTGCCGCTTTGCTGTTTGTCCCAGAGCGCTTCCCAGCTAACCGGTGGACTTTCCGCAAATGCATCATGATTATAAAGAAGCGAAAGCGTGTCATATGTAATGGGAATTGCGGAACCAGCGAGTTCCTTGCCGAGATCGGCGACATCCGCATAATTTTTGAGCGATGCCGGATCGAGCTTTTCGACCAGCCCTTCCTCATCGGCAATCTTGGCGACCGAAAGGTCATAAATGACCGCATCCGTCTGCGGTGAGGATTTCTGGGCGCGCATATTTCCGAGCGATGTCGCTGCATTCTGCACGCCGTAATAGGTGACCTTGATGTCGGGATGTTCCTTCTGGAACGGTTCGATGACGGCCTTGACGTAATTGTCCTGGAATGCGCCGCGATAACCCATCACGGTGATTTCCGCAGCATTGGCCGCGAAAACAGTCATTGCCGAAACACTGAACGCTAAACTTGCCAGAAAAGCCGATTTTCTGTTGATCGAACGTGCCATCAGTCACTCCCCTTTTGTTTGAGGATAAGGTGAAGAATGGTGGCCGGAGCGTCCAACGACTTATTCTGTCCGCCTGTTCGATTTTGCTTTATGCCTTTGAATTTCCCGGCTTTCTGCTCCCGAATGACAAGCGGCGAGACCGGGATGATGCAAGCTGAATATCAGGCGTGATGAAATTGTAATCCGTTGCCTGTTTTTTGAGCAGACATTCTCCGCTTTCTGTTGCGCAAATCTTGCCCGCTCGGTCGCATTTGCCGTTTCCACCTTAAAAATGCGCCAAATTCGAAACTGGCACGCTCCTTGCTTCTATTAAATCGAACACCGAGCCGCGCGACACCGCATGACTTGTGGTGATTGATCAACCGAGGATGACAGAGAGACTAGCGATGACCAAGTACAAGCTCGAATACATTTGGCTCGATGGATGCACCCCTGCTGCTGGCCTGCGCGGCAAGACGCAGATCAAGGAATTCGACGCTTTCCCTACGCTTGAGCAACTGCCGCTCTGGGGCTTCGACGGCTCATCTACGATGCAGGCCGAAGGCCGCAGCTCCGATTGCGTCTTGAAGCCGGTCGCGATCTATCCCGATCCTGCGCGCAAAAACGGTGTTCTCGTGATGTGCGAAGTCATGATGCCGGATGGCGTCACCCCGCATCCGTCCAACAGCCGCGCAACCGTCCTTGAAGACGACGATGCATGGTTCGGTTTCGAGCAGGAATATTTCTTCTACAAGGATGGCCGTCCGCTGGGCTTCCCGGAACAGGGTTTCCCTGCCCCGCAGGGTCCCTATTACACCGGCGTCGGCTACAAGAATGTCGGCTCCATCGCCCGCAAGATCGTCGAGGAACATCTTGATCTCTGCCTCGATGCCGGCATCAATCACGAAGGCATCAATGCGGAAGTGGCCAAGGGCCAGTGGGAGTTCCAGATTTTCGGCAAGGGCTCCAAGAACGCCGCCGACCAGATCTGGATGGCCCGCTATCTCCTGCTTCGTCTTTGCGAACAGTACGAAATCGATATCGAATTCCATTGCAAGCCGCTCGGCGACACCGATTGGAACGGTTCGGGCATGCACTGCAACTTCTCGACCAAATATATGCGTGAAGTGGGCGGCAAGGACTATTTCGAAGCGCTCATGGCGCAATTCGACAAGAATCTGCAGGATCACATCGACGTTTACGGCCCGGATAACCACATGCGCCTGACCGGCAAGCATGAAACCGCCCCATGGAACAAGTTCTCCTACGGCGTTGCCGACCGTGGCGCTTCGATCCGCGTTCCGCACGCGTTCGTCAGGGATGGATATCGCGGTTATCTGGAAGATCGTCGCCCGAACTCGCAGGGCTGCCCATACCAGATCGCTTCGCAGGTTCTGAAGACGATTTCCGAAGTCCCGACCTCGGAAGACGAAGCACTCGCTGCTTAATTTCTAGAGCATGTCTCCCGAAGTGGAAACCGGTTTTGGGGATAAAGACATGCGTAAAAACAAACAGATAGAGCATTTCCAATGATTCAATCAAAACAGGAAATGCTCTAGACGAACGGCCTGCTTGAAAAATTCAGCAGGCCGTTTTGCTTCATTCTCGCGAAACTGCAGACAACAAAAAAGGCCGGGGCGAAAACGCACCGACCTTCCTGATCATCGCTTTCCTACCAGTGCCAGTACATCCGTGGTCAAAAGCATCAAGCGATGAAGGCTATTGCGAGCGACAGACGCGTTCCAGCGCTCTTAAGCAATGCCTATGACAGCCATATAGGTGCACATCTTGTTCAAAACAAGGTCGTGCAACAATTTAGTTCGCAGCAGCCTAATCTAGCTTTTTCCCTTCCCGCGCAAGGCCGAAGCACTCGAATAGTTCCAGAGCGACTTGTTGCTTGAGGAAACAGCGATTGCACCCTGTGTCATCGCTGTACCGACATCGCTTTCGTTGCAGATGAATCCTGACGCCACGATAGGCGGCAGGCGGCGCTTGTCCTCCACGGAGAGATAGCCCAGCATCGGCGATGGCATGATCTGCACCAGATTGGGTGCGCTTTGCGAGATCGCCTTCAGGCTGCGGGGCCATGTGGAGCGGTCGGTAACAAAGACCTTCTGCATGGTCAGAAGGCCGCATTGCGCGGCCTTCTGGATTGTTGGAACGCGGGTCGACAGCAGCACCGAAATGCCTATCTCGGCCAGGAACTCGATGGCTCCCTTATCCTGCGACAGGCCTTCGCAACTGTCGATGTTCAGAACGATCAGCTTGTTGCTTTTCTTCAGCGCATTCAGCACTTCAGCCACATGGCGCAGTGCGATGTTGGCGACGATGCCAACTTCCGCCTTGCTGTCCAGAAATGCCTGAAGATTGTCCACGCCGTAGAGCGTTGCCATGACTGGCGCCCGCAAAAGCCGCTCGCCGATCGTTCTGTCCAATGTCATTCCATCATTTTCCGTCTCTTGGCATGTCGAGCGAAAGTCCGAGCTTGCCGGGGTTAAGCAGGTTGTCCGGGTCGAGCGCCTTCTTCACCGTTTCCAGCAGCGGAAATGCCGATCCCAGAGCGTCCTTCATGTAAGGCGCGCGAAGCAGTCCGACGCCGTGGTGATGGCTCAATGCTGCACCATACTTGATTAGAACGGCATTGGCAGCATCCCATGCAGCACGATACCATTCAGCGCGTTTTTCCACGTCCACGTCACCGCGCAGCGAGAAATAGAGGCAGGCGCCATCGACATAGGCATGCGACTGGTGCGCCGAACCGGCCAGCGTGCCCGGAACCGCGTTGATGGCAGCGACCACCTCGTCGTAGATCGCAGGCAGATCGCGCCAGCATCCGGTCATTTCCAGCGTATCGGCAACAAAGCCGGGGCTGCGCTTGAAGCCCTCGGCGCTCTTGCCGGTCAGATAGCGCGTATCGAGCCACTTCTCGAAGATCGCATCGCCATCGAGCTTGTCACCGAGCTCGGCACAAACCCTTTCGCTGATCGCCATAACGGCATCGACCATTTCCTTCGCGCCTTCATCGGCGATCAGCAGCACGTTGCTTTCCGGCAGGCCGAACTGCACACCGCTTTCCAGCTCGTCGTAAAGACGCAGTGCTGCCGGATTGGCACCGCCCTGCATGATACGACGGCAGGCTTCCAGACCGATGCCGAAGCTCTTGAACCCATAGGCGATAGCGCGGGCATAGTCCGGCAGGCGATGCAGTTTCAGGCGCGCCTTCACGATGATGCCGAGCGTGCCTTCCGAACCGATGAAGATCTGCTGCAGATCGGGGCCAATCGCTGCGCGGGCATAGTTTCCAACCGTCACCAGCGAACCATCGGCCAGCACGACTTCCATGCCGTAGACCATATCCTCGATCTTGCCGTAGCGCGTGGAAAGCTGGCCTGCGCCGCGGCAGGCGATCCAGCCGCCCACGGTGCTGATACCGTATGAAGACGGCCAGTGCCCCATGGTCATGCCAAAGTCGCGCTGGATCGTTTCCTCGAAAATATCGCCGAACATGCCAGCTTCAACTTCAACGATCTGGCTGTCCGCATCAAAGCTGACAAGACGGTTGAGATTGCAGACATCGAGAACGATACCGCCGCGCAGCGGCAGCGCCGCGCCCGTAACGTTGGAACGCCCGGCAGAAACGGTAACCGGAACCTTGGCTTCATGCGCAAGGCGCATGACGGCCTGAACCTGCTCCACCGTCGAAACGCGAACGAACACGCCATCAACCGTTGCAGGCTTTCCGCCCGTTTCCGCAACCATCGTGCGCGCCCACCAGTCGCGGGTGCTCACGACGACATCTTCGCGCGCGGTCAGAACTTCGTCCGCAACGCCCTGCAGCTTCTCGACGAGAGCAGCATCCACCGAAACGGCGTTCTGGGCCAGTTCGGCCTCGGTGCCGATTTCCTTGATGCTGCCAGCATAATGCGGCTGGGTCGGGGCGCCGACGACATAATTTCCGCGATTGTAACCGCGCTTGATGGCTTCCTTGCTGATCATGTTCAGTTCGCTCCTGTGAGAATGGATTTTTCTTTTTCGGTCGCGGCCACATAGGCGGCGACCTGACGGTCGATTTCGGCCTGGCGAAGACCAAGTTCCTCACCCAGCAGGGCGCCAACCTTTGCGGCAGCGCGGGCGGAGGCATCGCGCGCCATCAGGCGGGCACGCATACGACGCGACAGCACGTCATCGATGGTTCGGGCAAGTTCGTGCCGGGCGGCATAGACGACTTCGCCGCCGGTATAGGGCAGTCCTTCCACCACCGGTTCGGCAAGCTCAGGACGAGCGGCCATCAGATCGCTGACAAAGCGCGATTCCGTACCGTAACGTTCGCCCAGATGCGCTTCCATGCCGCCGGAAGCCACGATTGCCTGCGCGTCATAACCGGCAGCGCCCAGCAGAAATGCCTTTTTCGTGGTACAGCGACGACGATCGCCGAGAACTTTCGCCGCAGCATCCACCGTCTGTTCGGCCATATGGCGTGACGTCGTCAGCTTGCCGCCCACAATCGTGACAAGGCCATCCGGCGCAACATGCACGGAATGGTCGCGTTTGACGTCCATGGTGCTGCCGCCTGACGAAGCGGCCACCAGCGGACGGCACCCGGCGATACTGCCGACGACATCATCCGGCGTCAGGTCGATATTGAGCGCGCTGCATGCGCCCTCGATCAGAAAATCAAGCTCGCGACGCGTGCAATGCACATCATCGAGGTCGCCCTGATAATCCTCATCGGTCGTACCGAGATAGGAGACGTTGCCCCAGCGCGTGATGGTCGCGCGGCGGCTGCGCCCTGGCACCGGCACGGTCACCGTGCAGTCATTGCGGATTTTCAGCCAGGGGATCGCCACGTGAACGCCCTTGGCGGGGCGCACATGCAAAGGCTTTTCGCCATCCTTGCCAAGCCCCATCCAGTCCCGCAGCCATACGCCTGTCGCCATGATGACGGTCTTGGCGCGCACCCGGATTTCCTTGCCTTCGACGGTATGCACGATAGCGCCGTCGACCCGACCCGAGCTGCGGGTAATCTCGGCTACCTTCGAATGGTTGAGGACCGTCGCCCCATAAAAACCGGCGGAACGGGCAAGCGCCAGCGTCAGGCGCGCATCGTCGACGCGGGCATCGAAATACATGAGGCCGCCACGCAGATATTCGTCCTTGAAGGTCGGGCAATGCGCCAGCACTTCGGCAGCGGTCAATTTCTGATGCAGAATGCCTTCGCGCCAGCCGCCAGCCAGATCATATGTCCAGAGCAGGCCTTCAAACGCCTTGGCAAAGCGTGAATCGAACACACCATCCCGTTCCAGAATGGGGAACAGGAAAGGCAAGCGCTGCACCAGATGGCTGGCATTGCGGCGCAGGCGCTGGCGCTCCAGCAGAGAGTGACGAACCAGGCCAAGATTGCCCTGCTCGATATAGCGCAAGCCACCATGCACCATCTTGGAGGATTTCGATGACGTGCCGGATGCAAAATCATCCTTCTCGACCAGCGCCACACGAAAGCCGCGCAAACTTGCGTCAAAGGCGCAATAAGCACCTGTCACACCGCCGCCGACGATCAGAATATCGTAGGTTTCAGTGGCAAGACGGTCTTCCTGTTCCGACCGGTTCAGCCGCAGCGGCTCGGTGCGGATCATCCGGGCGCGATCCTTGTCCGCGCGCCGGGAGCGCAGATTCAGCATTTCAACTCCTGTTTATTCATAATGACCGGATCGGACGCGTGCGACTTCCTCATCCGTGAGGGAGTGCCATCGCGCTCTACGGTCCTGTCTTTCCGCTTCGCTGGTCTTGGGGATGAAAAGATTGCCTTCGGGCAGCGTGGCGCGGGCTTCCGCAAGGTCGCTCCACAGCAAGCCATCGCTGCCTGCCAGAAACGCGGTGCCCCGCAGGCTCGCGCGATCCTGATCCGCCATGCGCCTTACTGGCACACCGCTAAGATCAGCCTGCAATTGCAGCAGCGTATCGCTGGAGGAAAGCCCACCGCCTGCCACCACTTCCCGCACAGGAACGCCAGCCACTTCCGAGCTCGCCTCCGCACAGGAAACGACCGAATGGGCAATGCCTTCCAGAATGGCATGAGCAAGATGCGCCCGGCTGTGTGCCATCGAAAGCCCGGTCAGCGATGCCCGGCCATCCGGAACGATATTCGGCTGGCGCAATCCCGTCAGGGTTGGCATGAAGAACAGGCCGTCGGAAGACGGCACGGTTGCAGCCAGTTCGCTGATTTCCCTGGCATTCTCGAACCAGCGCATTTCATTGCAGAGCCAGTTGAGCGCCGATCCTGTTGTGGCGGCATAGGTCTCGACCGCGAAATGCGAGAGGTTCTCGCTCCGCCAGGCCGTCATGGTGAAAGTTGCTTCATAGAGGCCGGGATTTTTCGGCGTCTGCTTTCCGATCACAAGATCAACGAAGCTGCCCGTGCCATGCACGCACATGGCCTGCCCCGCATCGTGACAGCCAAGACCGACAAGACCGCCGAGCTGATCGCCGCAGGACGCCTTGATCGGCACGCGGATACCCAGAATATCCTGCCGCGTATAACCGAAATCGTCAGCGTCCTGTTTCAGCTCGGGCAGCAGCTCCAGCGGAAAATCCTGCGCCTCTACCCAATCGGTGAAATAGCGATGCTCACCGAGAATATAGGCACCGGCAGAGGTCGCATTCGTCGGCGTGGTGACGGCTTTGCGTTCTTCCGACAGGTTCCAGAGCAACCAGGTGTCGACGGTGCCGAAAGCAAGCCTTTTTGCCTTCCATGCCTCGCGCACGGCGGGCGTTTCCTGCATGTGGCGCGCCGCCCACAGATAGATCGCCCGTCCGCCGACAGGACGCCCGGCAAGCGACACGAGTTTCGCGTCCCATATGGCCCCAAGCGGCTTCAGCTCTTCGGCATAGCGCGAATCCTGCCAGACCATGGCCGGGACCAGCGCCCGACCCGTTTGCGTATCCCACAGAACGCCGGTTGCGCGCTGCGTGGCGATTGCCATTGCAGCGATTTCCACGCCAGCATCACGCGCCGCAGCAATCGTCTTGCCGCAGACTTCGATGGTCTTTTGCAAAAGAACATCGGCGTCCTGTTCCACCACGTTATGACGCGGGGAAGAGACGGCAAGCGTCGTGTAATTGACGGCGGAGACCGAACCGTCGGCCGCGACAAGCGCGGCCCTGGTTCCGGACGTTCCTTCATCAATGGCCAGAATGGCCAGTTTGCGTCCGTTCACATTATCCTCCGTTGTTACCGATCGCCTTCGAACTGCGGCGCATTCGGCTCGTCATCCGGGCTGACCTTGGTACGGGTCGGGTCCCACTGAATGACCGAGCAGATGATGCAGGCAATCAGCGGAACGACCGACAGGATCAGGAACGTCGGGCCGAGGCCGTAGTTCTCGCGGAAGAGCGGGAAAACCAGCAGGCCAAGCGCCGCGCCCATGGCGCCGAGGGCGCCGATGATGCCGTTGGCGCCTGCACGCAGCTCGCTGCGGAACGAGAGCGACGAAAGGCTCTTGCCGTTTGCTCCCGGACCACCGGAATGGAACAGGATGAACAGCGAAGGCACGATCACAGCAAGCCAGGTCGGCATGGTGTCATGGAACAGGCCCATGATGACCAGCATGACGAAGACCGCGCCAAAGCCGATTGCCGAAGCCTTGCGCAGGCCAAGTACACGCCCGATGACCGGCGAAGAGAAACCGCCGATGATGCCGAACACGTTGAACACCAGCGTGCCCAGCATGGCATAGAGGAAATCCTTGCCGAACAGCGCCGCGCTGATGAGCGGCAGATACCAGCCCACGGCAAAATACTGGATCGACTGCCCGATCTGGACCGTCGCGGCAAGAATGGTGCGCGGCAGATAGATGCCACGGAAAATCAGGGCGACATTGGCAATGCCGCGGCGAGCCTGATTGAGAACCGGCAAACGGTCTTCCGGCAGGGCGGCAACGAAATCACGCTGATAGATACGGGTCATCGCACGGGCGGCCTCTTCCAGCCTTTCCTTGCGGGCAAGCCAGATCGGGCTTTCAACCATGAACACGAGCTGCAGCATCATGATCGCGAAAGCGAAGACACCGGTTGCCGCGACCGAATAGCGCCAGATCGAGTCACCTACATCCCAGCTATAGAACAACATGGCCAGAAGCACGTTTGTACAAACGGCTGTGTACCAGATGCCCTGCCAGGTGTTGAGACGGCTGCGCAGACGTGCCGGTGTGAATTCGGCGAGCACAGCCATGGCGATGGCAAAATCGATGCCGTAGGCGGCACCCACGAAGAAGCGCCCCATAAGAATAACTTCATAGGAATGGGCCGTCATCACCAGCACCGCGCCGATGAGCGCGATGAACTTTGCGAAGACCAGCGGGCGCATGCGGCCCCAGCGGTCGGCGATCCAGCCACCAATCGGATTGAATGCAATCGCTACCCACGAAGCGAAGGATGTCATCAGCGCGACCTGCGCCGCATCCAGTCCCAGATCGCGTGTCATAGGCCCAAGGCCTGCGCTCAGCGCCGAATTGGCGAAGGCATCAAGGAACAGGCCACCGAGGGCAAGCCACCAGATAATACCGGCGCGGCCTCGAATACCGTCATTCGCATCAATGTAGGAAATAATATCCGGCACGCCCCTCAGGGCTATTTTACTACCGTGCATTACGGCGTCCTCCCAACGTCGCTAAGACATCTGCAAGAGGACTTATCCGGATTCCAGACACAGCAAGACCACCCTTGCAGATGGTCTTAAATCTTCAGTCTGCATTTATGGTTATAGACGGTTCGGACAGCTTGTCAATCCACACATACGCTGACTATCCACACCCAGACTGGCCACACCCAGACTGGGAAGGCAGCGCCGAATGACCGGCGCCGCCTCGCAAAGCTTCAAGCCACGTTCAGAACGCTTTCGGGCGCAAAAGCTTCATAGCCGAGCGCTTCCGCGACCGGTCTGTTGGTTATGCGTCCCTTGTAGACATTCAGGCCATTACGCAGATGCTTGTCCTCGGCAATTGCCCTCAGACCACGATCGGCAAGCGCCAGACCGTAATGAAGGGTCGCATTGTTAAGGGCGTGGGCAGAAGTCACGGGAACGGCACCCGGCATATTGGCCACGCAGTAATGGACGATCCCGTCCACTTCGTAAGTCGGATCGGAATGTGTCGTGGCATGCGAGGTCTCGAAGCAGCCCCCCTGATCGATAGCCACGTCGACGATAACCGCACCCTTTTTCATGCCGGACAACATTTCATGGGTGACAAGCTTCGGCGCTGCAGCACCGGGGATGAGCACGGCGCCGATGACGAGATCGGCAGAGAAGACTTCGTCTTCCAGCGCCTGAATGCTGGAATAGCGCGTGTGAACGCGACCGGCGAATATATCGTCGAGCTGGCGCAGACGCGGCAGCGAGCGATCAAGAATGCATATGTCGGCGCCAAGGCCCGCTGCCATTCTGGCTGCATGAAGCCCAACGACACCACCGCCGATGATCGTGACTTTTGCCGGAAGTACGCCGGGCACACCGCCCAGCAGAATGCCAAGGCCGCCATTTGCCTTCTGAAGCGCTGTCGCACCGGCCTGTATCGACAGGCGACCCGCCACCTCCGACATCGGCGCGAGCAACGGCAGTCCGCCGCGATCATCCGTTACGGTTTCATAGGCAATTGCCGTTACGCCGGAGGCAAGCAGCCCCTTCGTCTGTTCCGGGTCAGGCGCAAGATGGAGATAGGTGTAGAGAAGCTGGCCCTCACGAAGCTGCACCCATTCGGCGGGTTGCGGCTCCTTGACCTTCACGATCATGTCGCACTTCTCGAAAATGTCTTTTGCAGAAGCGGCAATTTTCGCGCCAGCCGCGATGTAGCTGGCATCATCGGCACCAATACCGGCGCCTGCCTTTGTTTCAATCCAGACTTCGTGGCCATGAGCCACATATTCACGAACTGCGGCGGGGGTCAGTCCGACACGATATTCATGGTTCTTGATTTCCTTCGGGCAACCGACACGCATAAGCGTTCCTCTCATTTTTTGCCCACTTGCCGTGGGTCGTTGTCGATCCGAAAATGAGAACACCTGCGGCTCGCAATGTCCTTGCAAAGAAGATTTGCCCGTCCCGTCTTTTTGGTGAATTATTGCGCAAGCGATCCTCTTTTTCGAAGGTTCTTCGAATGAGCAATCTTGATCCTATCGATCTTGCAATCCTCAGGACATTGCAGGGCAATGCACGCATCACCAATGCAGACCTTGCGGAAAAGGTTGGATTGTCGCCTTCCGCCTGTTCGCGCCGCCTCGATATTCTTGAAAAGAGCGGTGTGATTGCGGGCTATCACGCCCGCCTTTCCCAGAAGGCGCTCGAGTACCGGATGATTGCGATTGTCCATATTTCGCTCTCGGGGCAGTTCGCCAAAACGCTGGCCGAATTCGAGGCGGCGGTGAAACGCTGCCCCAACGTGCTGGTCTGCTACCTCATGTCGGGCGAATATGACTATATTCTGCGGGTTGCGGCGCGCGATCTGGAAGACTATGAGCGCATCCATCGCGACTGGCTTTCGGCTCTTCCACATGTTGTGAAGATCAATTCCAGCTTTGCCCTGCGTGAAATTATCGACAGGCCGAATGTCGGGCTCTAACTGTTTATTTTGACGCGCATCTTTTCCGAAAACCGTTTCACACTTTTCAGGATGCGCTCTAGATTGAACTTTTCGAGTCCCTGATCGTTGGAGCCATGCTGCAGTTCACCAGAAGAGTTTTGCAAGAGGCCGGTTGGGGGCTGCCCGTCTCGGTCGCCTTGCATCTGATGCTGGCATTGCTGTTTCTGGTCCGCCTTCCGGAGCTTCCCTCGCCCGCTGCCGAACAAAGCGTCAATGTGGAGCTGGTTCAACCGCCGCCCCCTGAAAAGAAGCCGCAGCCAAAGGCACCAAAGACACCGGAACAGGCCGCTCCTCCACCGCAACCACAGGCGTTCGAGTCCGCGGCAGCTAAACAGGAAGTGAAATCGCCGCCAGAGCAGGACCTGCCGCCCACGACACCTGAAGAGACGCAAAAGCCGGACGAGCCCTCCGAGGCTGATGCGGCAACGGATGCTGAGCAGGCTCGGGAAGAACCGTCTGCAAAGGAAGCCCAGCCTTCCGAACAGCTTCTTCAAACCCAGAAGGCATCCGAAACCGGTCAGATCGCGGTATCTGAAGAGCAGAAGCCCCAAACATCGCAAGAAAAGCCAATTCCCGCCGAAAAAGCTCAAACGGCACAGGATCAGAAAGCCAACGCTCCCAAACCGGCCACCCTGGCCAAAAAACTGACACGAGCGCGCGAAATCTATTCGAAGGACGCCATGTCCGATCCTCGTGTAAAACAGGCGCTGGGCAAGCTCGCGCCCAAAGACCGGACCATCCAGATATGCGGTATCGAGGCGCTCGAACAGGTGCGCCGCCATCAACCTGGTGCATTTCCAGATATGCTCGCACGTGAAGGGGGTTCCGTTTCAGCAACTGGCCTGACGGTCAGCGACGGCGCCTTTCGTAGCAAGCGCAAATGGTATGCTATCGATTTCACGTGCAAGGTCGATGCGGAAACGATGGTGATCGACACTTTCAGCTACAATATCGGACGGGCCATTCCCGAAGGAGAATGGGCCAGAAGGCAGCTTCCAAGGGATTAGCATCAGCGATTTCAAACTGCCCTTTGCACGGCCCAAATGAACATGCCTGTAGCCGCAACAAGTGTTGCAACGCACCACACTTCGGGCTTTAGTAGGAACCGCACACCTTCCCCATGGAGATTTTCGCTGCGCGGCATTGATTTCAGCTCCTGGCAAAGTCTGACAGCCACTTTGTTGGGCCTCGCACTTTTTACGCTGATCGGCGTTGGCATCCGTCTGCTTATGATGTTGACGATACAACAGCGACGCGAGCGCATGAATCGCCAGATCAACGAACGGCTGAAGACACTCATCGCTGCCTATAAGACGCTTGGCGGTTCGTTTACGGGCGACCTTTCGGTCGATCCGCGCCATTTGCGGGAGTTACGGCATCCACCGGAGACGGAAGAAGCCGAGACGGTGGAGATCGTTGCGCATTCCGAGCGCCGCCGGCGTATTCGCGATTCTGTCGAGGCGGCGCTTTCGGATGTTCTTCTTCTGGGGACGGAAGAGCATGTAAGGCTTGCAGAAAAGGCGGCCCGCGAACTGGTGGCAGGACACCCGGTTCATACGGGTGAGCTGGTCGCGTCATTACGCAGTTTCATTCGAACCGCCCTTGATCTCGATCCTATCCCGCTCGACCTGCAAATCCCGTCTCAGGGCCCGACACGACCATCCAGCGGCAGCGGACGCGGCAAGGATGACCGCGCGAAGGGCGAAGGTGGGAAAGGCGGTGGCGGCATGGGAATGGGAGGTGGCATGGGCGGCGGTATGGGGCTTGGAAGCACCAGCGACGATGATACGGCATCGGGACATCGAACATGAAAATGTCGTCTATGCGATGTATCATCATCCTGTCATTTTCAAACCAGAGCGCACTCCGAAAAGTGCGAAGCGGTTTTCGGAAAAAGATGCGCGTAAAAACAAATGGATAGAGCATTCCCGATGATTCAATCAAAACAGGAAATGCTCTGGACAGCATAACTGAAATTCAAGGAGACTGGCATGACTGTGCATTTTGCCCCGCAACTGACCGTGTGTGGAATTCAGGAACTACCCGAACAGCGGACGCGCAAAGTCACCCATGTCCTTTCGCTGGTCGATCCGGACCTTCCAGAGCTGGATGCGTTTCAGTCTTTCGAACAACACCATCGTGTGACGCTGCGTTTTCACGACATAATCAATGCCGCCGACAACCACACAATGCCGACGCCCGATCACGTGAACGCAATTCTCCAGTTCGGCTCGGAATTTCAGAGCGCACAAAACCCGCAAGCGCCGAGCCATCTGCTGGTCCATTGCCATATGGGCGTATCGCGCTCGACCGCAGCCATGGTTTCCCTTATGGCACAGGCCAACCCGAATGAGCCTGCTGAAAGCCTCTTCACCCGTCTGGTCGCCATTCGTCCGCAGGCCTGGCCGAATTCCCAGATGATCGGCTTTGCCGACGAACAACTTGGACGTAGAGGCGAACTGACGGCCGCATTGCGCAAGCATTACGGACGCCAGATCGAGCGTAATCCCCAGTACAGCGAATGGATGACGACACTGGGACGTCAGGCAGAACTGCAGATGGCGCTGCGGGACTGACTCAACCCCTCAAATCGTGGTCGGCCATCGACCGTCTTGTTCAGTTCGAACCTTCTTCCCCGGCAAGTTTCGTGACCTTGCCGGGAGGCGTCAGCGGTTCGGGGACCGGAACGCCGGTATGCAGTTGATCAAGGCCTGAATAAAGATCACCCTGCACCTGTGCCGTCAGCCGTTCGGCATCGCGCAGACGAATATCGCGTAGCGTATCCTCTGCCAAACGTTCATCCAGACCAAGCTCACAAAGCGCCTCCTTTCCGAAAAGAAGCGCGGATTCGAATGTTTCACGCAGTTCAAAATCCACGCCTGCTTTCAGCAACTCGATGGAATGTGTGCGATCATAGGAGCGCACCATGAGCTTTGCCGCCGGGAAATGGGGCTTGACCAGCTCTACGATCCGATTGGCCGTTTTCCGGTCATCCACGCAAATCATGATAACCTCCGCCTCATCGGCACCCGAATGATGCAGGATGTCGAGGCGCGATCCATCGCCATAAAATATCTTGAAGCCGAACCGGCCCGCTTCACGAATACGGTTGGGATCGGACTCGATAATGGATACATCCGATCTTTGGGCCAGAAGCAATTGTGCCGCGATTTGTCCGAAGCGTCCGAAGCCGATCATCAGTACCCGGCCTTTGAGATGATGCGCGGATTCAACACCTTCAAGCGACGGTGCTTCCGCACGCAGAAGCCGCCCCCCCAAAAGCAGCACGAATGGTGTCACCGCCATCGACAGAATGATGACCGTCGAAAACAGGGCGTTGTCTCGCGCTGAAATCAACCCGTTACCGAATGCCGACGTATAGAGCACAAAGGCGAATTCTCCGCCCTGCGCAAAGAGCAGTGTCCGTTCGAGCGCCGAATGATGGCTGGAGCCGAAAATACGGGCGACGGCATAGATGCCGATTGCCTTTGTAACCACATAGGCGACAAGGAAGATGAGAACCGACGGCCAGTCCGATGCAACCACGCCAAGATCGAGCGACATGCCGACTGCCAGAAAGAACAGCCCCATCAGGAGCCCCTTGAATGGCTCGATGTCGCTTTCGATCTGGTGCCGGTAACTGGAACCGGACAGCATGACTCCGGCCAGGAAGGCACCCATTGCCATGGAAAGTCCACTCGCTTCCATCAGCAGGGCAGCGCCAAGCACGACGATCAAGGCGCCAGCCGTCAGAACCTCGCGCGCCCTGGCACGGGCCAGCAAGGAAAAGAACGGATCAAGCAGCCAGCGCCCCACAGCGACCAGCAGCACAATGGCGCCAATGGCTATCGCAATACCCAAAATTCCGCCGGATTCATGCTGGGAAGGCGAAAGAAAGGCGACGAGCGCCAGCAGCGGCACGATCATCAGGTCTTCAAGCAGGAGGATAGAGACGGCCTTCTGACCGTCCGGCGTGGCGATTTCCCCGCGCTCCTGCAATATCGACATGATGACGGCAGTGGAAGACAGCACGAAGCCTGCACCCGCGATCAGGGCGGTTATCGGAGACAAGCCCAGAAGAACGCCCGCTCCGGTCAGGAGGGCGATGCAGCTTAGAACCTGTGCAAGACCGAGACCGAATATCTGCTGCCGCATTGTCCAGAGCTTGCCAGGACGCATTTCAAGCCCAATGACGAACAGGAACATGACGACGCCAAGTTCGGAAAAATGCAGGATCGTTGCGGGGTCGGTGAAGAAGCCGAAAACCGAAGGCCCCACCAGAGCACCGGCGGCAAAATACCCCAGCACGGAGCCCAGACCCAATTTTCGAAACAACGGCACCGCCACGACACCGGCGGCGAGCAGAACCACAGCAGGCCCGAGTGTCTGTCCAAGTCCCTCAGTCGCCATAAGGTCTCCGTGTCGGATCAGTTTGTTCTGATTTGCTAATATACCAAGTCAATAAAAACTGAACAATTAACGCATCCTCGTCAACCGGGTCCGAACTCCATCCGTATTATAGCAACAGAACTGATTGTTACCCACACTCCATACAGCCAGTCCTCATGGAGCAAGAATGAACCGGATTGCCCATGTGACAATGCTCTAAGCCGGTTTTGCCAGCAGGCCGGTAGCAAGTGATCGGAAGGCCTCAATCGCCTTGGAGAGAACGGCTTTCGGATCGTCGCTGGCTGCAATCCAGAGCGCCGCATTCAGCGCCGCGCCGTTGAGCAATCGCGCGGCGGCTTCCGGGTCAACCGGTTTCAACACCCCTTGCTCGATCAGCTTCGCCATCTTCTGCCGCGACGCTTGCAGACAGCTATTCTGGCTCGGCCATTGTGATGGATCGCCGAGAAATGCCGGTCCATCGAGCAGCACGATGCGCTGGATATCCGGATCGAGCGCCATCTCTATATAGGCCACACCTTCCGCCAGAAGCCCCTCCCACAGATTATCGGCGCGCGCAGCAATCGCTTGCGCACGAGCAGCCATTTCGTTGTCCATTTGGCTAACCACGGCTGCCAAAAGCCCACGTTTGTCACCAAAATTGTGATAGAGCGCACCGCGTGTCAGGCCCACCTCAGCGGTCAATTCATCCATTGAGGCGGCGGCGTAACCTTTTTCCGCAAAAGCTTTCCGGGCCGCTGCAATCAGCTTCACCCGGTTTTCTTCCATCGCCTTGATGCGCAGGTTCACCGCCATTATCACACCCATTTTTATATACGATACGTATATGAATTGACATACAGGCCGTATATGTGCTGTTTAATATACATGGCGTATATCAAATAAACCAACCGCTTGTGAAGCCACCAACGGGTAAATTCTCCCAGCGACCCACGCCGTAACACGACGAAGGAAAATGAGAATGACAAAAAGAGAGGCTATCTTTCCAGCCAACCGCCATGCCCTTTATGAAGCGCACGGTTATTCCGCTGCGATCCGCTCAGGCGATCTGGTTTTCGTCTCCGGCCAGGTTGGAAGTCGCAACGACGGAACACCTGAACCAGACTTTGGAAAGCAGGTTCAGCTCGCTTTCGAAAATCTTGAAGCAACGCTGAAGGCCGCCGGTTGCACCTTCGACGATATCATCGATGTGACCACCTTTCATACCGATCCGGAAAACCAGTTCGAAACCATCATGCAGATCAAGAACCAGATTTTCAGCAATCCACCTTTTCCCAACTGGACAGCGGTTGGCGTCAACTGGCTTGCCGGTTTCGACTTTGAAATCAAGGTCATCGCACGCACAACCGGCAATCTCTGAACCGTTACGCCGGAACGGTCGATCCCGTTCCGGTCACTCCCCACACACCCTCAATTATAATTTGATTTGCAATTCAAATTATTTTATGCCTTAATCATTGCATGATTTCAGACACTTCCCGTTCTCAATTTGGCATTCGTTTTTCACTACTGGCGCGTCGCTGGCGGCGTGCGCTCGACATCCGCCTTGCCGATGCCGGGTTGACTGACGCAACCTGGGTTCCCCTCATTCACCTGCACCAAACCGGTGGCGGCCTAACGCAAAAGGAACTAGCTGCCCTGGTCGGAATTGACGGTTCCAGCCTTGTTCGCCTTCTTGACATTCTATGCCGCCAAGGTCTGGCGGAACGCCGCATCGACGAAAGGGACAGTCGCGCAAGGCTCGTTCATCTGACAGAGCAAGGGCAAAAGCGGGTCGCCGAAATTCGACAGGAACTGGCAAAAGGCGAACAGGAAATGCTTGCCGATCTGTCGGACGAGGACATTGCAACCATACTTCGCAGCTTCGACAGCATCGAGCACCGGCTGTCGCAGATACAATCCGACCGCGAGCAGGACACAGAATAATGAAAACGGACGGATTTATTTCCGGGCGGCGCCACGCCGCCTATAATCTATTGAAACCCCAGCAATTTCGGGAAAGCATTGCCCTTGCTGGCCAGCCTTCGCTGCGAAATTCGGCGCTTGCAGGGCTTCAGGCTGCGGCTACGGTCGCAATCGCCCTTCCGCTCGTCAGCCTTTCTTCCTGGTCGCATCTAATCGGTTTTGCCTCGCTTGGCGCGCTTGTCGCATTGTTTGGCCGGTTTGCCCCGGAGGCCAAACGCGAATGGATCGTTTTCCTGTGCGCGCTCTGCCAGACGCTCGCGGTATTTTTCATGTCGCTCGCCACATGGATCGGCTTGCCCCTGCCCGGCCAGCTTTTGCTGCTGGCACTTTCCGCGGGCATCTTCTCTTTCATAACCGTCACCGGAAAATTCGGGCCGCCCGGCGCGCTCATATTCATCTTCGCCGCCGGGGCCTCGATGGCGCCGGTCGGATCTTTGTACGATGTCTTCGAACGTACTGCTGCGACGGCAATCGTCTCGGCCCTCGCCTGTCTGATCTGCGCCCTGACAGAGAGGTTTCGTCACCGGGCATCGCCTGAGAAGCCGTTTCCATCCGAGCCCCCACGCCCCGCCGTTCATCGGCTCATCGCTGCCGGTCGAATTTCACTAGGCGCGGCGATTGCCGCTCTGACTGCCTACAGTCTGGGCGCTACCCATCCCGCATGGGCGGCCATGGGCGCCGTCGCCGTGATGCAGGGCGCGCATCTGCACATCAGCATGAACCGGGCCTTGCAGCGCATGGCAGGAACGCTTCTCGGCGCCCTGATTACGTGGCTGGTGCTTGCGCAAGCTCCCAGCCTCTGGACCGTCATTGCAATTCTGGCCGGTCTGCAATTGGCCACCGAAGTCATCATCGGCAGCAATTATGCGCTAGGGCAAATTCTGGTAACACCAATGGCGCTTTTGATGACCTATCTGACAACGCCGGGAATGCCCCATGATGGAATGATTTCGGAACGTATCCTCGATACGTTTCTGGGTGCTGCTCTGGCGATCATCTTTGCGGTGGCTTGTTCCAATCGCGATGACCGCATTTTTCTTGCCCAACATAGAGCTCAAAGCTAATCCAGAAAAAGAAAAAGGCGCCTCTCGGCGCCTTCTTGCTAGAGCATTTCCTGTTTTGATTGAACCATAGGAAATGCTCTATCCATTTGTTTTTAAGCATGTCTTCATCCCGAAACCGGTTCCCACTTTCGGGAGACATGCTCTAACTTATCAATCGGCCCAGCCATATCAATATGCACGCGCCGATAAAGCCCGCGATCAGATAGCCCAGCCAGCCGCCGAAAGAAACACCGAGAAATCCGAATATGAAACTCGCTACGGCTGCGCCGATCATACCGAGAATGACATTCATGAATATCCCGGTATTGCTGTTCATGAAATTGGAGGCAATCCAGCCAGCCAGGCCGCCTATGATGATTGCCGCAATCCAGCCAATTCCTGCGCTTCCCATCGGGAACCCTCCTGATTACAATCCGGCGGGTAGTTTACCGCCATTATCCTTGAGTTTCTGGATGACCTGCTTGTGCAGCCAGATATTCATGGTCGCGGAATCGCCCGTGTCACCGGTATAACCCAGCTCCTTGGCAAGTTCCTTGCGGTGGTCCAGACTGCTGTCGAGGCCAAGGGCCTTCATCAGATCGACGATCGAAGTCTTCCAGTTAAGCTTCTGGCCGCTTTTGGCAACTGCAGCGTCCAGAATGGCGCCTATATCGACCGCGCCCGCAGAAGCTGGGGCGGATGCAGAGGGTGCCGGAGCGGCAGCGCTTGTTGAAGCGGTCGGTGTCGGCGCAGGCTGTGCAGCCGTTTCCGTCCTAGGAGTTGCCGCTTGTGCCTGCCCCCAAATGGCGTTCTTGATCTTATCGAAAATCCCCATAATGAACTCCAATCGTTGAAAAATCGAAATGCCCCCAAACTCCCGATTTTTCGTGATCGGAAACCTGGACACAGCAAATCATCCGATGATTCCCGGACAAACGCTCCAAATAAATGAATCTGGAGCCATTTTGTTCCCGACAAAGTTGCGGCTGGGCGTTTTCGCCAAGTTCAGCGCCGCGTTGGCGGGCATTCGGGACCATAAACCCTGAGCGCCAGAATAAATCAGAAGATCTGCACTGGGCATATCGCCAGCTCCAAACACTCCTCTATGTTGTACCACATCCGCCACGAACAAGGGGGGCTGTCGCGTGAACAAGCAGCTTGTTACGTTCAATGCCGGTTCTTCGACCGTGAAGATCGGCGCATTCGCATATGACGGGCCGAAAATTCGGAAGGTATCGAGAGGCGAAATCGATCTGAACGGAGCACCGTTGACCTTTCGGTTGCGCGGCGAAGAAGGAAACCTGAACATTACGCTGTCGGCTACAGGCACCGACGATATAGTCACCATTCTCGAAGAATTGTTCGCAAAGCTGTCGGACCATATCAATCCGGCAAACATTCTGGCCGTCGGCCATCGCGTTGTCTTTGGCGGCGACCAATTCGCTGAACCGATATTGTTAGACGACAAATATATCGACGCTATCGACCGCTTGTCCATGTTCGCCCCGCTTCACCAACCGAAAAGTGTCGCACTGATAAAGGCTATCCGGCACCTCTTTCCGCATCTTGCACAATCAGCTTCCTTCGATACCGCCTTTCATCAGACCATACCGGATACTGTCCGACGTTTCGCAATTCCGCGCGACTTCCATGAGCGTGGGATAAAACGATATGGCTTTCACGGCTTGTCCTACAAATCCATCATCAGCAATTTTTCCCTGCGGGAACCGAAGCTCGCAGGTGGAAAAATCGTTGCTGCCCATCTGGGGAGTGGGGCCAGTTTATGCGCCATGAATGGTGGTAAAAGCGTCGATACCAGCATGAGCTTCTCAACACTTGACGGCATTCCGATGGCCACACGTTGCGGAGATCTCGATCCAGGCGTTCTTCTGCATTTGTTGCAGCAGGAAAATATACAGGCCGATGAGCTTTCCGATCTCCTGTATCATCGCTCCGGCCTGCTCGGAATGTCGGGGCTGAGTGGTGATACGCGTGACCTGCTTGCAAGCGATGACGCACGAGCCCGGGAAACGCTTGCCATCTTCACCGCGCGCATAGCCGGAGAGATCTGCCGCCTTGCGGCCACGCTTGGCGGTCTCGACGCTCTCATCTTCACTGCGGGAATCGGGGAACACCAACCCGCAATCCGTGAGGCGGTCTGCCAGCGCCTCGCCTGGCTCGGTTTTGAAATCGATGCATCTGCCAACGATGCCAGTGCTTTTCGGATCACGAACCGATCATGTCGGGCGGCAGCGTTCGTACTTGCTACCGATGAAGAACAGATCATCGCCTCTGAAACACGAGAGGCCATCCAGAACACTGCAGCAACCGCGCCCCGGCGCGACTGTGTATCAATCAGTGAAGGAGACAGAGCATGAGCAAAGCAACAGCCCACGGCCCCTTGGCACCGCAGCAACTTGCACTGATCGATCGCTATTGGAGAGCCGCAAACTATCTTTCCGTCGGGCAGATTTACCTGATGGAAAATCCCTTGCTGCGCAAAGCGCTGGAGCCGGAGCATATCAAGCCAAGATTGCTGGGGCATTGGGGCACGACGCCCGGCCTCAACTTCATATATGCGCATCTCAATCGCATCATTCAGGAAAGGGATGCCAATGTAATCTACATATGCGGGCCGGGTCACGGTGGGCCGGGCATGGTGGCGAACACCTATCTCGAAGGTTCCTATTCTGAAATATACCCTATGGTAAGTGAAGACGAAGCGGGCATGCGCAAGCTGTTCCGGCAGTTTTCCTTTCCCGGTGGCATTCCAAGCCATGTCGCGCCGGAAACACCAGGTTCCATCCACGAAGGCGGTGAACTTGGATATGCGCTGGTACATGCATACGGCGCTGCTTTCGACAATCCCGGTCTCGTTGTCGCTTGTGTGGTTGGCGATGGCGAAGCGGAAACGGGAACTCTTGCGACCTCGTGGCATTCCAACAAGTTTCTCAATCCGGCCCGCGATGGTGCCGTGCTGCCCATCCTGCATCTGAACGGCTATAAGATCGCAAACCCCACGGTCCTTGCCCGTCTTTCCGATGACGATCTAACCGATCTCTTCAAGGGATACGGCTATGAGCCGTTCTTCGTCGAAGGCAGCGAACCTGAAGTCATGCATCAGAAAATGGCGGCGACGCTCGATACAATCTTCACACAGATCGAGAAGATCAAGAAAAATGCCGATGTCAAATCGTCGGAACGTTCCCGTTGGCCAATGATCATTCTGCGCAGCCCGAAAGGCTGGACCGGACCCAAGGAGGTCGACGGTCTCATCGTCGAGAATTACTGGCGTTCACATCAGGTACCCGTCGCCAACTGCCGTGAAAATGATGCGCATCGCAAAATCCTCGAAAACTGGATGAAAAGCTATGATCCGCAGGACTTGTTTGACGAAAAGGGCGCATTGAAACCTGAACTGCGTGCGCTTGCGCCGAAAGGCGCGTTGCGCATGGGTGCCAATCCGCATGCCAATGGAGGATTACTGCGCAAGGAATTGCATACGCCCGACTTTCGCCAATATGCCGTTGACGTCACTGAACCGGGGTCAACAGACGCTCAGTCGACGAAGATACTCGGCGAATATCTGCGCGACGTGCTTAAGCTGAACGAACCTGAGAAGAATTTTCGCGTGTTTGGTCCAGATGAAACCGCCTCGAACCGTCTCAGCGCTGTTTTCGATGCCAGTGACCGTGTATGGATGGCTGAAACCCTCGACATAGACGATCATCTTTCGGCCGATGGCCGCGTGATGGAAGTGTTGAGCGAGAACCTATGCCAGGGCTGGCTGGAAGGCTATCTGCTGACCGGTAGGCACGGCTTCTTCTCCTGCTACGAGGCTTTCATCCATATCGTTGATTCCATGTTCAACCAACATGCAAAATGGCTGCAGGTTGCGCGCGAATTGGAATGGCGAAAGCCCGTCTCCTCCCTCAACTATCTCCTGACATCTCATGTGTGGCGTCAGGATCATAATGGCTTCTCGCATCAGGACCCCGGTTTCGTCGATCTTGTCGCCAATAAAAGTGCTGACATCATCCGCGTCTATTTCCCACCTGATGCCAATACATTGCTGTGGGTTGGCGACCATTGCCTGAAAACCTGGGATCGTGTGAACGTTATTGTCGCAGGAAAGCAACCCGAACCGCAATGGCTATCCATGGATGAAGCCGTGCGGCATTGCGAGGCCGGTCTTGGTATATGGGATTGGGCCGGAACCGAGGACGGTCTGGAACCAGATATCGTCATGGCCTGCGCGGGGGATGTTCCGACGATGGAAACTCTTGCCGCAGTCGATCTTCTGCGCCAGTCTTTGTCGCATTTGCGCATCCGTGTGGTGAATGTCGTGGATCTAATGGTGCTCCAGTCACCACAACATCACCCGCACGGCCTTGCCGATGACGTGTTCGACCGGATATTCACAACCAACCGACCAGTAATTTTTGCTTATCACGGCTATCCCTATCTTATTCACAGGCTCGTTTACAAACGCACCAACCATCCCAACTTCCATGTGCGTGGCTTCATCGAACAGGGAACAACCACAACTCCGTTCGATATGACGGTCTTGAATGAACTCGACCGGTTCCATCTCGCAATGGAGGCAATCGGACGACTGCCGCTTACTGAAGATATTGCTGCCCCTCTGATAGCTGAATTCGAGGAGAAACTGACACTTCACAAGCGCTATATTCGTGAGCATGGCGAGGACATGCCGGAAATAAAGGATTGGAGATGGCCATACATACAAAATGGACAAGCTGGCTGATCCTGCTCGGAACCGTTCCCGATCTGGCTTGTGGATATCAGATGTCCGGTTCAGCTCACTGGGCAACAAGCCTATACGCGCGATCAAAGCTCGCGCTATCGTACTCTATTGCAAGGTTGGTAGTGCTCCCCATTAGAGCGCCTTTCGGTCTGATTGAATCAGATGGGCGCTCTAACCATTTATTTTGACGCACATCGCAACCGAAAATCGTTTCACAAGTTTCGGGATGCGCTCCAAGTCTCGATTACATTGACCATATTCGAGGGATCAGAAAGCTCCGATAGTTGCGTATGATGCAATACGCGCAGTCGCTTCCCATGCAGAATTTCATTCATAAACGCCAAAACCCCGTGGTGTATGCCACGGGGTTTTGTTGATTTGGTTGCGGGGGCAGGATTTGAACCTGCGGCCTTCAGGTTATGAGCCTGACGAGCTACCGGGCTGCTCCACCCCGCGCCATTGTTTTTATGATGAACCGGTTGGGTATTTTTGCGCGTAT
>NZ_JBTXLQ010000012.1:0-50238 GCF_054871705.1 Brucella sp. LJL56
CTTCATCCATGACTTCAAGCATGGCATCAGCGCGTTCTCCAACCATTCCATTCCGCTCCTATCGATGAAGGAGCTTATCTCGCGGCCTCATTCACAAAAGAAAAGGTGGGTTGTTCGTCGCGCTCACAATGCATCTGCGACTTCTTGCGCGGTATATCGCTCAGGGCCTTCGATATGTTGGATACCAGTATTCGAGACGGGTTCCATAAGCCGCCGGGCGGCCGCCTGCCCGACATCCCTGGGCGCGACCATCGGCAGGACCAGAGCGGCTGAGAAAAAGCTGGGCAACGCTCCGTTCTCTCGGACAGCTTCGGCCATGCCCGTCCAGTTGCTCATGTAGTATGCGCCGCGATTGATAGCAACCGGAATTGGCTGGACGAGCAGCTTCCGTTCCATTTCATGCAGCACGGTCAGATCTCCACAGCGTTCGCCCTCGAAGGCTCCATAGGTGGACTGCGCAACAACCTTTTCGAGCCCGGCCCCCTCCAGAGCGGCAATGATCGCGGCGACATTCGTGCGCTCTTCAATGTCGGTGTCCATTGACGGATCAGCGGCTGGGTTCAGCAGGAACGCACGTTTGCCGGCACGAAATATATTCCGCAGAGCATCCACGTCGCGTATATCAGCCACGGCGATCCGAGCGCCCGCCTCCTTTAGATCAGCGCCGCGACCCTGGACGCGCGTGACAATCGTTACATCTTGCCCTGCATCCAGCAAAGCACGTGCAGTCGCGGAGCCGACTTGACCCGTCCCCCCAAGAATGATGTGCATGACGGTCTCCGTTGTTCTTGCGTGAGACCAAGGATTAACATCTGGCTCGGACAGAAACTGTCAGGAGTGTTGTCCGGGTCAGAGATTGGCTTGCGGCTCCATGAGCCGATATTCCGCTAGAAGGCTGTGGCGGGATCGTGGCAGAGGGTCTTGCAACTCTTGAAGCTCTACCATGCGGTCAATGCGGAAATGGCGGAAGGCGTCTCGAGTTTCACACCATGCAGCCAATACTTCTGCTTGGTCAAAAAAGCTCAGTGCTACAGGCCAGACAGTGCGGTTCAGCGTGCCCTCCTCACCAGCTCCATACTTGATCCGCAATTTCTTCTGGTTTCGCATTGCCGCGCGTACCGTCGCCAGTTCTGTCAGTTTGCCGCTGCCGGAAGGCCCCACAGTGAGGCCGTTGGAGCGCATTGCCGCTGCGACAACATCTCCCATTCCATCAGCAATCTTGAACAATGCGGTGTCGGCTGCTGCCGCGATGCTTTCGTCGCCGCGCATCGAGACGAACCGAAGTCCCAACAAGACTGCATCGGCCTCGATCTGGGACAGCGCCATCGGAGGAAAAAAGAAGCCGGGGCGCAAAATGAAGCCGATTCCCGCTTCGCCTTCCACGGAAACACCTAGCTCTACGAGCGTTTGCATATCTCGATAGATCGTGCGTTCAGACACACCAAACAAGGTGGAAAGCGTCTGGGCTGTCACCGCCGTACGCCGCTCCCGTAGCACCTGAAGAAGTCTAAGAAGTCGGCCAGAACGTTGCATAAGGTTTAAAATACCCGTTTTCAAACATCGTGAAAAGCTGTGTTGGATAGCGTGGGTCCAGGTTCGGATATCCGGAAACTTCGAGCGGGGAGTGAAACAGCCACGAAACTGGCGAGGGAGTTCCCCCGGGGGCATCTATGCCGGGATAGCACAGATTAATTTGAAAGCAAAAAACGGGTGGCCGCACCATCTGCCGCGCCGCTACACAGTCATGATGCAATGTTCAGGAGAGGCAAATCATGGAACTGGAAAGTAAAACTATCATCGTCACCGGCGCGAGCAGCGGGATCGGCGCGGCGGCGGCGCGGCTGTTCGCATCCGAAGGGGCCAATGTGGTTCTCGGCGCGCGCCGATCCAGGGAGCTTAAAGTCGTTTCGGAAGCGATCACACAAGCCAATGGTAGAGCCGTAGTTTTAGCCGGCGACGTAAAGGATGAGGGCTACGCCGATGCACTAGTTGACCTGGCGAGAAAGGAGTTCGGTGGGCTGGACGGCGCATTCAACAATGCCGGCATCGTGGGTGCGATGCACCCTGCTCCGGATATGAGTCTCGATAATTGGACCGATGTGATTTCGGTCAACCTAACGGGTGCCTTCCTGGCCGCCAAGGCGCAAATACCGGCAATGAAGGCGCGCCGGCAAGGCTCGATCGTCTTCACCTCGTCATTTGTGGGTTTTAGTAATGGTGGCATGCCGGGCATGGGAGCCTATGCGGCATCCAAGGCAGGGTTAATTGGTTTGGTGCAATCGCTGGCATCGGACCATGCCGTCGATGGCATACGCGTGAATGCGCTATTGCCGGGCGGTACGATCACGCCAAGTGGGGGGGAAGGAAACCCGGCCGCATTGGAATTCATCGCCGGCTTGCATCCCATGAAGCGGATGGCGACCTCAAAGGAGATCGCGCAGGCAGCCTTGTTTCTTCTTTCTGATCGATCCAGTTTCATGACCGGAGTCCCATGATCGTAGATGGCGGAATGTCCGTTCGGTTGACATAACGACCATAAAAGATGCTCTCCGAATAGCCAAGACCGTCATTCGGAGCGGCGTTGACCGAGCATCACTGCGACTCTGCGATACAGGCATAGTCGGCCCGAAGCTGCGATTTTGGCCAACTCGAAGAACGTTGTGGGAACATTGCCTGCGGGATTGACCTGAGCAGAATCCGCTCGTGACATTGCGCTTCAATTTGAGGAGCGTAATTAATGAGTATGGGTATTTCAAGTTGGGATCTTGCCGACCAGTGGAGCTAGAGCTTCGCCGACATTGATTTCATCAATGGATTCGGCTGTCGAGTCTAATCAATCAACATTGTCGGGCTTTTCCAAGCTACGCAGTGATATAACGTCTACTACACGCTTGGAGCTGCACAAATGGCACTGAACATCCGCAATCCCGAGGCCGATAGGCTTGCGCGAGAGCTTGCAAGAATTGACCGCCCAAGCATCAGCGATGCTGTGATCACCGCCCTTCGGGAAACCATTCGCAACCGGATAGACAAGGCAAGCCCGAGAGGAAAGGCACAGAAGATTCTGGCGAAGCATGGCCTGTCTTTTCGGCGAGGTCGGAAGCCAGTCCCGCAGAGAGCCTATCACGAGCCCGACCACGATCTGACAGGCGACGAATAATTTTCGTCGATAGGCACCACTACTCCAAAAACTCTGATGTCAAAGCCCGTTGTGAGATACGCCTGTTCCGGATGTGAACGTCTTTATTTTTTCGAGGGCAAAATATCTGAAACCAGTTGAATTTGACATGTTTGTTTTCAATGGCTTAGAATAACCCCCAAGGCCACCATGTTGCCCTTGGGTCAGGATTGCTGATCTTTCTCAACGGTTCCAGCCGCATGACACATGCCTTCAGACGCGATTTTCGGTCATATCTAGGAGCGAAACGGCAGCCTTCGTATCAACTATAGCCGTTTATCATGCTGGTTGAGGCTGTCGCATGTTTCGGGACTTTTGCGACAGGGGAGCGGCGGCTTCCGACCTCATTTCAGCTGTCCGATGGATACCGCGATCTCAATTAACCCTAATTCCAGAAAGTCACGCAAATGGGATGGGAAGCTCTCGAACACTGGGGGCCAGACGTTGACCGCCTGGAACGGCTCACCGGCGGCGTCGCCAACGATGTCTGGAGCGTTCGGATCGGCGGATGCCTTGCGGTGGCACGCCTTGGCACGCGGAGCGATGCTGATCTGGCCTGGGAGACTGGGCTTCTCCAACACTTGGATCAAAATGGCATGACAGTCCCGCTGCCGATCCCGACGACGGATGGACGATTGTTCGTTGATGGCTTGGTCGTGATGGAATACCTGGAGGGCATGCCGCCCAGGACAGAGGGTGACTGGCGGCGGGTAGCTGATACACTGCGCGGGCTGCACCGGCTGACTCGGGGTTGGCCGCAGCGTCCGGGTTGGCGATCGTCGACCGATCTGCTGCAGGCTGAACGAGGGACAAGAATCGACCTCTCCGCAATGCCACCGGAGGGGGTAGTGCGATGCCGAGCCGCCTGGGCGCGGCTTGTCGGCCGCCCAACCTGCGTAGTCCACGGTGATGCCAACCCGCGGAATATTCTGATAGCGGAAGACCGGGTAGCGCTGATTGATTGGGACGAGTCACATGTCGACGTTGCCGATCTTGATCTGGCGCTACGCCACAATGCAGCAGATCTTGACGCACACACGTGGGATATTGCTCATCAGGCCTCGGCCGCCTGGGAAGCCGCGGTTTGCTGGAACGACGACTACTCTATCAAGCGCCTGGCCGAGGTGAGACCCACTTAACCGGATCTCACCTGCGCAGGTCTACTTTGATCGGCGATTGCTTAGAAGCGGGCTGTCCATTTCCCACCCCAAATCTGTCGCGTAACTCCTAAGTTTCTCGCCAAAAATTGCCGACACTGAATTTTCAGAGGAACTTCTGTCGCAAAAGTCGTGTGCGATAGGCAAAGTTTTGCGACAGACTTTCGCGACACGTCGCGGTCCGGAATCCGGGCCGCTGCGGACGTGGTGCAGGTTTCAGGATTTGCGCGACAGCGGAGCAGCCAGGTACGATCCATAGCGGACACCGCAATTGCGCGCCATGACGTGCCCCCGTTAAAATGGTCTGGATTTAATGTTATTTTTCCGGCGGATTTTCCCGATTTGAGAAGGAGAATTTGCCATGAAGAAGAGACGGTATTCGACGGAGCAGATCGTCGCGGCGTTGAAGCAGGTAGAGCTTGGATTGCCTGTCGCAGATCTGATCTGTCAGCTCGGCATATCCGAGATGACCTATTATCGATGGAAGAAGCAATTTGCCGGCCTTGAGTCCGATCAGGTTCGGGAGTTGAAGCAGGTCGTGGAGGAGAACGCCCGGCTGAAGAAACTGGTGGCTGAACTCAGCCTCGACAAGGCTGTTTTACAGGACGTTCTTTCAAAAAAATTTCCCGACCGGCGCTCATGAAACAGGTTGTAGACTATGTGACCGGCGTCCACGGTTACAGCCAGCGCCGGGCCTGTCGTTTGACGCAGCAGCATCGTTCCACACAACGCAAGGTTCTCAGACTGGATCCACGCACGGCACTGCGTCAGCGCATGCATGAGATTGTCCTGACACGTCTTCGATTTGGTTATCGGCGTGTCCATATCCTGCTAAAACGCGAAGGCTGGCAGGTTGGCAAAAATGTCGTTTATCGGCTGTATCGCGAAGAAGGGCTGTGTTTACGGACCAAAAGGCCCCATCGCCGCAAGATGGCAATGCATCGGCAGGCACGCTATCAGCCAACCCGACCCAACGAAGCATGGAGTATGGATTTTGTCCATGATCAGTTGGCCAGTGGTTCGAAACTGCGTCTGCTCACGGTGATCGATGTGTACACCAGAGAAGCACTGGCGATTGAAGTCGGACCCGAACATGTGGCAGCTGTGCTGAACCGTCTTATCTATCTACGTGGGGCGCCAAAGGCAGTGTTTTGTGATAATGGCGCCGAATTTACCGGGCAGATCGTTGATCTATGGGCTTACACGCACAAGGTCAGATTGGACTTCTCGCGGCCAGGAACGCCATCCGACAATGCTCATATTGAATCCTTCAATGGAACATTGCGTGATGAGTTTTTGAATGTGAACTGGTTCAGCTCTGTCATGGAGGCCCGACAGCTCGCTGAGACCTGGAGGCGCGACTATAATGAGAGTCGGCCCCACATGGCTCACAATGGAAAAACACCGACAGAATTTGCCGAAATATCAGCCCTGTGCCAAAATGGGCAGGTCAAAATTGCCGCTGGATTTTAACAGCCCACCCGGACCACCAAAACCAAGCACTTCAGGCTGTAGGATAATGCCGCGTGCGAGGGCTTCTTCGGTCGATTAAAAACGGAACTCTTCTATCCCCGAGACTGGAAGACCGTCACGATCGAACAGTTTGTCCACGAGGTTGATGCTACAATGAGAAGCGCATCAAATTATCACTGGGGTCGCTCAGCCCAATTGAGTATCGAAGAAAGAAGTGGTTCGGTTTGTCTGAACAGTTTCGAGCGTCTTGTTAAGTGGATTTCCGCTGCGATTATGCCGCCATCCGATGATCCTTTCCTGCGGCACGTGTGCGTTCTTTGTTCCGAAGGATGCAGGGACAGGACAGTCATGGGACCGGATGGTCATGCCCTTCTTGGGTCACGGCAGCACCTTCGAGGTCAAGCCTCACCGCAAGGCGTTCCCAGATGATCGACAGGTCCAGGGAAAGACACATATTGGGTCGATCGGAGTGAGGGTCAGATCACACCGAGAAGCCATGCAGCACCAACCCAGCGAATGGTCGATCGGTGTTTGAGTCAAACCACCCGAGAACTGGCATCAATTGTATGACTGTCGGTATTGAATATATTGGGTTTGCCATACCGGGCCAGTGCCTCCTCGACCGCTTCAATGCAGAAGTCCGCCTCCATCGTGATCGACAACCGCCAAGACAGAACCCGGCGACTGAACCAGTCCACGACGGCGCAGAGATAGACAAAGCCTCGCGCCATGGGGATGTAGGTCAGGTCCATGGCCCAGACCTGATTGGGCCTGGTGACCGCCAGCTTGCGCAGGAGATAAGGATAAATCTTGTGTCCAGGTGTGGGCTTGGAAGTGTTGGGGCGGCGGTAGATCGCCTCGATGCTCATCTTCTTCATCAGCGTGGCGATATGCAGCCGCCCAACCTCAAGCCCTTCTCCCTTCAAAAGCCCTTGCAACATCCGACTTCCGGCAAACGGGTAGTCGAGATGCAGTTCGTCGATCCGCCGCATCAGGGCCAGATCGCCGTCAGACACCGCACGAGGCAGATAATAGACGCTGCCACGGCTGAAGCCGAGAAGCTTCGCCTGACGGGCGACCGACAGTTTGTGTGAGCGGTCAATCATTTTTTTCCGCCCAGCAATCCCGCCTTGCTGAGCGCTCCGGCTAAAAAATCGTTCTCCAGAGTTAGCTCACCGATCTTGGCATGCAGCGTTTTAACGTCGACGGTTGGCTCTGCTAGTTCCGCCTTGGTCTCGTCGCCGAAAACTCCGATCGCCCCCTCAAGAAGCTGATCTTTCCATTGCTTGATCTGGTTCGCGTGCACGTCAAACTGCTGGGATAATTCCACAAGCGTCTGCTCACCTCTGATCGCAGCGAGCGCAACTCTTGCCTTAAAAGCTGGGCTATGGTTTCGGCGTGGTCGTCTCGTCATGGTATCTCCTGTTCCCGGCATCTAAGCCGAAGTCAGGCAGAAATTCCACTTATCCTAGCTGTGTAGATTTCCCGAACCACCTCTGAAGTCTCGGCCTTAACGTGTAAATCAGTCCAAGTTTTTATCCGTACCCCGAACACCCCGCGCGTGATGGTAACCGACAAGCTGCGCTCCTATTCCGCCGCGAAGGCCGAGTTGATGCCCGGCGTCGAACATCGCTCACACAAGGGATTGAACAACCGGGCTGAGAATTCGCATCTGCCACAACGACGACGAGAGTGCCGTATGATGCGCTTTAAGTCCGCGCGACAACGTCAACGCTTCGTATCAACTTACGGCCAGGTCGCCAATTTGTTTCTCCTTCACCGCAAATGCTTGACCGCTAACGAACACCGCCAACTCCGCGCAATCGCCGTCACTACCTGGCCTGAAATCGCATTGTCGACTGCGCTGTGAAATTCGGCCTGCAAGAACTCACGACGTCCGCGATCGGTTAAGGCGACGCTACCGCGTGATTGGTTGACTGCATGCAACGTTGTTAAGCAACTCAAAGCCTTGAAGTTTAAAACACCCTATGAAGCCATGCACGAACTTTGGAAATTAAAGCCTGAGGCCTTTATCGCCTAACCGCACCATCACACACTGGGACCAAACACTTAATCCACCGGGTCAACTTATGTCGGTTTGGACATGAACATATAGGAATTCCACCTGTGGTGCCTTGTTACACCTGTCTTTAATCTTTCACCAGAAAGTGGGAGATTTTTTCATGAGAAACATAATCAAACTAGCCGCGCTTCTGGCATTTGCTTCAACATCATCGAATGCGTTCGCCGAAGAGCGTGCATCGGGGACCAAGCTCATCACGTTGGGTACATTGGCAGGGCCGTTCCCAAGTAAAACAAGAGCACAATCATCAAACTTGGTTGTCGTAAACGGGGTGTATTACATTTTCGACGCTGGGGACGGCGTAGTCCGCAGACTTGCCGAAGCGAATATTCCCCTTCAGAATATAGGCTTGGTTTTTCTCACACATCTACACGACGACCACACGGCAGGTCTTCCAGCATTATTGGGGGCTGCTTGGGACAGTAAGCGCACCGACCCAATCAATGTTTATGGTCCACCGAAAACGGAACAACTTGTTAAGGCTCTCATTGATTTCGACAAGATCAGCGCAGATATACGGATCGTTGATGGTGGCCGGTCAATACCTATCGAAACCCTGTTTTCTGGTCACGATACCATGCCCGGAGTGATATACCAGGATGGCAACGTGAAAATCATCGCGGGGCAGAATAGCCATTTCGACTTCCACAAGACCAAGAACCCTGACGCCCACGAAGGATCCTATACATATCGCGTGGAGACGCGCGACAAAGTGATCGTCTTCACCGGCGATACCGGCCCCAATCCTGAGACCGAGAGGTTAGCGGCAGGCGCTGACATCTTGGTGTCGGAAGTAAATTCCGTCGAGGATAGAAAGCAAATTCTCATCGACACTGGGCAGTGGGCGACCATGACTGACGAGGAAAAAAGCCGGATCATGGAGCAAGCTGCCCGAGGGCACATGTCCCCAGCCGAAGTGGGCGAATTGGCTGTGAAGGCCAGGGTCAAAAGCGTTGTTCTGACCCATCTGACGCCGAGAGCTCACAACGACGATTATTCGTCCTGGGCGGAAGAGGTGGGAAAGGTATTCAAAGGAACGGTCATGCTGGCCAACGACCTCGCGGAGTTCTGAGGGGCATACTCTTTTGGAGAAGTGTTGAGATTGGCAGTGTCCTTGCGCGTCACGACCGTTTGAATCTCTTCCAATCTCGACCTTTGAAATCCAGAATCTTAACACGATCCGCGCCGCTCGTCGGCGCGAACTTTGCCACGCATTTTGATTGACGAACGCAGTTGAATCAAACACCAATCAAACTGATTCAAGTCAAAGTATGGCTTCACTGTCTCCAATTGATGGACGCAGTGAAGCCACCATCTTTTCACATTACATTTTCTTTTATGGATATAATATCCGACTCGAGAAAACGTACCAGTTTGCATTCGGCATGTTTGCTCTATTGAAGAAGGCTGTACATCAGTCTGAAGAACCTAGAAGAATCTACCCCTGTTGCGACCCAAACATTATCGGGTAGTCCCCGCTCTTGCCAATAGTCGGCCACTGTGGCGCCGAACGTATAGGTTCCCGTAAGATCAACGGCGACATGCGCCCGGCGCTTTTCGATAAGCGACGGGTCTATTATCGTCGCCAGAACCAGCGGATCATGCAGCGCCCCGCCGACACCCATCTGGCCGCGATGCAATTTTTCGTAGAACTTCAGCCAGTTGAGAACCGCCTTGCCAAGCGGAGTGTCGATCTTGCGCAGTTCTGCGAATTGTTCCTCTTCTACGAGAACATGCATGGTGACATCCAGACCAACCATAGTCACATCGATGCCGCTGTCCATCACGATGCGCGCAGCTTCCGGATCGCAGAAGATATTGAATTCCGTCGGCGTGATATACTCGGTGCGACGGAAAAAAGCACCGCCCATGGACACGATACGCGCAATCTTGGGCTTCAGCTCCGGATATTTGAGAAGGAGCATAGCGATATTGGTAAGCGGACCCGTCGGCGCCAGCGTGACCGGCTCCGGATGTTCGCGCAGGATTTTTGCGATGAAGTCGACGGCGTGCATATCGACCAGCTTCATCGTCGGCTCAGGGAGATCGGGGGTGCCTTCAAGACCGCTCGGACCGTCGGCCGTGCCCAGAACGAGCGGCCTGTTCAAAGGCGTCCCGCAGCCTTGCGCAACAGGCACATCCCTCGCGCCGATGAACTCTAGAATACGCAGAGCGTTAATCGTCGTGCGTTCAAGCGTTGCATTGCCGCAAACGGTCGTGACGCCAAGGAGATTGATTGCGTCGGACTTGTGCGCCATCACGAGCGCAATGGCGTCGTCATGCCCAGGATCGCAATCCATGATGACAGGAATTTGTTTCATCTATGCTACTCTTTTCATGCTTCAGCCAAGCTGTGCGATGGATTTCTTGAACAGGCTCAGGAACTGGCGTCCGTCCAGATTGCGACAGACACGCGTTGTTTCGGGGCCGGAGAACGGTAGAATCTGGCGACCGGTGAAAGCCACTGTCTGCCCGCGCACAAGCCGCTCGCTAAGCGCGACGTCGACAAAGACAGGCTTGGTCATTTCAAAGAATTCCGGATGCAGCACAGCCGAAACCGCGATGGCATCATCCAGCGGAAAGCCGACAAGCTCGAAAAATTCGCGCCAGATGTCGATATAGATGGGGAAGTTCTCGCACACATAGGATGTGATGCGGTTTTGCGGATAGAGCGATGCGAAATCGTTCAGATCATCGCGCGTCAGCATCGAGGCCGCGACACGGTTGTCTTCACAGACGTCCAGCGGAACCAGAATGATCGGAGCGCCCGATCGCAGCACCACACGGGCGGCTTCCGGGTCAGCCCAGATATTGTATTCGGAAACCGGCGTTATATTACCAGGGGTGGCGAAACACCCACCGAGAACCACGATCTGCTTGATCAGTTTCGCGATATCCGGCGCCATCTGGAGTGCCATCGCCACATTGGTTTGCGGACCAGTGGCCACAATCGAAATCTCATGCGGGTTGGCCCGCACCAGATCGATCATGAAATCAATGGCGTGCTTGGCGATCGGCTGATGGCTTGGAGCAGGCGCGGGCGGATTGAATCCCTTCAGCTGTTCTCCGAAACGGGCCTGAAGCTGTTTCTCGAAGTGTACCGGGGCAAGCATATCCTCGCGGGAATTGCCGACCAGCGGACGATAAGCCCCCTTTGCGACAGGAACGTCTTCACGACCGGCAAGCGACAGCGTGTTCAAAACCACGTTGGTAACCTGCTCGATATCCCCCGCAGCGCCTGTAACAGACGTGATGCCCTCAAGCTTAATGCCGTTGCAACCCAGTGCGAACAATATTGCGAGAATATCGTCGCCTGCTGAATCGACATCCAGTATTATACGTTCCATACCTTGATTTTACCCTTATTGAGGGCGCTTCAGGAGCGCCATGCTTTCCAGTGTTTCCTTGAAGAATTTCGGACGTTGGCGGTAGGTCAACACGAACAGCGCGCCGAGAGTGACCGCATATGGGACCATCAGGACGAGATATGATGGAAGACCGAAGGTTTGCAGGCGCAGGGAGAGCGCATCGGAAAACCCGAACAGCAGGCAGCCCAGCAGAACCTTGACCGGATCGCCATTGGAGAAGATGAGCACCGCCACGGCCATGAAACCGCGCCCTGCAGACATGTTTTCCGCAAACATCGTAATGTAGCCCAGCGAAAGATGCGCGCCAGCCAGTCCCGCGAGAACACCGCAGATCAGGGATGCGATATGCTGCATTCTCTCTGTCGGAATGCCGATGGACTGGGCTGCCTCCGGCTTTTCCCCGGTCACCCGGATATAGAGCCCGAGCTTGGTTCGATAAAGCACCAGCCACACCACGAAAACCATGATGAAGGCGAGATAGACAAGCGGCGTGTAGCCGGAAATCGCTTTGCCGAACTGGCCGAGATACTTCGCATACGGAAGATGGATTGCCGACAGGCCCACAATATCCGGGCTGACAATCGATCCGCGCGTGCCGAAAATGGCCTTTGTCAGGGAAATCGTCAGTCCGCCCGCCATGATGTTGAGCGCGAGGCCCACAACCACTTCGTTGGCGCGCATCGTCACGACAAGCAATGAAAAGATCAGGGCGACAATTACGGACGCCAATACGCCGATCACCAGGCCACCGAGGGCTGATCCTGTCCAGATCGATCCGATCACGGCAAAGAATGCGCCCAGAAGCATCTGACCTTCCAGACCGATATTGAAGATACCGGCTTTCGTGGTGAAGGCGCCGCCCAGGGACACAAGAAGAATGGGTGCCGTGGTGCGCAGCGTCGCCGCCAGCAATGTGACGGTGAATATCTTGTCTAGAACTTCCACCGGCGCTCTCCACTGAAATTATTGCGGCGGCGGAACAGGATCTGCGCCGATACGCATAGAATGATAAACGCCTGAATGACCGTGATGATTTCACGCGAGGCGCTGGTTTCAACCTCCATCAGGAGTGAGCCGGACCGCAGTGCACCAAAGAAAAGCGCAGTTCCGATGACGCCTATGGGATTGCCGTTGGCCAGAAGCGCTGCGATCACGCCATCGAACCCGAAGCCGGGGGCAAAGCCCTCCATGAACCGGTGATGGACACCCAACGTCTCAATCCCCCCTGCCAGACCGCCGACGGCTCCCGAAACCAGCAGGATCACGAACACATTGCGCTTGATGTTCACACCTCCATAGGCGGCGAATTTGGGGTTTGTGCCCATCGCCGTCATGGAATAGCCAGCACTTGTGTATTTGAGGAAAAGCTGGAACGCGACTGCCAGAATAACGCCGATGAACAGACCGATGTTCAGCCGCGAAAACTCGAAAATCTGCGGCAGATAAGCTGTCGGTGCAACAGGGTCGGTTTCCGACCAGCCGCCCGGACGCTTGAACACGGAAATAGTGAGAAACGACGTCAGCAGGATGGCAATATAGTTGCTGAGAATTGTCGAAACCACTTCGTTCGTGCCGTAGCGCGCGCGGAAGAACGCCGGGATCAATATCCACAAGCCCCCCGCCACGATGGCCGCGAACATGGCCACCATCATATGGAGGACCGGCGGCATGGTGAAGGCAAAACCGACCCATGCGGCCGCGAAGCCGCCAAGATAAAGCTGCCCTTCAACACCGATATTGAAAAGGCCGCCGCGCAAGGCGACACACGCCGCCACACCGCAAACGATGATCGGCGTTGCCTGAAGCAGCGTTCCCGCCAGCCGCTCGGTGCTGCTGAACGCGCCCCGCACGAGGGTCGCGAAAACATGCAGCGGATTTTCACCGACGAGCAGAATGATGATCGCACCGCCCGCCAGAGAAATGAAAATGGCAAGCAGCTGGCCCAACAGATTTTCGATCCAGTCCGGCAGCGGCTTTTTTGGCGTCGGTTGCGTCCCCGCCGTTAGATTGTCTTGCGCAGTCATAGGGATACCATTTTTGCGCCGCCGGCTTTGGAGCCCGCCATCAGGTAACCGATTTCATCTTCGGTCGCCGTTTCTGGATCGACTTCACCGGCGATCATTCCTGAAAACATGACCAGTACGCGGTCTGCGAGTTTGAGAATTTCATCGAGCTGCACGGAGATCAGCAGGATCGCAGCTCCGCGTTCGCGTTGCTTCATGATCTCCTCGTGAATGCCTTCCATCGCGCCGATATCGACGCCCCGGGTGGGCTGATCGACGATCAGGAAAGGACAATTCTGAGAAAATTCGCGGGCGAGAACCACCTTCTGCATGTTGCCGCCCGAGAGGGTTTTGACGGTGGTTTTCGGCCCCATGGCGCGAATGTCGAACTTGCGGATCATCTCCACCGCCTGTTCGGTTGCATAACGCCAATTTACAAAGCCGTTTGTCGCCCATGGCTTACGATGCTGGCGCCCCATCACGAGATTGGGGGTGATCGTGTCAGCGGCGTTCACCCCGTAGGTGAGGCGGTCACCGGGCACGTGCGCCAATCCCGTTTCGCGGACGGCCATTGGCGTTTCGCCCGCAATTTCCTTGCCTTGAAGAAGAATGCTGCCGTGAGACGGCTTGCGCAATCCGGCGATCACTTCGGCAAGTTCGGTCTGGCCATTGCCGTCAACACCGACAATGCCGACGATTTCTCCCGCATTCACACCGAAACTGACATCCTGAAGAACCGGCGTTCCGCGTCCGTCACGGGCATAGACGCCGGAGAGCCTGAGCACTTCCTGACCGCGCGTCGGATTGCGGGGGCGCCGGGAGAAGTTCACCTCACGCCCCACCATCATCCGGACGAGTTCGTCCTCCGTCATGTCCCTGGTTGCCTTGCTGCCGACCGCCTTGCCGTCCCGCAGAACAGTGATCGTTTCGGAATGCTGCATGACTTCGGAAAGGTGGTGCGAAATGAAGACGACGGTCATTCCCTGCTGCACGAAATTCCGCAATATCTTGAAGAGTTCGCGACTTTCCTGCGGCGTCAGAACGGCTGTCGGCTCATCGAGAATGACGATTTCGGCGCCCCGTGCCAACGCTTTCAGAATTTCAACGCGTTGTTCAGCCCCAACCGAAAGCTCGCTGACGTGCTTTGTGGGATCGACCTTAAGCCCGAAAGTCTCGGAAATTTCCTGCACCCTGTCGATCTGGGCTTTATGATCGATCAGGCCGTTATGCGTTATTTCCATTCCCAGAAAGATATTCTCGGCAACGGTGAGCGAGGGGACCAGCTTGAAATGCTGATGAACCATTCCCAACCCGCGCTCGATCGCGACCTTGGGGGAAGACATGACGGCTTCCTGGCCATTTATGCGAATAACACCCTCATCCGGCTGGTGAATGCCGAACAAGATGTTCATCAACGTCGATTTTCCTGCGCCATTCTCGCCAACCAGCGCGTGAATCTCGCCCTTCCTGACCTTGAGGTCGATTCGGTCGTTTGCTGTCAGCGCGCCGAACCGCTTGGTGATGCCTTGTAGTTCGATTGCATAAGTCATGGATCGCGGTTCCGAAAATCGGTGTTTCGCCAAAACGACACGTGCACTATCGCCACGTCGCGGGATGAAGCCCTGCATGCTCGATGAGCGCAAGCCCGCCGCCAAATCCGGCAGGCTTGCGTCGTGTTTTTCAGTTACTGGTTCATCTTCACGGCGATGGTGCCGTCAGCAATGCCTTTGCGAACCTCTTCCAGCTTGGCTGTAATATCAGCTGGCACCCTGTCCTTCATGTCGTCGCATATCTTCAGCTCGACACCACCGGATTTCACACCGTAAGCATATGCGCCGGGCTTGACCGGATTTCCGTCGACCTCACCCTTGATCAGGTCATAAACCGCAATATCCGCGCGCTTGAGCATGGATGCCAGCATGGCACCGGGAGCGGTCGGGCACTGATCGACATCCACGCCGATCGCATATTTGCCTGCCGCTCTGGCTGCCTGCAACACGCCCTCGCCTGTCGGACCCGCCGCCTGGTAAAGAAGATCGACATCCTGGCCGTAAAGCGCCATCGCCAGTTCGCTGCCCTTGGCCGGATCGTCGAACGTACCGGCAAAAACGCTGCTGACGGAAACATCACTTGCGACCTGCGCGACGCCCTGCTCCATACCTGTCAGGAAGTTGCGTATAACCGGAATGTCACGCCCGCCGACGAAACCGACCTGCGAGGAACTGTCGAACCCCTCGACCTGCTGGGACGTCATCAGGCCAGCCAGCGCGCCGACCAGGAAGGAGCCCTCTTCCTCCACGAAATCGATATAAGTCATTGTCGGGCTGTCGAGCACGCCATCGATGAAGATGAACTTCTGGTTCGGGTAAGCCTTGTTAGACTTCTGCAAGGCATCGACCAACTCCCAACCCATGACGAAGATCAGGTCGTACTGCCCGTCCTTCGCGAGATTGTTGAACTGCTCTTCATAATCAAGCGCCCGATTGCCCGTGTCCACGATCTTGAGATCGACGCCGAAATCGCCCTTGGCACGCTCCAGACCCTTGATGATCGAAATGCCGAAGCCCTGCGAAAAATAGCCCGAAATGGCCGCGACCTTCAGGTCTTGCGCCGCGACCGGTGCAGACAACATGCCCAAACCGATAAATGCGGATACAGCAAGGGTCTTCAATCCCAACTTCATTTCGATGTCCTCCCAGACCGTCGTCGTTTGCACTTGACGACAATTATTGTTTGTGTACGAATAAATTGCGAAAAGACTGATCGTCTGTCAAGGGCATATTCGAGGCAACGAATGACAGAACAGAAAAATAAAATCGAGACGGCGCAATCCGTTCTTGTAACCGGTGCCGCAGGGCTGCTGGGCTCTTATGTAACGCGCGCCTTCAAGGATGCCGGCTACAAGGTCACAGGCGTCGATATTGCGCAACGCGATGGATTGGACGTGACTGTTGCGGACCTGACCCGTCTCGATGCGGCGCTGGAACTGGTCAGAAATGTGGACCATGTGGTTCATATCGCATCGCTCCCCCGTCCCGTGGGCTACGATGTCCAGGACGTCTACAACACGAATATGTCGCTGATGTTTAACGTCGTTGAAGCCATGGAACGCAATAAAATCAATAGTTTGATTTATGCATCCTCCTTCAGCACCATCGGCCTACCTTTCGCCAACAAGCCGCTGGCGCCGGATTATTTTCCGGTTGATTCGCAACATCCGACCAAAGCGATGGATGTTTACGCACTGACAAAACTCCTGGGCGAGAATATCGTTGATTATTGGGTGGCCCGCACCGGCGGCGATGCGATCAGTATCCGCATGCCGTGGATCCAGGACACCCATATTTTCGCACGCGATGTCTTGCCCCGCCGCGACACGGACGACGCAAAGCTGGATCTCTGGGCTTATGTGGACGCACGGGACGCAGCCCGGGCCTTTATCCTGTCTTCCCAGGCTAAGCTACGGGGACATATTCGTTTTTTTATTTCAGCCGCAGACACCTATTCCAAACACATGTCGGTCGAACTGATCGAAAGGTTCTATCCAGGCGTTGCACTGAAGGAACCGCTGGTAGGCTTCGCCAGTCTTATTTCCAATCGGGAAGCCGAAGCCCTGATCGGTTTCCGGCCCCGCCATAGCTGGCGTGAATACGGCCAGTTCAAGTAAACTCGGAGGAAGTCTTTGTAATGAAAGATTTTTTGGGGAAAACCGTTCTTGTAACAGGAGGTGCTGGTGCTATCGGCAGCGCCACTGCGAAACTCTTCCTCGAACGGGGCGCCAATCTGGTGTTGGCCGACATTGATTCTGTGAAGCTCGACAAGATGAAAGCACACTTGTCCGCCTTCGGTGAAGTGTCTGTCATCAGCGGTGACGTCACTAACGAAATCCATGTACGCAAGGTCATCGATTATTGTATTAGTACGTACGGATCGCTCGACACCGTTTTCAACAATGCCGGCATTGCAGGTGCGGTTCGCCCGATTCACGAGTGGAGCAGCGCCGACTGGGATCATATCGTAAATGTAAATTTGCGCAGCCAGTTTCTGGTATTGAAATATGCTGCGATGCATATGACAGAACGCAGGGCGGGCGCCATCGTGAACATGGGCTCATCCATGTCCAACTGGGATGTCCTGTCCGGTGGCGTCGGTTATGTGGCAACCAAACATGCCGTTGTCGGCCTGACCAAGACGGCTGCACTCGATCTTGCTCCATACGGCGTGAGGATCAATGCAGTCTGTCCGGGCGTGATCGAAACGAGTCTCGGAGTTCCCGGCCTTGAGGATGGAAACGTGGGCAGCACATCAGCGGTTGCTCGCTTCGCCTCAAAAATTCCGTCGCTGCGCATTGGCCAGCCGGAAGATGTCGGCGAGGTCGTCGTGTTTCTCGCTTCGGACAGCGCCCGCCACATCAATGGTGCGGCCTGGCTAATTGATGGCGGGCAGACCCTCCAGAGTTACGCCAATGGCCCCGACGGCGGGACCTATTGAAGCAACGCAATTCGTGAAATATTTCCGCGCGGCTTGTCCGCCAAAGATAACAAGATTTAGGGGTGAACCATGTCTGTCGATGTATTTTCCGCACATAAGGCTGAAGCTGCATTCAATCTGCGAGCGGAGAAAGCCGCCATTATCGTCGTGGATATGATCAATGAGTTCTGCAAACCGGGCGGCAAAATGGTTCTGCCAGGCTATGAAACACTGGTCCCGCCGCAGCTGGCGGTGATCGAGAAGGCGCGCAAAAACGGAATGCCTGTCTTCTGGGTTCATGACGTTCACAGGAAGGGAATGCGCCGCGAGCGTGAATTTCTCAAGCGGAGTCCACATGGCGAGGAAGGCTCGTGGGGAACCGAGATCATTTCCGATCTCAATGCCCGCGAAGACGATATCCACATTACCAAGAGGCGCTATTCGTCATTCTACCAGACGGACCTGCATCTGACGCTCAAGGATATGATGGTCGAACAAGTTATCGTGTTCGGCGTCGTCACCAATATCTGCGTTCGTTCAACCGTCGCCGATGCTTTTTTCGAAGGATATGAGATTCTGGTCCCCCAGGATTGCTGCGCTGCAACCGGCCCGCGCGAGCAGGCCAGTTCGTTGTACGATATCGCCACACATTTTGGCGTTGTGTGCAATTCGGATGATATAGTTGCGGCGCTGAACAGTGACGCGCCCATTGAAAACATCATCAACGCCTGAGGTGCAGTTTGGCTGAAGAACATACAAAAGTGAGCCCCGCACCGCGAAAACGCGTACGAAAGACTGTTGCATCCCATGACGGCGACCAGATTCTGGACCGGGATGAAGCGGCAATCGCTTATGCGCGCAGCGGATACGATTTGGATACGCATCCGGCTTTCGCAGTGCGCAAGGTGCACCAGAAAGCGACACTCATATTTCAGAGCATCATGGGGATGGATAACCTGTCTCCACCGCAATTTGCGGCGCTGGCAACCATTTTGAAATATGGCGCGGTTTCCCAGAACCATCTTGGCCGCATGACATCCATGGACCCTTCGACCATCAGTGTCGTGGTGCGTAAACTGATCAATGACGGCTTGATTCACCGTAGCCGATCGAAATCGGACCAGCGTTTGAGCGTCCTCACCCTGACGAATGAAGGGCTGAGCTTCACGATCGATCGTCTCAAGGACAGCAGCGAGGTGGGAGAACGCCTGCTGGCGCCTCTCAGCGATGAAGAAAAGATTTCTTTCATGGATATGCTGATCAAGATCAGCGCCGACCCCGAAGCCTAATTTCGGCTTCAGTTCCAGAAGCCGTCAACACCACGCTAACTATTTGTTTTTAAACGCTTCTAAATGAAAATGGTTCCTACCTTTGCGGGAAACGTTTTCGTACGCGCCACTTTGGAGCGCACATTCAAGAAGAAAAACAGGGGAGAAACATGACCGATCCGAAACGCACCGTTATCAGAAATATCGGACTTACACTGAGCGGAGACATTCGAAATCCCATTTTGGACATCGATACCATTGTCGTGGAGAACGGTATCATAACGAAACTGGGAAAAAAGGATGAGATTTCCACGAGCTCCGGTGACAGGATCATTGACGCAAACGGCTCTGCCGTCAGTCCCGGCCTGATCGATAATCACGTGCATCCCGTTGCCGGTGACTGGACACCGCGCCAAAATCAGATCGGCTGGATGGATTCGACAGTTCACGGCGGCGTCACCACCATTATTTCCGCCGGCGAAGCGCATTATCCCGGTCGCCCCAACGATGTGATCGGGGTCAAGGCACTGGGCATTGCCTCGCAGCGTGCTTTTTCAAACTTCCGACCGACAGGCATGAAAGTGCTTGCAGGCGCGCCGGTGCTCGAACCGGGCATGACGGAACAGGATTTCAAGGAACTGGCCGAAGCAGGCGTCCGGCTGATCGGCGAAGTCGGGCTTGGCAGAGTGAAAGACGGCCCGACGGGCAAGAGAATGATCGCATGGGCCCGCAAATATGGCATGACATCCATGACCCATACGGGCGGCAATTCGATCCCCGGCTCGGGACGGATCGGCGCCGATGTCGTCATTGAAGTCGATGCCGATATCATTGCACATATCAATGGTGGCCCCACCGCACTTCCCTTCAACGAACTCGAACAGATTTGCGAGAAAAGCACCCGCGCCATCGAAATCGTTCACAACGGCAATCTCAAGGCGGGCCTTTATGTGCTGGATATCGCCAAACAGCGCGGCGAACTGGATCGTGTGGTGCTGGGAACGGATGGCCCAGCCGGTTCCGGCGTCCAACCACTGGGCATCCTGCGCACCATCACCCATCTGGTTTCACTGGGCGACGTGTCCGTGGAAACGGCCTTTTGCTTTGCGACCGGCAATATATGCAAATTCCGCAATCTCGATGATCGCGGCATGATTGAAGTGGGCCGCAGCGCCGATCTTGTCTTCATGGATCAGGCGACGGGCGGTGCGGGCGACGGCTTCATTGAAAGCATCGAACTGGGCAATTTGCCGGGCATTGGCATGGTGATGATCGATGGAGAAATTCGCGTGGGGCGCTCACGCAATACGCCGCCGTCGGACAGGGCTCCGCAGATCGTTCAGGAATAAAAAAAGCGGCCAATCTGGCCGCTTTTTTCTACACGCATTTTCTCGCCGGATCAGTTCCGGCGAGATCAATCCACGCCGTTCTCGCCTTTGATCTGGTCCTTTGTCAGTCCGCCGACACGCGGGTGCGGGCGGCCTGAATCGGTGACAGAAACAGCAACCACAATTTCGTTGTCCCGCGGCGCATCCGCCACGCGAACCTCCATCCCATCGAAATGGCTCCGGACTTTCGCAGCGTCTTTATGGCCAAGCGGAATGTCGATTGGCGCGCCCATGCCTGCTCGTTTCTTGGATGAGGGAATGAGGGCAGGCCCGCGTCCCAATATCCGGCGCACAGGGGCACCGAGCCTGGGATGCAGTATCGCCGCCGCATGTTCCAGCTCACCGTCAGCCCCAACGACTGCCGCCTTGCCGAAGCTTTCCACGCGGTCACCCGGAATGGCCAAGGCCTCGACAGCCCGGGTTGTCAAAAGCTCACCAAGCTCCTCCCCCATCTCGCTGAGCAGTGCGAGGTCTTCGACATATTCATCTGTGTAGGGATTAGTGATCACGGCCACCGCCGCCGCCCGGCGCGTCGGCTCCGCCAGTTCCCGTCCACCTTCGATACGGGTTTCCTCTACGAAGGTTACAATCTTTCTGATCCGTGTTTTCATCGCAATCCGTCGTCCCCCTTGATCTCATCCGCAGCCAGACCGCCGGACCGCGCGTGCACGCGAGAACCGGTCGTCATAGACAGGACCAGCAACAGTTCATTGGCGCGCGGCGCGTCCGGAATGCCGACCTCGATCGCATCGAAATGCGAGCGCACATAGGATGCGTTCACATGAGTGATGGGAATGTCTATCCGCACGCCTGGCGCGCCCACTTTCTTGGCGGACGGAACAATGGCCTTCGGGCTACCCAAAAGCTCGCGCATCGCATAGCCGCCGGGATTGTGCCACAGCGCACCGTGCTCCAGCTCGCCTGCGCCGCCAACAACAGCACCCTTGCCATATCCTTCAATCTTGGAGGCGTCGCCTCCCAGAGCGTTCAAAAGCTGGGTGGCCATTTGCACACCCAACGGCTTCAGATCATCCATGAAGCCAACAATATCCTCGACATAACGACCCGCGAACGGGTTTTCGATGACGGCGAGAATTGATCCGCGAAGAACCGGCTCGGAACGGACGGGGCCACCCTCATGATAGACCTCTTCGATCTGGATCAAAGTTTTACGCAATTTTACCGGAAACATATTTCCTCCGAAGTTTCACATCCGCGATGATTGCAGTTATTTGTATGAGTAGCAATGATTTTTTAATCGTTGGAGATTCACAGAGTCCAATTCGGAAAGTCGGAAAATAGGAATTTATAGCAATAAAAACAAATGAATAACACTATTTTTGAAAGAAAAACTATCGGATCCTATTGCCTCACTCCTATTTCTTTCAACGCAGGCAGATACAATCATACGTAATGATACAAACAGACATACCTTGCAGACTGCCAAGCGTGCCTGGCAGGGTGTCAGGAGTTGAAAAACAGGGAACTGACCCGTCAGCGACACCAGAACGGAGGTTTGGATTTCATTTGAAGTCTCGAATACCCGCAATTTCAATCCTGCTCGCCGCACATTTGCGGATGACCCAGCTTCAGCCGTCACCGTAGTTTTATGCCTTCGATCTCGCCGTCATCGCGCATGCGTTTCGGGTAGAACTCGCGCTTTAGCAGTTCATCTGTATCGTTTGGACGAATTCGGCGACTGGCGCTCGCAAGCGGAATGCTGCTACACAACTGACGGGATGTTTCCCCTGTTAAATGGCCTGGTTCTGGTATTCATTCTCCAGTGAGTTCTTTCGGGCTGAGAAGGAGAAGTGGTTATGCAGAAGCTACCGATTTCGACCCAACAACTCTTTCAGTACACTTGAAATACTCGATGGCAAATTGTGCATGCAAAGCTGCGCCGCTTGCTAGCGGTTCTTCATCAATGTTGAATTTCGGATGATGATGGGGATAGCATGCACCAAGTGCTTCGTTGCGCACGCCCACCAGTGCAAAAGCGCCCGGATAAACAGACAGAAAATCCGCATAGTTCTCCGATGCCATAACTGTATTGAAAAGTGTGCAGTCTTTTCCAAGACCGAGAACCTCGACAGCACGTTTTGCAATCGAACTGCACAACGGATCGTTTGTCACAACGGAGACGCCTCCGCTGAAGGCGATCTCGGCCCGAGCCCGATAGGCTTCGGCTGTGCTTTTTACCAAGCGTTCCAATGACCGGCGCAGGTGCTCGGCTGTTTCTCCGCTCGTCGTACGCATGGTGCCGGAAACTCTGACGATATCCGGAATTACATTTGATGCCTCGCCGCCATGAATTTGTCCGAATGTTAATGCGACCGGTTCGACGGGATCGAATTCGCGACTGACAAGAGCAGAGCAATTCAAAATGATGGCTGCTGCCGTAATGATCGGATCAACACCCCTGTTTGGATATGCGCCATGAGTTCCGACACCGTGAATTGTTATGTCTATCGCATGCCCCGCGGCCATGCGGGGGCCTGCCTCGACCGATATCTTGCCAGCTTCAAGCTCTGACCACAGGTGGATGCCGAAAATCGATTCAATCGGATGTTTTCCGAGTTCGGCTATGATCTCCGCAGTCCCCTTGCCGACTTCGTCAGCCTGCTGACAGCAGAGCTTGACGGTTCCGTGAAGTTCTTGTTGCATCTGTGAAAGAATGCGGGCTGCGCCGAGCAACATTGCTACATGACCGTCATGGCCGCATGCATGCATTATGCCGGGGACTTCCGATTGATAGTCAAGATGCTGATTGTCTTCTTGAATGGGAAGTGCATCCATATCCGCACGTAACGCGACGGCACGATCGCTGCGCGTGCCTTCAACCGTGGCAACGATACCGTATTTGCCGACACGTATATAAGGAATGCCGAGGGAATCCAGTTCTTCCCCAATGCGCCTAGACGTCCGGCTTTCTTTCAACGAAAGTTCCGGTTTTTGGTGAAACTCCCTGCGTAATCCGTGCATATGTTCCAGGTCGTCGCGCGCAATCTGATAAGCCTTCACTTTTCCTTCCGTTTCCCAAGTTTCTTCATGTCATGTCACCTCACTGGGCGAGATATTTCTTGAGGAAGGAGCGGGTACGCTCCTGCACCGGATTGCTCAGAATCTGATCCGGCGGCCCCTCTTCCACCACCACGCCGCCATCCATGAACAGGATGCGGTCGGCGACTTCGCCCGCAAATCGCATCTCATGCGTGACGATCAGCATCGTCATATGTTCGGCGGCAAGCTGCTTCATGACGGCATTGACTTCATCCACCAGCTCGGGATCGAGTGCCGACGTGGCCTCATCGAACAGCATCACCTTCGGCTGCATGGCGAGCGCACGCGCAATGGCGACACGCTGCTTCTGCCCGCCCGACAGGCGCGAGGGGTAGACGTCGATCTTGTCGGCAAGCCCCACCTTTGACAAAAGTTCCAGCGCCAGTGCGCGCGCTGCATTCTTCGTCATGCCCTTGAGCTTGATCGGGCCGAGCGTGATGTTTTCCAGCACCGTCAGATGCGGGAACAGATTGAAGTGCTGGAAGACCATGCCCATCTGCTGGCGCACCGCATTGATGTGCTTTTCGAAGGCTTGTCCTGCCAGCGGCTGGTTGACCTGCACGCCATCGAGCCAGACTTCACCGCCATTCAGCGTTTCCAGGTGATTGATCGAACGCAGAAGCGTGCTTTTGCCGGAACCGCTCGGACCGATGATCGCAACGATCTGGCCGCGCCCTACTGAAAGATCGATGCTTTTCAGGACTTCCAGCGCGCCGTAAGCCTTGCGGGCATCCTTCACTTCAACCATCGGTTTTGCCGATTTGGAGCTGCTCATCGCGTGACCTCCACTTTTCTTTCAATGCGCCGCAGGCCTGCCTCGAGGACGAGATTGACCACATAATAGATGGCCGCGACGGTGATATAGAATTCAAACGGGCTGAAGGTTTCGCTGATGGCAAGCTGGGCGCTGTGCACCAGTTCAGCAATGCCGATGATCGAAACCAGCGACGTGTCCTTCAGAAGAACGATCATGTTGTTGCCAATGGGCGGGATCGTGTTGCGGATCGCCTGCGGAATGACAACATAACGCAAAGCCTGACCGTGGCTGAAACCGATGGAACGGGCGCCTTCCATCTGGCCGGGATCGACAGCCACAATGCCTGCCCGGATGATGTCGGCATTATAGACCGCGAAATGCAGGCTAAGGCCGATAATGCCGGCGCCGAGGGCGGGAATATTGATGCCGATCTGAACCAGTCCGAAATAGATCAGGAACAGTTGCAGCAGAAGCGGCGTTCCCATGAACAGCCACATGAAGAACCGTACCGGCCATGCAAGAATGGCAGGCGCATAAAGCACCACCAGCGCAAATGCGATCCCGAGCACGAAGCTTAAGGATGCGGAGGCGACGGTCAGAACCAGCGTCCACCAAAGGCCGGTCAGAAGCAGATCCGTATAGGGAGTGACGATGCTGAAATCGAGAGCTTGCATCCAGTCCTCCCTCACTGCGCCGCGAAGCGCTTGTCGAGGAGATCGACCCCGCGCGCCACGATATAGATGATGATCATGTAGAGAACGGCTGCAACGCCGAAAATCTCGAACGGTTTGTAGGTCGAACCGATGAAACGCTGCGCCGTATAAGTCAGCTCAACCACCGAAATGGTCGAGACCAGCGCCGAACCCTTCAAAAGGGCAATAGCGTTGACGCCCAGTGGACGGATCATGAGGCGAGCGGCCTGCGGCAGCACGACGAACCGCATGGTCTGGCCACGCCCGAAGCCGATGGAGCGCGCGGCTTCGCTCTGGCCGCGATCGACGCTCTGGATCGCTCCACGGATCGATTCCGACATATAGGCGCCGATGTTCAGCCCAAGTCCGATAACGCCAGCAGCAAACGGTTCCAGATTGATGCCGATCTGCGGACCGCCGAAATAGAGAATGAAGAGCTGCACAAGGCAAGGCGTGCCGCGAAAGACACTGACATAGGCAGCTGCAAGTCCCCGCAAAATAGGGGAGCGGGACAGGCGGCCCGCCACGAGTATTGCAGCCACCGCAAGGCCCAGGATCAGGGCCAGCGCGGAAATTTGCACAGTTACCCATGCCGCCTCCAGAAAGAACGGGAGGACGCGCTGCATCAACGCAAAATCCATCGGAAAACTCCGGTCAATCGGTTCTCAACCGGCCCGGACATGTGCCGGGCCGGGATGACGACATATCAGCGAATGTCGCTGCCGACCCATTGCATCGAGATCTTCTCGTAGGTGCCATCGGCCATGATCTCGTCGAGAGCCTTCTGCATCGCAGCCTTCAGCTCCGGATTGTTCTTGCGGATGGCGATGCCAACCGAAACATCTCCACCTTCAATGTCCGGCGTATCGAGCTTGCGGACTTTCTGGCCGGTTTCCTTGATCGCCACCATGACCGGGATACGATCCATAACAATGGCATCAATGCGATCGGCGTCGAGCTCCAGCAACAATTCAGGCAAGGCCTTGTAGGTGCGGATGTTAAAGTCGCCCTGTTCACGCGCCCATTTATCATGGGTATCGCCGAGAATAACGCCTACAGTTTTCCCTTTCAAATCCTCCAGGGCTTTTAATGGAGAACTTTCCTTTACAATAATTGTCCTGCCGGCGTGATAATATGGGCCAACAAAATCAACCGCCTTCTGGCGTTCTGGCGTAATCGCGGTCGATCCAATGACGGTGTCATATTTGCTGGCCAGGACGCCAGCAATAATACCGTCAAACGGCGTGGTTATGATCCTTGCCTTTAAGCCCATTCGCTCGGCGATCGCTGAACCGATGGCGGCATCAAAACCGACAACCTCATTATTGTCATTGACGAAGTTGAACGGCGGGTACTGGCCGCTCATGGCGATACTGAGTTCACCTGTTTTTCTGATTTTCTCAAGGTCATCCGCATTGGCAGACTGGACAGAAAACGAAAGCATGGCTGTTGTTGCGACGAAAGCAAAAAGTCCCTTGAATGTTTTCCTCATCTTGTCGCGGTGCCCCCTGGAACGATTGCTTGTTTGTCTAAGCGTGTTTGGTTCTCATTGTTTGTAGTCAAAATCTGGCACAGACAGCTTTTCCAGACATCCATTCATATGTCGGCCTGGCAGGCAAATTGCCGGAATCAACCGGCTTATTGTCGCGAATACCTCAATCCGCAGCTCTGCACCTTTCGTGGACCGGGATCACGCGGTCCACGAAAGATATCAGCAGCGCGCTACGCGCAACCGTCCACTGCTACCGTCGGTCCGCGTATTGTTAAGAACCGTACGCAGCAGCTGCGCCGCTCCCGTTTCGATATGGGGATCGGTCATTCTGGCCGAGCCAACTTGCTGCCCACCGCCTAGGTTCTCTGGGTGATTGAAGAAACAAATTATTGATTGAGCAGCACGCCAAAGCCCAGCAAGGGAACGACGATCGGTGAGCGAACACTACGCCGGTTTATCATTAGTGCAAGCACCGTAATGCTGCAAGTTCGCCGTCGCGGCACTCCGGAAGCCGCGTAGCTGGGGGGCATACCACTCATGCTGATGACAGGCGCTCTCGCCAACAAGGTTGCTACATTGTGCCATGAAGGTCTTGAAGAGGTTACAGCCCCGCCCCAGATATCGGCAATGCGCCGGTCCGGGCCCCTCCGGCGAGCACCCAAATTTCTCGTGATGTCGGACCTCTCGAATTACTCCAGATGCTGGTGAACCTCATGGTCTCTGATTTCGTTGCCTGGTTGTTTGCCCTTTTCGTTATCGATCCGCTTCAAACCAGTTTGACAGAACGCTTGGATCAAGCAAAACTACCCAACGTCGGGATGATGCAAATCCAGCAGTGCGTGGCGGCTCATGGAAAGAAGCTTCTCGCGCAAGCCGAGCAGGAGCCCGTGTGGGCGATGACAACTGTTGTCGGTATATCCGTGGGGTGGGTTTCGCCCTCCCAACTTCTCACCAATGCTGATCCAAGTTGTCGTCTCCTCTTTCAGACTCTTGACGGAGATTTCAATGGAAAGCTGGAAAGCTGATTATGGAGCCATCAGAAGAGCGAGAAAAGACCGCCAACGGTGTCACTTCGATGACAATGGCTCGCCTGTCGCGGGAAGCAGGCTTGCGAGATGGCCTGACAGTTTTTGAAGCTCTGGAAATGATGGGGCGATCAAGCTTCGGATTTGTTCTCATTCTGCTTGCATTACCGGCTCTTATCCCATTGCCCGGGCCGTTTGGCGTTATTTTCGGCACAGCCGTTTCAATCGTTTCCTTACAATTTTTGTTCGGGTTGCAGCCGATCTGGATCCCCTCGTTTCTTGGAAATCGTAAATTGTCTGCAGGCGCATTTTCCTCCATGGAACGTCATGCATCACCACTAGTTCAAAAGATCGAGCGTTTTGTCCTTCCCAACCGACTGCAGGCATTCGCGGAAGGCAGCCTCAATTACATCATAGCTGTCCCAGTTTTTTGTCTCGGCGTCGCCATCGCATTGCCCATTCCGTTTGGAAATATGGCTCCCGTTGCTGCAATTTGCACTATATCAATCGGATTAATTGAGAAGGACGGTCTCGTCGTTCTCTTTGGACTTTGTATGACAATGTTTGCCTTGTTGGTAACGGGCGGCCTTCTATACGCCCTGCTGGGTGCGGTCGCTTTGGCTTGAGGCTCCACCCCTCTGCGGCGCACCATCATGTTGTGACGAATACATCCAAGATGCGCGACTGCCACATCGAAAACGCTGTGAGTGTCCCGATGTTGGGAAGAGCGGCGGGCTTATTGTGTCATCCACAAGCTTCGCGCTCTAGCCATGTTATTGATGAGGCACTCTTCCAACTGAACCAACTCCACAAGACCTCAGATGAGAATCTTCCAGCGATAATTTTTGCGTTTGCAATCGAATAATGAAATGGCAACGTAACTTTTCAGATTCCAGTCAAAAATCGTCGCTGACGCTAACCACAAACAGTTTTCCCGCTTTGAAAGTGATCAAATCCTCAACCTCCTCCGCCTTCATTGACGGACGGCAACAATGGATCCGTTAGCGGACTGCGCCTCTTGGGAAGTAACGGTGATATGCCAAGAAAGTGAAGGGGTAATAGGTACAGTTGGGCGCGGACAGCGGCGCGGAACGCTCACTGCCGCTCTCGTTGGGTTTACTGGCATCTAATGCTTCAAGAGAAGACAATGTCGTCGGCGGACAGATCGGCGAGCGTGGCGTCCTCGATGAGGATACCGTAGTTGTCACGATCTGCGATTGCGAAATAGACGCCATCCGCCGTGTCGCGTGAAGCCGCCAGGAAATCCTCGTAATCATAGACTAAGCCTGTGTGATCGAACCGGATCATGAACTGCACCCGATTTCGATCGGACAGTCGGCATAAGCAGAAAGGCTCAAGCACAGGCTGAAGCCTTGCCGTCGTCGATCTCCAGCGTCGCACCCTCGTCGAGCTTGAGACCAAACCGTAGGACCAGACGCCGATTCAACTGAACGTATTGGCAAGCAGGGCGAGGCAGCTATCGGAATACCCTCACTGCCTCGCCCCAAAGGGACTGATCGTTACCCGCTGCAAGTACCCAAGGCCAGTTCCCCAATTCCGACCACGTCCGCTTTGGATTTGCGATGATATTCTAGCAATGGCAACGTAACAACCGCAGATAGAATGCCTGCATCAGGCAAGGCCTCATCAATTCGAGGTAGGGCATTCATCGAGCGAGGTACGTGTTTCAACGCTGTCTGAATTGGCCGACCGACGAGCGGACCAGTAGTCAAGGACTCCAAGATTGACCACACCCATTGGGATCCGGCAACCTATTCCGCGTTAGCTGACGCCCTTGCGGAGCTGCTACACGAGGACAATGCAGCGTCGGACTTATTGGTCTGGCTACTACAAAGCCAGCGGCGCCCCAATCAATTCACGCTCCCCTGGAGCACCAGAGCATAGCAGTAGCTAACGCTTGAAGTGCATGCTATTATTGCAATTCGCTTTCATTTGCAGAAAGGAAAGCAAGCATGTACGGGCGTAGGCACTGGTTGGCGCAGACCGTGGATCGAAGGCTGCTTCTAGCGGGCGGGCTCGCGGCAGCGGGAAGCACCGTGGTGGCAGCAAGCGGCGCTCGTAGCCAAGCAAGCCATACAGATCACGGGAAGGCTGCTGCTGCCACGACCCGGGAGCCGCCTGTTCACCTCGCAGCCCACGGTGCCATGATCACGGTTGGAGAAGTCAACGATGCGCGTAACGGCTTCGATCCGTCGAAGCTGCTGTGCGACTGGGACACGGGCACTGTGTCACAAATGCCGGACGGAAGGACACTGCGCACATTTGAGGTGACGGCCGAAGACAAGGAGATCGAGATCGCGCCGGGCGTCATGTTCCCAGCCTGGACCTACAGCGGCCGCGTTCCCGGCCCATCGCTGCGCGCCGTCGAAGGCGAGCGCCTGCGCATCGTGTTCAGGAACAACGGGTCGCATCCGCATTCCATGCATTTCCATGGCATTCATGCCGCGCGCATGGACGGCGTGCCTGGTGCTGGCCTGATCGGACCGGGCGAGGAATTTGTCTACGAGTTCGACGCCAAGCCATTCGGGTGCCATCTCTATCACTGTCACGCCTTGCCGTTGAAACGGCACATCCACAAGGGCATGTACGGCGCATTCGTGATCGACCCCGACCCCGCACGGCACCCCAAGTATGAGGCGGTCGCGCGGTCGCGTCTCCTCGGCACGCTTGAAAATGCAGGTTGGCAAGAGTTCGTGATGATCATGAACGCCTTCGACACCAACTTCGACAACGAGAACGAGGTCTACGCAGTCAACACCGTCGCGCACGCTTACACAAAAAAGCCGATCCGCGTGGCGAAGGACAAACCGGTCAGGGTCTATCTTGTGAACGTGGTCGAGTTCGACCCGATCAACTCCTTTCATCTCCATGGCAACTTCTTCGACTACTACAATCAGGGCACCACCCTGACGCCGACGCTCAAGACCGTCGATCTGATCACCCGGTGTCAGGCCGAGCGCGGCATCCTTGAGTTCCATTTCCGGGAGCATGAGCCGGGGTTCTACATGTTCCATCCGCATCAGTCGGAGTTCACCGAACTCGGCTGGGTCGGCATGTTCGACGTCGTGGAGGCCGTGTCGTGACCGACGTAACCCGCAGCTCTTCCGGCGTGCCTGTCCGCGGCTTTGGCAGGCTTCGTCTGCTGTGGATCATGCTGCCGCTCGCGGTCCTTGGGGTGGCGATTGCCTGGTTGATTTCCGGCGATCCGCTGTCGGGCTTCCGCAATGGCGCGCCGCCGGTCGAGAACCTCACCTTCGAACGGACGATCCTTGGCACCGACGGTATTCGGGCTCTCGTAAGAGCGGGCGGTTCGGAACCGATGACCATCGCCCAGGTCCAGGTTGACGACGCCTACTGGCAGTTCTCGCAGGATCCGCCAGGACCAATCGCACGCGGCGGCACGGCCTGGATCGCGATAACGTTCCCGTGGGTGCCTGGCGAATCGCACGCCCTGAACATAGTCACCAACACGGGAGCAACGTTTGCGCATGAGATCGCGGTCGCTGTGCCCACGCCAACGCCGGATTCCATGAGTTTGGTTTCGCAAGCGATGCTTGGTGTTTTCGTTGGCATCCTGCCGGTGGCGATCGGCCTCATGCTCTATCCGGCACTCAGGCACGTCGGCCGTGCAGCTATGGATTTTCTCTTGTCGCTGACGGTAGGGCTTCTCGCCTTCCTCTTTGTCGATGCACTGGAGGACGCGCTCGAATTGGCCGGCGAGGCCGCAGCCCTGTTCCAGGGATCAACTATGGTCGTGCTCGCTGCCATTACCAGCTTCCTGCTCCTTATGGCGGTGGGACGCCGGAGCGGAACGCCGACCGGATTGACTCTCGCTACCTTCATGGCGCTCGGCATCGGTCTTCACAATCTCGGCGAAGGGCTGGCGATCGGCGCCGCGTTCGCGTCTGGTGCGGCAGGACTTGGCACCTTCCTGGTGCTCGGCTTCACACTGCACAATATCACCGAGGGTATCGGCATCGCGGCTCCGATCCTGAAGCAGCGCCCGCCACTGTGGAGTTTCGTCGCGCTAACGCTGCTTGCCGGTGGACCTGCGATCATCGGACTATGGATCGGCAGCCTGACCTTTGCACCGCAATGGTCGGCGCTGGCACTGGCGATCGGAGCGGGAGCAATTCTCCAGGTGATCGTCGAGGTCGTCTTGATGCAGCTTCGCCAGCGGGCAGAGGGCAAGGCGTTACTCACCCCAGCCATAATAACCGGTCTCACTGCAGGTGTCGGCGTCATGTACGTCACGGCGATGCTGGTTAAAATCTGAACCGGCCGTTGTTGTAGCCATGCCTGTGTCCATGGCAATGATGCGGGCACGCCAAAGAGTTGTTCTCAACTCCCCTATGGTCGCTGAGCCAAGCAAAGTTATCAGTGTTCGAGCAGCGCCGTGCCGTATGAATTATCTACGACGCATAACCAGTTTCCAGATGCGTCTCGAATGCTTTTCTGATCAACTCTTTGCCATGGAGATACATGCCCGCTTTGACCACGAATGTAGCGTCATCGGTGTAAACTGCATCAAGCTGTCAAGGTCTTTGGCCGTTATCGAACGGTCCACAGCTTCGATGAGGGTTTTCAAGGGATGGTTGGACATTCTGGACTCCAAAATGGCCGCGAGCGGAAAACAAAGACCCACCTCGAGCGTATCGGGAACCGGAGAATGGCCTATGCGGGGGGTGGTACCGGCCGGGGGCGGAACGACACTCTCTCATGACCGTCAAGGGTGGTAGAAGGCATAATACTGCATCGCCGCGTTTAAAATGTCATCGTTCAATTTCAACCTGGCTGTTGTGCCGCGATCCGATCTGACGGCGATTGATGACGCTCTCATCTTCCGATTGGTTACCGCATTTCTCATTTTCGTCGCGGGCCTTCCTCGCTCTAAGGACGGGCGTAAACCGGAGCTTGCCTTAACGTGTCTTGAGGATTTCCTATCATGACTGGATTTCGCGGCACGCCAGTCAGGTTGCTATGTTCAAATCATTTCCAGATCGTAGGTAATGTCAGCTCACCTTTTCTGTTCGAGAGGGAAGACGGCACACGCCAGCTTACATCCCAGACAAAGTGCCCGTCGTTTCTTTCAGTTGAAAAGTATCATTCCCGATTCTTCAAATGACGAAGTTCGCGCTGCAAATCCTCGATAGATACCTGCAGGCTTTTTAACTCGCCAACGAAGTGAACCAGAAGTTTTCCGGTGGCCATGCGCAGATTAGAATCGCGGATTCTACCGAGAATCAAATTGATCTCGTTTTCAAGATTGCTGACAGTCATTTTCCTCTCCCCACGGTTTGTCGTCATAGGACACACTTGAGATTAGCTATCACTTGAGACCAGGTTTTGTTTCGAGTAGAGAAATTCCAATACATCCGAATAAACTAGGCGGTGGCCCTTCTCAGTGACGCGATAGAACATATGAGCTGGCGCGGTGCCCTGAATTATTAGGCCATCAGTGACAAGACCATCATTAATAAGCCGGGTCTCGACAGATCCAATCTCGTAGGTGTTAAGCTTGAAGGTGTCCTCAGTGAGGTTGAAGGCGATATCGCCCGGCGTTATTCGTGAATACTTCGCGCGAATATAATTCAAAACGACGGTTTTTGAGCGGGTTCAAACATTTCGATTTTCTCTCCCCCTTTTTCTGATTGGCATTCATTTCAGAGAGATTTTCAACAACGAGCCGAAGCATGTTATTCGGAAAAGTATCGGATTACGATGGAACTAATTCATGCTTGAGATGCTTGCCAGAGAAAATGAAGGCGTTAGCGATGGCGGGACACTCAGATTTGAACAATGCGGCAAAAAATGCAGCGGCGCGTACGAGAATAGATGGATTTTCAGCGGCCCATGCAGTTGCGGAAGTCATCAAGAACCGAATGAATGTCACGACATTAGATGCTGACGCATCTTTGTTTTCGGATTTGTTTGCTCAGCTCGAGGCGGTAGAATCGAACGGCAAGACTGGGAAATGAACTGGTTTTCGGCTTTACGGTCTATTGTCTGGCTAAATTTCCCTTTTTAGTATCGAGCAACCGCAACACTGAAGGAAGTGATAATGTTTCCCACACGGCTTATCGATGGTTACCAGGCATTTTTGGAAAAGCGCTTCATCAACGAACACGATCGGTACAAGAATCTGGCTGAAAAAGGTCAGCATCCAGAAATCATGGTCATCGGTTGCGTTGACTCGCGCGTATCGCCGGAAGTCATTTTCGACGCAGCGCCAGGGGAGTTGCTGGTTGCGCGAAACGTTGCCAACATCGTTCCGCCTTTTGAACCGCATGGTGGAACCCAACACGGTACAAGCGCCGCACTGGAATTCGGTGTCCAGGCCTTACACGTAAAACACATCGTTGTGCTTGGTCACGCCCATTGCGGTGGCATTCGCGCCTTTGCCGATAAACAGGAGCCGCTGTCGCCAGGTGATTTTATTGGCCGCTGGATGTCGCAGATAGCGCCAGCCGCAGCAACTCTCGGCAACCAGCAAGAACACGATCATGACGATTACCTTCGCAAGCTTGAATTCGCCTCGGTCGAGCTGAGCCTCAATAACCTTATGTCTTTTCCATGGGTAAAGCGCCGCGTCGAGGAAGGACAACTGGAACTGCATGGAGCGTTTTTTGGCGTGGCTGAAGGTCGACTGCTCATCCGCAACCCCAGGTCCGGGACATTCGAACCGGTGGATGGATCAATCAGGACACGGTTGTCGGGAGTAACGTGACATGTATCTTCGGCGGATATTAGCCGTCTGTTGTTTGACCGAGAGGGCTTTGTGATTTGCCTTCCGGAAACTTTTTACCCATTATCGGCTTCACTAACCTTGTGGGGGCTTCTACTAGCGAGAGCTAAAGGGAGGCCGACATGCCGCTTTTCAACGAAGCGAGCCGCATCGTTGACCCGTCGGAAGTCAACTTCATGCGAAGTTGTTACTCGAATGCTGCCTCAAATCTGGAAGAGAGCGAACGTGGCTATTCGGCTAACGAGTTAGCGTCTTGCATAATCATGTTGTATGAGAGGGGCTTGTGAGATCAGACACGACTGACGGAGCTGTCATACAATTTGGCCAATAAACGTTATCAAAGACGGCATTCCCGGGTGGCGTATAGTTCTGTCAACAGCGGAGCGGATACGCGACAGCCTGCATCGTTTCCGGTCGAATTCGTTTCTTTTTACTGAGGCGGACAGAATTCACGACTGCCATACATTGGCGCCGTGGTGACATTAATTCCCGCAAGGGTCACTTTGCCCTGAAAGCTTGCACGGCCCAATTTTCCGTTACCTTGGGCAGGTATTTGTACTTTGGGATCAGCAGGGTGCAGTCGGATTAACACGCCAAGTTTGAACAGGTGTAACAAAGCAGGGCTCGGCCATGACGGGCTGAGAGATATATCGGGATTGTTCTGAATACATCCCATTGTCTGCGGCGGTGAGCGCCCTAGTTGTCCATTTACACCGAAAATCAATTAAAACAATCGGAAACGGTGTGGAGGCCCCGACATTGGGAAGAGCGTCGGGGCTTATTATGCCCTCCGTTAGTTTCACATCACCTTTGACACGGTCAGTTCTTTTTTTGAGAAGCGCGGAGGGCGTTATCTGGCCGCGCGGGAGAAAAAGCTTGGTCTGACGGCTGGATATTATCACGTGGACACCGGTCGCTAAAGATGTCTTTCCTCTTTCAATACAAAAGCGATAACAGGCTTTCGTACATTTCTGGGAGACGCCGATGAAGAATATCTATGTTGTCACGCATACCCAATCCATGCACCATTTGGAGGGCAATGTTGGTGGCTGGTATGATACCGGCTTGACCCCGTCCGGCCACATAGATGCTGTTGCTACTGCGCAGCGATTGGCATCGATCGTGGGTGATCGCGACGTTGAAATCTTCAGTTCTGATCTGTCACGCGCATCACAAACTGCCATCACCATCGCCAGCCGCCTTGGTCAGCCGGTGATCGAGACTGCTGGTTTGCGCGAAATCAGTTACGGAATAGCGGAGGGAAAACCCCAGGCATGGCTGGACGAGCGGTATGTTCCTGCGCCCGATCACGATCGCATGAATCATCAGGTAGGTATCGACGGCGCTGAAACGCGTAGTGAAGCCGCAGAAAGAGTATATTGCATCGTGAATGAAATCGTAGAGCGCCGCTGCGAGACCCAAATAATCGTCACGCACGGCTTCACCCTAACGCTGGTCATTTGCGCCTGGATGAAGCTGCCCATCAATGCGATTGGCTTTGCGAGCTTTCCTGCTGAACCAGGAAGCATCACTCACTTGCAGCAAGATGATTTTTGGCGAAATCGGTCCATTTGCGGCCTGGCAGACCGATCCCATTTGGAGCAACTTGAAACACCGTAGTGGCCATCCATGCAGTCTGCGCCCAGACCAGATGAATATCGATGCTCCAACAGTTTCTCCGTACTCTCAAATCACGTGCGACCCGACGCTTTCTTCGATTGAAGCGCTCAGACAATCTCGGACTGAAATGCACTACCTGGCGATGAACAGTCGAGTGATCCAGATCGATACCACGCTCTGCTGCTCAAAGGTCGGAATACTATTCAATATCATTGATGAAAAGTCTGCAGCCCAAGTACCCGGTCCAACCGGAGGGAGTTCAAAGGGCGAGGTATCTGTTGAGGAGTTCCGCATTTTCGAGAACCTCACTGGCGGAGCCATTAAATATGATTTGTCCCATATCCAAGATCAGGGCGCGATTTGCGAGTTCCAAGGCAGCAACAGCATTCTGTTCAACCATGATGGTCGTGATGCCGCGCTGATTGATATCATGCACGATGCGCTCGATTTCCTTGACAATGACTGGAGCCAGACCTTCATAAGGCTCGTCAAGCAGGAGGAGCTTGATATCACGCGCCAATGCCCGCGCAACTGCGAGCATTTGTTGCTCGCCCCCTGACAGCGTCATTCCCTCCTGTTTCCGATGAAGAAATGCGTCGTCTTCGCGGGAAACGCATTGCGATGGTCTTTCAAGATCCTATGATGACTCTCAATCCGGTTCTCACGATTGAGACGCAGATGCTCGTGCTCGCGCTCGTGATGCGCTGGGACTGGTGGGGATACCTAGTCCAGAGGAACGTCTATCTTCTTACCCACACCAATTCTCCGGCGGCATGCGGCAGCGTGTGGCGATTGCGATAGCACTGCTACATCGGCCCGATCTCATTATCGCGGATGAACCTACCACAGCGCTGGATGTTACTATTCAGAGCCAGATTATTTCCGAATTTCAAAAACTAACTGAGGAAGCAAATACCGCAGTCATCTGGATCACGCACGATCTGGCAATTGTATCGCGTCTGGCCGACGATATCGCGGTTATGTATGCGGGTAAGCTCGTTGAGAAGGGAACGGTGGCCAATGTGTTGACCGATCCTCGCCATCCTTACACGGCAGGTTTAATCGCTTCGGTCCCATCGCAAAATAGGCGAGGGGAGCCATTGCGCCAGATCCGTGGCATGACCCCAGCAATTACCAGACTTCCCAAAGGTTGTAGCTTTCGAACGCGCTGCGACCGCGCGACCGATGTCTGCCTGACGATGCCTGAACTTGCATCTGACGGCGCAAGGTTCTTCCGTTGCTACCATCCCGTTACAGAGGTACCAGCACAATGACGGCAGCAAACACCCCATTGATCGAAGCCAAGAACATCTCGCAGCGGTTTGGCTCGAAACCTGATCTGGCGGCCAAAATTGCCTTGAAGCTGAAGGTCGCCAAACCAGCGCCAATTGTTCACGCCTTGGACGATGTCAGTCTTTCAATCCGAAAGGGCGAAGTTGTCGGATTGGTCGGAGAAAGCGGTTGCGGGAAATCCACTCTCGGACGCGTCATTGCCGGAATTACCTCTCCCAGCGAGGGGCAGATTCTCTGGAACGGCAATGACCGAGAAAAGTTGTCGTCGGAAAAGAAACACGCGCTTGGTTTGATGACCCAGATGATTTTTCAAAATCCAATGGCAGCGCTCAACCCACGCATGACCGTGGATGAACTCATCTGGGAAGCGCCTTACACACATGGGCTTGCAAAGCGCACAGAACACGCACCCTACGTTGATAAATATCTCATGCTGGCGGGGTTTGACCCTGTCATGAAACACCGCTTCCCCCACCAGTTCTCAGGTGGTCAGCGTCAGCGTGTCAACATTGCGCGTGCGCTTGCGGTGCAGCCAACGTTTCTGGTTTGCGATGAAAGTGTCGCCGCTTTAGACGTATCAATCCAGGCCCAGGTAATCAATCTGTTCATGGAGCTGCGAGACAAGCTCGACCTGACTTACCTGTTCGTCAGCCATGATTTGGGCGTGGTCGAACATATATCGGATCGCGTCGCGATCATGTATCTAGGCCGCATCGTCGAAGAAGCACCAGTTGAAGATATTTTCAGACGGCCAAACCATCCGTACACTCAAGCGCTGTTAGCTGAGGTTCCGCGCATCGAACCTGAAAAGCGTCGCTTCCAGGCCGTGAAAGGCGAGCTTCCAAGCCCAATCAATCCCCCAAGGGGCTTGCCATTTTCATCCACGTTGCCCGCATGCAATGGAAAGATGTAAATTTGAGGTTCCTGTAAGAAAGCAGATTGCAGCCGATCACTATTCGGCGTGCCATCTGAATGATCAATAGATTTCGCGCCTCAACAAGATGGTGATGCTCTACTCTGTGTCTGTCTTCAATCCTAACCTATGCGCCCTATAACCGTTCACTTAGCCGCTGAAGAGGACCATAAAGGTCTGCTTTCCACCCCTTTTCAGGCGTCAATGCAGGATAAGTGCAATGACCCGCTTTGGAACGGGTGAATGCTACGCTATTGGCTGGAATGAAGGCGCGAAGCAGTCATCCGCAGCTTGGATTGCCAGTTACGAATCAACATTCGCACACTTTGGATGCTCTTCCATCACAAGAGCATTTCCAACAGAAGCGCGAAGCAGTTTCGCATTGGATAATGCGCAAAACAAAGAGATAAAGAGGCTTCGCTAATCTGTTTTAACTGGAACGCGCTCTAAATCAATTCCGGTTCTGGGCTAAGGGAGATTGCCTCCTCTCGTTGAATTTCGAGCGCCTGTGGCACCGAAAGATACATGGCAATCGTGAATCCAATCAGTCCACCGCCAATTTTTCCCAATAACAGTGGTAAAATAATTGTTGGCTGGAAGTTGGCAGAAAATGCCAGGTGATCGCCAAAGGTGAAAGCCGCGCAAACAGCGAAGGCGATGACCAGGACTTTGTCTTTGGGAGGCATTGTTTCAACAAGACGAAACATGGCCAGAACATTGGCTGATGCCGCCAAAAGCCCGGCTGCTCCAGCCGATGACAGGCCGAGCCTAGCGCCAGCTTTCTCCATGAGATTCGCCAGATAGCGATTTAGAAGATAGACCATCGGGAAGGCACCGCACAGCATGATGCCTATGTAGCCAGCTATTTCCAATGCACGAAACTGGTCTTCGCTGTCGGCTATGATGGGTGCAAATCCCCATCCGCCCAGTACCGTGCTGAAAGCTGATGTAAAATATTCGACGATTGAACTGACAAGGACCAGCGTGATTGCCGCATACATGATCCGACCGAACCACAGGAAGATCGCAATCATCAGACCAGGTAGAAATCGTAATCCAGTCGCGAGGGCCACGCAGAACAAAACCAAGGGAAGAATGTTGTGCAGGATCGTAGAGAACGAAAGATCGATCGACTGACCCGCAGTTCCCGTCGCGGCGATATCGGCGCGTATATCGGTGCCCAAGAAACTGATCAGTAAACAGGTTATGACGACACCAGCAGGAATACTAAGAACGCCCGACATAATGCCCAGAGCCATGTACTTGTGGTCGCGTTTTTTCAACATTGCCAACCCGACGGGAATCGAGAAGATGATTGTAGCACCTGCCATGAACCCGACGACCATAGCCATGATCCAGCCTTCGGGCGACTGGGCTAACGCTTTCGCCAATTGATAACCGCCCATGTCGGCTGCAATTACCGTTGTTGCCGCGATAGCCGGATCGGCACCCAATATGGTGTGCAGTGGTCCAACGAGTGAGCTGATGAATTGTGAAAGGTAGGGTATCGAAGCCATGATACCGGCTACCGGGATGAAAATAGGACCGATACTGTGCAGGCCTGCCACGAATTCTTTTCCAAGGCCCGTTTCGTTATTGAAGATTGAAGCGACCGCGCCCGCGATTGCACACATCATGATGATGTAGATGACGAATGTTCCGATGTGTTCCATTGCCGTCCCCGTTTTATGGTTTTTGTTGCGGATATGGATGGGGTGGGCGAGCCAACCCTTCAGCTCAGATCATCTGAACAGCTGAGCCAGGTGATCATTGAGGAAAAAACCCTGCGGATCGAGTTTGCGACGCAGTTCCCGAAATTGCCCGGCTTTGGGATAAATGTTTGTTACATCCCGCCCCGTAAGAAAGTGCAGCTTGCCCCAATGCGGTCGAGAGCCATAGCTGCGAAGAATGGCGTCGACATCCCGCAGATAGGGCCAATAGTCGGTTCCAGGTTCACCCGATACGGAAACCGTTACACTATCCTGCTCGAAGAATGGGCTAATCCAGGCATCGTCACCCGCAGTAAAGCGATACTCTATCGGATAAATACACTCGGGATACTTCTCCAGCATCAGCTTTCTCACGGCCTTGACTGCCTCCTTGCCATGGGCGACAGGCACAGCATATTCAAGCTCGTGGAAGTTCGGCACATATTCAATAGGATAGATTTCAGAGCTATACGCGATCTTTTCGAAATCCGAGGACATTGGTGCTTCCTCGGTGATATCCATGGTTTTCATCTCACACACATCGGTGGTGCGACCGGAGCGAGAAGTCGCGGCCGTATCCGGCAGGCAGTAACAATGTCGGCTCTGTTCTGTCGGACACCAGAAAAAGCTGAAATGGCGATGTTTGGCAGCTAGTTGGTCATGCATTTCCATGCACGCATCAAAGTCTTCCCGCCAGAGGCGCTCATGGAGATTGTAGGAATCCATCAGCTGCAAAGTGATTTCCGATATGACGCCGAGCGTTCCAACCGATACACGGCTGGCCTTCAGGAGCTCAGGTGTTGTCTCGTCGGCCACAAGAATTTCACCATTGGGCTGAACGATTTTCATGCCTACAATCGCAGACGCGAGATTGGAAAGCTTTGCCCCGGTTCCATGTGTCCCTGTCGTCAGGGCGCCAGCCAGCGCCTGACTATCGATATCGCCCTGATTGGCCATCGACAGGCCATTGTCCTTGAGATAACGGCCAAGTTCGTTGATAGTAGTTCCGGCAGCGGCTGTTACACGTTTGCGCTGCGTGTCGATGCCCTTGATGCCTTTCATTCCCGACAATGTCAGAAGAAGACCGCTGGTCGCGACTACGGGTGTGAAGGAGTGACCAGAGCCTGCACAGCGTACATTGAGGCCCTGTGACGTCGCGGTGTGGACCATTTCACAGAGTTCAGGCTCGCTGGCCGGGGCACCTGCTGCACTTGTCACACAGGACTGGTTTCCTACCCAGTTGCGCCAATGCCCGCCTGCAGCCAGCATTATTTGGTTTGTCATTGTTGTTCCCCTTTATGAAGTCGGTGACGCTTATGATGCGCCTTGTCCGGAAATGATCGGCGTGAAGTGTCAGATTGCCGTATAGGCGTTATCGGCGAAGATATGGGCACCGTTTACAAAGCTGGATTCGTCGCTTGCGAGGAAAAGAGCCACCGCGGCGACCTCCGATGGCTGGCAAAGCCGGCCTTGAGCCAGCTTGATTGCCTCTTCCGAAACATCTACGCCGAAGCTCTTGAGTATCTGGATTTCCTTCAATCCGTGCGCAGTGGCGATAAAGCCCGGACAAATTGCGTTGCTGCGAATGTTGCGATCACGAAATTCGACAGCAAGCGCCCTTGAGAACATATGGCAGGCTCCCTTGCTCGTGCAGTACAGCACCTCCATCGGTGTGCCGACGACCGCGGAAATGGAGGATGTGCTGATGATACTGCCACCGCCAGCCGCGATCATGCCGGGCAGAACGGCCTTGGAGACCAGAAACATACTTTTGACATTCACAGCCATCAGTCGATCCCATTCCGCTTCTTCCGTTTCCAAAAAAGGCCCGGCAGCAAGAATGCCTGCATGGTTCATCAACACGGTAATGTGGCCGAACCTGTCCTGTACATGCTGGCAGGCAGTTTTCACCTGATCCGCATGAGACACGTCGGCTGGTGCGAAGACTACCGAATGTCCCTCGTCGTTCAGACGTTGTGCTATGTTAGCACCTTCGCTCTGCGGTAGATCAACGATGCCGACTCTCGCTCCCTCGCGCGCAAACAGTTCAGATGCTGCCAGACCGCAACCGCCTGCACCTCCTGTAATGAGCGCCACTTTCCCAGATAGTCTTCCAGGCATTCTTCCTCCTTCGGACCTTGTCCGCCTTTCATGAACGCTTCCCCGTGGTTCGCTTTGTGTCGAACTCTTGCCCGTTGAGTGGAAAGCTTAGAGCCCCTAAAGTGGGCCGTCGATATGCCGAAAGTTATAGGGGAGTAATGGCCGTGCATGAAGCCGAAGGCATTTCCAACATCATACGTTCCATCGGCACGACCGGATTCGGCAACATTCTCGACCGGAATCTGCAAGGTCACATCGATTTCGATATGAGCTGCATTTTCGTCTTTACGTTCAATGATCACCCGGTGCTTTTGCATGACGGCTATAGCCAGACCGTATCCCGCAAGGCACTAGGGGCTTATATGCGTGGTGGATATTTGCTTGATCCATTCTATGTGGCATGCGTCAACGAGCACCCAGCAGGTCTATGGCGAATGAATGAGCTTGCCCCGGACAGTTTTTTCAATTCTGGCTTTGTTATCGCTCGCGATATTCATCCCTGTGTATCGTCCGAGGCAGGGGCTTTGGTTGAGGAGATCGGCTTTATTATCCCCTTGAAGGGCCGAACCGCTGCGGTCTACTCATTAATGCGCAATCAGGGAAAACAGCCTTTCAGCAAACCGGAAATCGAAGCACTTCGGTCGATGGAACCAGTGTTGAGCGCAGCCATCTCAAACCATCATCAACAGGTCAGTCCTGCGGTTAATACCATTCACGAAAAGGAGGATATCGAGGCGTCATTCTTGGGCGTTTTTCAAGATACGCTTACGCCAACACAACGAATTGTGGTGCGCCTGATCTTACGTGGTCACAGCAACCTGTCGATAGCGCGGAATATGAATATCTCGGAGGGTACAGCGAAAATCCATCGCTCGAACATCTATAAGCGTCTTTCCATATCCAGCCAGTCGGAGTTGTTTCAGCTGTTCATTGGGTACCTCACCAATGAACACGGTTAGAATCACTAATCCAAAGCCCATCGAACGGTGGCGTCGCCTTAACGAAATGGTGCAACATAGTGCGATCGACGTGAATTTTCAGGCGTCGATCAACAAGGAGAGATATCTTCAGGTTGTAATGGCGTCAGCACGAAGCTTTCGATGATCTTTTGCAGTGAGATGCTTTCTGTGAAGAAGGAAGAGATTGGTGATTTGGCTATGGGTCGAGACGAAACGCTGGCATCGCCGTACCGACTTGAACCGCATCATGCGTCGTTCCCGTCGCCGGATGGAAAGGTGTGAATTCCCGGCACGGTTGTTGACGTCTTTATGCGAACGATGTTCGATGCCCGGTATCAATTCGGCCTTCGCCGCCGAGTAGGACCGCAGCTTGTCGGCGACCATCACCCGTGGAGTAGTCCCCTGGCCCTTGAGCAGCTTGCGCATAAGCCGCAGGGCTGCACGCTCGCTTCTTCGGCTTTGCAGCAGGGCATCTATGACGTAGCCGTTGGCATCTACGGCACGCCAGAGCCAGCATTTCTTGCCCTTGATGGAAACCACCATATCATCAAGATACCATTTGTCGGAGAACTGACCGCGCGAGTGGCACCGGAGTTGTTAAGCGAATTTGAGACCGAACTTCGCCGCCCATTCCGACACAGTCTGGAACGAAACCTCAATATCGCGCTCGTCTAGCAGGTCTTCTACGTCGCGAAAGCTGAGCGGAAATCGATAACAAAGCCACACCGCATGCGCGATGATCTCAGCAGGAAACCGAAGGTCTAAAGTGAACAGGCCAGGCTTCGGTCATGCTCCTTGAATATCACCGCGCTCAGCAAAATCAGGTAAGGCGACGCCACCAAATATGCTCCAGCCACCGCAATACGGCGATCGCGGATTACAAATACTTTTGCTTCGCAGGCCAAATCGCACCCGGCGAGTTTCGACCATCTATTATCGCAAAGTAGCCTTTTCCTTATCGCGCTGCGGATGACGGGCTGAAAGAGCTTCGGCATGCTTGCCCCGTCCCGTGGTGCGAAGCCTTTCGAGATAGGCAGGAAGTTCACCCAGCGTATGATAGGGACCGCCCTCACGTAGAACAGTCATGAGCGGATCGATATCCTGGTCGCTACGTTCGGCCATTGTGCCATGCCATTCATCGAGCAGACGGCTGGCATGTGCGACGATATCCGGACAACTTTGGGATAGATCCTTCTGCTCATGCGGATCTAATGTGAGATTGAACAGCGTGACAGGCCCGAAATCCTTCAGCCCGTCATGCCATGTCCGCAGCATCAACCAATCTTCGTCCAGATGCCGGAAACGCACACCGCGCTGTACAACCCATGCACCTTGGCTGAGCACGAGGTAATCGCGTCCACCATTCTCGCCTTGACGCATTGCGGGTGCGAACGACTTTCCGTCCCAAACCGACGGCACTTTTCCTCCCAGCCCGTCAATCAATGTTGCAGGCCAATCGAAATGATAGTGCAGTCCGTGATTTACGCCCGGAGCCTGACCCGGCCAGCGAATGATGAGTGGTACGTTGCAGGTGAATTCATCCGCCGTCTGATGATCTCCCCAAACATTCAGTTCACCCAGATTTTCACCGTGATCGGCACTGATCACAATGATCGTGTCGTCATAAAGACCATGTTGCTTCAATGCTGCGATCAAATGGCCGATATGCTCGTCTGCGTAGCGGACACCGGCATCATAACCGTTGAACCAGGCCGAAGCTTTCTCCATTGAGTCTATAGGAGCTGGCATTCTGGTGTAATGCGCATGTGGATTGTCTGCAGAAAACCCGGTCGGTTCCTGTGGGCTGTGCGGACCGTATCCAGCAATACTTCTTGCCAGAACTTCCTCTGTCATCCATTCGGGTAGCGGCTCACCGGCAAAGGGATCACCCCATTCCTCGGGCACGCGATAAGGGGTATGCGGGTCCCACAGATTAACATGCAGGAACCATTTGCGTGACTTATTGCGTGCAATCCAGTCTATAGCCATCGGCACGATTTCGTCGGCATTTTCCATGCCACCCTTGCCGCAATTCATGATTTCATTGAAACCGGCATACCAATGCCAGCAGCCATGGCGCTCCCCAAAGCTGGATATGGTGGTGGTATGATAATCTAGATCACGCAGAGCTTTCATCCAGCCTTCTTCATAGAAGGTGCCCGCCCATGCGCGACTCGCACCTTCCCGAAAAGGCTCGCAGGCCGTGCCTCCATGGCCGACCACCCCTGTGCGAAAACCGTGTCTGCCTGACCACAGCGCGGTGCGCGATGGATGACAGGGAACATCCGAAACATAGATATTTTCAAACCGTACGCCTTCTCGCGCGATAGCGTCGATAACCGGTGACGTATTGCGATGATAACCGTAGCAGCCCAGATGATCGCGGCGCAGGCTGTCAATGTCGATATAGAGGACGTTCATTGTGGATTTCCTGTAGGCAGAAGAAAGGGCGGGGACAGCCCAACGGGCATGGGTTGAGCGGCTCTGAACTATCTGCACAATTCAAAGCCGCTCCGGGATCCGCCATCTGCGCGTGGTTCGTTTCGCGCAGGCGGCGACTCGTCATTTCGCAGCGAAATAATCGGCCAGATAATAGTCTTCCGGATCGAGCGGGCTTTCCAGTTTGCCGAAGGTTACGAACATCTCGGCCATGCCCGACAGCCAGCCATTAACCGATCCGTCGCCGGTGAGCTTCACCAGTTCCTCACTCGTCAGCGACTTTCCGTTTTTGGCTTCCGTCTCCAGATTGGTCTTTTCGATCTGGAGAAACTTTGCCGTAATGTCGACGGACTGCTCCGGATTCGCAGTGCGGAAATCCTCGGCTTCCTTGATGACCGCGATCATACGCTTCACCGCCTCTGGATTCTCGGCCACGATCTCGTTGCGTGCGATGAACGCGCTTGGAAACGTTTTCTCCGGAAAGAAGTCGCTATTGGCCGCCAGCTCCACCATACCGGGAACATGTTCCTTGATCGTGCCGATCAACGGATACCAAATGCCTGCAGCGTCGATTTGTTTGGAAGCAAAGGCCGATACGACCGTAGATGGGTCCATCTTGACGACCTGAACATCATCCAGCTTCATCCCTGCCTTGCCTAGAGCGAGCCGGAGCAGCATATCGCCAGAGGTGCCTTCTGGGACACCAATCTTCTTGTCCTTCAGGTCGGCCATTGACTTGAAGCTCTCCTGCGCGATCACCCGGTCTGAAAACCCCACCGAATTGATGGCCACAATCTTGGCCTTGCCACTCGCAGGCAACCACAGCGCGCCGGGGCCGATATAGCCGAAATCAAGGCTACCGGCACCAAGTGCCTGCACCTGAATGGGGCCGTTGGTAAATACCCGCGTGTCAGCTTCAAGACCGTGCTTCTCCCAAAGCCCCTGCTCGCTGGCAATCGCCGTGATGCTGGTGCCCCAGTAATCCGCAATATAACCGACACGCACCCGAATATTGTCGGCAAGGGCGGCGGTGGGCAAAAGGGTTAATGCTAAGCTAATTGCAAGAAAAGCACGTCTTTTCATCTGGTCATCTCCTCATTATTGACCGTGTGACGATTGCTGGCCTGTTTGTGGCTTCTGATGGTAGACGGCATGCCAAACGCGGTTGCGGATGGCTGCAAATTCCGGGGAGAGACGAATGGCCTCGGTGCGCGGATATGGCAGGTCGACCGGAATGATCTGATCCAGCCGGCCAGGGCGGGCCGCCATGACGATAACGCGATTTGCGAGATAGACCGCCTCATCCACATCATGGGTGATGAACATCACCGTGCGCTGCTCGCGGCTCCAGGCATCCAGCAACTGGTCCTGCATATGCACACGCGTCAGCGCATCAAGCGCACCGAACGGTTCGTCCATCAGCAGGATTTCAGGTGCGGCAGCGTAAGCACGCGCAATGGCGCAGCGCTGCTTCATACCACCTGACAAGGCTTTCGGCAGTGCATCGGCGAAATCCGTAAGGCCGACCAGAGACAGGTAATGATCAGAGATTTCACGCCGCTTTGCGCGCGACATCCCCGCAATGCTGAGGCCGAATTCGACGTTCTGACGCACGCTGAGCCAGGGAAACAGCGCATACTGCTGAAAAATGACCCCACGCTCTGGCCCGGGACCAGCAACCGGCTTGTCACCAACAAGAATATCACCGCTCGACGGTCGCAGAAGCCCAGCTGCAATATTCATTGCAGTGGATTTTCCGCAGCCGGACGGACCAACCACCGTTACGAATTCACCATCGGCAATATCGAGGTTCAACCGATCCAGAGCGAGAAAGCCGCCATAGTGCATCACTACATTGTTGAAGGATATTTTAGGTGTCATGCCCGCTCCTGCCATTGTGTCAGGCGACGATCAGCCGCCTGAAGCAGCCGGTCCATGAACAGCCCGAGGATACCAATTGTGACAAGACTCACGAAAATGGTCGGCAGATCGTAGTAGAGCTGCGCCTGTTGCATGCGATATCCGAGACCGGACTGGGCCGCGATCAGTTCGGCAGCTACTACGGTCGCCCAGGCAGATCCGAGTCCGATGCGCACGCCCACCAGAATGAAGGGAACGGACGCCGGAACGATCACGCGGGCGAAGATTGTCGCGTCTTTCGCACCCAGAACCCGAGCGGCGTTGATAAGCGTACGGTCCACACTAATAACGCCCTGATAGGTTGCCACGACTGAAGACAGGAAGGACGCAAGAAAGATGACGAAAATCTTTGGCGATTCATCAATGCCCAGTGTCACGATGGCCAGCGGAATCACTGCCAGCGGCGGAATCATTCGGAAGAACTGAACCCATGGCTCAATCAGACTGCGCGCAATGCGATACCACCCCATCAGAAAGCCTACGGGTATTGCAAGCGCCACGCCAAGCACAAAACCGGAGAGAACCCGGCGCAAACTGGCGAATATATCCCCCGCGAGCTGGCCGTTCAGAAACAGAGTCACTGCCCGATTGAGCACATCGACCGGGCCGGGCAGAACCACCGCACCCGTTGCCGTGAGGAGGTGCCAGCATCCTATCCCCACTGCAAAGGAAAGAAGATTGAGGCCGAGGCCCGTCATACGTGCGTTCATCGGGATACTCCCGAATAAAACAGGTGGTCCAATGCAACCGCAGCTGCGCCCACTGCACCAGAATTGTCTCCGAAACCGCCGCGCTCTATCCGCAAGACATCGCGCATATGCGGTAGCACCCGCGGCGGCAGATCGCACCGCAAACGCTCGTAGAAAGCCTCTGGTGCTTCCGCAAAATGTCCACCGAGCACGATCAAATCCGGTGTCAGCAGATTGACCGCATTGGCAAGCGCAGTTGTAAAGTGGCTGACAACCTCGTCATGCAGTGCTGGGTCACGTGCGACCGCCGCAAGAAGTGGCTCTTCACTGCCAGCACCACGCTCCCGCAACACGCGTTCCGAAACGAATGTTTCCAGACAGCCGCGATTGCCGCAGGCACAAAGCTCACCCTGCGGATCAATCTGGATATGTCCCAGTTCCACCGCTCCGTGACCGCCGGGGCGAAACGGCATACCGTCTACCACCAGACCCGCTCCGAGACCCGTGCGCAGATAAACATAAAGGACAGCAGGACAGCCCTGCCCTATGCCATAATGGGCCTCGGCCAACGCCATGGCCGTAACATTCTGTTCGACCACGGTTGGAATATTCAGTTCGGCTTCCATTGCATCGGCGAAAGCGACATCGCGCCAGCCGGTATTGATCGACAGTAAATTGCGACGGCGTGCCTGATCGACCGGTCCCGGAACACCCATGCCGATGCCGACGAGGCTACCCAGAGAAATACCCTTGCTCCGCGTGAGATCGCGCAGAACACCGGCTATCTGATGCGTAAGTATCAGCGGATTGTCGTTTGCAGCGTGATCAAAGGCGGCACTCGTAATCATCTGTGCCGTCAAATCGCAAATTGCCACCTGCACAGCCTCGGCGCCGACATGCACGCCAGCGACATAATGAGCTGACGGGACCAGACGCACACTGATCGGTGGCCTCCCCGGCGCCAGCGAGCCCGAAGGAAGAACGGGCACTTCGGTTTCGGTAATACAACCGTCCTTGAGCAGTTGCGCGGTGAGATGCGTAAGGGTCGTGGCTGACAATCCACAACGCCGTGCCAGCTCGGCCCGCGACTGCGGACCCTCGTCGCGTAAGATTCTTAGCACCATGCCGAGGTGTATGCTCATGCGACCCCTCCTTATTTATTTTCTAAAGTTGAATAAATAATTAGGCGTGTCAATAGTTTTGGTCTTCGTTCCTTCTCTCGGTATTGCTTTTGTCGCCGTGAAGCCTTCAGTTTAGAGAGCTAACATTTCCGAAACCGATCGTGCCTATAGCAGAATAGCAACAGACAATCCTAAGTTTGGGTAAGCATCAATGGTTACAACGGAGTATCGCGCGTATGCCCACTATCAATACGGAAGCAAACTATGTTGTATCCGGTCGCCACACCAGATATGCTATGTTCTGGCTTTCTCAAACTCCGCCCACGCACGTTCGAACGCTTCGAAATCGAAGCAACCGCCGAGCGCGGGATCGAGAATGAGCCTTTCGGTTTGGCGAAGCCTTGCGATAGCGCCAGCAAGACCGGAAACCACGCCAGCCGGAACGACAAGCGCACCGTGGCGATCTGCATGGATAAGATCGCCCTGCCTCACCTCCAGGCCGAAAATGGTGACCGGCTCTGCAACGCTGACAACATGAACGAAACCATGGCTCGGGCCAATACTGCCTGCTATCACGGGAAAGCCTCCGGGAAGATCGCCGAGGTCCCGAACTACTCCATTCGTCAGCGCACCCGACATTCCGAAACCCTTGTGCAGTGTCGTATTGATTTCGCCCCAATAGGCACCGACACAATGGGGATAATCCATGTCTTCTATAACGGCGACCGAAGGCTTCTGTGCGTCGTGCATCGCCCGATAATATAACATCCGCCTATTCTTGATAACGTCAGCTGGCTCGGTTGGAGGACGCAAGGCCGCGATTTTGGCTGTGACAGCATAGCCGACAACCGCTGGCTCGCCGGGAGCCGAGGAGATCATAGTACCGCGAGTGAATTGCGCAAAACCGCGCTTGCCCTGCACCACTTCGACGGCGTTGCACACTGTCGGCGTGTCGGCGCCACGCAGGATGTCGAGAAGATCGGTATTCATGTGGCCTCCAGCCAACGGCAAATTGCAGCCGTAGTTTCGTCTGGTCGTTCGAGTGTCGGAATGTGTCCAGCGCCTACGATAACCGCCAAGTCTGAGTGCGGCATCAGGGCGTGCATCAGATCGTGACGGTCGCGTGGACAAAGGCGGTCGTCCTCGCCAGTCAGAACGAGAGCTGGTCTGTTGATTTTCGCTGAGAACTGATGGAGTGGATGCCCCCTCCCGACGGCATCGCAATGTGCCATAGTGATGTTTGCAGCAACGTCACTCAGAGGAGAGAGCATCCATGAAGGAAGTTAGCATTGTCG
>NZ_JBTXLQ010000013.1:0-24352 GCF_054871705.1 Brucella sp. LJL56
GCGCATGAACCTCAAAAAGCAAAGGAGAAAACCGGAACCTTGACCAATACCGCAGACCCAAACAATACTTAAAGAGCGGGTCAAATCTCGGTGGAAAAACCGGGTCAGTTCTTAGCGAAAATCAACACGTTGTCGGCATGCAGACGCTCAAGGCCTCTGCGGTCGAGCCTGTCGTCGCTGCACAATGGGAAGAGAGACTGGCGGCGTATGTTCGCTCATCTTTTGCCGCCACCATGCTGGCCGCAAAAGGACAGAACGCGATCCAATATGTCAGCAAGGTTACCAATGCCGCATTGCTCCTGTTCGGTGCACAAGCGGTTATTAATGGCGAACTGACTGTTGGTGCGCTCGTTGCCTTCAACATGATTGCAGGCCAGGTATCGCAGCCAATCCTGCGGCTGTCGCAACTTTGGCAGGACTTTCAGCAGGTCCAGGTTTCTGTTTCAAGGCTCGCGGACATTCTGAACGCGCCGCAGGAACCACGACCGAAAGCCACCGTCAATATGCCAGCACCACGTGGTGCGCTGGAATTCAAGTCTGTCAACTTTCGCTATCGACCGGATGCTCCGATCATTCTTAAGGAGATCAATCTCTCTGTTCGTCCAGGAGAGGTCATTGGTATTGTCGGGCCGTCGGGTTCGGGTAAATCTACACTCACCAAACTGATCCAGCGGTTTTATCTGCCAGACAGCGGGCAGGTCTTTCTTGATGGGCAGGATATAGCCCAGACTGATCCAGCGTGGCTGCGTAGCCATATCGGCGTTGTCCTTCAGGAAAACATGCTGTTCAACCGAACAGTTCACGAGAATATCGCCTTCAGCAATCCGGCAATGTCGCGTGAGGCTGTCATCAAAATGGCGCGTATGTCAGGTGCCGACGAGTTCATCACCAGACTGCCGCGTGGCTACGACACGATGATCGAGGAACGAGGAGCCAATTTATCGGGTGGCCAGCGTCAGCGGCTGGCACTGGCGCGTGCTCTTGCAACCAATCCACCCATACTCATACTCGATGAAGCAACAAGTGCGCTCGATTATGAAAGCGAGCGTATCATTCTCAACAATATGCGCGAGATCGTCAAAGGCCGCACTGTTATCATCATCGCGCACAGGCTTGCGACAGTACGCTACTGCAATCGCATCATCGGCATGAAAGACGGGGTCATTATCGAGCAGGGCTCGCATGAGGAACTGGTTTCCCGCCATGGCGGTCTTTACGCGCATCTTTGGCAGCTTCAAAACGGGAGTAACGTGGCATGAATGTCGAACTGCGCCCGGACAGGAACAAATCTAAAAATCAAACAAACGCCAGTGCTCGCAATCGACAGGATATGGAGTTTCTTCCAGCTGCCCTGGAAATCCTCGAGACGCCCGCTTCTCCCGTCCGCATGGCATTTCTCTGGTTCATTTGCGCTCTTGCCGTGACGGCGTTGATGTGGGGTTGGTTTGGTAAGTTCGACATCGTCGCTACCGCACAAGGCAAGATCCAGCCAACCGGCCGCGTCAAGATTATTGAATCTCTTGAAAGCGGGAAAACCAAAGCTGTTCCAGTCCGAAACGGAGACCTCGTCAAGACGGGAGATGTTCTGGTTGCGCTGGACGATACCGAGATAGCCGCAGATCAGATCGCAAAGCTTGGCACGTTCAATGCACTACGCGCTGAGACCATGCGGCGGACGACACTACTGGCTGTGCTTGACGAGTGGAAGGCGCACGGCATCTGGGACCGCGATAGCGGCGGTCCATCTCTTGCTTTTCCCGATGATATCCCGGCGAATGTTCGCCAGAGAGAACAGGCAGTTTTTGCCGCGGACTTGCGCGGGATCATTGCTTCACTCGACAGTCTTGCTGCACAACGTCTTCAACGGCAGGCTGAAATCGTGGGACTGACCGAAGCCATCAAGGCACAGGCTACATTGGTTGAAACCCTGAACGAGCGCGTGATCATGCGCTCGAAGCTCGTCAAGTCCAGTTCAGGTTCGAGAGCTCAGGTCATCGATGCGATGCAGGAACACCAGGAGGCAGATTCTGCGCTTGCCGATAAAAAGGCTCAATTGAAGGCAGCTGAAGCCGCACTGGATGTCGCGACGGCAGAAGGAATCAAGCTTCTGGAGACGCTAGCTGCCGACAATGCGAGCAAGAAACTGGAAGCCGAGCGGAACAGCGATGGGTTGGAACAGGAAGTCGTGAAAGCGAAGAAACGCCGTGAGCTTATGACGATCACGTCGCCAATTGATGGGACGGTCCAGCTATCGTCCATCACAACTGTAGGGCAGGTCATTGCCCCAAATACCGAACTGATGCGTATCGTGCCAGCGGATGCAAAACTGGAAATCGAAGCCTTTCTGCCAAACAAGGATATCGGTTTTGTTGAAGCGGGTCAGCCTGCCATCATCAAGGTGGAAGCCTATCCGTTCACGCGCTTCGGTATCCTGGATGGTCGAGTAGTCCGTGTCTCCGCTGACGCTATCCCCGAGCCGGATGCGCAGCAGATGGAATCGACCGTAGCACAGAACGCACGATCAACTGTACCGACTGGTAATGTTCCGCGAGTCCAGAATCTTGTTTTTCCAGTTACGATCGGTTTCGATGCCACGACGCTCATGGTTGACGGTCGTCCCATGCCGGTTGTTCCCGGAATGGGCGTGACCGTCGAGATAAAGACCGGGCAGCGACGCATTCTCGAGTATCTGTTCTCCCCGCTCACCCAGATAACATCCGAAGCAATGGGTGAAAGATAAACCTCCGATTATCAATCCATACTGGATAAGGAATTCGGAGGACGAGTGGGCATCTAGGTGAGTTTATGCTTGCTGTCGTTCCTTAGGTAGGACACGATGAGACGTCTCTGTCGCGTGTCCAGCATAGGTTGCAAAGTTCTTGACTGGCAATCTACGAGCAAGATTCGGCGACAATTATCGTTTGGTAAGTCGCCTTTCGTTAACGTAAGGGGCGCTTGGCAAAGATCGTCATAAGAGTTCAAATCGTGTACTCTAAACTCGTATATACCTAATTGTGTGGCTCTTGTTGAAGCGTGATAACCAACAAAGCTGTTATGCACATTTCAAGTCGGGGAGTTTGACCTCCCCCCAGATTCGATAACCCATGCCCTCCTTGGAACATGCAGTCATAATCCTCGAATTCATCTCGGCGTGCGTTGTCACGAAATACGACATTTGCCGTATTGTTGGCCCTTTGCCGCTAGCGTAGATTGTATGTTTAATTGGCTTATGCAACCAGATTTTCGTAGCCGTGTTTTTGGCTTCGAAAGGTATACATCTCTGTCGTTGGGAGAACTGGCGTATTGATTTTCAGCTAATACTGGAACATATTCTCCAGCTGCGCTGCCGAATTTGCAGGGTTTAAGCATTGGCAGTCAAGATGAGGGGAATTCCAGTCTTTTTTATGAAGTGTCGTGTGACACATCATGACTAATCTCGTACGTGTGACCGCGGCGTACAGAGATTGTGGGGCAGTAGCGGGACCGGGTGGGGACCGTTATGAAAATCAGGAAGCGTGCGCGTGGGCATCGGTCGTCGGCGGGTCTGCCGGTGCAGTTTGCGGTTATGGCAGGTATTTACCTGGCGGTTGGCAGCTCCTCTGTTTTGGCAGCCGACCCGCCGCCCGCACCGTCGAAAACGTCATTGATTAATCAAGAAGTGACAAATCCTCTAACCGGGAATGCGACTACCGTCACTGCGTTGATCGTCGATCCAGCGGGAACTACGACAGCTGGCACTACCGCATTTGTTCAAACCGCTGACGGATATACGTTCCTGGTAAAATCCCCTGGCGAGGTTTTCTATAACAACGACACGCCGGAACCTGTCGCTTTCGCGGTTGTCTCTATTGCCGACAACAAGGCTGTAATTTCGAGTGCAGAAGCGGCCAATAACATAGAGATTCCGCTTGGTCAGACGACCGCAGTTTTTAATGAAAATTTCAACAGTGCTGGGACTGACGGAACGCTCACTCCGCCGGTCGATGTGAACGGGCCCAATGGGGTAAAGCAGGTCAATTACGGCAAAAATGGCAGCAATGGTCGGGCCGGGGCGCTGTTCGTTCCGCCGTCCTCTGGTGGCGATGGTGCGACCGGACCAACCAACGAGAAAATCTTAACCACAAATGTCAACGCAACCTCCAATGTGGGTTGGGAAATTGGCAGCGTCGGCGGCAATGGCGGTAAAGGCGGCAATTCTTATGCCAGTTTCTGGAGCGGTCGCGATGGTGGTGATGGCGGTGCTGGCGGAACCGTTCTTGCGACGCAGGCCGCATCGAGCACGATTCAGACAAGCGGCGACAACAATTATGGTATTTTCGCCTATAGCCGCAGCGGCGAAGCCGGAGACGGCGGCAGTGGTTATGCTGCACCTGGCGGCGGCACTGGCGGCCATTCCTCCAATGGCGGGCAGGTTACGGTCAACCTATACGGTGCGATATCCACCAACGGAACGAATGCCCACGGCATCTATGCTCTGAGCGTCAGCAATAATGGCGGTCAAGGTGGCGATCAGTGGGGGCTTGTCGGTACTGCGGGTGACGGTGGTTATGGCGGGAATGGCGGGCAGGTTGATGTCAAAACCTTCGCCGGCGCGACCATACTGACAGAAAAAGATTTCTCAAACGGCATTTTTGCACAATCTATCGGTGGTACCGGGGGATCTGCAGGGGCGAGCAGCAACCTGTTGGTTTCGCTGATAGGCAGTGCCGACAACGGTGGCAATGGCGGCGCTGTCAATATCTCGAACGGTGGCGCCATCGAAACGCATGGTTTGGCTTCACGCGGTATCATGGCGCAATCGATCGGCGGCGGCGGCGGCGCTGGAGGTACGGCGGCAGGTCTGGTTGCGCTGGCGCTTGGCGGTGTCGGCTCCAATGGAGGCTCCGGCGGCGCAGTCAGCGTTATGAACACGGGAACCGGGTCGATCTACACGAAAGGCGACGTGGCCGATGGTATCATGGCGCAGTCCATTGGGGGCTCCGGCGGTCAGGGGACGAATGCCTACGGTCTGGTCAGCATCGGCGGCAACGGTTCGAAGGGTGGTAGCGGTTCAGCAGTTTCCGTCAGCAATTATGGGCGTATTATCACCGAAGGCGATGGCGCGCGCGGAATTATTGCACAGTCGATTGGCGGCGGCGGCGGCGATGGTGGGTCGACCGCCGGTATGGTCGCGGTCGGCGGCAGTGGCGATGGCGGTGGTGCCGGTTCGACTGTTAGCGTGACCAATGACGGTGTCATTGTCACAGGTGGCCAGGACGCAATGGGTATCCTAGCTCAATCGATTGGCGGCGGCGGCGGTAATGGCGGCTCGTCTGGTGCAATAGGGGCCTTTGTTGGCGTTGCTATCGGCGGCACAGGCGGTAAGGGTGGTGCTGGCGGTCAGGTCAATGTGACGCTTTCCGACACAGAAGCCAGCCAGCCTTCCCGGATTGTAACGACCGGCGACCGGTCAACCGGCGTATTCGCGCAGTCCATTGGCGGCGGTGGTGGTAATGGCGGCGGTGCTGTCAGCGTCGCAGTCGGTGCTTTCGGTGCTGCTTCTGTCTCCGTGGGTGGAACGGGCGGTGTCGGCGGCGATGGCGGAACCGCGATATTGGCCGGCAGTGGTGATGCCGCTATCCAGACCGGTGGTGCGGACGCGGCAGGCATAATACTGCAATCCGTCGGCGGTGGCGGTGGTAATGGAGGTTACGCGATTTCAGCCGCTGCCTCTGTAGGTCCGGTTTCAGGTTCTTTGGCCGTCAGCGTCGGCGGATCGGGCGCCGCAGGCGGTAATGGCGGTGAAGTCCTTGTCGGCACCGTCGATGGAAGCGGCAATCTGGTTGCGCCGGGCTTCTCCGGTAGTGTTGTGACCACGGGCGAGCGCTCCGCCGGTATGATTTTTCAATCGGTTGGCGGCGGCGGCGGTAACGGTGGTCTCGCGGTGGCTGCAACGGGCGGCGGGTCTCTCCTCTTTTCCGGCAATCTGTCCGTAGGCATTGGTGGCTCAGCAGGAGCTGGCGGCAGTGGCGGATTGGTCCGTGTTTACACGGATTCAGATATTACAACACGCGGCAACAGCTCGTCTGCTCTGATTGCTCAATCTATTGGCGGCGGCGGCGGTAATGGCGGCGGTAGCATTGCAGCTGGTGTTGCGGGCAGCGCAGGCGTTGTGGCAAATATTAGTGTCGGCGTTGGTGGAAGTGGTGCAGGCGGCGGTACCGGTGGCGCGGTCGACCTTATCGCCGGTGGCGACCTGATCCGCACAACCGGTCAGTTTTCGACTGCGGTTGTTGCACAGTCAATCGGCGGTGGTGGCGGTAACGGTGGTTATTCAATTGCAGCGGGGCTTGCGGGTGGTGGCGCCGGTGCCGGAACTGTCAGCGTCGGCGTTGGCGGTTCGGCCGATGGTGGCGGCAACGGCGGCGCGGTGAATGCTCAGGTGGATGCCGTTGTTGCAACGGAGGCAGACGACTCCGGCGCAATTTTGATCCAGTCGATTGGCGGCGGCGGCGGTAATGGCGGGTTCTCTGTTGCAGCCGGTGGTGCTGGCGCGGGTGCCGGTGCAGGCGCGGTGTCTGTTGGACTTGGTGGTTCAGCTGGTGCTGGCGGCAAGGGCGGCGCGGTGACCGCCCATATCAATAACGATGTTGGAACCCAAGGCGAACGCGCCGCGGGTGTCGTTATGCAATCGATTGGCGGCGGTGGTGGTAATGGAGGTTTCTCTGTATCGGGAACCTTATCGGGAGCGGGTGCTGGAAGCGGTTCGGTTTCGGTCGGACTTGGCGGTTCAGGCGGTAGCGGCGGCGACGGTTCCACCGTCACGGCAACTGTCGATGGAAACGTAACGACGGAAGGTAAAGACTCCACCGCCATTCTGGCGCAATCTGTCGGCGGCGGTGGCGGCAATGGAGGGTTCAATGTTTCTGGTGCTGTGAGCGGCTCGGGTGTCGGCAGCGGCGCTGTCAGCGTCGGATTAGGCGGCGGCGGTGGTACTGGCGCAAAGGGCGACACGGTCACGCTTACCAGCAACGGCTATGTCTGGACGCAAGGGGACCGTTCGTCAGGCGTTGTCGCGCAGTCCATCGGCGGCGGCGGCGGTAACGGTGGTTTCGACGTCTCCGGTTCGATTGCCGGCGCTGGAGCCGGTAGCGGAACGGTGAGCGTTGGTCTCGGCGGCGATGGTGCGGGTGGCGGCAACGGTGGCGCGGTCAACGCGACATCGAACGGAGAGATCCTGACAGAGGGCTTTGCGTCATCTGGCTTCGTTGCACAGTCAATTGGCGGCGGCGGCGGTAATGGTGGCTTCAATGTCAGTGCCGGGCTGTCCGTTGCAGGTGTTGGTGCAGGTTCGGTCGGTGTTGGACTTGGTGGTAGTAGTTCTGGCGGGGGTAATGGTTCAACGGTAACCGCCCACACGACGGTGAATATTGAAACGCGCGGCGATGCGTCAACCGGCGTCCTGGCGCAGTCGGTTGGCGGCGGTGGCGGTAATGGCGGTTTCAATATCACGCCAACGGTATCCGGTGCAGGTACGGGATCAGGTGCGATCTCGGTCGGCCTGGGCGGTAGCGGCGCTGGCGGCGGTAATGGTGGCACGGTCGACCTGACGGTTGAAAATGATGTGCTGACCCATGGTGCTCAATCATCGGCGGTTGTTGCACAGTCGATTGGCGGCGGCGGTGGCAATGGCGGCTTCAATGTCTCGGCAGCCGGTACCGGTGCAGGAACCGGATCAGGTGCGGTCGGTGTCGGTCTCGGCGGTAGTGCGGGAGCGGGCGGCACAGGCGGCACGGTTGGTAGCAAGGTCACAGGCAATCTCACCACAATCGGCGAAAACTCGACGGCTCTGCTCGTTCAGTCACTTGGTGGCGGCGGCGGTAATGGCGGCATGAATGTTTCGGCGACGGTTGCAGTCGCAGGAACCGGGGCCGGCGGTGCGTCTGTCGGCATCGGCGGTTCAGGTGGCGCAGGCGGCGCTTCGGGCAATGCCACATCGGTTCTCACCGGCGATGTCATTACGGAAGGTAATGGTTCTGGCGGCGTGGTCGTCCAGTCGCTTGGCGGCGGCGGCGGTAACGGCGGCCTCAATGTATCGGGAACAGTGACAGCAGCCGGTACAGGCGCTGGCGGTGTTGCCGTTGGACTGGGTGGCAGTGGTGGCGATGGCGGCAATGCGGCCGCAGCAGACAGCACGATCAACGGCAATGTCCAAACGTCGGGCGATGATGCGAGCGGTGTGGTCGTCCAGTCCGCCGGTGGCGGTGGTGGCAATGGCGCAATCAATATCGCCGGTGTCGTCAGCCTTTCAGGCAATGGATCGGGCGCGGCCAGTATCGGCATTGGCGGCTCGGGCGGTGGCGGCGGCGATGCTGGGACCGCTGCTGGAAAAATGACCGGCAATGTCGTCACCCAGGGGGATCGTTCGGCTGGTGTAGTGGTTCAATCGCTTGGCGGCGGCGGTGGTAATGGCGGGATCAATGTTTCCGGTGCCGTTAGTCTGGCCGTGCAAAACAGCGGTGCTGTCGGCGTTGGCATAGGCGGATTTGGCGGCGACGGTGGTCACGCAGATACAGCGACCAATGATTTTACCGGTGATGTGGTCACGCTTGGTGTGGATTCGACCGGTGTGCTGGTTCAGTCGGTCGGTGGCGGTGGTGGCAATGGCGGCATCAATATCAGCGGTGCGGTCAGTATTGCGGGCAACGGTTCAGGTGTTGCAGCTGTCGGTATTGGCGGTTTTGGCGGCTCTGGCGGCAATGCTGGCGATGTCACCGGCAGCTATTCAGGCAATGTTTTCACGTTCGGCGACCGTTCGTCGGGTATCGTCGCGCAAAGCCTTGGCGGCGGCGGTGGTAATGGCGGCGTCAATATCTCTGGCGGTCTTTCGGTCGCGCCACAATTTTCCGGATCTCTTGGATTGGGTATCGGCGGCTTTGGTGGCGATGGCGGTGTTGCAGGGTCCGTTGACCAGACGGTGATCGGCTATGTGCAAACATTGGGCGACGGCTCTATCGGCATTCTCAGCCAAAGTCTCGGCGGTGGCGGTGGCAATGGCGGTCTCAATGTCAGTGGCGCCGTTTCTCTGTCGCGTCAGACAAGTGCGGCAGTAGCACTTGGTCTGGGTGGATTTGGCGGTGCGGGTGCCGATGCAGGGGCTCTGACGGCATCGGATGTGACCGGCGGCGTCCTCACCATCGGCGACAGAAGCTCGGCCATTGTGACGCAAAGCCTTGGCGGCGGCGGCGGTAATGGGGGGATCAATGTCTCCGGTACGGTCAACCTCACGCAACAAAGTGGCGGCGCAGCATCGCTCGGCCTGGGCGGTTTCGGCGGCGGCGGCGGCAATGCAGGCGACGTTACGAGCAAAGTCCGTGTAACGGCTGACCATGACAACATCACCACAATTGGTGATCAGAGCATCGGCGTGATGGCGCAGTCGGTTGGCGGTGGTGGCGGTACGGGCGGCCTGAATGTTTCAGGCGCAGTCAGCGTCACGGGTCAATCGGGCGCGGCGGTATCACTTGGTTTGGGCGGGTTTGGCGGCGCGGGCGGCAATGCCGGGTCCGTTGATCTCGATGTTATCGGAACAGTCAATACATTCGGCGACCGTTCTACCGGCCTGATGGCTCAAAGCCTTGGCGGCGGCGGCGGTGTCGGCGGTACCAATATTTCCGGTTCTCTTGCTTTGACCAAACCATCCGGATCAAGCACGATCTTTTCCGTTTCCGCTGGTGTCGGCGGCTTTGGCGGCGGTGGCGGCGATGCGAGAGCTGTCACCCTTTTCTATACAGGCGCGCTGACCGCTCTGCCGCGCACCATTAATAGCGATGGCAGTGTCACGCTCAATGAAACGCAAGGCGCGGATGGTATTCTGGCGCAATCCATCGGCGGTGGCGGTGGCGATGGCGGCCTGAATGTCAGCGGTGGCGTCGCAATCAGCAGCAAGCCCGGCGAAGGCCAATCTGATAACAGCAAGTCCTACGGCGTGCTGATCGGCGTTGGTGGCTTTGGCGGTGTCGGTGGCGATGCGGGTACGGTCGATGTCAATGTCGGGGATGGTAGCACCATCCTTGCCCATGGTACGGGACGTTCGGGCATCCTCGCACAGTCCATTGGCGGCGGCGGCGGCAATGGTGGCATGAATGTATCCGGCGGTATCGTTTCGGACACATCGCTAATCGTCGGTGTTGGTGGTATGGGCGGCAATGCGGGCCGCGCGGACAATGTCAGCGTTACCGCGCGCGCCGACATTCAGGTCACGACGGATCCGAGCGATTTCGGCAAACCGACCGACCAGAGCTTTGAAACAAAACTGCGCGATGTGTTGGGTAACTCGGTCGTCGACACCACAACAGGACTGGTCGATTCATTCGGCCTCAAGTCTTTGTTCGTCGACCTTGGATTGTTTAATAGCGATGACAAATTACCTGACACAGAAGGTTCGGCTGGTATTCTGGCGCAATCCATCGGCGGTGGCGGTGGCAATGGTGGGTTGAATGTTTCAGGCGGTATTGCGCTTAGCAAAGACGGCAAGATCCCATCCATTACATTCGGTGTTGGTGGTTCGGGTGGTGCAGGCAACGTATCGGGCGATGTCAGCGTTGACCACGAAGGCACCATTGCGGTCGAGGGTAACTGGAAGCACGGTATTCTGGCGCAATCTATTGGTGGCGGCGGCGGTAATGGTGCGCTCAATGTCAGCGGACAGTTGAACTGGGGCAGTTCCAACAGTTCCGGCGGTGCAACAGATCTCAGCATCGTTGCAGGTCTTGGTGGCTATGGCGGTGTCGGCGCCGATGCTGGTAATGTCGACGTTGTTTCAAACGGCGACATCACAACGAATGGCTATCATTCCCGCGGTATCTTTGCCCAGTCGGTCGGTGGCGGCGGTGGCACCGGCGGCATCAATGTAACAGCAGTCGCGACCAAGGACAGCACGCCGGTCGGTATCGGCATTGGTGGTACAGGCACCAGCGGCGGCAATGCGGGCAATGTCACTGTCACGAGAGGAACTTCGCTTCAGTCGGCGGGACTGATCCTGACCGACGGCGTTGGTGCGCATGGTATCGAAGCAAGCAGTATTGGCGGTGGCGGTGGTGATGCCGGGATCAACGCAGTTCTCGGTATAAGCAAGACTACTGGCTCCGGCAGCGATAGCGGTTCTGCTGGCGACCGCAAGGAAACCGTCAATGACGGTGTAGATTCGTCGGCGGTCACCGGCATTACGGACACAGTTGATAAGGCCGAAACCTCGACTGGAGGGGGCGGCAGCGGCAGCAATAAAACCGTCAATTCCGCAATCATCGCGGTCGGTGGATCTGCGGGCAATGCAGGCAATGGCGGTCAGGTGGATATCAGCCATTTTGGCGATATTGTTACCCTTCAGGATGGAAGCTACGGCGTCTTTGCACAATCGCTTGGCGGCGGTGGCGGTAATGCCGCGTTCAATGCCGGGCTGGTTTTTGAAACAGGAGATGCTTCCAAGAACAAGGGCTTCGGCATGGCTATCGGCGGCGGTACGGGCGCTGGTGGCACAGGCGGCAATGTCACGGTCGATAATGCCGGCATCGTTGATACGTTTGGTGATGACGCGCACGGCATTTTCGCGCAGTCGGTTGGTGGCGGCGGCGGTAATGCTGGCTATAACGTGCTCTCTACAGGTGGCGAAGATGGCAATATCGGCATCACCATCGGACGTGTTGGCGGCACTGGCGGTTCCGCTGGCGACGTCACGGTCAGAAGCGATAGCCTGATACGTACACAAGGCGATCGATCGCATGCCCTGTTTGCGCAGTCGATCGGCAACGGTGGTGGCAATTCTTCGGCAACATCAGTTTCCTTGACGACACCGAAAGATGGTGACAAGGCCGGCAACAGTTTCTCGGTCAGCGTTGGTCTGGAAGGCGGGCAAGGCGGCACTTCAGGCAATGTGTCGGTCGAAGCCGATGGCTTGTTGTACACGCTTGGCGACGACTCGCACGGCATTTTCGCGCAGTCCGTTGGCGGCGGCGGCGGCAATGGCGGCGGTGCAACCGGCTCGGCCGGGAAGGCCACGTCTTATTCGTTGAATATTGGCGGCACGGGCGGAAGTGGCGGCACGTCAGGCGATGTCGATGTGGCGAGCACTGCTCGCATTGCAACTGAGGGCAGCGGTTCCATTGGTATTCTGGCCCAGTCCATTGGTGGTGCCGGTGGTACAGGTGGCTATGCAAAAGCGGGCACATCTCCGCTTGGTATTATCAAGAACCTGGTTAAAGGCACCGAAATCGGCACGACAACCTCGATTAATATCGGCGGTTCTGGCGGCGATGGCATGTCTTCGGGAGATGTCACCGTCGCAAATGGCAGCGTTCTTACCACCCTTGGCGATAGCGCTCATGGTATCATGGCGCAATCTGTTGGCGGTGGCGGCGGCAAAGGTGGCTTGGTCGAGAATACGATTGTCAATCTTCGCTCGACCATTGCCAGCACGTCGACGCTTGCAATTGGCGGCACAGGAGGCACAGGTGCTGTTTCCGGCAATGTCAGCGTTACGAACACAAGCGATATCGGTACGCAGGGCAAACAGGCGGCGGGTATCTTTGCCCAAGCTGTTGGCGGCGGCGGGGGTGACGCTCAGCATGTTCGCAACATCATTGCTGGTAGCGATGCCGATAATAGCACACGCAATGCGCTGTTGATCGGTGGGGCTGGTGGTACTGGCGGTGCCGGTGGCACTGTGGACGTTTTCAACGCCTTTGACGCTAGAATTATAACCGATGGCGACGAAGGCCACGGTATCTTCGCCCAATCAATTGGCGGCGGCGGCGGTAATGGCGGTGAGGTTCTTTCCGTTACGGTCACCAAACCTGCCAGCACGGCCAATACGGAACAGGGTTTGCAGCTCGGTATCGGCGGGGCTGGCGGCACGGGCGGTACCGGCGGCGCGGTCAATGTCGTCAACGACGGCCTCATCGTTACCCGTGGCGACAAGGCGCATGGTATCCTGGCTCAGTCCATTGGCGGCGGCGGCGGCAATGGTGGTTACTCAATAACCGGTAGCCTGGCCCTGCAGAAGGGAAAGGAAGCCAATCCGACCATGGCGCTGAATATCGGCGGTGCTGGTGGCAGCGGTAATGCGGCTGGCGATGTCACAGTTACCAACACTGGCGAAATCAGCGTATCGGGTGCACAGTCTTATGGCGTGCTGGCCCAATCCGTTGGCGGTGGTGGCGGCAATGGCGGCATGGCGGTTGCATTGTCGCTGAATGATCTGGTCAATCAGGCGAGAGGCCAATCCTACTCCAAGATCGCTATTGGCGGCGCAGGAGGCGATGGCGCAGACGGTGGGAATGTCACGGTCAACCACAGTGGCACGATCCGTGTCAGCGGCGAAAACAGCTATGGCATTTTCGCGCAGTCGGTCGGTGGCGGCGGCGGCAATGCTGCGCTTTCAATCTCCACTCCGGCCGTCATGGCGGCAGATTACGTCATCTCGACAGTGCTTGGCGCACGCCTTGGAACACAAGGCACCGCAGGCATAGTTACGATCAACAGTACCGGCGACATCATTGTCACCGGTGCCGGCAGTCAGGCCATATTCAGCCAGTCGGTCAATGGCGGCGGCGGCAATGTGGATACATTCCTCGATTTCGCGGCGGCTTCTGAAGAAGGCGCGGGCGGCGCATCAGTCGCGTCCTTGAGCAGCTCGTTGTCGCTGGGCGGCAATGACGTGGATGGAAATGCAGGAGCATCGGTGAACCAGACGCACCACGGTGATATCGTCACTACGTCTGATCGTTCGGCGGGCATGTTGCTCCAGAGCATCGGCGGCGGCGGCGGTATGTCGATGACGACGCTCGGCGCGCTCAGCAATGGCGATATCGCCCTGAGCGCGATGCTGGGCGCAATCAACACAGATGATGCTTCAGGCGGCGATCTGGTTGCCAACCGTGTTGGAGATGTCACGACACTCGGCAATCTTTCCAGCGGCGGTCTCGCGCAATCTATCGGCGGCGGCGGTGGGCGCATGATCATTGCAGGTGCATCAGGTAGCGGAAGCTCCGGTCAGCGCAATGCAGTGGTTACGCTCGGCGCTGATCCATCCTTCCGCAACAATGGCGGCGATATCACCCTAAACCTGAGCGGCACAGTCAGCACGCTGGGCGATAATGCCAGCGGTCAGATCGTCCAGTCCATCGGTGCCGGCGGTGGTGAAGTCTATCTGACCAGCCTCGATCAGGCCACGATTAACCTTGGTGCAAGCGATGGTTCAACCGGCGATGGCGGAGCCATCACCCTCCAGAACAGCGGCGATATCACTACAACAGGTGACCGCTCCCACGGCTTCGTTCTGCAAAGTATTGGCGGCGGCGGTGGTCTGGTTGGAACGGATCTGGCGCCATCGGCGGTCAATCTGGTGCTGTCGGATAATAATGGCGGTAGTGGCGGCGCAATCGATTTCACCAATAACGGCAACGTCATGGTGATGGGTAAGGACTCGATCGGTGTATTGGCACAAAGCCTTGGCGGCGGCGGCGGCAGTGTTGATGGCTTGTTCCATGGTAGCGCTGGCGGCGCAGGCCGCGGCGGAAGCGTTGCGCTTGATCTGACAGGAAATATTCTGTCGCTTGGTGAACGCGGCATTGCCGTACTGGCACAATCTCAAGGCAAGGACGGCGCAGGTAATATCGATATTGCACTGAACGGCGTTATTGTCGGTGGCAGCGACGGACGTTCCGCCGATAGCGTCGCCTCCAAAACAGCTGCCATCATGATCGATGGGGGGAGGGCCAATACGCTGTCTCTTTCTTCCGACAGTTTCCTGATGGCGCTCAATAATCGTATCATGAGTGGAGGAAGCGGTTCCGAACAAGTGACGCTGAATGGCCGCGCGGTTGGTAACATCGATCTCGGTGGCGGCACCAACAGCGTAACGGTTCAGCAAGGTGCAACCTTCTACGCCCAGGATGAAGTTAATCTTGGCGCGTCGGGTCAATTGACTATCGACGGCAATCTTTCTCTGGGCGGCGTCGCTTATTACGTGCCTAATACGGCCTTGAGCGCCCGTATGGCTGCTTCGGATCTGCAGGTGACCGAAAATGTCAGCCAGACGACCGCAGTCAATGGTTCTTTGACATTCGGTAGCACGGCGGCCTACACGGCAGATGTCTATTTCCGTCAGGATACAGCCGCTGGCGGCGGGAGTGATCTGATCAATGTCACCGGCAATGCCACCATTGCCGGCACAGTGAATCCGGTGCTCCATCAGTTGGATCGTTTACGTCCGCTGGTGTTCATCAATGCAGGCGGAACAACCGCCAATGCCGGTACGACGGTGCTCGGTACAGCCGTGATGAGCTATGAAATTGGGTTGAATGGACCGACTGGTGACGGCAGCACAATCGACCTCATCCCGCATGCCGATTTCCATATGCCCGGCATGAACCGCAATCAGACCAAAACCGCAGAACATATCGCGCGGGTGCTGTCGGGACAGGGTTCAACCAGTATGGGACCGATGTTCGCACTGATTGCCAACATGCAGACCAGTGCCGAAGTGCTCAATGCGGTCGACAATCTTGGTTCGGAGGACTATGCCACGACGCAGGTTGACGCCTTGCAGTCAGGTTATCGCTTTGCACAAACGATGGCTGATTGCGGCTACGACAATTTCGCAGCCCGTATGGGGGATGATCACAGTTGCTACTGGCTTACAGGCAGCGCCAGCACGTTGGATCGGGACTCGTCGTTCCAGTATAGAAGTTTCGATACGCAGACCACCGGTCTATATGCCGGTGTTCGTATGCCTCTCAAGGAAGATCTCTATCTGGGCTTCGGAACGGGCTTTGAAGATTTCAGTCTGACGAGCGGCGACCGCTTTTCGGCAGACGGCCAACGGGCAATACTGGGTGTATCTCTGTCAAAGTATAAGGGTCCGTGGGAGCTTTACGGCATTCTCAATGGCGCGACAGCGCAATATGACAGCACACGTCTGATCGATATTTATGGTGCTTTGCCCGGTGGCGATCTCGTAATCGGGGGAACAGCGACCGCGAAGCAACGGATCAGTCAGGCCAATTTCAGGCTAGGATCCGCCTATCACTATCGACCCGATGGTGGTGCTGTCTATCTGCGACCTGCGCTCGATTTCGATGCCAGCTATCTCTATTCGGGCAGTGCTTCGGAAAACAACACCAACTACGGGTTGGAACTGGACAGCACGGGTCAATGGGTGTTGGCGGTCACGCCGTCGCTTGAAGTGGGCGTCGAAACACAGATCACCAGCACATTGTGGATGCAGGCTTATCTGCGCGGCGAGGTCAGCTTTGCCAATAAGAATGACGTCTTCATCAACGCAACCTTCGCCGGTGCGAGCAGTGCGGACGGCACATTCCGCAATTATAGCCAGACTGGCGATCTGACCGGACGTGTGGATACTGGTCTGACATTTTACGATGCCAAGAACACCACACGTTTGACCTTTGGTTATCAAGGCCAATGGAGCGACGACACGGTTGGTCACACGGCCACCGTGAATCTGGGCCTGCGTTTCTAGAATATCCGTGAGAGAAGAGAGACCATGAACCGATTGACTGCAACGATGATCGCTATGACTGCAATGATGGGCTGCGGTTCCACGGCTGCCTTGGCGCAGGTTCCGCCAGCTGCGGCGAGTGATACGCAACAAGCCGACCAAAACGCCGTTCCGGCGACACCACTCTGGCTGATTTCATGCTCCAACCAGCTACAGCCGGAGCAGCTCTTATGTGAAGTTTCCCAAAGCATCGTGATGCGACAGGGTAATCAAAGCCAGCGCGTGGCGACCGCATCGTTCTCCCGCGTGGTCGGCAAGCCTGAAACCAACGCTGCGTTCACTTTGCCGTACGGGGTCAGTTTGACCGATCCTGTCAAAATTCTGATAGATGAGAAGCAGGTGGGTTCGCTCACATGGAAAAACTGTGACCAAGGTGGCTGCTATGCCAGTGCGAAGGTGGATGCCCAATGGTTGGGGGCGCTGCGCGGCGGAAAGACAATGACGACGGCGCTCAAGTCGCGTGATGGAAGGGACCTGGTATTTTCATTCCAGCTTGACGGGATTTCGAAAGCTGAAGACATGTTGCCCTGACAGCTATATTTACGTATCAGTCTCTGTTCAGAACAGGAGCGTGATTACGGATTTTGGCACAAGGATAAGTATAGGAAGAAGCCACGTGTTGACGCAGAAGCAACTATGTTGCAAGTTCAAAGAATTGCGATTGCACTTTGGTTGAGCGTTGATGCTCAATTGTTTACGCATCATATGAACCGATTCGCAGCCGGATTAGTTGACCCGGAAACGACATCGATCTTGATGGCAGGCCTGGTTCGTATCTATTGCCTGTTTCGACGATGATCCTGATCGACGATATTGTTTATTTGCGCCAAACTTTGTGACAATTGCCTTCCGGCCCGGCATCATCAATAATTGGTGCTGAGATTGATTAAAATAGCCTCCTCCGCGCATCGAAAGCTCGCTGTGGATGAAGGGCAGAACTGTCAGATCCTGTCATCCTTACCGAACAGCTGCGATAAAGCCTATTTAAATCGCCCATAAATGGAATTGGTTTAATGGTGGCTTTTCGTGATTGAGGAGGGAATATTAATCCTGAATGAGATGTTTCTTGTTTTTTCAGTCTCGAACCTGACGGATGATAACATAGCACTGCCAGAACCAAACCGGGTAAATGCAGCAACCTCAAAACAGAGCCCCGTTCGCGCACATCCGTTTTGGTCGATACACCGATGATCACCCGAGCGCCAAAAGGTCTGCCTTCACCAATAAGATAGAATCTAGCTCGACTGCTGTTCACCTGCGCCAGAGAAAGAGAAAGCTTCGGACTGCTCCATTCATCAGTCTTTGGTTCAAATTGTAATCCGGGTCGCTCGTCCCCAAAAGGAGACGCGGCAGCAGGAACCCATTGATACTGCCCAGAAACAACATTGCCTGTACTTCCGGGTCCTGGACATGGAATTCACCGGCCAGCGTGCGCTGTTCAATGTATGTCACCATTCTGTCAAGGACCTGACCAGTCTGTTCTGACTTCAGGTTGACGCCGATTTCGGGCATCTCCTCCACGGCCTGGATCATGGCGCGCAATAGCTTGGCCATTTCAAGGTCGAGGAAGTTATCTGCAACAATGCCGGCGATCACTGGTAAGAGAATTTCTGGTTCGCTTTCCCATGGCGCATTTTCGAGCCGGGTGCGAATTTTCTCGCGTATGTCCTCAAACGTCGCCTTGAGCAGAACCTGCTTGCTACCGAAACGATTATAAAGGGTTTGACGGGTCAGGCCTGCTTCAGCTGCAACCAGTTCAAGGCTCACCGCAGAACCATACCTGGATAGCATTTTTCGCGTGGCGTCAAGGACGCAGGTGGTGCTTACATTCATTTTTCGATCCATTTACGCCCCTTCGTCCGCACTTTCGACGACATTACAGAGTTTTAATTTTACTTTACTGTAAAGTCAAATATTTTAGGAGAATGGCTGGCTTCGCGGCGGGCACTGGCAGCCCGCCCTAAGAAAGAGACTTGCGCATGAAACTTGGTAAACGAGGAATAATGACACTCGCGCTTGGGCTTGCTGCAAGCGCTGTAATTCTTGGATGGCACGGACTGCTGCATCAGACAGTGGCGGAAAATACTCCAGAAACAAGTATCGCCGCTCCTGCAAGTGCGATCATTGTTGAGGCGGCAACGGCAGAAACACGAGATTTAAAAAAGCTCCTTTCAGCGGTCGGCACGTTACGCGCCAAGGAGTCCGTCATACTGGCCCCGGAGATCGGCGGCCGGGTTGAAAAGATACTGTTCGAGGAAGGGCGTCCAGTTGAAGCCGGAACAATTCTCTTTCAGCTCGATACTTCAATTTTGAATGCCTCGGTGCAGTCTGCCAGCGCTGCACACGAACTTGCCCGTTCAACATTTGAACGAACAGAAGCTCTTTCAAAACGTGGCATCAGCGCGACACAAACACTGGATGAAGCTCAAGCTAACTTACACAGTACTGAGGCAGTCCTCGCCTTAGCCCAGGCGCAACTTGAGCAAGCCGCCATTAGAGCGCCATTCAGCGGAATTATTGGCCTACGCTCCGTAAGCGTAGGTGCCTATGTGACTGCTGGCACCAGTAATCTGGCAAAACTTGAACAAATTGATCCCCTAGTTGCAGAATTTACGTTGCCCGAAGTCGCACTCACCAATCTTTCTGTTGGGCAGGAGGTCTCCATTATCACTGACGCTCTACCTGGCGATCCATTCAAGGGGGCAATCTACGCCATAGAACCATCAATCGAAGAGGCTGGGCGCTCGATCCGCATCAGAGCCATGGTTGACAACCCTGATCTAAAGCTTCGCCCCGGACTTTTCGCACGCATTGAAGTAACGGCAGGCACCAAAAGTGATGCCATTCTGGTACCGGAGAGCGCTATCGTACCGAGCGGCGAGAGCCAGAATGTTTATCGTATCAACACCCAGGACACGATCGAAATTGTCCCAGTGACACTCGGTCAGAGACTGGATGGCAAGGTTGAGATTGTCGATGGTCTCGACAAGGAAGCTCGAGTTGTCACCGCTGGTCAACAGAAACTGCGGGCCGGCAGCACGGTGCAGGAACAGAAACCGGAAGGCTCAATTTAATGTCGTTATGGGAAGTATGCGTTCGTCGACCTGTGCTTGCGACGGTTCTCAGCCTCGTTCTGGTGTTACTTGGGGTCGTGTCCTACGAGCGGTTGACCACGCGTGAATACCCGGATGTCGAAGAACCGACCGTTTCGGTTTCAACAACCTATCCGGGTGCGAATGCGGAAATTGTTGAAAGTCAGGTGACACAGGTCTTGGAAACCCAACTCTCTGGCATTGCCGGTATCGATGTAGTGACCTCGACAAGCCGCGCAGAAACCAGTGCCATTACCGTGCGTTTCACGCTTGGTACCGATCCAGAAGTAGCCGCGGCGGAAGTGCGTGATCGTGTGTCCCGCGCCAGACGAAACCTGCCCGACGAAATAGATGAGCCTATTGTCGCCAAAGTTGAAGCTGATGCACAACCAATAATGTATGTAGCATTCACAAGTGATGCGCAATCAAGTCTTGAGATTACCGATACACTCAACCGGACGGTTGTAGATCGCATTCAGAACCTGCCTGGCGTATCGGAGGCCCGAATTCTGGGCGCACGCGAATATGCAATGCGCGTCTGGATCGATGCCCGCAAACTTGCTGGCTACGGTCTTACTGTTCAGGATGTCGAAACCGCCCTTTCAAGCCAGAACGTAGAAGTTCCTGCTGGCCGTATTGAAAGCCACGACCGGGAGTTCACGTTGCTTGCCAATACGGCACTTAGCACACCCGAAGAGTTCGCCGACATTATTATCAATGTGGTCAATAGTTATCCCGTTCGGTTGCGCGATATTGGAAGGACGGAACTAGGCGCGGCAGACGAAAGGCAAGCAACTGCGAAGCAAGGACAAACCGCCGTTTCCATCGGAATTGTGAAACAGACGACCGCCAATCCGCTAGACGTGACAAACAACGTACGCGCTGTTCTGCCCAGCGTTCAGGAAAGTTTGCCTCAAGGCATGGAGGCGGAAATCACCTATGACAGCTCGATCTTTATTGATCGCTCCATTGCAGCCGTGTTTCACACGATCGCCGAAGCGATCGTGCTCGTCATTCTGGTGATTTTCTTTTTCCTCCGCTCCATTCGCGCCAGCCTCATCCCGATTGTCACGATCCCTGTATCGTTGATCACAACACTCGCAATCATGTTTGCCTTCGGTTTCAGCATCAATACACTGACCCTGCTTGCTCTGGTTCTGGCTATTGGGCTCGTTGTCGATGATGCTATTGTAGTTCTGGAAAACGTGCATCGTCGCATTGAAAAAGGTGAGACACCGCTTCATGCCGCCATCGCCGGCACCGGCGAGATCGCATTCGCCGTTATCGCGATGACTTTGACACTTGCCGCCGTTTACATCCCAATCGCCTTCACAGAAGGCAGAACCGGGCAGCTCTTCATCGAGTTTGCCCTGACTCTTGCTGGTGCGGTAATTGTTTCCGGCTTCGTAGCACTGACACTAACCCCTATGATGTGCGCCAAGCTATTGCGTCACAATGAAAAAGAAAGCCGCCTTTCACGCACACTCGAAGGTTTTCTTAATCGTCTCAACGAAAGCTATCGTCGCATACTTGCTTTCGCCATGCGTCACAGGTGGATTGTAGTTTTGGGCGCAGCCTCGACGGCCGCTCTGGCAGGCTTTCTGTATGTCAATCTGCCAAGCGAACTAGCGCCTATTGAGGACCGCGGTGTCGTTCGAATCGCTGGCACAGCTCCGGAAGGCTCGACACTTCAATTCACTGAGCGTTACGGCAAGGCTACTCAGAACATCATGTCGGATATTCCAGAAATCAGCACTTATTTCTCTGTTTATGGTTTTCCGCAAGTCACAAATTTTGGCGCGTTTGGACTTCTCAAGGATTGGGATGAACGTGAACGCAGCCAACAAGAGATAATACAGTCTATCGGGCCTCAAATAAATGCTATTCCAGGCGTACGTGCTTTTGCTTTTAATATGCCATCACTGACTACCGCCCGCGGCGGCGGTGCAGGTGCCAATAATCCAGTCCAATTTGTCGTGCAATCATCGTCCAGTTTCGAGGACCTTAATCAACTCGTCACAGAATTCGTAGCCAAAATCCGCGATAATCCGGGCCTTACCAATATTGAATCCAATCTCGACCTGAACAAGCCACGTATGGAAATCAACATGAACCGGGAAAAGATCCGCGAAGCTGGTCTTCAGGTTTCTGAAGTTGGTCAGACGCTTGAAACGATGTTCGGTAGCCGTCAGGTAACACGTATCGATCGTGATGGCGAACAATCCGATGTTCTGGTGCAGCTCGACGCAAGTGATCGAAGCACACCCGACTCCATTAATCTGGTAAACATGCGGGGTTCTTCAGGACAGCTTATCCCGTTATCAAACCTTGTAACGGTTAAGGAAAGCGTCGAGCCCGCAAATCTCTATCGCTTCAACAGGCTGCGTTCAGCCACAGTGAGTGCGGGACTTGCTCCCGGATATTCTTTGGGCGAAGCCCTGACTTATCTGGAAACAGCCGCAGAAGAAAGCTTCCCTTCTTACGCTCAGTACGACTTTGAAGGCGAATCTCGTGATTTCAGAAGTTCGAATTCGAGCATTCTGTTTGTGTTTGGTCTCGCGATTCTCTTTATATATCTGGTTCTGGCAGCACAGTTCGAAAGTTTTGTAAGTCCATTTATCATTCTATTGACAGTGCCACTTTCGATTGCCGGAGCCTTACTCGCCTTGTGGTTTGCGGGTGCCAGCATGAATGTTTACAGCCAGATTGGGTTAGTGACACTGGTTGGCCTCATCACAAAACACGGTATTCTTATTGTCGAGTTTGCCAATCATATGCGCGACAAGGGCCACGACATTGCTGAAGCCGTAACAGAGGCAGCTGTTATGCGCCTGCGCCCAATTCTGATGACAACCGGAGCGATGGTACTAGGTGCCGTACCTCTTGCCATCGCCACGGGTGCGGGTGCCCAAAGCCGTCAGGCAATTGGTTGGGTCATCGTCGGTGGTATGTCCTTTGGAACATTGCTAACCCTGTTTGTAGTCCCTGTGGTCTATAGTCTGGTTTCGCGCAATACTGTTGCTCAAGCTGAAAATTCTTCTATCGAATGCACAGAAAGCGGGGCTACGTAAGATATCGAATATTCTCTGTAAGTAGTGACAGAACACAATGCGTTGTCACAGATTCTTGATTACATATCTCGTGGCAGCAGAGCGAAACTCCGGCATCCAATTCAAGTCGCACTCTATGCCATAATCATCCACCCTCACTCTGTTCGCTGGCGCCGCCATGTTGTGAAGGCTTTGCACCCGCCAAATCGCGTTTTTAAGGTTATCGGCATTGATTTGGTTGGACCTTGGTTCACCTAACGCAGCGCAGTGGACATAGTCGATGCCAATTATCTGTAGCCTCCCGGAAGGCTATCAATATTATACGCTGGATATGTGCGGGAACGCGGCAGTGATCGCACGTCGACAGGGATCTCGGTACCACTATCGCTCAACCTATCCAGAAATTCACAAAGTCTGCGGTTCGAGTATCCAATGGTCGTATACTGTGCGATCATTCTTCCAGCCTCGACAAAGCGTTTCCCTTGTGAGCGGCGTTGTTCAGTCTTATCACTCCTGATCTCATATTGCGGATCATCTTCCGACGCGCGATGACGATGACCTTTGTATTTGAAATCCGTCACATGGACCTTAATAATATGCCCACTCACGCGACCGGCTTCTGAGTTCCAGCTCACATGATCTCCAACGGAAAATTTTGACATGGCTTTCCCTCAAAGCGCCTATGTTTGCAGCCGCTTATAATTGAATCTGGACAAGAAGCCTTGAAAATCAACCCTTCGCAAATCTTGCGAATTCATTGATTTCACTTTTTCCGTTTATTATCTGTGCCGTATCCATATTGGATAAGGGGCGACATTTAACCATTTAAAGTTACCACCGAACGAGATCGGCAGAAGGATTCTGGAACACCTTCACTGTTCAGATTGTGATAGATCACTGCTTCACTGGCAATTAATCCAAATATCTTGTCGCTTTATGAGGTATGTATTGAAATCCTGGTTCCGCCTAGCTCTTTTGGCACTGGCTCTTCCAGAGTTCCGGTTATTCATTTTCCTGATGGATAGTACCGGATTTTCTCGCCACAGTAGAGATTACAGAATGACGGATTAACCATATGCGTTTGACGCTTTATACGGACTTTTCGCTCCGCGTCTTGATCCATCTGGCAATTCACGAGGACCGTCTGTGCTCGATTGGAGAAATTGCCAACGCATACTCTATTTCCCACAATCATCTGATGAAAGTCGTCAATGGTCTGGTGAGCGGTGGCTTCATTGAAACAGTTCGCGGCCGGAGCGGAGGCCTGCGCTTGGCGCGTGCTGCGAAGATGATATCGGTCGGCGCCGTTATCCGACATACTGAAGAAGGGCTCCATCAACTGGCAGATTGCCCGGGATGCGCACTTTCACCTGCTTGCGGCCTCACGGGTGTGCTCGCTCAGGGCGTTGAAGCCATGCTTCGTGTTTTTGATAGCTATGCGGTTGAAGACCTGCTGACAGACAAAACGGTGATGCGTCGACTAACTGAACGGAAGCCACCGCTTGGTTTTGACCTGGTGGATTAGCTGTTTGGTTGCGGAACATCATTGGGATGAGGTAGGATGGGCTATTGCTGAAAATGCCTGGCGTTTCGAAACCATGATTAATGAGGCCCTGTGATGATGCAAATCCATCCTCAAGCGCGAACGACCC
>NZ_JBTXLQ010000014.1:0-21453 GCF_054871705.1 Brucella sp. LJL56
TCGCCGAAGCACTCGTCAATATCCGAACCTACTTTATGCCGAAGCGGGCAAAACAGAAGTTCTGAAAGAAAGTGCTATTGCGATCCCGTCAACGCCGAAAGCAGTGGGCTGTTCGTCGCGCTCACGATGCATTCAGCAATGCTGTCGGCCGGAAAGTCGAAGTTCTGGAGATTTCACGGGACGCGCTGAAAGGGACGTTCGAGCAGTTTGGGTTTTCGGTAAAAACTGCGGCGTCCTATGCGTGTATGACTGGCAAGCTGATCGACGGAAAGGCAGATACAAGCGATGAGCCAGTGAGAGGGCAAACATCCCTCCAGGAGTATATTCAATCCTTTTTTCGCTTGGATGTCGGAGATTGACACCATAGGTGACGCCGTTCTACGGCTCACCGGGTTTTAGTCGAACTCCTGCAGGTATGGACTATTAAGACTACTTCTTGCTCAATGACGGAGCCGGTGTTGTAATCATCTTACAAAGACTGCGGAGGGATTGATTTGTCCTGGGGTCGAGCTCGTTTGCCACGTACTTTTGACAAAGAACCTCAAAGAATTCGCTTCTGTCCCACTCGTCAAATGGCGTTGTTTCCACAGCTGAAAGTTCGTTGATCATTTACCGTGCCCAGAATTAGTACAGACTGGCAGTTGGACAAAGTAACGCTTCATATCATTTAACTGATATCGAACGAGGCCAAGCTTGCAGGACGCCAATTCTCCTCCACAACCAAACCAGTGGAATCCAGACCTACAGCAAAAACTCGAGCTAACTCGCGTTTGATTGCGCAAAGATCATTCTTGAACCCTGCGAGCAATTAAAAGCGCAGCGACCTGAGCCCCACTGTGCGATCCACCATGAGCACAGCGGCACAGGCGATTATGATGCTGACCGTTGCTACCGCTGCGGCGATCGGATCGAAATCAAAACGCAGATAGTCGAACAACTCCAGCGGCAGCGTATTGCTCTCCACCGATTTCAGCAACAAAGAGATGTTGAAGATGTCAAACGAAATCACGAACGCAAACAGGCATCCGGTGATGACGCCAGGTTTGATCGATGGGAGTGTTATGCGCCGAAAAGTCAGCCAGCCATCGGCGCCAAGACTGCGTGCGGCTTCTTCCTGAGATCGGTCAAAATTGAACAGAGCCGAAGCTACATTCAAAAAGACATAGGGAAAGGTAACCAGAATGTGTCCGACTTGGATTGCAATCGACCAGTTGTTATCGATGCCGATTTCGAAAAAGACGAACAAGAGCGCAATTGCCTTCAGTATCTCTGGTACCATTAATGGTGCGCTCATCAGCATTCGTAGGCTGTTGGTGAATCGCGGTGGTGCGAAACGAACGACATAGATTGCAGCCAATGTGCCAATAACGCCGTTCACAAGCGCTGAAATCAGCGCCAGTCCAAAAGAATAAAGAGCTGCATCGTAAAAGCGACTGTTAGAAAAAGTGCCGTTCTTAGAGAGAGACAAGCCCGCATCGAATATGGTCAGGCGGTTAAAAACCCGCGGATGAGAGTATGATAACCATCGGTTCGGACCGGCGTCTCCAGCACCGTGCACAGGCTACATGAAATTGACGAATTGCGTCCGTGGGGTAGTCTAAACGCGCCTGGAAAACCTAAATCGCTCATGTGAGCGTACGATTTTGCACTGCTCTTCTGTGGTTGCCGCCCGTTGTGCAAGTCGTTTCTTACCTTTTGAACGTGTGATCGAATGCGGTCTTCTGTCAGGCCTTCATTTGCGGCGTTTTCAGCGACCGCTGGCCGGGATGGTGATCAGCGGATCAGGTCCAAATCTTGTTCACGAGCTCTGAGCTCGAAGAGCAGTACTGGTTTTCCTGAGCCGGATCGTTCGATCTTGCGCCCATTCAGGTCATCGACTTCTCACACCTGTTGGCCGACATTGACGATAGCTGCATTCATGCAGCCGCCGGCAACCCCGGATTCCGATAATCTTCTTGCCGCGTCAGCATGGCCCAGATCATACGCGCCATCTTATTCGCCAGCGCGATCGCCACCAGCATTCGGGGCTTTCTTCCAAGCATACGCATCATCCAGGGATCGGTGGATGTTGCCTTGCGGCTCGCCCAATTCACGCGAGCCATGGCACCGATGATCAGCAGCCGACGAATGTCGACCTGGCCGGCCCTCGAGACCTTACCCAGCCTTTCCTTGCCGCCGGACGAAAACTGTCGCGGCACGAGGCCAAGCCAGGCGGCAAAGTTGCGCACCGATTTGAAGTTTTCCATCGTTGGCGCGAAAGCTTCGACCGCCACAGCGGTCATCGGCCCGATACCCGGCATAGTCTGAAGACGCCGCGCCACATCGGTCTGCTTGGCGAGAGAGGCCAGCTTCTGGGTCTTGTTGTCAATTCTGACGGTCTTTTCACCGATTTGTGCCAAGAGATCATGGCCTTCTTCGCGTGCGAGATCGGGGAGGTCACTAGCCGCGTCGTTCAATATGGCTTCCAACCGTTTGACGTGTCCGAGGCCCACAGGAACGACATGCCCATATTCATAGAGCATTGCGCGCAGCGCGTTCACCAGTTCCGTGCGTTGATGGACAATGCGTTCTCGCGCTCGAAATAGAACAGCCCGCGCTTGCTGATCCGGTGTTTTAGGTTCGACAAAACGCATTTCCGGCTGTCGTGCCGCAATGACAATCGCTTCCGCATCAGCAGCGTCGTTCTTCTGACGCTTCACGAAAGGGCGCACATATTGTGGTGCGATCAGCTTGACCTCATGGCCCAGCGACATCAACTCGCGTGCCCAGTAGTGGACGCTGCCGCAAGCCTCCATGACGACAACAGCCGTCGGCTGGCTCTGCATGAAACGCAGAAACTGCCCGCGCGACAACTTCTTGCGAAACAGCACCTCGCCCGTCATTGACGCCCCGTGGAGCTGTAAAACATTTTTTGCCAGATCAACCCCGATCATTATATTCTTCATTTGCCGTCCTCTCCGCTGTGTGACCTTTAAGGATCACAACTCTGGCACACTGCGATGCCGTCTGGGGAGGGCGGCAACCACCCCATCTTGTTCCGACCCCTATCGGAAGTCCTCACGGCCTTTGCCCGATCCGGGAACTACTGCTGGAATTTGTTGTTCGTCGCTCGATCATGCCGAGGTCCCGATGCAAAAGCACGCGGTGCGGCATCGCTTCGCCAGGATCGACGCGGTGTTATTTCCCGCGCAGCAAAGCTAGACTGACGGCGTTTAAAGTTCAGGGAGGAATACCGGTGCCGAAATTTCTTGCTGTGTATACGATGAAGCCTGAAGACCTCGCATCCTTTCGACGGTTGCCTAAAACCGAACAGGATGCGGTCGATGCGGAAGGATTAGCCCAATGGGCGGCATGGGAAGAACGCCATGCCGCTGTCATCCTTGATCGCGGCGGCATGGTGGGGAAGACAACCCGTGTGACAAAGCAGGGGATAGCGGAAGCCACAAATCCGTTCTGCGGTTATCTGGTGGTGGAAGCTGAAACCGCGGAGGCTGCGGCAAAGCTGTTTCAAGACCATCCGCATATCACGGTATTTCCAGGCGACGGCGTCGATATCATGCCCTTTGTGACGTGATTTTCTGCGTCCATCCGTCGGCTGCCGTGCCTCGTTGCATGCTACCAACCCTGACCGGTTAATCGGGTCGTTCGGTCTCAGCAGTGCTTTATGTTAGGCTGGCAGGCTCGAAAGACACTTCCATTTGCGGAGACGACGAATGTCACAGCAAGAAGTTCTTGCTGACCGCGGACCTTGGAGCTGCCGAAGCCTGGTATACGAAACTGTTCGGGCGCGGACCGGACAACAGACCGATGGGCACACTCGTTCAGTGGGAGCTGTTCAATCAGGCCGGAGGGGGGATTTCGACAGATAATGAAATCGCCGGGCGAGGGACGATCTTCCTGATCGTCGACGACGTTGCCTCCGAACGAGAACAGTTGCGTGACGTGGGGATCATGCTGGGTGATGATATGCCAGACGACTATTCAACGCTGGCGCCAGTGCGTGATCCCGACGGTAACCTGATCACCCTCGCGACACCGCCGTCACCGAATTATCCGCCAGCATAAATTCGTCCAGTGACAGATGGTTTGAAAGCAGTCGGACCGTTTGGCGCCTCCATCTCAGCCATTGAGCGCTTGGTTGCGCGCGCCGGGAAGCGGACATCGTTTCTTACAAGGGTTTCGTCGCCTTAGCGCCAACTGCGGTCATTGTGCCTTGTCGGAAATCTCCTTCGTAAAGCGGATAATCACGATTCAGGGGGGCTGGATGTTGTTGAAGGTGGCCTACGGTTGGTCGAACTTGCAGATGAGGTCTCCAAAGAAGAGCTTCATGCCGCCACCGACGCCACCATCATCGGTAGAACGTCACGAGGTCGGGTGGATCAGTTACGGTCTGCCCGTCCCCGGTCCGTCGAGTATTTCTATCGAAACTTTCGGATAGCTACTTTTGAGAGTAGTAAAGCGAGAGATTAGCTGTCTATTTTCGCTGGGAAGTGGTAACTCAAGACTCCCTCATTTGGATTCGCTCCTCTCCAGTTGCAGCATGGACCACGATTCGAAGTTCAAGATAACCATCCCGCTAGACAAGAGCCGCTCCGACTTTCGGGAAGTCAAAGGCCGTCTTCTTGAATCGCTTGTCGGGCGTTTCCTCACCTATCAGAGCTACGTTGTCAAAGAGCGTGTTCGTGATGCGGGTAGCGAAATAGACCTCAAATGCCTTAACCGGCTTTCTGGCGACAGCGCGATTGTCGAATGCAAGGCGCGCGCGGAAACTGTCCAAACCGACTCGGTTAACAAGCTCCACAGTGATGTCAGTCTTGAAGAGGCCGACCATGGCTGGATTTTTTCGATATCCGACATCGGGAAGGAAGCTCAGGCGAGACTGGACAGGTTCAACGCAAAAGCTGGGAAGAACGTTTTCAAATTCTTCCCGCCGCATGAACTGGTGACACTTCTAGTCGACGCCAAGGGTTTCGAACTTCCGGCGTTGCCGGGCAGCAACGGGGCTGCCGAGGTTTTCCTTTGCTTGTTGGAGGGACGAGAGATTTGGGCTGTCCCGATGTGGACACCTAACAGGGAACTCAAGGGTCTTCTGGCTTGGGGCGCTAGTGACGGGTCTCCGATGAAACCAAGAGACTTGCCGGAACTGGCCAACACGGATTTTCCGTATCCCGAGGCGAGCTGGCTAGACCACAAGCACGTGGAAGGTCCTCCAAGCAAAGATGTACAGCCCGTCGTCGAAGTTATCCCCGGCGAAGAATGGAGCGATTATCGCCCATCGCGACCTGTAGACTTCGTGGGTCGAGAGGGACTGATTTACGAGATACGGGATTTCTTTAATCGCATCCGGGAAGGTAAGACCTCCTCGAGGCTTTTCGGCATCAAGGGACAGTCTGGTTGGGGAAAGAGCAGCCTCGCGCTGAAGCTCGCCGACGAACTACGGAAGGATAAGATTTTTATTCTCCCGGTCGATTGCCGAGCTGCGAAGACTTCGTACTACGCCGATCTGGCAATGTTGCGGGCATTGCAGGCCGCCGAGCAGTATATATCGCCCGGGCCGCTGTTCCGTAGCACACCGAAGATCGAGACGAACCCGTTCAACGATCCGGCAGTGCATGAACTTCTGGCGCAGGCCCAGTCGCAGAACGCGGTAGTCTGCCTGATTTTCGATCAGTTCGAGGAAATCATCCATCGCTCCGAGCTCAGCGCGGCATTCAGCCGTATGCGAGACTTGGCACTGGCAGCGGATGAAGCGCGAGCGCCTTTCGCTATCGGCTTTTCCTGGAAAACGGATGGTACCGTCGGCTCCGATTATCCCGGATATCACTTGTGGCACTCGCTTTCGGATCGTCGAAAGGATTTCGTGGTCGACAGGTTCGCACGAGAGGATGCGGATGGCTTTATCGTACTTGCACAACGCGAGTCGAAGCAGGCCCTGAAATACAACATTTCGAAGTTCATCGTCGAAAACTACGCGGGCTACCCGTGGCTCCTAAAAAAGTTGGTGCGCCATTATATCGAAGATGCCAAGGCCGGCCGTGATCCGGGACCGTTGGGATCGCTCCCGAGCCTTGAGACGCTCTTCAACAACGATCTCCAGGAACTGTCGCAGGCCCAGACCCGGGCTATCCGGTTCATTGCCCAGAACTCTCCTGTCGAATACGGAGCTGCGGCGGACAAGTACGGTGCTGACAACGTCGCGTCGCTTGTGAACCAGCGGCTCGTCATCAATACAGGTGGCAAGCTAAACCTCTACTGGGACATTTTCCGGGACTACATCCTCTATAACGAGGTGCCTCAGCTTCCGAACACATACATCCCGACGATCTCGGTCCGTCGAATTAGGGGCATTCTCAAAACTGTGCTCGGAGCGGACCGGCTCGACTACGAGCACTTCGCTGCGAGCTTGAATCTCAGTCTCACGACGACCGACAACGCCGTCCGCGACCTGGTCAACATGGGTATCGTCAGGTCGAACCGTCTGGAGCAATATTTCGAAAGAGCTTTCGAGAACTCGGCGGCGGCGACGGCCAAGATCATCGAATTCCTGCTGAGCAATTGCATCTTCATCAAGGCCCGAGAGCTCATTGCCGCGCAGGGCGGGGCGACCTTCGCGGAAATCTGCACGGCGTCCGCACCGGAGTACGCCTTCCTTTCCATCGATGAGCAGACGTTGCAGCAGTACAATCGCCGTATCCTGGCGTATTGCTGGCACTTCGGTCTCCTGTCTAAAAACGGGATGCATTTCGTCCTCGGCGACCCCGTTTTCGACATTATGGAATCCGCCGAGCGAGTGGCGAACATCAGCGAAGTCGATATTTTCCGGGCGGCCGCACCGCCGGAGCGCGTGATCGAACTCGTTGACCAGGTCAGGAGCGGTGTCTGCAAAACCAAGAAGGAAGCGGAGAGCCAAGGTCTTCGAAACGCGGTCTTCGCTGCAAGCACCCTTGGACTGATCGTTCAGCAGAATGGCGAGATAAGCATCGCAGATCATGTAAAGGACGACATGCCGACGTCAATGCTTGTGCGGCAGGCCCTCGTGCAAATCGAGCCCTTTAAGAGCAGTCTGGCCGAAATAGAATATCCCGGCCTTCCGGCCAGCGAGCTCGGTGCCATCATTGCCGATCTCTACGGCCTGAACTGGTCTACAGGGTCGTGCGAGCGTCACGGCTCGGCAATCAAGCGCTGGACGTCCTGGATGGCTCAGTAAGGGATTAGTCGCAATCTAGTAGTACACGTGCGGAGCGCGTGACGCCCCACGCAGTCGCAAAGTCAAGACGGGGTGGGAAGTAGACTGGCCGCTCCGGAAGCAGTGGACGAAATCAGGAGCGAGAGGTTATTTTTGGATGAGCTTTTTGGCGTCTGCCTCGGCAAGGTATGGGTATCCCTGCGCCTCGTTCTCCCGGATCTCGGCCACCAGTTTCTTCGCCCGATTAATGCGCTCGTTTCACCATGCCGCTGCTTGCGTCGCGGGAAGATTGTCGAACACCGTGAAGAGATAGTCACGCTGATTGCTGGCAAAGAAGAAGCTTTGGTCGCAGATCCATTTCTCGAACAGATATGAGTTGTAGACGTAGCCGTTCGCGGCGTTCCAGATTTTGGCCAGGCGGATGGTCGGCTTGATCAGATAGCTGTTGTTCTTCTCCTCCAGCGTCGCATTGAAGTCGTTCGGGCTTGTCGACTGCCAGTCGTTCGGCCCGTTCGGAATCTGGTAGGTACTACCGTAATAGTGCAGCGCTGGGACAAGCTCAAACTTGATATGGTTCAGCTCCAGTACGATAGTCGGGCTGGACTGATAAACTTCCGAGGTGCTGTACTTTCCCTCCACGAATTTTTTTAGACGGTCGAGATAGCTCTGAGGTTTCCGACCTCCTTTTCCGAAGACGACCATGTAGTCAACGTCTGAATTCTGATCGTCGCGCCGCGGAAGGATCGTGCCCCTCGTCTGGGACCCGAACCGGAAGTGAGACTGCAGCTTGTCGCCGTCAACCTGGAACCAGCTATCCAAACGGGTGCCTAGCGTCGCGATGGAGGTGTTGATCGATTTTCGCTCGTCCTCCGAAAGGACTGCGGAAGACGCCCGGCCTACCAGATACGAATTCACGCTCATCGGACAACCTTGTCCACGGCGTGCGTCGCCTGCCCCTCGTCGACACCTTTCTTCGCTTTTTTGAAGTCTCGGTTGGCGAACAAAGGGCTGGCCTGGTTGAGCTCGTTGCGGCGCTTAGTCAGACCTTCGAGCCCTTCGGGGGTAGGTTCAGGATACGTGTAGAAACCGGTCACAGAGGAATTTCGAAGGGCAGCGGGGCAGGAACCAGTGGCTCCGGCAAGTCCTCCATGTCGAGAGAGTACTTTCCGAAGCGCCGGATTTGTTTTCGGGTATATGGACTGAGAGAGGCGGCCAAGTCGGGGGTAACGCGAATACCGTCGTCCGCCATGGCGGAAAGGACACTGGTCAGGTCCTCGACATTGGATAGCATGATAGCGTTGGCGATCAGGCTGGCGTATTTGACCTGTTTTTCCTGCTCGACCGGATCGCCGCTCTTGATGACTGGGCCGCCGAAGGTAATCCAGTCGAGAAAGTCGTTGTAGGACTCGATCTTCGTCGTCTCGGCGCGAATGGAGCGCCGGATCTGCGGGTCCGAGATATAGCGCAACAAGAACAGTGTTCTTTCAACCCGACCGACTTCCCGGAAGGCTTGGTAGAGCCTGTTTTTGCGGTTGTGCGAGCTGAGTTTTCGCAGCAACATCGACGGCAGGACGAGGCCAGCCTGAATGGAGAGGATGACTTGCATCATGTCCTGCCAGTGTGTTGCGATCAGTCGCCAGTCGATGTCGCGGGTAAAGAGATCGTCGATATGGCAATAACGGATGGATTTGTCGGCACGGTAGAAGACGGTATCGCCCCAATTGCGCATGCGCGGCATGAGCTTGATGCCGAGGAGACGAGCCAGACCGAACACAGGTTCGCTCTGGCCCTGGGTATCGGCATGAAGAATGTCAGGCCGGATCGACGATCGGTTTTTCAGCAGCCCATCCAGAATGTGGACGGCTTCCCAGACGCCGCAGGGAATGAAAGTGGTAAACAGAGCAACATAATTGTCGGCAATGTGATGATAGGCAATGCCCCCATAGGCACCATAGCGGATATGCTGAGCTCCCAGGAGATTGTTCTCGCGTAGCGGTACATGCGTGCCGTCGGCGATAGCCGCTTGTCCGGCACCCCACAGTTTCGGCAATTCGAAACGATCATAGGCGTTGATTAAATCAGTCATTGCAGCCTCGAGCTTGGCCGCATCAATATGTTGGGCATTAAGTCGACGCAGGGTGTCGGAACTGGCAATGCCGGGTGCATGTCGGGCGGTTTGGACAGGGCCAAGGTTGCAGCCGTAACCGAAGACAGTGAGAATATAGCGCTGCAGCGCCCTTGCGAGTTTCGGTTCAGCGCCTGATGGCGGACCGAAATGGCGCGTGAAGGCGGTCCAGCTGGTGCTATCCTTGAGAATATCGAGCAGATGTCGTTCGCGCATCCTCGCATGGACTTCCGCTTCGAAGGCGGGCAGGCCATCGGGTTGGCCGGAAGCCTTTTGCTGTTTAAGATGTGGCACACCGTCCGCGTCAATGGTCAATTCCGTATTGGCCGGAAAGCCGGTGTTCACAGTAGTGGAAGCGAGCGCCAACAATTCCTTCAAATGACCGGAAAAATCCTCACCGCTCGGTGGCAATCCCAGGGCATCGCAGTAGTCTGCAAGACACTCTGCGCATTCAGGCCAGGACAAAAGCTGGGTGCGATAATCGTCGAACGTTTCCGCTCCGATGACAAAGAGATCGGCCGCCTGCAATGCGTCGGCCAGATGAACGAAGACACAGACTTCGAGCGCTCGGCGATCCAGCAGTGTGCGCCCCTTGCAGCGCTTTGTTACGAAGTTCTGCCATCGCTGCGAGGCGAAAGAGAGATCGATATTGCCGCTCAGTTCATCACGCCGGGCATTGCGGTGTTTGATGACAATTTTCAGAGCTTCCAACAAACTGTGGTCTTGCGTTGTCGAGCGGATTTCCAGCAGTTCAATCACCTTGAACAGCAGGCTGCGGGTTTTCGCGTGGATTGGCCAGAGCAGCGGCAAGTCATTGTTGTGATGCCAAGCCGTAACCGTTTGACATTGTTCGGACAGCACATCGAGACCACCCCGCTCATCCAACACCATCCGGATTCGATGGCCAGCATCGGCATCGTTGGCGCTATCCTTGGCACTTTCCAGCACCTGCCCCAGGACCGCGATCAGTTTTTCCTCCATCTCTCGATGCTGATCTTGCAGCGCCTTCAGCTTTTCCTTGGCGAGAGCCTGGTTTTTTCGGACCCTGCGCAGCAGCATTTCGACCAGCTCATCGCGACACTGCGCCCGGGATTGCTGGACAAGGCAGAGGATCAGAGTGTGCCGTTTGCCAGATCGCCTGATATCCAAGAGGTCGCTCACCTCCATACTGCGGGCTTCGGCTGCGAATTGGCGGCGTTTGGTGTGAGTGATACCCTCCAGAAGTGGATCGGGATCAAGCAGGCTGGTCAGCCACGCGAGCCGTTCCGTCCACAGTTTGATCGTTTCAGGCCGCGCAGGGCCGGGTGTTTGCTTGAGACGATTGAAGCTCGTCGTCACGGTGCCCGGCGGGACAACCAGCAACTCATCCAAAATTGCGGCAGGTCCCGGCCCCAGTCGCGCCGCTACCTGACCATATATTTGCGCATGGATCCGGGTTCGCAGATGATTGGCAAGCCGATCAAGTGTGCTGAAGGCTGGAAGATCAATCGACGATGTACCCAATGCCTCAATCGCCCGGTTGATCAAATCAGCCGGGTCGCTCATCGTTGTCGCTGCTTCCGTTATGACAGCCGTGAGCAGATCTTCACCTGCGTCGGTGTAAGGCGAGACATTGAGGAACGCGCGTACTGCCGCGCGATAACGATAGAGCGTCTTGGCACCGGTCGTCTCAGTGATCAGCGACGACGGCCCCTCCAACCCAAGCTGCAAAGCCAGATGCGCGATGGTCTGCGCGTGCAGATCACCCGGCGAGGGAAAGAACCCCACATCCTGGCGCGCCTTCAGCAGCACTGCCAATGTCAGGCGACCAGAAGTTCCACGGGCCTTGCCGTCAATGAAGACAAGATCGGGTTCACTCAGACAGTACCGGCGCTGCAGTTCCTCCCGACTGAGACATTCTCCAGAGCGCGGGTAGGCGGTACGGTCAATAGCTGTCATAAGGTGTCCAGAAAAGGGTGCGCCGAAGGGGTGGCGAAACATGCGTAAAATGAAGGCGTTAGGAGATAGCGATTCGTTGTCCGAAAAGGAAGACATTTCCGGACGGAGCCGCCGTCGCATGCAACCCAAAAACCGCGCGGCACTCTATCTGCGTGTCTCGACACCCGATCAGAAGCCGGATCTGCAATATGACGGCCTTCTCGGTTATGCTGATCGTGCAGGATTGCAAATCGTCGGAGATTACTGCGACATCGCCGTCTCAGGCCGTCGCGAGGGACGTCCCAGGCTCAACGCGCTGATGGCGAGCGTTCGCAACCGGGAGGTCGATTGCGTTCTGGTTTGGAAATTTGATCGTTTCGCCCGTTCCACCCGCCACCTTCTGACTGCACTCGAGGAATTCGATCATCTCGGAGTGCGCTTCATCAGCGTTCAGGATCAGATCGATTCCGCAAGTCCCATGGGGCGCGCAATGTTCACGATCATTGGCGCGATGGCCGAGCTGGAATCCTCTTTGATCAGCGAGCGCGTCACCGCCGGCATGAAAGCGGCAGCTGCGCGCGGCAAGCATCTCGGACGCCCTCCGCTTGCACCTTGGCTGATCCACGAAATCGAAACCCTTGCCGCCTCTAGCGATCTCAGCATTCGCAAAATTTATGAGAAAATCGGCCAAAGGGTAAGCCGCGGCCGCGTCGGGGAGATCACAAAGCGCGTCCGATTAGGCCAGAAAAACGCCTTGTGACCGGTTTTTACACGTATCCTGAACCTACCCCGTGTAAACAAGAGATAGCCAATTCGGTTATTGAATTTTTGTTGAGCCGCGAAGCGGCTTGCACGAGTGCGATCGTAACCCGTATGGGCGGAAACCGGTAGAATGCCGGGTTTGGTGCCTAAGGCATAGAGCGCCGGTCGCGCAGCGACGTGCCCATACCATTCGGTCATGACGTGATTTTTCAGTGCATCTAGCTAGCCAAATCGGGTACATTGATTTACCCATGAAAAGAATGAAACAACGTTTGGCAGGAGATATGAGGGGACGTACTTTAGAAGAATGGATTGATACTCTAGGGCTTGAACAGGTCGATGACCCGCAAATACAGAAGCCCATTTATAGAAAAGTGAGCTTCGGTCCTATGGCGCTCACCGGCGAGATTGAAGAACTGATCAGTTCGCAGATCCGCGAACTCCGCGAAATTCGCGAGATGCCCCGAACGGTGCTGGCGCCTTTGCTGGGCCTGCATCATCAGGTGTTGTCGCGCTACGAAAAAGCGACGTCGAAACTGACGGTGGCCCGGCTGATCCATCTTTGCGAGGTCCTGGATACGTCACCGATGGAACTGCTCTATCCGGTCGCACCGCATTTGTTCGGTGAAACAGCCCAAGAAGCAGAGATGACGAAATCGATTTACGACAAGCTGAGGACGCTCGACGCTCCGACACTCGCGGCGATTTCGAATTTCATCCAGCATTTGAAGACCAAGGCGGGCAGTATTAACGAAAGCGGCAATAAGGATGCAGTGCGAGTCGATTCCTGATTGCCGCGCATTTTCTGAAGGAGGATGCAAGGTTGCCTCCCAACTACCGGTTTCATTGCCAGCAGTATCTTCTTGGTGGCCCATAGAGAACCTCGCTCAGGGATAGCGCTTCGTCGTCAGACCAAACTCTCGTTCTCAATTCGAAAAATTCAACCGGCAAGCTAACGTTGTAAATAGATCATTGTGACCGGAGCATTTCAGGTTGACGTATGCAACTACATGAATTTCTTTCGTGCAATTATACAAATTCTTACTTCCATATGCCCTCTGTTCCTGCAAACATCTGCAGATCTGATTGACGGGTTTTGTGTTTCACGTTTTATTGCATTGACCATAGTCGAATCATGAGGGGTTCTGATGTCTGGAAATGCGGAACGAGCTGTCAGAAGCATAAGCGATCAGGGGATGCCAACGGGTCGCCGTCGTGTACCGGGTTTGATTTTCCCTTCGAACTGCGAGATTACAACGAGACTTCGCCTGGCGCTGCTTGGATCCGTGGCATCACTTGCGATAATTGGCTTCTCACGCACGGAAGCGCGGGCCGACTGTGTCGAAGTTGGCGGCATTGTGAACTGCACAGGCTTCGTGAATGGCGGTTATACAAATACGCCAGGCACGTCACTGGTCGTGAATGTGCAAAGCGGTGCGACGCTGGAAGGCAACGTTTCCATTACCGGTCCTGGTAATAACGACTTGAACAATTATGGTCAGATTGACGGCAGTATTAATGCTACCAACAATACGACGTTCAATCTGCTTCAGGACGGCTCGTTGAACGGCAACGTTACCGTAACGGGGACCGGCACCAATTCCCTGACACTTGCAGCAGGTCGACAGATCGCCGGAACCGTCAGCATGACAGGCGCTCAGAACACCGTAACCAATAACGGTACGTTTGATGCGAGCCTGACGCTGGAAGCCACGGGAAACAACCGTTTTGTCAATAATGCAGGCGGACAGGTCAGCGGCTCACTTACGCTGACCGGTGACCGGAACGAGGTTATCAATTATGGTGTGATGGATGCCAACTTCGCCATGCACGGCACGTCCGTTGATCGTGTTGAGAACCATGCCGGAGCCACAATTCATGGCACGCTGACGGGCGATAGTGGCAAAGAGATCATCGACAATAACGGAACGATCAATGGCAGCATCCTGCTTGGTGGTGGCGATGACATCCTGTTCAACCGTCCTGAGGGTACCACGGGGACTGACATCGTCCAGAACATCATAGACTTGGGCGATGGCGACGACGTCATATTCATGCTCGGCGGCACCATCAACGGTACGATCAATGCAGGAAACGGCAACGATCAGGGATATTTCTCCGGTGGCACCAGTTCAAGCGGCCTGCATATGGATGCGGGCAACGATGTCGTGCTGTGGTCGGGTGGCAAAATTCTCAGCATGTTCGACATGGGAGAAGGTGACGATTATGCGGAGTTCCTTGGTCTGACCCAGGGGACGGGCGAAGACAATCTGGGTAGCTATCTGCCTATCGAAGGTGGGCTTGGTAACGATCATCTGGTCTGGAAGCGAACCACGGGCGGTGACGTAGCGCGTATTACGCACTGGGAGACCTTTGATCTCATCGACCATTCTGAGCTTACATTCAATAATTACAGCACACTGACCATGGGGGATGCAGGTACCGGAACCGGTTCTCTCTCGATTGACGCGACCAGTACAGTTCTGGCCGGAAATGGCACGCACACGGTCGCACCGTTTACATCCGGTCAACTGGTAACCGTTAACAATGCCGGGACTATCGATCTGACCAATAACAATACGAACACGACGGATCGCTTTGTCGTGCTTGGTGACTATGTCGGTCAGGGTGGGCGTTTGAATATTCAAACCTATCTCGGAACCGACGATTCCCCATCAGACCAACTGGTCATCAGAGGATCTGGGGCAGAAGGCTCCGGCACGAGTGCGATCTATGTCACCAACGTCAACGGTCCTGGCGATCAGACGGTTGCTGACGGCATCCGGGTCATTGATGCTGATCAAGGCGCGACGACAACGACGGGAGCCTTCACGCTTGGCGACCCGGTCGCCGCTGGCATATTTGAATACTGGCTGTATCGCGGTGGCGTCACACCAAATGTAGATAACGACAATGACTGGTTCCTGCGTTCGGAGGTGCCGACTTCGCCGCCAGTCTCCCCACCACCGCCACCGGTTTCACCACCACCTCCGCCAGTATCTCCGCCACCACCACCGGTATCTCCTCCGCCGCCACCGGTTTCGCCACCGCCACCGCCAGTGTCACCGCCGCCACCCCCGGTATCTCCGCCCCCGCCGCCAATCACGGGTGGCGGAACACCGAACATTCGCCCGGAAATTCCAGGCTATACGGTTGTGCCTTCGGTCGTGCGCCAGATGGGAATGGCCACTTTGGGAACCTTCCACGAACGGCAGGGCGATCAGTATTTGCTGAACAGTCAAGGTAACCTGACTGCCGCGTGGGCACGCGTGTTCGGTGAAGGATACAAGGAGAAGGCCGACACTTCGATCAGTGGTCTGAGCTATGACATGGCACCGAAGTTTGACGGTCATATCTGGGGCATTCAGACAGGCCTCGATATCATTGCCGCGAGGCATGATGACGGCAGTCAGGATCGGGCTGGTCTGTTCTTTGCCCATACCAACGCAACCGGCGACGTCAAAGGCAATTCGCTGGGACGTAACCAGTGGAACGTTGGAGAGCTTGACCTCGATGGCAACAGCCTTGGTGCCTACTGGACCCATATTGGTTCGAATGGCTGGTATGTCGATGCCGTTGCCATGCATACATGGATCAGCGGTGATGCCACTTCATCACGTGGCATTGGGGCCGACATCGACGGCAAAGCAATCCTTGCTTCGATTGAGGGTGGTTATCCTATCGTCTTGACCGATCAATGGACGCTGGAGCCGCAAATTCAGGCGATCTGGCAGCGTGTCGATCTGGATGACACAAACGACCGTTTCTCCAGCATCGATTATGATGCTTCAAATGGTGTCGTTGGAAGACTCGGCGCACGTCTCGAAGGCAATCTGGAACTGAACGGAAAACCCGTGCAGCCATTCCTGAATGTCAATCTCTGGCACCAGTTTGGTTCAGACGACACGGTAGCGTTCAATTCAAGAGATGTCGTTACTGACGTGGAGGGAACGCAGTTGGAAATCGGCGGCGGTCTCAGTACGCGTCTCAACAAGACCGTCAGTCTTTATGGGGCTGCCAGCTATTCAACGAATGTAAGTGGTGACAAGAAACAGTCAGTTGGAGGATATTTTGGCCTCCGCGCCGAGTGGTAGTTTGCGGGAATGAAAGAGCTGACGGCCTATGTTCTTGATGGCCAAGAACTTCTTATCCGTCCTGCTCCACTGGAGCGGGATTGGATGGATGCAACCGGAGAACGCTTCGCTTATCGTTGTCTGCCGCTGAATATTGCCAACGCGCACGGCTGGGAGATCCTATGTCCCACCGCGTTCTCAGCGATCTGGACGGGCCGACGAGCGCTTGATGCAATTCACATCAGGGGCAAAGGTGATAAGCCTGTTCCGGCCATCAGCCATTTTGGCAACGGTATTCTAACGTTCCACATTCCATGTCTGTTCAAAACGCCACCCGATTTCGATCTTGTTGTAACAGGTCCAATCAACCGGCCCAAGGATGCTATTGCGCCGTTAACCGGTCTCGTTGAGACGAACTGGTCGCCCTATACATTCACGATGAACTGGCAATTTACCCGTCCCGGAGCACGAGTTCATTTCGATGCGGGAGAACCATTCTGCCACATTTTCCCGGTTCAACGCGAACAGCTTGAAGATTTTTCCCCAATCATTAGAAACCTGTCAGAAAATCCTGAACTCAACAAAGAGTACCAAACCTGGTCCCAGAGCCGTAGTGAGTTCAATACAAGCCTTGGCGATAAAGAATCCCAGGCATCCAAAGACAAATGGCAGAAATCCTACTTCAAAGGCGTATGTCCGTCGGGAGAGCTTGCTCCTGAAGGGCATAGAAGCCGATTGCGACTGGCCGCATTCAGACGTGAGCCCGGTACATCTGAACCGTCGGACGGACGCTAATTAAACAGTAATCTAATAAAAAGTCTGATTTTTAATTGTTAGACATGCGTCGCCAACAGTCGGAATCTGATAAATAGATGTATTTTTATTCTCCATTGTAAATAGCTCAGCTAATTTTCCGAAATCTTCCTTAACGGTAAAACTTGGATAGTACTTTTTACGCGTAATTTCGCAATCATCAATATGAAACGTTACGGTTCGGTACGACGTATTGCAGCCGCCCGCGATTACTGGCGCCACAGAAATACCCGACCAACTGCTCAAACCAGTATTCCTATCTTTCGATACGATTGCTGCCGAAAACATCTGTTGATCGGCCGCGCTGTTCCCCTTCGACGAACGCGCAGAATAAATAGTGTTCGCGGTCAAGAACTGAGATACCTGTCGAATCTGCGGTTCGCAGCTTTTTATTCCCCATTCACGCGCCTGTTTCGTGACCGATGTAATCGCGGTCGTAGCGTTGTCGGGTGCTAGGTTGCCAGAATTTCTTGATGGGCTTGCAGAGGTTTCAGTTTGAGCATTCGATTCCGCTACACCTCCAGTTCCAATACTTCGAGACACGTAAACGCCACTTCCAAATGCTGCCGCTGCAACGAAACCGCAAGTCATGATTGTAATCAACCGAGCCAAATAGGCATTTTCCGATATATATATATGAAGTCTAATTGAATCTAGTGTTTCAACGTTTTCTGTCAACAGCAAAATTTGTATTGATTTAGTTATGATAGCTATGACATTATCCAATCATCTGATGGCTTCTTCGAGAAACAGCAAGGGGATTATTCGCTACTGGATTTGAAGCAGAGTAAGCATTGTTAATACGATTATTCTACATTATCCTCATTTTTGTGAATTGAACTATTCCGGGGTGATTGCTTGGACGACACTGAGAAAAAAATGCTATCTATTCATGATCGCATCATGACGCGCTCCAGTGTTGCTCATGAAGTCGGGGGCGAATCAATTTCGCAGTCAGTTAGTTCCAGGATGCCGATTTTTATGCAGCGTAGCATACTCCGATATTCGATTGCTGGAATCGTTGTTCTTGCTGTGGCTGGCGGGATTGCGCTGCAGTATCCTGCTATCTCGAACTTGCTCGACAGAATGGCCGTGTCCGAAAGCAGCGCGAAAGCGGCTCTCGCGGATACGCCATTTCTTGCTCATTCTAAGCAAGCAGGCCTCAGCACTTGTTCCAGGGTTTTTCCAATTATGGGGCAGTATTTGACGCAAGGCGCACAATACAACGTCAAGACACAGTGGAATGAAGCTGAACCTGATCGCCACAGTGTGCTGTCGCTCGTCGGGCTTGATTATAAGTCCGATAATTATTCGGGTTCCGCTGCCGGTGTGGTGATGGCAACACCAAATGGAACCCTTTGTGAAGGCACGATGGTTCGGGTTGCTCCGTTTCCCCAAACTTGTGCAGATGTTACGAAAACTTTGCCCCAAGGAAGCGCTTTGAGCAAGGAACTCGGGCAAATCGCTGTCTACACGCTTGGCGATAATAGCGGTGAAGCCATGCTTCTACCTACTAATAAAAGCTGTATCGTGATCTCCGTTGCGACGGCGGCGCAATAGATGATGCAAAACTTCAGGCACATCTTAGTTGTTGAGAAATCCCTGAGCACAAAACATCCCATCGTCAATGGTGGCCTCGGCTTCGTTATTCGCTGTTTTCAATCGAAAAGAAATGGGAATTGAACTTACATGGTGAACGTCCATGCATTTCCTGAGAACGAAATTATTGGGTTGAAAGCTGAAGCCGTTTGGACTGCGCTGGAAACCAGATATAGTTTGAAGCTGTCTTCTCACGAACATGATTATCTGTTTGCAAGATTTGTACTCGGACTGACGTTGCCGTTTTACAACGAAGATAATCCGGCCATTCATATAGAGGCTTGTCACTCGATACTTTCTCTTAAATTGTCTCCAGATCGTATCAAGAACGCAATGCATTTCGTGCCTGCAGAATCAAATGCATGGCTTCGAAAAGCTGCGCAGTCCATCGAATTGCTTGGCGGAAAACATGCTGCCAATCTACTCGAACAAGGAATAGCGTTCCCTGCTTCGGTAGATAATTCTGAGATCATTACCATCGTGGCCAATGGCCAGAAAACGGGAGAGTAATATGGCTATTTTGCTCAGCACGACAAAGCGACCCGGTGGCAGAGAAAATTTTGCAAGCAACTGGATCAAAAACCGCGGTGCGGATCGCTCGTTGCGTCGGCGATTGATGGCAGTGTTAAGACTGGCGCATCGCGTGCTTGGTTTGAGCAGGAAGTGCCTTGGATTGGGTAATCTTGGTACCGGGCAAACGGTTTCTCGGCGCTATTTTCAGCTAACTAGAGAAGCTCCTACTTCGGTCACGTCTTCCGAACCTGATGGTGTATCAACATGCTGCCGTTGTGGTAGACCTTTATTGAGACTTGCTCTCGGCTCCTTTCAGTTCGAATCAGTACGCAGTTCCGGACGGAAGTACTCAGCGTTGGCTGGCTTGTTTGGGTTAACATTCTTGTCAGCTTTTTCAGTAGATTTATCTACCACGATTGCATTTGCTGGGACTTGCGTTCAGATCGACGCTATTAATGGCAGTTCGGCCACAGGTACCGGAGCGTCATCGCCGGCAACGTGCGGGGCAAACTCGATAGCAATCGGAGCGGGGACAGGCTCAAGAGCTAGCAATTTCGGTGTCGCGATTGGCGATGACTCAACATCCACAGGTTTGAATTCTACCGGTATAGGAAGACAGGTTTTAGCCACTGGTGAGAATAGCTCAGCTCTCGGACGCAGAGCAACCGCAAGTGCACTAAATGCAACGGCGATTGGTGCTACTTCTATTGCTGATACCGTAGGGGCATCCGCCTTTGGTTTCAACGCTCGCGCAACGGGCACGAATTCCGTTGCGTCCGGTTTAAATTCCCAATCATTAGGCGCAAATAGTGTTGCTGTGGGTGCCAACAGCATCGCGACCAGCGACAATGTTGTTGTGATCGGCTCAGGTGCAACGGCGAGAAATGATTCTGGCACCAGCAATGCGGTAGCAATAGGTCAGCAGGCGACTAGTTTGGGCGGAACGGCCATAGGCTCAACGGCAAATGCTGGCGCCGTCTCAACGGCCATTGGTGCAGGTGCCAGCGCAACGGGCCTTCATTCCATGGCAATCGGCACACGTGCGGATTTTGCAACTGTTGCGTCAGGCAGCGGCGCTTTCGCAGTTGGTATTAACTCACTCGCATCAGGCACATCTTCTGTCGCTATCGGCTTGCAATCGACCGCGTCTCAGGACGGAGCAATTGCGATGGGCCAGGGAGCAACTGCATCCGGTACGAATGCATTGGCCTTAGGTGGAGCTTCATCCTATGGCGCTGCAGGTGGCGCACAGGCAACGGGTACCTCATCGGTTGCCTTAGGCGTGCGTTCCGTCGCGGCGAGTGCCAGCTCAGTTGCGCTCGGTGATGGAGCTTCGGTGGCTGCTGCCGCAACAAATAGCGTCGCGATCGGCCTCGGCGCGACAAGTAATCAGAGCAATAGTATCGCGCTCGGTGCCGGCAGCGTAACCACAGCACCACATACAGGGGCGACAGGAGCGTATGGCGGAACGGCAGCGGGCATTGCTAGTGCCGCAAATGGTGTTGTGTCGATTGGTACCGGAAGCGCCGCACGGCAACTCCAGAATGTCGCTGCCGGCGTTATTTCTGCTACTAGCACTGACGCCGTCAATGGTTCGCAGCTGAATACCGTTATCACTGGTGTTAATACTCAGGGAACGACAACTGCGAGCCTTATCGGCGGTGGAGCAACCTACAATTCTGCAAGCGGAAACATCTCCGGCTTCAGCCAGTCTGTCAATTCGGTTAGTGCTGCCGGCGCCGTGACAGGGCCGACTGCACAAACAACAGTTGCAGGAGCATTGACCGCGCTCAATACAGACGTCGTTAATACGGCTAATATTGCTGTGAAATACGATACCGTGGGGGGTAACACCGTTACACTCGGTGCAACGGGGGGCACAGGGGCGCCGGCCGGTGGCGTAAAAATTTCCAATCTGGCGGCAGGCGCTCTCGCTGCTTCGAGTACCGATGCGGTTAACGCTGCCCAACTCTTCGCGACAAATCAAAATATTGCGACACTTGCCACTGCAACAAGTGCTCTGGGCACCGGCACTGCAACTACCTTGGGCGGTGGAGCGAGCTACAATTCGGCGACCGGAGCACTAAGTGGCTTTAGTCAGACAATCGGCACCGTGAGCACTACCGGTATGGTTGGTAGCGGCGGCGCTCAGACCACAGTTGCCAGTGCTCTCGGATCTCTCAACACAAATATCACCAATGTTGCTAATGTCGCAGTGAAGTATGATGCGGCAGGTGGCAACACGATCACACTGGGTGCAACGGGCGGAACCGGTGCTCCAGCGGGCGGTGTAAAAATCACCAATCTAACGGCAGGAATTGTTGGTGCATCTAGTCTAGAAGCCATCAATGGCTCGCAGCTGTTTGCGACCAACCAGACAGTTGCAGCCAATACCGCATCAACCGATGCACTTGGCACGACGACGGCAGCAGCACTTGGCGGCGGTTCGACCTATGCAGCTGGCA
>NZ_JBTXLQ010000015.1:0-18434 GCF_054871705.1 Brucella sp. LJL56
TGGTTGCGCAGGCGTCTGCGCAGCCGGTCGCCATAGGCACGCTCCACCCCGGTCCGCACCATCCGCGTCGCCCAAAGCAAAAGCGCAACTGCACCGGCCAGATGCAAAAGGACCAAAGAACCGTTCATCTGCTTAAAACCGCCGTCAAACCAGTTGAGGTACAGAATTTTTCATATTGACGACTTGGCTGCCAAACAGGCCGACGATTGTTTCTTCAGCAATCGCAAAACACGTCGAAGCACCGCAACCGCTCGTGACGACGACGATCCGCACTGCATCAGATGGTTGATCCGTGATCCGCCAGCGACCGGGCGCGGATGCATAAGTGCCGACCCAGCGCGTAGAAACACTGCGCCCCGGCAACGCCAGCACGCGGTCGAGCTCTGCAAGCATGAACTCCTCCACTGCGGTTGAGCCAAAAGGATCGGGGGTCTTGGCGTAATGGTGACTATCCCCAACGACCAGCGAACCATCGGACGATTGTGCAACGATCAAGTGAATGTCGTTCATGCGCTGGTCGGGCATCTCGCTGTTCAACTGCAGTTGCAGTTCGGTTAGCCCTGGAAGCCCTGCATAGCCCGATGAACGCGCAAGTGAAAGCTCGGAGAGAAGCGTTGCTTCGAATTTTGCGCTTGCTTGGGAAGCGATACGCAGCATCTGCAATTTGCAGCGGGTCGGTTCATATTTCTGCAACCGGTCGGCAAAGAGCCCCGTGAAATCGTCGCCGGGACAGACTATTACCACTTCTGCTTCGACAATTCCGTTGCTTGTCAGGATCGATGGCGCATCGACCGCGTGAACATGGGCATTCCATCGAAATGCAACACCCAGTTTTTCACGCAGGAAAGAGGCCAGACGGGGAAGGGCTTCACGGGATTCGACGCGGATCTCATGCGGACTGGATAGAGCGAACTGAGCGGCCTCTGGTCGCAAGTCCGGCACGCGTTGCTGTGCCTCTTTTGTCGTAATCTTCTTGCACTCCGAACCCATATCCGTTTTCAGAAATGCATCGATGAGTGTTTCTGCCGGGCCATGTCGAGCGGCAAGCAACATGCCTTGCTGGAGAATGTCGATGCCGGCAGCATTGGCAACATCTTCCCATATTTCACGCGTGCGCCGCGCTTTGGTCCAGCAATCGCCCGCTGCCTGGCCGGTTATCGTTACAAATCCGAAATTGCGGATCGACGCGCCATTGCTCTGCGCATCCCGATCCAGCACGATCACTTTCTTGCCCCGAACTGCTGCGGCGTAAGCATGGGCGAGGCCGATAATGCCCCCGCCGACAATAGCAATATCATAGAGCGCCATCGTGCTTGAACCTCCCGTTCCAGCGTTTCATTTGAGTGCCAATCAGGCTCCACGCAGTCTCGCGATCAGACTTGCTTGAAATGGCTGGACATAAAGTGTGTTTTGGCAGACTATTTGTAAAATCGTTCTTTCAGATCAGTCCATAAGTTTAAATTATGATGGCTCTACGTGCAGGGTGACATGAGATGAGATACGTGCAGTTGCGTGCTTTTCATTATGTGGCGATTTACGGCGGCTTTTCCCGCGCGGCAGAAGCGCTTTATCTCACGCAGCCTGCGATCTCCGATCAGGTGCGCAAGCTCGAAGACGAATATGACATCCTGCTTTTTCATAGACATAAGAAACAAGTCACGCTCACGGAATCGGGTCAAAGGCTTCTCGAAATTACCCATCGTTTGTTCGAGGTAGAGAAACAGGCAAATGAGCTGCTGTCCGAGTCGCGCGCATTCAGGACTGGAAATCTGACTATTTTTGCCGATGCGGCGCACCATCTCCTGGGCATTTTGCGTGTGTTCCGCGAACGCTATCCGGATGTGAAAATCAATGTGAATACGGGGAATACCGATTCCGTCGTCAGGGCTCTTTATAGTTATGAAGCTGATATAGGTATCTTGGGAGAGGTCCCGAATTCTCAGGATTTCGAGATACACAAACTCAGTTCATCGCCCATTATTGCCTTTGCATCGGTCAATCATCCGGCATCCAAGGCGCAGGCCCTGACTCTGGAGCAGCTTGCGAAAATGCCGCTGATCTTCCGCGAACAGGGATCGAAGACACGCAAGAAGCTTGAGGAACTAGCAGCAAGCAAGGGTATTCAACTGATGCCCGTCATCGAAGCCGAAGGGCGCGAAGCCGTGCGGGAAATCGTTGCGAGCGGTGCCGGTGTCGGCTTCGTCTCCAAAGCTGAATTCAGTGCAGACATGCGGTTGAAGGCAATCCAGATCAGTTCTGGTGAAATGTTCATGGACGAAGCTGCCATATGCCTGAATGAGCGAAGCTCAGGCGCGCTTATCAGAGCATTTATGGAGATCGCAAGAAGCAAATTATGATTGCGATATGCAATTATCCGGAAAAATCGTTTGCCGGGTAATTATGAATGTGATCGGGATGATTGTGTCTCCGAGTTTACGATGCCGTGACTTTCGCCTGATCCAGATCTTTTTCAGCCATGTCGAGCACCAGCTCGATGGCTTCGATTGCTTTGCCCACATCCCGCATCCGCAACGCCTCGACCAGATTGCCGTGAGCGGCGATGGCATCGTCGCGTGTATCTGCAATCTCGTTCGATGTTTGAAGCGAGTATTTGAGAGCTGCGCTGATCGTATGCGAGAGCTGACGGAAAACCTGGTTGTGGCTGGCTTTGAGCAAGCAGGAATGAAAAAGCACGTCAGCTTCCGTGAAGCTTCCAATATCGTTCTCAGCGTCTCGCATCATTTGCCAGGCTTTCTCGATATCCGCAATTTCTTGGGTGGTAGCCTTTTTTGCGGCGAGAACGACGGCTGCCGGTTCAATGCAACGCCTTGCTTCCAGCACACAATCGAGCAGGTTGAATTCAACAACCCGATCCCCGAGCCATTCTATGACTTGGGGGTCCAGAATGTTCCATTCGTCGTGCTCGCAAACAACAGTACCGACACGGGAGCGTCCGCGAACCAGGCCCTTGGACTCCAATACTTTCAGTGCTTCGCGGATGACTGTCCGGCTCACGCTATAGCGTGCACAAAGGTCGTTCTCGCGCGGCAGAAAACTGCCTGGCGCGAAGGTATCGGAGCAAATATCGAGAGCAAGCGCTGAAATGACGTTGCTCTTCACGCGCGGGCGCGCTGCTGCAGATGGGGAGCCTAGCGCCGCTTGGTTCGATAATACTGTTGTCACTCTCAACCTCCATGCAAAGCTGCGGTGATGGCGCTTACTGGTAAAACAGTGCGCAAATCGCTGCTTCTGGCGCATTACCTGAAATCGACGGTTCAATCCACCACAACGCCACGCACCTGTCGATCATGTTTCGTGTATGATTATACGTATATATAGATATTACAACAGAAATAATTCATCATACTAGACAGTTGACGGATAGGATCAATGAAGCTACGAATCTGCAACCGTCGAGGAGTGGCGGGCAAGTTTTATGGGAGGTCATCATGAGTTTGTTTAAGGCTGCGCTCGTGGCCGGAACTGTTGCATTCGTCACCGTAACCTCGGCAATGGCCGCGGACGTGAAGATCGGCTTCGTCGTGAAGCAGCCGGAAGAACCGTGGTTTCAGGACGAATGGAAATTCGCCGATATCGCGGCGAAGGAAAAAGGGTTCACCCTCGTCAAGATTGCCGCGCAGGACGGCGAAAAGGTTCAGGCCGCGCTTGACAATCTCGGTGCGCAAGGCGCGCAGGGCGTGATTATTTGCACGCCTGACGTCAAGCTTGGGCCTGGCATCGTGGCGAAAGCTGCTGCCAACGATCTGAAGCTGATGACGGTTGATGACCGTCTTGTCGGTGCCGATGGCCAGCCGCTCGAAGATGTGCCCCACATGGGCATTTCCGCCACCAAGATCGGTGAAGCTGTCGGTCAGGCCATCAGCGACGAAGTGAAGAAGCGTGGCTGGGATTGGAAGGATGTCGGTGCAGTCCGCGTTTCCTACGACCAGTTGCCGACTGCTGTCGATCGCGTCGAAGGCGCGCTTTCGGCGATGAAGGCCGCTGGCTTGCCTGAAGGCAATGTTTTCGATGCACCGCAGGCCAAGACGGATACGGAAGCGGCTCTTAATGCATCGACCGTCGTGCTGAACAAGAACCCGAAAATCAAATACTGGGTCGCTGTCGGCCTCAACGACGAGGCGGTTCTGGGGGCTGTGCGCGCCACCGAAAGCGTCGGTATTTCGTCGGATAATGTCATTGCTGTGGGCATTGGTGGATCGGATTCGGCCATCAACGAGTTCAAGAAGCCCAGCCCGACCGGTTTCTACGGCACGGTTATCATCTCGCCGAAGCGTCATGGTTATGAAACCGCACTCAACATGTTTGAGTGGGTTGCCAATGAAAAGGAACCGGAAAAGCTGATCCTCACCACTGGTGAACTTGCCCTGCGCGATAATTACGAGCAGGTGAGAAAAGATCTCGGCATCGAGTAAGTCGAGCAGCCTCTTTCCGACGCGGTCGTTGAAACTTCATGCGGCCGCGTCCCTTCTTTACTATATGCGATACCAATCTCCGGAGATGTCATGGATAGCTTTCTGGCGTTCAGCCATATCTCGAAATCCTATCCGGGTGTGCACGCGCTTTCCGATGTTTCCTTCACGGTGGCTAAAGGCAGCGTCCACGGCTTGATGGGGGAAAATGGCGCGGGAAAATCCACGCTGATCCGTATCCTTTCCGGCGATCAGTCCGCAAATAGCGGCACGATTTCCATTGATGGGACCGAGCAGAAATACGCGTCCGTTCGCGATGCCTTCCAGGCAGGCGTGGTGGTCGTCCATCAGGAGCTGCAGCTCGTGCCTGAGCTGACAGTCGCCGAAAACCTCTGGCTTGGCCGTTTTCCCAATCAGGGTGGCGTTATCAATTCCCGTCAGTTGACCGATGAGGTTACCAGAAAGCTTGCTGATATCGGCCTGGACATTGATCCTTCGATCAAGGTGGCGCGGCTTTCCATCGGCGAACGCCAGATGGTGGAGATAGCAAAGGCAATCATGGTCGATGCACGCGTGATTGCACTGGACGAACCAACTTCATCACTGTCTTCGCGAGAAAGTGAAATTCTGTTCAAGCTGATCCGTCGGCTCAAGGCCGAAGGTAAAGTGATCCTTTATGTCTCTCACCGGCTGGATGAGGTCTTTGACCTCTGCAACAGCCTCACCGTGTTGCGCGATGGCAAGCTTGCGGCCCATCACAGCAGTCTTGAGGGTGTCACACGCGATCAGGTGATCGCGGAAATGGTGGGACGAGAGATTTCCGATATCTGGGGCTGGCGGGGTCGGCCGATCAAGGATCAGGTGCGGCTGCGGGTCGAAAATCTGAGTGGACCCGAATTGCCCGATCCGGCCAGCTTCGAGGTGCGCAGTGGTGAAATCCTTGGCCTGTTCGGCCTTATTGGCGCCGGGCGCTCCGAAATGCTGCGACTGCTTTACGGTGCCGACAGCCGCCAGAGCGGTAGTGTTGAAGTTGACGGCATAAAGGTTTCAGCCAACAGTCCGCGCAAGTCGATCGAGGCGGGCATTATGCTGTGCCCGGAAGATCGCAAGGCGGACGGCATCCTGCAGGGGCGATCCATTGAAGAAAACATCGCCATTTCGACACGCCGGCATTTTTCCCCGATGGGACTGATCAGCCCGAGCAAGGAAGCAGATATTGCTGAGAAGAGTATCAAGCAGCTGCGTGTGCGCACGCCGTCACGCAAACAGGATATCGTCCATCTGTCGGGCGGCAACCAGCAGAAGGTTATTCTCGGACGCTGGCTTTCGGAGCAGAACGTCAAGGTTCTGATGATCGACGAGCCGACACGCGGCATCGATGTTGGCGCAAAAGCCGAGATTTATGAAATTCTCTATGGTCTTGCCGAAAGCGGTATGGCGATTGTCGTTGTTTCGAGTGAATTGCCCGAAGTGATGGGTATTTCGGACCGTATTCTCGTCATGTGCGAAGGCCGCATTGCCGCTTCCGTAGATCGCGCCGGTTTTGACGAGCGCACCATTCTTGCCGCGGCCTTACCGGATCGCACGGCATCCATCCAATTTGACAGTCAGAAGGTTGCATCACGATGACCGCTTTGAAAAAACTCCTTCTCGGTGAACAGGGGCTGGTGGTGATTTTTGCCATCGCTTTTGCAGTCGTGGCGCTGACGGTTCCCAATTTCCTTACCGAGCGCAATATGCTGGGGCTGCTGCAATCGGTCGTAACAATCGGCATCGTGGCCTGCACGATGATGCTTTGCCTGGCTTCGCGGGATTTCGACCTTTCGGTCGGCTCAAACGTGGCCTTTACGGGCATGATTGCCGTGATGGCTTCCAATGTCAGCGGTTCCATTCTCATCGGTCTGCTGGCCGCTTTGGCGGCCGGTTTTGTTGTCGGGCTCTTCAACGGTGTCGTCATCGCGCGGTTCAAAGTCAACGCGTTGATCGCTACGCTCGCCACCATGCAGATTGTCCGTGGTCTGGCACTGATTTCCTCGGATGGTCGTGCTGTAGGTATCAACGATCCCGCCTTCTATCAGTTGGCGCTTTCAAAGTTTCTTGGCGTGCCGACACCGATCTGGGTGATGGTCGCTTTGTTCATCGTGTTCGGCTTCGTCCTGAACCGCACTGTCTTTGGCAAGAATACGCTGGCTATTGGCGGCAACCCGGAAGCGTCGCGGCTGGCGGGCGTCAATGTTGTCGGAATGCGGGTATGGATCTTCGCACTGCAAGGGCTGATCTGCGCTGTCGCAGGTATCCTGCTGGCATCGCGCATTACCTCCGGTCAGCCCAATGCAGCGACAGGTCTTGAGCTTTCCGTCATTTCGGCATGCGTACTGGGCGGTGTGTCGCTGGCTGGCGGACGCGCCGCCATGACGGGCGTGATTGTGGGCGTGCTCATCATGGGTATTGCAGAAAATGTGATGAATCTGCTGAACATCCAGGCATTCTACCAGTATGTCGTGCGCGGTTTCATTCTGCTGCTGGCGGTGCTGCTCGACAATCTGCGTTCCTCAACGATCGCATTCAGAAGCTGACGACGGCAGATGGTGGTGAATGATATGTTTTATGCTCTGGTTGATTGGGGCACCTCAAGTTTCCGGCTCTGGCTGGTTAATCAGGATGGTGCGGTGCTGGGCGAAAGCAAAAGCGATGAAGGCATGACGAAGGCAGCGGAAACCGGGTTTGCCGCTGTTCTGGAACGACATCTCCACCAGCTCGGTGCTCCCACCGATCTGCCTGTCCTCATCAGCGGGATGGCAGGCGCGCGTCAGGGCTGGGTGGAAGTACCCTATCTGTCCGTTCCCGCGCGGCTGGACCGGCTGGTTGAGAAAGCGGTTCAGGTATCGGGCACCGGACGTGATATCCGCATCATCCCCGGCATCGCGCAAAATCGAAGCGATGCCGCCAATGTGATGCGCGGCGAGGAAACGCAACTTGCCGGCGTCGTTGAAACCTTGCCCGACGGGCTTGTGTGTATGCCGGGCACCCATTGCAAATGGGTCAATATTGCCGGCGGGCAGGTGACGGGCTTCACCAGTTTCATGACGGGTGAACTGTTTGCGGTGCTGTCGCAACATTCGATCCTCAAGCACGCTGTCGATCCTGCCAGCGATTTTGACGCCCGGACGGCGGCATTCGCCCAAGCCGTCGAGCGCAGCTTGGCAGCGCCGGAACAGGCTCTCGCCATGCTGTTCCAGATTCGCGCCAGTCAGCTTTTGAATTTTGAACAGCACACCGATGGCGCTGCTCATTTGTCAGGCGTTCTGATCGGCGCGGAAGTCGGCACAACGTTGCGCATTTACGGTGCTGGTGAAGCGGGATTGGTCGCATCCGAGCGGTTGAACCGGCTTTATCAGCCCGTAATGGAGCAGGCCGGCTTCAGCGTTCAACTCTTCGATGGCGAGAAAGTCGTGAGAGCAGGATTGCTGGCTGCTGCTCGCTTAATCCATTCCCAGTCTGGAGTATGAGATGAATACCAAACCTGTCTGGCCGTCGCTGCAACGCTCGCTTGTGGCGATTATCCGCGGCATTCGTAACGAAGAGGTGGAAGCCATCCTTGCGGTTCTGCTGGAAGAAGGCTTTGAGGCGATCGAAATCCCGCTGAATTCTCCGCAGCCATGGGCCTCCATCGGGCAGGCGGTGAAACTGTTCGGCGACAAGGCGTTGATCGGCGCCGGTACCGTCTTGACTGTGGATGATGTCGCAAAGCTGGCCGATCTCGGCGGCCGCATCATGGTCAGTCCCAACACGGATCCGGAGGTCATCAAGGCTGCGGCTGCACGTGGGCTCTATTCCATGCCCGGATGCTACACAGCCTCGGAAGCGCTTCTCGCACTGAAAAGCGGTGCATCTGCGTTAAAGTTCTTTCCGGCTGGAGCGCTCGGACCGTCCGGCGTCGCAGCGATCAAGACCATCCTCCCGGCAGATGCGGTAGTGGGTGCCGTTGGCGGTGTTTCCGATGCGAGTTTTGCCGATTATGCCAAGGTAGGAGTTCGAACCTTCGGTCTCGGCACCAGCCTTTATCGACCTGGAGACACGGTTGAGACCGTCAGGGACAACGCACGCCGCACCATCGCGGCTTATGATCGGGTTTTTGGTGCGGCTTAGAGCGCGTTTCGATCTGATTGAATCAGATCGGCGCTCTAACCTCTTTTATTTGAAACATAATCTTGTCGATCCTCGTTTCATTCCGGTCGGATTATGCTCTAACCCGCCTCTAGAAAATGCGAGGCGGTTCCGTCCTAATCTGGAATGCTCCAGTTCGGTGCGTTGATACAGAGGCTCCCATGGCTTTGCACATCAGTTCAAACAAGCTGTCGGCCAGCATCTCCGCGCAAGGCGGCTTCATGCTGGGACTGTGGTGGCGACAGGAGGACGGCTCACAGACTGCATTGTTGCGGTCTACAACACACAACCAACCAGGGCCGGGAGATGGTGCAGGATTTCCTCTGGTTCCGTTCGGAAACCGGCTTGGCGGCAACGGTTTCGTGTTTGATGGCCGTACCTATCATCTTCCAGCCAACAGCCCGCGTGATCCCCTTTACCTGCATGGGGATGGCTGGCTGGCACTCTGGAATGTGGCGGAGCAGTCGGAAAATGCGCTGACGCTGAGCTACCGTCACCATAGCAAAGGCGACAATCCTTATGACTATACCGCCCGACAGGTATTTCGCGTCGACGAGCAGGGCCTGAGCCTGCACCTGTCCGTTGTCAACGAGGGCGCGCATGCCCTGCCTTTCGGCCTGGGCTGGCATCCGTATTTTCCGTTGCGACCCGATACTTTGCTCGAATTTCAGGCGAAGAGTTTTCACGAAGAAGCAGAAGGTTCGCTGCCGGGCGACGAGCTGGCGTTGAGGGTCCCTCTCGATTTTCGAGAGCCGCGCCCGCTACCGGGTCGATGGATCAATAACGGGTTTTCAGGTCTGGAAGGAATGGCGCGCATTTTCTGGCCGGAAACGGGGCTTGCGCTGGAGATGCGCTGCGACCCGGTTTTCGCCCATGCGTTTGTGTATCTGCCCTATGCGGCAAATTCCGCAACGGCCATGCCCGATTTCTTTTGCCTTGAGCCGATGACTCACAAGGCTAACGGGCATCACCGTCCTGATCTTGGCGGTTTGCGTATTCTTGCTCCGGGTGAATCTCTGGGTGGAACAATCCGCCTTGCCGTCGAAACTCTTCCCAAGTCCTCCAGAAGTGAGCGATCCAGATGAAAATAACCAAACTGACGACCTATATTGTTCCGCCACGCTGGCTGTTTTTGAAGATCGAGACTGATGAAGGGATTTCCGGCTGGGGCGAGCCAGTTATCGAAGGTCGCGCGCGGACTGTTGAAGCCGCAGTGCACGAATTGTCCGAATATCTCGTCGGCAAGGACCCGCGACGGATCGAGGACCATTGGAATGTCATGTATCGCGGCGGTTTCTACCGTGGCGGACCCATTTTGATGAGCGCCATTGCAGGTATCGATCAGGCACTGTGGGACATCAAGGGCAAGGCGCTCGGTGTGCCGGTGCACGAACTGCTGGGAGGCCAGTGCCGGGATCGTATCAAAGTCTATTCCTGGGTTGGAGGCGACCGTCCATCCGATGTAGCAGCCAATGCGCGGGAGATGGTGGATCGCGGGTTTACAGCGCTGAAGATGAATGGCGCCCAGGAACTCCAGATCGTGGACAGCCACGCCAGGATCGACGCCATTGTTGAAACGATTGGTGCTGTGCGCGCGGCAGTCGGACCGCATGTGGGTATCGGCGCTGATTTCCACGGGCGCGTCCATCGCCCGATGGCAAAGGTTCTTGCTCGCGAACTGGACCAGTTCAAACTGATGTTTATCGAAGAGCCGGTGCTGTCTGAAAATGTAGAGGCATTGGTTGAAATCGCCAATCATACATCGACCCCGATTGCTCTGGGCGAGCGGCTTTATTCGCGCTGGGATTTCAAGTCGATCCTGTCGCGCGGTTATGTCGATATAATCCAGCCGGATCTGTCTCATGCAGGCGGTATCACCGAATGTCGTAAAATTGCGGCGATGGCTGAAGCCTATGACGTGGCACTGGCACCGCATTGTCCATTGGGGCCAATCGCGCTTGCCTCTTGCTTGCAGGTGGATGCGGTGAGCTACAACGCCTTTATTCAGGAGCAGAGCCTGAACATTCACTACAATGAGAGCAATGACATTCTCGACTACATTACCAATCGCGAGGTTTTCGAATATCGCGACGGTTACGTCGCCATCCCGCCAGGACCGGGCTTGGGCATTGAGATCGACGAGGATTATGTCAGGGAGCGGGCCAGGATCGGTCATGACTGGCGCAATCCCGTCTGGCGCCACGCCGACGGTAGCGTCGCGGAATGGTAATACCAAAACTCGATGAGCCTGACACATTCGGTATTAGTTAAGCCATTGCGGCAATTGAGCATTTTCAAGGCGTGATGCGTTAGCATCTCAGCGCGTTGGTATAAGGGGAGAATAGGGATATGGCGGACCGGCTTGTCGGAAAACGGATATTTGTCACCGGCGCGGCGCAAGGCATCGGTCTTGCGATCGCACAGGCTTTTGCGAAGGAAGATGCGCGGCTCTTCCTCATCGACATGGACTTGGAGCGCCTTGAGCGCGAAGCCATTGCCTTGCGCGAGCAGGGGGCAGTGCTCGGTTTTGCGAAGGCGGATATTTCAGATGCTGCCGCCATCTTCACAGCCGTCGCGCAGGCAAACGATGAGATCGGACCCGTCAACGCGCTGGTCAATAATGCCGGCATCAACGTCTTTGCAAAGCCACTGGAAACGAGCGACGACGAATGGAACCGTTGCTTCGACGTCAATCTCAAGGGCGCATGGAATTGCAGCAAGGCTGTTCTGCCGGGTCTGATAGAGCAGGGCGGCGGGGTTATTCTCAACATAGCCTCGACCCATGCCTTCACTATCATCCCGCACACATTTCCATATCCGCTCGCGAAACATGCGCTGATGGGAATGACCAAGGCGCTGGGACTGGAATATGCACCCCGGCAGGTTCGGGTAAACGCTATTGCTCCAGGTTATGTCGAGACCCAGAAGAATGTCGACTATTGGAACAGTTTTTCTGATCCCGTGGTGGCGCGCGCAGAAACAATGGCGTTGCATCCGGGCGGGCGGATCGCCTCACCGCATGAAATCGCCATGGCGGCGGTATTCATGATTTCGGACGAATGTCCTTTCATGAACGCGACTTGCCTAACCATCGACGGCGGGCTGAGCGTCCAGCAACATTCCGCCTAGTGGATTGAATCTGACGTTTGAATCTCGACCAACTGAAACGCTGTTTCAAATGTCAAATTCGAAAAATCCACTCGATTCATGAACTTGCCAGTGGTCTGATTCCGGCCTTTGATGCCTTTCTTATGGTGTTGTCGCTGTCACGCGGACACAATTTGGGCATGCAGTCGCAAGTATGGGGTTGTGCACATCGCATGCCAGCGCGACGTCACCCCGTGTCTTTCTTCAAGCCCTTGACCGGCCTCATGGATTTTCAGGCCGGTGCTATCGATAACAATCTGCAAGGGCATTCTGGACCCAGGAACCTTGTCCTTGTCATCGCGCCATTTTCTGGAGGTCTGCAACGGACCACAGCGTCGGCTCAGGGTCGTATGATCAGGCACCGGCAGATCGACGCCCATCAACGCAAACAGCGAAGCCATCAGCCCTTCGATCTGCCGTAAAGGTTGAGCGAAGACCAGACCGCACATCAGCGGTTTCAACGGCTAGGTCCTAATAAGGCAACTGATATTACCAAGTTGTTTGACTGCGGCGTTTTTTCTATCGAGGCGGCATGAATTTACGGAGCACTTTCCCTCGTTTGAAGGGGTTTCGTTTTCCGCGTGAAGTTGTCGCCTAAGCCGTGTGGGCCTATCATCGATTTGCTCTGAGTACGGCCGATGGAGAGGACCTTCCTGCTGAACGCGATGCTATCGTGAGCAGGGGATCGGTTCGTCTCTGGATCAAGCGCTTTGGCCGGCATTTGAACCTCATTGCGCCCCTTTGTCGTTATGAATGGCTTTCTTTGCAGCGGACGCTAGGATGGCTAGAATTGTCGCAGATTTTTGGGGTTGACGCGGCAAGATAGACAGGAAATTGACAGCAAACCAAGATTTTACACGGCCTTCAAGCACTGACGGAAAGAGAAATGATGCAGAAGATGGCGGTTATCCTCGGTGCCATTGTCTTGACGCTTTCGATCCCTGCGAAGGCCGGTCGACTTGATTGTTCCGAATCAGAACATCTGCGCTACATGACAATGGTCGGCGAGGTTGGCGAGATGGGGATCGACCTTAGCCCTGTGGGGCAGGATCGTGCGACTTTCGAGAGGTTGACAGCCGCATATGAAACCCTCAACCCGGGAGGGCCGAAGACCTCGCTTTTCGTGGCGTATGTTCCCACCGGTCAGATTTATAGTCAGACATGTGCGGAAGAGCGCTGTACGATGGAAGAAATGGCAACGCCGGAGCAAGCCTGTTTGATCGATCATATGAACCAATGCAGCTATGTTGCACTTCGCTTCCGGGGCGAAGAGTTCTGCCTGCTCCGTTCGCCGCAAAACTAGGTGTTTGATCCCGGGATCTGATGGATCTCTCACCGGCATGATCGCTGAACTCCGTGCGGTATGCGGCTAACTTGTCTCGGAAATCCTGAATTTTGCATCGGGACGCACTAACTTTGAATTCTCACGGGAACTCCTGTCGCGATAGCCGGGCGTGAAAGTCCGACTTACACGACAGATTTTTGCGGCACTACATGCCGCTTCTACCCTCCCTGCCTGCAAGCCGACTGACCGTTTCCCACTTCAACCCGGCCGTTTCAGCTCGCAATAGCTAAAAACTGCCTGACTGCCTTTCGATCAGACACTCTCCTTTCCGATGACAGAAAACTTGCGAAGAATGGCATCGCATGAACGGATAAGTCCGGGCAGGTAGGACTGGTCTCCCTCCGCGATGAAACGATGATATTGGTTGACGTGATCAGCAGTAATTTCAATCACCGCTTCAACATGACCCAACTTTTGCATTGTCAGAACGACATTGATTCCCGGTTCCAAGCCCTTGAGCGTGGCTTCGCCTGCCAATGAGGTCGCCATTATATCTAGTTGATCGCGGAATTTTCTGATGTCCGTAGTCATCAGGATTGGCCCCGCACATTCGACATGTGCGCCGATAGCCTCCATGCGCGCGCGAACCCTCAGCCAATTTCCATCCCAGAAGTCCAACGCATCCGGGAACTGGCGTCCACCAATCCAAAGCGAAAAGCCGCTAAAGTGCAAATCGGGTTGATCTGTCATAGCCGCGACAATGCCATGGCGTCCGTCCGTTTTCTACTCGCCAACTAAAAGGCCACAGTTCCTCTTGCCATACTTTCCCTATACCTGAAAATCCTCAAGAAGGCTTTCTTCGATTATTGCTTCGAGAGCATAGGTAGTGGTCTGCGTTTTGGCCGCACCCTGATGAGTGCCATCTCCGCGTTGGTGGGTGTTTCAGAAACTCAACGGCTTTTCTTTTGTCAACAAGGGGAGGGGGCACCGTTGTGAGCACTCTTCCGGTCTGGCCCTCCTAATCGTGTTCCGATCGACTGGGCTGTCCTTGCTCCGTTTTGACGGCCTGTTCATGCACGGCCAGTCGCGCAGCCTCGATAGCCGTAGTAAAGAATTTGGCCTTAAGCATCGGATTTTCAGAACAGCCGTAACAAATCTGACGGTTATGGCGTCTGTGATCAGTCTTCGTTGAACCGAAATTCCGATAATGTTCTCCAACGGTATTTCAACACTCAATTCGTCAGGACGAGCATGCAATGCCCGGTTCATGTCGTTCGGGCGGAAACTCAGAGTGACGGCTGTCAGTTCGCACTTGCCCCCAACCCACAATCCATCCTGCTTACGACGACCCTCATCAATCTGACCAGAGATCGTATCCGGCAAAAGATTGCTTTCCGACAAACTTCCATTGTCAAAGAAAGCATTGACGAGACGGCTATCGACAACGTTTGGCGTGGCATCCTCCCGATAAAGGTCTGTTGCAGCAGGTATCCAGATACTAGCGCATGGGAGAAGCTTTAGACAAATGAACCAGATTGCCTGACTTCAAAGCAGCCTTGAAAAACTGTGCCGACTGAGATTGTCGAATAGTCAAGAATGGCTAATCATTCGTATTCTCGACAAGGAGATGCTCCCCGACTGTTGCTTAAAGCGCATGAAATTACCTTTTGGCTCTTGTAACCCAGGCAGATACCTAAAAAGTATCGCCGTGGCTTGGGAAATATTCCGCACCAGTCGATAGAAAAACTCGATCGCGACTTTCAAAGCCAATCTTAGTATTGTAATTGTTGTCCTGCTACTCGATGATAATTCCGGCAATTGTATACTGGGGGTAATTCATGGAGATTGAAGGTGGCCTTGGACATGCCAGTCCATCCTGGTTCACTGCTCCGGGTGATACGGACATGCTGGCGTGGGTGGCTTTGACGCTGATATGCCTCGCTCTCTATGGGATTGTGACGCTTTATGCAGTGTTCGATCGCTGGGCTGAGCACAGGTCGAAAGGTACCCCCCTGGCTAAGACAATCCCGACATTGTTGACGATTGCCCTACTCTACGAGATCTTTCCGCTTGAGCATTTCCACGTTTTCCTTCCGTTAACTGCGATCCTTCTTGCCTTGTTGGCGGACTGGTCGCGCTTCCATTTGCCGAGTATTCACGAAGTCGCGCCCGAAGCCACTGCTTCGCCAAATGTAGTCCCACCGGAATCGACGGATGAAGTTGCCGCCATAGGCCCCGCCAGACCAGAGGGTCCCAATAATGCTTGAGCTTCTCTTCACTTCATTTCCGGTCATTATCCGTTACTACCAATTGAGACGTCGTGGCGAATCCATGACGGTATGGAACATGCGGACCGCGGTGTTCCTGTGGGCCGTCCTCGCCTTTTTTCTTTTCGTCGTGATCTTCTACTTCCACCCTAAGTCATACTCTGGCCTGGTACCGTTCCGTACCGCGTCAATCGTGGCGCAAACCAGTGGTCCCGTAACCGAAATCGCCGTACAAAACTGGCAGAAGGTTTCCGCCGGTGACCTACTCTTTCGGATTGAAAACAGCGCCCAGAAAGCGACGCTGAAGCAAGCCGAAGCTGAGTTAGATCGAATTGCTGCCGCAGAATCGAAAGCAATTGATGCCTTGAAGGTTGCGCAGGCAAGCGTGGTCGAGTCGGGCGCTTCGCTTGAAAAGCTGAGAGGTGATCTCAAGAACGCGCAGGCCTTGTTCGCCAGAAATGCCGGCACGAAGGATACTGTACGCATAGCAGAATCGGCTTTCCAGATTGGCGAGGCAGATCTGGCCGCGGCACAGGCCCAGCTGAGCCTGGCACAATTGGAAATCTCTCAATCGCTTCCCGCGCAACGCAAAGTTACCGAGACGGCAGTCGAAAGCGCCAGGGTCGCGCTAAGCATGACTGAGGTTCGCTCGTTCACCGACGGTGTCGTAACCCAATTATCCTTGAGCGTAGGAAGTCCCGCGTCAACTCTCATATTGAGTCCAGCGATGGTGATCATTCCCGACCGTCCCGACGATCTGCCGCTCAGGATTACAGCGGGCTTTTCGCAAGTGACGCGCACGACAATCTATGAGGGAATGCCTGCAGAAATCGCTTGTGACAGCAATATTGGATTGTCCTTCAGCAATACAGTTCTGCCTGCACGAGTCGTCCACATCCAGCCCGCGATCTCAACAGGTCAGATCGTGCCGGGAGGAAGACTGGTTGAACTTAATGCGCGAGCGCCACGCGGATCGCTACTTGTTTACCTTGAGCTTGAGCATAAAGAACAAGAGAAGATCATGCTCGACGGCACCGGTTGCATTGTTCAAACCTATACCAACAATCTTGGTGGATTTACAGGACACCTCATTGCGGCCACAGGCGTTATAAAGGCTGTTGGCCTGCGCCTGAAGGTATGGGGCGCGCTGATTGCTGGAATTGGACTTGCAGGAAATGGTGGTCATTAGAAAGGTCTTCTGGATAGTTTCTTACTTGGGAAGTCCCATGACCAGCACAATCGGTTTGTTCGATGTCATCTTTTTGGCGTTTGGGATCGACTTCTGGAAGCCTGCCAGAACGATAACAACCTAACTTCCGACATCCGCAAATCAATCTTGCTATGGTGCATTCGGGTGTCAATGCAGCCGCGATGCGCGCCCACTTCGCCGCTTGGCATTGTTGTAATAGCTGGACGCCTGTTGCACGGAGCAATGCCGGGACTGTTCCATGGCTTCGGGGAGCGGAATGCCGCGATTTGCGGCTTCGGTGAGATAGCCGGAGCGCAGGCCGTGGGCGGAAAACTCCTCCGGCTTAAGCCCTGCCATTTGCGCGCGCTGCTTGACGATCCGGTTGATGGCGTTCGGTTCCAATGCCCGCGCCGAAACATTGCCCCAGCGATCGACTTTTCGAAACACGTTGCCCTTGTCGATCCTGCCTGCCTCCAGCCAGCGGGTGAGGGCTTCGATGGGCCGCCCTGTCAGATAGACGGTTTCATCGTGATCGGCGCCACTGGCTTTGGTCCGACCGAGATGGATGCCGAGAGAGGGGAGGGGGGGAACCGTCCTCGTCAGTGACAGGCGCCTGTTTGACCAGCTGTTCTACGCGCAGGCCGGCTATTTCGCTGCGCCTGCGCCCGCCCGAGGCAAAAGCTACCATCAGGATAGCCCGATCCCGCAAGGCGGTGAGATCCTCGCCGGAGCAGGTTGCCAGCAGCTTGCCCAAAATGTCGCTGGTAATGGCATTGGCACTCTTGTGACTGCGTGGCCGGTTCAGGGCGCACACCGCAAACCGGATGGCCGATTTAACGGCCGGGGACGAGAACGCTCCCTCCAGGCAGCGCCAGCGGGTCAGCGTCGACCAATTGGCAAGACGACGGTGGACGGTTGTCAGTGCATGCGGTCCGGATACGCGCAAAAAGCCTTGTCGGCGCAATTCATCTTCCACGCCGACCGGCATGCCGTGACCGGGCTCGACCTCGCGTTGCTGTGGCCGCCACAAATGATGCGCGACGAATTTCAGCAACAGGGCTTCCGGCGCGGGAAAGGGGAGGGGCTACCGGTTGCGGCCATCGACCAGGCTTCGAGATAGGCCAGATCCGAGGTAAGCGCGCGGAGCGTGTTTTCGCCCATGCCTTCATTGACCAGATGACGCAGCGTCTCAACATCCTGTTCCGTCAAAATCCCGGCCAGCAAGTTGCGGCGGTTCATTGGCAGAACGGCTGCGATCACATCGAGTGTTTCGGCGCGCCGTTCGATGGAGGCATCCGCGATCATGGTTATGCCGTCGACGATTCAGGGTGCAGTTTGAGATCGATTTTTCCGAAATCCTGTCCCTTGAACAGAAGCGGTGCTTTCTTGACGGCCACGACAGCGTAGGAAAAACAGTCCCCCATGTCCAGACCGGCTGGATGACGGCCCTTGCCGAACCGTTCAAAGGCTCGCTCTGCAGCGCGATAATGCATCTGATCGAAGGCAACGGCCGTCACATTCGGCAATTCAACGAGTTGACCGACAATGGCGGCTCCATTCAGAAAGCCTTTGCCGGTGAGAACCATTCGCAATTCCCATAGCGTTGGCCAGCCGATAATGACAGCATCGCGACGCACCAACCGCTGGAACTGATCGGTTTCCGGTTCGCGCAAGGCCATGGCCAGGACCACCGACATATCGATAGCGATCATCGCGGTAGTCCGTGTTAATCATAGAGATCGTCATGCGCCGAGGTCGTGTCTCCTGGCACGGTTCGCCGACCTTCAGCCATCAGATCCAGCAGCGCATCCATGGGCGTGAGGTAAGCGGGGCAGATCCGGTGGCAGTGCTGACAAAGTTGGCAGTTTGGCGGACTGTGCGCTGACTGGAAAATAGCCGGAGCGCTCAAGAGCGTGCTGCGACAAGGGAGGCGAGCTTTGGTATAAGAT
>NZ_JBTXLQ010000016.1:0-11920 GCF_054871705.1 Brucella sp. LJL56
GAATATTCATCGGCAACCTCGCTCTTTTGAAAAAACTGGAGGTGGCAAATCATTGGAAAAGGTTTCATTACTGCAGCCTCCCCCGCCAGGGCAACCATAGGTTGGTATTCCAGTATAATTCCCGTGCCTTGTCAAGACGCTCTTTGGAAGGCTCGGCTCCACTTGCTGTTGATGTCTCAAAAATGGGGAGAGTTTTTAGCGCGAGCCACGATAAACGATCTCAGGTGTCGTCATTTTAGGGATCAGATTATCCTTTGGCAGTGGTGACATTGCAGTATTCATGCCAACTCATGTGAACTCTTGTACATGATGACAGTGCAATGCGGGACGGTCTTTCGCTCAATGATTTGTGGCTGGGTAAAAAGGTACACGCCGGAGAGCGAAAATCGACTGAGTCACGGAGCCAGCTCCTCTCTAACCAATCTAATCTGTTTGCCACCTTACGGATCCGATCACCCCGTGGCTCGTCACCAAGGAAGAAGTTCCCGCCCGGAAGGACCTTGGCATATGGCTGCACGTCAATAGCATTGCACAGGAGCCGGCAAGTCACAGGTGAGTATACCGCGGGTCATAACGCTCCTGTCGATGGAGCGCAGACTGCTCCGCCTTGAGCGGAATCGAACCGTCAACCTTATTATTCTCTATAAGCTAACACGCTGAAATTGTTCAGCGGCGGAAGTAGCCATGAATTTTGCGGAACGGCTAATATGGTGGCGTAAGCGGAATGACGGCTCGTAGTCGGCGAATCCGAGCGAGCTGCCATTCAGTTGGTAGTCAATTGTAGTGGCAACTCGCTTGCGTGCTAGACGATGGGGCACTTTACATATTGGTCGACTTCGTCCTTCAGGAACATGTCCAAGACCCGGTGGCCTGACCCTTCGACGAGACTTCTTGCGACATTCGGAAGCTCTTGCAATGAACGTCCGACGTCGTCGAGCGCGATCTGCTTATCACTTTCCGGAGCATCAATGCGAAGCACGTTCTGCTTGCCGACCAACAGGTAAGCCTGCCCAAGGGCATTCTTAGACTGTGCCCGCGCCGCGGCGTTGAAGGAGCGCATGAAGGCCCAAGTCGCGGCCCCGCCATTCCGGGCGTTCTCGTCAACCGTGAACTTGGATTCGCCTGTACCGATGGTCAGGATGCGGATGTTTTCGCGCGGGACATCATAGCAGGCTAGTACGTCCACTAACGCATTCATCACGGGATTGTTCGCCCATACACCGCCGTCGATCATGATGAAGCCATCGTCGTCTACGCCAGGATAGTATGAGGGTGCCGCCGTCGTATGGAGGGCGACGTGCGCGAACCGCTTGTGGCGATCGTTCTTGTAATCCGGATGATGCGGCGTCTTGTACAAGAATGGTTCGCCGTGCAGTCCCTCAAAGCTCGGGATCACAAGCCGTTTGGTCGAGAGATCGAGAACCTTTTCGCCGAAAACCTTCAGCAGTTCGTTCTTCAAAGCCTCCTGATCGTGCTTCGGCTTAGTGATCCAGCGAAGGGCACGTGCGATAGTACCAATACGTCCCTTCGTCGGGAAAATACGCTCGCCGCGTTCGGTGTAGATTTCGAGGGCCTGCTGCGCCTTCATGCCGTGCCCGAGGGCGAGGGCAATGATGCCGCCGGTCGACGTTCCTGCGATCATGTCGAAATGGGAGGCGACCGATCCGCCACCAAGAAAGCGGCGTTCGATCTCGGTGAGGTAGGCTGCGGGGAACACACCGCGGATGCCGCCGCCATCGATAGACAAGATTCGAAATAGCCTGTCCTTGGGCCACGGCAACTTCACTCGGGTCTGCTGGATGGTACCGTCGGAGCGGCGGGGTGGCATATAGTTCATTGTAAAGTTCCTTCTTCTGGGGTGTCTTCGGCGACGGGATGTCGGCCGCCGCCTTCCCATGCTCCAGTCATCAACCAGAACTCGTAGCAAGCGATCCAATCGATGGACCACGGCACGATCGTCTTTGAGATTGACATAGACGGGTCCCATTCGTCTGTCTTCGGATCGAATAGACAGAGTGTAGGATCCTCGATCGGAGGGAAAATATGAGGAAGTTGCCCCTCCGGGTTATCTGGTAGCCGTTTCAACTGGGGCGATAGAATTCGCACCTGCGGCCAACCCCTCACGAGCCTGATTTCCAGTACGTAAGCGACGAGATGGGGCTTCAGTGTTCCGACCCATCGTGCTGAAGGCACCGCACGATTAACGCTCTTGACCTTGAAAGCGGGCCAGTCCGCCTTCATCTGGTCGATCTGTTGAGTGATCGTCATTCGGCTCATTTGATGATCTTTCCGAAAAACGTGTGCTTTGTCGCGCTTACTGGCGAAGCCATCGCAGGCGATGCCCCAGTAGCCGTCGGAAGGATGAATGCTCCAGTTCTGGTATAAGACTGCTGACTTTCGCGGACCGATTTGCCAGTCGCTTCCGATAGCCTTCTGACGGCTTCGGTAACTACCAGGTCACCAAAGGTTTCGCGCAGCCAGTCCCGCAAAGCGTCCGGCATCAGCAATCCCTTTCGGGCGCGACGCAGGCCTTCAAGAAGGCTTTTCAGGTCATTTGAGAACCCGACCTGCTGCGAACGGTCGGAAGGCCAGCGATCGGTGAAGATGTCCTTGCTATAACAGGGGTTTTCAACGTGCAGCAACATGCCTTTTGTCTCAGCGACCTCGATGTCATGTACGATTGCCTCGCAGATGCGGATCAGCATGTCCGAGAGCCTCAGGCCGGGCATTGCCATCAGGCCGGCATAATATGCGAGCATAACCGAAGGAGGCATCCGACCAGACCTTCCGGCGTAAATGATGTTGCGGTAGCGCTTGAGCAACTGTAGGGCCAGGGTGGCCGTGTTTTTCACCACAAAGTCTGCCTGCTCATCGACTTCGTCAACCTCTGCGTCGGCCCGAGTGGAAAGAATTCCCTCATCCTGCCAGCGACGCTTGAAGGCTTCGTGCACACGCAGTTCAAAAGGCGTGCGATCCTTATACCACTGCGCGAAGCCAAACGCATTCATCGGGATCTCGTCATCATCCGCCGAAGTGTTCGGACCTTTCGCGTGCATGATGCGGCTCTGGCGTTCAGCTGTGCCGACATCGCGAAGTGCAGGCGTGATATCCAGGTGCATATTGTCGGCGTATCCGAGCGTCACACACCGCGTCTGTCGAACCGCCCGCATGCCCCTGTAACCGTTCAGCGAGCGTTCGAGTTCCTTGAGAATTTCAAGCGGCGACATCGTCAGGAAGCGTCCACCAAGCTGGGCGACGATATCGATGTCGTATTCGTCTTCCGTGCCCCGGGTCGAAATGGTGGCGTCGATCGCCATCGAACCCTGTGCGTAAAAGTGCTCGATCTGGTCCTGAAACGCTGCAGTACCCTCGAGATATTCTCTTACCGCCTTGTAGCGGTCGGTTGCTTTCTCATGGAACGAGGGCGGAAGCTGGAGGATGAAGGCGATTTTCGCCAACAGACCGTCCAGATGGTCTTCAAACGGGTCAATTCCGGTATGTTGTGTGCGGATCGTCATTTCTACTCTCCCGGCCGTCAGGCGGCCTCATTACGTTGGTGATCACGTTTATCCTCCTTTAGTAGGGTTCTCTTCAACGAAAGAGAAAGTTCGCTACTCTGAACAAAATGAGTGACTTGAATACCGAAGTCAAGGGGCATAAGATACGTCTACTCCGAACAACCACAGAAAACCGGATATTCCCTGCAATGACCTCTACCTTTGGCCCGAAAATAAAGACATTACGCGTAGAGAAGGGCCTTACACTCGATCAGCTTGCACAGATGACAGAATCGTCAAAAAGCTACATTTGGGAGCTGGAGAACAAGAACCCACCCCGTCCTTCTGCCGAGAAGCTCGCAGCTATCGCCGCGGCGCTTAGTGTCACCGTCGACTACTTGTTGGGGAATGAAAATGCGAGTCGCGAGGCCGCTGAGGATACCGCATTTTTCCGCGAGTACAGCGGTTTACCGGACAGCACGAAAAAGCAGTTGCGTGAGATCGCACGCACGCTTGGAGCTAAACCTTCCAAATGAGCATCGTAAAGGCACAGCCGCTGAAGGAGTCCAACAAGATCACCCGATTACTCGACGCTGCATTCGGTGAAAACCGCTTCGATGGTGGCCCCGTACCGATCGAGCACATCGCGCTCTCCTACTCGCGCGACATCTCACCGGAAGGTCCTATTCACGCAGTGGAGGACATGGACATTCCTGGGTGCATGGGCGCGCTCGTTTACTCGGATACACGCCCGCGGCAGTGGAGCGTCGTCTGCCACAAAGGACAGTCGGCGGGGCGTCGGGCGTTCACAATCGCACACGAGTTCGGGCATTTCATCCTGCACCGCACGCTCGTTGACGAGAGCGAAGAGTACCAGCGCGGATTCTACTGCAGTGAAGACAGCGTCCTACGCGGTGCCGGGAACGGGATCGAGAAGGAGGCAGACACCTTCGCAGCGAACCTGCTAATGCCGCTGCATGACTACCGGAGGCAGATACCCGCGAAGACAAGGCCCGACTTCGAGATGTTGGGTGCCGCCGCCAAGCGCTACGGAGTTTCGATGACCGCAGCCGTTCTGCGCTGGCTCGAATACACCGAAACAAGAGCCATCATGATCGTCTCGAACGAAGGATTCGGGCTCTGGGCGAGGCCGAGCCAAGCAGCGCTAAAATCGGGCCTTTATATCAAGACAAAGGATGTCATGTACGAGTTGCCGAGCCAAGCAGCAGCCGTCCGCGGGGTCCACACGGATGAGACGAAAAAAGGCTTTGCGCAACCCGCTGGGGTCTGGTTCCGGGAACCCCTCGTCGAGATGTGCCTGCGTTCAGATCGATACGATCAGGAGATCACGCTTCTCCATTTCGAAGACACTAGTCCACGCTGGCAAGGCGAAGAGGCTGAGGAAGATTCCTACGACAGGTTTGTCCAGGGCGACAAATCTAACAAATAAGTTTGCAGCCATCTACGATCTCGGATCTCGAGCTCGCGTCTTGAACGGATGACTTTCGTGAAAACCAAGTTAAGCGCATCAAGATGCTAATCCCCCATTCAGTTGTGTGTCCGGATCGCAGTTGATCGGTCGAATGGTCGATTTCGAGCGGCTGCATTAGGCAGCTGAATTGCCGGGAAGAAGCCTCTTTCCGGCAGAGCTGGTTTTGCCAGATTGGCCTTCCGATTTGGTCCCAAATTTCTTCGAGATCCAGGTCAAGACTCTATTCCAGCATGCCTGGTCGGACGATCTTGGATATAAGTCTGAGAGCGACCGTATGACATCTGATCAAAACCGTCTGCTGGCTTTTGCTTTGCACAGGCATGGCGCCAACCGTGCATGTTTGAAGGACACACCTTGGCTCGAGATGACACTCAAGGCGGGTTCTTCCGAATGTTCTCTATTAATTCGGCCTGCATTGTACCGACAGAAAGCACTAGGCCGTGCACTCATAAATAGGCTAGCTATTTGAATGGATTAGTGATTCAAGGGCCTCGGATTTGGAGGTCTTTGATGTCACGTCGCCGCTATGAGCTCACAGAACGGGAATGGTCAATTATTGCACCCCTGTTGCCGTGCAAACCTCGTGGAGTTCCACGGGTTGATGACCGCATGGTTCTCAACGGGATCCTGTGGCGCTTCCGCACTGGCTCGTCGTGGTCAGAAATCCCTGAACGCTATGGTATTGCAACGACCTGCTACAACCGGTTCGTTCGCTGGCGTCGTTCCGGTGTCTGGGATCGGCTGCTGGAGGCTGTCTCTCAGGCTTATGATGGCGACATCGTGATGATCGATAGCACCTGTGTTCGTGTTCACCAGCACGCAGCCACAGGAAAAAGGGGGATGCCGACGATGGTTGCATGGGACGTTCCCGCGGCGGCCTCACAAGCAAAATCCACGCAATTGTTGATGCGGAAGGCCGCCCGGTCAATCTTTGCCTGACCGGCGGGCAGGTTGCAGATTGCTCTCAGGCCGAGGGTCTCATTGAACGCATCAAGGCAGGCGGCACGCTGCTTGCGGACAAAGCTTATGATACCGATGCGATCCGCAAGACAGCAGCAGAACGGAAAATCTGGGCCAATATTCCACCCAAATCCAACCGTAAGGACGTCTTCGCGTTCTCGCCATGGGTGTATCGCCAGAGAAATCTGGTCGAGCGGTTCTTTAATCGCATCAAACACTATCGTGGCATCGCCACACGTTACGACAAGAACCCGGACAATTTCCTCGCTGCTGTCAAACTGATCGCTGTCCGCATCTGGTGCATCAGTTTATGAGTCTACGCTCTAGCATTGTCGTGTTATGTGCCAGTGAGTATGGCGTAACTGGCCATGAACCGTTCGCGCGCGACCGAAGGCGAAAGGAATTCAATGCGGATATCCGCCCGTTGAACGCCCGATCCAGCCGCCCAATAATCGGTACCAGCAGGCATCACCTGTCGCTGCTCGGCAGCGAGGACCCTTAAATCTGCGGCTTTGACCACTGCTTTGGAGCACTTCTCCAAACCAAAGCGCGCAAATATTGCGTCTTCGACTGACTTCTCAATCTCCTGATACTGCGGCAACAGTTGCTTTAGTGGACGAGTGATGTCACCAAGAAACGCCTCGGTAGCGTCGTGCAAGAGGGCCTCAAGCTTAAATTCTTCAACAGAATCTGAGACATAAATCGAGTGCTCAGCTACAGAATAAAACCTTGAACACTGGCCCGAATATCGGCAAATGTTCGCAAGCCCCTGTGCAATGTCTTCAATCGTAAACTCGCTACTCCAAGGATCGAGAAGGTCGAACCAGTTACCACTAGCGAGCATGATACTAGGGCCTGATTTCATCTTTACAGCAACATGATTATTCATCGTCATCTCTCTTGAGCGAATCAATTCAACACTGCTACCTATAGGTGATATCGATTCACCGGGGGGGTGCAAGCGTTGAAGAAGATAATCGTCCTTTCAGGGCCCATTGCAGTGGGTAAGACTGTATTTGCACAAGAGCTTATGCGGCGCTACCCGTGCGAGAAGCTTTCCACTCGGAATTACATCGTAACCGTTAAGCACGTACCGAATGAGCGGAGAGCGCTCCAGGAGGCCGGAGCAGCGTTGGATCGCGAGACGGGTGGAGCTTGGGTGTCCGACGCAGCGTCAAAAACTGACCTTCCTCTAGACAAAAAGTTCCTTCTTATCGATTCGGCCCGGATCCCCGGGCAAGTAGAATACCTGAGAAAACGTTTTGGCCGGGAAAACGTTCATCACATCCATCTCACGGCACCGCGTGATGTCCTTATCGAACGCTTCGAGAAGCGCCCTGCTCATCTGCGGGAAGCTCCGACCTACGATGAGGCTGCGGTAGATCAGACCGAGTCTGGGGTGGATCGCCTATCACATATCGCCGATATCGTCGTCGCTACGGAAAAGTTTGACATCAAGTCTTGTGTGACCTTCGCGACCACGGGAATTTTATCGAGTGATCTCCCAGCTGGCTTTGTGGACCTTTTTGTAGGCGGCCAGTGGGGAAGCGAAGGAAAGGGCAATATCTGCGCCTTATTGGCAAAAGAGTATGACTTACTCGTCCGTGTTGGTGGGCCAAACGCTGGCCATAAGGTGCAGGACCCGGAATACACCTATAGGCAGCTTCCATCGGGGACAGGCTCTAATCCCGACGCAGACATTTGCATTGCCGCAGGTTCAACCATTTCGCTTAAGCGGCTCAACATTGAACTCGATGGACATCCGCGCCTTAAAGAAGCTGGACTCTTCATTGATCCCCAAGCGATGATCATTGAAGACGCCGACATCGCTTTGGAGGAGAAACTCCTCGACGGAATTTCCTCCACAAAGCAGGGCGTCGGAGCAGCGGCAGCGCGAAAAATCATGGGCAGGGACGTAGATTTATCTTGGGGATCGAAAGTGCGGCTGGCCCGAGATATTCCAGAACTTCAGAATTATCTTGCAGATGTTCGGGAAAAGGTGGAGTTTGCTCTGGCTTCGGGAAAAAGAGTGATGCTTGAAGGGACTCAGGGAACTGACCTCAGCATTCACCATGGATCCTACCCACATGTCACTTCGCGGGAAACTTCGGCGGCTGGTTGTCTGTCAGACGCCGGAATACCGTTTAACCGAGTCAGAAAGGTTATTGTCGTCGCGCGGACATATCCAATCCGGGTAGGAGGCGAGTCCGGCCCAATGGGCGTCATTGTTACGTTTGATGAAATTGCCAAGCGGTCAGGCCTCCCCGTCGAGACCATCGACAAGACAGAGATTGGGAGCGTTTCCGGAAAAACGAGGAGAATGGCAGAATTTAATTGGGAGCAGATCAGAAGATCTGCCTATTGGAACGGCGCGACTGATATCGCTTTGACATTTGTCGATTATCTCGGTGCCGACAATTCTGGTGCTACAACATTTGACGAGCTTAACTCGGTGAGCCGAAAGTTTATCGAGGATGTCGAGCGTGTGTGTGGTCTGCGCGTGTCACTTATTTCTAAGGGCTTCGGCCGCACGGGCCTGATTGATCGAAGGACATGGAATGACTGAAGATGAGCTGATCACGATCTATCCTCGTTTGTATCACATGGCACATGACGATGCTTGGCCAGCAATCCAACAGCACGGACTGCTGAGCGCAAGTGCGTTGCTTGACCTTTACGAGGTGTCTGGACAGGCACGCTTCGCGCTTGAATCGGAGCGCCGACCGGAATCGATACCACTGGCCAAAGAGAATCTACTTGGCGCAGTTATTCGGGATCAGAAGCCAATGCAGGACCATTTGCTGGCTCGTTGTTTGCAGGACAGTCTAACACCAAAAGACTGGTATGAGCTTCTCAATTCACGAAGCTTCTTCTGGCTCTCTGCATCTCGGGTCTGGGGCCTTCTCAAGGCCAGGGCCTATAGGGACAAGTCCCAAACGGTTTTGACCATCGATTCCGCCGGATTAATTGCGGCGCATAGAGATCGGATATGGCTGAGCCCATTGAACAGCGGATCGACGCTATTTAATCCCCAACCGCGGGGCATAGAGACTTTCAAGAGAATAGAAGACTTTCCCTTTAAGGAGCGGTCCAAGCGGCCGAAGCGAAACAATGTCGTTGAATTGGTAGTCGATCACTCCGTCCCAGATGTAGCTGAGCACGTTTTGGCGGTCCACAAGGTCCGTGGAAACGATATCATCGAAGAAATTTGGAGAAGCGATCGTGCGACCGATGACGATCATCCCTAAGGCGTAGATTTTGCCTTCAGGCGTGCAGGATGCCTAGCCTTTCGTAGCAAATCTGCAACGTGGCTTGTCAAGCCAACGTCGCCTATAATCAGAAGGCCTTGGCCATCTCTAACGGATGTCAATTGCTTCCGAAGAGCTTCAAGCCCATCAGCGACATTAAATTCGATCCAGGACCGAGCTTCGCCCGGAACAATCACATCTGCCTCAGAACCTGTGGCACCACAATGAAGCTGAACGATCCAGACTATATCTCCGTCATGTACCCACTCGAAGCGAACTGGACCAAGCCGGTTGGACAGGACCTTATATGTCGCCTGAACATTCTCGACGACAAACGACGGAAGGTGTTCAGGGGCTTGATGGCCAAGCATGAAAAGGTCACCCTCACCACGCCGCCCCTCGATGATCACATGCCCTTTGGGACCGGCGACAGCGGCACCTGAGAACTTTGCTCGAACGGCGGCTTGGCACAATACCGAACGTAGGTTCTCACCATCCGGATCCTCTTTACCAAGGAGCGTAAATGGATCAATCCAACCTTTCACAGTTGTGTAAAGGCCAGGCTGCGGTTCGCGCGGAGACGTCCTCGTCCAGACCTCGGCGGAACCTGTCTCGCGGCCAAAGGTGAAGGGTGCCGTCCGTCGAGCAATGACCGTAGTCTTCGGAACCGGTAAACCCAAACAGTCGGCTACGAGAAGACCGTATACTTTGTCGCCCAAGTGTTGGCTGAAACGATTCGGCCAGTGGACTGCAGCCGGCAAAAAGTCAGATACATCTGGTTCGAATTCCCAGACAATTGTGTGACGTTGGTGATAACCTCTAGCCTTTGGATGAATGCTAAATTCGACGCGTGCGTTAGGGGGAAAATTCAGATCGGGGGAGAAACCATATACCGTGTGGAGGATGCGCTCTCCCATATGCATAGGTAGCGAAGCGATTCCTGGTTTCTCGACGCATCTCGGGGTATCATCCGGCGCAAATTCTATTAGTTGCCCCTGCAGAACTCCGGATACGCCGCCATCGTGGATATCGATAGTTTCATTGACAATAAGGTGCAGATTCTCGGTTGACAGGCGCGAGATTGTTTCCAGGATGCACTCTACAGTCTCGAGCCCATAAACAAACTCACGGCTCCGAGGGCTACTAGGTTCATAGCTTCTTACGTTGACCATATTGTCAGAACTGGCAGCCAACAAAGCGGCGACAGCTTCCTTCACGTCACCAAACCGGTAGTTTTCAGGGTAGCCCGCGACACGGCAATAACTCTGCGACACTGTCCCTTTGCGCGAAGGGCGAAAACTGACGAACTGCGCCACATTTGCGGTTGCCGCGAGAGAATTAAGGACCTCATCCTTGTGCAGAGCCATACCCACTACCTTTTTTGCCGACCGCCGCTCTTAGCGAAAATTCATTCACGCTGAAACCGAGAATTTCATTGTAGCGTGAGATTAGGTGTTTGGTAGCATCGATATTCAAGTAATCCCCCACGCCCGAAACCGCCCCCTGCCGGTCATCTCGCGCAGGTTGAGCTCTTCGACGAGGCGAAGGGCGGCACGGGGCGTGATGTCGAGTTCTGCGGCGATCATACCGGCTGAAACCAGGGGCCTCGCCAGCACCAGTTCGATGAGCCCCGGCAGATTGGACGAGGCGCGTCGTCCCGTCAGCCGCCGCTCCAACATCTGCCGCGCAAGCAGCAACCGGTCATGCTCCTTGAAACCAAGCTCGATCCCGGCATTCAGCCCCTCGAGACAAGCGATGAGCCGGGTTTCGAAATTGCGATGACGGCGCCGTTCGACGCGGATGGTTTTCAAGCCGGCATTGAAGCTTAAAAGATGCGCCTTCGTGGTCAGTCCGTCGCGCCGGAGCAGTGAGGCGGCCAGCAAACGGCCAAGCCATGGCGCCCGCTGCAAAACCGCGAGCTCGTTCCAGGCATCGAGCGCCAGGATCGCCTGCAACACCGGCGGCAAATCGCGGATCGAACGCAGCACCGTTCGCCATTCGTTGAGCCGTTCCTCTTCATCCCAGTCGGGATCACGGATCAGCGGGTCTGTCTCCGGCTTTGGTAACCGCTGTGGCTGCTTCACCCTTGCCAGCACGTCGTCGGATCGTGCTAGCACCGCGTCAATGGCGTCGAGATCGATGCCCGGCAACTCGAGCCCGTCATCCAGACGATTGTTTCCCCCCGCCCCGTCCCGGTCCTGCCGACCGACCGCCGCATCGAACACCGCGTCGCTTTCACTTTTCGCGACGATGCCGTCATCTCCAGCTGATGGTACAGGCCAAGCCGGCCCGCCAACCCGCAGACTGCGCAAGCCGTTGGGGCTCAGCGCCCAGCCCGGTGGCTGCGCTGCAATGCGACGCCGTGTTTGCAACACGTCGCGGGCAATGGTCAGAGCATGACTGGGTGAGCGGATATCGCGCGCTGCCTCATGCAGGACGAGATCTTCCATCTCGACCAGTTCACCATCGAGCCACAGCGACGCGCAGGCATCAGCAAAATGCAACCGTTCGATCAGCCCTGTACCGACCGGCGAGTGCGCCATGCGCTCGTCGAGCCGTGCTAAGGCCGCACTGGCGCGCGCCAGCGGCAGCAACAGTAACTGGAGCAGATTTGGTGGCAAGAGGGATTCCCGTTTTCCGTAAATCATGATTCACTCCCTTTATGACGAAGCGGCGCCTTCCCACGGTCGAGCATGCAGATACGTTGTCGCTGAAAGCGCTGC
>NZ_JBTXLQ010000018.1:0-3880 GCF_054871705.1 Brucella sp. LJL56
TGTTGATTTTCGCTAAGAACTGACCCGGTTTTTCCACCGAGATTTGACCCGCTCTTTAAGTATTGTTTGGGTCTGCGGTATTGGTCAAGGTTCCGGTTTTCTCCTTTGCTTTTTGAGGTTCATGCGCTGAACTGTTTTTGAAACGGAAGCTGTCGTTTCCGGTTTCCAAGATGTGGCAATGGTGGGTGAGCCTGTCGAGCAGCGCAGTGGTCATTTTTGCGTCCCCGAATACGCTCGCCCATTCACTGAAGCTGAGGTTGGTGGTAATAATGACGCTCGTGCGCTCGTAGAGTTTGCTCAGCAGATGGAATAGAAGCGCACCACCAGACGCACTGAATGGCAGGTATCCAAGTTCGTCGAGAACGACGAGATCGGAATAGATAAGCCGATTAGCCATCTGTCCGGATTTGCCTTGAGCTTTCTCCTGCTCCAGCGCATTGACCAATTCGACGGTTGAGAAGAAGCGGACCCGTTTGTGATGGTGCTCAATTGCCTGCACACCGATGGCTGTAGCGATATGGGTCTTGCCCGTACCAGGTCCGCCAACGAGAACGATGTTGTTTGCATCATCGAGAAAGTCACCTCGATGAAGTTGCCGGACCAGTACTTCGTTTATCTCGCTGCTTGCGAAATCAAATCCATTGAGATCGCGATAGGCTGGAAAGCGAGCGGCTTTGAGCTGATACGCTACCGATCTGACTTCACGCTCTGCCGTTTCTGCCTTGAGGAGCTGCGAGAGGACTGGAATGGCGGCCTCGAATGCCGGCGATCCTTGTTCAGTTAGTTCACCGACGGCCTGCGCCATACCATGCATTTTGAGTTGCTTGAGCATTATGACAATGGCACCGCTTGCTGGATTATGACGCATGACGGGTCTCCTTCTTTCTTAAGGTATCGTAGCGCTCGACATCGGCCTTGGGCTCATTGCTGAGCGTGAGTGCCTGCGGTGCATTGATCGCGGGCGGCGTAAAGGATTTGCCGTCCACCAGACGATGAAGAAGATTCAGGATATGGGTCTTCGTTGGAACGCCGGACTTCAGCGCCATATCGACGGCCACCAGCACGGCCTGTTCGTCGTGCTGAAGAACAAGAGCGAGAATATCGACCATTTCTCTGTCGCCTCCCGGCTTCTTCAAGAGATATAGCTGGAGTGTGCGAAAGGCTTCTGGAAGGTCGGTGAAAGGAGCGCCATTGCGAAGAGCACCGGGCTTTCGTTGCACGACGGCCAGGTAATGTCGCCAGTCATAAACGGTTTGCCCGGGTCCTTGGTGTGAGCGGTTAAAGATGCGCAAATGCTCACAGATGACCTGGCCTTCCGCGACGACGACGACACGATCTGGATAAACCCTCAGGCTGACTGGGCGATTGGCGAAAGACGCCGGAACGCTATACCGGTTGCGCTCCAGATGGACGAGGCAGGTCGGCGATACGCGCTTGGTGTATTCGACAAAGCCATCGAAAGGTCGGGAGGCCGGCATGAGCGATTGTGCTTCTTCCGCCCAGGCATCGGCGATAGTACCGCGCACCTTTCCATGGGGCGTCATTGCCCAGAAGGCTCTACAACGCTCTTCCAGCCAGTCATTCAAAGCGTTCAGTGATGGAAAACGCGGCATAGGTTGCCAAAGCCTGTGGCGGGCATCCTGAACATTCTTCTCGACCTGTCCTTTCTCCCAGCCGGAAGCAGGGTTGCAGAACTCCGGCTCGAACAAATAATGGCTGGCCATGGCCTGAAAGCGTATATTGACGTCACGTTCCTTGCCACGTCCAACCTTGTCGATGGCCGTGCGCATGTTATCGTATATACCGCGTCGGGGAACGCCGCCGAGTACCCGGAAGGCATGGTTGTGGGCGTCAAACAACATCTCATGTGTCTGCAGGAGATAGGCGCGTACAATAAAGGCTCTCGAATAGCTGAGCTTGGTATGAGCAACCTGCAACTTCATTCGCTCACTGCCGATGATAGCCCAATCTTCCGACCAATCGAACTGGAAGGCCTCACCCGGTTCAAAGCTCAACGGCACAAAAGTCCCTCGGCCCACCGTCTGCTGCTGTTGGTGCTGATCAGCGCGCCATTCCCGCGCAAAGGCGGCCACACGGCCATAGGAACCTTCATAGCCAAGGGCGGCGAGGTCCGCATGCAACTGCTTTATCGTACGTTTCTGCTTACGAGACTTCTTTGCCTCTGTTCTCAGCCAGATTACCAGACGGTCGGCAAACGGATCGAGTTTACTTGGTCGCTCGGGAACCTGAAACTTCGGCTCTACGTTACCGAGACGAAGATATTTGCGGATGGTGTTCCGGGATAAGCCCGTACGGCGGCAAATCTCTCGGATCGATAGTTGATCCCGGAAATGCCAGCGCCGGATGACGCTCAATAATGCCATGTCGATCACTCCATAGCCCTCGCTGAAAACGCACGAGGGAAGGTTCAAACATGGGTCAGTTCTCGATGGAAATATCGCCCCAAACCGGGTCATGTATGGATGCCCCCGTTCATGCAAGGCTTTTCTTCGAGCGGTTTCAACGTGTGATTGGATGCGGTCATGTATCAGGCCTTTACTGTAGTCCTTTTATGACTACTGGCCGGTATGGAGCTAAGCGGAGCTGGCGCAAAATCAGTTCTACGAGCTCGAGGCTCACTGACCCGGTTGCATTTCCAGTCCGTCTTTCCAATCTCTGTCCTTACCGTTCGCTGATCTCCTCACACGCCGACGATCCGATCTCGCTACAACACTGCTATCTTTGCTTATGCAGAGGCGAGAGCGGAAACTTTAAATTCCTCATTCTTTGTCATCATCGCCCAGACGCTGCGCGCCATTTTATTTGCAAGTGCAATGGCGACGAGCATACGCGGCTTGCGTGATAACATTTTCCCAAGCCACGAGTTCTCTGGCGGTGCTTTACGGCACGCCCATCTGATTACTGTCATTGCACCGATAATTAAAAGCCGCCGAATGTCGCGCTGTCCCATTTTTGACGTTCTGCCCAGTACCTGTTTGCCGCCACTCGAGTGCTGTCTTGGCACCAGACCGAGCCATGCCGCAAAATCTCGTCCTTTTCGAAACGCTGTCATAGTAGGAGCAAAGGCTTCAATGGCCATGGCAGTGATAGGGCCCATTCCAGGCATAGACATCAAGCGCGCAGTGTTATCGGATTGTCGAGCTTCTGACTTGATTGCTTTCTCAAGATTGCCAATGCGGGAGCTAAGCAGATCAATCTGCTCAAGATAAAGTCGGGCAGTCTCTACGACCACGCGCTTGAGACCGTTATTATCATCGTCAACGATCCCCATCAAAGCAGCGAGGTTCGCAATTCCCTGGGGTGCAATAACACCATGTTCAGCCAAGTGGGCGCGAAGAGCATTGATAAGCTGCGTGCGCTGACGGACGAACAAATCGCGCGTCCGAAAAACCATGCAAGCAGCCTGCTGCTTCTCTGTCTTTGGTGCAACGAAACGCATTGAGGGCCGGATGGCTGCCTCTACAATAGCTTCAGCGTCCGCCGCATCATTCTTTTGTCGTTTTACGAACGGCTTCACATAAGCAGGCGGCAACAGCCGAACTTCATGGCCGAGCTTGCCAATTTCACGAGCCCAATAATGGGCGGTGGCACATGCTTCCATCGCAACGGTGCAACTCGGAAGCCTCTGAAAGAAAGCCATTACATGGACGCGAGATAATTTTTTGCGGAGAACAAAACCGCCATCGGCACTGGCCGCATGGACTTGAAATACACGCTTTGCAAGATCAAGGCCGACAATGCTAACTTCCTTCATGGATGCTCTCTCCTCTGAGTGACGTTGCTGCAAACATCACTATGGCACATTGCGATGCCGTCGGGAGGGGGCATCCACTCCATCAGTTCTCAGCGAAAATCAACA
>NZ_JBTXLQ010000019.1:0-3150 GCF_054871705.1 Brucella sp. LJL56
GTGAGCGCGACGAACAACCCACCTTTTCTTTTGTGAATGAGGCCGCGAGATAAGCTCCTTCATCGATAGGAGCGGAATGGAATGGTTGGAGAACGCGCTGATGCCATGCTTGAAGTCATGGATGAAGGCATGCATGAAGCTGGGCATGAGGGAAAGTATCGTCGGATCGAGGTGATCACCGGTCGGCGCCAGCGGCGGAATTGGTCAGACGAGGAGAAGGCGCGGATCCTTGCGGAAAGCGCGGAACCTGATGTTAACATCTCGGCCGTTGCCCGGCGCTGGGGCGTCAATCGCGGCTTGCTGAACGTCTGGCGCCGGGACGCTGGGCTGACCTCCCAACGATCTGCGAGGTCCAGTGCGCAGCAGGCGATGTTCGTGCCCGTGACGGTGGTTGGCGATCGAACGCCTCCCGGAAGCTTGCCGTCGGATGTCGCCCACGTTGCCGCAGGTCGGATTGAGATCGAGATTGCTGGCGCGCGCATGACGGTTATGGGCCCGGTAGCACCTGAACTGGCGCAAGCGATGATGGCGGCCTTGCGAGGTCGCCGGTGATCGGAGTTTCGCCGAGTGGCGTGAAGATCATGGTGGCGACGCAACCTGTCGACTTCCGGCGCGGTATGAATGGTCTTGTGGCTTTGGTGGCGTCAGCGCTTGCGGCCGATCCCTATTGTGGCGACGTGTTCGTGTTCCGCGCCAAGCGTCTGGATCGACTTCGCTGCATTTACTGGGATGGGTCAGGCATGATCCTGGCGACAAAGTGGTTGGAAAGCGGAAAGTTTGTTTGGCCCCCGATCCGCGATGGTGCGATGCAGATGAATGCCCAGGAGTTCTCGCTTTTACTGGCGGGCATTGACTGGACACGGGTCAAGCGAAACGCGGTGAGACGACCCTCAAAAGTAGGCTGATCCTATTGGTTTTGCTTGAAGATTCAGGCTCATATGGTAGGGTCAGTCATGCTGCTTCGACCCGATCCCTTGCCTCAGGATGCTGCGCAATTGACCCGGATCATTCTCTCGCTCGACGAAGAGAATGCCGACCTCAAAGCGCGTATTGTCTTCCTTGAGCGCCAGCTCTTCGGGACGAAATCGGAGAAGATGACGATCATCGATCCGGCCCAGGCAACACTCGACCTGGGCGATCCAGGCGATATTCCCGTTGCAGCCAATGACGATGCCGCACCGGCCGATGAAGACAAAACACAGGCACGGCGATCGCCTGCCCGCAATATCGGCCGTTTGCCCAAGCATCTTCCGCGCTATGAAGAGATCATTGAGCCGGAGAGCAAGATTTGCCCTTGCTGTTCGTTCGAACTGCATTGCATCGGCACGGACGTCAGCGAGGCGCTCGACATCGTACCTGCTGTTGTCCGGGTCAAGCGGACGATCCGGCCGCGCTATGCATGCCGGGCCTGTGAGAGTGCCGTCGTGCAAGCACCTGCACCGGCGCGCGTGATGGACGGTGGCATGGTGACCACTGCGTTTGCCGCGCATGTCGCTGTTTCGAAGTTTGCCTGGCATCTCCCGCTCAATCGTCAGGCGCAAATGCTGGCCTCCTGCGGTGTCATCATCGATCGCGGCACGCTTGGCGCCTGGGTGATGCGGGTCGCCTGGTGGCTGGAGCTTCTCTATGACGCGCTTACCGCCTTTATCCGCTCGCAGCCGAGAGTGTTCTGCGACGAGACGCCGTTGCCCCGGCTCGAGCCGGGCCGCAAACGAACCAAGGTCTGCCAGTTATGGGCGCAGGCGGTTGACGACCGTCCCTGGAATGGTCCGGCACCGCCGGCTGTGGCCTATATCTTTACCGAAAGCCGCAGCGCCCGCGAGATCGAGGGACAATTGTCGTCGTTTACCGGCGTGCTTCAAGTCGATGGATACCAAGCCTATAAAACCATGGTCAAACGTCGGGGCAAGAGCAATGTCGCACCCATGCGGCTAGCCTTCTGCCTTGCCCATGCCCGGCGCAAGTTCGTTGATGTCGTCAAGCTGACGGGTTCTTCGGAGGCTTTGTCGATCCTTGCCAGGATTGCGGAAATCTATCGGATCGAAGCAAAACTGCGCGGCGAAAGCGCCGATACCCGGCTCGTCGTGAGACGTCGGGAGGCAGCTCCAGTCATGAGGGAGCTGAAGGCCCACCTCACCGAACTGCGCGACGAGGTGTCGGCGAAATCGGCACTTGGCAAGGCCGTCAGCTACACGCTCAACCATTGGAGCGGGTTGACAGCCTGCCTTGATGATGGCCGGGTCGAGGTCGACTCCAATGTGGTCGAGCGTTCAATGAAATCCGTGGCCCTGACGAGGAAGAATTCGTTGTTCGTGGGCAACGAGCGGGGTGGAAAGACTTTCGCTGTCCTCGCATCGCTCGTCAACACCTGTAAACTGAATAGTGTGGACCCCGAGGTCTGGCTTGCCGATGTGCTGGAGCGCATCATCTCCGGCAAAGTGAAAGCCAACGAAATGGAAAGTCTCCTGCCGTGGGCCTGGAAGGCTGAGCGTGAAGCGATGACACAGCAGGAGCGACGGGCGGCATGACACCGAACAGCCAGGCGACGGCGGCACGACCGAAGCTCGATGACGAGGCGTTCGAAGCCTTTATCAGGGCACGTCGTCCGGCATCGCCAATCTGGTCAATGAGCGGTCTCGATGGTTATCTTACGGCTCTCATCATCGGCCCGAAGTTCATCGACCCACGCAAGTGGATCCCGGAACTGACCGGCCAGGGCGCCCTGAACTTGCCGATGGAAACAACCGAACATCGGGCCGTGCAGACGATCGTTGCGGAATATAACCGTATCTCCGCGAACCTTTCCGAAACCCCGAAAGACCACAGGCCCAGGTTCACCAGGATCGATGACCAAACCTTTGATCCGTTCGATTGGGACCTCTGCTTTTTGCTGGCAACAGGATACGCGCCGAGGCTTTGGCAGCCGGTTCTTCGAGGTCATGCCGGGACTGGCGATATCATTGCGCCCATCCGCAAGCTCGGCAAGACAAAACGGAAAGCGACCCGCCAGGATGCTGCTGACGTCGCCGAAGCACTCGTCAATATCCGAACCTACTTTATGCCGAAGCGGGCAAAACAGAAGTTCTGAAAGAAAGTGCTATTGCGATCCCGTCAACGCCGAAAGCAGTGGGCTGTTCGTCGCGCTCACGA
>NZ_JBTXLQ010000020.1:0-2138 GCF_054871705.1 Brucella sp. LJL56
AGCGGCGGACGCGACGCCATTGCCGAGGCTGCAAAGCTTCTGACGGAAGCAAAGTTCCCGGTCATCCTCAACGGCGCAGGTGTCGTCATCGGTGGCGCGATCCCGGAATCCATCGCGCTTGCCGAAAGGCTCGATGCGCCGGTCTGCTGCGGCTACCAGCACAATGACGCCTTCCCCGGCAGCCACCCCCTCTCGGTTGGCCCGCTCGGCTATAACGGTTCCAAGGCCGCGATGGAACTGATCGCCAAGGCCGATGTGGTTCTGGCGCTCGGCACTCGCCTCAATCCGTTCTCGACGCTGCCCGGCTATGGCATCGACTACTGGCCGAAGGACGCCAGGATCATCCAGATCGACATCAATCCGGACCGCATCGGCCTCACCAAGAAGATCACGGTCGGCATTTGCGGCGATGCCAAGCAGGTCGCGCAGCAGATCCTCGACCAGATGGGCGCCAATGCAGGCAATGCCGGTCGCGACGAGCGCAAGCAGCTCATCCATCAGCGCAAGTCCGCCTGGCTGCAGCAGCTTTCGTCGATGGATCACGAGGATGACGATCCGGGCACGCATTGGAATGCCGGTGCCCGTGAGCGCGAGAAGGACCGTATGTCGCCACGACAGGCATGGCGCGCCATTCAGGCCGGCATGCCGAAGAACGCCATCATGTCCACCGATATCGGCAATAATTGCGCCATCGGCAACGCCTATCCAAGCTTCGAGCATGGACGCAAATATCTGGCGCCGGGCATGTTCGGTCCCTGCGGTTACGGCTTCCCATCCATCGTCGGCGCCAAGATCGGCCAGCCCGACACGCCGGTGGTCGGCTTTGCCGGCGACGGTGCCTTCGGCATCTCCATGAACGAGATGACCTCCATCGGTCGCAAGGGCTGGCCTGCGATCACCATGGTCATCTTCCGCAACTATCAGTGGGGTGCCGAAAAGCGCAACACGACGCTGTGGTACGACAACAACTTCGTGGGAACCGAGCTCAATCCCAATCTGAGCTATGCCAAGGTGGCGGATGGCTGCGGCCTCAAGGGTGTGACCGTCGATAGCCAGCAGGCGCTCACCGAAGCCTTGCAGACGGCAATCGATGAGCAGGCCAAGGGCGTGACCACCTTCATCGAAGTCGTGCTCAATCAGGAACTGGGCGAACCTTTCCGCCGCGATGCGATGAAGAAACCCGTCATCGTGGCCGGCATCGACAAGGCCGACATGCGCCAGCAAATGCCGGTTTGAACCAGTCCATCAATGATCCGGCCGGGAGGACAACTCCCGGCCATTCCAGAGAAACAAACATCCATGCTGCCGTTGGAAAAGATTTTTGAGAAAGCCCGTTCAAGGCCACGCCACATCGTGCTGGCCGAAGGCGAAGACCCGCGCATCATCGATGCGGCGCTGCGTGCCGAACGGGAAGCCATTGCCCGCGTCACGCTTCTGGGGTCCGAAAATATCATCGGCAGGCAGATCGACGGTTCAAAGATCGCGATCATCGATCCCAAAACATCGGACAGAAGCGCAGATTACGCGCAAAAACTCTATCGGTTGCGTCAGGCCAAGGGCATGACCGAAGAACAGGCCGAAGCTATGGTGAAGACACCGCTCGGCTTTGCCGCCATGATGGTGCGGGAGGGCGATGCGGATGGAACCGTGGCCGGTGCGGTTGCAACGACAGCCGATGTGGTGCGCCATGCCCTGCAGATCATCGGCAAGGCCGAAGGCGCTTCGCTTGTCTCCAGCTTCTTCCTGATGCTGTTGTGCCAGTCGCATCATCAAAAGAAAGGCGCTTTCGTCTTTGCCGACTGTGGCCTCGTGGTGGAACCGGATTCCGCCCAACTGGCCGATATCGCCATCCAGTCGGCAGACTCATACCGCCAACTGACCGAGAAAGACCCGGCCGTGGCCATGCTGTCCTTCTCCACCGGCGGCAGCGCCGCGCATGAACGCGTATCGAAGGTCGTTCAGGCAACCCGGACGGTGCGGGAGCGCAAACCCGATCTGTGCATCGATGGCGAGTTGCAGTTCGACACCGCTTTCGTGGAGGCGATCAGCCATGCCAAATCACCCGGTTCTCCTTTGAAGGGCAATGCCAATATCTTCGTGTTCCCCAATCTGGAAGCCGCCAATATCGGCTACAAGAT
>NZ_JBTXLQ010000021.1:0-1823 GCF_054871705.1 Brucella sp. LJL56
GTAACTGGAGCAGATTTGGTGGCAAGAGGGATTCCCGTTTTCCGTAAATCATGATTCACTCCCTTTATGACGAAGCGGCGCCTTCCCACGGTCGAGCATGCAGATACGTTGTCGCTGAAAGCGCTGCGGGATTTGGTGACCGGCTTGGCGGAGCGGGCGGATCGGTCCGACATCCGGATCGAGAAGCTCGAGGCCGAAAACCGGAAGCTTCGTGACGAGAACGACCAGCTCAGGATTGAAAACGCTCGACTGAAGGTCGATAACCAGCTTCTGCGCGATGAGATTGCGCGGCTTAAAAATCTGCCGCCTCGCCCGCCGTTCAGACCCTCGGGTATGGAAAAGACGACCAGTGAAAAAACGGTTGCAGGCAAAGAAACACCTGTGCGGCGGCGCGGACCGAAAGGCGACACGGATAACATCACGCGTGAAGAGTTTTTGCCTGCAAGCGCACCGCCCGGATCGCGCTTCAAGGGCTATAAAGATTGCGTGGTGCGGGATCTGGTCATGCGGGCCGACGTGGTGCGCTATCGTCGTGAATGCTGGATAGCGCCCGATGGCCGCACGATCGTCGCACCTCTGCCTGCAGGAATACAGAGTGGCTACGGCGCCAATCTGCGGCGCTTCTGTCTGATGCTTCACAGCCATGGGCAGGTCACAACACAGCGGCTGACGACTCTGCTCAACGAAATTGGCGTCGAGATTTCCAAACGTCAGGTCATCCGCTTTTTGACACAGCGACTGGACGGCTTTCATGCCGAGGATGCCGCGGTGCTGCATGCTGGCCTGGTCTCGGCCCCCTTTGTCACGGTCGATGACACAGGTGCTCGCCATGCCAGGCGCAATTTCCATACCACCCAGATAGGAGGCGAGTATTTTACCGCCTTTCGCACGGCGCCGTCGAAGTCGCGGCTGAACTTTCTGGCCCTGCTGCGCGGCAATTATCAGGACTATGTCCTCAACAATGCTGCCTTCGCCTTTCTCGAAGACCGCCGGGTGGATCCCGCCCTTCTGACGCGCTTGAGAACATCTGAGCCACGACGGTTTCCTAACCAGGTTCCGTTTCTCACATATCTGGCTGCCAAGGGGATCGACATCTTCGACAAGGCCGTTATTCGTCCATTTGCGGAGGCAGGCATCTGGGGCGCTATCCGCCATCACGGGTTGCTTGGCAATGCTGTCATTGTCTCCGATGATGCTGGACAGTTTCGTGTCGGCACGCATGCGCTGTGTTGGGTCCATGCAGAACGGCTGTTGCACAAGCTGATGCCGGCAACGCCGCAGCAGGTAGCGCATGTCGAAACGTTGCGCGAGCTCATCTGGCTCTTTTACAAGCTTCTGAAAGACTTTTCCCGAAGTCCCAGCCGTCGTGCAGCCCAGGCCCTTGAGGCAAGGTTCGACCGGATCTTTTCCATCCACACCGGCTATAGCGATCTCGACAAACTCTTGTCGCGTCTGAAACGACGCAAGGCAGAATTGCTGCGGGTTCTTGAGCGGCCCGAAATCCCATTGCACACCAATGCGTCGGAAAGAGATTTGCGCGGCTTTGTCATCAAGCGAAAGATCTCTGGTGGCACGGTCAGTCGAAACGGTCGTCAGGCGCGTGACAGCATGCTCGGTCTGATGAAGACCTGCCAGAAACTCGGCCTGTCGTTCTGGCACTATCTCGGTGATCGGCTGGAAATCGGTGATGAAGATCATCTTATACCAAAGCTCGCCTCCCTTGTCGCAGCACGCTCTTGAGCGCTCCGGCTATTTTCCAGTCAGCGCACAGTCCGCCAAACTGCCAACTTTGTCAGCACTGCCACCGGATCTGCCCCGCTTAC
>NZ_JBTXLQ010000022.1:0-1666 GCF_054871705.1 Brucella sp. LJL56
TGAACGGTTCTTTGGTCCTTTTGCATCTGGCCGGTGCAGTTGCGCTTTTGCTTTGGGCGACGCGGATGGTGCGGACCGGGGTGGAGCGTGCCTATGGCGACCGGCTGCGCAGACGCCTGCGCAACCAGATGCAGAACCCGCTTTTGTCCGTCGCCTTCGGCCTTGCCCTTGCTGTCGCCCTGCAAAGCTCGACAGCGGTCACACTTCTCGTCGGTTCATTCGTCGGTTCCGGTTTTGTCAGCGGTGTCGCAGGCCTCATGGCCGTGCGCGGCGGCGAGCTTGGCTCCGCCCTCGTCGTCAAGATCCTGAGCTACGACCTCACACTTCTGGTGCCACTCTGCCTGGTCATCGGCACCGGCATCTTCATGACCACCGAGCGCCGCGACTGGCGCCAGATCGGCCGCATTCTGGTCGGCATCGGCCTTCTCATCATGTCGCTGGAAATGACCGGACAGGCCACCGAGCCGCTGCGGCAAAGCGAATTGCTGCCGGTCATCGTCGATTATCTGTCCGGCGATCCGATCACAGCCTATCTGCTCGCAGCGCTGATGACATGGCTGTTTCATTCCAGCGTCGCCGCCGTCATCCTGCTCACCACCTTTGCCTCGCGCGGGCTGATCCATCCCGAGCTTGCCGTGGTGATGGTTCTTGGCGTTAATCTGGGATCGTCGATCATCGCCCCGATCCTGACCCGCCAGGCACCGCCTGAAACCCGCGTCGTGCCGCTCGGCAATCTCTTGATGCGCGGTGCCGGATCGCTCATCATGCTGGTGCTTTACCAGACCTTCAAGCCCTCGGTCGCCTTCCTTGGCGCCGATCCGGTCTCGCAGGTCGTCAATGCGCATATCCTGTTCAATGTCATCGTGATGATTGCCGGCATTCCGCTTTCCGGCCTCGTGCTGCGTGCAACCGAAGCGCTGGTCAATCTCAATGCAGGCAAGGATAGCCCTGCTTCGCAGCAGCCGATCGAGATCGAGCAATATAGCGCCCTTGATACCGCCGTTCTCGACCGGCCCTCGCAGGCGCTCGCCAATGCAACCCGCGAAGTGGTCGGCGTCTGCGATACGATCGAAGTCATGCTGCGGCGGATCATCGAGCTTTATGAAAAGCCCGATCAGGTGCGGATCGATGAGCTGGAAGCCCTCGATGACCGCGTGGACAAGCGCCATGCCGCGATCAAGCTTTACCTGACCCGGCTTGCAACCCATGAGATGACCGACTTCGAGTCATTGCGCATGCAGGAATTGTTGGGCGCATGTGTGAAGCTTGAACAGGTCGGCGATATCATCGTGCGCAACATGCTGGTGCATGTTCAAAAGAAGATGGATCACAAGCTGGAGTTCACCGAGGAAGGCTGGACAGAACTCAGCCAATTCCACGCCATGGTTCTGGCCAATGCGCATATGGCGTTCAATGTGATCGTTTCGCGCGATGGTCGCACGGCCCGTCAGCTCGTGCAGGAAAAGGACCGCTTGCGCGAACTGGAAAAGCAGACGAGCCTGCGCCACTTCACCCGTCTGCGTGAAGGCGCTACTCGCAGCATCGAGACCAGCACAATCCATCTCGACACCATCCGAGACCTCAAGCAGATCAACTCGCTGCTCGCATCAATGGCCTATCCCGTCCTCGAAGAACAGGGCCTCCTCAGCGATACACGCCTCAAGAC